>NZ_VORM01000100.1 GCF_007997225.1 Subsaximicrobium wynnwilliamsii
ACGATGACCAAATAGTGACGGAATTAGGCTCACTTGCCGACTTGCTTGCTAAATCGAATTGTACTTAAACTCATGAATTGGCCAAAGCATATCTCACTCTTACGCACTGCACCAACGGAACATTTTCAAAAATTTCAAAATCATCTAACTACTTTAGCCAACATTGCGTATAATTAATTGCTAGGCCTGTTCTTCTTCCGAAAACCCTCGCGGATTCGCTAGTTCGTTTTTATTTGCTAAATTAGCGCTTGAGACACGCAACTAATCATACTCAAGAGCGTTGCCAGCAATTTAAGAAAAATCGTAACTTGAATTGAAAAATTAAAAAATACTCGAAATCCGAATTTTTTTTTGAATTTTAGGTAAAATATTGACAGATTGAATTGAGCGAAACTGAAAATATAGCTTGAATTAAATAATTGGACGGAAAAACGAAACGGAATGAAAAACAAACCGCTGAAATTAGTAACTTTTATCGTAATTGCTTTTTTAGTTTCTTGTTCAGCAAATAAAGAACTAATCGGAAAAGAAAAAACGGAATTTGGAGATGTCAAATTCTATGTGGAGAATGATTTAAAAAACAGCTATTACAAAAAAAGAGTTTTAGCAATATTCCAAAATTCGATTTTTTATAGTTTCTATTCCAATGAAATTGTTAAAACGAAAAAAAATAACGAAGGATTAATTTACACGCTGACTTTTGGAGAAATTCCCAAAGAATTAAATCAGCCGAGATATTTTCAGAAATTATCGAGAATTGACTCTTTGATTCTTACCAAAGGAGATAAAGTTTTGGATTCTCTTGAGTGGAATAATTATAAAAAATCAAAAGGAGCATCTGGATTTATAATTGAAGTAAATTGATAAATAAATAAACCAAACTGAATAGAAAAACTGCTGGCAACACCGTATATAAGCTATGGCTGGGTCTGTGCCTATTTGGAAAAATTATGGATTTCCCAAAGTTTGTTTATATTTGTAGAGGTTCGTGCTTTAACACGCCACAGCTCATATACAAACACGTTAGCAACAAGCTAAAAAAAACATTGAGAATATGAAAAAACTTTTAGTCCGAATTGCTTCAAATTTATTTCCGAATCAAATAACATCTTTTGCGTACGACCAATTAACGAATCCACAAGTTCGAA
>NZ_VORM01000101.1 GCF_007997225.1 Subsaximicrobium wynnwilliamsii
AATAACAGCGCAAACTCCAGCCATCCTTCTTTAAATTCATCGTTTTACCCATAGACGGCAAATCAACCGGATTCGTCAACACAGTATTCAGCTCTGGCCTATCGGCGAGCCGAATACTTAGTTATTGTGCAACGTTTTTTAATTCGTATATAATTTTCTTCGACCTAATTTAATGAGAGATTCATAGTTTTCCGTTACAATTGGTGTTAGGTTTGTAAAATCCTCAATTGCTTTGTCTAATCTTTCTGGTTCTTGCATTTCCCATTCTCTTGGAATTCCTTGTTTTCCAATACCTGCACCAAATGTGTGTTTGGTAACTAGTTCATCTAATTTTTCCATATTTTGACGCAATTCCGATTTTAATCCTTCCAAATCAGCGTCTATAAATTCAAATTCGGGTAATTCACATTCGATAAGAAATTTATAAATGTCTTCGTATATTTTGTCAGGAAAAGAACCTCCTAAAAATCCATTTTGTTTAATGAAATACATTAAATTTTTACTATCCAAAAGTTCATTTAATCTTTCAAATGTTGCCTTATCAAGATTTAAATAACTTGAATTGGTTATAACAGTTCCTTCACTATTTTTTACTTTTTCGTACCAATTATTACGGTGACGTTTTAATTCCGACTCTGTATATTTTTTTCCTTTCGGATGGTCAGGATTGTACTGCATTACATCTGCGTGACAGTCAAAGCATAATGGTAAGCAATTATCAAAAGAATCTTCTCCACCATCTTTTCTTTGCTTAATATGATGAAGTTCAATTTTTGTTCCACAAAATTTATGGCATAAAGAACAATGTCTTCCACAAGAAATAAGCGAATCTTCTACTACTTTTTTATTAAATGCCATATGTCTTTCTCAAATGTTGCACAACGTTTATGTATATGAGCTGTGGCGTGTTTAGCACGAACCTCTCCAAATATAAACTAACTTTGGGAAATCCATAGATTTTCCAAATTGGCACAGACCAAGCCATAGCTTATATACGGTGTTGAACGAATCCTCCCTACCGGTCGGAAGCCCGCCTGAACCGTTCCGATTGGATGTTCTTGCTGTAAATGTAATAGATTTATTAATTTGTAGCTAAATTTTAAATCCAATACCATGTTTAAAAAA
>NZ_VORM01000102.1 GCF_007997225.1 Subsaximicrobium wynnwilliamsii
CAGACTTTTGAGCTGTAGCTGCTCCATTTCCAAAACGTCGGCCACCGTATGTCGGGGACGCATCAACCGTAGAGCTTGTCCAGCGGGGAAAACCTCGAACCACTGGGCAGGTTGGCCACGTGCAGATAGGTCAGCGTCATTTCGATATGCGCATGGCCCAAGAGTTCCTTTAGGCTGACAATGTCAACGCCATATTCCAACAGATGCGTGGCAAAGGTGTGCCGCAACGTGTGGGCGGTTATCTTTTTGGAACTGCCGATCTTGCCTCGGCTCTCTTTGATCACCCAACCTATGCCATTGGTGGTCAACCCCCGCGCTTTCCCATCTTTGGTGACCTGACTGTTGAAAAGATAGATCTGGGGGTTTTCCGTTCTGAGATACTTCTTTAGCCCCCTGATCAAATGTTTGCTCAAGGGAACATAACGGTCGATCTTGCCCTTTTTCTTGGGAATGAAAACCGTCCTGCGATCGAAATCGATGTCTGCCAATTTTAGGCCGCAGAGTTCGTAGCTGCGAAGTCCGCAACCATAGAGCATCCCAATGATCAAACGATGTTTGAGGTACCTGGGCGCTTTTAAAAGACGTTTCACTTCTTCCTGGCTCAATACGATTGGCAGTTTCAGATCTCGTTTGATCTGTGGCAGGGCCACGCGCTTGGCCTCCATGCCCATTACTTTGTAGGCAGCCCTGAGTCCAAAAATGGTGTGTTTGAAAAAACTCTCAGAAGGTGTCCTGTGAAGTTTTTGGCAATGATAAAGGTAAGCCTCGATATTTTCCACCGAGAGCGTTTCCGGGCTTCGCTTATGGTGCAGGGCAAGGTGCGCCAGGCATCGGAGGTAATTGTTTAGGGTGCTTTTGGCTTTGCCATTGATGGAAAAGCTCTGCTCCAATTTGTTCTGGAGTGTACTGAAGCCCGCTACCTCCTCAAAGGCGCGTTCAGCAATGGTTTTACTTTTTTTTAAACATGGTATTGGATTTAAAATTTAGCTACAAATTAATAAATCTATTACATTTACAGCAAGAACATCCAATCGGAACGGTTCAGGCGGGCTTCCGACCGGTAGGGAGGATTCGTTCAACA
>NZ_VORM01000103.1 GCF_007997225.1 Subsaximicrobium wynnwilliamsii
TCGGGCGGACTTTTATCACTCTTGCGCACTGCTATAAACAGTCATTTATCTAAAGAATCAAAATTCTGAAACTACATTAGGCAACATCGCGTATAATTAATTGCTAGGCCTGTTCTCCTTCCGAAAATCCTCGTGGATTTTATAGTTCGTTTTTATTTGCTAAATTTACTGCTTGAGACACGCAACTAATCATACTCAAGAGCGTTGTAAAAAATGGCGGAATTCACTCAGAACCAGACAATCGGAATTCAAAAAAGCATTCCTTTTTGCGGTCGCGGAATTTTTTTTCGATGTCTAATCCAGTCCGATATAATGCAACGCGGATTTTTAGTCTGGTTCGTAAACAGACAATTTTACGGAACCTTGAATTAATCAAATCTACATTGAATAAAATCGTCTTGCGGAATTACTCACTCACACGGAATTTTACACTAGGGCGGAATCACAAAGTTCGCGGATTTTGGGAACGGCGGAACTCACTCAATCGCACTATCTCAGGGAAAGCAACAACAAAACACCATAATTCCAGGCCACTTTTCACAACATCGCGTATAATTAATTGCTTGACCTGTTCTCCTTCCGAAAATCCTCGTGGATTCGCTAGTTCGTTTTTATTTGCTAAATTAGCGCTTGAGACACGCAACTAATCATACTCAAGAGCGTTGTAAAAAATGGCGGAATTCACTCAGAACTAGACAATCGGAATTCAAAAAACTATTCCTTTCACGGTCGCGGATTTTTTATTTCGGATTTCTAATCCAGTCCGATATAATGCAACGCGGATTTTTAGTCTTGTTCGCTAACAGAAAAGTTTGCGGAACCTTGAATTAATCAAATCCACTCTGAATAAAATCGTCTTGCGGAATTGCTCACTCACACGAAATTTTACACTCGAGCGGAATCACAAAGTTCGCGGATTTTGGGAACGGCGGAACTCACTCAATCGCACTATCTCAGGGAAAGCAACAACAAAACACCATAATTCCAGGCCACTTTTCACAACATCGCGTATAATTAATTGC
>NZ_VORM01000104.1 GCF_007997225.1 Subsaximicrobium wynnwilliamsii
TAATGCTAAACGGAATTTTACAGGAACGTACCATAAAATCAAGAAAAAATATCTGCAACTTTATCTAAACGAGTTTGTTTACAAGTTAAATCGAAGATATTTTGGTGAGCGAATCTTTGATAGACTAGTAATAGCAAGCATTACAGCTAATGGACACTAAACGGATATACAAATAAATTTTCATTCTCGTGTCCATTCTGAAAATCCTGAAAATGAAATTGTTTATTTTAAAGATTATTCAAAAAGGCTTAAATCTGATAGAATACTCATTTTAGGTGATTTTAATTTAAATGAAAAACACGTAGTATGGGATGATTTGTATAATCTGGGCTATAAATCCGCAATTGAAAACTCACCTACAACTTTGAAAAAGAAATGTAAAAGAAACAAATATTTAAATCACTCAATTGATAATATATATTATGACACACAGAACATAGAATTAATAAATTCTGGAAAAATAGATTTTGTAGGTGAATGCAGTAATTTGAGTAAAGCAAGAACAATTTCTGACCATTTACCTGTTTATATTGATTGTATCATTAGGTAATGAAAAGCCAACGCTAAAAGCCATACACATTTGCAATTCGCTACAGCCAACGCACAAGCCCAAAATTGCAAAAGAGTATGTCTTGCCAACGCTCAATGCAGAACTAAATAATAAACAGCGGAAAACCAAGCAGAACGTGAAAAGCACTATGCACAACAATGTATATAAAACATAGCTATTACAGGCTTTACGAGAGGTTTTTGCTTCTTTATTAAGTCCACCAAATTTTTATTTTTGTATATTTAGAAAATTAAAGATAAATAGAAAAAATAAAAAATTGGCTCGTGTATAATCCGAAACGATAGTGTGTTTTTACACGCTACGTTTCATATACGGAGACGTTGTGGCACATTTAAAAAAAAACCAAGAGTTGATTAAAATATTCCAAAAATCATTAAAGAAAGAGATTGCCGAATTGAGCGATGAAATTCTGAATTCCATATGGTCGAATAGAATTGAACAATC
>NZ_VORM01000105.1 GCF_007997225.1 Subsaximicrobium wynnwilliamsii
TTGTATATCCGTTTAGTGTCCATTAGCTGTAATGCTTGCTATTACTAGTCTATCAAAGATTCGCTCACCAAAATATCTTCGATTTAGCTTGTAAACAAACTCGTTTAGATAAAGTTGCAGATATTTTTTCTTGATCTTATGGTACGTTCCTGTAAAATTCCGTTTAGCATTGCTAATGGCAATATGTACCCATTTCAAAGTCTCTTTGGTGGTCTGCTCGTTTGATTTTTCAGTCACATGTATCTCCACATAATCAGCAATATTGACATATGAGGTGCACTTGTCCGTGAAGACAATGGTTCGCTCACCATCAATGGCATCCACAAAGCTCTGGTCTGTTCCTTCTGCCTTGTGGTCATCAAGGACTTTTGCTTTGAAATAACGACATTGCCGCTCTACTTTTCCTGTGTCGATATCTTCAAGTACGGTACTTTCAGCCATGACCATAACGTTGGACTTGGTCTTGCTACCTCGCCCAGCTTTTTGAGTTTCATGTGCCTGCTGTGAAGCCTCTATTGTAAAGTAGCCTTCATCCATTTCTATCATGCCCTCCAATGTATATCTGTCATCTCGTTGCCCCATTGCTTTACGTAATTTATGAACCATTGCCCATACAGGCTCGTAGCGTTTTAACCCTAGTTGACGTTGTATTTCCTTTGACGAAAAACCTTTCTTGGTAGTGCTCAAAAGAAAAATTGTCTTGTACCAGACCAAGAATGATAGTTTAGAGCCCTGCATTATAGTGCCGCTGCGCAAAGATTGCCTTGAACTACAGGATTTACACTCATAACTCCATTTATTCTTCAACCAATAGTGCTGCGTGCCTTGACATCGATTGCAGATGACCCCTATTTTATCTCGTTCCTCTTTAAAATGTGTACGACAGCTCTTTTCGTCTGTGAAATGAACTCCAAAATCAAATATATTCATAATCAACTGTTTTAATATCAAGTGAATATACGATAATTATTTCATTTTAGGGCTGTTTGCGGATATACAAT
>NZ_VORM01000106.1 GCF_007997225.1 Subsaximicrobium wynnwilliamsii
CAACGGTTAGTATATGAAAAGTAGGCGATTTCGAAGCACGAAACTTTCATTTAAGCACAAAGTTTGATACGATTCAAAAGCCTTGAATTTAGAACTAACTCGCCTATTTTTCATATACATTGTTAGCAACTGGCTTTTTATTTTAAGTAATCAATAACCTTATTAATGACCTTTTCTGTTCTTAATATCCGAAAATGTCCTGTTCCTTCAATTTCCATAAATTCGGATTCAGTCCAATTCTGATGAACATTTTTTGAACGAGAAATAGGAATGACCTTGTCGTCAATATCGTGAATTATTAATGACTTTTTTACATTTATAGATTTAACAAATTCACTCACATTCAGATTTCTAACATCATTATTTGTTTCATTTTCCAATCTGCTTATCAGTCGGTTTTTTACTTTTTCATTAATTCCGACCATTTCTGAAACGTCATCTATTCTCTCAATGAATTTATCAGGTGTTGTAATCAAGACGTATTTTTCAATTTCTATGTCTTGATTTTCAAATAAAGCGTAAGTAGTAGCTACACCACCAAAAGAATGACTAACTAAAAGTTTAACGTCAAACTTTTTTATTAAAATTCCAACTAATTCTGTGAATTCAAATAAGCTTGTTCGTCCTTTACTACTAAATCCGTGTGATGGTGCATCGAATGAGTGAACTGTAAATCCGTCTGCTAAAAGTTTTTCAATTAAATCCGAAAAATTTCCTGCTTGACCTTCCCAACCGTGAATAAGAAGAACTTTCTTATCGCCACCTTTCCAAGTATAAAGTTGAATATCAAAATCCTTGAATTTATACTTTTCTTTTTCCGCTTTTTCTAATGTTCCTAATTCGTTTTCTCGAAGTTTTCGAACTTGTGGATTCGTTAATTGGTCGTACGCAAAAGATGTTATTTGATTCGGAAATAAATTTGAAGCAATTCGGACTAAAAGTTTTTTCATATTCTCAATGTTTTTTTTAGCTTGTTGCTAACG
>NZ_VORM01000107.1 GCF_007997225.1 Subsaximicrobium wynnwilliamsii
AGCCCTAAAATGAAATAATTATCGTATATTCACTTGATATTAAAACAGTTGATTATGAATATATTTGATTTTGGAGTTCATTTCACAGACGAAAAGAGCTGTCGTACACATTTTAAAGAGGAACGAGATAAAATAGGGGTCATCTGCAATCGATGTCAAGGCACGCAGCACTATTGGTTGAAGAATAAATGGAGTTATGAGTGTAAATCCTGTAGGTCAAGACAATCTTTGCGCAGTGGCACTATAATGCAGGGCTCTAAACTATCATTCTTGGTCTGGTACAAAACAATTTTTCTTTTGAGCACTACCAAGAAAGGTTTTTCGTCAAAGGAAATACAACGTCAACTAGGGTTAAAACGCTACGAGCCTGTATGGGCAATGGTTCATAAATTACGTAAAGCAATGGGGCAACGAGATGACAGATATACATTGGAGGGCATGATAGAAATGGATGAAGGCTACTTTACAATAGAGGCTTCACAGCAGGCACATGAGACTCAAAAAGCTGGACGAGGTAGCAAGACCAAGTCCAACGTTATGGTCATGGCTGAAAGTACCGTACTTGAAGATATCGACACAGGAAAAGTAGAGCGACAATGTCGTTATTTCAAAGCAAAAGTCCTTGATGACCATAAGGCAGAAGGAACAGACCAGACCTTTGTGGATGCCATTGATGGTGAGCGAACCATTGTTTTCACGGACAAGAGCACCTCATATGTCAACATTGCTGATTATGTGGAGATACATGTGACTGAAAAATCAAACGAGCAGACCACCAAAGAAACTTTGAAATGGGTACATATTGCCATTAGTAATGCTAAACGGAATTTTACAGGAACGTACCATAAAATCAAGAAAAAATATCTGCAACTTTATCTAAACGAGTTTGTTTACAAGTTAAATCGAAGATATTTTGGTGAGCGAATCTTTGATAGACTA
>NZ_VORM01000108.1 GCF_007997225.1 Subsaximicrobium wynnwilliamsii
TTCAGATAGCGATTCCATAAACCTGCTAAAAAGTCCGCAGAGATTGGTTTCCGCATGATGTCACGAATTAGCTCTTAAAAAGTCTGGATTATGAATTTACTTGCTAATTCTGCTATTTTAGCCAACGTTATGTGTATGAAACGTAGCGTATAAAAATACAATAATTTTCAGATTAGCAATTAGCCAAATCTTTGATTTGGAACATACTTTTCAATATGAACGCCCGAATCAAAGATTTGGCGGACTTTCCAAATAAGCACAGACCTTTGATAAATCCCGAAACCAGCTATGTTTTATACACCGTGTTGTATGCCGTTTTTTCTCTGCGCTCTGTGATTTTTCCGCGTCCGAGTAAAGTCCGTTGTTTTATTTTTCGAGCGTCCGATTAAAGTCCGACGTCCAGATTGCGTGCGACCGAGTAAAATCCGACGTTGTTGTTTAAAGTCCGATTTAGCTTCCAGATTTCGTTCGGCATTGTTTTCCAGATTCCAGATTCGGACAGTTTTCAGTTCCATATTTTTTTTGTCGATAAACCTATCTTTGTTATTTTACCCTTAAAAAACCAAAAAAAAATTTCGATTTTCATTCCGCGCAAAATCCGCTGTTTTTATTTTCGGATTCGGTATGGATTTTCATTTCCATTTTTTATTCCGTCCACATTTTTAAGGGTCAGCTTTTTTATTATTTCAAATTCAGCGGAATTTTTTTTTCAAATGGCATACAACGCTCTTGAGTATGATTAGTTGCGCGTCTCAAGCAGTAAATTTAGCAAATAAAAACGAACTTTGGCATCCACGATGATTTTCGGAAGAAGAACAAGCCAAGCAATTAATTATACGCGATGTTGTGAAAAGTGGCCTGGAATTATGGTGTTTTGTTGTTGCTTTCCCTGAGATAGTGCGATTGAGTGAGTTCCGCCGTTCCCA
>NZ_VORM01000010.1 GCF_007997225.1 Subsaximicrobium wynnwilliamsii
ACCTCTTACCATTCCGAACAGAGAAGTTAAGCCCGTTTGCGCCGATGGTACTGCATCTCGTGGGAGAGTAGGTCGCCGCCTTCCTTGAAGTCCCCAACACATACGTGTTGGGGACTTTTTTTGTTTGGGGCTGTTTCTGAAAATGAACGGAAACGGCAATTTGAAGGATCAAGTCAAAAAGTTGTGGGATTCTACGATCAAGCAAAAATTGTTGTTAGTCTATATAGGAAGAGTTCTACATTTCTAACACCCCTGAACTGCGCTCTAAAAGCTTTTATTTTTGCATTGAACGATTCTGCAGAAGCGTTGGTGCTTCTGTTGTCAAAGTAGTTCAGTATATTTTGATAATGGATTGACATTGTTCTGGATATGGTGTTAAAGCTTTTAAATTTCGCCTGTCTAACTTTCTCATCCCACTTTGCCAATCTTATCAGTGCAGAGGTCTTGTCCTTTGTATTATTAAAAATCCAAGATAGGTTCTGGCATAATCTATATGCTTTTTCCAGATCGGGATAGCGTTCAAAAAGTATTTCCGCTCTTTTAGATTGATTTTCAGTCCATTTACTACTTGTACTTATAGAGTAGATATCTGCTCCTTGGAATCAAGTCATAAAGTTGTGGGACTTTAAGATCATGCAAAAATTGTTGTTAATCTATACAGGAAGAATTCTACGTTTCTAAAACCCATATAATTTGAGGCCACCCTTTCATTGAATACTATTTTAGCAATACTGAAGTATTTTTCGATGCAATTTCCGGCATTTAATCGATTAAATACTCACTTCTTGTCTATGACTTCCTCCTCGAATCCAAATTGCTAATTCTTTAGGAGTAACAATTTATCAGTTTCCTTTAGTGCTGATGCGTTTATCTCTTCAACAAATTTTCAGAAGGATTTGTGAAAAATTCGCCATCTGAACTAACGTTAAAATATTGTTTTTTAACGACTTAGCATCTGCTTGTGTTTTTCATAAGTTCTAGGTCAATCGAAACTAAAATCAAGTCAAAAAATAAATTATCCTTGTTAAATGCTGCTGGTCCTGATCTTGAGCAATACTTAAAACTCGCAAACGTATCACTACTAAGTCTTCTTATGTAATCTATTTATACGTTTGAGCCTATTTAGTCTGTTCTCAGTTACATTTTTATACCTGAGAGCGCTTTGAATAGCTGGTTTTTTGCTTGTAATCTGCATAAACACCCGTGTAGATGTTGGGAACATTGTTTACCTAATCTTTTTTCGGAGTCTGAAATATGCCAAATGAGGGCGTCGTTCGTAGCAGAGCTTTTGCCCTTTTTTAGTACTTGTTTATGAGCGGGAATGAGTTAACCCAAAATTTATAAAAGATGTATCACTTTGAAGCGTTTTTGTAGGTTGCTGATTTTTAACCTTAACTTAGACCATCTTCGTATTGACACTGTAATATTTTATTGGTGCCTGCTTAAAAGTTTAATAGGATTCTATGCTCTGCTATTAGCATCGATTAAATTAGATAGGAAGAGTGAAGATTATGTAGGGTCAAGTTACCGGGGCTTTATGATACTTTTCTGTAGGTGCCTTTTAGGTTTGGTGTGCTTAGTAACGTTTCGCTTTTAAATATAGGAAGATTTTGATTTTTTTTTCCGTTGCAGAAACTATAATGGTAGTATTATGATAGTTAATTGCAATCTTTTAAAAAATGCTACGTGTAGTCTAAGCGTTTGTTCTTTGAATTCCAGTGATATTTATTGAATGAATTGTGTTTATAAGTATTTTCAATTTCATTGGCGTTTCTTAAACATACTATCCATGATGGTCTTTAATCCCTTAAATCCAAAGTAAATAGCTGAACCACAAGCTATTAAGGCTACTATTAAAATTGGGATATATAATGGTTTTTCTTTATTACTCAACGCGATGTAAAGTAAGGTGGGGCCCAAGAACATCAAGGCGGCAGATAGAGCCATTGTTTTTACGCCTTTGACTAAAATATCTTTATCGGTTCTATTTGTCTCTTCCATCTTTATAGTTCATTAGCGCGGTTCTTACATTCTTGTGCCGCTTTATTAATGTTTGCGCTTCCTCTTTTTCAATATTGAGTTCTTGCATCAACATGGTGACAGCTCGCTCCACCAATTTAGTGTTGCTGAGTTGCATATCTACCATACGATTGCCTTTTACTCTACCCAGCTGAATCATTACTGAGGTTGAAATCATATTGAGTACGAGCTTTTGAGCGGTACCAGCTTTCATCCTGGAACTTCCGCTTACAAATTCTGGCCCAACTATGACCTCTATTGGAAAATTGGAGGTTTTGGCTAATGGGCTATCTTGATTGCAAGTGACGCATCCTGTAATAATATCATGTTGATTGCAAGCTTCTAAAGCTGAAACCACATAAGGCGTAGTGCCCGATGCCGCTAAGCCAATAACAACATCTTTAGCTGTTATTTTGTGAAATTGTAAATCGAGCCACCCTTGAGTTGTTGAATCTTCTGCAAATTCTACCGCATTTCTTATGGCAAGATCGCCACCGGCAATAATGCCTATAACCATTTCTGGAGCTACCCCAAAGGTTGGTGGACACTCTGATGCGTCGAGAATTCCCAGGCGCCCGCTAGTACCTGCACCAATATAGAAGAGTCTGCCTGCATTTTTCAATTTGTTCACAATTTGTGCCACCAAAGCTTTAATTTGTGGTAGTGCTTTTTCCACCGCTATAGGAACGCACTGATCTTCTTTGTTGATATGACCCAAGAGTTCATTAACAGTCATTTTTTCCAGATGATCGTAATTGGATGCCTGTTCAGTTGTTTTTATGAATGTCATAATGTAAAAATAGCCATTTTTTTAAGCGTTAGTGATAGAAGTGGCATCCTTTATGCAAATTGAAAAGCTTGTTATAAACTCTCATGCGATAAGCCTCAAATGTCTAATATTAAAATAGTTTCGATTTGCATAAAGATATAACGGATAGCACGGCTCACTTGCTCCTTAGAGCAAGTGGGTAACGCCCAAATTATTGTACGGTATATATAAGTTCAGCTACCTCAGACAACCGAAAATACCCAAGCGGAAAATGATCTGGATTGGTTTGGTTGATGCAATTTCCTCTTACTGTTGCAGGTTGAGTTTCAAATGGACCACCGCCTCCTTCTGAGCTCTGTTGCAATAAAATGAACATGTACTCATAGAATCTTTTTGATATACCATGGTTTCTAATGGTTACTATATCTCCAGACGCCAAGTCTTCTTCGCTATAGAAGCCGAAAATTTGATTGCCATCTGTAAAACGATCCTCGTAAACTTCAAGGTTGGGAATTTCAACAATATCGGTTATGAATTCGAAAAAATAATAGTTTTCTTCATTGGCAGGATCGGTGTAAAATGCTTTCAACTCGATGTCTTCTCCACTAAAACCGCCTTCATCATTCTGTTCTACGTAATCAATGTTTACTACAGGCATCAAGGTTTCGGTAGCAAAATAAGTATCGCCATCATACAAAATGGAAAGTGTGTAAGTGGCGTTGAGCTCTGTAATAAAGGTGTTATTGGTGTAAATACCAGATTCCCCTTCTTCTAGAAACTCAAAGCTTTCATTATTATCTTTTGTAATTGATACCACGGCACCGGTTGCAGGTGCTATTTCTGGGTTAAAAAAAGGCGTCAATAGCGTCAATTTGATCTGTTGGTCTAGACCCATGCTGTCTTTATACCAGTCGATAGAAGCATCAATGACCAATTTTGGTGCCGCTTCATTAAGGTCAACGTCAATCACATCTTCACAGGAAACGAATAGCAATGTAAGGAGTATGGCTATGTATTTTTTCATGATCTAAAACTTAAAATTATAGGAGACAGAAGGGATGATCCCAAAAATCGCCAACCGTGTGGCCTCATTTACACCCGTACTTCGATTTTGGCCGAAGGTAATCGAGGCTGCGTTTCTTCTATTATATACGTTGTATATGCTAAAAACCCATTCGCCTTTCCACCGCTTTGCACTATTGGGTTTTGGATTATAGGTGGCCGCAAGATCCAAGCGGTTGTAAGCGGGGAGCCGGCTAGAATTTCGTGCTTCAAAGTTTGGGACGATAATTCCGTTGTATTCATATTGACCATTTGGAAATGTGGATGGTTGTCCCGTTGTGAATATAAAATTACTGCTAAAATTCCATCTTTTGTTGAGTTCATAATTTCCGGTTAGGGAAATATCATGGGTTTTATCATAAGGGGTGTAATACCAGTCGCCATTATTGATTCCAATTTCTTCAGGTGTTCTGCCTTCGGTTTGTTGTTCAGACTTTGATAGTGTATAGGATAGCCAGCCCGTGAATCTACCTTCATTTTTTCTAAAAAGCACTTCCAGACCATAAGCTCTAGACCTTCCGTTTAAAATAATTTGCTCAATGGCATTGTTGGCAATCAAATCAGCACCGTCCACATAATCGATACGATTTTTGATTTTTTTATAGAAGCTTTCCACCTCAAGACTGTAGGCATTATTGTTAAATGATCGAAAATAGCCAATGGCGACTTGATCCAAAATTTGAGGTTTTACAAAGGTACCACTTGGCGTCCAAATATCTAAAGGTGTAGGCGAATTGGTGTTTGAGAGCAGGTGTAAATATTGGCTCATCCTGTTGTAGCTTCCTTTAACTGAAGAATAGTCGTTTAATTGATAAGCTAAAGATAATCTAGGTTCAAAATTCATGAAGGATTTGAGTACTTCACTTCTTCGGAAGCTGCTGGAACCAATAGGAACTGCTTTTTCATAGATTTGTAACTGTTCATTAAATTCAATGGGGTTGTCATTTTCATATTGGTTGAGCTGGTCTTGTCCCAACCTTAGAAACGTACTCAGCCGAAGCCCATAAGAAAGCGCTAGTTTATTGGTCACTTGATGTTCGGCATCAATGTATATGGCATTTTCAAAAGCGTACTTATCTGTCAGTTTAAAAGGGTTGATCCCCGAAGTTGCAGTGGAAGGCTTGATATCTCCCGGATTAAATTTATAGTAGATGCTGTTGATACCATATTCAAGTTTGAAATCAGTGCTGATATAGTTTTTGAGGTCGTATTTCAAATTGAAATTTGAAATTCCCGAATCCCAATTAAATTCAACAAAATTAAGATTGAGACCGTAGAAGTAATCAGAATAAATAGCAGAAAAATTTGAAAAGAGCTTGTCTGAAAATAAATGGTTCCATCTAAAATTGACAACGGTATTGCCATAGGTGTTTTCAAAGGAATCTGAAATATTAAAGACGTCCCTACCGAAGTAACCCGAAAGAAATATACTATTTTTATCATCCAAGCGATAGCTCAATTTTGTGTTGAGATCATAGAAATAGGCTTTGCTATCTAAATCAAAAAGCGGAAGGAATAAATGGGCATAACTGCTTCTTCCTGCTAATAGGAAAGACCCGACTTCTTTCTTTATTGGACCCTCAACTAGTAACCTGCTCGAAACGATCCCAATACCGCCATTCATTTGAAATTTATTACTGTTGCCGTCTTTTTGGTAAATATCCAAAACAGAAGACACCCTACCCCCATATTTTGCGGGGATACCTCCTTTGTAAAGTTTAATATCCTTTATCGCATCTGGATTGAAAACAGAGAAAAAGCCGAAAAGATGTGAAGAATTAAATATAGTGGCTTCATCCAAAAGTATTAAATTTTGGTCTACTGCGCCACCTCGCACATTGAACCCTGAAGCCCCCTCACCCGCATTTGTAACGCCAGGTAAGAGCGTGATGGACTTGATCACATCCACTTCGCCCAAAACCACTGGCATTTGTTTGATTGTGTTTATGGAAAGTGCATTCATACTCATTTGGGGTTTGCGTATGTTGAGTCTTTCAACATCCCTTGTAATCACAATTTCATCAAGACTTTCTGAAGATGCATTGAGCTTGTAGTTCATGTTTTTGTCAGCGTCCAGAACTATGATTTCTTGGACCGGTTTGTAACCGAGATAACTAACACTGAGTGTGTATTCACCTTTTGGTAAGGTAATGGAATAAAAACCATATTCGTTGGTATTGGTACCTGTTTGCTCATCTGGAAAAATGATGTTGACCCCAATCAAAGTCTCATTGGTACTTGCATCGGTAATGATGCCGCTTAATGTAAACTTGTCTTGTGCCTGGGCAAAAACAGTAGAAACAATTAAAACAAAAATTATTACAATAAAGGATTTTGTTGTCATTAAAAAAATTTACCAAAAATAGGAAAAGCTCCATTTAAGAATGAAGCTTAACTAAATTAAAAAATTAAACCGTTATTAACCGTTGATGATTTTATTGAATGTATCACTAGGTCTCATGGCTTGAGAAACCAAGTCTTCTGTTGGTTCATAATAACCGCCAATGTTCAATGATTTTCCTTGTACCACAATCAATTCTTCTGAAATTTTAGCTTCATGCGCTTGGAGATCCCTAAAGACTTGAGCAAATTCATGTTTAAGTGCTTCATTTTTTGTTTGATTAGCCAAAGCTTCTGCCCAGAACATGGCCAAATAGAAATGGCTGCCTCTATTGTCAATTTCATTGACCACTCTAGAAGGAGACTTACCGTCGAGCAAAAGCTTTTCGGTTGCAGCGTCTAATGTTTCAGAAAGAATGATGGCTTTCTCATTGTCATTCACATTTCCAAAATGCTCTAAGGACATTGCCAAAGCTAAAAACTCACCCAAAGAATCCCATCTCAAATGGTTTTCCTCCAAAAATTGCTGCACGTGCTTAGGTGCCGATCCGCCAGCCCCTGTTTCAAATAAACCACCACCATTCATCAATGGGACTATGGAGAGCATTTTGGCACTGGTTCCCAATTCTAAAATCGGGAATAAATCGGTTAAATAATCTCTTAGCACGTTACCTGATACGGAAATTGTGTCAAGACCAGCCTTTACTCGTTCTAAAGTATAGTTTGTAGCTTCAACTGGCGAGAGTATTTTAATCTCAAGACCAGAGGTGTCTAATTTGGGTAAATATATATTTAGTTTTTTTATCAATTCTACATCGTGCGCTCTTTCATCATCCAACCAAAAAACTGCAGGAATTTTTGAGGCTCTTGCTCGAGAGACCGCTAGTGTTATCCAGTCCTCGATTGGTGCATCTTTAACCTGGCACATTCTCCAAATATCACCTTGTTCAACATCATGCTTGGTCAAAATTTCACCATTTGCATCCATGACTTCCACTTTACCATCGGAAGCAATTTCAAAAGTTTTATCGTGAGAACCGTACTCCTCAGCCTTTTGGGCCATCAAACCAACATTGGGCACTGTACCCATGGTGGTGGGATCAAAAGCACCGTGCTTTTTGCAGAAATCAATGGTGGCGCTAAAAACGCCCGCATAGCTACTATCTGGGATGACTGCTTTTGTATCTTGCAGCTTGCCCTGCGCATTCCACATTTTTCCTGAAGTACGAATCATTGCCGGCATGGAGGCATCTACAATCACATCACTTGGGACATGTAGATTGGTAATTCCCTTATCGGAATTTACCATAGCTACTGAAGGTGCATTTTCAAAGGATGCTTCAATATCTTTTTCTAGTTGCTTGCGTTTTTCAGATGGAAGCTGGTCTAACTTATCGATTAAATTTGCGAAGCCATTGTTGGGATCGAAGCTGATTTCATCGAAGAGTGTATCGTATTTTTTGAAAAGATCCTGAAAGTAAACCCGCACGGCATGGCCGAAAATGATTGGATCAGAGACTTTCATCATGGTGGCTTTTAGATGCAAGGAAAACAACACGTTTTTATCTTTAGCATCCTTTACCTCTGCTTTTAAAAATTCTATCAATGCTTTTTTGCTCATAACGGTGGCATCAATAATTTCGCCCTTGAGCAAATTGAGATTCTCCTTTAGCACTGTGGTGTTTCCAGAGGCATCTGTATGTACTATGTTTACCGAGGTGGCTTCTGGCAGGGTAATGGATATTTCATTATGTGCGAAATCGCCGTGGGACATGGTCGCCACATGGGTTTTTGAATCTGCAGCCCATTTACCCATGGAATGCGGATGTCTTTTCGCAAAATTCTTGACCGCTTTTGGGGCGCGTCTGTCTGAGTTTCCTTCGCGAAGCACTGGATTTACAGCACTGCCTTTTATTTTATCGTAACGCGATTTAATGCTTTTCTCTGCTTCGTTTTTAGGCTCATCAGGATAGTTGGGCAATTTATAACCCTTTGATTGTAATTCTAGCAAGGCGTCCTTTAACTGTGGGATGGAAGCACTGATGTTTGGTAATTTAATGATATTGGCCTCTTTTCTTTTGGCGAGATCGCCTAGTTCTGCCAGCGCATCATGAACCTTTTGCTCATCTGTGAGAAAATCTGGAAAATTAGCCAAAATACGTGCGGCTAGAGAGATATCACGTGATTCTACATTTATATTTGATGACTTGGTAAAGGCCTGAATGATTGGTAGTAATGAATGCGTTGCCAATGCAGGTGCTTCGTCAGTTTTTGTATAGATTATACTAGGTGTTTTTGCCATAGGAGGTTTAAAGTTTAATGGATTGGAATAAAACTAAATTATTTTTAGTGCTGCAAATATACAAAATTAGGAACGTTAAACGTAGCGGATTAAGTGGGTAAAAGGAGGGCTGGAATGGAAATGAAGCAGCACAGTTTATAAACGATAAAAGCCATATCACAGTAGTAAAACTACACTGATATGGCTTTTTTTGATTTAGTTCATCGCGAACGAGTTCAACTCTTAGGTTAAAAAGTAAGATTTTGAACTGGTGTTCTAAAACCTCACAAACGTTACAAAATGCACTAAACCAATGAAACTTTAAGTAACTTTCAAAATGTATTGACATGTTACAATTAAGTTTCGATTTTAACTGTTTTTCTTGATAGTATTAAATACTTTTAATGTCAAATAAATGACCTCGCATTAATACTATTGTTCCTCATCTTCACGTGCACTTTCGATTCTGCTACTCTTTTAGAACTTTTCACTACTCAATCTACCGCTGCGTGAACATCGATAACACTGACATAGCTTCATGATCACAAACCAAAATTGGTTTGACGATCTCAAAAAACAATTACATAGAATTTTTACATCCTATGGCAACAGACTGAAATTTGAAATAATTCAAAAACAAACAAGGTTTGTTATCTACTGCGTTACTAAAGTAATAAATTAAAGTGTGTTTTGCAAGTTAAACCGTGAAAGATATATCCACATCTTATTAACTAGGCTTATTAACAATAGTTCATAAAAAAATCCCTTTGCCAATTTAAACGGTCAAAGGGATTTATATGATGTGGTTTGGAAAGCTTATCTTCTAACTTCCTTGATTCTCGCTTTCTTACCAGTAAGACCTCTAAAGTAGAATATTCTTGCTCTTCTAACTTTACCTTTCTTATTGACTTCAATTTTTTGAAGTGCAGGCAAATTGATAGGGAAGATACGCTCTACACCTATGGTTCCTGACATTTTTCTGATGGTAAAGGTTTCAGTGGTCCCGGTGCCCTTACGTTGTAGCACAACACCTCTAAAAAACTGGGTACGTACTTTTTCACCTTCTCTAATTTCGTAATAAACGGTGATGGTATCACCTGCTCCAAATGCTGGAAACTCTTTTCTTGTTACAAATTCGTCTTGTACAAAATCTACTAAAGAACTCATCTCTTTATATTTATAATGGTTTGTTCGAAGCAACATTCACGTATTTCGCCAGAGGTTAATCCAAAACTGGCTGCAAAGATACTCTTTTTATTTAATTTCCAAACTGAATAAGTTCAAAGTTCAAGCTGAAGGTCTATTTTAACGTTGAACGTTTTGAGCCCGTTCACTATGAAAATGCTAGTCTCTTAGCAGAAGAACAATTAGGGTTAGCTTGAGAGCCTCGACACGATAATTCTTAATGAATCTTTTGACTTTTGGTGCATAGCCGCGCTGAAAATGCTTCCCGAATTCTTATTTTTTTAATCCAATAGATCAGGACGTCTTGCCTTGGTTCTCAAATAGGCTTGCTCTTCACGCCATGTTTCTATTTTCGGGAAGTTGCCACTAAACAACACTTCGGGCACTTTCATGCCGTCATACTCGCGTGGTTTGGTGTAAATTGGAGGTGCAAGAAGTCCGTCTTGAAATGAATCGGTCAATGCTGAAGTCTCATTGCCCAAGACTCCTGGAATCAATCTAATAATGGCGTCACACAAGACTGCTGCACCCAGCTCGCCTCCCGAAAGCACATAGTCACCAATTGAAATCTCTCGAGTGATGAATTTATCGCGAACTCTTTGATCCACACCTTTGTAATGACCACAAAGGATGATGATGTTTTCCTTTAAGGATACTTGATTGGCTATGCTCTGATTGAGACGCTCGCCGTCTGGCGTCATATAAATGATCTCGTCATACTCACGTTCGCTTTGGAGTTGAGTGATGCATTTGTCTATGGGCTCAATCATCATTACCATCCCTGCGCCACCTCCAAACTGGGTATCGTCTATGGCTTTGTAACCTCCAGTGGCATAATCGCGTAAGTTGTGAAAATGCACACTAACCAAGTCGGCCTCGATGGCACGTTTTAAAATGGAGGCCTCAAACGGACTCTTCAACAACTCGGGTAAAACGGTAATGATATCTATGCGCATGATTTTAAAATATGATTGCAAAGGTAATTTAAATGTAGTTATTTTCAGTTTGCAGTTTGCAGTCTTCAGTCTCCAGTATTCAGTTTGGAGTCTTCGGTCTTTGGTCTCCGGTCTTCAGTCTCCAGTTTTCAGTCTCCGGTCTTTTCTCCCTGTATTGGAGTGTTTCGTTTTTAATCTGCTTTCGCTTTTGGATTGATAGTTTAGCTTCGTGCTTCCAACGTTCCAATTTTTTCCAATCGATTTGCTCGCATATATAGAAACAACGGAAAACTAAATGCCAACGCAACCAAAAAGCTAAGAGGGATTATCAGCCACCAATACTTGATTTTGAGCTTTAGCGATTCATGAACCATCCAGACCAGAAAAGTGATGCCCACTACCGTGATGTCGGCAACTATGGATTGCGCTGGAATCGTGGTTTTGGTCAAATCTATAAAATTAAGAATGGAGGTGTCTGTTGCTGTCTGATAGAACTGAATATTAAAATACCATGTGTAAATCAGGCCTATAATGGCGAGTAGGAGGTAGAGGTGTTTGAATTTCATAAATTTCGATTTGACATGAAACAAAACATCTGTAAACTTACCAAAATCGATTCAGCGGGCTTACAGATGTTCTAAATATTGGTTGGTAGACAAATACTTCCGAAGAAATATCAGCTAAAAGATCAGTTATTCTTATGCTTGTTCAATTCATCCTGTAGTTGGCGTCTCACTTTTTGCTCGCGCTCGAGAGCTATTCTGCGGTGTTCCTCAAATTCATCTTCAGTCTCAGAAAGTGACAGTTGCGCTTGTTTGGTCACAGTATTGCTGTTCTTGAATCTATAGATAAAAAACAGAAGCAACACAATCAATACCGCAATGATGATCCACATAAGCATGCTGTAATTGCCCTTGCTCATTGGGATGCCAAACAAAGCCATATTGTCCTTCTCAGCGATGGTATTGTCAAGGTCAGTTTCGGTGCTGTTTAAATTCTTCTTTAAATCTGAAATCTCTTTGGTTTGTCTTTCAACAACCTGTTTAGTATCAGTGAGATCATTTCGCACCGCATTGAGCGAATCCATGGTATGCTCTTTTAAGGTGTATAACCAGGTTTTTTTGACGACCTTATAATCTTGATAATCATTTGACCGTTGTATAAGGTATTCAAATTGGTTGTCTATGGTGCCTTCGTTGAGCGAGAGCTTATCCTTGTCATCATCTTGTGCATTACTGTTCAAAAGACAAAATGAGCAAAGTATTGTAAGTGAGAGCGTTTTGAAAAAGTTCATTCTGGTTGGATTCAATTTAAGAGTTTGATTTTGAGCCGACAATATACTAAATTTATGAGTATTTGTTGAATTATGGTATATTATTTAGCCTCACAAATTGCGAGGTTAAATAATATACGCTGCTTAATAAATTTTAGATGTTTAATTCATTAATAATACGTAAAGCGTCTTACTTTGGAAATGTATTTGGCTAATCTAATAACTTGATGACTGTAACCATACTCATTATCATACCATATATATAGGATGGCATTTTTGCCATCTTTTCTCACAATCGTTGCCTTACTATCGTAAATGGAAGGAGCAGAGCTTCCAACAATATCGCTCGATACCAGCTCATCGCTCATTTCATATTTGATCTGTTCTACCAAGCAGCCTTCCAGAGCATTGTTTTTCATGACCGTATTGATGTCTTCTACGGAAACTTCTGTTTCCAAATCCAGGTTTAGAATTGCTAAAGAACCATTAGGAACTGGAACTCTAATGGCATTTGAGGTCAATTTTCCTTCGAAGGAAGGCAATGCTTTTGTGACCGCTTGTCCTGCTCCGGTTTCAGTAATGACCATGTTGAGCCCTGCTGCCCGGCCGCGACGGTATTTGCTGTGGAAATTGTCTACCAAGTTTTGGTCGTTGGTGTAGGCGTGGATGGTTTCCAAATGTCCGCTCACAACGCCAAAAGCATCTTGAACGGCTTTAAGAATAGGGGTAATGGCATTTGTTGTGCAAGACGCTGCTGAAAATATATTCACTTTATCAGGATCGTATTCCAAATGGTTAACACCATGTACAATGTTTGGAATGCCTTTGCCTGGAGCTGTTAGCAATACTTTTGAAACTCCTTTGGATTTGAGGTGTCTGCCTAGTGCGTCTTTGTCTCTAAAAGCGCCTGTATTGTCTATCACTAGGGCGTTTTTGATGCCAAAGGCTGTGTAATCGATGTCTTCTGGATGGTTCGCTGAAATCACGTTTACGGTCGTGCCATTGATAATCAAGGCTGAGTTTTTGACATCAATATTAACGGTGCCGGAAAAATTACCGTGCACGGAATCATTTCTCAATAAAGAGGCCCGTTTCTCTAAAACAGTTGCGTCTATTTTTCCGCGGGTTACAATCGCTCTCAAACGCATTTGACTGCCTTTTCCTGTTTTGGTCATCAACTCCCTTGCGACCAAACGACCAATCCTTCCGAAGCCATACAAGACCACATCCTTAGGTGGATTGACTTTGTTTTTCTTTGCGTTTTTAAGCTTTTCGGCAACGAAACCAGTGGCATTGCTGTACTTTTGGTCGTCCAAATGGAACTCATAGGTCAGTTTGCCAATGTCCAATTTTGCCGGTGGTAAATTTAAGTCTTTGATGGCTTGGGCAATTTCAACCGAATCAAAAATGGAAATGGGTTTCTTTACAAACGCACCAGCATACTCATGAAGATTTAAGATTTCGCTCACGTTGCGATCGATGAGCTGGTTTCTAAAAAGCACCAATTCAATGGACTTGTCGTACCAAAGGTCACTGATGATTTTAATGAATTCTACGGTTGCCCGTCGGCGGTCTGCTTGAAAAGCAAGTTCTTGTTCGTAAGTTCCCTGTAAAGGCATGATGTCTTTAAATTAAAGGTTGTGTTTTGATTTTAGCTTGCAAAAATACTATATTTCAAACGTTATCGTAACGATTTGATTAAAATAAAAACCCTTCAGAAATTTAATTCCAGAAGGGTTTTGATTAGTTTCGATAGTGTTGAAAAAAGGCTTATCTATTTTCAGTGAAATACACTTCCTTTTCTTTGAGACTACCGTCAATATATTTCAATTTTTCAATATTGTCAATCACATCATCGCCATACTGCGCTTTGAAATGTGCTAAATCCTCGATGTTATTGATGGCCATATCATTGATGCCCGTAATTACCGTGCCACGCGTAATCCCTAGGCGCTTGTACAAAAAGGCATTTTCGGTGTCGGTTACCATGACTCCGTTTTTGATGTTGTATTTTTTCTTGACCAAATCTGGCAAGTTTTGCAGTTTCATATCTATGAAATCGACACTTACAATATCGGTCTTAGATAGTTTTACTGAAATGGTCTTAAGAGTTCCATCACGTAACACTTCAACATTTACCACATCATTAGGGCGCTTTGTTTTGAGATAACCACTTAAATCTGAAAATTTGGAAATGGTGATTTCATCTAATTTTTTAATGATATCGCCTTCTTTGATACCCGCTTTCTTAGCACCAGATTTGTCCTCTACATTACTTACATAAACCCCATCAATTTGATTGATACCCTTATCAATGGCTTCTTTTGAATTGCGATTTAAGATTGAAACGCCTAAGATTCCGTTTTGAACGTCACCAAATTCAATAATATCTTCCACCACTTTTCTGGCAATGTTACTTGGCACCGCAAACGAGTATCCAATATAAGAACCTGTTTGAGATGAAATTGCGGTATTGATACCAATCAATTGGCCTCTGGCATTTACCAAAGCACCTCCTGAGTTTCCTGGATTCACTGCAGCGTCGGTTTGTAGGAAACTTTGTGAGTTTCTGCCAGAAAGATCTCTTGCCTTAGCGCTAATTATACCAGCAGTAACGGTAGAAGTAAGGTTAAACGGGTTGCCAACTGCCAAAACCCATTCGCCAACCTTTATAGTATCTGAATCGCCAAACTGAATGGATGGCAAGGGTTCGTCTGCATCGATCTTTAAAAGGGCTATATCGGTTTTTTCGTCAGTACCAACAAGGCGGGCTTCATACACCCGATTGTCATTTAAAGTAATTGAGATTTTATCGGATCCAGCAATCACGTGATTATTGGTGATGATATGTCCATCTGGCGAAATGATCACACCACTGCCAGTTCCTACTTGTGTTCTAGGCTGGGATTGCCTTCCGTAGAATAAATCCTGAAAGGTGGCTGGATTGGATACGATTGACGTGTTTTTTACGTGAACCACTGCATGAATACTGTTTTCCGCAGCTTCCACGAAATTCGGGGATTCAGCATGTATCAAAGCATTGGTCTTGGCATCCCCATTGTAATTTGCCGGTACAAAGTAGGGTTGATCAGCAGTAGAGACTTGCTCTGCCTGTGGAGCTGTGGCATTAAAGAAAAATAGATAGGCAGATAATGCGATGATGCCGCCTAGCATGGAAACAAAAACCAGAATTAAAAACTTTTTCATATAAGTATCGTTTGTTTGAAAATTTTGAAAATAGTGTATGTTGCTGAAATAAAGCCTTCAAGCGGCTTTCTTTGATAACGACCAAAGATAATTATTTATTGAATTTCAATTTTAACTTTAACGCACTTTAACCAGGTTCTTAAGACACATTTAACAGCCGATTTTTCTCGTCTTTATTGCTATATTTGCAAGCACTATGATACTCGAATTTTATAAATACCAAGGCACAGGCAACGATTTTGTGATGATAGATAATCGTCAGAAGATCATTGCAAATTACGAATCCCAAAAAATATCACATTTGTGTGACAGACGTTTTGGCATAGGTGCAGACGGACTGATCTTATTGGAATCCCATGATACAATGGATTTTAAGATGGTTTATTTCAATGCAGATGGCAATCAAAGCTCCATGTGCGGAAATGGCGGTAGATGTATCGTGGCCTTTGCAAGATTTTTAGGTCTTATTGAAACGCAAGCCACCTTTGAGGCCATTGATGGAGCACATAGCGCCAACATTGAAGGCGACAAAGTAAGTTTGCAAATGCAGGATGTCAAGGGCATCGAAACCCATAAAACGCATACGTTTTTAGATACTGGCTCGCCGCATCATGTGGAGCTGGTTTCCGATTTAAATCGATTGGATGTCAAATCCAGAGGTGCGAGTATTAGGTATGGAGCTCCTTACAATGAAGCTGGAACCAACGTTGATTTTGTAACTAAAAATGCTGCTGATAGTTTTTCAGTAAGAACTTATGAAAGAGGCGTGGAAGATGAAACTTATTCCTGCGGAACTGGTGTGACCGCTGTGGCGCTTGCCATGAATTACACCGGCGAAACCGATAAAAATCGCATTAAATTACTCACACCCGGCGGAGCATTGGAGGTTTCTTTTGAGAAAACTGAAACTGGCTATCAAGATATTTGGCTCATTGGGGCAGCCACCCAAGTTTTTAAAGGGGCAATCGTATGGTAACATTAAAAGGAGCGAAAATTTTTTTGAGGGCTCTGGAACCAGAAGATTTAGGCTTTCTCCATGAGATTGAGAATGATGAATCGGTTTGGGATATTAGTCATACCAACACGCCATACTCGAAATTCATTCTGCAGCAATATTTAGAGAATGCGCACCGAGATATATACGACGTCAAGCAATTGCGATTGGTCATTTGTAATTATGAGAATGAGACTTTGGGACTTATTGATATTTTTGATTTTGATGTGAAACATAAACGCGCAGGCATTGGTGTGTTGATCAAGGATGCCCAGCACAGAGCGCGCGGTTTCGGGAAGGAAGCCTTACAGCTCCTGATCAATTACTGTGCTTCTCATTTGGACATGCATCAATTGTATTGTAATATTTCCGAAGAGAACACGCAAAGCATTCGCCTTTTCCAAAATCAAGGTTTTGAAATCGTAGGTCTCAAAAAAGACTGGAATTTTATCAAGGGCAACTATAAAAACGAATATCTTCTACAACGAATCTTCAGCTAATGTATATTAAAAAAATTCTTTGGGTCATCGCCATCATAGGCTTGGTAGGTGCCGGTATTTTCGCTTACTATATCTACAATGCCATGTTGTCTCCCAACACCGCCTTCGACAATGAGGATGCCTATATTTTTGTGCCAACCGATGCCAATTATGCCGAGGTTAGGGAGCAATTGCAACCACTTCTAAAAGATATTGGCAGTTTTGATGCCGTTGCAAAACAGAAAAAATATACCACTAATCTCAAGTCTGGACGTTTCGTCATTAAAAAAGGGATGAGCAATAATGACATCATCAATAGCATAAGAAGTAAAAATTTGCCCATCACAATAGCCTTTAACAATCAAGAAAATTTGGCGAAATTGGCAGGTCGCATCTCCGGTCAAATTGAGGCCGATAGTTTATCGCTCATTAGTGCGATGACCGATCCCGAATTTCTCAAAGCCAGTGGTTTCAATAAACAAACAGCTTTGGGGATGTATATTCCCAACAGTTACGAGTTTTTCTGGAATAGTTCTGCAGAAACCTTTCGCAATCGTATGTTGAAGGAATACAATCGCTTTTGGAATGATGCCAGAAAAGCAAAAGCCGAAAGCATCGGTTTGACAAGAGATCAAGTGCTTACTTTAGCGTCCATCGTGCACGAAGAATCCAAACAAGCCAGCGAGCAACCTCGTATTGCAGGCGTTTATATGAACCGAATCCGGATTGGGATGCCACTTCAAGCAGATCCCACCTTAAAATATGCTGCCTATCAATTACCCAAATATCAAAACACGGTTATCAAGCGCGTGCTCAATGTTCATAAAGACATTGAGTCGCCTTACAATACCTATATGAATCGCGGTTTGCCTCCAGGACTCATTGCCATGCCAGACATCACTGCCATTGATGCCGTCTTGAATTTTGAAAAGCACTCTTATCTTTATTTTGCAGCAAATGCGAATAAAATGGGCTTTCATAAATTCGCTAAGACCCTAGCGCAACACAATGTAAATGCGAGAGAGTACCAGCGTTACCTTTCTAATCAAGGCATCAATAAATAACATGAAAAAAGGATTGGTATATGTCATGTTGATAGCTCTTGCTTCACTTTCTGCACATTCTCAATCCAGATTTGAAAGTTTTTTAAAACCCAGTGACTCCCTAGACACCTCACGTAGAAATGCGGTTGTTATTTCTGAAGCAACCTTAGCCTCAATCACACTTATTGGTTTGAATCAACTTTGGTATGCCGATTATCCCCAGAGCAGTTTTAAGACCATCGATGATGCTGATGAATGGTTGCAAATGGATAAGCTGGGTCATGTTTTCTCTGCGTACCAACTTGGAAAAACAGGTGCAAACGTCTTAAATTGGTCTGGAGTTAGCAAAAGAGACCAGTTGATTTATGGTGCCACTTTAGGTTTTGGCTTTTTGACTGCGGTTGAGGTTTTTGACGGTTTTTCTGAAGAATGGGGATTTTCATGGAGTGATATGGCAGCTAATGCAACAGGCACTGGTTTATATGTTGGCCAAGAATTGCTTTGGAAGGAGCAGCGCATAAATTTAAAGTATTCCTTCCATCAAACTGATTTTGCCAAACAACGCCCAGATAAATTGGGTGACGGCTTATTAGAAGAACTGCTGAAGGATTACAACGGTCAAACCTATTGGTTGAGTGCCAATGTGCATTCGTTTTTTAAAACCTCTAAAATTCCGAAGTGGATCAATGTGGCCATTGGTTATGGTGCCGAGGGGATGCTCACTGGAACAAACGAGACACAAACCGGGGTATTTGCCCAGCAAAATCGCCAGCGTCAATTTTACCTAAGCCTAGATGTGGACTTAACCCGGATAAAAACAAATTCCTACATTTTAAAAACACTTTTTGATGTTTTCAACCTCATTAAGGTTCCTTTTCCAACCCTTGAGTTCAACGGCAAAAATGGCATTAAGCTACACGCTGTCTACTTTTAACAACACTTTAACCTTTAATTTTCAATAAGTTGAAAATAGGTGTATCTTTGCACGCGCAAATTGTAAGGTCTGAAAACAGATTTTAGTCCTACAAAAAGTTAGCTGTTATGATTAATAAAGTAAGTCATTATTTTGCTATCCCTCTAGCTATTTTTTCTTTATTGTTTATGGCTCTCAAACCAGGTCCAAAACTGGATATGAGTCTTTATTCTACCGAAGGTATGGAATTTGATTATACCACATCGCATGAATTGGCAATGAACACCGAGTCCAACGAACTCGCCGCACCCTTTCACGAGCATCACGCATATTTTCCTTATTTGGGTAAGTCTTATAATGGTTTCAAGGAAGCACTTGCTTTTAAGGAATCCAGAGGCAATTACTTTTCGGTAAATACCTTGGGCTATTTGGGAAAATACCAATTTGGTTCAGAAACGCTCAAATTGATTGGTATTTACAATCCGAACCAGTTTTTGTACAATCCGAAATTACAGGAAAAGGCGTTTTTGGCAAATGCTGCGCGCAACAAATGGATTTTGAGAAAAGACATCAAGCGTTCTGTTGGGAAAACCATTGGAGGGGTTAAAATAACAGAGTCTGGGATTTTGGCCGCAGCACATTTAGCAGGTGCTGGAACGGTTAAGAAATACTTGAGAAGCTCTGGTAGTTATAATTTTTCCGATGCTTACGGTACAACAGTAGGTCATTACATGAAGAAGTTCGCAGGTTATGACACTTCTTTTATTGTTGCCAACAAAAAGGCTAAAGCGCGTATCTAATTCAGAATAACTATTTTTTATCAGGCAGTTTCTTTTAGCTTTTGCTTAAGATGCATAAGTTCTTGATTGCTCAAGAATTTTAGATGATACCACACTAAAACTTGCGTGTGATCATCCGGATTGGTGGGTCAGAAGCACTGGTTTTGATTTCAAAATCTATAACGCCCAGTACAAGTCCTTCCTCAGTGATTACCTCGACCTTCCAAGTGCCATCCTTCACATTGTTTTTAAAGGTATAGCCTCTAAAACCGTTATCCCTTCCACCAGTCATCTCAAAACCAATATCGTCAAAGATTTCCCAAGTATTAGTATCTGGATTCAACCAGCCCCAACGATGGGAGATGGCTTTTTTTAAATCGGTTGGCGCAAAAATGGAAGAAAAGACATACACATTTTCGCCTGGGTGATGGGTAAATACGGAGTTGTGTTGCCTCCAAAAAACATACCACTCGTCGCGCTCGTAACTCACTTCATATTTGTTGTTTTTGATCTCGATGCTGTGTGCGACGAGACCGGTTTCCATAGCTAAAGGCACTGGCGGAATCATATTGAAAAAATAAAACACGTTTATTGTGCCATAGATTATAAAGACCATGCCCAAAAGCTTGGCTAAGTTAATTTCTAAGCGGGTACTTTGACTCCTGCTATAGATAAAAATGATCAAGGTCAAGGTGCTGCCCAAACTTACCAAACCTGAGATGATGAACATAGCAGTATTCATTTCTTTGAACAATACTGGAAGCATGAATGTGAAAAAGGTAAAGCTGATGAAAAAATAGACGGTAAATTGTAAGTATTTATTGGAAATCCGTTTTTTGAGCAACTCATTCGCAAAAAGCAATAGTACCAATATGATAAAAAAGGTGATTGTTTTTGAGAGTGAGACACTTCTCGAGAAATAGACCACATAGGCACTTGAAAGACCACCAAAGAAAAACTGTATGGCCAATGGGAAATAAGGTTCGAAGCGCTCAAAGATGGTGTTTCTCAGTTTGCCATCTTCCATGATGTTGAAGAGGTAAAGGGTAATGGTGAGCGAGGTCATGTGCAAACACAACACACTAATGTCATAAATGCGATCTATGCGACCCAATGTGAGCGTATCAAAAATAAACCCACCTATAAAAAAAAGGATGGGCGCATATTTTTGATGTCTTGTTATGAATTGTCGAAAATCACTATTTCTAAATTTTACTAGGGTGCGTTTCATGGTGGTTTTTGCTGCGATAAATATAGATCAATTGTTCGATTAGTAATGAAACATGATCGTAATTTTAGAGGAGCAGCTGAATATTAATCCTAATCTTTTGTTCGAATGCGTTTTATGAGTTGGCGAACGCTTTTGTATAGAAAGGCGTTGGTCTTTACGTAGTGAAATGAAATGAGACAAACCAGAAACATGAATAAGATAGCGCCAACAATGGCTTCAGTTGGCGTTAGGCTCTCGCTAAAGAAATGCTTCAGACCCAATCCGGTAAAGCTTCCGAAGATAATAACGAAGTGAATCACGTAAATGGAAAGGGTTTTCTGTCCGATTTTTGAAATGATGGACTGCTTCAATAAAGGTTCCGCAGCATAAAAAACGCCAAATAAGACCAAGACATTTCCGAAGCGTGTAAATAAATAATTATAATAGGCGACATCCTTGAACACTTGTACATCGCTCCAACGGTAAACCTGCATCAAACACCACGAGGAATAATGGATTAAAAACAGCCCTAAAGCAAAAAATAAAATAACGGTAAACAATCTAAAGCGTGGCTTGTGAACTTGCGCGAAGAAAACGGTGGCCAGAAATCCACCCAAGGCCGTGAAGCCAAACCATGGCAAAATCGTAAATATGGAGCCATTGGCTTTGGTCATGTAGTTTGCGAAAACCTTTGGAATAAAAGTCAAATCCAAACCACGATAGAGTGGTTCAGTCAAAAAACTTAGTATTCCTAAACTCAGTAGCATAACCGATAAGATCATAAGTTGATTGCGCAACAGTGCATAGCATCCAATCAATAGTATTAGGGACAGGCCTATGCATTGCAATACATCTACCACTAGCACATAATCCTGGAACTTTCCTTGAAACCAACCAAATACATCTGCTCGAAGCGTATAACCTATGGCAATAAGCAACAAGCCGCGATAGATCCCTTTTTTGATGCGTTTTTTATCTTTTTGAGCAGCCTTGGCTTTTAGCAATAAATACAAGAACACCAAACCAGAAATAGTGAAGAAGGTTGGAGCGGTAATGCCTCTAAAATAGGACCAAACCAAATACGCCATGTTGCTTTCATCGCGATAGATTGGATTGAGCAGCGTATCGATAAAATGACCTTGAAGCATCATTAAAATGGCAAAGGCTCTTACGGCATCGATAAAAAATAATCTGTCAGATTTCAAGCTAGGTCAAATTTGGCCTAAATATAATTTAAATTTTTAAGGCCGCTTTGTGCGAAAGTAATATCTTCGGAAGGCCTTACAGCAAAAATTATGGAAAAACTAGATCAGATTGTCGCCAGCTTTTCTTCTTTAGCTTGGGGCTTACCCTTGTTGATTTTGTTGATAGGTGGCGGAATATACCTATTGATTCGCTCCCAATTCATACCCTTTACACTATTCTCACATGCCTTGAAAGTGTTGCGAGGCAAATACGACGATCCCAATGATCCTGGGGAAATCAGTCATTTCAAGGCATTGACTACCGCACTATCCTCAACCATTGGGATGGGCAATATTGCTGGTGTCGCTTTGGCAATAGCGGTTGGTGGGCCTGGAGCGATGTTTTGGATGTGGGTAAGTGCCATCGTGGGTATGAGCACTAAATTTTTCACCTGCACCTTGGCAGTTATGTACAGGGGTAAGGACAGTAATGGCGACCTTCAAGGTGGCCCCATGTATTTCATCGTGGAAGGCTTGGGCAAACGCTGGAAACCCTTGGCCGTTATGTTCAGTGCGTTTGGTATGTTGGGTGCACTGCCGGTGGTCAATGTCAATCAACTCAAGCAGGCTGTGAACGATATTTTATTGATCCCCAATGGTGTTGAGGTCAATGTCTATTCCGATTTGCTGATTGCTGCGATTCTTGTAGTTGTGACCTCCATAGTGATTTTGGGAGGCATTAAACGCATTAGTAATATTGCTTCAAAGCTGGTGCCCTCCATGGTACTGCTCTATTTTATTTTGGTGTTGATTATTTTGGGGATGAACTATACTGAAGTTCCCAAATATCTACTACTTATTGTGACCGATGCCTTTGAGGCAAATTTCATAAAAGGCGATGCATTTCTTGGTGGTATGTTGGGTGCCTTGATTTTGCTGGGCATTCGCCGGGGTGCGTTTTCCAACGAAGCAGGTATTGGTACAGCGCCAATGGCTCACGGGGCCGCAAAAACCAAGGAGCCGGTGCGTGAAGGCTTGGTCGCTATGTTGGGGCCTGCCATTGATACCTTGGTGGTATGTACATTAACTGCTTTGGCAATTTTGGTAACTGGTGTTTGGCAAAGCACTTCAGATAATGGTGTGACACTTACAGCATCTGCCTTTGAAGACGCCATGCCGGGTATTGGCGCTTATGCATTGATGGTCTGTGTGTTTGTATTTAGTATTTCTTCACTGTTTTCCTATTCTTACTACGGCAGTAAATGCATGTCCTTCTTATTTGGTACGAAGCACAAACACATCTATAACTACTTTTACATTTTGAGCATTATTCTGGCAGCGACCACAGATTTTAGAACCATGATCAATCTCATTGACGGCGTATTTGCCTTAATGGCGATCCCAACCATGACCGCAACCTTAATTATGGCGCCAAGGGTAGTCAAGGAAATTAAGGCCTATAGGAAGCGTTTTCAGGTTTGATATTTTAGGTTCAAAGTTCAAGGTTCAAGGTTCAAGTTCAAGTTCAAGTTCAATTTCATTTTCGTCTTCGTCTTCCGCCTTCGCTCATAATTAAAACATTCATTTGTGAACTTCCAATCAATATCGCTGATGAGAACTTTCACGGCGGTGTCAAGTTCAAGTTCAATTTCAATTTCGTCTTCATCTTCATCTTCATCTTCATCTTCATCTTCATCTTCCTCTTCCTCTTCTTCTTCCTCTTATAATTAAAACATTCAAATGCGAACTTCTAATCAATATCGCTTTGTGAGAACTTTCAAGTCGGCGTCAAGTTCAAGTTCAAGTTCAATTTCGTCTTCATCTTCATCTTCCTCTTCCTCTTCCTCATTCTCTTATAATTAAAACATTCAAATGCGAACTTCTAATCAATATCGCTTTATGAGAACTTTCAAGTCGGCGTCAAGTTCAAGTTCAAGTTCAAGTTCAATTTCGTCTTCATCTTCCTCTTCCTCTTCCTCTTCCTTTTATAATTAAAACATTCAAATGCGAACTTCTAATCAATATCGCTTTATGAGAACTTTCAAGTCGGCGTCAAGTTCAAGTTCAAGTTCAAGTTCGTCTTCATCTTCATCTTCCTCATTCTCTTCCTCTTCCTCATTCTCTTATAATTAAAACATTCAAATGCGAACTTCTAATCAATATCGCTTTATGAGAACTTTCAAGTCGGCGTCAAGTTCAAGTTCAATTTCATTTTCGTCTTCATCTTCATCTTCGTCTTCGTCTTCCGCCTTCGCTCATAATTAAAACATTCAAATGCGAACTTCTAATCAATATTGCTTTATGAGAACTTTCAAGTCGGCGTCAAGTTCAAGTTCAAGTTCAATTTCAATTTCGTCTTCATCTTCATCTTCATCTTCCTCTTCCTCTTACAATTAAAACATTCAAATGCGAACTTCCAATCAATATCGCTTTATGAGCACTTTCAAGTCGGCGTCAAGTTCAAGTTCAAGTTCAAGTTCAAGTTCATTTTCGTCTTCATCTTCATCTCCATCTTCATCTTCATCTTCCTCTTCATTCATTCCTTTTTCAGCAGAATCTTTTCATTTGTAAATTGATTGGCGGCATCCAAAAACGCAATCATCTGTTCCCAATTGCTGTTGGGTTCGAAGTAGTTTTTATAGCGTTTAAAGGTATTGATGATCAAAACACCATCTTCTATTTTAGCAGTGCTGATGAAGGCGCCTGTTGCATTGTCGACCGAGGTGTTGAGCTTTTCCAAGCCTGAAACCGAATAACCATCAGGGATCTTCATGTTGATTTGGTAATTGTAGCTTCTAGGGTAGGGTAAGTAGATGTTTTCACTGCGCTCGCGCTCCTTTTTGGTCAAGTCAATTTGGCCGCCAATGAGTTTACCGATTTCGATGATGTGATTTGGCCCCGCTTTCTTGATGAGCGTGTTTTTGGTGGTAAAGCCTTCAGTGAAAATAAAATACGAATCCAGACTATAGCGTCCGTTGGCATTGATTTGGTAGGTGTAATCTTCAAGGGCATCGGCAAAATATTCGGCTTTAGCACTGTCTTCGAAACGTTCTTTTTGTGTGCTTCTCAATTTTTCGGTCAAGGCATCCAATTCTTTTTGATATTTTTCTTGGTCTTTTTCCCGTCGTACCATGTCGACCCATGTTTCGGTCTCATATTTTTTGTAGTCTTCGCTCACATAATCGGTATAGAGAAAACGGTCGTATTGCTGGTCACTTTTCTCATGGCCCTTATAGCTATTGACTGCAGTGAGTTTAAAGCCGTCCATGGCCTCATTTAAGGACAGCGTAATGTTCTTTTTAGTCTCATTATCGGCATAGGTTGAACTTGGTAATTTGCCTTTATTGATTTGATCTATGCGATACCGTGACGCAGATAGCAAATACACCTCAGTGCCTTCGAGTAATGGGGAAAATTCGTTGATGTTGGTATGTGGTCCAAAGAAGGAGGCGTAGAGTGGCTTTTCAGTATTGATCTTTACTAGGATTTCAATATTGTTCTCGATAAGCAAATCGTCTAGCGTACCATCAAAACGGTTTTTAGCAACCACAATTTCATAAGCGATTTTTTGGCGTCTCAAATATTCAGTAAAATGCCTGATAAACTGTTTTTGACTTTGAATAAAGACCACATTGTTGCCATAGACCATAAATGGATAGGGCGAAATATTGGCATCTTTGGCATAAAAGGCCTCCATAAAGCGAGTAAGGTAATAATGCCGCATGTAATAATAGGCAGCTGTAACCTTATGGGCATCGTCTTCAAAGGTTTTGCCCTTGAAGTAATCTTTGACATCGCCTAAGTCACCATCGGGCCTAAATCGGTTTTCATAAAGCTCCAAGACTTCCTGTTGGCTCACAGAGGTCTTGATGGTGGCTTCATTTTTTGGGAGAAAGGCTAAAGCGAGATCCTCAAACTTCCCCGAGCGGGCAAAATAGACTTGGAATTTATAGGATGGCAATTCGACCAAAGGATAGAACCAACGGGTAAAGTCGCCTTTCGGGATGTTGATTTCCGTGAGTTCGTAGCGTCGCATGTTGCGTTTTTCCGTAGGGATTTCGCTAAGTTTTGGCGCGCCATTGTAGGAATTGAAGTTGATGAAAAAATCATTTTCGGTCTCAAAGAATAATTTGTACTCCAGGATGGGATATTCTTCGGCCAAGGGTTTCTCAACGGGTTCAAAACCGAAGGCATAAGTGCTTTTAAAAGGCTCCTTAGTGAAGTAGTAATAGTCTATGATATCGCCAACTTCGAGATTGGCAATGGCCAATTTATTCTCGCCATCCACTTCAATGGCTTCCGCCTCGACGTCTATTTCGGTCTCGCTGCCATCTGGTTTTATAATCTTGATGCCAACCGTGGTGCTGCCTTTTCTAAACCAATTGAACTGACCTTTGGAGGAGTAGAAGCGCTCCTGGAACGAAAATTCTGAAAACTCATCAACCGCAGCCTGATCCAGTAACTTAATTCGCTTTCTAATGGAGCTGGTGTAAGTCACATTTTTCCCGTATTTGTGAAAGTCGTAGTTCTCGTTTTTATAGAGAATCACTGCCGATTCATTTTGCAGGTTTGCAGGAATATCACTTACTGTTCTTGATTTATCCGCTTCTCCCCAGAAAAAGTTTTTGGCCTCCAAGGCTTCTTTAGATTGGGAAAGCACGCTCAGGGATTGGAAGAGTAGTAATAGCGCGAGTAGTTTTTTGGTCATGGTCTTGGACTGGTTAATCTTTGCTTAGGATGATTTGGTCGTTGTAAAGGGCATTGAGTTGGTCTATGAACTGGTTCCACTGTTCAAAATCGCTGGTTGCGACCTTGGCGTTTTTTATGCGGAATTGCTTTTTATACACCAAAGCGCGATCTTCTTTCTTGAACATGACCTGCATGTCGTAATTGTCACTTGAAATGGAAATATTTGCTGGCACATGAGACACTTTATAGCCGGAAGGAATCTGCAATCGGGTAACCGACTCCAAATCTTTCTTGGAACTGAAGATGAAGTCCGTTTTGCGTTTTTCCATCTTGTGGGTGGCCAGTTCCTTGTCAAAATCGAGGTCGATATAAATTTGACCGTCAAAAGAGGACACCGCATTCTTGATGGCCACATCATAAGCAATATCAATGTTTTGGTCGCGATTGAGTAAATTGGTGGTGTCAATGTTGGATACTGCGATATTGCTATTTCCTTGGTTGAGGTAAAATTCTAAAAATTCGGCTTTATTTTCGGTTTTGAGCGTGTGAAAATTTTGAAGCAATTGTGACCTGCTCTCGCCATTGTAATGTCTATCTACAGAGCCAATAATGTGATCTTCTTCGAGGGTTAAGTTGTAGCTCAAGGTCTCCTTGTTGAAGCTGGCTTTCGCCTGTGGCACATATTGCAAGATGAAATCTTCGCCATTTTCTATAAGCACCTGCTTGCCTTGTATGCGATCGGCATATTCGCCAAGGGCGTTGAATTTTTCAGTAGCATCCAAAAATAGCGTGTTGCCATCTTTGAATAGGGTGCAAATCATGTGATTATCTATGGCGAGGTTTGGTGTGGAATAATCGTAGGCAATATGTTTGGTTCCTATCCACGTAAGTCGTGCATCAAAACCGGCCTCCAGCAGCATTTGCTTGGTAAGGTTTGCCATGCCTTTGCAGTCGCCATAACGTTTATTGAACACGTTGGCCGCCTCGTCTGGCTTAAAACCCGCAATGCCATCCAAGAAAGCGATATAGCGAATATTATCCTGTACCCAATAGTAGATGTTCTTGATTTTCTCGTCATCGGTTTTGGCGCTTTCAGTAAGCTCGTTCACCTTAGCCTGAAGGGCACTATTGTCATTCTGCAAACTGTTGACCAGTGATATGTACCAACCATAAAGATCTTTGGTGGCATCAAAAAGCGTCACGCTGGTATCATCTCGAGTATAGGATTTAGCCAAGATCAATAAATGCGGGTAGATATAAGAGGGGCCAGGTGCATTGCTTTCTTGATACATGGCCGGTACATTGTTGAGCGTGTACGTGTGGGTTTTGGTGTGATTTTCGGCTTCGGTGGTTAGCGTTTTTTCAATGTCGTGGCCTTCAAAATTCATTTCTTTGAGCTCTAAATTGAGCCAATCGGGAATTGTAACACTAATGGTTTTCTTTTGGATAGGGTAATCGTCGTTAAAATACAGACTCGTAAAATATTTGACATCTTTATATTCTTTTTTGACATGGGTAAGGTAGCGATAGGCATTGAGCGGAAAATCCATATCGGCATATTGCACCCTGCTGTCATTATGGAACAAATCATCGCTTTTATAAGCTTCATCGTTAATTTGAAACCCAGCTTTTTTTCCGTTTATGTAGCTAATCTCGAATTCGGTTATTTCAGATTCGCCATCGTAAAAGCAATATTTTTGGATATCGGCACGGGAGTCGAGGTTGATCATCTCCTCATCTGTGATTTGTTTGACGGTAACCTGCATATTTTTTTTGTCGAAGTCAAACGTTATTAGGTCCACACTAGAAATAAGCGCCACCTCATCATCGGGAAACTCAGTCTTCAATACGTTTGCGATTTCGAGATCCTCGGGTGTGGGTTCTACTTTTCCTTGGCTGAAGGCAGACGTTGAAATGAGTAAAACTAAAAGTAGCTTAGGATAATTCATAATCATGAGGTTAAGACTGCTAAAATAGCGTTTCGAATTAAACGATGCTTAAAATTATTGCGCTTTTTCGCACGAAACTTCATGTATGTGGTAATATTGGTTAATTTTAAGGCACAAGACGATTTACGATTTACGATTTACGATTTACGATTTACGATTGACGATTGGAGATTAGAGATTTTGGCTGGCGGACAAGTAAATAAAAATAGTTCCCCATGATTGAGAAGCGTCAATCGGTCTTGTTTTTTGAAGATAATAGTTAACTAATCATAAATTATGAGTCACTACCACATCAAGCACTTAGAGGAATATTACCAAGTCTATCGCAAATCGGTAAGGAATCCGGAGATTTTTTGGGAGGAGATTGCTGAGGAGCATTTTCTATGGCGTAAAAAATGGGACAAGGTGTTGGATTGGAATTTTGAAACTCCAGAAATCAAATGGTTTGAGGGTGCTCAACTCAATATCACTGAAAATTGCATTGACCGGCATTTGGCCACGCGAGGCAACAAAACCGCCTTGCTATTTGAGCCCAACGACCCAACTGAAGCTGCGCAGCACATCACGTTCCAAGAATTATCTGAACGCGTCAACAAAATGGCGAACGTGCTAAAAGCCAAAGGTGTGACCAAGGGCGACAGAGTGTGTATTTATTTGCCCATGATTCCGGAATTGGCAGTTTCCGTTTTGGCATGTGCTCGTATAGGTGCGATTCATTCGGTAGTGTTCGCAGGTTTTTCAGCAAATGCACTGGCATCACGTATCAATGATTCCGATTGTAAATTGGTGGTTACCAGTGATGGTTCCTTCCGCGGGGAAAAAACCATTGACCTCAAGGGCATCGTGGACAACGCTTTAGAAGATTGCCCTGGCATAGAGGCCGTATTGGTGGTAAATCGAATCGCATCAGAGGTACAAATGAAAGATGGAATGGACCATTGGTTACAGCCGCTTTTAGACGAAGCCTCTGCCGAATGTCAGGCAGAAGTGATGGCTGCGGAAGACCCTCTTTTCATTCTATACACTTCCGGCTCCACAGGAAAACCGAAAGGCATCGTGCATACCACGGCTGGTTATATGGTGTATACGGCCTATACGTTTAAAAATATTTTTCAATACCGCGAAAATGATGTGTTTTGGTGCACAGCAGATATAGGCTGGATCACAGGGCACAGCTATATTGTTTATGGCCCGTTGTGCAATGGTGCTACCACCGTGATGTTTGAAGGTGTGCCTAGTTATCCAGATTACGGCCGCTTTTGGGACATCGTGGAAAAGCACAAAGTGACCCAATTTTACACGGCACCAACAGCCATTAGGGCCTTGGCAAAAGAAGGCGTGGCCCATTTACAGAACAGGGATCTAAGCAGTATCAAGGTCTTGGGTAGCGTTGGAGAACCTATAAATGAAGAAGCCTGGCACTGGTATGATGATAATGTGGGCAAACGCAAAGCACCCATTGTGGATACTTGGTGGCAAACCGAAACTGGTGGCATCATGATTTCGCCAATCCCGTTTGTGACGCCAACCAAACCCACTTATGCGACCCTGCCATTTATTGGGATACAACCAGCGTTGATGGATGAACAAGGCGAAGAGATCAAAGGCAATCAAGTGGATGGTCGCCTTTGCATCAAATTCCCATGGCCTGGTATGTTGCGTACCATTTGGCGTAATCATGAGCGTTTTAAGGACACCTACTTTAGCGCTTATAAAGGCATGTATTTTACGGGTGATGGCGCACTTCGGGATGAGGTTGGCTATTACCGCATCACGGGGCGTGTGGATGATGTGATCATTGTATCTGGACATAATCTGGGCACAGCACCCATTGAAGATGCCATCAATGAACATCCAGCAGTTTCTGAAAGTGCGATTGTTGGTTTCCCACACGATATCAAAGGAAATGCTCTATACGGCTATGTGACCTTAAAGGATTCAGGCGAAAGTAGGGATCATAATAACTTGCGTAAGGAAATCAACCAGATCATTACCGAGCAAATTGGCCCAATCGCAAAATTGGAAAAGATCCAATTTACAAACGCCTTGCCAAAAACCAGAAGTGGCAAGATCATGAGACGCATTCTAAGAAAAATTGCGCAAGGTGAGTTCGACGATTTGGGCGATACCAGCACGCTTTTGAACCCGGAAGTGGTTGAAGAGATAAGTAAGAATGCGATTGTATAAACTTTTTAAGGTCGCAATACATTCATTTTGTGCAGTTTGATAAATCTATTTTCGAAAAAAGCACCGAAGGAAATTTTTAAAGCAACTCAATCGCGTCAAAATGAAAATGGATTGCACTAAACCGGGATTCAGTTTAAATGTAATTTGTAGTATTATTAATTTAAAAAACTCAATATTATGAATAACGATCAATTTGAAGGAAAATGGAAGCAAATCAAAGGTGATTTCAAAAAGAAATACGGAAAAATCACTGATGATGAATACAAAGAAGCTGAAGGAGACATGGACAAACTTGCAGGAAAAATGCAAGAGAAATACGGCAAGTCCAAAGAAGATGTAAAAAAAGAAATCGATAACTGGTAGAATCTGGTAACCGATTTAAGAAGCGTTTTTATAGAAATATAAAAACGCTTCTTTTTTTAACCTATATTCCAACATGAAAATAAACCAATATCTCCTCATTTTGCTCATGCTTCCCTTCTTTAACTGCGCGTCCCGTAAATTCAAAGATGTGCCGTACACCAAGGGAATAAGCAAAACCGACTCCTTAAAATTAAATGTATTTGAACCTAGGCAGCCTTCCGCAGAAAAATTACCGGTCATAATCTTCGTGCACGGTGGCAATTGGAATACTGGTGATAAAGACACTTACGGGCTTATAGGCCGAAATTTCGCCAAACGTGATGTTGTTACTGTCATTCCAAGCTATACGTTGAGTCCCAAAGCGAACTTTGATACCATGGCCAAACAAATTGCAGAAGCTTTACAGTGGACTGAAGCACACATTGCCGATTATGGAGGTGATCCCAATCAAATTTACTTGATGGGGCATTCCGCAGGCGGGCATTTGATTGCCTTGATTAGCACCAACCCAAAATATTTGGAAACGACTAAGGCCATCAAAGGCGTTATTTTAGACGATGCTGCGGGTCTCGATATGTATAGTCATTTACAGCAGCAACCGCCAAAGAGCGAAAATAATTATAAAACCACTTGGACTGAAGATCCCGAACAATGGAAAGCTGCTTCGCCCATTTATTTTCTGTCTGAAGCCGCGCCTCCATTTTTTATTTATGTGGGCACCAAGACCTACCAGAGTATCAAGATCCAGAATGCCGCATTTTTAGAACGCTTAAACAAATTTCAACCCAAGGTGTCGCCCATCTACTTAAAAAAGAAACATGTGCCGATGGTGACGCAATTCTTTTGGCCTTGGAGTGATCGCTACGAGGAGATTTTGGGTTTTATTGGTCTCAAATAGAGTTAAAACTATGCACTTTAGTGCACTTCGCATTAGCTTCTAAAAATGTTTTGCCACGAATTTCACAAACCTGCCTGTCCAGTAGGCAGGTTTTCACAAAACCGTTTGTTATCCAAAAACGCACACAATGAGATACTATTCATTTCACGAATTAAACCGACTTTCAGTCTGTTTAAAAAAACCTATGGACTTGAAGTCCACAGTGGTTTAGTCAGGAAAATGAATTCTAATTGTTTTCTAAAAAACAAACAAAAAAAGCGCCGACACATGTCTGGCGCTTTTTCAATGAAGTAGGGTAAATCTTTATTAGGTGGTAGAAACTATCCCAAGTGTGTAAAGTTGCTCCAATGTAGGTATTTCGCTACCGCCTGCAGGTTCTAAGGTGATACCAAAGGCCTGACTTTCATTGGTATTTTTGATGTTGAATATCTTGGTGTCATCACTGTTAAAGTCGTCGATAGTGCCCAAACTAGTTGGTGTCAATGGGTTGAGTGTTAAGGACCATACTTGATAAACTTTGCCTTCTGGAGCTTCGGGCAAACCTTGTGCATCTAAATAAATGAGGTTTTCCTTTTTGTTCCAATATACTTTGGCATAGGTGCTGGCAAAATCGCCCTGCCCACCAAGGGGTATCGCAATAACGTCTTTGCCACGAATGGCTTTCAGAATGTTTTCTGTGGCAGCCAATTCTTTACGGGTATCTTCCATTTGAACTTCCAGATAGGAGTTCTCCACTTCTGCATCAGAGATTTGCTTCTCCAATGCATTATTTTGATTGATGGACCAGAAAAGACCCACCCCTAATAGCACAGCAGCAGCAACAGATGCATAGGTTAGCCAATTGTGTTTTGGCCTTGTAATGGACACCACTTTGGTTTCCTCTTCATTTAGTCCCAAATGTTTTTTGATATGCTCAAAAATATAGGCACTTGGTTTTGGAGATACCGCTGCGGTCAATTTGATCACTGCTGCTTCAATCTCCAATACTTCTTGCAGCACTTCTGGATGCTTGCGCATTTGGTCGTAAACTTCGCGATTTTCTTGATCACTCAATTGTCCGGCAACGTAAAGTTCCAAAATTCCAGATTCTATGTAAGTTTTTAAATCCATTCTATTCCACTAGCATTTTTCTGAGTTCATTGATGCAATTTCGGTTTCTGGTTTTTATGGTGCCCAACGGGATGTCTAATTCTTCTGAGGTTTCTTTTTGCGTGTAGCCCTTAAAATAGAGAAACTCGATTATTTTTTTACATTTTTCTTGAAGAATATCCACGTATTTTTTGATTCCAATGGCATCGGTTTGATCATTCAAACTTTCACTGGTCTCTAAAATATCTACGAAAAAATCGGAGTTGAGGTTTTTCTTGGCATTCTTGAAGTCCTTGGATCTTACTTTATCTATGGCTGCATTTCGGGCGATATTGAGTATCCAGGTAAAGAAACGGCCTTTGGAGGCATCGTAACTGTTGGATTTTTGCCAGGCCTTGACGAAAATATCCTGCATCACTTCTTCGGCTATGTCATTATCCCTTACAATATTGTAGATCACGCCATGCATACTTTCAGAATACATGTTGTAGAGTTCTTCAAAAGCCTTTTCGTCTTTATTCTGAAAATTTAATACTAAAGTGTCTAATTGCATTTAAAGCGTTGGTATTAAAGTAAAATTCCAGACAATATACAATATAATGTGTATTGTCTGGAACTTTTATATTTAAAATATTGAGTTCAAAAGCTTATTGAATGATTCCGCCACAACTCACTCTTCCTCCCGCATCACCTGATGGTTGCGATACAAAATCATCTTGGCCTTCATGAACGATTATTGATTTGCTCAAGACGTCCTTATTTTTATCATCACAACCAAGGCACCATTCGTTTGTGGTTTTGATCACTTTGGCATTGCCATCGGCATCAGCGATAAAATTACCAATGTCGCCTTTGTGATAGCCCGCTGCATCGCCCCACTTACCGTGTGGTTGGGCCGTTGGATTCCAATGGCCTCCAGCAGATGATCCATCTTCCGCAGAACAATCTGCATTTTCATGGATGTGGATGGCGTGAGAACCTTCTGACAGCCCTTGAAGTGTCGCTGTCATGGTAACATGACCCTCATCTTCAGTAAATACCACTTCGCCAGTAACCTTACTGTTACTTTTTGGCACTAGGGCGAACCGAATGTCCTTCATTGCGTTTGCGTCATCATCCATCATACCGTCTTCCATATCGGTTTCAGTGGTGGTGGATGCGTCATCCATCTCGTTTTTCTCTTTGTCTGTTTTACATGCGAAGACCAGCGTTAGTGTTAATGCTGCTGCATATAATTTTAAATGCTTCATTTTAATTGGTTTTAAAAAGTTAGATTTCCGTAATTTACTTATATCAATTGGTTTATTTTCCTGCTATCCCAAATTTATTTAATATTTTGGGAGAAGTCTTGCGCATTTCAAAGTAATCATGACTTATTTCATATTTTTTAACGCTGAAATTTTATAAATTGCTTGCATGAATTGTAATTCGAATTTAAATAGTGCCTTAGTTACCTAAAAATCAGGTCGGTTTCTACGGAATATGAATTAATCCGTTTTATGAGACTTCTAATTTCGAAAGCACAAACCTTAAATAACCAAAAAACCATATCCATGAACAAAATAATCGTACCGATTGATTTTTCAGAACATTCCGAATACGCCCTGCAAAGCGCAGCATTATTGGCAAAACGTTACGACGCAGAGTTATTGGCGCTGCACATGCTCGATCTGGAAAGTGATCGACTAACAGATTCCAGCGACGAGCAAAATGAAAAAATGATTTTCTTTCTGGGTTTAGCAAAAAAAAGATTTCACAGCTTTTTGGATAAAGACTATCTAGAGGGGATAAGCGTTACGCCAATTGTCAAGCATTTTAGGGTGTTTAGTGAGATAAGTAATGTCGCAGAAGAACATAAAGCCGATTTAATTGTCATGGGATCCCATGGCGCAAGTGGTTTGTCTGAAGTGTTTGTAGGGTCCAATACCGAAAAAGTAGTTAGAAACTCCAAAACGCCAGTGTTGGTCATCAAACAAAAACCCAGCACACTTAATTTTGAAACGGTGGTTTTTGCATCAGATTTTAACGACGAAGCTGTTTCGGCCTATCAAAAGGTACTCCAACTCTTTCAAGGCTTCGGCTCTAAAGTGCATTTGCTCAATGTGAATGTTCCCGGTCAAGGCTTTAGAAGCTCTGCTGAATTAGAGAAACGATTGGCAAATTTTCTTCAAAAGGCCGATGGCAATTTGGATAAAATCAATGACATTCATTATGTATCGGATTATTCCGTTGAAAAAGGGATTCACAATTTCTCCAATCTTGTGGGCGCCGATTTGATTGCTATCCCAACCCACGGTAGAAAGGGTTTGGCACATCTATTCAGTGGCAGCATATCTGAGGATATTGCGAACCACTCATCCCTACCGGTAATTACATTTAAAATATAAAATACACCACCAAATAGTTAATTACTAGACATTCAAGGAAGTCAAACTTAAAAGTTTGGCTTCTTTTTTTTTGTAAATTATAAATAGGACTTAATTGTCTTAAATATGATAAATGTCATAGATTATACTTGGTTCAATCTTTAAATTTGTGTTAATTAATTTATAATGCTAAAACAAACTATTATGAAAACACTATTGAAATTATTTACAGTTTTAAGTATCACAGTCTTATTGAGCTGCGGAGGCAAAGAAGACAAGAAGAAAGACTCAAGCTCTGAAAGTAACAGTCCTAAAACCGAAAAAGCGACACAAACGCCAGCTGCAAAAACCGAGACAGCAGCAAAGACTCAAGAGGTAAAACCTTCCAAAAGGGTGGATCTTACCACCAAAGGCGTTGGTCCAATCAAATCAGTGACTTTAGCTTCAACCATTGACCAAGACATGGCGGCAAAAGGCGCAGAGGTTTTTAAGAACATGTGTACTGCCTGCCATAGAACAGATAAAAAGTTCATAGGTCCCGCTCCAACAGGAATATTAGAGCGCAGAACTCCAGAGTGGGTTATGAACATGATTTTAAATCCTGAAGGGATGGTTAAGGAAGATCCTTTAGCAAGAGAATTGCTCATTGAGTTTAACGGATCGCCAATGGCCAATCAAAATTTGACAGAAGCCGAAGCCAGATCAGTCTTGGAATATTTTAGAACCTTATAAACAACACTGCCAATCAAAACCACAACTAATGAAAACAATCAAAAAATTCTGCTTCGTCTTAGCCTTTGCTGCCTTGTTAAGCGCCTGTAAAGAAGAAGACAAGGGAACTACCACAGCAACTCCTGTTGCCGAAACAGAAAACACATCCAGCGAACGTACTGGTCAGGCCTTTATTAAAGATGACGTAGGCAAGCCCACGGTTTTGAGTATCGCAATGAACTCAAAAGACCATACCACTTTAGTTGCAGCGGTACAAGCAGCGCAATTGGAGAATGTACTAGTAAACGCTGGGCCATTAATGGTGTTTGCGCCAACCAATGCAGCTTTTGAGGCCTTACCAGATGGTACAGTCGAGAATTTATTGAAACCAGAAAATAAAGAAGCGCTGGCCAATATCTTAAAGTACCATGTAACTCCTGGGAATTATTCTAAAGAATTTTTAATGAAATTCAAAAAACTGGGACAAGCCAACAACGGGTATGTGAAAGTAGAAGTTGTGGATGGCGAGCCAATGGTAGGTGGTGCCAAGATACTTGCTAGTGTACCTGCAGGTAATGGAATTGTGCACGTCATTGATAAAGTATTGTTGCCTCCAACTGAATAATAATTGACACGAACATAAATTTTATAAACAATGAAAAATATACTAAAAACAAGTGTTGCTCTTGTATCTATCTTGATAGGTTTTACAAGTTGTAACAACTCAGGTAAATCTAACGGTGGCTCAGGTGCATTGGCAAGTAATGTTGCAGAAAAAGTGTACGTCCCACCAGGGGAGTATGATTCGCATTACGCATTTATGTCGGGCGGTTATAGTGGTAACCTTACCGTTTACGGACTTCCTTCCGGAAGAATGTTCAAAGAGATTCCGGTATTCTCTCAATTCCCAACAAACGGTTATGGGTATACAGAAGAAACGACACCGATGTTAGAAACTTCTTATGGCTTTGTGCCTTGGGACGACTCACACCATCCAGACATTTCTCAAACTGATGGAGTGCTAGATGGGCGTTGGATTTTTATCAACGGAAACAACACGCCGCGTATTGCACGCATCAGCTTGACAAATTTTGAAACGGAAGAGATTATTGAAGTGCCAAATAGTGCTGGAAACCACAGTTCCTCATACATTACAGAAAACACCGAGTATGTTGTAGCTGGAACACGTTTTTCTGTACCAGTGCCGCAAAGGGATATGCCTATCAAAGACTATAAGGGTAACTTCAAAGGCGCATTAACCTTTATTTCTGTAGATCCAGAAGAAGGACATATGGATATAAAATTCCAAATACTAATGCCCGGCTTTAATTATGACTTGTCGCACCCTGGACGTGGTAAATCTCACGGTTGGTTCTTCTTTACAACATATAACACAGAGGAAGCAAACAGTTTGTTAGAGGTAAACGCCTCCCAAAATGATAAGGATTTTATTGCAGCGATCAACTGGAAAAAAATTGAAGAATACGTCAATAATGGCGGTGGTACGATGATGCCGGCTAATTATGCGCACAACTTATATGACGAAGATACGCATATGGCTACATCTACCATGAAAAAAGAAGTACGTGTGGTAAATCCTTCTGAAGTTCCTGGAGCTATTTATTTACTGCCAACGCCTAAATCACCTCATGGTGTTGATGTAGATCCATCTGGAGAATATATTGTGGGTAATGGTAAGTTATCGGCCAACTTAACAGTACACTCCTTCACTAAAATGATAGATGCTATTGAGAACAAAGAATTTGATGGTGATGCATATGGCATTCCAATCATAAAATTTGAAGACGTCTTGGCAGGTTCTGTAGAGCAAGCAGGATTAGGCCCATTACATACAGAGTTTGATGGGAAAGGAAATGGCTATACCACCTTCTTTATCTCTTCTGAAGTTGTAAAATGGAAATTAGGCACTTGGGAAGTGTTAGATAGAAAACCAACTTACTATTCTGTAGGTCATTTAACAATTCCTGGTGGAAACTCACGTGAACCTTTTGGTAAGTACATGTTTGCCATGAATAAAATAACAAAAGATCGTTATTTGCCAGTAGGACCAGAAATGGAGCACTCTGCCCAACTCTATGACATATCAGGAGATAAAATGGAATTGCTTTTAGATTTCCCAACCCACGGTGAGCCGCATTATGCAGCTGCCATACCAGCGGAAATCATCATGAATAACGTCAAAAAAATCTACAGATTAGACGAGAACGAGCATCCTAGAAAAGCAACCAACGAATCAGAAACAAAAGTGGTTCGTGAAGGAAAGAATGTACATATTTACATGACCACAATACGTAGTCACTTCTCACCAGATAATATTGAAGGTGTCAAAGTAGGTGATAAAGTGTTTTTTCACGTAACAAACTTGGAGCAGGATTTTGATGTCCCTCACGGTTTTGCGGTAATTGGCGCTAATACGGCTGAATTGTTAGTCATGCCAGGTCAAACCAGAACCTTGACTTGGGAGCCGAAACAAGTAGGTGTATGGCCGTTTTATTGTACAGATTTCTGTTCTGCATTACACCAAGAAATGCAAGGATATGTGCGTGTGTCTCCAGCAGACTCCAACCTAGATCTTTCATGGTCTTTGGGTGAATAGTTTCAAACACATTTAAGATTAGGGAAGTTTTGTTTTAGTGTTTATTTTCCTAAATAAGGCGGGGGTTGTCTTTTCGCTCCCGCCTTTCTTTTTTATAATCACTAAACACTTTGTAAATATTACCGTCATTCAATACATCATCTCTAAATAGTTAATACGATGAAAACAGCTGGCATTATAATGATAATCGGTTCATTGCTTTTACTGGGACTCTTCAAGTTTCCGCTATGGAACATCATGCTTGGAGCGCCTCAATATCCAGATCCTCTAGGAATGGATATTTATATTACTGGCATTCAAGGTGTAGATGAATTTGACCTCCAAAATATTGATGGTTTAAACCACTATATCGGTATGAAAACCATACCAAAACCAGAAGAAATGTGGGAGTTTTCAGTGTTTCCTAAAGTGATTCTGGGCATGGCCATTCTAGGTGTTATTATTGGAATTTTAGGGTTTTTTAAAAAACTAAACTATAAGTTCTTTTTAGGTTGGTTTTTATTAATGACTGTTTTAGGGGTATTGGGAATGTATGACTTCAATAATTGGTTGACCGATTACGGAAGTAACCTCGACCCCAATGCCATTATCAAAGTAACTAATCCAGATGGTTCACCAATGTCTTACAAGCCGCCTTTAATCGGCTATCAAAAACTCCTCAATTTTGATGTGGACTCTTGGCCTCATATAGGAGGTTACCTTCTGTTTGTTGGGATGATCTTGACCCTTATTGCGTTTTGGTTAGGCAGAAGAGCGAGCTTAAAGAAGACCACACAGTAAACGCTGTACTTACAAAAACACTAAAATCATGAAAACACTAAAACACATATCAATTCTGGCATTATTGACCTTAATCTTAGGGTGTAATGCAGCTCCACAGCCCATTGACTATGGCAATGATGGATGCGCGTATTGCAGTATGACCATTGTTGATAAAACGCACGCTGCAGAAATTGTAACCAAAAAAAATAAAGTCTATAAATTTGATGCTACAGAATGCATGATCAATTTTATGGATGAATTTGACACGTCGGAAATTGAACTGTATCTCTCCAATGATTATTCAGAGCCAGGCACTTTAATTGATGCTAAAAAGGCCACATTTTTGATCAGCAAAAACATTTCAAGTCCTATGGGAGCCTTTCTTTCAGCTTTTGAGAAAAAAGCAGCGGCTGAAGACATGCAAGCAGATAAAGGTGGCGACCTCTATTCATGGGAAGAATTACTAGCGCATCTTAAAGATTAATAACATGAAAAAGCTAGTCGTTTTTTTTACGATCATTTTTATGACGGGTGCATCTCTTGCCCAAACTTTGGAAGTCTGCACAACCTGTCCCATTTCATCGCTAAAAGCTGCCATAGCCAAGGCCAAGGCCTTTGATACCGTTGTGGTTAAAAAAGGCAGGTATAATGAGTATGACGTCGTTATTGATAAACCACTTACCATCATCGGAAAAAATCATCCTGTGATTGATGGTAAAAATAAAGGGGAAATTATCACGATCGTTTCAGATAGTGTTACTGTTGATGGGCTTCATCTTATTAATGTTGGAACTAGTTATACTGAAGATTATGCCGCAATTCGTGTTAAAAGCAGCGCGCATTTTGTGATTCGGAATTTAATTCTTGAAAAATTGTTCTTCGGAATTTATATCGAAAAATCAAACCATGGAAAAATACGCAACAATAAGATCATTGGCGATGCGGTGGAAGAATATAATTCCGGTAACGGCATTCAATTATGGTATAGTAAACATGTGGACATTGAAGACAATATCGTTCAGCACGTTAGGGACGGCATTTATTTGGAGTTCTCCGATTTTTGCACCATCAAAAACAATCTCAGTTCTTTAAACGTACGCTACGGCTTGCATTTTATGTTCTCTAATGACGATGTCTATCAAGACAATGAGTTCTCGAATAATGGCGCTGGCGTTGCGGTCATGTTTTCCAAACGGATAAAGATGTACAATAATTTGTTTAAAGACAACTGGGGAAGTGCATCTTATGGCATGCTGCTAAAAGAAATAAACGATTCTGAAATCATTGGAAACACCTTTGAGGACAATACCGTAGGTATCAACATAGAAGGCTCTAACAGGATCATCTATAAACATAACAATTTTAGTAATAACGGTTGGGCCATCAAAGTACGTGGCGCATGTTATGCCAATACCTATACTGAAAATAATTTTCTTTACAATTCTTTTGATATGGCTTACAACAGCAACGTCAACGACAATACTTTTGACCGCAATTATTGGAGTAATTACACGGGTTATGATTTGAATAAAGACGGCGTTGGTGATGTGCCTTATAGACCGGTTAAATTATTTACCTATATCGTGAACCGCACCCCAGAAACCATTATTTTGTTGCGAAGCATGTTTATAGATATCATCGATTTTTCCGAAAAAGTATCGCCTGTGTTCACGCCAGATGATTTGTTGGACAATAACCCCCTAATGAAAAAAGTCACATGGTAACAATAGAAGGTTTACATAAAAAATTTGGAAAGCAGCAGGTCTTAAGTGGATTGGACTTGAGCATTAGCGAGGGTGGCATTTTCGCCATTCTTGGCCCCAATGGTTCTGGAAAAACCACACTCATCAAGACCATTTTAGGAATGGTCATCCCCGATAAAGGCGAAATTTCGGTTTTAGGCAAAAACATCAAAGTCAATTCCGAATACCGACACAAAATCGATTATCTGCCTCAAATTGCCAATTTTCCGAGCAATTTGAAAGTCAAGGAATTGATCAAGATGATCAAGGATTTGCGTAAATCAACCAAGGAAGACGAGCGTTTGATAGAGCTCTTCAGATTAACCCCTTTTTTAGACAAAAAACTGGGTACGCTTTCTGGTGGCACCAAGCAAAAAGTGAATCTGGTGTTGACCTTTATGTTTGACAGCCCTATTGTAATTCTGGATGAGCCCACTTCTGGTCTGGATCCTATTTCGCTCATTAGGCTGAAGGATTTGATCCAAGCAGAAAAAGCCAAAGGAAAAACCATCTTGATCACGTCTCACATCATGAGTTTTGTGGAAGAAGTTTCCGACGAAATTGTTTTTATCCTAGAAGGAAAAATCTATTTCAAGGGCAGTATTTTAGAATTGAAAACCAAGACCAATCAGCCAGATTTTGAACATGCTATTGCGTCCATCTTAACCGAAAACCATGCTTAAAATATTAAAATACAGTTTTTACGATTTGATGCGCAGCCGTTGGAGTTACGTCTATTTTGCGTTCTACCTTTTGCTGGGTATTGTGCTGCTATTTTTGAACAACGATTTATCAAAAGCCGTCATAACCTTAATGAATGTCATCATTGTTTTGGTGCCCTTGATCGGGACCATTTTTGGCGTGATGTACTATTATAATTCTAAAGAATTTACAGAGTTGCTCTTGGCGCAACCACTAAAGCGTTCGTCTATATTTATGGGTCAGTATTTAGGTGTAGCCATCTCCTTATCCATGAGTTTGATCTTGGGACTGGGACTGCCCTTTGTATTTTATGGCTTGTTTGAGAGTAGTGCTATATGGGACTTTTCATTGCTGCTGATTACAGGCACATTTTTAACCTTGATTTTTACGGCTCTGGCCTTTAATATCGCCTTATCAAACGAAAATAAGATCAAAGGCTTTGGCTATGCCATTCTGCTCTGGTTATTTCTCGCGGTCATTTACGACGGTTTGTTTTTGATGACCTTGATTATGTTTGAAGATTATCCCTTAGATAAGTTGTCATTGATAGGTACGATGCTCAATCCAATCGATTTGTCTCGAACACTCATTCTTTTAAAACTGGATATATCGGCCTTGTTGGGATATACAGGTGCCGTGTTCAAACAATTTTTTGGTACCAGTTTTGGCCTCATCGTATCCTTTGCAATGCTCACTGTTTGGGTAATTTTGCCCGTGCTGAGAATTATATTTAAATCGAATAAAAAAGACTTTTAATGATGAGAACACAATACAGCATAATCGTCATGATGATGTTTTCAATTTTCCTCTTCAATTGTAAGACCGAAAACAAAAAGCGAGCACCAATAGATAGTGCTGCACAAGAACTATCCATGGCAGATAATTTAGAGCTCAAATTGAACAATGGCGAAAAATGGGTCGCCAATACCGAAACCCACGAAGGACTTAAAAGCATGGACTCTATCATGCAGGCATTTGTGAACAGCAATGCTACGGACTATCTTGAATTAGGTAAGCAATTGTCTAAACAAACCAGCTACATCATTGAAAAATGTTCAATGAAAGGGGAATCCCATGATCAATTGCATGTGGTGTTGGTGCCAATGCTGGACGAAATCTCAATCTTAAAAGAAAGCAACAATGCTGAGGCTTCCAATGTTGCGGTTTCGAGATTGGAACAATTGATTCAGCAGTATTTCAAACATTTCAGTTTTTAGTGCTATTGCACTTTTATTCGTTCTTCAAATAAGAAAATCGCCTAAAATTCGTAATATGAACTTTGCATTGTTTCATAAAATAACCGCTTATATCTTAGTGTTCATGTTGTGCTTTCAAAACGTGAATACTTTGTTTATTGTAGGCGATTTTATGGTCAATCAAGCGCTTATTGCCAAAACTTTGTGTGTCCAGAAAGAAAACCAGCAAGGCTGTAACGGTAAATGTCAATTGCGAAAAGAACTATCGGAAAACACACAAACCTCCAAGCCTGAAGCTCCTGCCCAAGACTATAAGCGCTTGACCTTGGACGTGTTCTATCTTTCAGAAAACTTACATGATTCGCAAGTGTTCTGCTTGCGCTCCAGAAAAGAAAACATAAAATTAGCTACACCAAAACTTTGCAAACTGTATCTAGACATTGATACGCCTCCACCTAATTTCATTTAATTTTTTTATTACAAAATCCTAAGGATTTCAAACCGTTTCTGGCTTAATATACTAAGCGAGCAGGCGTTGGTTGACTTTATTTCAAACTAAAAAAATTAATAAAATGAAATTATCAAATCTATTGCCAGTGCTTATGCTGGCGCTATTTACCATGGCTTGTTCCTCAAGCGATGATCAGGCGCCACTAGTGATCAATGAAGTTGAAGGTCTTATAAAAATCCAAGAAATCTCAAATAGTACCCATACCATTGAACTTTTCAATAAAAGCGGATTATTTGAGACTGGCTTCAATGACATCAGTCTAAGACTCAAGGATAAAGTGACAGATGCTTACATTGAAGAAGCCAGTATCTCGTGGATGCCAATGATGCAGATGCCAAGCATGCAACATTCTTGTCCTAAATCTGCCATTTCCAAAGTAGCGGGAAAGGCTACTCTTTATCAAGGGAATATCATTTACCAAATGACCAATACAGATGGTTCTGGATGGTCGCTTGACTTAAATTACACCCTTGATGGGGTGGACTATATGGCTAGTGATACCATTAGCGTATTTCAAAGTGAAAGTCAAAATGTGTCGAGCTTCACGGGGAGTGATGATATGCGTTATGTGCTGGCATTGATAGCCCCTGAGAAGCCAATTATAGGCATTAACCCGATGGAAGTGGGGCTTTATAAAATGGAAAGCATGATGGCATTTCCAGCAGTACCTGATTATACCATTAAGTTGGATCCAAGAATGCCCGGTATGGGCAATCATAGTTCGCCAAATAATACCGACTTGATTTTTCAATTGGCAGATGCCAGTTATCAAGGCAATTTATCCCTGACCATGACTGGGTATTGGGTCTTGAATTTGAAATTGATCAATGCTGCAGGCGAACTACTGAAAGGTAAGGATGTCACGGTTGAAAACACGCAAAGTTCACTCTATCTGGAGTTGGAATTCTAAACCCAAAAAATCCATAACTTAAACAGATCCACAAGACATCTTGTGGATCTGTTCTAAACTTTCAAAGATGAAAAAGGGCATTCTATGTTGCTTTATCGTGTTTTTTTGTGGCCTTGTTTATGCGCAGCAGGAAAATAACGACGTCAAAAAAGACACCACGATTTTAAATGAGATTATTGTGGTTGGGCAACGAAAACTGAGCAATTACCGACAAGAAAAAACATTATCCAGTATTGACGATTATTTAGAGAAATCAAATAAAGTAACCATGATCAAACGTGGCGGTTACGCTTGGGAACCAGCACTCAACAACATGAATAGTGAACGCTTGAACATTACCATTGATGGCATGCAAATTTTTGGTGCTTGTACTGATAAAATGGACCCCATTACCTCCTATGTAGATGTCTCTAATCTAGACAAAGTCTCCATTGGCTCTGGGCAATCGGGCACAGAAAATGGACATAATGTGGGTGGTGGCATCGACCTGCAACTTGCAGCATCTAAATTTCATGGCGCTGGTTTAATAACAAATGTGGATTTGGGTTACGAAACCAACGGCAATTATAGAATACGCGGTATGGATCTTGAATATTCAGGCCAAGCATTTTTTCTCAATTTCGACGGTATCTATAGAAAATCAGACAACTATAAAGCCGGAGGTGATAAGGAAGTGTTGTATTCCCAATTTGAGAAATTCAATCTGTCCTTGCAAACAGGGTACAAGCTTTCTGAACATCAAACTTTAGAAGCACATGCCATCTATGACAAGGCCACTAATGTTGGCTATCCAGCGCTGCCTATGGATGTGTCGCTTGCTGAAGCTTTGATTACATCCATCACGCATAGTTTTAAAGCAGACTCAGCGTTTATAAAAAGCTTAGAATCCAAACTCTACTTCAATACCATCACGCACATCATGGACGATTCTCAACGTCCTGAGGTACCAATTCGTATGGACATGCCTGGTTGGAGTGATACCTATGGTTTTTATAGTAAAGCCTCCATTCAAGAAAACAAACATAACATATCGCTTAACTTGAATGGCTTTTACAACCGGTCTTTGGCCGAAATGACCATGTACCCAAACGATCCCAATCAATCAGCCATGTTTATGTACACCTGGCCTGATATTAGAACGCTTTACAGCGGTGTCTACGCTAAGGATGATTTTCAAATGAGCAACAACGAAACTTTAAGCGTTTCATCGCGGCTGGGATACCATAGAAACAAAATAGCCGAAGAGGTCGGTTTGGGAAGCCTTCAGATATTTTATCCGCAATTGAAGGCCTCTAAATCCAGAGTGCTTTCCAGCTTTGCAGCAAACTATCTTATTAAGAAACCGCAACATGATGTGTCTTTTGGCTTGGCCTATGGCGAACGCGCGCCTTCAGTAAGTGAAGGCTACGGCTTTTTTCTTTTCAATAGTTTTGATAATTATGATTACATAGGCAATCCCACATTGGCAAACGAAAAGGCCATTGAAGCGAACCTAAAAGCCAATTATCACAAGAATAGATTTCATATTGGCTTTGAGGCGTCCTACTTTCATCTTATGGATTATATTATTGGTGATATTGCTGAAACACTTAGCCCAATGACGATTGGAGCAACTGGCGTAAGGATTTACAAGGCTTTATCAAATGCCTCAATTTTTGATGTGTATTTAAATTCCTCTTATAAACTTTCTGAAGCATTAGCTGTAAACGCAACCCTGGGGTATAATCGGGGTAGAGGAAGCAACGATGAAAATTTGCCTTTGATCAAACCCCTGTCATTTATGGCTGAATTTAACTACAACACTCCAAAATTCAATGCAGCACTTCAATTGGAAGCTAATGGGAACCAAAGCAATTACAGTGGTTTTTATGGAGAAGACGAGACGCCAGCCTACGGTGTTCTAAATCTCAATTTTGGAAATCTGTTTTATATGAAAACCAATAAAGTGGTTTTTAAATATGGTGTTGAAAATGTGTTGGATACCAATTATAGCACTTTTGCCGATTGGAATAATATTCCCAGACAAGGCCGAAATGTTTATGCAAATTTATCGGTAGTCTTGCAATAAATGCGCTAATAAAAATAAATCAAATGGGCTATTGCAGGGTTAATTGATACCTGCAAATTTTTCCGAAGAAATTTACCCTGCATTTATCATAATTCGGATAAATTTGTCTTAATTATGACAAATGTCATATTTTTCTCCTATTCCTATTTTTATCTTTGTCGTACTAAAACAAATTAAAATGAAAACGATACTAAAACTAACCACATTCACTGTAGCACTATTTATGTTTAGCTGCATGGAAAACAAAGGAAAGGAATATGCAACTGCTGAAGAGATCCCCGTAAATAGGGAAATGCAGGCAGAGTTAACCTCACCACCAAATGTCCCTCGTCCAGTAGGTAAGCGCAAAGCCAAAAAACTTATCGTTAATATGGAGATTTTGGAACAAGAAAGTGAAATCACAAATGGCGTAAGCTATGTCTATTGGACCTTTGGAGGCACCGTTCCTGGAAGTTTCATTAGGACCAGAGTAGGTGACGAGGTTGAGTTCACATTGTCAAACCACCCAGATAACAAATTGCCTCACAATATCGATTTACACGCAGTGAACGGTCCTGGAGGTGGTGCAGAATCCTCTTTTGTAGCGCCTGGCTATGAAAAGACCTTCTCTTTCAAAACGCTAAATCCAGGATTATATGTGTACCATTGTGCCACCGCTCCCGTGGGGATGCACATTGCCAATGGCATGTACGGTCTTATTTTGGTAGAGCCAGAAGGTGGTTTGCCACCAGTGGATAAAGAATATTATATCATGCAAGGCGATTTCTACACCAAAGGTAAAAATGGCGAGCGTGGGCTTCAACCGTTTGATATGCAAAAAGCCATAGATGAAGATGCAGATTACGTAGTGTTCAATGGTAGTGTGGATGCACTAACTGGAGATAATGCGCTTACGGCCAAGGTGGGTGAGACCATACGATTGTACGTAGGCAACGGTGGGCCAAATTTGGTATCGTCTTTTCACGTGATCGGGGAGATTTTTGACAAGGTGCATGTTGAAGGTGGAGATATGATCAATGAGAATGTGCAAACCACATTAATACCTGCTGGGGGTGCTGCAATAGTGGAGTTCAAAGTAGACGTGCCGGGATCTTTCATCTTGGTGGACCACTCCATCTTTAGAGCCTTCAATAAAGGCGCACTCGGGATGCTCAATGTAGAAGGAGAAGAGAGAAAGAAAATCTATTCTGGCGAAATTCGGGAGGGCATTTATTTGCCTGAAGGTCCAACCATTCAAGCCATGCCAACAACCGACGAGATCGTTGAATCTGAGATTCCTGCAAAAAACTTGGAAGAACAGTTGAAATTTGGAAAACAAGCTTACAATCAAACCTGTGTGGCTTGTCACCAAGCGGAAGGACAAGGTATTGCTAATGCCTTCCCACCTCTGGCAAAATCAGATTACCTAAATGCCGATGTCAACCGCTCCATTGACATTGTCTTGCACGGTCTAAGCGGTGAGATCACTGTTAATGGTGATACCTATAATAGCGTCATGACCAAGCAAATGCTTTCTCCAGATGAGATTGCCAATGTATTGACCTACGTTTACAACAGTTGGGACAACTCTGGTGCAGTGGTCACGAAAGAAATGGTCTTAAAAGTTAAAAATCAAAAATAAAAACATGAAGTTCCAAGCCATCAGCATAGTGTTTGTTTTATTGGTGTTTCAAACCGTGCTTTTTGCACAGTCTGATGGCATGGTTTTCATTGAAGGTAGTCGGTATTTGCCGCTCTACGGGAGGGATTCCACTGTGGTTGAGGTCAAGGATTTTTTGATGGACCAATATCCTGTCACTAATGCAGATTATGAAAAATTTGTAAAGGATAACCCAAAGTGGCGCAAATCCAAAGTCATCAAATTATTCGCCGATGACAGCTATTTGAATAATTGGAAAAATGATCTGGAGCTCAAGCATAGTGAACGAGCTGACAGTCCGGTGACTTTTGTTTCTTGGTTTGCAGCCAAGGCCTATTGCGATTGTCAAGACAAGCGTTTACCAACGGTAGATGAATGGGAATATGTAGGGATGGCCGATGAAACAACCAAAGATGCACGATCAAAAAAGGCCTATAATGAACAAATCTTAGCTTGGTACGAAGCGCCAAGATCTAATGAGAATAGCATTGGGCAAACCCCAAAAAATGCTTATGGCGTCTATGATCTCCATGGCTTGGTGTGGGAGTGGACCCAAGATTTCAACTCGGTAATGATCACGGGCGAATCCAGAAAAGATAAGGATCTCGACAATAACTTGTTCTGCGGAAGTGCTGCAGTCAACGCCACAGACCTTATGAACTATGCAGCCTTTATGCGCTACGCCGTTCGCGGAAGCCTGAAAGCCAAATACGCCATGAAGAACCTCGGGTTTAGATGTGTGAAAGATAGTGCTATTGACCAATAGGCAACTAAGAAACAAGAACCCAGACCGCTTACTTCTAAAAGGCTCTCACAGGTCGCTTTTGGAATTGACCCTAAAAATTGTGTAAAAGTCATTGAACCCAAAGTCGTTATCAATTGGTAGTACGACAGACTTCAATTTTGACATAAAACACAGTAAAAACCTAAAAAAATGAAATCAATAAAACTAGTTATAACCGCAATAATCATCATTGCCACTATGCTGTCTTGCAACTCGAATAGCTCCAAAAAAGGGCAGGAGGAAGCAACACTTTACGAATGCCCAATGCATTGTGAAGGCGATAAAACCTATGATGAACCTGGCTCTTGTCCGGTTTGTAAAATGGATTTGGTTCCTGTTTCAGAATTGGAAACCAAAGCCCTAGTTGCCACTGAAATTTCCGAAGCATCCATTTTCAACCTCACTACCCAATGGCATACTGAAGAAGACAAGGAAATTCAGCTAAAGGATTTAAAAGGAAAAACCTTGGTCATGGTCATGATCTATACCTCTTGCAAAGCAGCCTGCCTCAGATTGGTGGCCGATATGCGCGCCATTGAAGAAAAAATTCCCGATGTGCGTATCAAGGACATCGCGTTTGTGATGGTAAGTATCGACCCTGAAGTGGATACGCCAGAACGTCTCAAAGCATTTGCCAAGGAAAATTATATGGATGATGAGCAATGGACCTTCCTTCAAGGTACTGAGAGTGGTGTGCGGGAATTTGCCAATGTACTTTCCATGAAATACAAGGAAATTTCTCCAATAGATTTCTCACACTCCAACATCATTAGTGTCTTTAACCCAGGAGGGGAATTGGTGCACCAACAGGAAGGTTTGGGCGTCAATAATGATGAAACCCTTGAAAGCATTATGCAACTTACCAATTAAATACGCCTAGTCCTAATTGGCGTGTGCTTAAGAATGAGAACCAAACTGGCGGAAAGCAGAATGTAGAATGCAATGCTGTTTATTTTCCAGACCATTCTGTTTGGTCTCACAAATTTCAAGTCGAAAAATGACTTACTAAGCCTTAAACTCATAAAAACGATTTAGTATGAAATATCTCGCAATAATCCTTTGCTTAGGATTTGGCATGGAAAACTTTGCCCAAAATTTTGAAATTTCGGCGCAGTTAAGGCCACGTCTAGAGTACAGACATGGTTTTAAAACCCTGTTTCAAGACAGCGAAGATGCGGCAGTGTTTGTGTCGCAACGCAGCCGCTTGAATCTTGGCTATACGACTGAAAAATTAAACCTCTATTTGAGCCTACAAAATGTGAGGATCTGGGGCGAAGTGGCTACCATGGCCACTGCAGATGTGAACGGAACCGCCGTTCATGAAGCTTGGGCTGAGGTCAATTTGAATTCCCAGATCGCTTTTAAATTTGGCCGCCAGGAATTGGTGTACGACGATGAGCGTCTTTTTGGGAATGTCGATTGGGCACAACAAGCCCGCAGTCATGATGCATTGTTGTTTCGCTTTAAACCAAGTGCCAAGCATCAATTGGATTTGGGGCTCGCCATTAACGCAGAAAGGGAAAGCATATTTGAACAAGAGTATCTGGTCAATGAGTACAAATCAATGCAATACCTTTGGTACCACACCAATCTCAAAAACATCAAACTTAGCTTAATCGCGCTCAATACAGGTTATGCTTTTGAAGATGATGCTGCCGAGCAGGAAATCGATTATTTTCAGACTTTTGGCACACATCTCAACTACGGAAAAAATCGGATGAAAACAGATGCCTCACTTTATTATCAAACTGGGCAGCTTGCCAATGCAGATTTAAGTGCATACAATGCATCACTGAATGCAACCTATTCCATTTCGAAAGTATTTTCAGCAGGTCTTGGTGCGGAATACATTTCTGGTACCGATATGGATGCAACAAACGGTAAATTGGAATCTTTCAATCCGCTGTTTGGTACCAACCACAAATTCAATGGGTTGATGGATTATTTTTACGTGGGAAACCACATCAATTCTGTGGGTTTAATAGATTTGAATGCGAAATTAATCTATCACAACGCCAAATTTTCAGCACAATTGGTACCACATTTGTTTTCTTCCGCAGCAACTATTGTCAACAGCACGAATCAAAAAGTGGACGATAATTTAGGCACAGAAATTGATTTGACCCTGGACTACCACCTTACAAAAGACCTGTCTTTTCACGCAGGCTATTCGCATTTGTTCGCTACAGAAAGTATGGAGACCTTAAAGGGAGGCAACAGCGATGCCACTAATAATTGGGCCTGGTTTATGATCAACGTGAATCCGAGTTTGTTTAAAACCAGCTTCAGTAAAAAAGAATAGCTGGTTGAGTGAGATCGTTTAGTTGCAGATGCCAACAATTGAAAATTCAACCTAAAAAAGTTGATTTATAGACTTAGATGCCTTTAGTGGCAGGTGACATCACTCCAATGTACTTAAGGCAATCTCAATCATGGTTTCAAAGGTAGATTCCCTTTCTTCAGTAGTGGTGGTTTCCTTAGTGACCAAAGAGTCGGAAATGGTTAAAATAGAGAGCGCTTTTACTTGGTGTCTTGCGGCGATGGTATACAATCCGGCGGTTTCCATCTCTACGCAAAGCACGCCAAATTTTGCCCACTTTTTGTAGGTGTTCACATCATCTTCATAAAACTCGTCTGATGACAGCACATTACCGGCCTTGATTTCAATCTGTTTTGATTTGGCATAGGATGCAGCTTTCATAAACAGTTCAAAATTGGCGGTTGGTGCATAATCTGCATTGAAAAACCGCGAGTTATTGATGCCCGAAGTAGAGGAAGCCGCCATGGCAATCACAATATCGCGAATATTAACTTCTTTATTATAAGAACCTGCCGAGCCCACCCTGATCAGGTTCTTTGCACCGAAGTTATTGATGAGCTCATGACAATAAATCAATGCCGAAGGAATGCCCATGCCAGTACCTTGCACAGAAACCGCTTTGCCCTTGTAGGTTCCCGTGTACCCGAGCATGCCCCTAACGTCGTTATAGAGTATAGGGTTTTCAAAAAAAGTTTCGGCAATCCATTTAGCCCTTAATGGGTCTCCTGGCAACAAGACGGTTTCGGCAATCTCGCCTTTTTTCGCTTCAATGTGAACACTCATAAATGCTGTTTCGTTTATTGAGAATCGTTGCTCATTCTACCAGTAAGCTCGTCGATATTGATGACAAAGACGATAGGGATGTCGTCGCCTTTAATCCTGGCAGAAAATTCACTGATAAAGTTGAGATCATTATGCTCTGCCTGAAGAATGGCATCTTTTACACCCAACGAAAATTCGTGCAGCAAGGCTTTGGCATCTGGCCCTTCCAGTTCTTCGAAATTGCCGTGCGCCACGACCGATTTCCACTGTTTGATTGATGTGATTTCAGATACGCCTATCGATACTGGCTCATGCAAGCGCATGGCAGTAATTTTATGGCCTTCGCCGGAATAACAAATTATTCTGTCATCCTTATACAAATAGGTAATTGGAACCACAAAGGGTCTGTTTTGATAGATATAACTCAAATCGCCAATATAATTTTGGTTCAAGAGTAGCTCACACTGTTTTTTGTTTAAGGGTTTTATCATGATGAAGGCGTTTTAAATACGGTTTAAATATAAGCAAGCTTCCTATTGCACACAATGATTTTTATCATCTCACTTGTTGGGAACGGTTATTTCCAGAATTCATCGTCGCTCTTATCCACAAAGTCTTCGGGTTGATGAATGGTTTCAATATACCGCAATTGTTCTTCAGTGGCGACCTTTTGGATCTCTGGGAACAGCACGCGTTCTTCAAAGCGAATGTGCTGCTCTAACTCTTCTTCAATTTTACTAAGTGTTTTAGTATCCTCATTTTTTTCAGCAAATAAACGCTTGATGCGTCTGTGATCGGCCAAAGCACTTTTGACCTTTTCATGATCGTTGCCTATGATGGGGAAAATGTATTTTTCTTCCACTTCAAAATGCGGAATCAAATGGTTTTCATAAAACCAATCGGCATAGACCCGTATACGTGCTGGAGCGACATCCTTGTTGAATCCTGAACGTATTTTCCAGCTTAAAAGGAGTCCGTGATGGTGTTGTCTACTTAAAGGTTGTAAGGCTTTATGGCGTTTTTGAGGTTTGTCTTTCATGGGTTTTGCTGCTTATGAATTTGTAAATGAATAGGAATAGCCCTAATGGCAATAAGATACTAAAGCTGAATAAGAATGCATAGTAATTTAACAGGATTCCCTTACCAAAATAAAACTGATACCCTTGAATCGCCAAAAGAATTTCGGTTAGGAAAATACCCAGTAAAAAGCTGTAAATCCCAAAATTCAGGGTCTTGCCCATTTTCCGGAAATACATCTGCGAAATAAATGCCAACAGAAAGCTGGAGATGATCCCCAACATGACCAAATGGATGAAACCAATGATGAAATTGCGATGGGAGAAAAGGACGTTCGCAAAACTTGGTAATAAGGTAATCACTGGCAACACAATTTTGAGAATCACACAAATCAACGCAAAGCGATAGAGATTAGTGATAACGGGTGGTTTAAACTGAAAAAAGGCATATAGTTTGGGCCGAATCAATTTTAAGAAGGCGATCAAGGTGGCCATCTGTAAAATCACGCCAATTGCATTGAGGAGTAAGAGACCTTCAAAAGGCGCAAACCACTGCAACGGAAGCGCAAAAGTAAGTACGGTGGCGCTAATGAGTAGCACAAAAAACCTTTTGAAAGCGGTTGAATATTCGATTTCTAAAAGATGAAAAAAGACGGCGAGTACCGCAATCAAAAACCAACCATTAAATTGAAAATGCAAAAAGAACTGTATGGCAATTTGAAAAAATGCCGAAGCTTGGCCTAAAATTGCGGCTGCAGGTCCCAAGCACCATACGCCTATGGTAGAAATGACCATGAACAACAGTGCTGCTTTAAGTAAATATTGGGTGGCTTTGGATTTGGTTTGCTGCTGTGTCCAGACTAAATACACAAAATAGTAGCTGCAAAAAATATGTAATGTTGAAAATGTGATTGAAATAGCCGCATAGCCTTGAACCGGAAAGCTGAGCATCATCCCAACCACACTCAATTGCGTGACCCAAAATAAGCGCGTAAAAACTGGTTTATTAATCTCACAGGGTTTTATTCCCAGATGCTTGAATCGTTTTTCCTTTTTTTTTTGGAATTTGGGATTTGTTTTTTTTGGGATTTGATACCTCGTATGCTTGCATCGAGGTAGTTCATTGGGTATGAAATAATGTACAATAAGCAAATACAACATCAAATAGACCCAGCCCAACATCGCCACATGCGAATGTGCGTGGGTCAAGAAACGATAATTCAATCCAATGGGAGCAATAAAGCTATAGCGCAAAGCCAGCCCCATAAGTGCGGCTACAAGAAAATTGATAAGGCAGATAATGACCAGTCTTTTTGGCATTATAAAGCGATTTGCTGCTTGAGCTTACAAGTTAAAAACAAATCACTTCCCTCGATGGCTTTGGCTGTGTTTTTTGATGATTTCTCTCGAAAATCATTTGTAATACAGTTAGGCATCCCAAGGGAAGTGATCATTCAACTAAACAAAATTAAGCAAATTGTTGTTCGAGCTTCACAGCTTCTGGGAACAAGATGTTGTTTTCTAAATGAATGTGTAATTGCAAATCTTTTTCAAATTCCTCAAGCATGGCAAAAGTCACTTGATAGGTGTTGCATCCATCGGCAGGCGGCGTATAATTGTCGCTCAAGGCTGCAATCTCTCTAAATCGAACACCTTCATTATCATGATCTTGCATCATCGTGGCAATCGGGTTTTTGACCGTGCCGAATCCTGGTGCTTTTACTTCAGTATTTGCCAACTTGGCTTTGACCATGTTTTTGATGAAGGGGAATAACATCAATTCCTCTTTTTTCATGTGCGCTGCGAGTTCTCCTGCAGATGCAGTAAAAAGCTCGTTGATTTTGAATAACTCGGGATGGCGTTCGCCGTGTACTTTGCACAACTTATCTAAAAACTGTCGCAATACCGGTGTTTTTTCCTCGACGTAGCGGTGGTGTTTTTTCTCGATATACTCCGCCAATAAATCCAAAGGCCAGGATTTGTAGTCAATGCTTTGGTCTGATTTTGAGTTCATGCTGGCATCAAGCTCCCCTAATAATTGGTCGCAATCGATATCATTTTTCTCGCAGACTTCAGCCAGCGTTCGGTTTCCTCTGCAGCAAAAGTCAATCTTGTGTTTTGAGAATACAGCTGCGGTTCTAAAATCTTCAGCCACGAATTGGCCAATCTGTTTTTGGGTGTCTCTTTGTAAGGTTTCCATAATGTGTCCCGATCTGTCTTTAATTTTGGATCTTTCTGGGTAATTTAAATGTTAGTACTCAGTTTTTATTTCGGATAAATTTATCCTTTTTATGTTCAAATTTTTTTTCGATAGTGCTTCGTGCGCGCTTCTAGAGTTTCAAAAAGGAAACACCAGATTTAATATCCTTCGCCAGTAACTCAAGCGTGGTATTCTCTAGCATGTTTCTTAAATCATTTCGAATGAACACAAATTGATCGTGTAAGGAGCATGGGTGTTCTTCATCACACACCTTAAAGCCCAAACCGCAGCCATGCAACAATTGGTCTCCATCTATGGCAGTTACAATTTGGGAAAGTTTGATCTTGGCAATATCTTCTTTGTTGATTTCAAAACCGCCATACGCGCCTTTTACCGAATTCACGATGTTATGCTTGACAAGCGCCTGCAAGATCTTTGCAGTGAATGCTTGTGGTGAGTTGATTTCCGCAGAAATCTCTTTGGGGCTCACGCGGTTGTCATTATACGAATTGATCGCAATAAAAATGGAGGCTTTGATGCCGTATTCGCAAGCTTTAGAAAACATAGTGTGTGTTTTGTGGTACAAATATAACCAAAGTTCTTAATTAAGACAAATTTATCCGAAATGTATTTCCAAATAATTTTATCCTTTTTGATCTAAGATTTATTAGGTAAGCCTAGAGTTGATTTAGCAAAAATTTGATCAAATCGGTAGTGGTTACAATCCCCACCAATTCATCATTTTCAATGACGGGTAATGCATTGAATTCTTTTGCAGTCAGGATTTTTGCGACTTCTTTTACCGTAGTGTCTGGAGTGATGGTCGCTACAGTTTTGGCCATGACTTGGTGGATGGTGAACATATCGTAAACCGTTGTTTCTATATCGTGGGCATCGCCATTTTCATCTTCAATGGCATCGGCTACGCTAATACGCAAAATATCAGAATGGCTCAAAATTCCCACAATTTTATTTTCATGAACAATGGGGATGTGTTTGATCTTGTTTTCTTTCAACACGGTTTCCGCCTGCTCTAAAGTACTATTGAGCGGTAGGGTAATGACTCTTGAGGTCATGATGTCTTTTACAATGGCACTTTTATTCATGGCAGTTTGGTTTTTTTTTCAGGTCTAAAGATAGTATTTTCAATCGAAAATCATTCAAATACCGCGGCTTTACAACAGCTTTAACGCTGCTGCTATTTTTAGCTACAAATCTTCAGCAAAAGACTCGCATAAATTGATGGTTTCTTTGATATCTTCCATCGTGGTTCGTGGGTTGATGAGGCACATTCTCAAAACCACTTGATTTTGTAATACGGTAGTGACCAGCAAAGCTTCGCGTGAGGCCACGACTTTTTCTGAAATCTGCTGGTTGATGCGGTCCAATTCTTTTTCAGAATAGTTCTTGCCCAGCGGGTTGTACCTAAAATTGATCACGGCCAGCGTCGCCGGTGAAATGACTTCCCATTTGGCACTGGTTCGCAGCAAATCTTCCACACGTTCAGTGATTTCTATATTGTAGCTTACCGCTCTCTTAAAGGCATTGAGACCAAAAGTCTTGACCGACATGTAGAATTTCAAGGCCCTAAAACGTCGGGTCAATTGAATGCCGTGATCGTAAAAGTTGATTTCAGAGGTATTGCCCTCAATATCTCTTAAATATTCGGGTTTTTCGCTGAAGGTCTCGCTGAGCCATTTGTGGTTACGTACCAAAAGACAGCCCATTTCATAAGGTTGGAACATCCATTTGTGCGGATCTATGGTAAGCGAATCGGCCTTTTCGATGCCTTTTAGTTCTTGTTTTCCTTTTTCTGAAAGAATTGCTGCTCCACCATAAGCACCGTCTATGTGGTACCATAAATCTTCGCTCTTACAAATTTTCGCAATTTCCAACAAAGGGTCTACCGTACCCGTATTGGTGGTCCCCGCGGATGCGATGATGCAAAAGGGTTCTAAACCTTCCAATTTATCTATGGCTATGGCGCTTTTGAGTTTATTGATGGCCATTTTGAATTCCATATCGGTAGGGATGATGCGCACCTGTTCTTTTTTGAAGCCCAATACGCGTATGGCCTTAATGTTTGAGGAGTGCGCTTGGTCTGACATGTATATAACGGCTTTAGAAAAGTCATCGCCCAGTTTTTGGCCTCTTGCAGTGACTAAAGCAGTCAAATTTGCCATGGAGCCACCGCTGGTAAAGATGCCGCCGCCTTTTTTCTTCGGAAATTTAAAAAGTTTGAGCAGCCAGTTCATTGTTACGATTTCCAATTCTGCGGCAGCGGGAGAGCCAGCCCAACCTCCAGAAAAGACGTTGAAACCAGTCGCCAAAGTATCGGCCATTACGCTCACATAATTACTGGGACCCGGTACAAAGGAGTAGGATTTTGGATGCGTGACAATATTACTGTTTGGCAAGACTTTTTGGGTTACCAAATCAAAAACCGTTTGAAAATCGGTTGGGTCTTCTGGCACTTCTCTGTTAAAAAGGGTATCCATTTCCTCGCGTGAGGCCAGGGCTACCGGTTTTTTGGAACGTTCGGTGTCAAAATGGTCTACAATGGCATCAATGACTTGATAGCCATACTGTTTCATCTCATCTTTTGATAACTGTAAGGTATGCGAAGTCTCTTTATCTGGAATCATTTTTTTTACTTTTTGCAAAGGTAATTCAATCTGCTAAAGCAACCATAGTAACTGCTTCATATTGCGGGCTAAATCGCGAGTCCGTAAATAAAGGCGAAGTGCTTCAGTGGTAACGAAAGAAAAATTAATCCAAACCAAATCTTAGGCTCAAATTTTGCTAATTAATTGACGAAGCTATTTCAATTAGTTTCAGGCTTCCGCAGAAAAATTCAGGTTGCTACTAGATAGCTTGAATTTTAGGTTGGGCTTTGAATATTCCCGGGTTTCAACAGCTTAAAAGCTTAGTGATCATGCAAAACCAACAATGGTATTTGCAAGTTTTCATTAATGCTTTCGGTTTGCGATTTGTTGAACAAGCGCTCTAAAAAACTTTGTTTGTGAATGGTTGCAGCCATCATGTCAATGTCATGGGTGTTGAGATATGCGCTTACGGCTTCAGCAATGGGAATGTCTTCTGCGAGCTCATATTTGCAATTGATGATGGCTAATTTTTGCTTGTCGAAACGCGCAATTTCAGAAACTTCGCCGCCAATACCCATTCGCAATACATGAAGCTGGAGTTTATGGGTTTTAATAAAATCCATGACCTCCTTAAATGGGGCATCATTTAGAGAGTCTTCGGGTTGTAAGCTCAATAAAAAGCTGTTTAGGGGCTTGAATTTATAAGCTTCGGGAATGATGATTGTAGTGCAATCTACTTTTCTAATCACATTAAGGGTGTTACTGCCAAAGAGCACTTCATTTGCGCCAGTTATGCCATTTGTGCCCATAACCACATAATCGATCTCGTGTTTTGAAACCACTTGATTTACCGCATCTTCAAAGACGTCAAAATCAATAAGAGCTTCGAATGTATGCTGGCTATTGTTGAAATCACTGCGGAAGGTATTGATCAAAGCCTCAAGTTTTTCCTTCGGTTTAATGGTAATGCTGTCGTGGATGCTCGCGTTGGGCGCTGCCATGAGATCATCGGAAATATAGGATTTCACTTTATGTACGTGCAGCACATAAAATTCACAAGCTTGGGCTTTAAAAAAATGCAATGCGTAATGCATGGCCTCTAGGGCGTTGTCTGAAAAATCGGTAAGGAGGAGGATGCGTTTCATAACTTGATCTTTAGTTGTATTAAATTTAGGGTTTTAATTAAAAATCGGCTATGATAAATGTCAGTATTGCTATTATTTTAAAAGCGCATAGGAGCGTCAAGACCTCTAAGATTTTTTTACGGACTGCAATCTATGGCACTGCTCGCCATGTCAACCATTGGAGCAGGAGAGAGGTAAGGAATGCCGAGTCCCAGCCCACGAATAATGAATAGTACCGCAATGACAACCACAAAAACCGGAATCGCTTTTTGAATGCGCTTTTTAACGCTCACATTCAAGAATTTGCCTATATAAATCGCGGTGGTCATCAAGGGGATGGTGCCCAAGCCAAACAAGGTCATATACAAACTGCCATAAACCGCATTCTGCATCGCCAAGGAGGCAAAAACCGCCATGTAAACGAGTCCGCAAGGGAGAAACCCATTGAGAAAGCCAATGGTCAAGAAGGTATCGGCAGATTTCTTTTTAAAGGCTTTGCCCATAGACGATTTCACTTTGCCAATAAGGCGGTATAATGGTTTTGAGAAGTTGTACTTATTGAAGGTTTGTACTGGTGTCAAGACCACCACAATCATCAAGATCCCTATAAAGATGGATAAATACTGCTGTATGCCAAAGAGATAGAGGCCTTTGCCCACCAAACCAAAAGCGAGACCGATGAGGCTGTAAGCGAGAAGCCTTCCGAAGTGATAGGTAAAGATCTGGAATACTTTTCTAGTGGAATTGCTGCGATCTACCGGCAACATAAAAGCGATGGGGCCACACATGCCAACGCAGTGAAAGCTACCCAAAAGGCCAAATATGAAGGCGGTCCAAAGCATTGTTTTTGTATTTAAGGATTAATTTTAGAATCAAGAATCAAGAATCAAGACCGTCCCGAAATCGGGACTGCTAGAATCAAGACTTGCTTGGTACTATTCGATTAAATTATATTTGATTCCGACTTCCGTCTTCTGTCTTCTGTCATGCAGCGCAGCGATCTTGCTTCGTTGTACCACAACGCTATTTTAGTAGCTAATCTCTTTTTTGTAGAGATAGCTGTTGCCATGATATTGCCAGTCCACACTAATGTTCCAACGACCATCCACCAAGCGTTTGTCAGGTATGAGCAAATTGTGATTAGACAGTGAAATCGTAGTTTCATAGTCTAGTTGCTTGTTGGATGGTCTATATAGGAACACTTTTCCTGTGATGTCTTTGATGTCTTTATCTAAAGGAAAACTAATGAGCAAGCCTTCTTTCGTTCTAGTCCAAGTCACATCGGTTGTGAGCGATTTTGCATGCTCTTGCTTATCAAGGTCTTCTTGAAACTCCAGCTCTTTTCCGTAATAATCTTCTGTAACCAAATCATAGCTAAGTTTTTCGTCCACATTCATTTGTATCACGAAATACATGATAAAGCTGATAAAGCCTATAAATGCTAATACGATACCTGTTCCCCAGTTAATTTTCATCTTCTTAGTTCCCACGAAATTGGGAATCGGTTTTAGTTAAAATCTATTTTTTTACTTTTGGCTCTTGGCCAGTTTTCAGTATTCAGTTGCCAGTCTCCAGTCTTCAGTCTCCGGTCTCCAGTCTTCCGTCTTCCGTCTTCAGTCTCCAGTCTTCCGTCTTCAGTCTTCCGTCTTCCGTCTTCCGTCTTCCGTCTTCCGTCTTCCGTCTTCAGTCTCCGGTCTCCGGTCTCCAGTCTCCAGTCTTCCGTCTTCCGTCTTCAGTCTTCGGTCTTCCGTCTTCGGTCTTCCGTCTCCGGTCTACCCTCTACCCTCTAAACACTACCCTCTATCGGAAAGCTCCTAGTTATAACTGCGAGGTCCCAAAAAGTTGACCGATGTGGTTTCAATCAATTCATCACCACTATAGACATCAATCATTAATTCGTTCTTATCGCCAGAAAGATCGCTTTGCTCCAATTCAATAAATAGGGTGCCTTTCGCTAAACCTTGCTCTGGCACTTTCACCACTTCTGAGGCAGATACTAATTTTATTGTGCCATTGTCAAAGCCACGAAGTTCAAACCTAACGTTTTCTATGCTTTTCGTTGTTTTATTGATCAATTTATAGGTAAACACATTGCTAATTCGCGTTTCGCCCACATGTTCATACAATTGCCCTGGCAATCGCAAGACACGTGCTTCCACATCATTGCGCAGCATGAGCATCCCAATCAAAAAGCCTGTAAGAATGACCAAGACTGCGGTATAACCTTTCAGTCTGGGTGTGAATTCAAATTTCTTTTTCTTCTCAATATCCTCTTCACTGGCATAGCGAATCAAGCCTCTTGGCAGGTCAATGCTATCCATGATATGGTCACATTCATCAATACAAGCAGTACAGTTAACACATTCCAATTGCGTACCATTCCTTATATCGATCCCAGTTGGGCAAACGTTCACACATTGAAAACAGTCAATACAGTCGCCATGTCCCAAGGCCTCACGGTCTTCGTTTTTTCTAAATTTCTTTCTACCATTCTCTGCCTCACCACGTTTATGGTCATAAGCCACCACAATGGATTTGTTATCCAGCAAAACCCCTTGCAGCCTTCCGTAGGGACAAGCAATAATACATACTTGTTCTCTGAACCAGGCGAACACGAAGTAGAACACCGCAGTAAAAATGACAAGCGGAAACAAAGTGCCCAAATGTTCAAAAGGCCCATCTGTGATATAGCCCAGCAATTTGTCACTGCCTATCAAATACGCCAAAAACACGTTGGCGATGATGAAGGAAATGACCAAAAAGATGAACCATTTTAGCAGCCTTTTTCTTATTTTTTCAGCATCCCATTTTTGTTTGTCCAAACGAATTTGCTTTCCTCTATCGCCATCAATCCAATATTCTATTCTTCGGAAGACCATTTCCAGGAAAATCGTCTGCGGACAAATCCACCCACAGAAAATTCTTCCGAAGCTAACTGTGAAAAGGGCGATAAATACGACACCAATGAGCATGGAGATGACAAACAGATGAAAATCCTGTGGCCAAAACGGAAAGCCGAAAATATTGAAACGGCGTTCCAAAATGTTGAACATCAAAAATTGATTGCCATTGATCTTGATAAAGGGAGCCGCCAAAAAAAAGGCCAGAAGCCCATAGCTAACGATCTTGCGCCACTCATAATAGCGACCACTTGGCTTTTTGGGATAGACCCAAGCGCGCTTGCCGTCATCGGTCAAGGTGCCAATAGTGTCCCTAAAGCTTTCGTTTTCTGTGCTCATTTTTTATCTAAATTTAGGCTTGCCTTATTGTATTCAGTCTTTCTCGATTTCCAGTACGTCATTAGACTTCACTTCCATAGCGCTAGAGGGTATGGCTTCCTTTGGTGCATTCTCATCGACCCAAATATCACCCTCTTGTTCCTTACCATCGGTAGGTGTTGTGCCTTGAAATTGTAACACGTAACTGGACACTTGAGCCATTTCAGCTGGTTTTAGACTTTGTTTCCAAGCGATCATGCCTTTTCCTGCGCGACCACCTTCAGAAATTGTTTTGAAGACATTTTTTATGCCTCCACCTAAAATCCAATGCTTGTCGGTTAAATTTGGTCCAATACCGCCACCACCATCTGCTTTATGGCAAGCGACACAGTTCATTTCATAAATGGTTTTACCCGCCTTTAAATCTGAGGCATCTACTAAAACAGTCACGGTGCTGAAATCCACCAAATCCTTGGCGCCTTTTTTATACTCTTCAATTTCCACCTTTGCCTGTTCCAAATTGGCTTGTAATTCATCATATTGATTCTCACCATCAAAGATGTGGTACCTTGCCATATAGACAAATGCAAAGACGATAGAGGCATAGAACCCATAAAGCCACCATGGTGGCAGATCATTGTCCAACTCACGAATACCATCGTAGTTATGGTCTAGGATGATCTCATGCTCTTCCTCCATTTCCTTGCCGCCACGTAATTTGGCGTAGGTTTCTTTTACCCAAATCAACACCTTTGATTGGCTGCTGCGCTTTAGATTGTAGCGTTCTTTAGCTTCAGCATCTAAAGTTTGGTAGAGAATATTTTCCAAGGATCTCACTATGGCTTCAATACCAATGAGTAATAAGAGCACGAAAATTAAAAATAAGCTAACTTCAGGTCTCTCTATAATCGCCAATTTATTACCAGAATCAATGGTAAGTTCTACTAAAACGACAATAATGAGGAACACAATTGGTATCCTTAGCCAGGCTGGGATTGAGTTTTTCATAGGTCTGTGGTATTTTCATCCTCTAAAGGAAGATTGCTAACATTAGTGATATACTCTTTCTTTGCAGTAACGACCCACCAAAATAGGAGCACAAAAAAAGTGAAAAATATAATTAGGGAGATCATGGGATATATTTCAATCCCAGTAATGCTCTCCATGTGGTTTTTTACAAATTTTAACATGGTCTATTGATTTTGTGATGTTGTGACTTCTAAATCCTTGACTTTAATATCTGTTCCCAAACGCTGTAAATAGGCGATCAAGGCTACGATTTCGCGGTTGCGCATCTCAATGAACTCCTCTCCAGCTGCTTTTTTATCGGCCTCGTAAGTATCCACAAAATCGGGATCGGAGTAGAGGTTTTGTTCAATGGCAGTGCCTTGATCCAACATAGACTGCTGTGCGTTTTCAATCTCAGCATCGGTGTAAGGCACCCCGAGTTTTACCATGACTCTCATTTTGTCCTCGGTCATGGATTTGTCCAACTCATCGGTAATGATCCATTTATAAGACGGCATGATGGAGCCTGATGAGGTGCTTTGAGGGTCGTACATGTGGTTAAGGTGCCAACTATCTGAATATTTGCCGCCAACCCGATGTAAATCTGGACCAGTTCGTTTACTTCCCCATAGATGTGGGTGGTCATAAACAAACTCTCCGGCTTTGGAAAATTCACCGTATCGCTCAACCTCACTTCTAAATGGCCTTACCATTTGTGAGTGACAGCCTACACAACCTTCTCGTATGTAAAGATCTCGACCTTCCAATTCTAAAGCTGTGTAGGGTCTCACGCTGCTTATTGTTGGTATGTTTGAGTCTATCATTAGCGTGGGTACAATTTGAACAATACCACCAATTAAAATGGCGATGGTCGCAAAAATGGTTAGTTTAACCGGCTTACGCTCTAACCAAGTGTGCCATCCCTCACCAGTTGTGCGGTGTTTTGAAACATTTTGTAATGCTGCAGCTTCAGCCAATTCATCGGCAATAGGACTTCCTTTTCTAATGGTTGCAATAATGTTGTACACCAACACGATCATACCAATAATGTAAAGGGTACCACCAATAGCTCTCATGGCGTACATTGGCATGATTTCAGTCACAGTTTCCAAGAAGTTTCCGTAGAGTAAGGTGCCATCAGGATTAAATTGTTTCCACATACTGGCTTGGGTAAAGCCTGCAACATACATGGGTAGGGCATACATGATGATACCCAGCGTGCCAATCCAAAAATGCAAGTTTGCCAATTTCACGGAATATAAGCTGGTTTTGGTCATTCTTGGGATCAAGTAATAAATCATACCAAAGGCCAAGAAGCCGTTCCATGCAAGCGCACCAACGTGCACGTGTGCAATAATCCAATCTGTATAATGGGCAATGGCATTCACATTTTTGAGTGATAACATTGGACCCTCAAAGGTGGCCATCCCATAACCTGTGATTGCGACCACAAAGAATTTAAGAACAGGATCTGTTCTCACTTTATCCCAAGCGCCACGAAGTGTCAATAACCCGTTGATCATCCCACCCCAAGATGGCATCAATAGCATTACAGAAAAGGCAACCCCTAAGTTTTGCGCCCATTCTGGAAGGGCTGTGTATAGTAAGTGGTGAGGGCCTGCCCAAATGTAAATGAAGATGAGCGACCAAAAGTGGATGATGGATAAGCGATAGGAGTACACCGGCCTGTTCGCGGCTTTAGGCACAAAATAATACATTAAGCCCAAAAATGGTGTGGTCAAGAAAAAGGCTACCGCATTGTGCCCATACCACCATTGTACCAAGGCATCTTGAACACCGGCGTAAACAGAGTAACTCTTCAATCCGCTTACTGGTAATTCCAAACTATTGAAAATATGCAATACGGCTACGGTCACAAATGTGGCGATGTAAAACCAAATAGCCACATAGAGATGGCGTTGTCTTCTTTTGAGAATGGTACCAATCAAATTCCATCCAAAAACCACCCAAATCACGGCAATGGCGATATCAAAAGGCCACTCGAGCTCAGCATATTCTTTTGATGTCGTATACCCTAGTGGTAAGGTAATCGCAGCACCCACAATAATCAATTGCCAGCCCCAAAAGTTGATATCACTAAGTTTATCGCTAAACATTCGCGCTTTCAACAAACGTTGGGAAGAGTAATACACCCCAGCAAATATGGCGTTCCCCACAAAGGCGAAAATAATGGCGTTGGTATGCAATGGTCTTAATCGGCCAAAACTCAACCAGGATACACCATCGGTTAAGTTAGGGAATAAGAAGAGGTAGGCGAGTAGCAGGCCCACAAGCATCCCAACAACGCCCCAGAACATCGTGGCGTAGAGAAATTTTTTGACAATCTTATTGTCGTAGTAGAATTGTTGAACTTCCATAGTGAATTAATTAATCTTTTGAATTGTCGGTCTTGGTTTTGGAATCCTCTTTTACGAGTTCATCGTCAAATAGCATTCTAACGGAAGGTGTGTAACTATCATCGTACTGACCACTTCTTACTGCCATAATAAAGGCAATGAAAAACACCACAGCAACAATAATGCTGATACTCAGTAAAATATATATAACACTCATACCTATTAGAAGTTATGGTTCAAAATTAAGTTGAATTGGGTTTTTAGAATATGATTTTTATCATGTTCCTATAATTTATATGGTCATCGAGAAAATCTGGGTCTCGGATTGCTTTTGATGCAGTTTCAAATCGAAGGCCATACAAATGTTTCTAATGAAGGGTTTTGCAGCTTCCGGAATGGTCAACCGTTCGTTGCCCATATGCACAATGCCATCGTTTTCTGCCTCTTTCAGGGAGTCCAAAACCGATGCTAACTGCGGAAACGCCATGCGATCTTCCTCCCAAGCGGTTTCCAATTGACACATGATGTTCAAGATGTGCTGTCTAATAATCAAGTCTTCTTCAGAAAGTAGATGCCCCTTAAACACTGGTATTTCTCCTGAAGCCACTAGGGCTTCATATTCCTTTACGGTTTTTACATTCTGCGCAAAGCCATACCAACTATCGCTAATGGCCGACATGCCCAGGCCAATCATCAACTGCGTGGTGTTGGTGGTGTACCCCATAAAATTGCGGTGTAGGGTTTGGTTTTTCATGGCCTTATAAAGCTGGTCAGATTTTAAGGCGAAATGGTCCATGCCAATTTCTTCGTAACCAAGGTCTAGAAACATTTGCTTTCCAGTTTCATAGAGGGCGCGTTTTTCATCGTCCTTTGGGATATCGGCTTCATCAAAACCGCGTTGACCAACACCTTTTACCCACGGCACATGCGCATAACTGTAAAATGAAATACGATCGGGCAATAGACTTTTTGTTTTTTCAATACTATTTTTGATGCTGTCAAGGGTTTGAAATGGCAAGCCAAAAATCAAATCGTGGCTTATGGACGTATAGCCAATCTCTCGAGACCATTGGGTCACTTTCTCTACCTGCTCGAACGTCTGCAATCTGTGAATGGCCGCCTGTACTTTGGGATCATAATCCTGAATCCCATAACTCACCCTGGTAAACCCTAAATCGTAAAGGGCTTGCAATTGCTCTTTTGTGGTATTGTTGGGATGCCCTTCAAAACTGAACTCATAATCGGCGTGTAAAACCGAAGGTTCTAAAATGCCTTTGATCAACAAACTCAAATTCTCGCTAGAGAAAAAGGTTGGGGTGCCACCACCCAAATGGATTTCCTTGATGACTGGTTTTTCTGGCATTTCATTGACGTACAAGTCCCATTCCTTTAAAACAGTTTTTATGTAAGGATCTTCCATGCCATGGCGTTTGGTAATGTGTTTGTGGCAGGCGCAAAACGTACAAAGGCTCTCACAAAATGGTAAATGAATGTATAAACTAATGCCTTGATCGCTGTTGCTTTCTATAAAGGAACGCTTAAAGGATTTCATCCAAAGGTCTTTGGTAAAAGCCTCGAGATCCCAAAACGGAACGGTAGGATAACTCGTATATCGCGGTCCTGGAATGTTGTATTTCTTAATGAGTGTTTTATTCATGATCAATTCTTTTTAACAGATTGTCAATTTTATTTTTTTCTTCGGAAAATGAAGTGTTTCAATCAAACTTTAGCCTGCCGCAAGGCGTTTGGTCTTTTTTGATGCTGAAACTTGGCAGCGTTCTTTTTAGGCGTTCGCAAGGCTCCAATATTATTGGTGGCAATGGTTGTGAACACGACGATGCTGATGGAACTCAAAGGCATTAAAATCGCTGCAATCACGGGTGCCAATTGCCCGGTAACCGCAAAATAGAGGCCGATGCTGTTATAAAACAGTGAGAGTATAAAACTCCATTTCACAATACGGATGGCACTTTTTGAAGCCTTGATAAATTGATGGAGTTGGTTGAACTTGCTCGCATCCAAAATGGCATCACAGGCGGGTGAGAATACGTTGACGTTTTCAGACAAGGCAATGCCCACGTCGCTTTGCGCCAAGGCACCAGCATCATTTAGACCATCGCCAACCATCAACACTTTTGCGCCTTCAGTTTGATGAAATTTGATATACTCCAGCTTATCGTCTGGTTTTTGGTTGAAAATCAATTTGGTTTTTGAGGGCAACAACTTTTTCAAATTTTCAAGCTCACCTTCGTTATCGCCAGAAAGAATGACCAAATCATACTGTTTTTTGAGTTGGTTGAACAATTTCGCCAAGCCCTTTCTATAACTGTTGTAAAAGGTGTATTTGCCTTTGTAGCTGTCGTTGGTGCTAATATGCACTTGTGTATTTAGTATGGAGGAATTTGCAGCGCCTACAAAACTCGCAGAGCCAATTTTAATGCGGTCCAAATTGTGTGTGGCCTCAATGCCTTTGCCCAGATGCTCCTCAAAATGATTGAGTGTAATGATGTTGTTTTCATCCAAAATATCATAGAGCGTCCGGCTTAAAGGGTGGTTGGAGCCACGAAGCGTGTTCTTTAAAAGGATTTCTTCGGAAGCATTCAAGGTCACACCATCATAGGTGGCGCTGCTGTGCTTGTTGGAGGTGATGGTGCCGGTCTTGTCGAAAATGATGGTATCAATCGCTGCCAATTGTTCAATGACGGAGGCATTCTTGACGTAGAACTTCAGCTTACCGAAGATGCGCAATAAATTACCGAAGGTAAAAGGCGCTGCTAAAGCAATGGCACAAGGGCAGGCAATAATAAGCACTGCAGTAAAGACGTTCATCGCTTTGGAGGCGTCAACAAAAAGCCAATAGGTGGTTGCAATTACCGCGATACTAAGTACTGCAAACGTAAATCGCTTACTGATTTTATTGGTTAATGTGGTAAAACCATCTTCCTTGTTTTTGCTAAAAACATCATTACTCCACAATTGGGTCAAATAACTTTGCTCGACAGATTTGATGGCTTCCATTTCCAAAACGCCAGAAGTCTGCTTGCCACCAGCAAACAATTTATCGCCAGAGACTTTACTCAATGTTTCCGATTCTCCCGTGACAAAACTGTAGTCTATTTTTGCCCTTCCGTTGATGAGAATGCCGTCAACTGGGATCAATTCTTCGTTTCTAATGAGCAAACGGTCGCCCTTTTTAATGTCGTACACTTGGATTGGAGTTTCAATCCCTTCCGAAGAAATTATGGTAACCGCAATTGGGAAATACGATTTATAATCGCGCTCAAAGGATAAGAAATTATAGGTTTTTTGCTGAAAGAACCTGCCCAATAACAAAAAGAACACCAAGCCCGTTAAGCTGTCAAAAAAGCCCGAGCCCAAATCGAAAATGATTTCTACGGTACTTCGCAGAAACAATACGGCAATACCGAGTGCGATGGGCACATCAATGTTGAGCAAATTGGCACGCAGTCCCTTGTAGGCCGATGTGAAATAATCGGCACCCGCATAAAACACAACGGGCAAGCTAAAGGCAAACATCAGCCAACGGAAAAAGACTTTATACTGTTCCAGCCAAAATTCGCCGACTTCAAAATACTCGGGAAACGACAGAAACATCACATTACCAAAGGCAAAACCAGCAATCCCCACTTTGTAGATGAGCGAGCGGTTCACTTTTTGCTGTCCAGTTTTAAAATCGTCTAATGAAATGTAAGGCTCATACCCAATGCTGCTGAGCAGCAATACGGTTTCTTTTAGTGACCCTTTTTCAGCATTGTAAGTTACCCTAACGCTCTTTTTTCCGAAGTTCACTTGTGAGGTCGTGATATTGGGATTGAGTTTGTTGAGGTTTTCCAGAATCCAAATACAAGAACTGCAGTGAATATGCGGAATGTATAAATTGGCCACTTGGGTTTTACCGTCGTTGAATTCGGTAAGTTTCTCAATGATATTGGCTTGGGACAAAAAATCGTATTTCCCTTCAATTTCTTTAGGGACTGCACCAGGGGACGCCTGCAAATCGTAATAGCAAGTCAAGTCGTTTTCAGAAAATATCTCGTACACCGTTTTGCAGCCATTACAACAAAATGCTTTGTCGTCATAACGAATTACCGATGAGTTGCAATCATCACCACAGTGGAAACAATGATTTTGTTCCATATTATTTGCTCATTTATACCTGGTGCAAAGGTCAAAAATCAACAAGCTTTAAAATATGATAATTGTCATGTTATGTGTATTTTTGCAGTTTATAAATAGTAGGGTATGACCAGATGTGATCATTGTATTGCCAGGCAATTGAGTGCTATGAAATCCATGACGAAGGAGGAGCTTAAGCTGGTGTCAGACTGCAAGACGACGCGGTTCTTTAAAAAGGGAGATGTTATTTTTGAAGAGGGTGAGGCGCTCAATGGGGTTTTTTGTGTGAGGGATGGTGTTGCCAAGCTCACAAAATTGAATGCCAATGGCAAGGACCAGACTGTGAAATTATTGGGTCGTGGCGATATGATTGGGCAACGCTCGGTAATTAGCAATGAACGCACCAATTTAAGCGCAGTGGCGCTCAATGATATTGAATTGTGCTATGTACCTAGAGATCAAATCGTAAACCCGCTTCAAAAAAATCAAGAGTTCTCTTTTGATGTGCTTCAAAATTTCGCAAAGGACTTAAAGAATTCTGAAGACGACCTTGTCAATATGGCACAAAAATCGGTAAAACAACGCATTGCCGAAACCCTTCTTTATGTGCATCGTACCTTTGGTGTCGATGCCAATGGCTATTTAAGCGTAGTGCTCTCTCGAGAGGATTATGCGAGTATTGTTGGGACAGCAACAGAATCTACGATTAGAATCCTATCCCAATTCAAAAAAGACGGTTTCATTTCTACGGAAGGCAAACTTATTAAAATCGAAAATCTTGAGAAACTGAGACAGGTAGAATAAGTTGAATTTGAACTTGAATTTGAACTTGAACTTGAACTTGAACTTGAATTTGAACTTGAATTTGAACTTGAATTTGAACTTGAACTAAAATTTGAATTTGAACTTGAAGCTGCACTTTACAAGCGTTATGGGTTTTAGTCTTTTTACTTGTAATTGAACCCGATATGTGGACATTGATTTTCGAGAGTTGCAGTAAGCCGAAAACAATGAGTAGCGAATGGCACGCATATCTCTCAGATATCACGAATCCACACAAAAAAGAAATAGAATTTCTTTTTAAAGCAAAGCAGGTGGCCAAAATTCTTAGCCCAACACTTATTTTTTAATAAAGCTTTAAGATTTGTGCGTCTAAATAGTCGTATTTTTATAGAGCATGAAAAAAGAGAACAAACACAAAAAAGGCTTCGTCTTTAAACCTTACGAAGCGCCCAATCAATCCCCATTCGACAAACTTTTTGAGATCTTCAAGGAGTTGATTACCCACACCTCAGGCGATTTTGATGAAGCCATCGATTGGTTAAAGCAGTTGGACAAGGAATATGAATTGACCACTGCCGAATATACCATAGATGATTTTATCGAGGACCTTAAGAAAAAAGGATACATCAAAGAGGAAATCGATATTGATGGCAAGGGTGGGATGGCCATTACGGCCAAGACCGAACGCGCCATTCGCCAGCAGGCCTTGAACCAAATCTTTGGAGCACTTAGAAAAAGTGGTCGTGGCAATCATCAAAGTAAGAGTCCAGGTATTGGCGATGAGCACACTGGCGATTTTAGAGACTACCAGTTTGGGGATGCCCTGGATAAGGTGTCAATGACGGAAAGCTTGAAAAATGCACAAATCAATCATGGTATCGGGGATTTCAGTATTTCGGAAGATGATCTGGTGGTTGAGGAAACCATGCACAAATCCCAAATGAGCACCGTATTGATGATCGATATCAGCCACAGTATGATTCTCTATGGCGAAGATCGCATCACACCGGCCAAGAAAGTGGCGATGGCGCTTGCCGAATTGATAACCTCGCGTTACCCAAAAGACACTTTGGATATTATCGTTTTTGGTAATGATTCCTGGCAAATTGAAATTGCCGATCTGCCCTATTTAAAAGTAGGTCCCTACCATACCAATACCGTGGCAGGATTGCAATTGGCGCTGGATTTACTCCGCAGAAAACGAAACACCAACAAACAGATTTTTATGATTACCGATGGGAAACCAAGTTGCTTGCGTTTGCCCGATGGTCAATATTATAAAGACAGTAACGGCCTCAATCCGCATATCACGAACAAGTGCTACGCCATGGCCGGACAAGCCAGAAAGTTACACATCCCCATCACCACCTTCATGATTGCGCAAGACCCTTATCTCATGCAATTTGTGCAAGAATTCACAAAAGCCAACCAAGGCAAGGCCTTTTATACAGGCTTAAAAGGTTTGGGCGAGATGATTTTTGAGGATTATGAAACCAATAGGAAAAAACGGATTAGAGGATAAGCTCCTCCCGACCTTCCCGAAAGGGAAGGAGCCAAGGCTAATCAAAATCTTCCTAAAAAGAAGATTTTACAAATAAAAATAAATTTACTAATTAAACACCCCCAACAGTTCCCTCTCCCTTGGAGAGGGTTAGGGAGAGGCAAATATGACAGAAATTACAACACTAGGCGAATTAAAAAAATCAAAGTACCAATCGAAATCCATCAAGGATGAGCTGCGTGATAATTTGATTCAGAAAATAAGGAATAAAGAAACCACGTTTGAGGGCGTTCATGGCTATGAAAACACCGTGATTCCAGAATTGGAGCGTGCCATTTTATCAAGACATAACATCAACCTTCTGGGATTACGCGGTCAAGCGAAAACACGTTTGGCGCGACTCATGCTCAATTTATTGGATGAGCACATCCCCTTGGTGGAAGGTTCTGAGATCAATGACGATCCCTTCAACCCAATATCGCGTTATGCGAAAGAGTTGATTGCTGAAAAAGGAGACGACACCCCAATTACATGGTTGCATCGCAGTGAACGGTTTGCCGAAAAATTGGCCACGCCAGATGTGACTGTTGCCGATTTGATTGGTGACGTAGATCCCATAAAAGCGGCCAACTTGAAATTGAGTTATGCCGATGATCGCGTGATTCACTACGGAATGATTCCGCGTGCAAACCGATGTATTTTTGTCATCAACGAATTGCCAGATTTGCAGGCAAGAATCCAGGTAGCCTTGTTCAATATTTTGCAGGAAGGGGATATTCAAATTCGTGGCTTCAAATTGCGATTGCCATTGGATGTGCAATTTATATTCACAGCAAATCCTGAAGATTATACCAACCGAGGAAGCATTGTCACGCCTTTGAAAGATAGAATTGGAAGTCAGATCTTGACCCATTATCCCACTGATATTGAGACCGCACGTTTAATCACAGAGCAAGAAGCCAAGTTGGTGGAAAGTCAAAAAGAAAACGTCATGGTGCCAGATTTGGCGAGGGATTTACTCGAGCAAATTGTTTTTGAAGCGAGAGAAAGTGAGTTTATAGATTCTAAAAGTGGGGTAAGTGCCCGATTGAGCATTACCGCTTTAGAGAACTTATTGAGCACTGCCGAGCGTCGTGCCTTGCGATCAGGTGACGAGAAAACAACCTTGCGAATGAGTGATTTTGTGGGGATCATTCCATCCATTACCGGGAAAGTGGAATTGGTTTATGAAGGTGAGCAAGAAGGTGCAGCCATGGTGGCTTACAACCTCATTGGTGAAGCGGTAAAAAGTTTGTTTCCAGAATTTTTCCCAGCGATTGAAAAGTTGAAAAAACAACAAGAAGAAACTCCCTACGACCCAATCGTATCTTGGTTCTTTAATCAAAAAGACGGATTCGAATTATTGGATGATGTGAGAGATAAGGAATATAAAAATTTACTCGATGCCATTTCCCCTTTGAATGATTTGTTGGCAGAACACCAGTCTAAGCTGAAAAAAGAAGACAGTTACTTCGTAAAGGAATTTGTGCTATGGGCTTTGGTGGAATTTAAGCAATTGAGCAAATTCCGCTTTACGGAAGGCATCCAGTTTCAAGATCCTTATGGCAGTTATATCAGTGGTATTTAGTGCTTAATTGCTTTCAAGTCAATTTTTGATGCTTTTGAACGCTGCTGATTTTATAATATGTCATAATTTTAGATATGTTGAATCCATTTATAAAACCGAATAGTATGAAACCAGGAAAAAGTGAACAAGAGCACGAAAAGCAACGTGATTTGAACAAGCAAGGTCTAAAGGAACAAGCCATTAATATTAAAGAAAAGGCCTCAGACGGGAAGGAAATCAATCCTCAAGTGAAACAGAAACAGGAAAAGCACCAACCTCGGGATAATGCCTAGGGTATTGGCCAATCAAAGTTGATGTACCTGAATGTTTTATCAAGTATACATTTGTATTACAATTATGAGACCTGCAAGATTTTAAACTCTTGCAGGTCTTTTTTATTTTAATTCCTCCAGAGGGTTGTATTCCCAGAGGCTTGCCTCGAAATATAAAGAACATCTTTCAATTCATACTTTGTGAGCTTGCTCCGAGCTCATTGATTGTTTAGGCTTCGGAATAGTTGCTGAGCTCCTGAATTGCATTTTATGGTTTAACCAACAAATTGGTTTGTTCAAACCTCACAGGTTTCGGTTTATCAATAAAGTTGAACTCACAGTCTTTTGGAAAACACATAAAAATCAGCATCAAGGTCAATGGTCTTAATATTAGATTCAAGTTTCATGTTTTTCCATGCGGAAGTAGGGTATAGCCAAATTGCTTCATCGGCGATGCTGACTTGAACTGGCATTTTAAAATCAGCCACAACATTTGCCCAGCGGTATTTCAATTGATTGTTTTCAACGGAATATTCCAAAGTTGGAATTCGTATATCTCGTAGATATTGATTGAAGAATGCGCTCAAATCCATTCCCGATTCTTGACTTATATAATCTTCAATTTGCTTGGTGGTGACCGTTTGATGATAGAATACTTCATTTAAGCCACGCAAAATCTGTCGCCATTTTTGATCGTCATTAATCAATTGACGCAGGGTGTGCAATATATTGGCACCTTTGTAATACATATCGCCAGAGCCTTCTTGGTTTACGCCATAAGGCCCTATGATTGGCTTGTCGTTCTCAATGATGCGACGCGTGCCAATCACGTAAGCAGAGGAAGCTTCTTTTCCGTAAAAATAATCCAAGAATAAATTTTCAGAATACGCTGTGAAGCCTTCATGAATCCACATATCGGCAATGTCCTTGTTAGTGATATTGTTGGCAAACCATTCGTGGCCAGATTCGTGAATGATGATGAAATCGAATTTTAGTCCCCAACCGGTTCCAGACAAATCGCGTCCCAAATAGCCATTCATGTATTGGTTGCCATAAGTCACAGAACTTTGATGCTCCATGCCTAAATACGGGACTTCCACAAGTTTAAAGCCATCCTCATAAAACGGATAGGGACCAAACCAATATTCAAAAGCTTCCATCATTCTTGTGGCATCCTTAAACTGTACTTTGGCCTTTTCTAAGTTAGCGGGTAAAACGTAGTAATCCATAGTTAAATTACCGTTTTCGCCTGCATAGTCTTCCGCAAAATGTACATAATCGCCAACATTCACATTCACACCATAATTATTGATGGGATTGCCCACAAACCAATTGTAGGTCGAAGTGCCGTCTTTATGCTGCTCTTTACTGCGTAGCCTTCCGTTAGACACATCCATCAAATCTTTTGGCACGGTCACACTTATGAGCATGCTATCCACTTCATCGTACATGTGGTCTTTGCAAGGCCACCAAACACTGGCACCCAGACCTTGGCACGAGGTGGCGATAAAATCATTGCCATTGTCATCTTTTTTCCATGAAAATCCGCCATCCCAAGGCGCTCTAACGGCTACTTTGGGGTGGCCTTCATAATAAACCTCCAAATTTTGTGTGCTTCCTTTTGGTTGTGGATGCTCAAGAGTTACAAAATGTGCGTTTCCGTCGCTTTTGAACTGCAATTCCTTACCATCTTGAACGATTTTACTAATGGTCAAAGGCGATTGCAAATCAATTTGAAGGGTCTTTTTTGGATTTAAAACTGTGTATTGAACTGTGTTTTTGCCCTTAATGGATTTATCGTCTGGATTGATTTGAACCTCTAAGTGGTAATAAGTCAAATCCCACCAAGCACGTTCTGGGGTAATGCTGCCACGCAAGCTGTCTTGATGTGTGAATTGTGCCTGTTTATCTGCCATAAGACCTTGGGCGGCTATTGACAAATCAAAGGCTAAAAGCAGAATGCCTATTATAAAGTGCTTCATGTTTTAAAAATGGTTTTATCCGGTTGTTTTCAATTGGAGGATTGAAGTTAACAAAATTGTCGCAATCTTACATCATTTGATTTGCTAAGACCTGATTACTTTCAAACCTGTCCAATAGCGCTGAATTATTTCCGAAGAAAAATAAGCGATTTTGAGATCTTCTAAAGACATTTCGATTAAGATTTCAATCCCTACAGAGGGTTTTATTCCTCGAGGCTTGTTCCGAAATACAAAGAACATCTTTCAATTCATACCCCGCGGTTATTGATGCTTGTTCATAAGCTGTTCTTCGGAAACCTTGCCGTTATTAATAAAAACGCTTTGGGGTGTTTAGACTGAAACCCTTGCAAATTGAAATCGGAATTTTGAAATCCCAGTGGTCTAATGTAAAATTTGCTTCGAGTTGCATTAAAAAATGACTCTAAGTATGGGTTATGCGTATTGCATGTTCCAATTGTACGTAATATCATACCATCCATACATATTTGTTGAGCTTATTTTTAAATTTAAGTTAGTTTTAGGTTGTTTATCAGGGTCTTGTGATGTTCACGATTAATTTTTAAAGATCCTAGCCGATTTGCGCCGGAACCATAATTTTCACAAGGGTCACACCTAATTTTTGCTTAAGGGCAATAATTAGAAGCAAAATACAAACATCGGAACAGTGAAAAGTGAAGTCTGGTTAAGAGGAGTACACCATTCCAGATTAAACGTATGACATGTTTAAGCCTAGAGTGATTTATACTTAACACAATTATCAACTAAAAACTTACACATTATGAAAACTTTAAAAATTACAATTTTATGCAGTTTACTGAGTTTGTTCAGTTTTTCCCAAACGGTACATACCGTTGACAATCGAGACCAATCTGGAGCTCAATTTACAAATTTACAAACAGCCATAGATGCCGCAAGTGCAGGTGACATTATTCAAGTCTACCCTTCAGAGGATTCTTATGGGGCCGTTGATGTTGGGAAATCGCTCACACTTATGGGTTTTGGGCATAATCCTGCCAATACCGACGGGGAAGTCGCTACGATTTCAACGATTACTTTTAGAAATAATTCTGCGGGTTCAGAAATCAAAGGGCTTTCTATATCATCCATTCGTTGTAGCTCTTCTACCACGAGTCCTGACCAGGATAATATTCGCATAATCAACAATCGCATTAATGCTGGCGTAACGGGTTCAACAACCGACAACTTGAGCGATAACTGGGTAATTGAAGGCAACTATTTTACAAGTACCGGTGACAACGTAAACCCTCAAAATGGCACCAATAATTGGCAAATAAAGAATAATTTCATGCGAGGGTATCTAATCTCCTTGAACAATACCTGTATTGTTACCAACAATATTTTTCTCAGCACCTCCAGTTCTGCGATTTTTTTCTATAACAGTGATGGGCCTTTGGTAAATAACAATATTTTCTTAGCTACTGGTACCTTAACCGAAATTGGCACTTCCCCTTCCACCATTACCTTTGTGAGTAACATCACTTACAGTTTTTATGGTGCGACGATTGCCGCACTTGCAGGTAGCAACAATTTAAATAATACAAATCCATTATTTGTGAATGTGCCATCAGATGCTGTAACCGATTTCTATAATAACAATTACGATTTGACTAGTGGTTCTCCAGGAATCAATGCAGGTAGTGATGGAACAGATATCGGTCTTTTTGGCAACAATTTTTTATTTGATCCCAACGGAAGGCCTAACCTTACACCGTATCCAGAAAGTATCACAATTACCAATAGTGTTGTTGCTCCAGGACAAACACTTAATGTGAACTTTACAGCAACTCAAAAACAATAAACATGAAACGTATATTACTTATCATATTTTTGAGTATTGGGCTTGTTTTTAGTGGCTGGAGCCAAATAACAGCAGCCGAGTACTTTATAGATGCAGATCCTGGCATAGGCAATGCAACCAACCTAACGATAAGCTCAGGCAACCAAATAGATACCAATTTCAGTATTCCAACTGTCGGTTTGAGCAATGGATTACACGTCCTGCACATTCGCGTCAAGGGCACGAGTAATGTCTGGAGTTTGTACTATCGTGATTATTTTTATATCCTCACTACTGAAGCGCCTGCAGCGGGTTCAAACTTGAGTGCCGCCGAATATTTTATAGATACAGATCCAGGCGTTGGTAATGCCATTGCTTTATCCATTGCCTCTGGGCAAACAATCGATAACACTTTCAGCATTCCAACCAGTGGACTTGCTAATGGCTTGCATGTACTGCATATGCGTACGCAAGATCTTGACGGTACTTGGAGTTTGTATTACAGGGATTATTTTTACATACACAGCGTAAATAATTTCGTATCCACACCAATTACAGGAGCCGAATACTTTTTTGATACCGATCCAGGTGTTGGCAATGGTATTTCAATTGCCATTACTGAAGGTTTCACGATTGATGAAACGCTGGCGATCCCAGTCCCAGAGGATATGACAGATGGAAACCATTATTTATACATTCGTGTGAAAAATATGGATGATAATTGGTCCACCTATATATTTGCGCTTTTTAGCGTAGACAGCAATTTGTCTGTAGAAGAAATCAATGATCAAGACTTTAAGGTTTTTCCTAATCCTGCACATACATTCCTGAATGTCAAAATTAATTCAGGCTTGGATTATTCGATACAACTATTCGATGTAAACGGAAAGGAACTCATACAAACCAAAACCAACGGCACACTCCATAAATTGGATTTTTCGAGCTATGCCGAAGGCCTTTATTTGCTGCATGTGACTGAGTCAAAGACAGGCAAACGCAGCGTTGTTAAAATCGTTAAATCTTAGGCGTAGAGATTGGGATTTCATTGATTAGTCAAACTCTATTTAGGATATAATCATAACAATTTTGGTCTATTGTTTTTAGACTTCTGGAAATTGCTATTTAAAACTTTTGTGAAAATCATTTTTAAAGGTTTTAAATAGCAATTTTTTTATGTAAACCAATTGTGAATCATTTTTGACTTCTGGAGAATTTATCCGGTTTCTAACATTTAGTAACCGCTCGTGAATAGAGACTACACAGTATTGTTAATTTGATTGGGAAGATAGGATATTCATCTAATACCATTTTCTTGAGAAAGACACTGCTTTAAAAAGCTGAGAATAATGTGGTTCTTCCAATTATACAAGATGCAGTACCATCCATACATGGGATGCGCTATTTCAATATTAAGTGCTTAGATTTAACTTATAGCCCATTCTATATCAGGTCATTGAAGTGATGGTGTAGCGAAAAAAAACTGGGATAAATATTGGTAAATGACCTTTTAATGATCGCGCCAAAGACAAGAAAAGTTAAATTTTTAATATAAAATCCAGTAACATGAAATCTAGATTTAGTGTAGTGATTATAATGATTGCTTTTCTCGCAGGAGGCAGTGCCAATGCGCAATTCTTTAAAAAGTTGAAAAAGAAGGCCGAGCAAGCTGCTGAGCGGACCATTCTAAATAGAGCAGATGAAGAAGTCTCCAAAGGCACCGATAAAACCATTGACAAGGCGATAGAAGGAGACGCTAACAAACAAAAAGACTCCTCTAAGTCGAGGGACGCCATGAACAAAAGGGCCATGTCTGTTTATGGCGGCGATATGAATGATATTCCTGAAACCTATAAGTTTCAATACATCATGGATATGAAGATGACCACCAATAAAGATGACATGCGCATTAATTATTATATACAGCCCAACGCGAGTTATTTTGGAACTGCTGTTCCATCTGGTCAAGACAACAACAGTGTGGTGGTCTATGATCTTGCGAAGGAAGCCATGGTTACGTTTATCGATGCCAATGGACAAAAGATGGCTATGAAAGTCAATATGCCATTAGATGAAAAAATGCAAGAATCAATAAAAAACGGGCAACTAGGTCAAGACGGGTCTGCCGAGGATGTTGAGGTCACACCACTAGCGAGCAAGACCATTTTGGGCTATCACTGTAAAGGCTACCAAATCAAAAATGAGGATGGCAGCACTAAGGTCTATATTACTAATGAAGCACCCGTAAGTTTTGTAGGCATGTTTGCCAATATGAAAGACATGCAAAAAAATATGGGCTCATCAGCGATTCCGTTTGATGAAAATTCAATGATGCTGGAAATGGAATATAACTCCAGTACCCGGAAAAAAGAGCGCATGCATATGATTTGCACTGCAATAAAAGAGCAGTCTTTCAGCATAAGTAAGGCTGATTATAATTAGTGTTAATTAACGAAAAACAGAGGAGTTGGCTATGCTAAGATATTTCCACTTGATTTTTTAAAATGGGGTATCCCTGAAAGCATTTATTTGCAAAATAGGGGATGCTCACATTTTCGATTAGTTACAATGTTGTATAAATAACCTTTAAATAATACTCCCATGAAACAAATTTTACTTTTAAGTTTTTCGTGCTTCGTTTTTTTTGTTCCATCAAAAGGTCTAAGCCAAACCGTTTACAAGGTCGATGAGAAAAAAATCTTCTCTTGGGACAGTAATGTTCCAGATTGGGAACAGGAAATCATAGAATCTTATGCTTACGCCAACGGTGGCATTAAGGAAACCACGATATTGGGGCTATTATTTCCAGGCTTGGAAACTGTATACCGCTTCAATAAAGTATATAATTCCAATAATGACATTGTTACAAATACGAATCAGTTTTGGAATGAATCCACCAACCAGTGGTTTGATACTGAGATATCAACCTATGCTTACGACGGTTCAAACAATTTGACCAGTAGGACCAGGCAAGCTTACGATTATGTTACAATGGCACTTGTTAATAGCACGAGAGAGATCATTACGTATTCTGGGACTAATATCCAAACGCAGACGTTCCAGGTATGGAATAGTTCAACCGCTACATGGGAAAATGATGAGCTTCTCGAGTTATTCTATACCTCGGGTTTGGCAACTTCTGGCGTTTACAGCATCTGGGATTCAAATAATGCAGCTTGGGAGCAAGATGAACAAATTACCGTCACCTACAACCTTAATGACTTGCCAGAAATGGTGCTTACCGAAACCTATGATGGCAGCAATTGGTCCAACGCAGAGCTCAGCCTATTTACCTATTCCGGGCTGTTGGAAACAGAATTGCTCAACCAATTTTGGAGTGGGTCTGATTGGGTAAATCAAGAACGTGCGTTGAGTACCTACGATGCCAACAATAATCGTAGTGTCTATATTTTTGAGGATTGGGACGCCAACCTTGACAATTGGGAGCCTTCTTATAAGGAAGAGGTTTCCTATTCTGAAGCAACATTGAGCCTGGCAAATCAAAACTTATTTAAAACGCGTCTATTTCCAAACCCTGTCAAAGATGTTCTAAATATAGAGTTTAGCTCTGGTTTTTCTACTGAAACAAATGTAAGTCTTTATGCATTGGACGGAAGACTCATCTTCTCCAAGACCATTGATCCATTAGAAATCAAATCCAATTTGAACTTGGAGTTTTTGGCTCAAGGAACTTATATTCTGAAAATGGGAAATCTAAAAACCCAGCGAATTATTAAGAAGTAGTGGCTATTTTTAGATGATGATGGTTGCAGGTAAATTCACTCGAATAAATGCAAAATAGTTAGACAACCGAGTCCGGTTTTGAACTTGAGATATTAATTTTTAGAAAAGATTCCATTTGTAAGAAGAACATTGTTGAGAAAATTATTAAGAATTAAAGACAACATTAAGCCAGCACTATCTATGGGATTGGTTACGCCATTTTCTAAATAACCACAGCCCCTTAAAAATGTCTCGTGGTCTATATAGGTGTTTTCAATACTATTTATATTTGAAAATAAGCGTTCATTCAATTCTTTAGAATTATAATTATAATAGGTCTGGTTCATTTCAGAAAATGAAAAAGTTGGCTCTTTAGTAAATAGTGTATCCATAGAGACTAACACAGATTCATACACTAGTTTTGGTTCTAATTTTATATCGGAAAATAAATACGATTTCTTATCTAAATCTTGAGAATAGATGCATTGAAGTGTAACAACCATAAATACAAGAAATCTGATAAATTTCATAGCTAGTTCTTTTTAACACGAAGTTGATTTATTTTAGAATAATCTGTAACCCCATGTATAGATGGCATATCCATAGAAAGTATAATGGTTTTAAACCCCAAATTCTCAAGCTTTTTTTTGTGTTTAATATAGCGCACGCCTAATTTTTTATAATCTACTGAAAACAGAAAAACAGCTACTATTTCGTCATTTTGGTCTAAGATGTCATTTGAATGCAAATTTTTAAGAATTAGGTCAACTTCGTAATTTTGTTGTTCTAATAAATTAGAAACAAGTTCATAAGAAAGTTGTCCAAACAATTTTTTTGGCGGGCAATAAGATTCGAGCTCGTTTGCTACTTCGTCTATGGTTATTATTTTATCTTTTCTAATAAAATAAGTGAACGCAGGAAAATAGAAAATGGTTTTTTTGGTCGCATCTAACGTATAATATATTTTTGTGCTATCTATAGCATATTTCCTATCTATGTATTCAAAATAACTACTTTTATCACTAAATCTAGTATCAATTTGTCCTTGGCTCGTTAGAGCCAAGAAACAAGTCAATATCGTAAATTTTTTTTTAATGTTCATTTGTATAAGGTACAATATATTTAAAAAAGTCGCCTTCAATAATTTTAAGATAAGATCCATTCTACTAATTTAATTTTACTTGTTAGGTAAAAACCTACACCGACATCAAGTGTTGTAAAATCAGAAGGCTGATGATTAGGTGGGCCAACACTATTTTTGTCGAAATAAAAGACAATTTCATTCTTTACAGGGTCATAAACACCTACTGCTTTTGTTTCTTGAGTTGTACTATTGTAAGCTGCGTTCTCGGTTCTAGGCGAAACTTTAGGTGTATTTGGTTCACAGTCAAAACTTATATTTAAGTTAGAATCATAACAGAACCCAAAACCACAGCGCAAGTACCTTTTTTTGCCCCAGCTTTCTTGAATAAAAATAGTTCATTTTCAAAAGTAAATTTCAAGTGCTGTCCTGCTCCACAAAAGAAGTTTCTAGCCTGTATTTCTGAATTTGACTTTTGCTCATTTATTATTGATTCATCGCTATCGTTTGAACAAGCGGATAAACTGAAAGCGACGACAAAAAATTGAATTTTAAAGAAGTCAATTTTAAAATAAAAACAAGCACTTGTTTAAGTTGCAACGCTGTTGTCAAATCACATATTGAGAGGTTTTTTAATTTCTCAATTTGCTCATTTCCAAGCATCCAAAGAAATAGAATAAAAACCAATCAGACAAATTTTCCTACAAAATAAAAACCACCGCTCAACCCAGGCCAAGCCTATAGACTACGGTAAAACCGTAACTGAAAGCCTAAAATCCTCAAAACTTTAACATTTGACTGTTAAAGTCTATTTTTTTTCATGCAAAAGCGTTTTTTTTTGTGATGAATTCGTGTCGTAAATAGTAAATTATACAGTGAGCGAGAAAGCGTTTGGTATTTTAACCTTGGGTTTTGGTTTTAGAAGCGGTACTCTAATTTTAAAAGCACAAACCTTGGCAGTAATCTATACTCGGTTGTTGAACTTCCAATATCACTGATTGAGAAATTTCTAAACCTTTTGGTATTGAACAAATTTTTGCCAGTAAGACCCAAAGTGAGTTTGTTTTCAATAACTTTATATCTTGCATCAAAATCCAAAAAATAATATGTATTATCTGTTTGTAAATTACCAAAATAATAGCGTTCTGATTGTAATTGAAAATCAATTTTCTTATTAAAGACCAATGATAAATCCAAAAAGCTCACGTTGTTTGTAAATGAATTATTAATAGTGGTTTCTATTTCTATCGTATTCCATTTTGTACCAATATGATAATTGAAAACACCACTAAACCCTGAACGCAATTCTAAACCATAATTGTAGTTGTATGAAGTTACTCGTCTCAGGTCAGAATTATTAACAATGTTTTTAAATTCACTTTTTGTATATGTTAAATCTAGCTTTAAATTAGAAGATATAAATTTGAAATAATAATCAAGTTTAGAATCAATACTTATAAATTCACGGTCTTTAATTAGTATTTTTTCAGCCAAATTAAAGTTTTGATTTAATGCTGTATTGGTTGAAAAGAAATCGTGGTTTTTGCTATATAGAATAAATGTATTTGCAAAAAAGCGGTCACTCCAATTACCGAGTTGGTAGTTAAACACGAAACTTGAAGCATCTAATTGATTAAAATTTCCTGCTCCTTTTGAAAAGGAACGAAAACCAGTTAAAACAAAATCATTAAATACATCTAAAACTGTTGCATTTGTGGTATTGTAAGAGTATGAAGATGTTATTTTGTTGTTGTCATTTATTTCTAAATCAAAACCTAAACTTGGGTTGATGAAAAACGGATTTTGACTTGAAGCATTTCCATTATTATCTAAACGATTAAAAAGTTGATCAACGTTTAGTTTTCCAACTATACCAAAATCATCGATTTTTAATCGGTATTTGCTTTTGAGATATAAGTCGTTAACTTGATAGGTCGTTTGGTTTTGATAATCGTTTGGTTGTTCTAAAACTGTGTTGTTTTCTAAAAGCGAAAATGTGGTTTGTAATTTATCTTTTCTAAACTCGTTGCCTAATTGTAGTTCAAGTAAGTTTCCATTATCCTTACGGTCCAATAAATGTGCATTTACGCCAACATATTGCATTTGGTTGATACTACGTTGATTCACATTGTTTACATTGGTAGTTGAAGGAAACAAATCTTGATAGAAGAATTGATTAATAGCATAGTTTTGAGGTGTTTTTTCGTCAATAAAACGTCCTGTGACTAAAAAAACTTTTTTGTCTTTAAACTTATTTGTGTAATTTATTTTTTGATCGAAAAGTGTGTTTTGGTGTTGTAGATTCTCAATCGTAGAATTACCATTAAACACTAAATTAGAACCATCATTAAAAGTACCGTTGTTATATTTTGTTGTAGCTTCAAGCATTTTAGTTTTAGAAATGTTGTAAGTAATATCCAATTTGCCAAATGCAACACTGTTTTTATTTTGCAGTTGATAATCTTCAATATTGGTAAAATTTGTACCGTTAACATCAACAATATTTATGCTGTTTCTAAAAAAGTCGGTTTCATCCCAATTAAAAAAACCGAGTGTTTTTATTTTTAGCTTTTCGGTTGGATTAAAAATAGCATTTAGAGAGACTAATTCCGCATTATTGAAATTAGTTCTGTTTTGTTTAAAATTAAGGTGGCCTGGCGATAAATTAAGAAGTGAATGCACACTTTGATTATCTCCTATACTTGCAGGCTCGTTCCTACGAGATGGACGAATTAGGTTTTCTATATCTCCTGTGGCGTCATAACCAATTGAATTTAGATTAGTGAAAAAGTAGTATTTATTCTTCTTACCAAAATTCATTAAATTACTTCTTAACTCATAAAAACTATCATTGCCAATACCTGTCTCAACATTGCCAAACCAAATACGTTTTGATTTTTCATCGAGTTTTAAGTTCAATGCGACTTTATTACTTTCTTCTATACCCTTTAGTAAGGGGTTATTAGAATAGTTCTTCAAAACTTCTACCTCTTCAATTGGATATGCAGGCATGTTTTTGGACAAAATTCTGTACCCATTTTCAAAAAGGTCATCGCCATCTATCATTAATTTTTCTATTTCTTGATTACCTATTTTAATGACGCCATTATCATCAACTTGCAATCCAGGAATTTTTTTCAGGAGATCTTCTACTGTTTGTTCCGAACCGTTCACAAAAAACTTTGTCTTAAAACTTATTGTGTCTTTTTTTATGTTAATAGGGTTTTCAGCTTGAATAATAATTTCGTCCAAATCAAGAGTTTTTTCTTTTAGAATAACCTTGATTTTTAATTCTTTCTGATATTTAGTTAGTTCAATAGGAATTAGCTTCTTGTAGAAGCCAAGTGAAGTAATTAGTAGGTGTAATTTTCCAAAAGTATCCGTTTGAATGTCAAAATGACCATTATCATTAGAATAGGTGTAAGATAAGATTGCATCATTTGTACTATCCTTTAATATGACATTGGCTGAACTTATAATGTTTTCATTTTCATCGATGACTAAACCACTTATTTTAGTCTGTGAGAAAAAATGTAATGGAATGATAAATATAAAAATTAGACTAAGCCATTTATTTTTCCCATTCATATATCTTTTCTATACCTGAGCGTGTTATTGTTGTTTCTGAGAGTGTTACACCTTGAGGAACTCTAGCCTGACTTCTTTTTAAGTGTTCTTTTATTTGTTCTTCCGCATCATCCACAACGGTTTGATAATTAATCATTTTCATATCTTCCGGATAATTGAAGTTAACTGCTTTTGTATAAGGAAATTTAATTTTTGTAACGCTCCAATGAAATATATTAGTGTCATTAACATTGTAAACTTCAAGAATTAAACCGGGTAAACCCTTAAATTTCCATGGTCCAAATGGTAATCCAATATCCTCAGTATACCAAGCGATTATCTCAGAACCTCTAAAATTAGCTCTTGCTTTTTTACAAGTGAAATCATCTATTTTTTTGGTTTCATTCTGTAATTCCCAATTGAAACTAGATAAACTGTCTTTGATAATAGTGATTTCTTCATTAAATTTTTGTGTGAAGTATATAATATCTGAATTTTGATTCATGTAAAAACGAGTAGCATCTAATTTTATTGTTTTTTGAGATACTGTGATTTTATTGCTATACTCATCAAATGTGGCAATATTTGTATTCTTTTCATTTTCAATTAAAAGAGAATCGATTATATAAATAGCTTTATCCTTTTCTGCTATCAACGTCTCCGTGTTTTTAAAGTTATTTTTTGTTGCTTGATATTCAACTAAAATTGTTTTGTTTTTTTGACTAAATCCTTCTTGAAACGATAGGATAACCGAAAATAATAAAATGTATTTATACATATTCATATTATGTTAAAAACCAACATCATAATGTGATGTTGGTTTGTTTAGAATTTTTATAGTGCATTTAGAAATGCAACATGTTCATTTGCTTTTTCCACACAATTTGAATACGAAGTTGTGGTTGTTTCGTAATTTTGAGACGTTGTGAACGTTAACCCATTTTGTAAAGTTGTCGTAGTCTCTGTCGTGTATGTGCAAGTACCAAATATCTCATAAACTTCATATTTAGTAACTGAACATTCATCATTTGCGAAAGCAAATGATCCTATTAGCATAAATGCTAATGCAAAAAAGGCATTTTTCATAATTTCTTGATTTTTAGACCCAATAATAAGGTCGACTAAATTTATTTTTGTGAGAAGTCAAGAAGTCAATTTAAAAATAAAACAAACACTTGTTTAAGTTGCAACGCTGTTGTCAAATCACATATTGAGAGGTTTTTTAATTTCTCAATTTGCTCATTTCCAACCATCCAAAGAAATAGAATAAAAACCAATTAGACAAATTTTCCTACAAAATAAAAATCGCCGTTCAACCCAGGCCAAGCCTAGAGACTACGGTAAAACCGTAACTGAAAGCCTAAAATCCTCAAAACTTTAACATTTGACTGTTAAAGTCTATTTTTTACTTGCGAAAGCGTTTTTTTTTTTTCGTAAGCAACAATTTGAGTCTTCTTTTTGAAGGCTGTATTTCAAATGTTATAAGATTTATGCTGCTGAATTTAAAAATTAAATGAGATTTTTGAGCCAAAAGAATTAAACCCATTTTTGACAGGTATGTAAGCTTTTAAAATTGAAAAGATTTTACTGTTGAAACAATAAGTCAAATCAAACGGAATAATCCCAAAATACGTTGACAACTAAATCAGCTTTCGGGCCTAAGATAATTTTGATTCTAAATTCAACTTTTTCCGAAGCAAAAGGACTTAAGCGCCGAAATATCGAAAATAAATTTGTTGGAAGTGTTGCAGCTTTGATCCAGATTGCTTGGTAAAAGCGCATCTTGTGCAAGAGCGACGCATTAGTATTGTGATCAGGGTTTTTTTGCAATCTTGAAATATGGAATTTTTAATACCCCACGTATTCCACAATTTCCAATCCGTAACCAATCATGCCAACCCGTTTGGTTTGTTGGCTGTTGGAGATCAATTTTAATTTATGGATGTTGAGGTCGTGTAAAATCTGTGCACCTATCCCAAAGTCCTTGGAGTCCATTTCAATGCTGGGCGCTTTGATTACTTCGCCAACAACCTGACTCTCCTTTAAAATCGACAAACGCTTCAAGAGGTTCATGGACTGCGATTGTTGGTTGATGAATAAGATTGCACCTTTGCCTTCAGAGGTTATTACCCTGAACATATCGTCCAGCTTCTCATCGGCATTATTGGTAAGGGTTCCCAAAATATCATTGTTTACCAAAGTCGCATTTACACGGGTTAAAACCGCTTCTTCTCGCGGCCAAGTTCCCATGGTCAAGGCGATGTGAATTTGATCGTTTGTGGTTTGTTGATAGGCGCGCAATCTAAAATTGCCAAAGCGTGTTTCAATGTTAAAATCCTCTTTCTTTATGATAAGAGAGTCATGTTCCATGCGGTAAGCCACCAAATCCTCAATCGTAATTATTTTAAGGTCAAATTTTTTGGCGACTTCAATCAGTTGAGGCAAACGCGCCATGGTGCCATCCTCATTGAGGATTTCCACTAAAATACCAGCCGGTTGAAACCCAGCCAAACGTGCCAAATCCACAGCAGCTTCCGTGTGTCCTGTTCGTCTAAGTACGCCGCCATTTTTTGCCTTCAGCGGAAAAATATGTCCAGGACGTCCCAAATCATTGGGTTTGGTGTCGGCTTCTATGAGCGATTTTATGGTTTTAGATCTGTCGTGTACTGAGATTCCTGTAGTACAGCCATGACCTATCAAATCTACTGAAACCGTAAATTGCGTGTGGTGCAACACGGTGTTGTTTTGTACCATCATGGTCAGGTCCAACTCATCGCAGCGGTCTTCAGTCAAGGGCGCACAAATGAGACCTCGGCCATGTTTCGCCATAAAGTTGATCATTTCTGGCGTTACCGTTTCCGCAGCAGCGATAAAATCACCTTCATTTTCACGATTTTCATCGTCAACAACAATGATGACCTTGCCTTTTTTGATGTCTTCAATAGCTTCAGAAATAGAATTCAATTGCACCTTGGAGGTGCGATTTTCAATGCTGGTACTCATTATAATTTAATTTTGTGATGCAAAGATATGGCTTATTTGTCTAAAGAAAAGTCGTCACTCACTTTATTGCGTCTTATGTAAAAGGCCAAAGGATAGAACACAAAACCAAGCACCCACCATATCGGGTTTTTAGAAAGTTTCTTAGCCTCGAGGTAGTGATACATTTGGTGCAGGTTTCTGGTGGCCAACATAAAATAAATGAGTAAAATGACACCTGCTATTGTGAAGAGTTCTAAAGAAGCACTCGCCATTGCTGGTAGTTTGTTGTTTTTAAATATAAAATGAAACACGAGAAGCGGGATGGCGATGCAATAGAATACCATCGTGCATTTGGCGTTGAATTTATAATCCACAAGCTTGGTCTCAAAAGCTGCGGAATCTTTGATTTTTACCCGATCTTCATGACCAATCAAATTGAGATTCTCAATAATGGTGTCGTCTAATGTGCTTTTCCTGGCGTTTGAAGCTTCTTTTTCTGCCTTGGGTTTAATTTTTAAAAGTTTTTTGATAGGTTCAATGATGTGGTCAAACTCCAATAAGCCGCGATCTTTGGTAGCCCTCGTGGTAAGGAATATGCTCAAAGGCAACATGATGGCCGTGGAGAGCCAAGTGGCAATTACTGAACTGAAAGTACCATCCAATGAACTGTTTTTAGCAAAAATACCAATAAAGTGATAGCTCAAAAACAGTAAAATGGCAATGACCAATGGTAGGCCAATGCCTCCTTTTCTAATTAATGCGCCCAAAGGTGCCCCTACAAAAAACAGAATGATGCAGGCGATGCCCAATACGTATTTTTCGTGCAAAGCGACTATATGCTTATTCATCCATTTGGTGTTGCCCGTAATACTTTGTTTATTGCTACTTACAATTTGTTTGGTGCTGCTTATGCTGTTACTGGCGAGATTGAGAAGCTGTATTTTGGTTTTATCATTAAAAAGATCGAGAATGGCTCCTGTATAAAGCGAATCTTTTTTTGGTTTAATGTTTAGAGGCAAGGAGGTGATTGCGGTTCTTCGGTAGAGCGTATTGGAGAAATTTTTAAGCGTCTCAACTTTCTTTTCTTGTAAACTATCTATGGTAAAATTCAAAGCCGAAACATCCAACATGTTATAGCGATTGTCATAACTCTTGTCATCAATGTCCACATCGTTGAGGCCTTCAATATCCACATTGATGGTGTACTCGTCAAAATAACTTTTGGCGTGCGGTCGCTTTTTATTCTGTTTTGGATTTTGGTTACTGAAAATTTCCTCGTAACGATTGCCTTCATACAGTACCAATTGTAGTATGGGGGAATTTTCATTGCTTTTTAATTCTCCTCTTTTGGCGATGATGATTTTTCTATTGGCCGTGCTTCTTCCAGATTTTTCGTGGATGACCACCGTTTCCAAGAATTCATCATTTTCGCCGGTCTTTTTATCGACCTTAATATTGTAAGTGCCTATTTCATTGAACTGGCCTTCAGAAATAGCTAAGGCAGGCTTAACCTGAGCGATATTTTTTCTTAGGTTATACACATTGTAGTTTGCCCAGGGGATCACGTTATTGGAAAACACAAATGTGACAATGCCCAAAAGCACAATAAAGAAACTCAAACCGCGCATGGCACGTTGCAATGAAATCCCGGTAGACTTCATTGCTGCAAATTCATAATTTTCGGCAAAAGAACCAAAAACCATGATAGACACCAATAAAATGGTAAGCGGTAAAATTAAAGGGATTAGGGTAGGCGTAATGTAGAGCAGGAGTTTAACGATCACATAAGAATCGAGATCCTTGCCCGCCAGGTCGCCAATATATAGCCAAATTGCCTGTAAAACGAAAATGAACATGAGTATTAAAAACACGCTCAAAAAGGTTTTTAGGTAGGTCGTCAATATATACCTATCTAATATTTTCATGCAATAAAAAAGGGCTTAAACTAGTCTAGTTTGTTGATGTAGTAATCTTGATACTTACTTTTGTCAAATGTAAATAAGCTTTTTGAAACGGGCTCGTTTGTTTTAAAAGAATTAACAGTGAGCGTGGTTTGCGTGCCGTTGTTGCCGGTTTCAATCAAATTATAGATGTGTTTGGTATTGGCGTCAATCCCCAAAAGTATCTGTTTGATTTCTGAATTGGAGTCTATTGGGACCAACTTCACGTATTGGATCTTACGACCTTTTAAATCTTGAACAATATCCATTTTATAGGTATAGCCGGTTTTATAGAAAGAAAGCATCTTACTTGGCGTGATGGTGCCTTCATCTTCGGTATTGTCTGAAGAAATTGTAACCTCTTCATCCTCCGGACTAATAGTGTACAAAGTCTTGCCATCAAATAAGCGCGTAACTCCCAAAATATTCAAACGGTATTTTTCGCCTTGCATCTTGACGTCCCCACGGGTTTCTTGGTTGATATTCTCGCTTGTGTTTTTGAGAACATATTTGAAGTCTATGGAAATATTGTCATAGGAGTTTGCTTTGTTATAAACTTCATTCAGTAGGTTTTCGGCCTGTTTGGCACTTTGTGCAAAAGACAGGCTGCCCACTAAAATTGCTAATACTAAACTTAATTTTCTCATTGTGATTGTTGATTATTTTGGTAATTCCTGCAGTGCAAGTTACCAATACAGTTGTTTTTTTATAAATTAATTTTCATCAGATAATAAAATTGCCAATGCTGCCAAATCTGTAATTAACACCTGTCTGGCTTTACTGCCTTCAAAACCGCCAACAATACCAGCAGCTTCCAATTGGTCAATGATTCGTCCTGCACGGTTGTAGCCCAATTTGAGCTTGCGTTGTAAAAGTGAGGCAGAGCCTTGTTGTGAAATTACGATGATTTCTGCAGCTTCCTTAAAAAGCTTATCTCGATCGTCTATGTTATTATCAATAGTTGTGCCACCATCTTCACCAACGTATTCTGGCAGTAAATAGGCATCGGGATAGGCTTTTTGTCCGCCAATAAACTCGGTAACTTTCTCTACTTCTGGCGTATCCACAAAGGCGCACTGGATTCTTGTGATTTCATTGCCTTGGGTAAAGAGCATGTCACCACGACCTATCAATTGGTCGGCGCCAGAGCCATCTAAAATGGTTCTTGAGTCGATTTTTGAGGTCACCCTAAAGGCGATACGTGCTGGGAAATTCGCTTTTATAATACCTGTGATTACGTTTACCGACGGTCGTTGTGTGGCAATGATCAAATGGATGCCTATCGCACGGGCCAACTGGGCGAGTCGTGCAATGGGGGTCTCTACTTCCTTGCCAGCGGTCATGATCAAATCGGCAAACTCATCTACCACCAATACAATATAGGGTAAATACGCGTGCCCATCATTGGGGTTTAATTTTCGTGCCTTGAATTTGGCGTTGTATTCCTTGATGTTTCGGCACAAGGCGTTCTTGAGCATTTCGTAGCGATTGTCCATTTCAATACAGAGTGAATTCAGGGTGTTGATGACCTTGGTATTATCTGTAATAATCGCCTCTTCACTATCGGGTAGTTTCGCGAGGTAATGCCGTTCAATTTTATTGAAAAGCGTCAATTCAACCTTCTTGGGATCCACCAAAATAAATTTCACTTCGGCAGGATGTTTTTTATAGAGCAATGAGGTCAAGACCGCATTGAGCCCAACCGATTTTCCTTGACCTGTGGCACCCGCCATAAGCATGTGCGGCATTTTTGCAAGATCGACCACAAAGGTCTCGTTGCTAATGGTTTTACCAAATGCAATGGGCAATTCCATGTCGCAGTTTTGGAATTTCTTGGAAGCAATTACCGAGCGCATTGACACAATGGTCGCATTTTTATTTGGCACTTCAATACCAATCGTGCCTTTCCCAGGGATGGGGGCAATGATACGAATACCCAATGCCGAAAGGGAGAGCGCGATATCATCTTCCAAATTCTTGATTTTTGATATCCGTACGCCAGCGTCGGGCACAATTTCGTATAATGTTACCGTTGGGCCAATGGTGGCTTTGATGCTCGCAATGCCAATTTTGTAATTATTTAAGGTTTCAACAATGCGGTTCTTGTTTTCCTCAAGTTCGGTTTGGTTGATCTTAATGCCTTCAGTATCATATCTTTTAAGCAGATCCAAAGGCGGAAATTGAAATTTGCTCAACTCCAGCGTCGGGTCAAATTGCCCAAAATCTTCAACTAATTTGTTGGAGAGGTTGTCTTCTTCAGACACTTCTTCCTCAACGGTCTCAATCTCGATATCCAATTCGGTCTCGTCGTCGCTTTTTTCTTCGGAAGGCTTAGCAACTGAGACATTATGCATAGTTTCAGTCTTGGCTGCGGGCTTAGGTTCAGACATTTTTTTGTTCTCGGTTACCTTAAGGTCGAAGGCCGATTTGATATCTTCTGCTTCCGCGGAAAGATCGTTGTCCAGCGCCACTTCTTTAGGGTCGTCGGTGGATTTGAAGTCTGACTTAATATCGCTCTTGGCCCGTTTAAATAGATTTACAATGCTATGTCCAGTGACTTTGAATCGAATGGCCAAGTAAACAATCAATACAAAAAGGAGTAGGAGGATGGTGCCAATTTTGCCAATGTAATCCTGCAAAAAACTATTGACTTCAAAGCCTATGGTACCGCCAAGCAAATCGTATTTATGTGCAAAGAAACCAAAGAAAACCGATAACCAAATCGCGATCAATGTGCCCCAGATCCAATAGCGGCGCAAGCGTGACTTGTTGATGTCTAGGGTAATGTAAATGCCAGATAGAAATAATAACCCAGAGAAAATAAAGGATGAAATGCCAAACCCTTTTTTGATGAAGAGATCGCTAACCCAGGCCCCTAATTTATTGAGCCAATTCTCGGTTTTTACGTCTCGGGAAGCCAGTTGGTTCAAGGTGCTTTGATCGGCCTTACCTGTGAAAAAGAAAGAGAGGAAAGCAATAAACATCAACACACCAAGAATGATCAACAAGCTGCCAAAAATCAGTTTTTGCTGGCTTGATAATTTGAAACTAAACGTTTTGGAAGGTTTTTTCGTTGCTTTGCCGACCGTGGGTTTACTCTTAGTTGTTTTGGTCTTCTTTTTCGCCATGCTTACTTTCCGCTAAACGGAAATCTTTAAATTCTTACTAAAATCGTGAGTCTTGTTATTAATAAGTCCTGTTTGTAACTGGACAAAAATACAAATTAGTAACGTTTATCCTAATGCAATTCGTATATTAAAATGTAGGGATGAAATTCTTTTAATGGCTTTTGATTTACTGGGTTTTAGACGTCAATTCGCTTTGATTTCTCAATAGTAATTCTCGACTAAACTGAGCTGTCTATGGTCTTTAAATCCCATGATTGGCCTATTACATATTACTAGAGTTCAAACTCTGTTATTTTTAATATCTTTATGCAATGAAGAAACTCATCATCATTAATGGTCCCAATCTAAATTTGTTGGGAAAACGCGAAACCAATATTTACGGTAACATGAGCTTTACCGATTTTTTCGAATCTATTGTCAAAAAGTTTCCCGATTTACACTTGGAGCATTTTCAATCCAATATCGAAGGTGAGCTTATCGATAAACTGCAGGAGGTGGGCTTTGGTTATGACGGTATTATCCTCAACGCTGCAGCCTACACACATACCTCAATTGGCATTGGCGATGCGGTTAAAGCCATTGAAACCCCGGTGGTGGAAGTTCATATTTCTAACACCTTTTCACGCGAAGACTTTAGACATCAATCTTTTATTTCTCCAAATGCCCAAGGTATCATACTCGGTTTTGGCTTGCAGAGTTATGAGTTGGCGATACAAAGTTTCATTGCTTAAGAACAGGTCCATGATAGTCTTCCTAAAGTTATGGGATTCTCATTCCAGCTTGGGTAGCCGTGTCAAATGAATTTAAACAAGAATCACTAAGATCTAAATAGAAAGGCTGAAACGGAGCTTTTTTGTAAGTGCAAGTGTAATTGTAAATCAAGTTAAAATCAATTGGGAACATTCAAATTTGAGGTCAAGCAAGTCATGAAAAAAAGACTGATTTTAGTGATCGTGACACTTACTCTAACCAATTTGTTGGCTTTTTCTCAAGTCAAAAAGGTCGATTTTGGCATCAAAGGCGGATTGAATCTTACCTTTTTCAATGTAGAGCAAGCCGATTTTGGACCTAATGCACGATCTGAAACTGGTTATTATGCCGGTGCTTACGTGGACTTTGAAATCGATGAGTTCCTTTCTATCCAACCCGAGCTTCTTTATGTTGGTCTCAACGATTTTCGATTTTTAAATGCGCCCATTTATGCCAAATACGAAGTGGCGGATAAATTCAATCTCATGGTGGGGCCGAGTTTGAATTACTTTTTCGATTTTTTTACCGATAAATTCAAGGTACGCGGCGATCTTAGTGCTGCCTACCAAATAACACCTGCTCTCAACGCCCACATCAAATACACTTTAGGTTTTGAAGTGCTTGCTCCCAACGGACTCTTTTTTGGGCTGGGACTCAAGCTGTGACGCAGTTTTTAGAGGGTGGTTTTTAGAGGGTAGTTGTTAGAGGGTAGTTGTTAGTTGGTGGTTTTTAGAGGGTAGAGAAAAGAGAAAAGAGAAAAGAGAAAAGAGAAAAGAGAAAAGCATATAGACCGCTTCGCTTTAGACTATAGACAAGAAAAAGAGTTTAAGTTTATTGCAGCTCTGCTTAGGAAATGTGACTTTATTGACGAGTTAACTATTACAAAACCGAAGGCTGGCTCATTGAGCTTGAGCGTAAAAAAAAAGGATTCAAATCATAGATTCGAATCCTTTTTATATTTTTTGTCAATATCTTAAAATCAAGTCTTGATTCTAAATTCAATTAGCAAGCTGTACTTGGCAGTGCCGAGTAATCGATCTAGTACAAAATTTGAAAACATAATTTTATACTACCCACTACCCACTACCTACTGCCCACTACCTACTTAAAGATGTATCACTTCCCCATAAGCATCTGCCACAGCTTCCATTACTGCTTCGCTCATGGTTGGGTGTGGGTGTACGGTTTTGAGTACTTCATGTCCTGTGGTTTCTAGTTTTCGGCCTAAAACGGCTTCCGCTATCATGTCGGTTACGCCAGCGCCAATCATGTGGCAACCTAACCATTCGCCGTATTTAGCGTCGAAGATCACTTTTACAAAACCATCTTTGGCGCCAGAAGCGCTTGCTTTACCAGAGGCAGAAAATGGAAATTTCCCCACTTTGATATCCAGGCCTTTTTCCTTGGCTTGTTTTTCGGTTAATCCTACCGATGCAATTTCCGGAGAGCAATAAGTGCAACCTGGGATGTTTCCATAATCTAAGGCTTCTACATGTTGACCTGCGATTTTCTCCACACATAAAATCCCTTCCGCGGAAGCGACATGCGCCAAAGCCTGACCTGGAGTGATATCGCCAATAGCGTAGTATCCAGGGATATTGGTTTGGTAGTAATCGTTCACTAGAATTTTATCGCGGTCGGTGGCAATACCAACATCTTCCAAGCCTATGTTTTCTATATTGGATTTAATACCCACTGCTGAAAGCACCACATCAGCTTCCAAGACTTCTTCGCCTTTTTTGGTTTTAACCGTCGCTTTTACACCATCGCCAGAAGTATCCACTTTAGTAACCTCGGCGCTGGTCATGATTTTAATACCGCTCTTTTTAAAGCTACGCTCCAATTGTTTGGAAACGTCTTCGTCCTCAACAGGAACAATGTTTGGTAGGTATTCCACGATGGTTACATCGGTACCCATGGAATTATAGAAATAAGCGAACTCTACGCCAATAGCGCCAGAGCCGACTACAATCATTTTTTTAGGTTGTTTCTCCAAGGTCATTGCGGCCCTATAGCCAATCACTTTCTTGCCATCTTGCGGCAAAGCTGGCAATTCGCGGGAACGTGTACCTGTGGCGATGATGATGTGATCGGCGCTGTATTCTTTTCCGTCAACATCGATTTTTTTACCGGTTTTCAATTTTCCGAAACCATTGATGACGTCAATCTTGTTTTTCTTCATCAAAAACTGAACGCCTTTACTCATGCCATCGGCAATGCCACGACTGCGTTTCACAACCGCGCCAAAATCGTATCCGGGTTCTTTGACCTTCAATCCGTAATCTTCGGCATGCTTCAAATACTCAAAAACTTGAGCGCTTTTGAGCAATGCTTTTGTTGGGATACAACCCCAATTTAAACAAACGCCACCAAGGCTTTCCTTTTCAATAATAGCGGTTTTCAAGCCCAATTGTGAGGCTCTAATTGCTGCAACATAGCCTCCAGGACCACTACCAAGCACTATAACATCGTATTTACTCATCTTGTGAATTTTATCGGTTTTTAAGAAGCTACGAAGTTACAAAACCAAACGCTAAAATTATAGTATGTAAAACATTATTGTCCGTAAAAGAACCAAGGCGGCTTACTTCGACTCGCTTTACCCAAGTCGTTGTAAGAATCAATCCCGAAGCTTTCAGGAAGACTTATATCGTAAATTATTGAAAACAGAGTTTTAAAAGCAGTATATCTTGCCGAATTTTAAAGTCCGCTTACTTTATTTGCTTTGCCTCTAGGTCATTGATTGCGCATTGCCGTAAGGTTGGTAGGACGCTGCGCACATAGTTGAGTTGGAGGAAAATTAAATGTGGGTTAATGTCACTTACAAGCTGAGTTCTGATTTTATCAGTTATTTTGCTGCCGCTATGGAAATATCTCAAACATCGTCCGTAAAATGTTTGCGTGCTTTATCTTGGCTGAATTTATTTTGATTATACGTCGCTGACTTCCCTTTGGGAATTGACAGCGACTGCCATGCCTCAGCCTTTATCAGCTTACCCAAAAAGACCATTTGCCCCACATGATAGGCGTAATGTGCCAATTGGCTGTTAATGGCTTCTGTCACGGTATGGCCTTCATTTCTAATATAAATAAGTTGCTCAAGATCTTTGGGTTGAAGTGTGTGAAGCGCGCCGAACAGGCAGGTCCAGCCTCGATTCCATTGGTTTATGATTTGCACTTTTGTTTCTGCGGAAGCTATGAATTCGGCATCGCGTTCGCGCCAGGATTTTTCACCGTCTTCAGTCAAAAAGTGCGTCCATCTTGACAGCATATTACCGCAGAGGTGTTTTACAATTATGGCTGCAGAATTGCAATCGGCCACCATTTCCAGTTTCAGTTCATCAATGGTCAACACCTCCAAGGTTTTATCTCCAAGCATTTTATAATACTCAAATTGTTTGGTTACACTATTAAGGTAGCTGTTGCTCATGTTTTAAAGATACTATTTACTATAAAAATTTCCGAAGGATTTTCTAAAAAAAAAATCCCAAACCCCAAAGCCAGTCTTAGGATTTTGGAATTTGGAATTTGGAATTTTAAGATTTGGAGTTTATCTAATTATTTCGCTGGTACAAACTTTAAAGCATCCCCATTGATGCAATGGCGCTTTCCAGTAGTTTCCTTGGGGCCATCGTTGAATACGTGACCCAAATGGCCACCGCAAGTAGCGCAATGCTCTTCATTTCTGGAGTACCCGAGTTTGCTATCGGTCGAGAACGCAACATTGCCTTCAATCACACGGTCAAAACTTGGCCATCCTGTTCCAGATTCAAATTTATTCTCACTTTTATAAAGCGGCGTTTCACAGGCAGCACAAACGTAAGTGCCTTCTCGGTGATTATCGTTCAAGTCGCTTGAGAACGGTCTTTCAGTCCCTGCTTCACGCAACACGTAATATTGATCTGCCGTAAGCTCCTTTTTCCATTCGGCCTCGGTTTTACTTACTTTAAAATCTGTTTTCGTTGCTGTTGCTGTTTTTTGTGCGTTTGAATTGCAACTCAGTACGAGCGCGAAAATGCAAATTGCCATTAATCGTTTCATAGTTGTTTTCATATTTAGTTTTGTGCTAATAAGTCGCTAAGCAAAGTGTATCCTAACAGCTAAATTACACATTAAGCCAAATTTATGGTTTAGCGTCTTGTTAACTTGTAAGATTTCGTTAAATTACAGGAGAATTCGCACTTGGGTTCATTTAATCAATCAAAAATTGTTCATTATCGTTTTATGAAAGTACTATTTTACACTAGAGAATTTCCGCCCTATGTTTATGGCGGTGCAGGCGTCCACGTTGAGTATTTAGCTGAGGAGTTGGCCAAGCTCATGCCCATGGAGGTCAGGAGTTTTGGAGACCAGGATGCACATGCTGAAAATTTAAAAGTGAAAGGCTACGATTTTGAAAGTGAAGATTTCAAAACTGCCGATGCTAAGCTTAAAGCGGTCTTGCAAACTTTGAGAACCTGCGTCAATATGAACATAGACCCAGTGGATGCCGATGTGGTGCACTGCCACACCTGGTACGCGCATTTTGCAGGCATCGTTTCCAAGCTTTGCTATGGAACGCCGTTGGTTATAACCACACATTCGCTGGAACCTTTGCGCCCATGGAAACGCGAACAATTGGGAAGAGGCTATGATGCCTCTTCATGGGTGGAGAAAACTGCCATTGAAATGGCAGATGCCGTAATTGCTGTGTCTAAGGAAACTAAAGAAGATGTACTCAAACATTTTGATGTGGATGAAGCCAAAGTGAAAGTGATCTATAATGGCATCAACTTGGTGGAATATAATGTTACAGACAAAACGGATACCCTGGTCGCTCACGGCATTGATCCTACAAAACCTTACGTGCTTTTTGTTGGCCGAATCACAAGACAAAAGGGCATCATTCATTTGGTCAATGCCATCAAACATATTCACGGGGAGACCCAAATTGTGTTGTGTGCAGGTGCGCCAGATACACCAGAAATTGCCCAGGAAATGAAAGACAGTGTGGAGGCAGTTCAAAAAACACGTGATAATGTGATTTGGATTGATAAGATGTTGCCTAAACCTGAAGTCATACAGCTCTATTCTCATGCCGATGTGTTTTGCTGTCCGTCTATTTATGAGCCATTTGGTATAATCAATTTAGAAGCCATGGCCTGTGAAACGGCAGTTGTAGCCAGTGCGGTTGGCGGAATCAAGGAAGTTGTTGTCAATGATGAAACCGGGATTCTGGTTTCTGTAGAGCAACAAACTGAAGCGCCTTTTGAACCCCTGCATCCTGAGAAATTTTCGCAGGATCTTGCAGACTCCATCAACTATTTAGTGAATAATCCAACAATACGAAAACAAATGGGACTGGCAGGCAGACAACGCGTGGAGTCCACATTTGATTGGGCCGCCATTGCCAAGCAGGTTCAAGAACTATATCAAACTTTAAAGCCATAACATCATGATCAACGACTCAGTACTCGCCATAATATTAGGAGGTGGGCAAGGCTCGCGCCTTTATCCCTTAACCCAAAAGCGTTCTAAACCTGCAGTTCCCATTGCTGGAAAATACCGCTTGGTAGACATCCCAATTTCCAATTGCATCAACTCAGACATCAAGCGCATGTTTGTGTTGACCCAGTTCAATTCGGCGTCCTTGAATAGGCACATTAAAAACACCTATCACTTTAGTTTTTTCAGCTCGGCCTTCGTTGATGTGCTTGCGGCGGAACAAACCATTGGCAGTGAAGAATGGTTTCAAGGCACTGCCGATGCGGTAAGACAGAGCATGCATCATTTCTTATCACATGATTTTGAGTATGCACTCATTTTATCTGGCGACCAATTGTACCAGATGGATTTTAATGATATGATTGAGAGGCACAAGAAAAGCGGTGCAGAGATTTCCATTGCCACTTTGCCAGTAAACGCTAAGGATGCGACGTCTTTTGGTATTCTAAAAACCGATGACAATAGCATGATAAGCTCTTTTATTGAAAAACCAAATACGGAAGCCTTGCAAGGTTGGGAAAGCGTTGTAAGCGAGGAGATGTTCAAAGATGGTCGCCATTATCTGGCTTCAATGGGGATCTATATTTTTAATAAAGACCTATTGGTAAAATTGATGGATGAACCAGATACGGTCGATTTTGGAAAGGAAATCATTCCGCAGTCCATTGATAAATACAAGACCTTCAGCTATCAATACGAAGGGTATTGGACCGATATTGGAAACATCGATTCCTTTTTTGAAGCCAATTTGGGCTTGACCGATGATATTCCGCAGTTTAATTTATACGATTCCCACAAACGCATTTACACGAATGCCAGAATTCTTCCAACCTCAAAAATCACGGGTACTTTGTTATATAAAGCGGTCATTGCCGATGGCTGTATCATTCACGCCGACAAAATTGAGCGCTCCGTAATTGGTATTCGGTCGCGAATAGGTAAGGAGTCTGTTGTGATCAATTGTTACATGATGGGTAGTGACGATTATGAATCTCTAAAATTCATAGATGACAACAATATTGAAATCTACATGGGCATTGGCGAGCGCTGTTTTATCAAGAATGCCATTCTCGATAAAAATTCGCGCATAGGTGATGATGTGGTCATTGATGGTAGCAAACATCATGAAGATGTGGAGACAGATAGCTATGTGATCAGGGACCAAATTGTGGTGGTTAAAAAGGGGGCGACCATAGCATCTGGAACAATTATTTAATCAATCGCTTTTAGCTATTCTTGATTTAAATACATGAGTGGTTACGCATTTACAAATCTTGAGAATATCCAGCGCCACACTTATTTACAACACTTTATTATAGTATTTTTACGAACAAAATCAATCAATTGACCAATAACATGCAGAATCAAAAACGAGTCGTTATAGAGGCGGTTAAGCCTCAAATCAATTGTGGAGAACACTTTATAAAGCGGGTTATAAACGAGATCGTCATCGTAAATGCCAATGTATTTGGCGATGGGCACGATGTGATTGCGGTCGCTCTTTTATACAAGCACGAAAACGCAAAGAGCTGGAGCGAAACCCGCATGCAGGCTTTAGGTAATGATGAATGGAACGCTTCCTTTGTGGTAGAACAGCAGGGTTTTTATAGCTATAAAGTCCAAGCTTGGGTTGACGAAGCACTCAATTGGCAGCATGGTATTATTAGGAAAATTGAAGACGGGCAACATGTCAATTCTGAATTGACCGAAGGCTCGGCACTGTTGGAACCTATTTCAAAGAAAGCAACCGAAGACGAGAAAGCGTTTCTCAATGCCTGCTCGGAAGCTTTTACAGATAAATCACAATACGAGAAAGCCGTTGATGATGCCAGAAGCGAAAAACTGCATCAGTTGTTTGTTCAATATCCTGAAAAACACCATGCCAACGAATCGAAAGCGCTTCAGGTATATGTAGATCGAAAGAAAGCAAGATTCAGCACCTGGTATGAGTTTTTTCCACGCTCGGCTTCCGAAGAAAAAGGAGCACACGGCACATTTAAAGACTGTGAGCGCTTACTCCCAAGAATTCAAAATATGGGTTTTGATGTGCTTTACTTTCCGCCAGTGCATCCTATTGGTGAAGTGAACAGAAAGGGCAAAAACAATACCACCGCAGCTGGAGACGGCGACGTTGGATCTGCTTGGGGCATTGGCTCAAAAGACGGCGGTCATAAAGCATTGCACCCGCAGTTGGGGGCAATAGCCGATTTTAAAAGCCTTATCAAAAAAGCGAAAGCCCATAATATAGAGATTGCCATGGATTATGCCTTACAGGCGGCTCCAGATCATCCTTGGGTAAAATCACATCCAGATTGGTTTAAATGGCGGCCAGATGGTACGGTGCAATATGCTGAGAATCCACCAAAAAAATACCAGGATATTCTTCCTATTTATTGGGAAAGCAATGACTACAAAGCGCTTTGGGACGAATGCCTTGATACCATGCTCTATTGGATCGATTGCGGCATTGAGGTGTTTAGGGTGGATAATCCGCATACCAAGCCCTATTTCTTTTGGAACTGGCTCATTTCCGAAGTAAAGAAAAAACACCCCAATGTGCTCTTTTTGGCAGAAGCATTTACAAGACCAAAAGTAATGCAACGCTTGGCGAAAGAAGGCTACACCCAATCTTATACTTATTTTACTTGGCGAAACGGCAAAAAAGAGTTTGAAGATTACCTTACGGAATTGACCCAAACCGATCAGCGTGAATACATGCAGCCCAACTTTTGGCCCAACACTCCAGACATCAACCCCTATCATTTACAAGGTGCAACCGAAGCAAAATACATTCAACGCTATGCGCTTGCTGCGACCATGAGTTCAAGTATTGGTATCTACGGTCCTGTATTTGAGCAGATGATTGATCAAGCTATTCCTGGGAAGGAGGAGTATTACATGTCTGAAAAATTTCAGATTTGCAATTACGATTGGTCCAAGGAAAATAAGCTCTCATTGATCATTTCGCGCATCAATGCCATTCGACATGAAAACGAGGCACTGCAACAAACCAATAACATCAAGTTTTGTGACATTCAAAACGATAATCTCATCGCATTTTATAAATGGAATCAAGAACAAACCAATGAGTTGCTGATCATTATTAGTTTGGACCAGTATTATCCACAACAAGGCCATGTGCAATTGCCTTTGCAAGCCTTGGGATTACAAGCAGGGCAGCAAGTACAAGTAACCGATTTGATTACAGGAAGTAGCTACAATTGGTATAACGAGTGGAATTATGTGGAGTTGCACCCTACATTGCCATTCCACATCTTTAAAATACACAAATAGGTATGGCAAAGCAGGAGATCAAGTCGGCAAATTTAAGTTCGACCTTTAGTTTTAGTGACAAATGGGAAACCCTTCTGGAAAACAAGGAGTTTATAAAGGTGTTCCTATCAGACGTTCTCGAAAATTACATCGTGAAGCAACGTTGGTATGGGGGTAAGGCGAGCAGGATGAAATACATCGAACTGGCAGAGTATTTCAGGATTCAACAACATGATGAGGTTTATTACGGACTCATCTTGGAAGTAAATTTCACGGAAGCTTTTTACCAGCATTATTTCCTGCCCATAGCCTTTGTTTCCGACGATAGTTTTGCCCAGGATGATCGCATCTTGCCCATCAGTATCCAAGATCAAGAAGGATTTATCATAGATGCCATCAATCTTGAAGCCTTTAGAAAATTAGTGTTTCAACGCCTTTTAACTGCCGTGGCTAAAGATAAAACCCGAGTGCGTTATCACAAGAGCGAGCTTTTTAAAGACTGCCAATATGAAAATTCACGGTTTATGGGCTTGGAGCAGAGCAATACCTCCATTGTTTATAACGAAAAATACGTACTAAAGTTTTTTAGACGCATCTATTCCGATCGCAATCCTGATTATGAGATGTCTAAGTTTCTATCTGAAAAGAAGGATTTCAAGAACACACCAGCTTATTTGGGCAGCATCCAAATCAAGGATATTGAAGGCACCAACATTACCATTGGGCTCATGCAGGAAATGGTTGAAAACCAAGGCGACGCTTGGCAATACATGCTTAGTGAACTGCATAAGGTTTTTTGCAACTTGGAGTATAAGAATATAGATATTAAATCGCTTCCTAAGACGGTCGATTTCGGCCAGTTGCAAATTCAGGATGTTCCAGCTCAAATCATCGATTGGGTAGGTCTCAATATCTTTACAAAAATTCAAACGCTGGCCATGCGAACTGCAGAAATGCACATTGCACTAGGCAGCGAATTTGAGGAAACCGCATTCGCGCCAACCCATTTCAATGAAGATTATACGGTGTGGCTTAAAAACAGATTGCTTTACCAGTTTCAAAATCGCTTGAACACCATTGAAAACAGTCTGCACAAATTGGATGGCTTGGCTTTGGAATTGGCCAATGAGTTTCTGGAGAAAAAGAACATCATTAGAAGACGTTTTGTGAATTTTGACTGGACCAAGCTTAAAGGCGAACGCATTAGGGTGCATGGCGATTATCATTTGGGTCAGGTTTTGATAAAGGGTGATGATTTTTACATTCTCGATTTTGAGGGTGAACCTGAGAGCACCATTCGCGACCGTAAGGTCAAACAACCTCCACTTAAGGATGTCGCAGGCCTTTTTAGATCTTTCCACTATGCCATCTATGCGACCATCTTTAATAATATGGAGACTTATACGCATTCTCAGGAAGACCTCTTTGAAGCAGCCGAGGTCTTGTACCAATATTTAAAAGGTGTATTTTTGGGCGTTTATACCATTAAAGTGCAAGAGGCCAATCTCAACATTGGTTACGAGCAAGAGCGTATTTTTTTACTGAAATATGCCATGCTCGAAAAAGCCGTTTATGAATTGGGCTATGAGCTCAATTCTCGTCCGCGATGGGCCATAATTCCATTAAAGGGGATTTCTAACATTATTAACAATTAATACATCCTATGTCAAAAGTTATTGCACACAGTCGTTTTACAGAATTTGATATCAATTTATTCAAAGCTGGAAAACACTATCGCTTATATGAAAAATTCGGAGCACACATTAGCACCGTTGATGGTGTGGACGGGGTTTATTTTGCAGTTTGGGCACCCAGTGCAAAAACGGTTTCTGTGATTGGCGATTTCAATTTTTGGGTTGAAGGCACGCATCAATTGAACGTGCGTTGGGATTCCAGTGGTATTTGGGAAGGTTTCATTCCTGGAGCAGGTAAGGGCAGTACTTATAAATATAAGATACACAGCAATAACAACGATGTCAAGACCGAAAAGGCCGATCCTTATGCCCGGCGCTCAGAGCACAACCCTAAAACCGCTTCTATAGTTTGGGACGACCCTTACCAGTGGAAGGATAGCAAGTGGATGAAAAAGCGTAAGAAGAACAATGCGTTAGATGCGCCATTTTCGGTATATGAAGTGCATTTGGGGTCTTGGAAACGCAAGCTGGAAGGCAATTCCGTTTTGACGTATAGCGAACTGGCGGAAGACCTGGTAAGCTATGTCAAAGACATGAATTTCACACACGTGGAGTTGATGCCGGTCATGGAGTTTCCTTATGATCCAAGTTGGGGCTACCAAATCACAGGCTATTTTGCGCCAACCTCACGTTTTGGGTATCCAGAGGATTTTAAATTGCTGGTTGATAAATTGCACCAAAATGATATTGGGATCATTCTGGATTGGGTGCCTTCACATTTTCCAGAAGATGCCCACGGACTCGGTTTTTTCGACGGCACCGCACTTTACGAGCATCCAGACCGCCGCAGGGGCTACCATACCGATTGGAAGAGTCTCATTTTTAACTACGGAAGGAACGAGGTCAAATCCTTCCTCATCAGCAATGCCATTTTTTGGTTGGATCAATTTCATGCCGATGGATTGCGCGTAGATGCCGTAGCCTCCATGTTATTTTTGGATTATTCAAGAGAAGATGGCGAATGGGAACCTAATATATTTGGGGGTCGAGAAAATTTGGAAGCCATGGCATTTCTTAGGGAAATGAACGACGCCGTTTACACTGCCTTCCCAGATGTACAAACCATTGCTGAAGAATCCACGGCATTTCCCATGGTTTCAAAACCCACTTCTATTGGCGGCTTGGGCTTTGGCATGAAATGGATGATGGGTTGGATGCACGACACACTTCAATATTTTGCCAAGCCACCGGTGTATAGAAAGTTCCATCAAAATGACTTGACCTTCTCAATGACCTATGCCTTTACCGAGAATTTCATGCTGCCACTGTCCCATGACGAAGTGGTTTACGGCAAGAAATCCATTTTAGGCAGGATGCCGGGAGACGAGTGGCAGCGATTTGCCAACTTGCGTTTGTTGTATAGTTATATGTTCACACATCCAGGCACCAATTTGTTGTTTCAGGGTGCGGAATTTGCCCAGAGCAAGGAGTGGAATTTTGAGCAGAGTCTTGATTGGCACTTATTAGACTATGCACCGCACCAAGGCATTCAGGCATTGATCAAGGATTTGAACGGCTTGTACAAATCCCAACCAGCGCTACATGAAAAACAATTTTCTGCGGAAGGCTTTGAATGGATCGATTATAATGATCATGAAAATTCAGTATTGGTTTACATTAGAAAATCAGATGACGAGAAAGACGATTTGATTATCGCCTGCAACATGACCCCTGTACCAAAAGAAAGCTATCGCATTGGCTTGCCGAAAAAAGGGAACTTGAAGGAACGCTTTAATAGCGATCAAAAAAAATACTTCGGAAGTGGCGCTTATAAAAACAGCAAACTCAGCTCAGAAGCAGTTGCACATCATTTTAGAGACCATTCTGTAGAAATCGCGATCCCTCCATTGGGGATGGTGGTTTTTGGGTATGGGTCTTGATTTACGAGAAGTGTTGTTTGATGGTGGTGCTGGGTTGTTTCACGGAAATGCTGGGTTGTTTCGCGGAGATGCGCTGAGGTTTCACGGAGATGCGCAGAGGGTTCACGGAGATGCTGGGTTGTTCCACGGAGATGCGCTGAGGGTTCACGGAGATGCTGGGTTGTTTCACGGAGATGCGCAGAGTGTTCATTGAGATGCTGGGTTGTTTCACGGAGATGCGCTGAGGTTTCACAGAGATGCGCAGAGGTTTCGCAGAGATGCTGGGTTGTTCCACGGAGATGCGCTGAGGTTTCACAGAGATACGCAGAGGGTTCATAAAGACCTGTCAGGTTTTTAAAACCTGACAGGTCTAACAGGTTAGATTATCCGATTACTTATTACTCAAACTTACGCTCGATCTCTAAAAGCTTCTGCTGGCTAAAGTCACGAAGTTCCTCGAAAAAGCTGGTAAATTCACGCTCAAATTCCGTGTAAAACTCCTTGAGTTCATTGGTCGCATGATTCATTCCAGAGATGTTTTTGGTGCGGCGGTTCATGCCATTCAGTACTTTTTGAATGCCTTCGATTTTGGCATAACTCAGCAACCAATTATCGGCAATCATGTAAGGCATCATTTTTTGGATGCGTGCCGGCAACAGCTCATAATGATCTTCCAGACTGTCATAAAAACGTTCAATGTAAAGCTCCAAAGGCACATTTGAATACCGATGCCAATTCTTCGCCAGAAAATGATCGTAAAGAATATCCACAATGACGCCGCTGTAATGGCTGTAATTTTTATGCAGCTTTTTAGTGCTCAATCGCACTGTGGGATGTGCATCGGTAAAGGTGTCGATTTGCCGATGCAACAAGATGCCTTTCTGAAGATTGATGGGGTACTTGGTGTAGTGTTTTCCGCGAATGCCATCGGCAATGAAATTACCAATGGTAATGGCTTCATGCTCCCCAGAAAGATAGATGTGGGCTAAAAAATTCATTGGTGTAATTTACGGATTTCGCATTTAGGATTCCAACTTTCTAATCGTATATTTGTCTACTCATCATAAAAACAACACATGACACTCATTAAATCAATTTCAGGAATTAGAGGTACCATTGGAGGTAAAGTTGGTGATAATCTCACACCTATTGACGCTGTAAAATTTGCAGCCGCTTATGGCACTTGGATCAAACAGCAGCGCAGCAAAGAAAATTATCGCGTGGTGGTTGGCCGAGACGCTAGAATTTCTGGGGCAATGATGCAAAATTTGGTCATGAACACTTTAGTGGGTTTAGGAATCGATGTGATCGATTTAGGATTGTCAACAACGCCAACGGTAGAAATTGCAGTGCCGATGGAGCAGTCCGATGGCGGCATTATTTTAACGGCCAGCCACAATCCCAAACAATGGAACGCCCTAAAACTCTTGGATGCCAAAGGTGAATTTTTGAATGCTGAAGAAGGCGCTAAAATCTTGAACATTGCTGAAAGCGATGCCATGACATTCGCAGAAGTGGACAATCTGGGCGAGATTCACGTTAACGATGCCTATATTGATATTCATATTGATGAGGTCTTGGACCTAGAATTGGTCAATGTGGAGGCTATCAAAAAAGCCGATTTCAAAGTGGTGGTCGATGGCGTCAATTCTACGGGAGGTATTGCAATTCCCTTATTGTTGGAGCGTTTGGGTGTTGAAGCTGTGAAATTGTACTGTGAACCTAACGGCCATTTTCCGCACAATCCAGAACCTTTGAAAGAGCATCTTACCGATCTTTCCAAAGAAGTGGTAAAAGCACATGCCGATTTCGGGATTGCCGTGGATCCAGATGTCGATCGTTTGGCATTTATAGATGAAACTGGCGAGATGTTTGGCGAAGAATATACCTTGGTGGCCTGTGCCGATTATGTACTGAGCAAAACCCCGGGGAACACCGTGAGCAACATGAGCTCTACCCGAGCTTTGAGTGATATTACCAAAAAGCATGGCGGTACTTATAAAGCCAGCGCCGTGGGTGAGGTCAACGTGGTCAACATGATGAAACAAAATAACGCGGTTATTGGAGGCGAAGGCAATGGTGGCATTATTTATCCGGAATTACACTACGGAAGGGATGCCTTGGTAGGTGTGGCCTTATTTTTAAGTCTGTTGGCCGAAAAGAAAATGAGTGTGAGCGCACTTCGGGCCAGTTATCCGGATTACTACATGAGCAAAAAGAAAATAGAACTCACGGCAGATTTAGATGTTGACGCCTTGTTAACAGCGATGGAAGCAAAATATGCCGAAGAAAAACTGACAACGATTGATGGCGTGAAAATAGATTTTGAAAATTCTTGGGTTCACCTTAGAAAGAGCAATACAGAACCCATCATCAGAATCTATACCGAGGCAGCGTCACAAGCCGAAGCGCATGCGCTGGCAGATCGTGTTATTTCTGAGATCAAAGAGATTGCGGGGGTTTAACGCGAGGCGGAATATTGAATATCGAATATTGAATTTTGAACGCTGAATAACGAAGTTTTGATTGTGACTTCGATTTCAAAATTCAACTACAAATGAATACGGAATATTGAATTTTGAATACTGAACCCGAACACTGAAGTTTCGATCGTGACTTTGATTTCAAGTGCAACAGCAACTGAATACGGAATATTGAATATCGAATGTTGAACACTGAATACTGAAGTTTTGATTGTGACTTCGATTTTAAAGTGCAGCTGGAGACTGAAGACTGAAGACTAGAGTCGGAATATTGAATACTGAATTTTGAACACTGAATACTGAAGTTTCGATCGTGACTTCGATTTCAAAGTGCAACAGCAACTGAATACTGAACCCGAACACTGAAGTTTCGATCGTGACTTCGATTTCAAGTGCAACAGCAACTGCGGACTGAAGACTGCGGACTGAAGACTGAAGACTGAATCAAGCCATCAACAACGAGTTTTTGCACAAGTCTTTAGTAAACCAAAACGCAAACGAGAGTCAGCTGCGGTCTTGGTTCACGCTTTAACCTCATGGTAGTCTGAAGCAGACTTGTCTTTATGTTTCCAGCGTTTGTGCGTCCATAGATAATACTGTGGTGCGCTTTTGATCTGTGCTTCCGTCAAGCGGAAAAACATATCGGTGATTTCATAATTCTCAAAGTCCTTCGCATTTTCGGTAATGGTCTCAAAAGAGGTTTCGTAATAGCCACGTTTCAGCCGTTTCACACTAAAAAACACCACTGCAAGATCCAAGCGTTTTGCCAACATTTCAGCACCCGTATGCATTGGGACCTTGTAGCCCATGAACTCTCCCCAATGTAGTGCCTTATTGGGTTTTGCAGATTGATCAGACACAAAACCGCAGATAAAGGGCGTACCCTTGACCTTAGCCCGCATTAAGATGGGAATGGTCTCTTTGGTAGTGATCAAATGGCTGTTGTATTTGGCGCGAATGCGTTTGATAAGCTTATCAAAATGCGAATTGACCAAACGCTTGTAAACCGCATAGCCTTTATTGTCGATATAATGCTGAAGAATGAAAATCCACTCCCAGCTTCCGTAGTGGGCACACATCAAAGCCACGCTGCGATTCCGTTGTTCGAGATCTTGTAGCAGTTCCACATTGCTAAAACGAAAACGCTTTTTCATTTCCGCTTTAGAAATGGTTAAGGATTTTATGGCCTCGACCATCATATCGCAGAAGTGATGGTAGAATTGCTTGGTAATGGTTTTGATTTCTGCGGCGCTTTTTTCAGGAAATACAAGCTGGAGATTTTCCTTCACGGTTTTGCTGCGGTATCCAAAAATACGGTAAATGAAGAGGTATAGAAAGTCTGAAAATGCATATAATAACCTAAACGGAAGCATGGAAACCAACCATAAAAGGGGATACACGATTATGTAGACAACAAATTGCATTGCGGGTAATAAGTATTAGATTTGTAGCCGCAAATATATGTATAATAAAAGGTTTTATTTATGGGCAATCTCAGTATCGTTTTAATCGTAATCATTGCAGCCAACGCACTAATTTCTTATAAGGGTTTCAACGATTATGGTTTTTTTGAGAAATACAAATTCAATGTGGGTCGCATTAGGGCCGGCGAGCAATTTAGGATGTTCAGTTCTGGGTTTTTGCATGCCGATACCACGCATTTGCTGTTTAACATGCTGACCTTATTCTTTTTTGCCGATCGCGTGATCTTTTTTGTGGGCAGTGTCAATTTCTTGGTTATTTATGTGGCCAGTTTGCTTTTGGGCAGCGTGTTGTCTTTTTATTTTCATAAAGAGGAATCACAGTATTCTGCAGTTGGTGCCAGTGGTGCCGTAACCGGCATCTTGTATGCTGCTATTCTGCTTGATCCTAGAATGAGCCTTTACATGTTTTTTATCCCCATTCCAATTCCTGCTTATGTCTTTGGGATTGGGTATTTGTTGTACTCAATTTATGGCATGAAAAATAGGGTGGGCAATATTGGTCACGATGCGCATTTTGGAGGTGCGATTGGTGGCTTCGTCATTACACTCATTATGGTGCCATCGCTTTTCCAAACCGATTTATTGATGGTGGGATTACTGTCTGTACCAATTATTATTTTGTTTGTGATGCATAAAACGGGCAAATTATAAGCATCCTTTAGGAATTGAATTGGCTTGAATGCTTGTTGTTTTCTTGAAAGATCAGTTTTTGGTAGAGGGCTTAGGACTTGCGATTTAGGATTTAAGACTTAGGACTTAAGACGTAGGACGTAGGACGTAGGACGTACGACTTAGTACGTAAGACTTAAGACCTACACTAAAATGCCTAGGATTGACAATTATTGAGACAGTCTTTGATCAGCTCAAGCGGCACTAACACAAATTGTGTATCCACTTTTAATTCTAATAATTATATGTTTCGTCAGACCCTCTGGATTTTTATTGGTCTCAAATAGAGTTGAAACTATGCACTTTAAGGCATTCCGCTTTAGCTTCTAAAAATGTTTTGCCACGAATTTCACGAACCGGCCTGTCCGCTAGGCAAGTTTTCACGAAACCGTTTCTTATCTAAAAGCGTTCACAATGAGATACGATTCATTTCACGAATTCAACAGCCTTTCAGTCTGTTTCAAAAAACCTATAGACTTGAATTCCATAGTGGTTGAGTTGCCCCACCAGCCGCGATTGAAGCAAAAATTGGCTACTACAAACATGATTTTAAATAAGCCATCGTTAAGGGTCGGAGGAAAAGGATTTTTGGCAATACGTCTAACGTTATCAACTAGTTGTGATTGATTGCCTTGGCAATGAAAAAACGAATTTATAAAAGGCAAAAGGTATGACAAAAGTCATCTTCTTGTAGACTAATATAAGTCATATTTGTGGCTTATGTAATTTACAAAAAAACTTAAAAGTTGACGTCATCTCAATCACTACATAGCTTTCATATCCCGGTAATGGGATTGGCTTATACCATCGACAGTCCAATTCGTGTGGCGCACTATGGCATTTCGTCGGTTATCTCTATCATAGACGATGAGCTTATAGAAAAAATGAATGCTTTTTACAGCAAAAAGTTTAACCTCCCTCATCAAGAAATAGCTAAAAAAGCCCAAGATCATCGTGCCGAGCGCATTACTTCGTATTTGAATCTTGTGGACAGCATTGTTAAAGATAAATTCTCGAGATTCAAAATTGAATTGTCTGAAAGCAAGTCAGCCTTAGAGCAATTCATGGGCACTTTACCCAATAGCTCCGATTTCAAAGCAGGCCTTTCCAATTTATTGGACGAAGGCACTGCGCTGAAAGCACAGCTTAAATCCTATTTGGAAACGCATTTAAAAGCGGGTGATATTGATGTCAACATCATGACCAAAGTGGATAAGGATAATTTCATCAAAGGAGAACAATTGCCTGTGGAATTTAATGATGCACATGCTTCGCTTCGCGGATTTGCCAATAGTAATTTAAATTCTTCCGTGGTACTTTCCGCAGGAATGAATCCCAGACTGTACAGTTATTTCGAACAGTTTAAGGACTTCTTTCCAGATGCAGCAGGGCAGTTGAAAAAGCGAATCATTTTGAAGGTCAGCGATTACCGTTCCGCAACCATTCAGGGAAAATTCTTGGCAAAAAAAGGACTTTGGGTTTCAGAATATAGAATTGAATCGGGTTTAAACTGTGGCGGGCACGCCTTTGCTACGGAAGGCTTTTTATTGGGTCCCATTTTAGAGGAGTTCAAAACTAAAAAAGCAGCATTAATTCAAGACACGCACGAGGTTTATGTGAAAGGCTTAAGTTTGAAGGAAATGGCCGTTCCCGAGCAAGCACTCGATTTGAAAATCACGGTTCAAGGTGGTGTTGGTACAGCAGCAGAGCATGCGTTCTTGCTCAACAACTACCAAGTGGATTCCGTTGGTTGGGGAACCCCGTTTTTATTGGTGCCAGAAGCGACCTCTGTAGATCGGAAAACTAGGGAATTACTCATGAACGCCAAAGAAAACGATTTGTATCTAAGTGGTATTTCGCCTTTGGGAGTGCCCTTTAATGCTATAAAAGGGACAACAAACGAGTTCTTTAAACAAAAGCGCATTGACGACGCTAAGCCAGGGAGCTCTTGCCCTAAGAAATTTTTAGCCTTGAGTAAGGAATTTGGGCCAGAAGGGATTTGTACCGCTTCAAAAAAATACCAAGATGTCAAATTGGAGGCCTTAGAAGCCAAAAAATCGGAAATATCCTCAGACCTCTATAACAATGCCAAAGCTAAAATAACCGAAAAAGCCTGCCTTTGCGTAGGCTTGGCAAACGCTTCCTACTTAGAAAACGATATAAAAATAAAAGGGCAGGAACAAGGCGTTGTCATTTGTCCGGGACCCAATTTGGCGTATTTTGATAAGGAAGTGTCGCTGTCTCAAATGATGCAACACATCAATGGGAATGCTTCGGTACTGGCCAGTGTGAATAGGCCAAATATGTTTGTGAAGGAATTGAAAATGTACGTGGATTATTTGCGAAATGACATCCGAAGCATTTCAGAAGACCTTTCAGCCAAACAAATTAAAAAATGGAAGGCTTTCAAAAACAATCTGTTTGATGGCATCGCCTATTACCAAGCGCTGTTTGTGACGTCTTTGGCTGCTGAAGAAAAAGCGATTCAAAATGAGCTTCAGTTTTATAAAGATGAATTGATTGCGGTGCGTATCCCAGAATTGGAACCGGTGCTTTAGTTCTATGAGCAAGGGCGTCTGTTTTTTTAGCGATATTTTATGCCTAAAGGCATAATTCCGTAGCAATTTTCGATCAAACTTTGATTCCTTCGGAATATGCAATTCAGCATAATTCTCTAGGGGTCTAATTATTGTGAAATTTTGTTAGCCCTATTCTTGAACCTTGAACCCTGAACTTTGAACTTTGAATCTTGAACCTTGAACCTTAAACCTTGAACTTTAAACCTTGAACTCAATCCAGCAGTTCTGCGATTTTTCGTTCAAGACTTGCGCCTCTTAGGTTTTTAGCGATGATTTTTCCGTTGGCATCCAAGATAAAAGTGGCAGGGATGCTTTGAATCGCATAGGCCTTGGCCACAGGATCGTTGAAGTAGTTGAGATTAGAGACCTGGTGCCATGTAAGCTTATCGTCTTTTATGGCTTTGATCCAAGCCGCTTTTGGGTCTTGTTGCCGTCTATTGCCATCCAAGGACACGCCAACAATTTCCAAGCCCTTATCATGGTATTTGTCATACACCTTCACAACATTGGGATTCTCGCGTCTGCAAGGGCCGCACCATGCTGCCCAAAAGTCGACGATGGTGACTTTTCCGAGATTATCATAAAGTTTAAAAGAAGTCCCTTCTGGCGTTGGAGCGGTAAAGTTGGGTGCCTGTTGCCCAATTTCCGTAGCCATTAAAGGGGCTATTGCAGCTTTGGTCGCCGCAATGCGCCTGTTTACTTCTTGTCCGAAATCAGAGGCCGTGATATCCTTCCCCAATGCAGCATAGCTTTGTTCCAATTTGTTCACTTCCATTTTGCGTTTCCAGAGCATTTCATTGATTAGGATCAAAGAATAATAGTTATCGGTATTTGCTTTGATAAACTCGTAAGGATAGGCATCCTTGCGCGCCTTGATCTGTGCCAATTTTTGAGATACGACATCAGGATCGGCATCATTACTAGTGGATTGCTTATTGAGCTGTTGCGCCAAAGTATTGTACTCATCGTCAATGGCAGAGATGGTTTGGTTATAGGTTTTCAAGGCATCATTCGCATTGCTGCTTGAGATGTTGGAGTTGCCAACATCATTGGAGTCTATGGTAAGCCGCACTTCCTCAGGGATTAGAATTAAAGGCAAAGTCCCTTTGATGCTGTTCACGGTAAGCTCCACATATTGCGGACCCTTGAGTGAACCCTCAAACGTAAAACGCTCGTTCAATACTATGGCAGTGTCGATAGAACGTTGGCGGCCTTTTTGATCCAAAACATGCAAATAGACACGAATGCCATTGTAAACACCTGGCGTTTCGCCAACAACGCGATAGCCTTCAATAGGTGTTTTCAATTCGGTGTTGCAAGAACATACCATTGCGCCTAAGCTTAGGAAGAAGAATAGCTTTTTCATCATTTCAAATTTCGTGACTACAAATATACTAAGTTCTATAAGACATTAGCTTTTTCCTTTAACTCATAACGAGTTGCATGGGTTCCTCTTTTCAAACTCGCCAAAATTCAACTACTTTTGCTGAAACCTTCAACATGACCCATCACGATACCATCATTGCCTTGGCAACTCCTTCAGGAAACGGTGCCATTGCTATTTTGAGACTTTCAGGAGCAGATGCGATAGCGATTGCCGATTCGGTATTTCGATCGGTAAAAACAGGAAAGTCGCTGCAAAACCAAAAAACGCATAGCCTTCATCTGGGTCATATCGTTGAAGATAAACGCGTGATTGATGAAGTCTTGGTGAGTTTATTCAAAAACCCCAATTCCTACACCGGAGAAGATGTGGTGGAGATTTCTTGCCACGGAAGTACATATATTCAGCAAGAAATTTTACAGTTATGTCTGCGGAAGGGTTGCCGTATGGCCACAGCAGGCGAGTTCACATTGAGGGCATTCCTCAACGGAAAATTGGATCTTTCCCAAGCCGAAGCCGTTGCCGATTTGATTGCGAGCGACAACGAAGCGTCACATCAAATGGCGATGCAGCAGATGCGTGGCGGATTCTCTTCAGAAATCGCCAAACTTCGCGAAGAGCTGCTCAATTTTGCCTCATTGATAGAATTGGAACTGGATTTTGCTGAAGAAGACGTGGAGTTTGCAGACCGGAGTCAGTTTAAGGCACTCATTGAGCGGATCGGTTTTGTGCTCAAACGGCTTATCGATTCCTTCGCCGTGGGCAATGTGATCAAAAACGGAATTCCCGTTGCGATTGTGGGCGAGCCCAATGTGGGGAAATCGACGCTGCTCAATGCCTTACTGAATGAAGACCGCGCCATAGTTTCTGAAATTGCCGGCACCACACGGGATACCATTGAAGATGAGATTTCAATTGGTGGGATTGGGTTTCGGTTTATCGATACAGCCGGCATCCGTGAGACCAAGGATGTGGTAGAAAGCATCGGTATTAAAAAAACCTTCGAAAAGATAGACCAGGCTCAGGTGGTACTGTTTTTGGTTAGCGGCACGCAATTGGTTTCAGAAGTAGAAAAAATGGAATCTTTTATCGTGGAAGTTGAAAAGGTGCGGAATAAGTTTCCGCAGAAACAATTGATCGTCATACTCAATAAGATCGATGAGATTGGCGCGCAAGATTTAGAGGCTTTAGTGGCCGCATTAAAAACCCATGCGTCCCAGCTCATTCCCATTTCAGCAAAAACCGGGGCAGGCGTGGAGGAACTAACCGATGCGCTACTAAATCTCATCAATACCGGGGCACTGCGCAACAACGAGACCATTGTGACCAATTCCCGGCATTACGATGCGCTGCTGAAAGCTTTTGCGGAAATTCAAATGGTTAAGGAGGGCTTGGAAACCGATATTTCCGGAGATCTTTTGGCGATTGATATCCGCCAGGCGCTGTACCATTTTGGCGAGATCACCGGCGAGATCACCAATGATGATTTGCTGGGCAATATTTTTGCTAATTTTTGCATCGGCAAATAGAATTGGTTTCCGATGCCTGTAGGATGGCTTCTTTTATTTGACTATTAGTCGGTTAGATTGATAAACAGCTGATTCCTATTTCTTTTATAAATACTTTTTGTACCACAAGTGTACTTGATTTTTAAGAGATGTAATACAAACGGCCCACATTTTGAAAATAGCACTGAAAGAACGCAAATCATCCAGTGGGAAAACGGGCATCAAACACCGTTCACATAGATCTTATTGAATTCATGTTTCATTTCGGTGTTTCCGAGCATAACTATTTCTGCACCGTGTGGAAGTATTGTATTTGCCGCTAATACCGTTACGACTTCAGAATTTTCTTTTATGGCGATGACAGATAATCCAGTTTTAGCGCCTATCCCAGATTCTGCAAGCGACTTACCTTCCAATGATTTTGGGATCGGGATAATAAACAAGGTAAAGCCCTCACCAAGAACGGTTAGGTCTTGACCTTTGGAAATGGATAAAACGGCTTCAGAACCTAAGGTGGAGTAGCTCAATACAAAATTAGCCCCTGCTTTTTGCATAATTTCAACATTTCGTGCTTCAGAGATACGGCTCACTATCCTTAAGTCCTTGTTCAGTTGACGACAATAGGAGGCGAGATAAATATTCGTGGTATCGTCATGGGTAGAAAGTAATACCGAAGGCGCTTCTAGAATTCCTGCCTTTTTTAGCAGTTTATAATCTGAGGCGTCACCAGAGAATACCTGATTGCAAAAAGGACTTACATTTTTGCATACCTCAGGATCCATGTCAACGACATTCACTAAAACACCATTTTTATGTAAAGATTCTGCCGCCGCCAATCCTACCTTGCCCGCTCCAATGAGCAGTACAGGGTTAGGGTTTACATCGTAATCATTGAAAATCTCATCAATGTTATTGAGCTGTTCTTTATTTCCTATGATTACCAGAACGCTATAGTGTGTTAGTATTTCATCACCTTTTATAGGTTGCAATTTTCCTCGCTCCCAAATGCCCACAATGCTGACCCCAAATTTTTGTCTCAAGCCTGTATCGCGGATGCGTTTAGAAACCAGCGGTGTATTGTGGATGGGCAATTCAGCGATTAATAGGTCTTCATATTGTCCTATGGCATGAGATTCTGCATGCTGTGTGTTTACCCTACTGGCCAATTGTTCGCCAAGCCATTTTTTTACGGGCAAGACATGGTCAGCGCCGCTGAGTTGCTGTACGTCTACAGATTCAATATTAGTGGCAATGGCAACTATGGGTGTTGTAGGGGCAATTTCCCTTATGGTAAGTATGATTTTAGTATTGAAAAAGTCATCCCTATTGACCAAAATCAGTTTCGCATCCTTAATATTGGCAAGTAAGAAGGTGTCCTTGTTATCCAAAGCGCCAATGAGCACAGGAATGTTTTCATCATGATTTTTAAGCGCTTTTTCTAGATCGTCTTCGATGATAAAATAGGGGGTGTTTTCCTGTTCCAATCGCTCTGTAAGATCCCTCGCTATAACATCATAAGAACATATTAAAATGTGATTTTTTGTTCCGGCAGGAACTTCGCGAGGCACCTTGTTTTTGTTTTTGGACTCTAAAAGAGGGACATAAAAGTGTCTGATAAAGGCAAAGGGCAAAACGATCATTAACATAAATATGCCAGAAAGCAACACGATTATACTGAAAAGGCGACCAAGATCGGATGCAAATGTAATATCCCCGAACCCAAGCGTGCTCATAACCGTAAGTGTCCAATAAAAGCCTGTGACCCATGAATGATCTTGGCCTTCAAGCCCCATAATGAAATGGAAAAGAATAGAATAAATGATGATGACAGCTGCTAAAAGGGCCAAATATTTAAGTAGCACCTTGTAGTTTCTCTTAAAGTCTGTGTCTTTCAAATAATAAGCTAACTGACTACCGACAAATTTCATAATCTGTATTTTTAATTAGGGTTTGCAAATTGGTCATTTTAGCTTCTCAATCTATACAATTAGTTCCTGTTTTTTGTATGACGAAGCAGATTTCAAATATAGTATTCTAAAGGCTTAAGAATGTCATGTTTCCAAAAAAGAAAGCTGGCAATTGATTGTTCTATTGTGGTTCTTTAAACTGAAACAAGTGAATAAGACTTTTATTTTTTTTTAAATATCTGAATGCAAATGTATTAGCCAATTCATAATAGCTTCTTATGTTCGGTTTGGTTAGACTATTTTAAGGAAAAACGCAGATTCAGAAAGCCTCTTAAAATGATTAATAGTTTCCGAATCTGGTTTTTACAAACTAATACCTGTCTAAAATATTCAATTATGGCAAAGAATTAAGTCGGTTTTTGGTTTTCAGAATATTGTGCTGAGATTGATGATTTTGAAACCGTAAATAATAAAATCATCGTAAGAGAAACATTGGTGTAAGATAAAGAACCAAGACCCTGCCTGCAGGCAGGCGCTGCGCTGCCAGAACATAGAATCAAGACTTGATTGTAACTAATTGATAAACAGTAATCAATTGAAACGAAATGCCTGGCACTATGAAACCGAAATCACTGGCACAAATCGAACCGAATTATCCATTCATACATTCAAAGACCTAATCATCTATACATCATTTTCAACCAGACACTAATGTAAGAGAAATTAAGCGTTTGATAATAGATTAAGGCTCTGGTTCACAGTGGCTATTATGGTTGAAATGACCGATTTTTGGAGTTTTGGCTCCTTTTAGTCCCGATATCTATCGGGAGGGGCAAGAACAAAATGCCGAAAATCCAATTATTCTTTCCATGACCCTAAAGGGAATAATCGGATGTTCTAGGTTTGAGCCAACTTGAAAGATTTGTAATTTCAATTTTATTAATAATAGCAACGCTAGATTAAACTAGAGCTAGATTAAGTTAACAATGAACACGAGTAATCTTTATCACTAATTCAAAGACAAGGGTGATTTTTTAGTATATCTAGCCTCGTTACTATAACGAGCGTAAACATTACTCGTGTTCAAAATGCCGAAATTCTATAATTAATTATTTAAATGGCTTTGGAAGCAGCTGGATTTCTGATTTCTGGAAAAGTTGGTAAGGAAAAATTACATCTCAATCATCGGCTGATGGCTGTTTTGGAGGGGGCTTGAATGTTGAGTTATCACGCTTAACTACATACTTTTCTCTGAAGAAGTACAAGTAATGAATATCTTAAACGAGATAATTGCCTTTAAGCGATAGTATTCACGAATATTAAATTTCACAACTTTAAAGCTCTAAATTAATTTAGAAAACGCGGATTGTAATCCCCAAAAAACAGAATATTTGGGGATTACAATCCCTAAATATGATTAATAGAGCCTTAGAGGAGCAGATTTTAACCGTTTTCGCAAAGGTAAAGCCATGCTTTTAATTGGTCCTCGACAAGTTTTAGCAAATTACTAGAGGGTAAGGAGCACCTGTTTCTAAATGGAGATGATCCTACGCTTAGAAAATTACTTACTAACCCAAACATAGAACAACTTAAAAACATCATTGGAAATTATAAGCTTGTATTTATTGACGAAGCACAACGCATTGAAAATAGTGGCTTGACTTTAAAACTAATTACCGACCAACTAAAGTCCGTTCAATTATTGGTTAGTGGCTCGTCTGCTTTTGAACTCAATAACCAAACACAAGAACCGCTGACAGGGCGAAAATGGGAATATCAATTATATCCTATTTCATGGAGAGCGTTCGAAAATAATGTTGGCTATCTTAAAGCGCAACAGCAATTAGAACTTCGCATTATTTACGGCATGTACCCCGATGTTATCAATAATTTTGGGGATGAAAAAGAGGTTCTTAAACAGTTAACAGACAGTTATCTCTACAAAGACATCCTGAGTTATGGTGGTATTCGTAAACCTGAAATCTTAGAAAAATTATTAAGAGCTTTGGCGTTTCAAATTGGAAGTGAAGTAAGCTATAACGAACTGGCGCAACTTTTAGTTATCGATAAGAAAACGGTGTCTAACTATATCGATTTGCTTTGTCAAGCTTATGTTGTTTTCAAATTGCCAAGTTTTAGTAAAAATTTACGCAACGAAATTAAAACCAATCAAAAGATTTATTTCTATGACACAGGAGTGAGAAACATGATTATTGGCGACTTAAATCCTTTAGAAGTACGCCAAGACAAAGGCCATCTTTGGGAGAATTTTTTAATCGTAGAACGATTAAAGCATAACGCTTACACTGGCTCATTAGCCAAAGGCTATTTCTGGAGAACTGTGCAACAGCAAGAAATTGACTATGTTGAGGAAGTTGCAGGAGCAGTTACAGGATTTGAAATAAAATGGAATCCAAAAAGTAAAGTTAAAATTCCAAAAACTTTCTTGGAAACTTATAATACAGATGTGAAAGTGATTGATAACGAGAATTTCAGGGAGTTTTTGAGCAGTAACCAATACTAAGAATTCATGAACAAAAAAGAACCGCTAACTAAACTCAAACACGTTAAAGGCTTGGGCAAGGACGAAAAAGCCTACCTTACCAACCTGATTAACACCAAAAAGAAATACGGACTCGTATTGGAACACAAAGCAGAAGGCGTGGAAGAAGATTTGCGCCACAAATTGCCCATTTTAAAGGAAGTCAAAGAACACGCAATGATGAACGATATCGAGCGAAAAAAAAATCCCAATTACATTCTCATTGAAGTTGACAATTATCACATATTAACTTCCTTAAGCTTTACACATTATAATTCCATGGATGTTATTTATCTCGATCTGCCTTATAATGCAGGAGCTAAAGAGATGCCTAACTAGTATTCCATATTTTAAAACAAAAGAAAATTTACAATTAATGAATACAACTTCCCACAATAAATTAGTATCCTTCATTTGGTCTATAGCCGACGATTGCCTTCGTGATGTTTACGTACGCGGAAAGTATCGCGATGTCATATTACCCATGGTGGTGCTTCGTCGTTTGGATGCTTTATTAGAGCCTACCAAAGAAGCCGTGTTGCAAGAGCTTGCTTTCCAACGTGATGAAGCCAAATTTACCGAATGGGACGAAAACGGACTTCGTGATGCTTCTGGCTATGTGTTTTATAATACGAGTAAATGGACTTTGCAATTGCTTCACGACACCGCCACCAACAGCCAACAGATTTTACTGGCCAATTTTGAAGATTATCTCAATGGGTTTAGTGACAACGTAAAAGAGATCATCGATAAGTTTAAGCTGCGAAGCCAAGTGCGGCATATGGCAGCTAAAGATGTCTTGCTGGATGTTCTGGAGAAATTCACGTCTTCTCATATTAACTTGACGCCTTTTGAAAAGGAAGATCCTGAAGGGAGAAAATTGCCTGCGCTTACCAATCTTGGGATGGGTTACGTTTTTGAAGAACTGATTAGAAAATTTAATGAAGAAAACAACGAAGAAGCAGGGGAGCATTTTACACCCCGTGAGGTCATTGACTTGATGACCCATATTATCTTCGATCCTATAAAAGACACCTTGCCGCCTGTAATGACCATTTACGATCCGGCCTGTGGGAGTGGGGGAATGCTGACTGAAGCACAAAACTTTATTAAGGACGAGGAAGGCGTGATCAAAGCTTTGGGTGATGTCTATCTCTTCGGAAAGGAAATCAACGACGAAACCTATGCCATCTGCAAAAGTGATATGATGATTAAGGGCAACGACCCTGAAAATATTCGTGTGGGTTCCACCTTGTCAACCGACGAATTTGCGGGAACTAGCTTCGATTTTATGCTGTCCAATCCGCCTTATGGGAAATCTTGGAGCAGTGAACAGAAATATATTAAGGATGGCAAAGACGTTATCGACCCTCGATTTAAAATTGTGCTATCCGATTATTGGGGCGTAGAAGAAGAAGTTGATGCCACCCCACGCTCGTCCGATGGGCAATTGCTGTTCTTGATGGAAATGGTAAGCAAGATGAAATCGTTATCGCAAAGTGCCAGCGGGAGCAGGATCGCTTCCGTACACAATGGCAGCAGTTTGTTTACGGGTGATGCCGGCGGTGGAGAAAGTAATATCCGTCGCTACATCATAGAAAATGATTGGTTGGAAGCCATCGTGCAAATGCCCAACAACCTGTTCTATAATACAGGCATCACTACTTATATCTGGATTTTAAGCAATAATAAAGCGACCCAGCGAAAAGGAAAGGTGCAGTTGATTGACGCAGGACAGTTATTCAGAAAATTGAGAAAGAATTTAGGAAATAAAAACTGTGAGTTTGCGCCTGAACATATCAACGAAATTCTAAAAGTGTACACTGAAATGCAAGCCGTGGAAAGCGAAGGCGAAAATCAAATTGCGGCCCAAGTTTTTGACAATGAAGATTTCGGATATTATAAAGTGACCATCGAACGCCCAAAACGCCTAAAAGCACAATTTACGGAAGAACGCATAGAAAGCTTGCGCTATGATCGCATCTTGCAAGAACCGATGCAGTATGCGTATGAAACTTTTGGTGATAGTGTTTATAAAGATATAAGTCTGCATGCCAAAGCGATTTTGGACTGGTGCGAGCAAAACGATCTCAACCTTTCCGCAGCCAATAAAAAGAAATTGACCAAAAAAGAGACTTGGAAAAAGCACCAACACTTACTGAGCCTAGCTAAGAAATTGGAAGTTCATTTTGGGGATAAAGTGTTTTCTGATTACAACGCCTTTGAAAATGAAGTCAGCCAAACCATCAAATCTGAAAAGCTGGATGCTTCGGCGGCTGACAAAAAAGCCATTTTAAATGCCGTAAGTTGGTACGATGCCGATGCTGAAAAAGTCATCAAGAAGAAAGAAAAGCTTTCCGGCGATAAACTGCAAAAACTGTTACAACACTTGGGATGCCAAGAAACGGATTTGGCAGACTTTGGATTTTTTCCAATGGGTCACACTGAGCGCAGTCGAAGTGCTAAAGGAGAACCTGCCAGCCGGGGCTGGTACCTCACTTACGAAACTGAAAGCGACCTGCGCGATACCGAGAATGTGCCTTTAAAGGAAAGCATTCACGACTACTTTTTAAAAGAAGTCAAGCCTCACGTGGCTGAAGCTTGGATCAATTTGGACACTACCAAAATTGGCTACGAAATCAGTTTCAATAAATATTTTTATAAACACACGCCTTTACGACCTATTGAAGCAGTGACCAAAGATATTTTGGAGTTGGAGCAGCAGAGTGATGGCTTGATTGCGGAAATATTAAATTTGGTGTAAATGGATTCAGAAATTATTTTTTATCAAGCTGAGGACGGCCAAACAAAAATACAAACACGTTTAGAAAACGAAACCGTGTGGTTGACTCAAGAACAAATGAGTGTTCTTTTTCAGCGCGAACGCAGCGTGATCACCAAACATATTGGCAATGTATTTAAGGAGGGTGAACTGGAAGAGAAAAGCAATGTGCAAAATTTGCACATTAGTGGTTCAGACCGTCCTGTTAAATATTACAACTTAGAGGTCATCATTTCCGTAGGCTATCGGGTTAAAAGTCTTCAGGGCACTAAGTTTCGAATTTGGGCAACTGCTAGGTTACGGGAGTATATTGTAAAGGGTTTTACAATGAATGACGAACTGCTTAAAGAAGCCGGAGGCGGTAATTATTTTGAGGAGCTATTGGCGCGAATCCGTGATATACGGTCTTCTGAAAAGGTGTTTTGGCGTAAAGTGCTTGATGTCTATGCCACGAGTATCGATTACGATGCAAATGCCGGAACCTCACAGCTGTTTTTCAAAACCATCCAAAATAAAATGCATTGGGCGGCACACGGCCAAACAGCGGCAGAAGTGATCTATAACCGAATTGATGCTGCAAAGCCTTTTTTAGGACTGACTACTTTTAAAGGCGAACAGCCTACCAAGCAAGAAGTGGGAATTGCTAAAAACTACTTAAACGAAGAGGAACTGAACATATTAAACCGAATGGTTACGGCTTATTTAGAAATTGCCGAATTACAAGCGCTGAACCGTAAGCCCATGTATATGAAGGATTGGATAGGCCGTTTAGATGATTTTCTAAAAATGACCAGGAATGATATTTTAGATAACGCTGGTACCATTAGCCACAAACAAGCCTTAGAAAAAGCAGAGCACAGTTATCAAGCATACAAAGACACGCTTAAAAATGAGCTGTCTAAAGTAGAACAGGATTTTATAAAACAATTGGACAACACCCATAAACAACTTAAAAAGAAAAACTGATATGGAAGCAGTTGTAGAACGCACAAAACGTTACGAAAACTATAAAAATTCTGGCGTAGAATGGTTAGGGGAGATTCCGGAGCATTGGGAAGTGAGAAGGATTAAATATCTCTTTAATGAAATAAACGAACGAAGTGAAAATGGAAGTGAAGATTTGCTCTCAGTTTCTCAATATACAGGAGTCACAAATAAAACTGATAAGGTTGAAGATGGCGGCATGCTTACTAATGCTTTGACTTTGGAGGGTTATAAAAAAGTACAAAAGGGAGATTTGGTAAGTAATATAATGCTTGCTTGGAACGGAAGTCTCGGCTTTTCACCCTTTGACGGGATTACAAGTCCCGCATATTCGATTTATAGATTGTATGATGGGAATGTTAAACGTTATTTTCATTATTTATTAAGAACTGAATTATATAAAGCTGAATATAAAAGGAATTCTTCTGGTGTTATTGAAAGTAGGTTGCGGTTATATACGGATGACTTTTTCAACATATTATCTATTCTTCCACCTCTCGAAGAACAAACCGCCATCGCCGAATTTCTAGACGATAAAACCACCAAAATAGACCAGGCGATTGCCATTAAACAGCAACAAATAACCCTGCTTAAAGAACGTAAACAAATCCTTATCCACAAAGCCGTAACCCGTGGCTTGGATGATACTGTCGCCTTAAAAGATTCTGGTGTGGAGTGGATTGGGGAGATTCCGGAGGGTTGGGAGGCTAAGGCGCTTAAATATTTCTGTTTTATTACTAAGCTTACGGGATTTGAATATACAAATGTCTGGAAAACAGACTCTGAAGGACAAATAATCGCTCTAAGAGGATTTAATATTCAATCGGGAGAATTGGATCTTTCTGAAACAGAGGCAATTTCAGAAAAATTATCTAATAGTCTTCAGAGAACTAAATTGTACAAAAATGACATTGTTTATCCCTGTACAGGTACCATAGGCAATGCAGCCTTGATAAAAGAAGATAATAAATTTCATATTAATCAAAACATAGCTAGGATTTGCCTTCAATCAAAAGAGATGTTTCCAGAATATTTTCTCAAATCGTTATTGTCATATGCTACAAAATCTCAAATAGATTTTAATAATTCTTCACAAATGCAACCAGTTATTTTAATAGGAAGTCTTCGGAATATTAAAATTTCCTTCCCACCACTTTTAGAGCAAAAAAAGATCTCAGATTACATCGAAACCGCTTCCCAAAAATTTGAAACCGCCATTTGTTTAAAACAGCAGGAGATTTCGACCTTGAAGGAGTATAAGGGGAGTTTGATAAATAGTGTGGTAACGGGGAAGGTGAAGGTGTGTTAAGATGAAATATACAGGAGGAGACATAAACAGGTTAGGAGAACGTTTGCGTGAATGCAAAGACAAGCACATTTCAGATAAAGATTTAGATATTTTACAAGCTCATAGGCTTTCCTTTACAGAGCCTTTGTTTAAGATTTTTAAAGAACTCAGTCAGCATAAAACTCGGGTGGAAAGATCAGCTATTACGGCTTTTAGATTAAAGAGAATATCAACTATAATCAATAAAACCATAAGAGAACCTAAAATGCAATTGAACCGTATGTGGGATGTTGCTGGTATTCGGATAATATTTGGAAGTGAGGTAGCAGCTAGAAAGATGCTCGAAATAATATTAGACAATTATGAAGTAAGAGGGGAAATTAGAGATCGCTTTAATAATCCTAAAAAAATAGGCTATCGAGCTATTCATGTTTACATTACCGACCCAGTGAGTGGAAAAGTTATCGAAGTGCAGCTTAGAACACATGAAACTCATAATTGGGCAACCTTAGTAGAGATTACAGATGTATTGTATGAAACTAGATTAAAAGAGGAAGGATATAATAGCAATCAAGAATGGGGACGTTTTCATCAATTAGTATCTAGTAGTAAACAATTGGAACAGGACGACGCGAATTTCCTTTACAAAACGTTAGATAAATATGATTTTATTTCGCGATTAGCGGAAACCTTCAGGAAAAACTCTAGTGTTGTTAAAAAACAATGGCAAAATGTCGGTCCTAGAGATAAATATTTTTTGATAGAGCTTTCGTCTGATAGTGTTCCTAAACTTTCTAGTTATAATGATTATGAAAAGGCAGAAGCAGATTATTTTGAAGCTTATAAAAAGGATGAAGGCGCTCTTGTGGTATTGACATCAATACATAAACCTTCTTTTGAACAAATAAGTATTGCTTACGCGAACTATATTTTGTCTTATCATAAGTTCATTCAAGATGTTCAAGAAATATTGAAAGAATTGGCTATTGAAAAGTTAGAAGACAAGAATTTTAACGAGTTTAGAAAAATATTTAGACTATATGAAAATATTCAAGCGAACAATATAATAAATATATTAATTGAACGTGACGATGTTATTGTACGTGTTGAAGGTAAGTCAATACATTTAGAAAGTAATTCTAAAATTAGTACTAAAAAACGAAAAGAAATTAGAAAACAAATTAATGTTGGTATTCAGGATTTAAGAAAAAAACATCTTTTGTTTATAAAGGAAGTTAATAACGTTATTGATGCAGGACCATCATGGGCGTGGAGAACCAAATCGTTTCTAAAAAAGCATGAAAAGCGAGTGAGTAAAAAATTAAAATCAATCGACCTTAAGTTTGAATAAATATGACTCTATTTTGAGATAAAAAACGAATATAATCATGCATAGTCAAACCAACGAACAAGCCTTAGAATCCACCATAGAAAAAAAACTAACAGGAACAACACTTGAAACTCTAAAAGCCGAAGAGCTTAGCGTGGATAGAGTCAATGAATCTGCTGTGCTTTACCCTGCCGGAAATGGCTATTTTATTGGGCAGAACAGTTTAATTGATTACACAGTCTTTATTTCCGGGGTAGCGCAACCAAAATTGCCTAGGGGTAATTTAAGTGCAGTTAAAGCTCTAGCAGCATCACAGAATGATTTAAATGAGATTTCTAGGTATATAGAAACTACTTCTCAAAAATTCAGCCCAGCCATTGGTTTAAAACAGGAGATTGAGAAGTTGAAAGAGTATAAGGGGAGTTTGATAAATGGAGTGGTAACGGGGAAGGTTAGGGTATGTCAATTATAAAAATTTTAAAAAATGTCTATAAAAAAGCAAGTTGAAAAGATTATTACTAAACGTTGGGAAGAATTAAGAAACCCGAAAAATTTAATAGGATTAAACAACATTGAAAAACAAACTAATCAAGGTTATAATGGTCGGCAATTATTGGAGTTATTTCAAAACTGCGAAGACGAGGGAGCTTCAAAAGTTAAAATTTATCTTGATACAGAAAAACGTCTTTTAGAAATAAGCAACGATGGCGATAAGCCATTTTCTATAAAGGGGTATGATTCTATTTTTTATCCTGGCTTATCTTCAAAAGTATCCTCTGGCTATATCGGTAATAAAGGATTAGGTTTTCGTTCGATTATTAATTGGGCTGATAAAATCAGTATCATTAGTAATGATTTTAAAGTGGTTTTTGACGAGACATTAAAAAAAGATATTATATTAAATAAAATCGGGTACACTGAATCTGAACTATCACAAATTAGAAGGGAGAGAAAATTGAATGCAGATGTCTATCCATTACCTCTTTTGAATTGTTGTAGGATAGAAGATGTAATTGATAATTCAGATTTCACTACCACTATTTCTATTAGATATAAATCGGAATATGAATATAGAATTAAAGAGCAATTAGAATCTATAAGTGAAAAAACACTTTTGTTCTTGCAAAACATCAACACTATTGAAATTGACGGAAATGTTCTAAATAAGACGATATCAATAACACGTAAAAAAATCTCTGAGAATAATTCGGAGATCAGTCATAACGGTCAAATATATTATGTAATAAGTGATGATGGTATCGTAGATGAGAACTTAATAGAAGACAAAGAGTCAAGCCAACCAAAGCGTTACAGTGTGAAAATTGCTTACAGCAATGATCTGAGTTTTAAAGATAAAGTTTTATATAATTATTTTAAAACCCAAATCCCTTTTGAACTTCCTTTTGTAGCGCACGCAAGTTTAGAATTAGACCAAAATAGAAATCATAGTACAAAGTCTGAAGTAAATCCATTTATACTTGACAAACTTTTTAAGCTACATTTAAAATTTATTGAAATCTTAAAAAGTAAACATTTTAAATCTTGGTTGCCGTACCAAACCATCAATAATGATAAGTTTTCTGTTTACGAGCCATATTCTAATGTCATTGATAATTATTGGGAAAATTTTGAAGTCTATCCTATTTTGTCTGGAAATTATGTTAATTCTTCCATTGCGAAAAACTTAGGGAATCGCATAGCAGAGTTTATTCAGAAAAATAATTTAGAAACTTATTTTGGAGAACAACTTGTTTATTGTGCTTTGCCAATAGAACCACAGCAATATGTAAGCAAACCAGGAAATTATAAAGCAATAATTGAAAGCTTTGCAATACACTTAAATGTAGCTCAGAGAGCAGAATTAGTGAGTTTACTGTTAGAGATTTATCCCAATGAAAAGTTTTGTGTTTTAATAGATGAGAAGGATAATCTTATCAAAACCGTAGATTATGTTTATACTGATAAAACAACAGAAAATAAGGATTTAAAAGTACCCTATTATTCCAAAATCAGATTTTTGAATCCAGAATTATATATAGAATTATTAGATAAACTTCAACTACAGTCTGAAACCCATAAATCTAGGGGTTTAAAAGATAAATTAGAAAAAATATCAGATGTTCATTCTTTTGAACCTCAAACGGTCATTAAAAAAATCATAAGTGAAACAACAGAGTATCTCAAAGAGAATGAAAATGATAAGAACAAAATAATTAGGGAGTTCTATCAAAAACTATTTTATAATTATAAGTTAAGAGCCGAAAACCCATTCTTAGATTATGAGACTGAAATTCCGTGTCTAAATCAAAATGACGAATTATTACATATCAAAAGTCTTGCACTGTCAGATGAATTTGAAATAGGAAAGCTATCTAATCAGGTTTTTGGCGATTTATATGGGAATGAATACACAATTACAAGTCTGGAAAGTTTAGGTTTAGAAAATGAGAATTTAATTCAGGTAGAAGAATTCTTAGAGTGGTTAGGGGTAAATCCTTTCTCAATTGTAGAAATGGTTAGAGCCAAAATTGAAACTGAATTTATTAATTATTCCAATCATATCCATAATACAGCAATTTCTAGCTATAGCTTGTATAATATAAGGTTATTTAATAAGATTACTAATAATGGAGATATTACTATTAATCATATTATTGCTTGGCTTTCATTGGATGAGAAAATTAAAAGCATTTTTAAAAATTATACAGAGTTCTATTCCTCTGAAGAGAAATTAAATTATAGTCATTATGGTATAAAAGCTATAAGACCTTTTAAAAACTTCCTTTACTTCAAACTTTCGAAACAATACGATATTCAAGATTATTTAATTACCACTAAAAAACAAGAATGGTTTAATCCTTTTACAATTGATTATGAATACTTGTTCAATATTAATAAGGATTTAGACAAAGAAAAAGTAGATGGAATCCTTTCTTTCTTTGGAGCAAAAAAGGATTTTAATGATTTAGATATTAATTATCTCAAAATCAAAACACAAGAATTAGCAGTAAGGAATAATGATAAAGGTTCGCAGGTTTTCTATAAAAATTTAGTAGGTCATTACAAGAAAAATGGGCAATCAATGCTAGGAGTTGATCTTTATGCTAAAGAAGGTAAAGATATAGTGGTTAAAAATTCAAGTCAGATTTACTTCAGTGATAGAATACAGTTACCGGAAACGCTGACAAATAAATTTCCGCTGCTATATTATCCTTCACGATCTGGGGGAGCCCGAGCAATTAAAATGTTTGGTTTAATGAATTTAAATAATCTTGATTTAAAAATAGAAACGGAGGAGAGAAACCTTACAATTTCTGATGACTTTGAAATAATGTTTAAAGAAATAAAACCATTCATATTAGCATTTAGACTTGATAAAATATCAAAGGAGGATGTGAAAAATGACCAAGTTCTACTTTTAAATAAACTCAAAATCATTTGTTGTCAAGAATTAACCTGTAGGCTTGAGGATGAGATTTTTGCAATAGAGCCTTATAATTATGCATATAGCAAAAATCAGTTTTACATAAATATTCCAATTGGATCATCAATGTCTCAATTAAAACTAAATAAGCAGTTTAGAGACAATTTATCAGATATTTTCCTAAAAGTTTTTGATACGCTTGATGAAAAGAAAACTTTTGAATCTATCATAATGCAATCTAAAGAGGATAATATGTACGATGTCAAAAATGAACTCGCAGAGGGAATTTTAGAAGAAGCTAATATTTTATTAGGGGAACTTAGTGTCAGGTTATCTATATGGAAAACAATTTTTAGAATCAAGGGGCTCCACGTGAGTTCTGAATTAAATGAAAATAATATTGATAATTGTATTTTTGAAAATTTCCCAGAATTAGCTGAACAAAAATTATTTCAGTCGGATGATAATTTGGAGGAGCTTTTTCGGATTCGAAGAGTGTTTACTCTTTTAAGAATTGATCTTAAGGATTACAATGATGTTTCAGACTACAAAATAACATTTGAAAAGCTATTTTCAAATGAAATACATCGATTTTATGATGAAAGAAAAAAGAATATCAAAAATCAATTATGGTTTTATCTTTCTTCTAAAGAAAAAGATGAACAGAGCAACTTTATTAAATACTTACATATAATTGAGCATCTGTTAGACACTTTTCATTTTACACAAAACGAAAATAAATATAATCTAGAATTAACATTAGCTAATTTATTAAAAGAGAAAGTTCCTATCATGAAATTTAATTTAGAAAGTGAAGCATATCCAGAATATGACTCCATTGAAAGTGAAAATATAAAACATTTTTCTGACGATGAAATTCTAGATATAAGGAGAAGTAAGACATTCAATAGTTTGAGCTATTTCAAAGGACATATAGATTATATTAAAGCTCAATTAAATAAAAAAGAACAACAACAAAAAGAAGAAGGTCATCCTGTTGATTTTGATCTAGATATAGATCAACCTTCTGAATTAATTGAAGAATTTGAAGTTGTTATCAATCCTAATGGGGGTTGGAAGCAAGAAGGCAATGGTCTTTGGCTAGGTAATAAAACTGAATTGTCTTCTAATCAAAAGAAAACATTAGGTAATACTGTTGAAGAAATTGTAAAGAAGTATTTAACAGAAAGGCCATTACTGTATAATAAAGTTGAGCTTATCGCTAAAACTAATGAAAGCGAACATTACGATATAAAATATTACGATGTAACACAGAAACAAATGAGGTATGTAGAGAGCAAGTATTATAATGGTTCTTCATTTATTCTTTCAAGAGATGAAATGGAATACGGTTTGAAAAATGCTAAACAGTATGAAATTTGGCTTGTGAATAAGGATTCCAAAATATTTGTTATTAATGACATTAATAAGCTAGGTCAGTTACAGCCATTAAAATATAGAGTCGAAATTAAGTTACAAGAATATGCAATCCAAGACTAACGAACAAGCCTTAGAAGCCACCATAGAAAAGCAATTGACTGGAACAACCCTTGAAGCCATCAAAGCCGAAGGCCTTACTATTGATGGCGTCAATGAATCTGGCGAAATGTATCCTGCTGGCAATGGTTATTTTATTGGGCAAGCGCAAAACTTTAATACCCAATTTGCCATAGACGAAGCCTTCTTTTGGCAGTTTCTGGAAACCACGCAAAAAGTAGAGTTGGAGAAAATTAAAAGACAAAGCGACTGGAAATTAAAAATCCTAAACCGTTTTGACCGCATGGTCAAAAAATATGGTATTCTGCATCTGCTCAAAAAAGGTTTGGGAGTTGATGATGCGCATTTTACCTTGTTTTATGTGTTGCCTTTGGCAAGCAGCAGTAAAGCCGTAAAAGAACGATTTGAACAAAACAGCTTTAGCGTCACGCGACAGTTGCGCTACTCAGCCGATAATCCGCGAGAGGAAATTGATATGGTGCTCTTTGTGAATGGGCTTCCGCTGGTAACTATGGAATTGAAAAACCATTGGACAGGACAAAATGCCAAGGTACACGGGCAGCAGCAATACAAAACCCAACGCGATACCAATCAGCCCCTTTTGCAATTTGCCAGAAGCATCGTGCATTTTGCAGTAGATACCGATGAGGCTTACATGACCACCAAGTTGAATGGGAGGGATACGTTCTTTCTTCCGTTTAATAAGGGTAATAATCACGGGAAGGGGAATCCGCCAAATCCTTTTGGTCATAAAACAGCTTATTTGTGGGAAGAGGTATTTACCCGAAAAAGCTTGGCTAATATCATCCAACATTTTGTGCGTATGGATGGCAGTAAAAAAGAGGCGCTCAATTCACGTACCTTGTTTTTTCCACGTTACCATCAAATGAATGTGGTTCGGGATATTTTGGGTCACGCCAGTAAAAATGGGGTAGGACAAACCTATCTTATTCAGCATTCCGCAGGGTCTGGGAAATCCAACTCCATTACTTGGGCTGCCTATCAGTTGATAGAAACCTATCCAGAACAGGAAAACACGCCGGGAAGCAAAGGTATTGATCAGCCTTTGTTTGATTCGGTGATTGTGGTAACCGATCGTCGTTTGTTGGACAAGCAGTTACGCGAAAATATCAAGGAATTTTCCGAAGTGAAAAATATTGTTTCCCCAGCCTATTCTTCCAAAGAATTACGGGAGAGTTTAGAGCAGGGGAAAAAGATCATCATTACCACCATTCAGAAGTTCCCTTTTATCATTGATGGGATGGCCGATTTGAGCGACAAACGTTTTGCGGTCATCATCGATGAGGCGCACAGTAGCCAAAGTGGCACGGCACACGACAAAATGAACCAGGCCATGGGACAGCAAGCTGATCCCGATGAGGTGGATGTGCAGGACAAAATCATTTTGGCCATGCAGGCTAGAAAAATGCGCGGCAATGCGTCTTATATGGCGTTTACGGCAACTCCAAAAGCCATAACTTTGGAGAAATTTGGGATGGCAGAGGAAGACGGTAGTTTTAAGCCCTTCCATTTGTATTCGATGAAGCAGGCCATAGAAGAAGGTTTTATCTTGGATGTGCTTGCCAATTACACCACGCTGAAAAGTTATTATGAGATTGAGAAGTCCATTGAAGATAATCCGCTGTTTGATACGGCAAAAGCGCAAAAGAAATTGCGTGCTTTTGTTGAGCAGCACCAACAAACCATTCATACCAAAGCCGAGATTGTCCTCGATCATTTCATTCCGCATATTGTCAATCAAAAACGATTGAAGGGCAAAGCGAAAGCCATGGTGGTGACCCAGAGTATCGAATCGGCCATAAAATATTACAAGGCACTAACAACTATTTTGGAGGCCAAAGGCCATCCTTTTAAGATTATCATCGCTTTTTCGGGCACAAAAACCCTAAATGGCATCGACTACAGCGAAGCCGAAATGAATGGCTTTGGAGACAAGGATACTTCAGATAAGTTTGATGAAGATGAGTACCGGATGTTGATCGTCGCCAATAAATACCTTACTGGATTTGATCAACCCAAACTCTGCGCGATGTATGTGGATAAAAAGTTGCAGGGTGTTATGGCTGTTCAGGCATTATCGCGTTTGAACCGATCGGCCAATAAACTAGGCAAGAAAACCGAGGACCTCTTTATTCTCGATTTCTTTAACTCTACTGAAGATATTAAAACGTCTTTCGATCCGTTTTATACGGCTACCTCTTTAAGCCAAGCTACGGATGTCAATGTGCTTCACGAGCTCAAAGATGTTTTAGATGAAGTAGGCGTTTATGAATGGGAAGAAGTTGAAAACTTCAACGAGCTCTTTTTCCAAAAAGTAGATGCACAATTGCTAAGTCCCATCATCGATACCGCAGCCGAACGTTTCAAAACAGAGTTGGAGCTCGAAGATGAAGAAAAGGCTGATTTTAAAATCAAGGCCAAGCAATTCGTAAAAATATATGGACAAATGGCTTCCATATTACCTTTTGAGGTGGTGCAATGGGAGAAGTTGTTTTGGTTTTTAAAATTTCTAGTTCCCAAACTTCCTATTAGTGATACCAACGTTGATGGGATGGACGAACTGCTGGAGTCGGTGGACTTATCCACCTATGGTTTGGAACGCGTAAAATTGAATCACAGTATTGGTTTAGAAGATTCTGATTCTGAATTGGATCCACAAAACCCATCGCCTCGTGGGGCTTATGGTGGCGAAGAAGAAAGAGATCCGCTGGAATTGATTATCCAATCCTTTAACGAACGCTGGTTCCAAGGTTGGGAAGCCACGCCCGATGATCAGCGTCTTAAATTCATAAGCTTGAGTAAATCCATTCAAGCCCACCCCGATTTTCAAACGAAGGTGGCCGAAAACCACGATGAACAAAACAAAGACCTTGCTTTTAGAAAAATACTCGATGATGTGATGTCCAAACAGCGGAAACAGGAACTGGATCTTTATCGTTTATATGCCAAAGATGAAAGCTTTTACCAGGCGTTTTTTGATACCATGAAGCGGATGGCGAGTGTGGGGAAATAGGAAGAAAATAAAATACGATGGCAAAAGAATTACAAAAATCAAAGATTAAATTAATTGTATATCCGCAAACAGCCCTAAAATGAAATAATTATCGTATATTCACTTGATATTAAAACAGTTGATTATGAATATATTTGATTTTGGAGTTCATTTCACAGACGAAAAGAGCTGTCGTACACATTTTAAAGAGGAACGAG
>NZ_VORM01000109.1 GCF_007997225.1 Subsaximicrobium wynnwilliamsii
CGCTGGAAAATTCCCAAGAATTTTCCAGATAGGCACAGACCCAGCAATGGCTTATACACGGTGTTGCCAGTAGTTTTTATTCCGCAATTTTCTTTAATTTTTCCGCTGTTTTAGGTTCAATTTCTCCGTTGTAAATTAAATCAGATGCTTTTTTATCAGTCAACATTTGGTAAAATATACAAGCGTTCAAAAAAGCACCATTTTCGTTTGGATGACTTTCATCTTCGTAAAGTTCAATTTCAGGGAATTTTGTCCGAACTTCAAAGTATTTAGTTCCGTTGTTCGATTCGATTAGGTCATTTTCTTTAGCAACTAAATTATATGATTCGTTAATTACGTTAAATTCTTGTTCTAAATTTTCAAGAACAGGTGAACAGCATTTATCCTTTTCTATTGATTTGTCAATTGACCTTGATGGATAGCAATATTGTTCAGGATATTCGTTTTTTGATGGCCAAGTTTGGAAGAGTATGAATTTACAGTTTGGATTAGAAACCAATTTTTTGATGTCAGAAATAGCTTTGTTTACTTTTAGTTCACGATTTTCTGGGATTAAAACGCTTACAGTTCCAGTTTGTAAAATAACAATATCCCATTTTTTCTCGGCAATCTTAATTTCCGTTTCGGTCTTTTCTCCATCTTCTTTTTTTCTTGTACTAATGCCGTTTTCAGTCCTTGAGGTTATTATGTCCGATAAATGTCCTGATAAAGATTGTCCTGGAAATGTGCTTTGTTCAATTTTAATATTTGGATTCGTTTCATTCAACATTTTTTGCACAGTCTGTGGCATTTCGTGGAAATATGTCAAGCTATTTCCGATAAATAACACATTTATTTCGTCAGTTGTTTCTGTGTTTTGAGATTTACAACTTATTGTGGTTAATGTGAT
>NZ_VORM01000110.1 GCF_007997225.1 Subsaximicrobium wynnwilliamsii
ATGAGTGAGTAATTCCGCAACTTGCTTTTTGGCTTCCGTTTCGAATTCCGTTTTCTGATCTTTAAATACTGTTGGTTAATTGGTTGAATTTGATGCTTTCTAGAAAGCCCGAGTATTACTTGCAACGCTCTTGAGTATAATTGGTTGCGTGTCTCAAACCACTAATTTAGCAAATAAAAACGAACTAGCGAATCCACGAGGATTTTCGGAAGATAAAAAGGCCTAGCAATTAATTATACGCGATGTTGCCTAATGTAGTTTCAGAATTTTGATTCTTTAGATAAATGACTAATTATACCAGTGCGCAAGAGTGTTAAAAGTCCGCACGAAATTATTAGTCTGACTTGTATTCCGTTTGAGTGAACAATTCCGCAAACTGGCTCAATTCCGTTGGTTGATTGTCCAATTATAATTTTCAAGCTTTTTTTCCGCAATGGTTCTCAATTCCGCAAACTGGCTAAATTGAGAACTAGATTCGATTCCGAAAACCTGCTCAAAATTCCGCAAAGATTGGTTTCCGCAATATTGGTCAAATTACCCTTTTCAAAAATCCGAATGGATTGGGTGCGAGTGAATTCTGCTATATTAGGCAACGTGTTGTATAAGATTAGTTGCGTGTTTTAAACATTGAATTTAGTAAATAAAACACGAACAAAGAAAGTCCGTTTGGACTTTCGTAAGTAGGCGAGAAGCCAGCAATTAATTTTATACGGTGTTGTAGTGCGTTATTTTTTCGTTCAGCTTTTCAATCCACTTTTCTCGTTCATTAACAACAAAATCAAATTCATTTCCGCCATTGGTTTTTATTCGAATTCCGTTGTCAATTATTTTCGCT
>NZ_VORM01000111.1 GCF_007997225.1 Subsaximicrobium wynnwilliamsii
TCAAAACCGAGAATATTTAAAAGCATTGCAATTATAACCAGTATCGAAGATAAATTTCTTTTAATCATATGTTTTTGGTTTTGAGTGAGACAATGAATGCCAACGCTCTTGAGTATGATTAGTTGCGTTTTCTCAAGGCACTAATTTAGCAAATAAAAACGAACTAGCGAATCCACGAGGGTTTTCGGAAGAAGTACAGACCTAGCAATTAATTATACGCGATGTTGCCTAATGTAGTTTCAGAATTTTGATTTTTTATATAAATGACCGTTTGTAGCAATGCGCAAGAGTGATAAAAGTCCGCCCGAAATTATTAGTCTGACTAGTATTCCGTTTGAGTGAACAATTCCGAAAACTGGCTCAATTCCGTTGGTTGATTGTCCAATTATAATTTTCAACCTTTTTTTCGCAAAGGTTTTCAATTCCGCAAACTAGCTAACTTAAGAACTAGATTCGATTCCGCAAACCTGCTCAAAAATCCGCAAAGATTGGTTTCCGCAATATTGGTTAAATTACTCTTTTCAGAAATCCGAATTGCTTGGTTGCGAGTGAATTCTGCTATATTAGGCAACGTTGATGTGTATGAGCCGTTGCGTGTCTCACACACGAGCCATTAAAAGTACAAAACTCCGCCGGAAAATTCCCAAGAATTTTCCAGATAAGCACAGACCCAGCAATGGCTTATACACGGTGTTGAACGAATCCTCCCTACCGGTCGGAAGCCCGCCTGAACCGTTCCGATTGGATGTTCTTGCTGTAAATGTAATAGATTTATTAATTTGTAGCTAAATTTTAAATCCAATACCATGTTTAAAAAA
>NZ_VORM01000112.1 GCF_007997225.1 Subsaximicrobium wynnwilliamsii
AAAAAAATCCGTCTTCTTAAGAAATATTTCATTCTAAAAGGAATAGAATTGTAACTAATTCGTTACATTTGCAATATGAGAGATATCGATATTACAGAAGAATGTTTGGAATTTATCGACAAACAAAACGACAGAGTTTCGCTAAAGTTCTTCCAACTCATTGAAATTATTGGAGAAATTAAAATTGTCAACTCAAACTTTTTGAAAAAACTGCAATCAACACAATTTTATGAATTGAGGTTTAAATCTGGGAATGAATACCGAATTGTAATCTTTGCTATCGACCATCTGAATTTTGCCGAATGCACAAAAGCTGTTTGTTTGTGTGGATTTCAGAAAAAAGGAACTAAAGATTATAAAAAAAGCAATTAAACAAGCCGAAAAAATATTAGAAGATTATCTAAAAGAAAAATAATTATGGGAAAATCGATAAACGCAAAAGAACTGATTGCCAAACGTTACGGAAAAGAAGGTTCAAAAGAACGTGGAGAATTTAGAGAAGATGCTTTTTCCTACTATTTTGGAGAAATAATCAAAAATCGCAGAAAGGAATTACATATGACTCAAGAAAATCTTGCTGAAAAGGTTGGAAAGAAAAGACCATATATTTCCCGAATTGAAAATGGAGAGGATATTCAATTATCGAATTTTGCTTTACTCGCCAATGCTTTGGGACTATCAATTCAATTAACAGCTGAATAGTACTAATGGCAATCGAGTAGACGGGTGACGGTTTTATAACCGCCACTGCGCCTCTCACACCACCGTACATACG
>NZ_VORM01000113.1 GCF_007997225.1 Subsaximicrobium wynnwilliamsii
CGCAACTAATCATACTCAAGAGCGTTGGCATTCATTGTCTCACTCAAAACCAAAAACATATGATTAAAAGAAATTTATCTTCGATACTGGTTATAATTGCAATGCTTTTAAATATTCTCGGTTTTGACTTTATGAATATTAATACTGCATCAACAAAATTTTGGTTGTTTTTAGGCGCTACAATAGTTCTAATTGCTTCTGTAATACTAATTTTTGTTAATGAATCTAAAAACAATAAAAATCCTAAATGAATTTTATAAAACCGAACGAAATACAGAATTTACAAAATCTGTGAGCTGAAAATTTAACGGAACTAACTGAAAAGCTGTTACAAAAAAAATGAACTGTACGCCTGATCTAGCAAGTTGCGGAATTGCTCACTCAATCGGAATTGAAAAATATTAAATTAAACTCACAAATATTGATTTTATGAATAAATCACAGATAATTGGAATTGGAATTGGAGTCTTTGGGATTATTGCTTTTTTATTAGTTGATAATAGCATAATTCAAACAACGTCAGGCGTTTTATGTGCAATTGGTTTAGGATATATTTTGAAATGGATACCTTTCAAAAAACAAAACTCAATTAAATAATTAGAAATCTGAATAAAAACAACGAAATGCCGTGTATAATTAATGGCTGGTTCTCGCTTACTTACGAAAATCCTCGCGGAATTTCTATTCCGTTTTTATTTGCTAAAATAGGCGCTTGAACACGCCACTAATCATACACAATACCGTCAGACTGTCTAATAACTTGTTCAT
>NZ_VORM01000114.1 GCF_007997225.1 Subsaximicrobium wynnwilliamsii
ACAGACCTGCCTCTTCCCCGTTTCCCTGGAAGATTCCATTGACCAATTTAACAGTGTGAGAGCCATTGACCAATTTGTAGAACAGCTTGATCTGGAAAAACTTGGTTTTCGAAGAGACTTCATTGAAAACGGCCCGCCCGCTTATCGCCCATCTGTTTTGCTCAAACTCTACATTTATGGATATATGAACAGAGTCCGTTCTTCCCGTCAATTGGAAAAGGAATGCAGAAGAAACATAGAGGTGATGTGGCTGCTGGAATCACTTGCGCCAGATCACAACACTATCAGTAATTTCAGGAAAGACAACGCAAAGGCAATCAAAAAAGTGTTTTTCGCCACGGTACAGATCGCCCGAAACTTTGGGCTCATTGGCGCTACCCTGATTGCTGGCGATAGCACCAAATTTAGAGCACAAAACAGTAAGAAGAACAATTTCAACCAGAAAAAGATACAACGCCATCTAGATTATATAGACAATAAGCTAGCTCAATATAATAAAGCGCTCGATCAAGGTGAGAATGATCAAGAAAACGAGCAAATAAAAAAGGATGTTGAAAAACATAAAAGACGCAGAAAACAGTATGAGCAACTTGAAAAGCAATTACAAGAATCTGGCGACACACAAATATCGACTTCAGATCCAGAGAGCAGACATATAATCATCAGGGGAAATATTACAGAGGTTGCATACTGTGTGCAGTCTACGGTAGATGCAGACCATAACATTCCCATCGATTATTTAGTGACAAACAAGAATGACTCTAAAGC
>NZ_VORM01000115.1 GCF_007997225.1 Subsaximicrobium wynnwilliamsii
AACGTGTTTGAGTATGATTAGTTGCGGGTCTCAAGCGCTAATTTAGTAAATAAAATCGGAACTCCATGACTTCGAAATTATCGCAAAAAAGCATTGACCCAAGCAATTAATTATACGCGATGTTGTGTGTAGTGTTTATTTCAGTCCCCATTTTTCTAAAATCGTGATTACTTTTTCTTTGTCAAATCCATACATAGATTGATTAACATCATCATCAATTAATAAATCTTCTCCATTTTTCATATGTGCAAGATGACCATAAATTTCTCCATTTCTTTGCCAATGAGTAGACATTTCTAACTCTTCATATTCAGCCGGATTTGAATTTGGATTTATGAAATTATCATATTCAAAATCAATTTCGTTTTGCCAAATCCAAAAGCTTTTTGTGAAGTAAATTTTTTTGCTTTTATGATAAGGTTTAGTTTTGTCAATTTCTTTATTTGTCCAATATTGGCAATACCACTTATTCTCTAAAAAACGATAATTAGTAGTGTCAGGAATTTCGGATGGAAAACAATTCATTCCACGAGCTGGCACTTGTAAAACAATACTATCTAAAGCCCAATTATCGGTTATTGGTTTTAGACCGAGTTCAATTCGGTCATTGTTTAGTTGGATTCCATATTTTTCAGACATAGAATTTGAAATAGGTAAAGCTATTAGTGAGTAGATTATCACAGCTCCTAAAATCAGATAAATAGTATTTCGAATTTTTCTCGTCAGAATTCAGTTTTTACATTACACACAACGT
>NZ_VORM01000116.1 GCF_007997225.1 Subsaximicrobium wynnwilliamsii
TGTTGGTAGTCATGACACTTCAATAAAAATGGCAATACCAATATTGTTATGTCTAACCGCCGCTGCTGTTGTTTTCCCCAACAGCTTCTTGTTTTATGGAAACTCGATAATTTACTTCAGACTATTTGATTCGCGACGCCGATGTTGGTGTTTTCCACCAACATCTTCTCGTTTTACGAAAACCTGACGCTTTTACTTCCCAATATTTGATTCACTTAAACTATTTGATAATTCAATTTCCCATATCCCAACTGGCTTGATCGTAGAAAACAAAAAGACCTCACAGGTTTTGGAAACCTGTGAGGTCTTATGTAACAGATTTGCGCGGTTTTATGGTAGCGGAACTCCTTTTTAATCTGCGGGTATCAGCAAAATCTGCGTCATCTGTGTTCCAAAAAATTGAACGCTGATGACGCTGATGTAACAGGTCGTAGATTGTTGGTGGTAAGCCTAAAGAGCTGAACAAAATAGCATTGCCATCTGTTGGTAGTCATGACACTTCAATAAAAATGGCAATACCAATATTGTTATGTCTAACCGCCGCTGCTGTTGTTTTCCCCAACAGCTTCTTGTTTTATGGAAACTCGATAATTTACTTCAGACTATTTGATTCGCGACGCCGATGTTGGTGTTTTCCACCAACATCTTCTCGTTTTACGAAAACCTGACGCTTTTACTTCCCAATATTTGATTCACTTAAACTATTTGATAATTCAATTTCCCATATCCCAACTGGCTTGATCGTAGA
>NZ_VORM01000117.1 GCF_007997225.1 Subsaximicrobium wynnwilliamsii
GAGCTGCCGATGTTGGTGTTTTCCACCAACATCTTCTCGCTGAGTTGAAATTTATTGGGAACAATCCTTTCTGAGGAGCCTTAGAGTTCGCAATGCGGTAATTCCTAAAAGAGTTTTCGTATTTTTAAGAGTATTTCATGCATTTGGAAATATGGTTCAACTCAACGTCAATCTTGTTGTGGTGTTAATTTAATTACATGGTCATGCTATTGAAACCCATTAAAATTGAAGATTGTCCGCAATTTTTCACAGCCACTATTTTGGATTGGAAGATGCTACTGAGACCAGATGAATATAAATTGGTTATCATTGAATCCTTGAAGTTTTTGGTGGATGAAAACAGAGTCATCGTTTATGGATATGTAATCATGGATAATCATTTACATATCATTTGGAAACCTACCCCGCTATTTTCATTAAAACACACCCAACTCAGTTTGATGAAATTTACTGCCCAACGCTTTAAGAGGGACTTAGAACTCAACCATCCCAATGTTTTGCAACATTTTTTGGTCAACTCCAAAGACCGCGACTTTCAGTTTTGGCAGCGAAATGCGCTATGTGTGGATTTGTATTCTAACAGGATCCTTGAGGAGAAGCTTCAGTATATTCATAGAAATCCGTTGAAAGCAGGTATGGGTAGCGATGGTAATTTCTATCGTTTTTCATCTGAAAAATTTTATAGGGAACTTGGGGATGAATTTGAGTTTTTGACAGATTTTAGACAAGGATAACTGAAATTTGG
>NZ_VORM01000011.1 GCF_007997225.1 Subsaximicrobium wynnwilliamsii
TAATGCTAAACGGAATTTTACAGGAACGTACCATAAAATCAAGAAAAAATATCTGCAACTTTATCTAAACGAGTTTGTTTACAAGTTAAATCGAAGATATTTTGGTGAGCGAATCTTTGATAGACTAGTAATAGCAAGCATTACAGCTAATGGACACTAAACGGATATACAAAAAATGAATTATTCAAATTCGACAACAATTATTCTTTTACGCAGTTTATTAAAGCTTATCAAAACGAACCTACTAAAATATTCGCAATAGATTCTGCTGAAAAACTTGCCGAGGTCACAAATAGCGATATTCTAAATACTTTATTACAAAAGCTAAAGGAGGCTGAGTGGAATATAATATTTACTACTCGTTATTCTTACCTGAATGATTTAACATTTCATATTAACGAAAATTATAAATTATCATTCATTGTTCATGACATTCCTTTAATTAGTATTGATGAACTAAAATCAATTTCAGAAGATTTTGATTTCTCATTACCTGAAAACCATAAATTTATTGAAAGACTTAGAAACCTGTTTTATCTAAGTGATTATGCTCAATTTTATTCAAATATTGATAAAAAAGGTAATCTTAAGTCCTTCATTGATTTACTCTGGAAAAAACGAATTCAAAACAATCTTATTCAAAAAGACAACTTACACATTGAAAGAGAAAGATGTATAATTCATATTGCAGAAAAAAGATGTGAGACAGGTCACTTTTATGTAAATGCTGAAGATTTACCTCAAGCTGCTTTATTTCAATTAAATCAAGATGAAATACTTGGATATGATGATATGCATAATGGTTTTTTCATTACCCATGACATTTACGAAGAATGGACTTTAGATAAAATTGTCTCTCGTAAATATGCCAACTACTCAGATATTAAAGATTTTTTTGTTGATTTAGGAAATTCTTTGCCAATACGAAGAGCGTTCAGATTATGGTTATCCAATCAATTGTCTGATAACAGTCAAGAAATTGAAGGTTTTATCAAGGAAGCTTTTAGTGATAGTTCAATTGTTCAATTTTGGAAAGATGAGTTATTAATTTATGTGTTGCTTTCGGATTATTCGGAGTCGTTCTTTAAGTTTTTTGAAAATGAAATTATAGCTCAGGAATTTCAAATCCTCAAAAGAATTCTATTCCTTTTAAGGATTGCCTGTACTGATATTTCTGCTTTTAAAAGTATTGATATTATAAAACCTAAAGGTAAAGGTTGGCAAGAGGTCATTGCGTTTATATATGAATATAAAGCTGATTTTTTTGATAACAACATGAATCTAGTATTACCTCTTTTGACAGATTGGTGTAATTATAATAAAAAAGGTGAAACTACTAAATACTCTGGTTTACTCGCTTTAAGTGTTATTCAGAAAACTGAAACTGAGCAAAACTTTTATATCCATGACAAGGCTGAAGAAAATTTATTAAAGGTGGTTTATAATTCAGCAAACGAGATAAAGCTAGAATTAAAAGAAACTTTCGATAAAGTTTTAAAAAACAAGTGGCTAAATCATAATGACCCTTATCATGGTCTATGCTTAAAAATTTTAGTTAAACCTTATTTGGCAAAAGAAGTAATAGAAGTTCTTCCACTATCAGTTATTGATTTATGCAACATATTTTGGCAAAAACAAGACAAAAAACTTGATAATTTTGGATATGATAGAGATAGTATAGAAAACAAATATGGTTTAATATCTAGACATCGTAGTTTTGATTATTTCCCTGCAAGCGCAAATCAAACACCAGTAAATTGGTTATTAAAAACTACCTTTTGGGACACACTCAACTTTATAATTGATTTCACAAATAGAGCAGTAGTTAATTATCAACAAACTAACTATGATAAAGATGATTTTAAAGAGATTACATTATACATTGACGAACAAGAAATAACACAATTTACAAGTTGGACTTTATGGAGCTTATATAGAGGAATAACTGGGCCAAGTATTTTGCAATGTATTCATATGGCATTGGAGAAGTTTTTATTAGAGCTTTCAAAAATAGTCCCAATAGAAAAATTTAAACCTATTCTAATAGATATACTTCGTAAATCTAAATCAGCCTCTTTAACTTCAATAGTTTGTAGTGTAGTCTTATCAAATCCAGATAAATTCTATGACATAGCTATAATATTATTCAAAACAATAGAACTTTATCATTTAGATATGAGTAGAAGCTCTAGTGAATTTCAAGTTAAATCAACTTGTTCGATTGGTTATGGAATGAATAGAGCAAAAGACATACTTTATACTGACGAAAGACTTAAAGCATGTGAAAATGAACACCGTAGTTCTCACTTAGAAAGATTGATGTTAAATTATCAATTATATGGTATAAAAGGATTTACAGAAGAAGAAAACACCGAGTTTATTAAGAAATTACATAAAATATTAGATGAACATAAATCTAATCTATCAAAATTCTCAAAATCAGAAGAAGATTTATATACTATCTTATTAGCAAGAATGGATAGAAGAAATTTAACCGCTAAGGTTAAAGAGCAAGTTGATAATAAACTTTTAATAGAGTTTGAGCCAAAAGAACTTTCCGACGAGCTTAGAGAAAAGTCTAAACAAGCTAATATTGATTTTGAAGAAACCTTTAAATATTCGTTTTTAAGATCCTGGTCAGATTTTTTAATCGGTGGAAGAAGTCAAAATAAGAATTCAAAACACGAAGAATATAATAAAGATCCTCTTTTGGCACTATCAGAGACTAAACAACTAGCCGGTGAACTTGAAAAAGGCAAAAGAGGAATTAAAATGTTAGATTATTCTATTCCAGCATTTGTTTGCTCAAAATTGATTATTGAGTATGGAAGCAAACTATCTAAAAAGGATAAGAATTTTTGTAAAAAAATAATTTCATCATCTTTGGCAAGTTTGTTTTCTGATGATTACGCATATCAAATAAGTGATGGGGTTGAAGCTTCTTTTCATGCCATACCTCGATTAATCCAAGAATTCCCAGATGAAAAAGAAGACTATCTTTCAATTATGCTCATGGCATTGTTTGATAAATCATCTATCGGTAGTTATAAAAGAATATGTGATTATGTGATTGAATCTATACACGAATCGAAATTATGGGAAGAAAACCCAAAAGAAGCTCAAGCAATATTTTTAGGTTATATAAAACTTATACCCATTTATAAGAGCATAGAATCTGAAAAAAGAAAAGGAATTGGATTTGGAAGAGGAAAAACTAAAAATGCAATATTAGAAGAGTTTGATAAAAGGACTAGTGATTTTACTTTTTCTAAATTATCATTTGATATTGAAGACATCGACCTACTAGATATACATGATTTAGAAATTGTATATCAATTAATCCCTTCTAATACGAAAGACAGTATTCATTTAGAGATTATCACTAAAACATTACCCTTGTTAGTTTCTCGTTTATTGATGGATAGAAGAGACTATAATAGAGAATATGGAAATGAAACTGATATCTATTTTGTACGCCTTCATATTTTCAAAAAACTCACATCTTTTATTTTACTTAGAGAAACAAAAGAAATAGATATATATCTTGAACCAATTATTAATTATTTTGAAGCAACGGAAGAAGCTGCTTCTTTTTTAGGTGAATTTATCTCCGCAGAAGATAAACTAAACAAATATGATCAGTTTTGGCATGTTTGGAATAGTATGTATCCTAAAATTATAACAATATGCGGAAACCCTCGTAATTACCAGATAAAAGAAGTAATAATAAACTACTTATTAGCATGGCGTTGGTGGACTGACGGAATAGAAGAATGGCATAGTTTAAAAAGTGAGAGTTTATTTCTTTATACTAAAGCAGCAAACGATATGGGTCATATTCCTTCTGTCCTATATTCAATAACTAGGGTATTAAATTCAATTGGAAGCCATTTTAAAACAGAAGGCATTGATTGGATTTGTAATATTGCATCAAATAATAACCTACTAAAACTTGAAGACTTAGAATCACATACTTTAATTTATTTAGAGCGATTTATGAGAAAGTTTATTTTCATTAACAAACAAAAAATTAGGGAAGAAATAAGATTAAAAAACAAAGTTATTCCGATACTTGACTTTATGATTGAGAGAGGTTCTATACACGGTTATTTGCTTAGAGAAACTATCTTGTAATAAAAAAAAAATCACTTACTGGCGCGGGCGTCCCGCCCGTGTCCTGCGTACTGCTTAACCAAGACCAAAAAATAGTCATACAACCGTACAATTTCATCCAAGAAATCCGATATCATCAATGGGAATAACAGCATCAAGCTCTGCATAATTTCTCGCACTACTATGCTTCCATTCCCACGGTTCCATCACTAAGCCAGAAACTACCGCATTGTTATGGATATAATTAAATTTCTCCTTTATACCTGGTGTACTCCACAATTCAATAGGATGATTGTTTTGCTGCCAAAATTGGTATTTCTTTACATTACTGTTCTTTGCTCCTGCTCTTTTAAACATCCAGAGCATCCATTCCCGCATGATATCTTGTGGATTTTCCATAATACTTGCAATCATTTTATTGGAAGTAAAGCCTTTAAAGTCTCTTAACAGTCCAGAAGGATTTTCGTTGTCATCTCGAAACAATAGTTGTATATGGCTGGGCATAATGCAATATGCAAAAAGAGCCATTCCTTTATTGTTTCGGCAATAATCTAAGTTATCGGTAATTACTTTAAAACAGGCTGGACGTGTAAATACGTCAATCCAATTAACTACTGCGAACGAAACAAAATAGGCGGCCGACCATTGTGAAATTTATATTTCCTGCTCATCAATTCTGACAAAGAATAAATAAACTGAAAATTAGTTGTCTGAAGGACTGATAAATAAAGTTGGTATTTCACTCTCAAGAAACTTGGACTAGCAACGCGGATAGTTATTCTTAAATTGCAATTACCTTCTTATGCGGCTGTGACGGCACGAGCGAGACGCTAGCGCTAGCGGTGTTTTCAAGAAACTCGCACTGGCAACCTTGGCAGTTTCTTAGGTTTTGACTGCCTTGCTGTACGGCTGTGTCGGCACGAGCGAGACGCTCGCGCTAGCGTTCAAGGAAATAAAACTTTGAATCAGCACTGGTGCGGGCGTCCCGCCCGTGACCTTCGTACTCAAATCTTCGCCTGATAAGTATACAACTCATAATACCTACCTTCCTTAGCAATCAATTGGTCATGGGTGCCACGTTCTACGATGTGACCGGCTTCAACAACCAAAATTTGATCTGCCTTTCTAATGGTACTTAAACGGTGGGCAATAACGATGGTGGTTCGGTCTTTAACTAATTCAGCTAAACTTTTCTGAATCAAGGCCTCACTTTGTGTATCTAAATTGGAAGTGGCTTCGTCTAAAATTATAATTTTCGGATTTGCCAAAATAGCACGGGCAATGGCTAAACGCTGCCTTTGTCCGCCAGAAAGTTTCACGCCTCTTTCCCCAATTAAGGTTTCTAAGCCTTCATCAAATCGGTCGGTAAATTCGTTTACATAGGCGGCATTTACGGCATTTTGTACTTCTGCTTCCGTGGCATTTGGTCTTGGGAACATGATATTTTCACGAATGCTGCCTTCAAATAAAAATTCATCCTGCAAAACCACACCTAGATATTGGCGGTAGCTGCTTAATTTAACTTTAGATAAATCCTGATTATCAACGGTAACCTTACCAGATTGCGGCGTTAAAAACGTAGCCGAAAGGCCCGCAATGGTAGATTTACCAGAACCTGAACTTCCCACCAATGCGGTTACAGAACCCGCTGGGACTTTAAAATTAAGCTTATGCAAAATTTGTTTGCCCTCTTCATACGAAAATGAAACATCACTGAATTCAATGTTACCTTTTAGGGTATTCAGTTTAATGGTTCGGTTTTGGTTCTCCTCCTCGGCAGTCATGTTCATGAGTTCTTCAGTTCTATCCAGACCCGCCAATGCTTCGGTTAACTGACTTCCTATATTGCTCATTTGAATAATGGGCGCAATCATAAACCCAAGGATTAAGGTAAAGAATAAAAAATCTCCAGTGGTCATCTCGCCAATGATCATGTAATAGCCACCCATTCCCATAATTCCGGTTGTGGCTACTCCAATTAAAAACGTGGAAGAGCTCGTCATTAAAGCGGTTGCTGTTAAGCTCTTTTTTACGTTTTGGTATAATTTATCAACCCCTTTTTCAAAAACAACATTTTCTTGTTCTTCGGCATTGAATGCTTTGATAACACGAACTCCCGCGAGGGTTTCGGTTAGCCTTCCGGTAACTTCGGCATTGATTTTACCACGGGTTCTAAAAATGGGACGAATGTATTTAAAGGCTTTCAAGGCAATAATCCCAAATATGGACAGCGGCACAAACACGAAAAGCGTCATCCAAGCATTCAGTTTAATTAAAATAATTAAGGAAACTACAGCCGTGAATGTACCACCTACCAACTGCACCAACCCTGTACCTATAAGGTTTCTAACGCCCTCAACATCGTTCATGATTCTTGAAACCAAGGCGCCAGATTTGGTGTTATCGAAAAAACGAATAGGTAGTGAAAGTACCTTTTTCTGAACCTGAGACCGCAATTCACTTATCAAATATTGCGCTTGTACGCTCAGTATTCTGGTCAATAAAAATGAAGTTACTGCCTGTACTGTGATGGCACTTATGACTATGGCAATTAAGGTATATAGTTGCCCGTAATCTTTATTGGGAACCACATCATCCAATAATACTTTACTCTGCCATGGTAAAATCAAACCCGACAAACTTTTAATAACGATCAAGATCAAACCAATGAAAACCAAATTACGCCTAGGCCAAATTATCGTTTTGAACGCCTGAAGCATTGTAACTTTTGGCTCTGATTTGTTTTTATCTTCTGAATTGTCTCTTAAATGCTGCATATTTCCTAATCAATAATATTTTGCAAAAATAGGCATTAAGGCGGGGTAAATTGGCTTCGCTTAATTAAAAGTATGTTAGTGCGGTAGTCCTGTGCGTGTCCGCCATTCTGATAGTCTGTCTCAGACTGAAAAAAACAAACGACTATGGACTAAAGTAACATAGATTTGAAACAGACGGGACCTGGGTTGAATTCGTGAAATGAATCGTATCTCATTGCGTGCACTTTAAGGGGAACAACAGATTTCGTGAAAACCTGTGTACCGGATCGGCAGATTTGTGATTATGAAGCTTCCGGAGTGGCTAAACTATTTTCAGAAACTAAAACAAGATGCACTAAAGGAAGATCGTTTCAACTCTTTTTTAGACCCATAAAAAAAGGTTAAGCCCAATAAAATACAAACAGGCGGTTGCACAGATTATATATGCAGAAATGAGGCTTGGGAGGGCTTGTTAAAAATCTAGTTAAGTATCTTTGCATTCTATTTAAAAATGGGATTATGAAAGAAACAAAAATGCTAGATTACATAAAGGAAGTATTAGAAAATATGCCGAAAGATTGGGTAAATCTAACAACCCATCGCTTGGATCTTTATGATGAAAAATTGGCGAAAGTTCAATTTTTAGAACAGTTTGAAAACTTATTTAAGGACAATAATTACCAAGCATCTGCGCTCCGTGATTTACCTACTGCGTATGACTATATTAGATTAGGGCATCCCTTATCTTCGCTATTAGAATGGGGAATTGCGCAACTGCATGAACTAGATGCAAATAACGTCATCAGTTTTTCTTCGCAGACTATGCCTGTTTTGGCGATTCTAAGAAAAAACCATTTAGAGCATAAAAAAACGCAAATAATCCATACCGGTTTCTTGCCCGATTATTTTGATGCGGAAATAATACGGCGTGTATATGGGTATGATTTTGAACTCAAACAAGCTGAAAGTGCTGAAGATATCCTTGAATTTAACGGAAGCAGCATTTTTATGTCACAACAACACAAAATTGGCGCGCTTAATCTCAATCCGAATATTGACTTCTTTATTAATCTTCATTCACATCTTGGAAGTGTTTTAGTTATAAATGGGAAAGAGAATGAAGCCTATGTTTCAGATATACAGCACGTACGCAGAAGGGAAACCATAGCAATGACGCCGGTAAATTCGCTAAAGGCATTACATTCACTTATTAATCAATCCTCTTTTGAAGATAAGAAAAGTGACTTCGAGACAGACAAAATAGCGGTCTTGGAGGCTATAAAAAAAATAACAGGAACGAGCACAAAACCTTTGGTTGCTTCTAGCGGATTATCAATGCAATACGCCGTAATGATGGGGCTTATACACGATGCGTTGGATAAGCATCCAGGAAAAGCGATTAAATTTTTGGTACCGCCCAATTGTTATGGAGGAACCAACGACCAAGCAAGACGCGTGGCAGCTTGTTTAGATAACGTAGAAGTGGTGGATTTGCCTGTAGATGGTGATAATGATATGGTAAAAAGCATCGATACCGTTTTAGCTAACATCGCTAAACAAGACGCAATACCATACATCATCGCAGAAATCCCAACCAATCCAAGAGTAGAGGTGCCAGATTTACTGCAATTAAAGGCAGTTTTAAGCAAAGAACGTACAACAAGCAACGGCGAAAGCGCCATTGATCCTGTTTTTATTTTAGATCAAACATTTTGCCCCAATGTTCACTTTTTAGGCGAAGGAGAGATTCTTTCTACGGTTAGAACCATTTCATATGCCAGTGGATCCAAATTTCCTAGTGGTGGGCAATGTACAGCTGGCTATTGCGCAGGGAATACAAAAACGGAAGGCTTAATGGAAAAAATAGAAATGCATCTACAGCTTTGCGACAACGAAGCAACAGATTCTCAAATGGAAATATTGGCCAGACAAATGCCTTCAATGAATCAACGTATTCATGATGCCTATAAAAACACACGTGAGTTTGTAAGTTTTATCGAAGATGTCTTACCCGAAGCTAAAATCAATTTTGTGTCAGAAGAATTGGCAGCACAAGGATTCACGCCATCGGTATTTTCATTAGACCTTCCCACGAAAGGGAATACCGCCGAAGAAAAAGAAGCGCATAAGAGGGAACTGAATTTGAAGTTGATCAATCTAATGATTACCGAAATCCCCAATGAGAGTAAATTTTGCGTTAGTTACGGGCAATTGAAAGGATGTTACTGGACCATTCCCGCAACGTCAACCCAAGGAACCACTAAAGAAGGTGATAAGGATTATATTGTGCGCACGTCAGTTTCACCCAATATCGATCTAAAACTTCACAAAAAAGTCTTCATGGATTTTGTTGAAAGTATTTGATTTTTGGAGGAGACGTTGAAGTCTTTGATGAACGGTAAGTTTCTGTGCTGCTCGATCCACTAAATTGTCTTACTGAATAATGACGCCCAAAACGGTTGATAAGCTGCTAGAATTAATTTATAGAGATTAAAAAACAATTTATATAACGAGTTGCCAGTAATGCAAAAAAACATTGAACGATTTACAAATACAGTCAATATTTCGTAAATTGCTACTATGAATAACTCTTCTAAAATAGAATTGGATTTTATAATCGACAAGTTGACAAACTCAATTGAGAATATTCAAAATGCGATAGTTTTCCTACCGAAATTTCTCTATTAAGTGCTTCGGAATTAAAGGCTATAATTAAGAAAAACGGTTGGAATTTCAATTGGAAAAATGAATTCAAACAACCTGAAAAGGATATTTATAAACTAACAATAATTGGTAACCCCAGCATAATACAAGGTCTTATAAGTTTAGAAGTAAAAAAAGACCACGTGTATATGCACTTAATTGAAAGTGCGCCATTCAATATCGGAAAGTCGAAGGTTTATTTAGGGATACCAGAAAATTTAGTTGCTTTTGCCTGTAAATTATCGTTTCAACGAGGTGGCGAAGGATATATCTCATTCATAGCTAAAACAAAATTAATTGACCATTACATAGATACTTTGGGAGCAATTCATTTCGGGGGTCATTTGATGGTAATAACAACTGAATCAGCATTAAAATTAATTGGTAAATATTTCAAAACATAACGAAATGGGACTAATAAAAGAACCTTTGGATGTAGATTTTGTAGTCGACCCAAGAGCATTAACAAAAGAAGAGGAAAAGGCTATTAGCGAATTTATAAAAGCTGATAAAGAAAAACGCTTGGCAAAAACAAGGCGAGTGACTAAAAAAAAGTCAAAACGAACTGAAAAATTAAGCTGATTAGAAGCACTACTGGCAACACCGAATATGAGCTATGGCTGGGTCTGTGCCTATTTGGAAAATTTATAGATTTCCTTAAGTCAGTTAATATTCTAAGAGGTTCGTGCTAAAACACGCCACAGCTCACATACATATGCGTTAGCATTCATTGTGTAACGCACTCAAAGTTTAAAAATGTGACCAAAAAAACCAAACTTAGAATATTATGCTATTTAGCATTTTTCATTATTTTTATAACAATTTGGACAATTTTGCATTTTACATTTGAAAACTTAGGAGCTCCATATAAAGGTATGATTAGTGCTGTAGTTTCAGCTATTTTTGCACCTCGTATTAACGAATACAAAAATCAGTCAGGAAATCAAGTTCAATTGAAATGGTTTTTTTCAAGAAAACCTGTTTCCATCTAAAACCAGATTTAAAAAACCCAACTTCATGCTGAATTTAGCAAGTTGCGGAATTGCTCAGTCAAACGGAATTGAAAAAGTTTGCGGCATAAATTGCTGACCACATTCGCCAGCTGGCGCGGGCGTCCCGCCCGTGCTCCTCATTCCTAGTTTTCATACTGTGTCGGTACGAGCAAGACTTTCGCGTTAGCGTTCGCGCTAGCGTACAAAAGGCAAACTTGTAATCTGCAATACCCCTGCTGGCGCAGGTGTCCCGCCCGTGATCCTCACTCCTAGTTTCCAAGCTGTGACGGCACGAGCGAGACGCTCGCGCTAACGGTGATTTAAGCTTCTGTAATACCGGTTGGATTATAAAAACAAAACCGCCAATTAACCTATCTTTGTGCCACTAAATATTTCCATGGCTTCTACCCTACTATCATCCCCTTTACAGGGCTTTACCGATTTCAGATTTCGCAATGCCTTCAATCAGTATTTTGGTGGGATCGATACGTTCTATTCCCCCTATATTCGGCTCAATGGAAAACTGAAAATCAAGCAATCCTATCAAAACGATTTGTTACCAGAAAACAACAGCAGCTTGGAAGTGATTCCGCAGATAATCACCAACGATGCCGACGAATTTGTATATGTAGCCAAATACGTGCAAAGTTTAGGCTACAAAGAATTGAATTGGAATTTAGGCTGCCCCTATCCTATGGTTGCTAAATCTGGAATGGGAGCTGGACTAATCTGCAATCCGAATAAAATTAACGACGTTTTACACAAAGCACACAACGAAACAGATATTTTGGTTTCTATGAAAATGAGGATGGGCTATGAAAACGCTGAAGAAATTCTGGATGCTTTTACTATTTTAGATCAATATCCGCTAAAAAACATTGCCATTCACGCCAGAATAGGTAAGCAACTCTATAAAGGCCCGGTAGATTTGGATGCTTTTGAAAAATGCATCGGCAGTACCAGACACACCTTATATTATAACGGAGATATCACAAGCGTTTCCGCTTTTAAAGCCATTGAAGCACGGTTTCCCGGTATTGATCATTTTATGATTGGCCGCGGCTTGATTGCCGATCCTTTTTTGCCGAGTATGATTAAAAATAACACTACAGAATATCCCGAAAACAGATGGGCTATTTTTTCAGAATTTCACGATACTATTTATCAGCAATACGATGCGTTTTTATCTGGGCCTACACCTATAAAAATGAAGATGCTCGGTTTTTGGGAGTACTTTTCGCAAGCCACATCAAATCCTCAAAAAACATATAAAGCCATAAAAAAAGCTTCAAACCCTATAAAATACAAACAGGCGGTTGCTCAAATTTTAAATACGGAAATGAAGGTTACGCGCTCTTATTAAAAAACTGATCAAAACGATAAGAGCAAATAAAGCAATTTGGAATCAAAATAAAAGAAATAGTCTGATCATAACATCATCAAATTTTTACTCTGGCTGCCTTTTTATACGCTCATCTATAGTTTCCAGTAAAGGTTGATTTTAATTATTGTCACATTTGGAATAACAGAAACTATTTGCATACATGTTTGAGATGGATGCATAGGGTATTACACGCAAACGCTCGCAATAATTTCAAAACACATAATCAAGAAAATGAAATCTAAGCAAAAAGATTATTTCGCAGAAAAGGCAGAAGGATATGATGGAGATAAATCCAGAACTCAAAATGTAGATAATATCGCTGAAACAATACTAAAGGAACTATCCTTTTCAAAGGAGATGCATATTATGGATTTTGGTTCTGGTACCGGGTTGTTATTATCTCAAATTGCTCCATACGTAGGCGAAATTACAGCGGTCGATATTTCTGCATCCATGATTGGCGTTTTACAATCAAAAATGGATACAATAGATTGCAAGCTTCAAATAGTGCAAATGGATTTAACAAAAGAAACATTAGACAAAAAATTCGATGCAATTATGTCGTCTATGACTATTCATCATATAGCCCATGTGCAAGCACTATTCAATACATTTCATGCCTTACTTAATGATGATGGAACCATTGCCATCGCCGACCTTGACACAGAGGATGGTTCTTTTCATTCAGAAGATACTGGAGTTTTTCATAACGGATTTGATAGAAACGAATTCTTGAGCATTGCAAAGCATGCTGGATTTAGAGACTTAAAGATTCAAACAGCAAGTGTCATGAAAAAAGAAACAGGTCATTTTCCTGTTTTCTTGTTAACAGGTAAAAAGTAGCTAATCTTAAAAAACGAATGTCAACGGTCTTCTATAGGGCTCGTAGCGTGAAAATCATAAAATTTGGCGGACTCGCAAACCTGCCTGCCGGCAGGTATACCTCAACTTTGATTTATCAACTTCCTTTCTATGAGATATAGTTGTTGTTCGTTCGTTATTTTATTCTTTTTTTATCCATTCGGTCAATTCGCCTTGTTTTAATATACACTTACTTATAGAGCCATCAGTATCTGTAACAAATTCAATCGTTGCTTGTGGCTTTACAATATCGACTACAAATGTAGAGTTGTTCAAAGCGGTGAGTTTAGAACTCCATTTCCCTTTTTCGGTCAGTATTAAATCTCCTTTTTTTAAACTAACTTGAACGTTTCTATTTTCCAGAACATAAGTTCCAATGTATTTCCTTAAATCTATATCCCTTAGGTTTAATTCTGGTGAGACCAGCAATTTTTCAAATCCTGCCCAATTATACACTAATACAACGCTTCTAATAATTTCTTCAATGATTTCGGTATTTGTACCAGTAAGCATAATAACAACACCATTTCCATTTTCTGCACTAAAATAGAATTTCCCTCTAAATCCTTTGTTAGCACCTGAATGTTGTAAATACAATTGTCCGTTTTGATTTTCTGAAAAAACACCTAATGCTGAATTACTATTTTTTAAAGTAGGCTCAATTAATTCTTTTGTTGCTTGTTGCGAAAGAATTTTGCCTGTTCCATTTTTTAAACTTCGTTGAATATCAGTAATTAGTTTCGATAAATTTGTAGGTGTTGTCCATAGACCTGCGGCAGCAGATTCAGGATATAAATTATAGTTGTTATTTAAAGTTTTGCCGTTTCCTTTATGCCCAAAAGCCAAGTCCTTTGGATATTTATCAAATTCTGTCGAATAAAATGAATTGTTCATTTGTAATGGTTCAAATAAATTTTTATTTAAAAAGCTTTCATATGATGAAATTGAATTGTCCATTAAAATCAATTGAGAAATAGTTGTTCCTCCTCCAGAATATTTAAATTTTTTATTGGTTGGCAGAATTTGCTCCACTTTGTCTGAGTTTGCTGGATTTTTACCCTCTAAAGTTTGAATTATTGATGGAAGTTTATCTGAATTTTTATATCCGCCAAATCCGTGAGTTGATAAACCAGCTGTATGGCTTAATAGTTGACGAATCGTAATTGGGTTAGTGTCAACATTTTTATTATAGGGGAATTTCCAAGAGGTCAGATAATTGTTAATATCTTCATTTAAATCTATTTTTTTCAATTCCATCAACTTCAGCATTGCTACAGCATTTACGAATTTACTAATCGAAGCAGCCTGAAAAACCGTTTGTTCAGTCACGTTTGGTATTTCTTTAGCACCAGTTGAACCATAACCTTTAGCCCACTCAATTTCGTAGTTATGGATTACTGCAATGCTAAGTCCAGAAACGTTGTATTTCTGCATTTGCTTTTCAAGATTCCAAAGGGATGCTCCTGGATTTAAAGCTAGTGGACTAAGACTATTTTCAACTTTATTTATTCTTTGCTGAATAGTGTCAAATTTTTGAATATTGCTTGTCTGTGAATAAGAAGCGATTCCAATGTTGCTAATGAAGATTAAGGATAGCAGTAGTTTTTTAAATTTCATTGTGAACGTTTTGTTCTCAATATCAAGGATTGTTCCATAATGACGCACAACAACTTATAAGATATATTGCTAGAACAAGTCTAATTAGGCCAATACCAAACCTACGCCTATTTTCTCCAATAAATACGGATTGTGTTCAATCACCAGAATATCATTGTCGCTGCTGAGTTTTTCTAAAATGTCATAAAGCAAATCAATATCGGCATAATGCAAGCCCGTGCTAGGTTCATCTAAAACAAAGAGTTCGTTTTTTGGGCTATCTTGCAGCCAATTCAAAAGCAATAAGCGTTGCTTTTCACCAGAAGAAAGCGATTGCACCGTTTGCTCTAAACTCAAATGTGCCAAGCCAATAGCTTCTAAGCTTTTAATGAATTCGAAGCGACTTGCAGACACTTTAAAATCTCTAAGCCAAGCTTTCAATTCCAGGATAGTCATGGCAAGCACCTCAGCAATATGTTTCGATTGCACTTCATGGGCTAAAATATGTTGTTGATAGCGCTGCCCATTACAGTCTTCGCAAGTTTCAATGGCATTGGCGGTAATGTCCAAGCTGGTTTCAACAAAACCCTTGCCTTTACAATTTGGGCATTGGCTTTTTTTGGTTTTATAAGAGAAGTCTTTCGGCTTAAGCTTGGTTTCACTGGCAAATATGTTGCAGATATCTTTCAGCAAATCCAAATAAGACACCAGCAAAGTATTGGCGTAGGTCCTTAGCTTTTTGGGCTCAAAATACTGTGCCCCTGCATAAGTTTTGGGCAAATCGAGCCCAGCACAATTTACTGGCTGGCCCGTGTTAATGCTCGGGATCAGGATGTCTTTGACCAAAGTGGTTTTCCCGATACCTGATTTTCCGGTTAGTGCGGTAATGCCACCAATAGGCAATGCTAATGCGTCTTTCTTTAGTGAATGTTTGGCAAGCTTTCGGATGTTGATATGGGTCGGGCCATCTTTAAGCTGCACGGCTTTGCTAGGCGTTTTCAAAAAAGGATGGCAATCGGCTTGTTTGAGTAAACCTTCTGGACTGCCTTGATACGTCATATAGCCGCCCAATTTCCCTGCTTTGGGGCCGATCTGCACGATATGATCCGCCGCATGAATAATTGATTTGTCGTGTTCAATCACGATTACGGTATTTCCTTTATCTATCAGCTCTTTTAGAATGCGAATCAGGTCTGGAATATTCTCCTGCGATAAACCTGCTGAAGGTTCATCCAACAAATAGGTCACTCCTTTCAACGGACTGTTCAACTGCTTGATCAAGGCAACGCGTTGGTTTTCTCCCCCAGAAAGTGTGGGAGATTTTCGGTTGAGTTGCAGGTGATCTATATGTAATTCCTTTGCCCTAGTAATGGTGTTGTGGAGGTGCGGCTCAATTTTAGAAAGGAGTTTTCCGTCGATACCTTTGGTGGGGCTGGCAGTTTTAGAAAGCCATTTCCCTAAGGCTTTAAAATCCATTGCTTTGATGGCATGGATGGATTTGCCCGCAATGCGGAACACCAATCGTTCAGGCTTCAATCCACTGCCCTCACAATGGTTGCATTCCCGGTAAGAAAATAGCGCCGTGAGATGACCGGTGTTTTTGTTTTTACGGGTCTTAAAATAGTCGTCTTGCAGGTATTGGAAGAGGCCTTTCCATGGCATGCTTAAAGCCTGCGTGCCCTCTCGGGTTTTCGTTTGGTATACCCAATCAGCTTCCCAAACCTTATCCCCTGTACCCTGTAACAAAATTTCATTTTGTTCTGGAGTGAGCGCCTTAAAAGGTGTTTCCAAGGTAAACCCATACTCATGTCCCACCACTTTCAAAATTGCCATATGCTGCCCTTTAGGATCAGCATAATAGCCAATGGCTTTGTTATGGGCGAATAAACCATTGGCAATGCTTTTATCTGGATTCAATACCAGCTTGTTAAGATCAGGAAGCAATTCTTGGCCAAGGCCTTCACATACTGCACATTTTCCTAATTCGTGATTGTTTGAAAAATGGCTGGCCGATAATTCTTTGCCTTCATATTGCGCCTTTCGGGAAAAGGCAAAACGCAAGATCTTGTCAATCCCCGTTTGTTTCGCAATATCTGAGCGCTGAGAATCGTTTTTTTGTTTACGCGTAATGCAAATGCTTGGCGTGAGTCCTTCAATATGATCGACTTCAAACTGAAAATTCACTCCCACTCTAGACTGTTGATACGCCGAAAACTGTTTGGTCATTTCCTGCAGCCCATAACCATGCAAAGTGTCGATCACCAAGGAAGATTTACCCGATCCTGATACACCTGTGACAACCGATAATCGATTTTTGGGAAAGTCCAAATCCAGGTCTTTGAGTACATGTGTTCGTGCACCCCGAATGGAAATTAGCTCCCGTTGCTGTGGCGCCTCTTCTTTCACATCCATAGCCTGAACCTCCAGCGCATTATCCACGCAAATATCACATGCCGATTGAAAAAGCGGATGGTTTTCAAAGCAAAGTATGCCTGCGGTTTGTGGCTTCAGTTGGTTGAGGGCTTCTAACAATTGCCCCACATTTTGTTGATGTAATCCAATGCTGGGCTCTTCCAATACCAAAAGCGTCTGTTTGGATTTTTTGGCGAAATGTTTGGTGAGTTTAATCCGTTGCGCTTCTCCACCCGATAAGGTGTTAGACGGTTGCCCAAGTTTGATATACCCCAAGCCCAATTGCATCATCAAGGACAGGGTTTCGCTGATATTTTTTTCCGCAGAAAAGAAGTCATGAGCTTCTTCAATACTCAGGTTATAAATAGCGGCAATAGTTTTACCTTTCCAATGCACGCGTAGCACTTCAGTCTTAAAACGCTTGCCATTACAAGTGGGACAAATCTGATTGATGCTGCCCATCACACTCATGGAGAGGGTAATCACGCCAGCACCTTCACAAGCCTCACATCGGCCTTTTTTATTATTGAATGAAAAGGCACTTTTACCAAGGTTTAAGGAGTTCGCTTCGGTTGTTTTCGCAAGCAAATCACGAATTTTGTCGGCTAAGCCGGTATAAGTCGCCGGATTGCTGCGAGGGGTTTTACCAATGGGCTGATCGGTGACGGTGATGAGATTTAAATGTTCCTGTTCACAATAGCGCTTAAGGCGTTCTAAAAATTCTGGGGTTTTCCGGCTCACTACCGACAGCTGATTCGCCTGCGGCTGAAAGCTAGTAACCGACCCTTTTTTAGGCTTCTTTATAGATTTAGAAGGCGTTTGGGCATTAGCCGTTTTAAGGGCTGATAAGGTAGGACTATTTAAATGTTTCGCCTTTAAAAAGTCCTGAATGGAACCGTTAAAGACCACCTCCCCACCATGAATTCCTGCTTCTGGTCCCAGTTCAACAATCCAATCTGCCGCTTGTATAAACTCCAAATCGTGCTCCACCACCATCACGGTATTGCCCCGCTTGATCAATCGATCCAAAATATGCAGCAAATAGCTTTGGTAATTGGCCGATAAGCCAATGGAAGGCTCATCAAACACATATAAAATACCTTGCAGATTGCTGTTGACTTGATTGATGAGCTTGATGCGTTGGCCGTCGCCAGAGGAAATAGAAGTGCTTGCAGTACTCAGCTGGTAATGGCCCATACCCAATCGGATCAAATCCATTAATTGGGTGGAAATTTTATCAACCAATAGCTTTTCGCCAGCATTCAAATCTAGCCGATTGAGCTGATCGTATAAATCGTTTAAAGACAGCTCCATCCAAGCTTGGAAATTCAACCCTTTCCATTGGTAGGTCAGCTGTTCTGCTTTGATGCGGCCACCCTTGCAGCTCGGGCATACTTGGGAACTTGAAAATTTTAGGATGTTCGGATTTCTATCCCGTCTTAAAATGTCCTGCATAATGGGAAGCATGCCTTTGTAATAGCCTTCTTCACGGGGTTTGGCTTTAATCCCTTGCCATCTCAATCGAGATTCCAAGCCGTGTTTCCCATAAAACACCTTGAGGCGATCACTGCCATTTAAGACGACCTCTTTTTGTTCATCTGAAAGTTCTTTCCATGGAATATCCACATTGAAACCGTGGGCTTTACAGACCTTATTTAATTCCTCAACGGTAATTTGTGAATACACGATATAGCCGTTCGGCAAGGTGGTGGTGATAGCGCCTTCTCTCAGGGTTTTATGTGTATCGCCTATCAGCTTATTTAGATCAATATATTCCGCTTCGCCAATCCCACGACATACCTCACAGGCACCTTTTGGATGATTGAAAGAAAAGAGCGACTTGCTCATGGTTTCCTCTCCAGAATAGCGGGCAAATATAATCCTGAACACTGCCGCCAACTCAGAGAGCGTCCCAAAAGTTGCATTGATGGACTGGAAGCGTTTCGACTGCTCAACCTTGATTACAGGTGGCAAATCTTGGATCTCATCGACCTCAGCAGTCGGGATCATTTGTCCGTTTTGTTGGTTGTAGGCGGGCAAGCTTTCTAGAAAATACCGATAGCCTTCATTGGCAATCACGCCCATGGCCAAGGAGGATTTCCCTGAACCTGACAACCCAGTGACCACGATCAAACAATTTTCAGGAATGTCTAAATCAATGTTCTTGAGGTTATTTTGATGGGCATTGGTTATTTTCATAAAACGAAATGCTTTTTTGCTTTAAAACCGCAAAGGTATAAAGAATATAAGCGCTGAACGGAAGCATCAAATTGCTTTTAGTCTTTAGCTGTTAAACACACTTTTGAATCCCTCCAAAGGGATTTATTCCCCTAAGCTTGCCTCGGTATACAAAGTGTATTTTTCATTTCATACCTCATGGGCTTGCCCCGATGTTGTTGATTTAGAATGTCATTCCCTCATTGACACATGCGCTTAGTTCTGAAAAATAATTAAGGATTGCTCTAAGGTCTAACATCTAAAAAAGGAAAAAACTTGGACTTAAACTTTAAGTTATATATTTAGGGATTTATAGTGATTAGTTGCCCGATTGAAAATTAGCCATCACGGTATTTTAATTTTCTGGACATTTTAAATAGAAAACCAATGAAGATTTATAGAGATAATATAAAACTGAATGCTGCCAAATTAGTTAGGCTAAGTAAGTTATTGAATCGTTATTCATGGCTTAGGCTATTCTTTTTTATAATTTCAACTGCCATTCTTATAAGCTTGTTTATCTTCAATTTAATTACTGCCATTTTTATTGCTTTTCCCATTTTAATACTAGGTTTTGCTTTAGTTATAAAGCATCATGACAAAATAGCCTACTTAAAAAAGCAGACCTCATTTCTGAAAACAATAAATGAATCTGAAATTCTAAGAGAAGAATGTGATCTTGAAGCTTTTGATCCCGGAGATGAATTTATAAATCAAAATCATCCTTATTCCGCAGATTTAGATGTCTTTGGTCAACATTCCATTTTTCAATTGGTAAATAGAACCACTACAGAGTCTGGTGCGATGCTCTTATCCGAATGGCTATCTGATCCCGCACCCAACCATGAAATTTATGACCGACAAGAAGCCATCAAAGAATTATCTCAAAAATTGGATTGGAGGCAAGGTTTTCAAGCCTCAGGCATGCACTTTCAAAATAAAAATAGTGATTATTTCAAACTTTTAGCTTGGGTAGAAAAACCTGCTACTTTATTAAAAAATCAACACTTATATATAGCTGCCGCGATAAGCCTTCCTGTGCTATTAGTGTTGGTCTCATACTTTTTTTACACTAATTTGAATCCATCCAATACTATTATTTATGTAGCGCTCTTGATTTTAGTTTTGCTTACCAACTATATGATTTTAAGAAAGCTGAGCCCCATTGCCGAAAATATCGTTGAAACCTCAACAGAGAATCTCAGCACCTTAAAAAGTTATCAAACGCTTATCCATAAAATTGAAAGCGAAAGTTTCAAGTCAAAAAAATTAAACAAATTACAATCTGTATTCACAAAAGGCAACTATTCAGCATACCATGAAATTAAAAAGCTGTGCAGTATACTAGAATTCTCCCATCAAAGACCCATAAAAAAGATACCCATAGGTGGCAACTACATGTATCCTTTATTAAACAGCGTCCTGCTCTTGGATATTTACTTGATTATTGGCACAGAACAATGGAAATCAAAGAATAAAACGTTTTTAAAATCTTGGGCGGAAGTAGTAAGTGGATTTGAGGTTGTTAATAGTTTTGCAGGATTTTGCTATTCAAACCCATCCTATACATTTCCAGAGCTCACAGAAAAGAACAACTACATTCATTTTGAGTCGTTGGGACATCCCTTAATCCATTCAAATGAACGTGTTTGCAATGATTTCAACTCAGAGGGAGCTGGTAACATTGTTATGATTACAGGTTCTAATATGGGAGGAAAAAGCACTTTTTTAAGAAGCGTTGGCCTAAACCTTGTATTGGCATTGGCTGGTGCACCTTGTTGTGCAACATATGCAAAGCTTACGAACCTGAATATATTTACCAGCATGCGAACCCAAGATAATTTAATGAAAGGCATCTCTTCTTTTTATGCTGAATTAAACAGAATTGAAAAGATGCTGAAGCTAATAGAACGCAATGATAACGTTTATTTCCTTTTGGACGAGATGTTCAAAGGCACAAACTCGGAAGACAGACATAAAGGAGGTTATTCATTGATTAATCAATTAAACAAGCTCAAAACATCAGGAATCATTGCAACACACGATATTGACCTTGCAAAACTATCGGGCAGCAAAAACTTAGTTACCAATTATAGTTTCAATAGTGAGATTAAAGAGCATTCAATGATCTTTAGCTATGAACTTGATCCCGGTATTTGTACTGACTTTAATGCAAGTGAGCTCATGAAAAAGAGCGGAATTGAAATTTTATCAACTATCTCAGAGGAACGGAGGTAATCAAACACAACTAAGGCTGCTTAGTTAGCTTCCAGTCTTGGCGCTGTTTTCGGTTGTCTGTTGTCGGTTGTCTGTTTTCGGTTGTCTGTTTTCGGTTTCAAAAAAGTAAACCAAGACCATGTTTTTATTCCATTTAATTCAATCAAGAACGCCCTAACCCAGGCGGTAAAAATCAGCGTGCAGATAGTGCTAAATTTGATGTACTAAAAAAAAGCTCACAGTTATAATTCTGCAACTCCTTTTATCCAACCAAGCTAAATAGGATTATGGCCGCAAATGTTTCGAAACTTTATCCTCTTTGAGGAAATCACTTATTTGTTGCATCGCCTGATCTACCTGTTTTACCGGAAGTTTACAAGTTCGGTCTCTGCACACATAAATATAAGTTTCGTCTTCAACCAATTTTAAATGCAATAACGGCATATCTTCTTTTTTACCTCCCATAAATATGGAAATAGGAACATAGTTTTTTTGCAATTCCAGGTTAAGATCAACAGCATCTTTACCCATAACCGCGATTTCGAAGGGTGTGTAAACCATCATTCCCATTAATTTCGCCCAATTTGCATAATAAGCAGCTCCGTCGAGGCTTCTTTCTTTTACCTGCGCCAACATTTTTTGGGAATGGCTTATAAATGTGTTCTCCTGAAAATAATTCCCCAGCTTATATAAAACCATGGCCATTTCTGAATTTGAAGCTGGAATCACATTATCGCTGATTTCCATTTTTCGGGCTATTAATTTTTTGTCAGTTTCTGAAGTGTAATAAAACATGCCTGAATCTTTATTCAAAAAATGTTTCAAGGTATAATCTACCAGCTTTTTGGATTTCACCAACCACTTCTTATTAAGCGTGACTTCATACATTTTTATATATGCACTTGCCAAAAATGCGTAATCGTCTAGAAAAGCATTTATACTAGGTTTCCCATCTTTATAATTTCTATACAATCCGCCATCGTTCTGCATCAGGTTATTTTCTATAAAACTTAAGGCTTCACTTGCCTTTGTTTTATACGCCTCCTTACCCAATGCAGTGTAAGCATCAAGATAGCCAATAACCATAAGCGAATTCCATGAGGTTAATATCTTATCATCTGTAGAAGGCCGAATACGCTTATTGCGCACAGCCATCAACTTTTTTTCGGCTGATTTCAAGTGTATCTGAAATTCTGAAGCGGTATAATCATTTTTTTGAGCGAAGACCGACGCTTTATGCTCCCTGAACAGAATATTCTTATTATCCTCCCAATTCCCTTTAGACTGCACGCCATAAAATTCAGCAAATACTTCAGCTTCTTTTGGCGTTAAATGTTTTTCCAATTCATGTTCTTCCCAGACATAGAATAGACCTTCCTCTCCTTCAGAATCGGCATTAAGAGATGAATAAAAGCCTCCATTTTCTGCAGAAAGTTCTCGCTCAATAAATTCCAGCGTCTCACGTATAACAGCTTCGTATTCCTCATCATTTGTAATCTTATAGGCATTGGAGTAAAGACTTACCAGCTGGGCATTATCATACAACATCTTTTCAAAATGGGGAGCAAACCAATCTTCATCTACCGAATATCTGGAAAAACCACCGCCTAACTGATCATAAATGCCACCCCTTGCCATATTGGTTAAGGTAGTTTTCACAGCTTCCAATGCATCTTCATTTCCGGTCAATGCCGAATATTGAAGAAGAAATTCCCAGCCAACCGGCAAGGGAAATTTTGGGGCCCTTCTAAAACCTCCTTTTTTTCGATCTATAACCGACTTCCAGTTTTTCCATAAGCCTACATAATCTTCCTCAGTAAACAACACCTCTTTTTTCAAAGGGCTATCTATGATGTCTTGTTGTTTCACTCCTTCTGTTAATAAATTGGCGGCTTCAACCAAGCGCTCAGGATTTTTTTCATAAGTTTTGGCAATCTGATTTAAAAGGTCTTTCCATGCTTTGGTGGGAAAATAAGTAGCGGCAAAAAATGGTTTGCCGTTGGGAAGTGCAAATGCGTTTAAAGGCCATCCGCCATGGCCACCATTGAGTGTGGCCGCATTCATATATATCTGGTCTATATCTGGCCTTTCCTCACGATCTATTTTTATAGACACAAAATTTTGGTTCATTATCTTTGCCACACTAGAGTCCATAAACGTCTCCTCTTCCATCACGTGGCACCAATGGCAGGAAGCATAACCAATACTTATGATGATAGGTTTGTTCTCCTTTTTAGCTTTTTCCAAAGCCACTTCGCCCCACTCATACCAATCTACCGGATTATCTGCATGACCTTGTAGATAAGGGCTGCTAGCGTTAGAAAGCCTATTTTGGTATACAGCTTCTTTTTCTTCTTTTTTTTCTTTTTTCTGGGCACAGCCGCTAAGGCCAATGCCCAAAACCAGAATACAAAAAGTAATTAGAGATTTGCTTTTCATTTTATTTAATGTTTTTCTCATAGAGCTCTTTAACATACAATAAAACTATTGAAGATAGCCTATTAAGGCAGGGTTTCTGAATGATTTTTTTATCATTTAGAAAGTATGTTGTGTGGCTTGTATGGCGATAAAATCAGGAGTTCTGGTGCTGCAGCTTATTCAGCTCATGCAGGCATTAAATGGTGCTAATCTAGAAAGAACAGAAGGCAAATGGTATACGGCAATCCCTCCTTTATCCCAGTGCGAAACTGGTCTTTTACCAGCGTTAGGCTTTAATTGTTCAATGCGTTTTTTTTGAATGGATGGATTTGATCGGCTGTGACCAGTTAGCTTCAAATAAATCAGAACTTTTACGTCATATAATAAGAAGGTTTACGTATATTAAATAAAAGTTTTGAATTATGGATACAACAAAAGATTTAATCAGAGATATTCCTGCAAATATTTCAGATAGTCAGGTTATTACCTATTTGCATTCAGCAAATATAGGCACCAGGCAATTAAGACAATTCAAAACCTTAACCCACGCAACCGATAAGGTTATCTCTGAATGGTTCAATGTCAGCGAAAAAACAGTTCTAAACTATCGGAGTTCTAAAACTAAGCTGAATATAAATTTCAAGGAGAAATTGCTTCTACTCTTTTCGTTATACAAACTAGGTGAACGGGTTTTTGGCTCGAAGGAAGAATTCAACGATTGGTTAGAAAAGCCAAACTTTCATTTTAATGATGAAAGACCTGAGCACTTTTTTAAAACCATCTCTGGAATTAGATACATTGAAGATAGGATTACAGGAATTGAATATGGTGACAATGTCTAAATATGGAAGTATATAGAATTTCTCATAAAAAGCATTCAAAAGCATTATCAAGTTCTGGAGCGGCCAACAGATGGAATCTAGATGGTGAATATGTCATTTATACAGGTGCATCTAGGTCACTTTCAACTTTGGAGTTGGTGGTTCATAGAAATACGATCAAGAAACTTCCAGATTATGAGTTAATGATACTATCAATAGCTGATGAAGAAGATTTATTTGAGCAAGTTCCAGTTAAAAACTTACCTAATACTTGGCGTTCTTTTGAATCTTATTATAAATTACAACTAATAGGTTCCGCATGGTATACCGAACAGCGCTCGTTGATACTGAAAGTGCCTTCAGCAGTGATTCCACAAGAGTATAATTATATAGTCAATAGCAAACATCCATTATTTACAGAAAAAGTTTCATTGATTAGAAATGAAGATTATTTTTTTGATGATAGGTTGTTTGAATAAAAATTGTGACCCGATCAATGCTCACTCAGGAAATGCCAAAATTTTTCAAAGCTACCTTTAATTGGAAAGACTTTACCGAACCGCACCAAAGTTCATATACTGCAATGCTTCGCAACATTTGAACAAATTAGCCATAAAGAATGGGCAAAAAAAACAAATCGCGAGCTTTTCAAGAGGTTTTTGATTCTGAATAAGCACTTCGTCGATATTCGTTTTGAATGGTTATATTTGATGGGACATCAAGTGTTGGCAAACACTCAATCAATCAAAACCTCCATTCAATTATGAAACAATTACTAGTTGCACTAATTACCATTTCAATATTAACGGGTTGCAAAACCAGAAAACAAGAAAGCAATGTAGTAATTGATGCATTGCCACTTAAAACTTATTTTCAAAAGAGCACTCTTCCTGCTGCAGTTATGGGATATAGCACTAAAGAAGGTAAAATGGAATGGTATGCATATGGCCCGTCTGTTTGGGATGGAAAAGACAGCATAACTGAAAATAATATTTTTAGAATCTATTCAATGACGAAGGCTATTGCTTCAGTTGCCGCATTGCAACTTGTTGAACAAAATTTAATTGGTTTAGATGATCCACTAGCTGAACTCATGCCTGAGATGACATCCATTCCTATACTCACCAAAAACGGCGCGCTTATAAAATCCAATACTCCTATTACCTTAAGACATTTGCTAACTCATACTTCTGGATTTGGATATGAATTTATGGATGAACGCCTTCAAGCATTTGACAAATCTGAATGGGAATATGAAGACATGCCTAGATTATTTGAGGCGGAAGAACTCTGGCTATACGGAACAAGCTTAGATTGGGTGGGTAAAATCATTGAAAAAATAAGTGGCGAAAGCCTCGAGACCTACCTGAGGAAAAATGTGACGGGACCTTTAGAAATGAATAGTACTTGGTTTAACGTCCCTGAAAACTTAAAAGAAAATATTGTTTCTTGGGGAAAACGCGACTCTATCGGTTTTCAAGAGTATCCTCGTATTCCATCAACTTCCGTTACTGATTATAGTGCAGGTGGCGGTTTATTTGGATCACCAAAAGATTACTTGACATTTCTTGTATGCATGATGAATGATGGCAAATATGATGGTGGTCAAATTCTAAAACCAGAAACTGTTGAATTGATGTCTAGCAATCACCTACCTAATGATCTTAGCATTAACTCGGAAGGCGATACACATGGATTAGCATGGGCAATTGAGGATAGTGAAGATGAAATATTACGAAGTAAAGGTTCAGGATATTGGGGAGGCCTGGCTAATTCCTATTATTCGTTAGATGCAGAAAAAAATATTGCACTAGTTTACTTTACCAATTTTTTTCCATACGGAGATAAAGAGACGTATAACTTCTACAAACTCTTTGAGCAAAACGTTTATTTGAGAAATGAAAACAGATAATGGTTTGCGAAGCCGTGTATAATTTATTGCCAGTTTCTAGCTTAGTTGCTAAAATTGCGCTGGAATCTTCTATTTGGTTTGCTTCAATAAATTAGGCGCTTAAACATACCTCTCAAACACACGAACGCTGGAAACCATGCAAAAAATCATGAAATCCATACTTACACTATTAGGAGTATCTGTGTTATTAGTTTCTTGTCAAGCCACGGCTGATGAACCTTATCAAAATTTCAAAAGTTCCGATTATGAATTTATTCCTGAACATAATCAAGATATCCATAAGGTTATTACCTTTAGAAATGCACAAAATGAAATAGTGCGCATTAAGCCAACAACTTATAATTTGGAAAAAGCATTTGTAAGTGGCATTGCTTTTAGTCAACCTACTCAAACAGCAAGTTATTATTATGACGATTTGTGGATTGGACTCGAGCTTTTAGATGTTGACGTTTCTAATCAGGTTGGCGGAGGCTGCAACCAAACACCTATACATATTCATAAAGTTGGAGACGGAAGCATTTTGACTAAAATGATAATTCCCTTTTAAGATGCCCCTTTTGTTTGGGAAATGGGTTTGAAGCAGTCCCACCATTTGAAAATTTAATTCAAATGGAATTCAATGGTTTCAGTTATTCAAAGATTAAAGTTGTTATTCCAAATGATTATTTCACGCTTTATGAAGGTTCAAATATAGACAAAGTCTATTATGATATGGAACATGGAATTGTTGGACTTGATTATACTCAAAATAATTTAGAATTTCGATTAATTACTGAATAAACACATTTTCAACAAGTAACTGCATTGAAAATCAGTCAATTTCAAGTTAATTAGGAATCTAGGTTTTCAACCTAGAACACATCACTTAAAACTTAAGCCATGGTTCCAGCTTCCTTAGAAGCCCGAATCATTTGTTCTTACTCTCAATAGTTATCGCCACTCTATTCGTTTCGCTTTTGCTAATTTAAGTGCTTAACCACGCAGCAAGGCAATTAAATTTTTACCTTTATAGTTCAAAATTACTAATCACTAACTAAAATAAAAAATGGCATCCTACACGATAAGTGAAATCAACAACATTTTAAAAGCCGAATTAATTGGCAATACCACCCAAAAAATTGAGGGACCCGAGGAAATTCGAAAAGCAAGCCCTACTCAAATCACATTCATTGGCAGCAAAAAATACGCGAAGTTTTGGCCAGATTCAGAAGCCTGTGCAGCCCTTGTCCATACGGATCTAGATCTTGAACCCGGCGAAAATCGCGCCTTTCTTAAAGTGAAAAATGTGGATTTAGCCATGGCAAAGCTATTAGAGCTTTTCAATCCGCCAACACCTGTTTTTGATACCGATATCCATCCAACTGCCGTGATTCATGAAACTGCAAAAATTGGTGCTGGCTGTAAGATTGGTGCCAATTGTTATGTTGGTAAAGCTGTGGAGTTGGGAAGCGAAGTGATATTATATCCCAATGTTTGTGTCTTTGATGACACCACGATAGGCAATAATACCATTGTTTGGTCTGGCACCATAATACGTGAACGCTGTATTATTGGTAGTCATTGCATTTTTCACACCAATGTAAGCATTGGCGCTGATGGCTTTGGATATCGACCAAGTGAGGATGGCAAAGGATTGGTTAAAATCCCACAGATAGGCAACGTCATCATTGGGCATTATGTTGAAATTGGTGCCAACTCCTGTGTGGATAGGGCAAAATTCAGCTCCACGATTATTGGCGATGGTTGCAAAATTGACAACCTGGTACAAATAGCGCATAACAGCATTATGGGACGTTCTTGCATTATGGCCGGACACAGCGGTCTTGCAGGTTCTGTCACCTTAGGTGATGGTGTTGTTATTGGTGGCAGCGCCTCTATAAAAGACCACACCACCATACATTCTGGCGCTACCGTTGGTGCCGGCTCAGGAGTTATAGGTGATGTGGAAGCAGGAAAAACTGTTCTAGGCTATCCAGCACAAGACGCAAGGGATATGTTGAAACAATGGGCCGCAATAAGACAGTTTCTGAAAAAGAAATAGCTGAACTTAGTAAATGAACTCAGTGAAATTGACTCCTTTAAACTTGGAAAACTGAAACACAGGATTTTAGCCGAATAATTCAAATTCTAAAAAAAAGCAGAACTTGCTACAGCATGTACAATTAAGTACAAGCCTTATATTTGTATGTGAAATCTTACGGTTTTTACTATGATTCCTTCCATTTTTTGCTACATTCGCTGCTTGATCACGCTATAAGCCATATACAAACAGATTAACTTTTACATCCAGAATGATGAACTTCTGTTATTAAAAGAATCGAACAAAAATATTACTCATTTAATTACACACAGTTAATCACTAAACCATTGAAAAACAAATTTTAAAAATGAAAAAACTAATTTTACTTTTAACCGCAGTGACGCTAACTTTTACCTCTTGTTCTAGTGATGATGACAATCCACCAATCCAAGAAGTAGAAGAAGACGCTTTTGTAGGGGTTTGGTCGCTGTCAAAAGCGTTATTAAACGATAACGAACTTCCTATAGATGATTGCGATGTACAAAGTAATTTCACAATCAAATCCAACGGAACATTTGTAGAATCATCTTATACCACTACTGCTGCTGGCACTTGTGAATCGGATTTTGCCGACGCTGGAACTTGGGAAAATTTAGGAAATAATACTTATAAATTAAAATATGATGCAGATGAAGATGGAGACACTTATCAAGAAGATGTTGCTGTAAATACTGAAAGCTTTTCAATATTCTATGATGACCCGTATATTTATGTCTTTACAAAAAATTGATTTCTAGCAACTCAGAGTGATATGCGAAGTATTAGCGCTAACAGTATAACAGATTTAAAAAAGCACTAAAATACAACATCGCTTAAAATTAATTGCTAGGCATGACTTAAGCCCGAATACTCCTTCCGGATATTCGGGCTTGTTTTTATTTAATAAATTGGTTGCTTGACCGTGCCAGAGATCTTTTGCAAGCACATGAAATACAACTGAAAAATCCAGCCTTGAAACACGCTAAATTCATACTTCCAGCCATTGTAATTTCGCAGTTTTGCTGTACCTCACTCTGGTTTGCTGGAAATGCCGTAATCAATGATCTGGTCTTAAATTATGAGCTTAGCCCCAGTGCATTAGGCCATTTAACCTCGGCCGTACAATTTGGATTTATCATTGGCACGCTGCTTTTCGCAATTTTGACCATTGCCGACCGATTCTCACCTTCAAAAGTATTTTTAATCAGTGCCTTACTGGGGTCACTGTTCAATTTAGGGATAATCTGGGAAGACAATAGTTTAATGAGTTTACTTTCCCTTCGTTTTTTAACCGGTTTTTTTCTGGCTGGCATTTACCCAGTAGGGATGAAAATAGCGGCAGATTACTATGAAAAGGGACTCGGCAAGTCGCTTGGCTTTTTAGTCGCTGCATTGGTGGTAGGTACTGCGTTTCCTCATTTATTAAAGGGAATAACGGATACATTTCCGTGGAAATCTGTACTGCTTGCAACCTCATCGCTTGCGGTATTGGGCGGCCTATTGATGTTCATTTTAGTGCCTGACGGGCCGTACCGAAAACCCAGCCAAAGAATCAACCCAACCGCTTTTTTAAGCGTATTTAAAAATCGGGAATTTCGGTCAGTGGCTTTTGGCTATTTTGGACACATGTGGGAGTTGTATGCCTTTTGGGCCTTTGTACCCATCATGCTTAAAAAATATAGCGTTGAGCATTCTCAAGCACTTTTCAATATTCCAGTCTTATCATTTATAGTCATTGGCGTTGGCGGCTTGGCCTGTATTGGCGCTGCCTACATGGCGCAAAGTGTAGGAACCAAAAGAACCGCATTCACGGCACTATTCCTGTCTTGCGCCTGTTGCCTCATGTCTCCATTACTATTTGCCAGTGCATCTGAAGGGTTGTTTATTGGTTTTCTAATTTTTTGGGGCATGGTTGTTATCGCAGACTCGCCGCTTTTATCAACGCTAGTGGCTCAAAACGCGCCAGCAGAAATCAAAGGCACAGCACTTACGATTGTCAATTGCATTGGCTTTTCAATAACGATCATCAGTATTCAATTTATTAGCAGCATGATAGCATTGACCGCTTCAAATAGCATATACATCATTTTGGCGATAGGTCCCATTTTGGGTTTATTTGCATTGAGAAAGAAACATAAAGTAACCGTTCCCAATGGCGAGCATTCAAGTAAAAAGTCAAATTTTTGAAAGCCCATAGTATCAATACTCGCTTCCGATAATTGACAGAATTCTATTCGGCCATTTTTCACTAAATTACCTATCTAATAAACCCAACAGATCATTTACCAAACGTTACAGTACACTCCGCCCTAATTAAAATGGCAGTCCAAATTTCAACTTTGATTAGCAATGATTAAAAAGCTTCAAAATCATAAACTGGAAATATCAAAACAAATGCATTCGCTTTTTCAGTTGTCTTATGCTGTTGAAGCCAAGTTGTTGGATGCTGTTGATTTTCCACCGCTGAAAAGGCCTATTGAAAGTTATCAGGAAAGCAAAACCACATTCTACGGGTATTTAGAACACGGCGTTTTAGCGGGAATAATTGAGATTAGTCACAGCCAAAATCACACCCGTATAAATAGTTTGGTTGTAAGTCCGATGTATTTTAGACGTGGCATAGGGGGAACATTGTTAGAATTCGTTTTTGATGCATTTGACTCCGCTGTTTTTGTGGTGGAGACTGGCGCTAATAATAAGCCAGCCACTCAATTGTATAAAAGTCTTGGGTTCAAAGAAATCGAGCAATGGGAAACCGACTTCGGAATTAGAAAGGTACGCTTTGAAAAACGAGTTGATTAACTGTACTTGTTGATCAGCTCAGGCTCTGGGATTCATTCCTCAATGTATCTGCATTAAAATACGATCTAAAGTTTGCTACACTAAAGAAAACCCAAATTGTAAAATCAAGATTTGAAAACTGCGCTCCAGCATTTTATAATTTTGTTAAGTTGCTTTTGAAATCAAATTCAATCATTTCATCCACTAAATTTTCCACCCTACTGGTTTTGGTTATCTTTAAAGTCAGTTTTAAAATGGAACAAAAGTCGTCACCGCTAAAACGTCAACTGCTTCATGATTTTTGTGCTTAAATCGTTTGTAATATCCATCCAACGAAAAATATACTAATTATATTAACATTAAGCCTTTCAACAATGACCTACGCTCAAAAAACCAATACCATGCAACCCATACTTACAGGAAAAATGGCCGCCAAAATAACCCAAGCCGCTTTTGACGAGGCCGAAAGGGATGGCTTATTTATTAGCGTGACCATTGTGGATAAATCAGGACCAACCCTTGCCGTATTAAGACATCACAACGCTGGCGTGCATACCTTGCGAGCGATTTACAAAAAAGCCTTTACCGCCTGCTCCCAAAAACGGGACACGGCAACCATCGCCAAAGGTGACAAGGAAGGTAACATTCCTGAGGACATTCGGTTCTTAGATGAAAACATATTGATTATGGATGGAGGAATTCCCATTGTAATTGATGGGCAAGTTGTGGGCGGCATAGATGTTGGCGGCGCTCATGGCAGTGAGGATGTGCGTGCGGCGCAAGCTGGATTAACCGCTCTTGAAAACTAAAAATCATAATAACATTCAATAATCAAAACCATGCGCCACAAACCAAAACTAATTCCCACAATCCTACTCTTCATTTTTGGAGCTCTAAGTTTTGCACAATCCACAGATGAGGACATCAAAGCTTATTTGGATGCATTGGCTTCAGATTCGTTTTCAGGCAACATTTTAGTGGCTCACAACGACAGCATTATCCAACAAAGAGCTTATGGGCTTTCTAGTATTGAATATAAGGTTGAGAACACCACTAACACAACATTCAATATCGCATCCATAACAAAAATGTTTACAGCGGTGGCGACCTTGCAACTTTACGAGCAAGGCAAGTTGGAACTTCATATTCCTATAGATGCCTACTTGCCCGATTATCCCAATAAACTGGTTCGAGAGTCCATTAGCATTCATCAATTGCTCACGCATACTTCAGGATTAAACAATTTTTACGTAGATGATCTTGATAAGTTAAAGCCTTCAGCATATAAAAACATTTCAGATTTTGTACCGCTTTTTGTCAATGATACGCTCTTGTCAAAACCAGGAACCCAATACCACTATAGCGCAACTGGCTTTGTGATATTAGGCCTAATTATAGAAAAAGTAAGCGGTACAAATTATTATGATTATGTAAAAGAGAACATTTTCAAACCAGCCAACATGCCCAACACAGCAGCCTTGGCAATGGATGCCATAGTAGTAAACAAAGCGAGCGGCTACACCTCTATGTTTGGAGAAAACACAGTCCTCAAAAAAAACGATACCTATTTAACAAAAGCATCGCCGGCTGGTTTTTATTATTCGACCCTGAGTGATGTATTCCATTTTTCAAAAGCGCTGCGAAATCATAACCTTTTAAGTGAAGCAACCACCGAGCTCATGTTCAAACCAAAAGTGAAAGGCTATAACACGCATTTGGGATATGGGATTGATGTAGACCAACGCTACAACCAAACCATCCTTGGCCATAGTGGCGGTTGGTATGGCATCCATTGTGAATTGATGGATTTTATGGACGACCACTATACCGTCGTGATCTTATCAAACATTGACGATGGCGGAAAAACCGGCGCTTCAAAAGTGGCAGATTTTTTCAAGGCATTGATTGCTGAAAAAAAAGAATAAGAACCGATTAGGAATTAGCGGAAGATAAAAAGTGATTTTATCCGCAATTTTGGCCGCAAATATTTAACATAGAAACTATGCTCAGCTCAATAATCTCAAAATTGCCCATGAGCAATCCTCAAATCATAGCAACAAACAAATATGAAATTTTAAGATTTTAGCAATGGTTTTCCAACTATTAATCTGAAATTTGTGCCTCAAAATTCAGCGTTCACATTTTGAATTTTAAACCCAAAACCTTGATCTTTGAATATTGAATATTGAACATTGAACTCAAAACCCAAAACCTCGAACCAAAATAAATGAAGGTCTGCATTGCCGAAAAGCCAAGTGTTGCGCGAGAAATCGCTGAAGTCTTAGGTGCCAAAACCAGGCGCGATGGCTATTATGAAGGCAACGGGTACGCAGTGACCTATACTTTTGGGCATCTTTGCACGCTCATGGAGCCCAACGATTATAAATCCTATTGGAAAAGCTGGGACCTCAATAATCTGCCCATGTTACCAGAAAAATTCATGACCAAAGTGGTTAGCAATTCTGGGATTACCAAGCAGTTCAACATCGTGAAAAAGTTGTTCGATCAGGCCGAAGTGGTCATCAATTGTGGTGATGCCGGGCAGGAAGGAGAATTGATTCAGCGCTGGGTTTTGGAGCAGGCCAATTACAAAGGCAAGGTGCAGCGTTTATGGATTTCCTCTTTAACTACGGAAGCCATAAGGGAAGGTTTCCAAAATCTCAAAAATTCCGAAGCCTACGACAATCTCTATTATGCGGGCTTTTCACGAGCCATTGGCGATTGGTTGCTCGGTATGAATGCCACCCGATTGTACACCGTAAAGCACGGCGGCTACAAACAAGTGCTTTCCGTAGGTCGCGTGCAAACACCCACGTTAGCGATGGTGGTAAACCGATTTAAGGAAATAGAAAATTTTCAGCCCCAAGCCTATTGGGAATTGCAAACCTTGTATCGCGATACGCTCTTTGCTTATGAGGAAGGGCGCTTTCTCAAAATGGAAGATGGTCAAATTCTGGCCAATAAGGTCAAGGAAGATGACTTTGAAATCGTTTCCATAACTAAAAAGAAAGGCAAGGATTATGCACCAAAACTTTTCGACCTTACCGGATTGCAGGTCTATTGCAACACCAAATTCGGATTTTCGGCAGACGAGACGCTCAAAATAGTCCAGAAGCTGTACGAGCAGAAAGTGGTTACCTACCCACGTGTTGATACTACGTTTTTGCCTAATGATGTGTACCCCAAAGTACCAGGCATTCTAAAAAACCTTAAAAAATACGATGCGCTGACTCAACCGCTTTTGGTCAAGAAAATCAAGAAATCCGCCAAGGTTTTCAACGACAAAAAAGTGACCGATCACCACGCGATTATTCCAACCGGTGTTGAGATCAATCTGCAATACAATCAGCAGCAAGTTTATGATATCATCGTCAAACGTTTTATTGCGGTGTTTTATCCAGACTGTGAAGTGTCAAACACCACCGTTATTGGTAAGGCTGCGGAAGTGAACTTCAAAACCACCGGCAAAGAGATCTTAAAAGAGGCCTGGAAAGTGGTCTTTAACTTCGGAAAACAGGCAGACTCACAAGAGGCTTCGAAGAAAGATAAAGACATCCTGCCCAATTTCAGCAAAGGCGAAAAAGGTCCGCACGAACCGTCCTTTCTTGAGAAACAGACCAAACCGCCCAATCAATTTACAGAGGCTTCCCTCCTACGCGCCATGGAAACCGCTGGCAAGCAAGTGGATGATGATGAGTTACGCGATTTAATGAAAGAGAACGGGATTGGGCGTCCGTCAACCCGAGCAAACATTATCGAGACTTTATTTAAGCGACAATACATCAAACGCAACAAAAAGCAGTTGCTACCAACCGTTACTGGCGTGGCCTTGATTGATGTGATTCAAAATGAATTGCTCAAATCGGCAGAGCTTACTGGGCGCTGGGAAAAGCAGCTCAAAGATATCGAGAAAGGCGAATACAGCGCAGCGCTTTTTATAAACAACATGAAAAAAATGGTTGATGCCTTGGTTTATGAGGTTCGCAGTGAGAGCACAGGAGCCAATATCTCCCACGCGAGTGTTTTAGAACAACGCCAAACTACGCCTAAAGTCAAAAAGAAAGAAGGTATCACAGCAATCTCTTGCCCCAAATGCAAAAACGGAACGATTCTGAAGGGAAATTCCGCTTACGGGTGTAGCGCCTTCAAGGAAGGTTGCAAATTCGTGCTGCCTTTTGAAAACTTCGGAAAAAAGATTTCGGAAAAGCAATTTGTTCGTTTATTGAACAAAGGTTCCACTGTAAATCTCAAGGGTTTTTCCTCGGAAGCTGGAACGACGGAAGGTTTGCTGCGATTTGATGAGCAATTCAAAATCGTTTTGGAACCCAAGAAAAATATGGCAAAACCTGCGGAAGCTCCTAATGCATCAATACCCAAAACAGTGTCTACTCAAGCCATGCCAAAATGCCCAAAGTGCAAACTTGGCAACATCATCAAGGGAAAAACCGCTTACGGCTGTTCTGCTTATAAGACAGGGTGTGATTTTAAAATGACTTTTGAGGCGATTCGCGCACAGGCCAAAGACCAAAAGCTTACCAAAGATTTGGTTTATAGTATCTTAAAGAACAGCCTTTAAAAATGCTGTCGGGTTTATAACGGCAATGCCGATGTTGGTGTTTTCCACCAACATCTTCTTGTTTTTCTAAAAATTTGATATAGTCTCGCTTCAAAAAAAATTCTGTAAATCAATGCAACACCAACATTTCAAACTTTTTAAACCCTACGGCTACTTGAGCCAGTTTCAAAGCAATGCGAAGCATGAGCGCAATAAACGTTTTTTAGGGGAATTGCATGATTTTCCTGAAGGCACGATGGCCGTTGGTAGGTTGGATAAAGATTCTGAAGGCCTGTTGCTTTTAACCACCGATGGGCAGCTTAGCTACGACATCTGTAACCTAGGTATCGAAAAAGAATATTATGTCTTGGTAAGCGGTGTTCCGACGGAGGCCGCCTTAATTCAGCTCAAAAGTGGCGTGATTTTAAGTCACAAAGGCGAGACTTACCTCACGAAACCTTGCAAGGTCAAGCTGCTCTCGACCCCTCCAGATTTTCCTGAACGCAACAAAAAAATTCGAGATGAGCGTCATGGCAAAAGTACGTGGATTTCCATTACCATTACTGAAGGTAAATTTCGACAAGTACGAAAAATGACCTCTAAAGTGGGATTTCCTACCTTGCGTTTAGTGAGGGTTCGCGTTGGAAACATTACTTTGGAAGCTCTCAAAATGGGAGAAGTCAAGGCATTGAACGAACTACTTGGTTGAAGAATGACGTGTAGACATGCAAAAACCTGATGATCGTTTTAGCATTCCATAGCAATACATTAAAGTCTTGAATGTCGACCATGAATTTCCGAAGGATTTGAAATCTAAAGGATCAAGTAATTCGATTTAAAAAACAAAAAAAGGCCGATACACGTTTTTCAACATCTATTAGCCTCAGTTTTATATTTTAAATGCGTTTAAATCACTTTTACCCGAACTGCATTTAAGCCTCTAGGGCCTTTTTCCAGTTCAAATTCAACTTTATCGTTCTCCTCAATAGGATCAATCAAGTTGCTCACATGGCAAAAATATTTTTCTTGATCTTCAATATCGATAATAAATCCAAAGCCTTTGGAATTATCATAAAAAGACACTTTGCCTTTTCTAATGGGATCAAACTCCTCTTCGTCCATATCCTCTTGCTTGGGTACACCGATAACGATATTCTTGGCCTTGACCTTGATTTTATCTGCTGGATCTGGAGGGGTATCGGTTAGGTTTCCGAATTGATCGACGTAAGCGAAAGGAATATTGTCAGAACCATCGTTCTGTTCTTTCTCAATCTTACGTGCTTCCATTTTCTTGCGCTTTTCATCGCGCTTCTTTAAACGTTTTTTTTCTTTTTCACTTTTGTTGAATGTCTGTTGCGACTTAGCCATTGGTTTTTTCTGGATGTTTTAATGATACAGTAAATCGTTTACTGCTGGTTGTAAAGATACATTATATACATGACTTTATCAAAAACACGATTTGAAAATCGATAATTTAATTAAATTTTGAGCTCGCATAAAACTTCAATCTGCACCAAGATTAGTTTTAAATGAAAGTGACACGCTAAATTTGTAACTGGATAGAACCAAAATTTCCAAGCCCAAGTCAAAGTACACTGGGCTATTGTGAACGACAAATTCTTTTAAACCCACATCATACATGGAGATTGAATTATGAGATGGTGGGATCGAGAATCTTGAGCCTCTTTTATTCTTCCTTGGAATTTGTTTCTTGTGCCCCTTTTTCTAAAATGGGATATTCATCCTTGATCACAAGAATTGTAGCTTTTACACCAGTAAGCAGATTCCATTTTTTGGACGAAACGAGCCGTTGATTATCGTCGTAGACTATAAATTCTGCCGTATTGGGACCAGATTCGCCTTGATTGAGAGCCAAGAACACTATTTTATTGATTCCAACTTCCAAGGGAATGTCGAAACCCTTGAAGCCAGATTCCAACAACAATCGAGGTATTATCGTGACATCATTGACAATCACTTGCACCAAATCACCATCTGGGTACTCGTGATCTCGGCACATGATTTTGACAAACTCACCATTGCTTCTTATATCGCCAAGAAACACATCTGCCATGGTTTCGATCATCAGGCCCTGCTCTACTGCCACTTTATTAAAGCGCTGTTCATAAATTGCCCCAGGCTGCATCAATGGATTGTCATCTATCATTGAAAATTCCTTTTCGGGACTTTTTATGGTGATTTTATTCTTGGGCGCGTTCCCACTGTTGCTTTTTTCAGGATTGCGGATGCTGAATTTAGATTCAGGCTTAATTTCAAATGCGGCAGGTATGCTGTCCTTTATATCGGTTTCGATAGCAGGGATTTTGAGTGCCTTTTTCTCGTTATTATCTGGTTGCTGAGCAAAAGACTGCCAAGCAACACCTAATAATAACACTAAAAATCTTACGGTTTTCATTCTAGATTCGGTTTTAATTCAACTTGAAAATCAAAAACCATTCCCAAGTTCAAAAGTAAGGCCTTTTCTTAGCAAGCATTTTAAATCTACGTTAAAACTTTCCGTTGAAACTGAGTCGCAATTTACGTATATACTCTTCTAACAGCCACTCTTTGTAGTTTTTAGTGCTGTTCATGATGCAATGGCAATATTTTTTTATGCGGTAGCAAATATCATCGTGCAGGAGTTTGGCAAGAGCACGCGCTTCAAAAATATCCTCACTGTTTGCTATTACCAATTCGGAATGCTGAGCGATACTGTTTTCAATGGCTTGCATGCTCTTTTTACCATCGCGAATCACATTTTTGTATTCTTCCTGAATGTCAAAATCGTCATTCGGATTCTTCTTGAATCGTTTTTTTAGGGAATCTGGCATTTCATAAACAAAATCGCGCTCGATGTCTTCGTCATGACGCAAGTTCTCCAGGTAGTAGTCTGGGTTTTTATAAATATGCTGCCAATCCACAGGCTGGCTCCATGGCCCGAAGCGTATGGAATTATTGCCCAAGTCAATGACCTTGAATTTCGTTTTATCGCCATTGATTCGGGATCCTCGCCCAATCATTTGAAAGTAAAGCGTAAGCGAGCGTGTGGCACGGTTTAGAATTATCGATTCTACTGAAGGCTCATCAAAACCAGTGGTTAGGATACTTACCGAGGTCAACACGCCATCGGGCGTGTTTTTGAACCATTTCAAAATATCCCTGCGCTCTTGTTTGCCGCAGGTGTTGTCTAAATGGCGCACGTTGTAACCAGCACGTTTGAACGTATAATACACATCGCGGGAGGTATTGATCCCGTTATTGAAGATCAAGGTTTTCTTCCCCTTGCTAAGCTCTTCATAGGCGAACAATAATTTGCCCAACATATTGGCATTGGAATATAATGCTTCGGAAGATTTCACGGTATAATCCCCATTGATGCCAACTTTCAACGCAGAAAGTGACACATCGTAATTGTACATTTCCGCGGAAGCTAAAAACCCATTTCCTATCAAGGTTGAAATATCATCACCAACAATCAATTCCTTATAATTGTCTTTCATTGGCAATTTGATATTGCTGCTCAAAGGTGTAGCTGTGACGCCTAGTATGAAACAATTTTCAAAAAACTTAAATAATTTTCGGAAGGAATTGTAGTGCGCCTCGTCGATAATGACCAAGCCAATGTCTTCCAATCTCAGTTTACCATCATTGAGTCGGTTGTTCAAGGTCTCTACCATGGCCACAAAACACTGGTATTGATCTTGGTCTGGCAATTCCTTTACTTTACTATTGATGATTTTGTTGTTGACCCCGAAGCCCTTCAGCACTTTGGAGGTCTGTTTGCAAAGTTCAATGCGATGCGTTAGAATGACGACCTTTTTTTTCTTGTTGTTGATGTAGCGTCTAACAATTTCAGAAAAAACCACCGTTTTACCGCCACCAGTTGGGAGTTGATACAACAGGTTATAATTATCTGGAGCGTTCTCCATCACGTCAAAAATGCGCTTGAGATCTGCTATCTGATAATCATAAAGCTGCTTTTTAGTCGCTTTTTTGGATTGAATCTCTACCGTATTGGCCATAAATTGTTCTAATCTGAAAAAAAAATTCCCACAAAATTAAGACTTTATGAAGTTATCAAGGCATAATATGCAAAACAATTGAAAAAAAAATTATGCTTCCCGAAATGCACTTTTGGTCTAATTGGTCTAATCAAAAAGAAGTTTGCAAAAAGAAAGTTTCAAATTTCATGATAAATTGAGACGGAAGACCGAAGACCGAAGACTGAAGACTGGAGACTGAAGACTGGAGACTGAAGACTGGAGACTGAAGACCGAAGACTGACGACTGGAAACTGAAGACTGAAGACTGGAGACTGGAGACTACAAACTGGTATCATTCTTGATTCTCTTAAAAAAATCTTAAAAAACGACTATCATGAAAAACTCCAGGCGTTATTCCGTAGAAGTCAATGCGGGCTCTATGACCGACATTGCATTTTTATTACTCATCTTCTTTTTGGTCACGGCCGTCATCCCCAAAGACAAAGGCATCAGTAGAACCTTGCCCAGCGATTGTCCGCCCGGAGTCCATTGCAATGCCGATATCGCCCAACGAAATTTACTGCAGATCTACATCAATTCCGAAGATCAATTGATGGTTGACAACCAACTGGTTTTTATTGCTGAATTAAAAGCATTAGCGGTGGACTTTTTAGATAATAACGGCGATTCAAGTTGTGATTACTGCAGCGGTCTGGGCACGAAGACCTCGTCAGACAATCCTTCAAAAGCGGTTATTTCACTTAGAAACGATAAACTTACCTCCTATAATTTCTATATTGCCGTACAAGATGAACTCAGCAAGGCCTACTATGAATTGCGAACTGATTATGCCAAATCCCATTTCAATAAAAACCCAGACGAACTCAATGAAAATGAACTGAAAACCCTACGCGAAGTGTATCCGTTTTTGCTTTCAGAAGCAGCGTTGAAATAAAAACAGTTACAGAGAGTCAGTTTTGATTTTTACACGGTAGCTAATATTGACCCGTTTACGTCCCCAATTTCTGGCGGCTTCCACATCGGTGCCCATATAAACGTCTATTTTGTTTTTCCAACGGTAATGCATCTTATCCTTGACAAGATAAGTGCCTTCAAGGCCTTCAATGTTAACAGGTGTGTTGTGCGTTAAGCCTAGACGAAGCAGATTTCTAGAGACCGCAATGTAACGCAGACCCGGTTTTAAACTGTCGCCAAAAGCTGTAATATGCGGATTGTTGTTGGTTTGCCGGCGCGTGGAGTTGAAAGCGGTTGCAGTCACATTTATCGTTTTCCATTCGTATTCAGCAGGTTTCTCTTCTTTACAATTGAAAAAAGTGAGGCAAATACAAACAAAAAAGAGAGGTCTCATAAATCAATAGGCTAATAAGGTTTTCAAAGCCGCTTCAAATTTGCCTTTCGCCAGATATTGGTCTTCCAACTGGCTCATGAACGGAATTGGCGTTTCCATACTAGCGACACGCTTTACTGGCGCATCGAGATATTCAAAACACTGCTCCATAAGCATTGCAGATATATCGCTGGCAATACCACCAAAAAGCGAGTCTTCCTGAAGAATGATAGCACGCCCCGTTTTTTTGACCGATTCAAAAATAGCAACGGTATCCAAAGGCTGCAAGGTTCTTAGGTCTAAAAGATCGGCATCGATATCAGGATTCTTCTCCAAAGTCTCGAGCGCCCAATGCACGCCTGCGCCGTAAGTGATAATCGATACCGCGTTGCCGGTTTTTAGTTGGGCCGCTTTGCCTAAAGGTAAATTGTAATACGCGGTAGGCACCTGTTGCCGAATGCTTCTATACAAAGCTTTATGTTCAAAAAACAATACGGGGTTTGGATCTTCAATGGCGGTTGCCAATAGCCCTTTCGCATCGTAAGGAAATGCAGGGTACACCACTTTTAAGCCAGGAGTTTTTGTAAACCAGGCCTCATTGGTTTGGGAATGGAACGGTCCTGCCCCAACGCCGCCACCGCATGGCATTCTTATCACAACATCTGCATTTTGAGCCCAACGGTAATGGGACTTTGCCAAATAATTCACGATGGGATTGAAACCCGAACTCACAAAATCGGCAAACTGCATTTCCACAACCGCTTTCATCCCGGCAATGGAAAGTCCCATGGCCGCTCCGATGATGGCCGATTCACAAATAGGTGTGTTTCTTACCCTAGCCTTTCCAAATTGCTCTACAAAACCTTCAGTGATTTTAAAAACACCACCATATTCTGCAATATCCTGTCCCATGATAATTAAATCATCATGTTTCTCCATCGCTTGTTTCAAACCTTGTGAAATGGCGTCTATAAGTCGTATTTCTTCAGTATCATCAACAGCTTCAATTTGTTGATATTCAAAATCTTGGTACACATCATTTAACTCGATGGTTGCATCTGGTATGATCGCTGCTTCGTTATATGCTTGCTGGAGATGATCGTTGATTTCCTTTAAAATAGATGCCTTGAATTCCACATCCTGGGATTCAGTTAAGATATTTTTCTCCCTTAAAAATGCCCTGAAATTTTCCAAGGGATCTTTTGCTCCCCATTCATCCATTAAATCCTGAGGTACATATTTGGTGCCACTGGCTTCTTCGTGACCTCGCATTCTAAACGTTTTGAACTCGATCAATATGGGTCTGGGCTGCCGTCTTACGCTTTCGGCTAGTTTCAGCATTTTTGTATACACCTCGACGATGTTGTTTCCGTCCAAAACGAAGGCTTCCATGCCGTAACCTTTACCGCGATCGGCCAGATCCTTGCAATTATACTGTTCATTTGTGGGTGTTGAAAGTCCGTAACCATTGTTCTCAATACAAAATATAACAGGCAAAGACCATACAGAAGCCACATTAAGCGCTTCATGGAAATCACCTTCACTACTGCCGCCTTCACCTGTAAAGACCGCCGTAACCTGATTTGTGTTTTTGAGCAAGCTGGCTAGCGCAATACCATCGGCCACACCCATTTGCGGACCCAAATGAGAAATCATGCCTACGATATTGAATTCTTGTGTGCCAAAATGAAAGGAGCGATCTCTGCCTTTAGTAAAGCCATTCATTTTACCCTGCCATTGACTGAACAAGCGGTATAAAGGGATTTCGCGCGTTGTAAACACCCCGAGATTGCGATGCATTGGTAATATATAGTCCTCTTTATTCAGCGCCATGGTCACACCAACCGAAATGGCCTCCTGGCCTATGCCCGAGAACCATTTTGAGATCTTGCCCTGCCGTAAAAGGATGAGCATTTTCTCCTCGATCATTCTTGGTTTGAGCATGTTTTTATAGAGGCTAACTAAAGTAGCATCGTCGAGATTTTTTTTATCGTAGGCAATAACGCTTTTGGAGGACGTCAACATAGAATATCACATTTATTTCTTAAATCAAATGTAATTAAAAATTGAGGAATTGTTAGTATTCCAAGATTTTTTAAGTCTAGACAAAAACACGCTCTTATCGGTATTTTCGCTATTTTTGTGATGATGTACACGAATTTAATCCATTTTTAAGATGACTAAAATACCAAGTGTTGATTTACGTGATTTCCTGTCAGACGATCCCGATCGGAAGCAAAAATTTATAAATGAAATTGGAAAGGCCTATGAAGATATTGGATTCGTGGCTTTAAAAGGCCATTTTTTGAATGACGCCTTGGTAGATCAACTTTACGAAGAGATCAAACAGTTTTTTAATTTGAATCTTGAGACCAAACGGAAATACGAGATTGAAGGTATAAACGGTCAGCGTGGCTATGTATCCTTCGGAAAAGAGAGTGCGAAAGGCAGAAAAGTTGGTGATCTCAAAGAATTCTGGCATTTTGGCCAATATGTGGAAGATGATGCAGAGCGCGCCAAGGAATATCCTGAAAATGTAAAGGTTGATGAATTGCCAGAATTCAATAAAGTGGGCAAGGAAACCTATCAAATGTTGGAAAAAACCGCAAAATATGTCTTGAGATCACTCGCATTATTCTTAGAGCTGGAAGAGACCTATTTTGACAACGTCATCCATAATGGCAATTCAATTTTGAGACCAATACATTACCCTCCAATTCTTACAGAACCTGAAACTGCAGAGCGTGCAGCTGCACATGGCGACATTAATCTCATTACCTTACTTATGGGCGCCCAAGGTAAAGGTCTACAAGTTCAAAACCATAAAGGCGAATGGATTGATGCCATGGCCGAGCCCGATGAAATCATGATCAATGTGGGCGATATGTTATCAAGACACAGCAACAATAAATTGAAATCAACCATACATCGCGTCGTAAATCCGCCCAGAGAACTGTGGGGCACTTCACGCTATTCCATCCCGTTTTTTATGCATCCCATTAGTGAGATGAAATTAGACGTTCTGGAAAGCTGCATTGATGAAGACCACCCAAAACAATATGAAGATATCACGGCGGGTGAGTTTTTAGATGAGCGCTTAAAGGAATTGGGACTGAAAAAATGAGTTTTCAGGACTCAGTCCTCAGTCTCTAAAAGGCCATCCGAGCTGATTGTGTCTTATAAATTGAACTGAAGTCTGTGTCTGTGTCTGACACCTATTGATTAAAAATTATGGATTTACAAGATCAACTCAAAAATTTGTTTCCCGACCATGAACCTGACGAGAATCCTTCCGAAGAAAAAAAATCGGAAAAACAGGGTATTTGGTTACAAGAGGATCCCATCCTGTGCAAATATGAAAAGCGAAAAGGTAAACCCATAACCATACTTGAAGGGTATACCGGCGCCGACCAGGATTTTAAGAAGTTAGCCAAAGAACTCAAAACCACATTGGGTGTTGGTGGCAGTTTTAAAAATGACAAAATCATCATCCAAGGCGATTATAGAGTTCAAATCATGGAAATTTTAAAGGATAAAGGGTTTAACGTAAAACGTGTTGGAGGTTAATGAACAATCAATTGCATATTTCTAAGGGTCAAGATTTGACCAACTTCCTAAGGGAGTTAAAAATTGAAGGCGAGATTTTGACTTGGGACGAGATCTTGTGCGAAGGCCCTACTGTTGCCGGTATTGACTCAAAGGAATTTATTGAAACCAGAAGGCAATTTTTAAACGATTTTTACGCTATTGAATTTGATGAAGCCGCGTTTACAAGTGAACTTTCAAAACTCAATAGCAAAAGTGGTTATACTGAAATCGTGCTTTGGTTTGAATACGAGCTCTTTTGCCATATCAACATGCTTGCGGTCTTGAATTTAATTCATCAAAGAGAAATAAATCTCCCCATCTACCTGGTATGCAGTGGCAGGGTCAAAGGCGAAAAAGACCTTAAAGGTTTGAATGAGTTGAGCAGCAAACAATTACTGGCTCATTATAAAGATAAAATAAGATTGACCGAGGAGGATCTGGAGCTCGCTATCACACTTTGGCGCACCTACTGCGGCAAAGATCATAATCTTTTCAAAAATTATATTGTCAAGAAATCCTCGTTCAAGTACATGAGCAATTGCCTTAAAGCGCATCTCAAACGATTCCCAGATTCTATAAGCGGTTTGAGTGTGATTGAGCGCAACATGCTAACAATCATCGATCAAAAAAATGTAAAGTCGAAGCACCATTTATTGGGCTATAGCATTTATTACCAAGGCTATTATGGGTTCAGTGATTTTCAACTCAAACGGAAAATAGACAATTTAGCACTGCTTTATGACGAGACTGAAACTGGCTTAAAGCTAAATAGTAAAGGCCATGTAGCCCTATTGGGTCAGCACAATTTTGCTTCTGAAATCAATAACAATATGACCTTTGGAGGCATAGAACGCTTAGATTATCAATTCAACGATGAAAAGAACGAACTCATTAAAATCAATTTGAATGCCGATTAAAGACTCTGAACTCATTTTAAATCCAGATGGTAGCGTTTATCATCTCAACATAAAACCTGAAAATCTCGCAAATACAATTATTACCGTTGGCGATCCCGACCGTGTAGACAGCATTACCAAACATTTTGATACCGTGGATTTTAAAACCCGTAAACGGGAGTTTCACACCCAAACGGGAACCTATAAAGGGAAACGACTAAGCGTGATTTCCACCGGTATTGGCACAGATAATATAGATATTGTGCTCAATGAACTCGATGCATTGGTCAATATTGATTTGAAAACACGTGAGATCAAGACGAAATTAACCACTTTGAATATTATCCGGGTCGGGACCTCTGGATCGATCAAGGCGGATATTCCCGTAGATTCGATTTTAATTAGCGCGTATGCTGTGGGTTTTGACAGTTTGCTTCATTTTTATGATAGCGAACACGTTCAGGATTTTGAAATTAGCGAAGCTTTGAAATCACAGACCAATTGGTTTGAAAAAAAATCAGATCCTTATGTAGTTTCCTGTGACAGCTCATTGTTGGATCATTTCAAAAGCGATCAAACCGCGGTTGGCTTCACTGCAACAAACGTTGGATTTTATGGCCCCCAAGGTCGCGTATTGCGATTGGGCATCCAAGACAAGGACTTGAATGCGAAATTGGCGCGATTTGATTATGAAGGTAAAACCATTAGCAATTTGGAAATGGAAACCGCAGGAATTTATGGGCTTTCAAAACTATTGGGTCATAAGGCGCTATCAATGAATGCCATTATTGCCAATAGGGCTACCGGAAGGTTTAGTGCAGATCCCACGAAAATCGTTACAGAATTGATTGACTATACCCTAAAAAAAATTAAAAATTTAGATGACTAAAATTGATCATTTGAGAACAATTAAAATAGGAGGCGTCCCAGAACATTTTAATTTGGCTTGGTATCTCACGCTAAAAAACGGAGCCTACAAGGAAAAAGGCATCAATCTACGTTGGAAAGATTATTTTGGAGGCACTGGCGAAATGAGTAAAGCTTTACGGGATGGCGAAATTGATATGGCAGTTATTTTAACTGAAGGCATTATCAAGGATATCATAGAAGGCAACCCGAGTAAAATTGTGCAGACTTTTGTGCAATCACCCCTGATTTGGGGCATTCATGTGGCTCATGACTCCAAGTACAAGTCTATTGAAGAGCTCAAAGGCAGTAAGGCTGCGATAAGCAGGTATGGCTCTGGATCTCACTTGATGGCATACATCAACGCCGAAAATCAAGGATGGGATCTTGAAAAAGATTTGGATTTTGAGATCATTGATGATCTAAACGGTGCAGTTGACGGACTCACAAAAGGCAAGGCAGACTACTTTATGTGGGAGAAATTCACCACAAAGCCCTTGGTGGATAATGGCTCGTTTCGAAGAGTTGGCAACTGCCCTACCCCCTGGCCTTGTTTTGTTATTGCGGTTAGCGATGCGTTCATTAAGTCCGATCCAGAAGATATTGCCAGCATTTTAGAGATAATCAATACATGCACTTCAGGATTTAAGGATATAGAACAAATTGACGAAATCATTGCCCAACGCTATGACCAAAAGCTCGAGGATGTGCAAGAATGGTTAAGTCTAACAGAGTGGTCTCAACAGGTAATAGATGACAACGCGATCGATAAAATTCAAGACAAACTCCTCATGCTGGATATCATTTCCAAGAAACTACCTTACGATCAATTGATTCACAAAATTTAATATGAAATGTGGCTGAAGAGAAAAGTTCTTAAATAATTAGGTAAATTTTGTTATTAATAAGTATGTTATAATGTTAATTTTTTAACAGTTGTGCATCATAACTTTCTAATTGTCAAAAATTTATTTACATTTGTGTTCCCCAAATTATTTGTTAAACCTAGTTACAATAACCTTAAGCATGATTATTACAATTACCCTAATACTCTCTTTTTTAGTTGCCCTTAACTTTTTACTATTGATTTTCAGTTGTAATAGGCACTCTAAAGTTAAAAAACTCTCAGAAAACGGAATATTATCCAAACCTAAGGAATTAAGTGTGCCCACCAAAGAGTTGGCTACAGCGCAGTTAGCACCAACAGGAAGCTAATTGCTCATAATACATTCGAATAGTCGAGATCAACTGGTTTTAACAGTTGATTTTTTTTACCAATTAATTGGAGATAGACCAAAATCGTTTAAAAAGGCGTTCGTTTTGCCAAAATGCCCATTTCCAAACCAATAGCCTCGATTGGCGCTCAAAGGCGATGGGTGTCCAGAACTTAGGACGGGATGTTTAGTGGTATCAATAAGTTTGGTTTTCTTTTTTGCAAAACCTCCCCACAACAAAAAAACCACCTGTTCCTTCTTATCACTTATCGTTTTTATGACGGTATCTGTGAATCGCTCCCATCCCCTATTTTGATGACTTCCGGCTTGATGTGCTTTAACGGTTAAAGTAGCATTCAACAATAAAACGCCTTGATTGGCCCAGCGTTCTAAATTGCCAGATTTTGGATATGGTACTTTTAAATCGGCTTCAATTTCCTTAAAGATATTGATAAGCGAAGGCGGATGCTTCATCCCATCATGCACCGAAAAGCAGAGTCCGTTGGCTTGCCCTAATCCATGGTAAGGATCTTGGCCTATAATGACCACTTTAATCGCCTCAAAGGCACAGTGATTAAAGGCATTGTAGATTTCATTTTCAGGAGGAAAACAGGGGTGTGCGTCATATTCTGATTTCACGAATTCGCTAAGCTGTTCAAAATATGGCTTTTCAAATTCGGTTTTTAATTCGGCTTGCCAAGAAGGCGCGATTTTAGGGATCATAATTAAGAAAAAAAAATGAGAACTCGAAGATAAGCGTTCTGTAAGACTTTCTTAAAATTAAGAGTACACAAACAGCTCCAAACATTACAATTTTATTTCTATAACTTTAGCATTATCTTTGCATGCCAAACTAAGGTTGGCTTATTATTTTATGGTAAACATTCACGAAAAAACATTACAGGACATTGAGTTTCATTCAGTTTTAAATCAAGTTGCAGCACTCTGTATCACAGATTTGGGTCGCGCCGAAGTAAATGCAATAGCACCTTTCAAAGATCACGAAGAAACCTTAATCTCATTAGGTTTTACCAACGAATATTTGGCCTCCTTTTATAATGACAATCGCATCCCCAACCATGGTTTTGATGCCATTTCCAAGGAATTGCAATTGCTTAAGATTGAAAATTCTTTTTTGGAGACCAAGAGTTTTCAAAAAATCGCGTCGATATCATTATCCGTAAATGCCATTTTAAAGTTCCTAAAGAAATTTGCTGAATACTATCCGTCGCTGGCTCAAAAGTCGGCGCAGATTGAAATGACCACTGCTGTTATTGAGGAGATTGACAGCATCGTGGATCGCTTTGGAGAGGTTAAGGACGATGCCTCCCAAGAGCTCTACCAGCTTAGAAAGGCCATAAATTCCATTCGAGGCAAGATCAACCAGAGCTTTACCTCGGCTTTGAACACGTATCATAATCTCGATTACCTGGACGATATTAGAGAATCGGTGGTGGAAAATAAGCGGGTTTTAGCGGTTAAAGCGATGTATAGACGCAAGGTCAAAGGCAGCATCATGGGGAATAGCAAGACCGGTAGTATTGTCTATATCCAGCCTGAAACCACATTTCAATATGCACGGGAATTGAACAATCTTGAATATGAGGAAAAAGAGGAAGTTGATAACATCTTAAAACAACTTACCGAATATGCAAGACCGTTTAGACCATTATTCAAAGCCTACCAAGAGTTCTTGACCCATCTGGATCTCATTTATGCAAAGGCCAAGTATGCTCAATCCATAAACGCCATCCTTCCTAACATCAATACAGAAAAAATCTACGAGGCCATTGATGCTTTTCATCCTTTATTGTATGCCTCCAACCAAAAAGAAAAAAAGACCACCTTTTCACAGTCCATTAAACTGAAAAAGGACAACCGCATCATCGTCATTTCAGGTCCAAACGCCGGCGGAAAGAGCATTACCCTAAAAACCATAGGCTTGCTTCAAGTGATGCTACAAAGTGGCTTGTTGATTCCCGTGCACGAAAAGAGCAACTTGTGTTTCTTTGATCGTATTATGAGTGATATAGGAGACAACCAATCTATTGAAAACCATTTAAGCACCTATAGTTACCGTTTAAAGCAGATGCACTATTTTCTGCGGAAATGTAACAAAAACACCTTATTCTTGATTGATGAATTTGGAACCGGAAGTGATCCAGAATTGGGAGGTGCGCTGGCCGAAACTTTTTTGGAAGAGTTTTACCATAGGGAGGCCTTTGGCATCATAACCACGCACTACTCCAACTTGAAAGTACTGGCCAATGAGTTGCCATTCATGCAAAACGCCAACATGCTTTTTGATGAAAAAAGTTTGGAACCCATGTTCAAATTGGCTTTAGGCCAAGCCGGAAGCTCCTTTACCTTTGAGGTAGCCCAGAAAAACGGAATCCCCTTCAGCCTAATCAATCGCGCCAAAAAGAAAATTGAGCGCGGCAAAGTTCGTTTTGATGCCACTATTGCCAAACTTCAAAAGGAACGCAGTAAACTGGAAAAAACAGAGCGTTCACTCAAGGAAAATGAAAAGAAAAAACAAAGCGAGGCCGACAAACTTGAAGAAGTCAATGCGAAGGTTCAAAAAAAACTGGAAAATTTCCAAGAGTTGTATGACAGCAACCAGCGTTTGATTTACCTGGGACAAAAAGTCAATGACATTGCTGAAAAGTTTTTCGACGACAAGAAAAAGCGTCCGTTGATGGACGAGCTCTTTCGATTGGTGCAAATAGAAAACTCTAAACGCCAAAAGGTATCTGCAAAACAGAAAAAAGCTGTTAAAACGAAGGAGGCTCAAATCAAAGAAGAAGCCGAGAAAAAGGTAGACGTTATTCGTAAAAAGAAAAAAGCAACCAAACTCAAGTCAAAAGCCGTTGAAAAGCCAAAACCGACTCTAAAATTGGGCGATCGCGTGCGCATGCATGATGGCAAAGCCGTTGGAAGCATTGACGCCATTGAGAAAAACAAGGCCATTGTTAATTATGGCATGTTCACCACGCATGTGAACATGGATTTATTGGAATTGGTGGAAGCTAGTAAATAGATGTGCGTTTTTTTTGAAGTTGTGTATTCGTGTTCAATTTCAAGTTCAGGTTCAATTTCAACTTCAATATTGGTTATTCAATTCGCTTTCAACTATCTTTGCAACGTGATCAAAGATTTACCAAAAGACAAAAAACTGATTCTTTTCGACGGTGTGTGCAACTTGTGCAATGCCTCAATTCTATATGTCATAAAACATGATAAAAAGGATCTTTTTAGATATGCACCTCTTCAAAGCGAGATTGGTAAACAGATATTGGAGAAATTCAGTATTGATCCTTCCAAAACCGATTCCATTATATTATTTTCAAATGAAAATGGGCTATCCATAAAATCTTCAGCAGCTTTAAAAGTGGCAAAACATTTGGGATTTCCTAGAAATCTATTGGCGGCATTTCTAATTGTGCCAGCCTTCATCCGCAACTGGGTCTACGATTATATTGCAAAAAACCGATATCAATGGTACGGTAAAAAAGAGGAGTGCATGATCCCGACACCAGAACTTAAAGCTAAGTTTTTAGACTAAAAAAGTCCTTTCGGGAAAAAAGGACTTTCTTGATTAACAACTAATTAAACTCATACTATTTCCTATAATTAAGAGGGATTCCGTAATTATAAGCAACTCATGAATAACACTTAATTTAAGGTGTAAATGTACTTGGTTATGGTCCATCCCAAATAATTTATCGATAAATCAACCTAAATAATTGTTGAATTATAAAGACCTGCAAAAATCATCTGTAAGATGCATTGTTTTTAGAGTCGCCAAACGACTATTATTCAAAAAACCATCCTACATCAGTTCAAAGCGAACATGTTCTCTACTGCAATCACAGGTGTATTAAAATTGGCTGCATGTATTTTGCCAATCAACTCGAAACCCCTAAGGCTAGGATATTGATTTTATAAGTTTATCGCCCAAAGGATCGTTATAATCCAAAAGCCTTTTATTTTGAATGTGACCTTCGTTAACAGCTTAACGATTATTGCTAGATCCTTAGCGATATGGACTTTTAAAAAAATCGTCAACAGATAATGGCTCTCGTTTAATCTAGCTTTGCTATTATTAATAATAATTGAAATTATACATCTTTTAGGTTGGCTCAAACCTAGAAAATCTGATTATTCCGTTAGGGTCGGGGGAAAAACAATTGGATTTTCGGCATTTTGTTCTTGCCCCGTCCCTAAAGGGAGCCAAAACGAAGAAAATCGGTTGTTTTAACCATAATAGCCATTTTAAACTAGAGCCTAGATAATCAATTGCTCAATAAAATGGTCTTTAATTCACTTTTCTTGAATAATGCAATTAGAAAGTAGACGCATGTTTATTTTGAATACATTTGCGCATTATTTTTGAAAGACCCCATGAATACAAAATATTACCTTGCCGTGATTACCGCCTTTAGTATTTGGGGCTTTTTTAGTGTGGTTTTAAAGTCCTTGGACGATTTTTCAGCTTTTGATATTTTGAGTTACCGCACCTTAGGCGCCGCAACCATAATGTTGGTAGTCTCGTTATTGCTGCGTCCAAAAGTCTTGAAAAATAGCCTAAACCTATTTAAATCTCTTGAAAAAGTAGACAAGCGTCGTATAGTGATTGTCAATATTTTGAGCGGTTTGTTTTTAGCTCTCAATTGGTACATCTTCATTTATGTCATGAATAATGTGAGCGTGAGCGCCACCTCTCTGGCCTATTTGATCTGCCCTATTTTAACCATGGTTTTGGCCTACCTCATTCTCAAAGAGAAGCTTTTCAAATTACAATGGTTGGCGGTGACTTTAAGTTTTACCGGATGTTTGCTGTTGTCATTGGGCAATCTAACCAACTTATTTTACAGTATGATTATTGCGCTTACCTACGCCTTGTACTTGGTGCTACAGCGTAAAAACCAAGAAATGGATCGGTTTTTAATCCTAACCTTTCAAATAGGTTTTGCTGTACTTTTTCTATTGCCTTTTATAGTGACCCATGAGTCAACAACTGAAAAAACAAATTTCTTTTATGTGATGTTGGCATTGATAGCAGTTGTGTTTACCATAATCCCCATGTTTTTGAACATCTATGCTTTGCGAGGTTTGAACTCGTCGGTAGTTGGTGTTTTTATTTACGTAAATCCGCTGATCAATTTTGGGCTCGCCATTTTTTACTTCGGAGAGAAAGTAACCCCAGTTGAAGGCATCTGTTATGCACTAATCCTGCTTTCCATTTTTCTGTTTAATTTTGCATCACTTAAAAACAGAATTCATAGACGGCGTGCTGCCCATATTTGAAAACATTTAGTGTCCGGTTTATAGTTAAGACACTCCCAAACGGCAGGCAGAAGTTGCGCTACTGGACATAAGACACATGACTTGAAACTGAGCTATAACTCGTTGCAATTAAATTCTTAATCAAATCTCATTGTTTTTTTTTGAATAAGAATGAATCCAGTTGGTGTGAGTTGATTCGGTAAATGGCGATCAATAACCAATAACAAGCCAGTCAATTTTAAACTAACACCGACGCTTGATAATGTCCTATCCTCAAAAATGACAAAAACGGCAGGCCGAAAGGTTTTATAAATTCAGAAATCCGATTGAAAATCAGGCGAAACGAAAGTATAAAAATTTTCAAGGCACACAACCGGCTACGAATCCAAATCAAAAGTTTCGGTAGGGTCTTTTTCCTTATAATCCAGCATGTTCTCACCATCGGCGATAATCGAGCAAACCGTCGCGTCGCCAGTGACGTTTACCACGGTCCTAAACATATCCAAGATACGATCAACCGGAAAGATAATAGCAATCCAGGCAGGGTTTAAGCCCACAGAATCCAATACAATAATCAACATGACCAAACCAGCACTGGGCACCGCTGCAGAACCAATGGATGCTAAGGTGGCTGTCAATACCACCGTAACTTGTTGGCCAATGGTAAGATCTATCATGTGCAACTGGGCCAAGAAGATCACAGCAACCGCTTGATACATGCTAGTACCATCCATGTTTACCGTTGCTCCAATAGGCAATACAAAACTACTTACCTTTTTATTGACCCCTAAATTCTGTTCCACACATTCCATAGTTACTGGAAGTGTCGCAGCACTGCTCGAGGTAGAAAAGGCCAGAGTTTGTGCCGGCCCCATGGATTTAAAGAAGCCACCGTAAGGTATTTTCTTTACAAATACTTTGAGAATGACAGGATAGATCACGAAAATCATTAATAAAAGACCAGCTAAAACCGTCAAGGAATACCAGCTCAATCCTTTAAAAATCTCAACCACTTTTCCAATATCATCGCCGGCCATTTTACTCACAACGCCTGCCAACAAGGCGAAGACAAAAAATGGAGCAGCCTGCATGACGAGGTCCACCATCTTGAGAAACACTTCGTTAATGCCATCAACGATGTTCAAAACAGGTTGTGATTTTTCCGTTGGAATAAATAACAAACAAACCCCAAAAAACACCGCAAAGAAAATAACTTGCAGCATGAGCCCGTTAGTCGATAGCGAATGAAAGAAATTATCGGGCACAATATCCACTAAAGGCTGTAATGGCGTGGTTTCCTTGCCTTTTTCAGCAGATTCCATTTTGTCTTGCACTGCCGCATCCTTCAGTTCAGCATTAGACAAATCTGAAATTTCCTGGGCACGTTTCATAAATGCAGGATCCTTGAGGTAGCTAATGCCGTCCTTGATTTCATACCCCTGAGAATCTGCCCAGATCTCGTAACTAATCCGGTTGTCAATGCGGCTTTGCTCATCAATCAACTTCCCGGGTTTAAAAGTGTTTACCAACAATAGGCCTAATGAAATCGCCATGATCGTGGTCAATAGATAAATGCCTAAGGTTTTACCACCCATACGTCCTAAACTGGAAGGATCCCCAATATTCGCCACGCCACCAATGATCGAAAACAAAACCAGTGGCACAGCAATGAGCTTGAGCAAATTGATAAATATGGTGCCAAAAGGATCGATCCAATTGATGGTAAAGGCGCTCCAGCCCATTGTGCTCGATAAGAGAGCCCAAATGATCCCGAGTACCATCCCGATAATGATTTTCCAATGTAATGCCAGTTTTTTCATAAGCCCATCTGTCCTTCGGACATCTTCCCAAAGGGAAGACATTAATATTTAAATTTCTATATATCCCTTAACTCGGATTACTTAAAGCTTTTCTTTTGGTTGTTTATGTAATTTAAGCTTTAGCCATTATAAGGAATGTTGTTTTTTGTTTAAGACTCCTGCTTTCGCAGGAGTAGGTAATCTGCAAGCACCAATGCTGCCATAGCCTCCACGATGGGTATGGCTCGCGGCACAACACATGGATCATGGCGTCCCTTACCTTGCATTTCAACGATATTGCCAGATGCATCCAAAGCATCCTGTTTTTGAATAACCGTAGCCACAGGTTTAAAAGCGACCTTAAAGTAAATATCCATGCCATTACTTATACCACCTTGTATGCCACCAGAATGGTTGGTTTTTGTGCTGCCATCATCATTGAACAAATCATTGTGCTCGGTACCCTTCATTTTCGCACCTTCAAAACCGCTGCCATACTCGAAACCTTTTACCGCGTTTATAGAGAGCATGGCTTTACCCAACTCGGCGTGCAACTTGTCAAATACAGGTTCTCCCAAACCAATGGGCACATTTTGGATCACACAGGTCACGGTGCCTCCAATGGTATTGCCTTCTTTTCTAATGGCTTTTATTCTGGAAATCATACGTTCCGCAGTTTCTGGGTCCGGACAACGTACGACATTGCTTTCCGTTTTTGAAAAGTCGAGTTCTTGATAAGGTTTTTCTAAGGCGATATTTCCTACGGAAGAGGTAAATGCCTGAATCTTTATATCAGGCATCATCTGCTTTGCAATCGCACCTGCCACTACGCGACAAGCGGTTTCTCTGGCAGAACTTCTGCCACCACCACGGTAATCACGCACGCCGTATTTTTTCTCGTAGGTATAATCGGCATGGCTTGGGCGATACACGTCTTTGATGTGTGAGTAATCCTTTGATTTTTGATTGGTATTGTGAATGGTGAACCCAATGGGTGTTCCGGTGGTTTTTCCTTCAAAAACTCCTGAAAGAAATTCAACCGTATCTGGCTCCTTACGCTGGGTCACAATTTCTGATTGCCCAGGTTTACGACGGTCCATTTCGTTTTGGATGGCTTCAAAATCGAGATGAATCCCGGCAGGACAACCATCTATAATCCCACCAATTGCCACACCGTGGGATTCACCAAAAGTGGTGAGCTTAAATAATTTTCCGAAAGAATTTCCTGCCATATGAATTGAATTTACGCTAAAATAAAGGTAAAAATAGAGAAACAAAAAAAGAATTCGGCAAAGCCTTTGCCTTATGAAGTCATTTTGGTAACAATTGCTTAACAATGTCTTGATTGTTTGTTAATTAGAAAAATTATATCCTTTCAACTCAATTCGATTTATTTGTACAACAAATTGAAACCTAAAACTTGAAAGCAAAACGAAAAGTTGAAATAGCCGTAATTTCAGACGTGCATTTGGGCACTTACGGGTGTCACGCCAAACATCTTCTAACCTATCTCAATAGTATTGCACCAAAAAAACTCATCCTCAATGGGGATATTATTGATATTTGGCAATTCAGCAAGCGCTACTTCCCAAAACCACATCTAAAAGTCATCAAAAAAATCATGGATATGGCTTCCGATGGCGTTGAAATCATCTACATCACAGGGAATCATGATGAAATGCTCAGAAAATTCAGCGATACACACATCGGCAACATTTCCATAGTGGACAAAATAGTGCTTGAAATAGATGGAAAAAGGGCTTGGTTTTTTCATGGCGATGTTTTTGATGCTTCCATCCAGAACGCCAAATGGCTGGCAAAATTGGGCGGTTATGGTTATAACCTTCTCATAGTGTTTAACCAATTCATGAATTGGTGCTTGGAACGTATGGGCAAGGAAAAGTATTCACTTTCCAAAAAAATCAAAAACAGTGTTAAAGGCGCCATCAGCTATATCAATGATTTTGAAAAGGTCGTTGCCGATCTGGCGATTGAGAAAGGTTATGATTACGTGGTTTGCGGACATATTCATCAACCAAAAATGATGTTAAGGGAGACCAAACACGGCAAAACCATTTATTTGAACTCTGGTGATTGGGTAGAAAATTTCACTGCCTTGGAATACCAATTCAAACGTTGGAAGATCTACAATTACAACCAAGATAAGCTGCGTCCATTTTTTGAGGACCACGACCTCAAAGAGATGGACATGAAAGATTTAATCGCAGCCATTACGATCGTTAAGCCCGAAAAAAAGTCAAAAAAAGCCAAAAAATCGAAGGACTCAAACTAAGGCCCTCCTTAAAACAGTGATGGGGTGCAAAGCTTCTCGCGACGTACCATCTTTGATTTGATGTCTGCAACTGGTGCCATTGGCCGAAATCACCACTGAAGCACTGGCCTTGCGTACGGCAGGAAATAAGGTTTGCTCACCAATTTGCATACTGAGCTCATAATGTTCTTTTTCATAACCAAAACTACCTGCCATACCACAGCAACCGCTTGGGATGATGCTAACTTTATAGTTTTTGGGCAAATTCAACACTTTGAAGCTTGACAACTGGTTAGTCAATGCTTTTTGGTGGCAATGCCCATGAAACTTGATGGTTTTGATTTCGTCAGAAAATTGATCTGGTCCAATATGTCCCAAATCGATTTCCATGGCTATGAAATCCTCAATCAAATAGCAGTGTTTGGCGATGTTCTCTGCGGAAGTCTTATCGTTTGCCAACCGTAAATAATCATCCTTAAAACCGAGAATTGCTGAAGGTTCAATCCCTATCAAAGGCGTTTCGGCAGACACTTTATCCTTGAATAATGCAATATTTTTATTGGCCAAATCTTTGGCCTTCTCCAATAAACCTTTGGATATAAAGGCGCGGCCGGATTCTTCATTATCAATAACTTTAACCTCATAATCCAAAGCAGTCAATAATTCAATGGCATCCTTACCTATGTTTGCATCCAAATGATTTGTAAACTCATCCACAAAAAAGTAAATCGTTTTTTTGTAATTTTCTCTATAATTTTGGTTTTCAATACAATGAAACCATTTATATAAACTTTGAGTTGAAAGTAATGGCAAACTCCGTTCTGAAGCTATCCCAAAGGATTTTTTAAGGATAGCACTGGTCAAAACGTTTGAAAATAAAAAGTTGGTCAGTCTTGGAACATAACTTCCGAAGCCATTTAAGCTATTGTTATAGGCAAATAATTTGGTGCGCAAACTTATGCCATTCGCTTTTTGATACTGGTATTGGAATTCTGCTTTCAAGCTAGCCACATCAACACTGCTGGGGCACTCAGTAGCACAGGCCTTACAGCTCAAGCACAAATCAAACACGTCTTTGAGCTCTTCATGGTCAAATTTATTCTTCTTATCAGACTGTGTCAAGATTTCCCGAAGCGCGTTGGCTCTGGCCCTGGTGCTATCTTTCTCATCCCTGGTTGCCCTAAAACTCGGGCACATGGTGCCGCCAAATTGAGGCAGCTTCCTGCAATCTCCTGAGCCGTTGCACTTTTCGGCTTCACGTAAAATACCCAAAGACGATGAAAAATCCATGAGCGTTTCCACTTCTGGCTCTATACGATCTGGGACGTAACGCAGGTTCTCGTCCATGGGTAGCGCATCGGTAATTTTGCCAGGATTGAAAATATTATGTGGGTCAAAGGCAGATTTGATTTGTTTTAATAGTTGATAATTCGCCTGACCTATCATGAGCGGTATAAACTCTGCCCTAACGATGCCATCACCATGCTCACCGCTCATGGAGCCTTTGTAGCTTTTGACCAAATGCGCCACTTCGGTTGTGATTTTTCTAAAAAAGACCACATCGCTCTTTTTCTTAAGATTCAAAATAGGCCGCAAATGCAACTCGCCAGCTCCGGCATGCGCATAATAGACCGGTTTTTGCTTATAGCTTTCCATGAGTTTTGAAAAATCTGCAACATAGTTGGCTAAATCGGGAAGGGCGACGGCCGTATCTTCAATGCAGGCAGCGGTTTTTTGATCCCCTATGAGATTGCCCAACAAGCCTAAGCCTGCTTTTCTCAGCTCAATGGCCTTATCTATGTCATCGCCAGACAGCACGGGATTGGCGTAGCTCAATTGGGATTGTTGCAAAGAGGCTAATAAGGCACCCGCTTTTTTTGCCGCTTCAGTCTTAGAACTAGCTCTAATCTCGCACATCAAAATAGCCTCAGGATCACCCTCCACAAATTGCCTGTTTTCTTCTTGTTTTTTATTGTGTTTGGTAAGGTCCAGTATGGTTTTATCCATCATCTCACAGGTGTAGAGATCATGTTCCATTACCAACGAGACGGCGTTTAGGCAATCGGCAATGCTCCTAAAATGGGCAGCAACCAAAAGCGGTTCCTTTGGTGGTAATTGGTCAAGTTTTAAGGTAATTTGTGTGGTAAATGCCAAGGTGCCTTCGCTGCCAGTCAATAGTTTGCACATGTTAAACGGTAGGCCTTCTTGGGAAAATATTTCGGTTTTAATAAGCTCATCAATGGCGTAACCTGTATTTCTTCGGTGTATTTCTGGTTTTGGAAATTCTGCAATGATTTCGTTCTGGACTGCTTCCGGCGATAATTCCGCATAAAGCGTTCTGTAGATATGGCCTTCCAAAGTGTTCAGCTTTGTTTTGTTTTCAAAGCCTTCCGAAGCCATTTCAGAAAAGACCACTTCGCTGCCATCACTCAAAAAGGTCTTCAACTCCAAAACTTTGTCCCTGGTGACTCCATATTGAATGGACGTGGTGCCAGACGAATTATTGCCTACCATCCCACCTATCATGCATCGGTTGGAAGTGCTTGTGTTGGGCCCAAAAAACAGGCCAAATGGCGCTAAAGCCTGATTCAGTTCATCCCTAACCACACCAGGTTGCACGGTAGCCGTTTTTTCCCTTTCGTTGATATCTATGATTTTATTGAAATGTTTTGACACATCCACCACGATACCCTTCCCTACACATTGCCCTGCCAAGGAAGTGCCAGCAGTTCTAGGAATCAAGGAGGTTTGATGGGTTTTGGCAAAATCGATAAGCAATTTGAGATCGGCCTTATTCTTGGGGAACGCAACTGCCAAAGGTAACATGCGGTATACCGAAGCATCGGTGGCATACAAGGCCTTCATCAAATGGTCACTATGCAACTCGCCTGATAATTGCAATCTCAAATCATCCAAAGCCTGTTTTGGCAATTTTGTCATTTCGGTTACTATTTTAATCAATCTTGTTATAATATTCTCTTAAAACAGAAGTAAGAGATTAAATTTCAATTAAGTTTGCTACTGCAAAAACACGACCCTTAGGCAGGGTCAATTTAAGTTAAATTAAAACTCTAAAATATGAAAAAAGTATTTTTATTAGCAGTAACATGCATTGGATTTACATTGGCAGCTACTGCACAAGACATCTCAGACAACGCCATAGGACTACGGTTGGGCGATAGCGGTGGTTTTGGAGCAGAAGTGTCTTACCAAAGAGCTTTGGGCGGCAACAATCGTCTTGAGATTGATTTGGGTTTGAGATCTGGCAACGATTATGATGGCTTCAAGCTCGCCGGTATCTACCAATGGGTATGGAATATTGAGGGCGGATTCAACTGGTATGCTGGTGCTGGTGGTGGTTTAGGCTCTTACAGTTATGACGACAGGGGTCCCGGTAATGATGATAATGAAACTTTTGTCTTTGTGGCCGGAGATATTGGTATTGAGTATAATTTTGATTTCCCTTTACAATTATCGCTTGACGCAAGACCAGAGTTAGGTTTTGGCGATTATCGTGATGATTTGGACTTCGATATTGCATTGGGCGTAAGATATAGATTCTAAGCAAACCGACACTTACATATAAGCAAAAGCCACCCAAAATTGGGTGGCTTTTTTTATACTTAATTTGATCTTGAATTTATAAATAGCGTTGCTTTATGATGTCGCAATGATGTGTTTCATGGCCAACAATGATAAATCCCACTGCCCTAGCCGAGAGATTTTTATCGCTTACCGTGCCGATTTCCATGAGCATGCCGGGATCAAAACTCTTAAACAACAAGATGGTTGTTTGCCGTAGCGCCTGGTATTCCATAATGAGATCTTCAAAAGTACGCCTGTTGGCCAACGAGTGCACTGCAAAACTTTCGTGATCATAACCAGGCAGTGCCGTTTGATCCTTCCGCGCTACCCTAAGCGCTCTGTTCGCAAATATGCGCTCAGTGTCAATAAGATGCTGAATGATTTCTTTTATGGTCCATTTACCCGCTTCATATCGATATTCCAATAGATCCCTTGGGATGGCTTCTAAGAACTGTGTTGTGATTTTACCGCTATTTACAAGACCATCAATCAAGTCAAGCGAACCTGACTTTTGGATATAGGCTTGAAAAAAGGTATTGTATTCGGTACTGTTTAAATCGTCTTTTGTCATGATTTGCTGCTTTAAGTATGTTCATAAAAAAACCCTTGCGCCAATGACAGCAAAAGGGTTTTTGAAATTTATGCAAAGTATAAATTACATTTCGTTAAAAATGGTGTGCATCAATCGTTTTTTGTCATTGAGGCTTTCTTCCATGGAAATCATGGTTTCTGTTCTGTAAATACCTTCAATATCATCCAACTTGAAAATAATGTCTTTGGCGTGCGAGGTGTCTTTCGCCCTAACCTTACAGAATACATTAAACTTACCAGTGGTAATGTGAGCTACGGTCACATTGGGAATCTCAGCAATGCGTTCTAACACAAATTTAGTCTGGGAGGTATTATTAAGGAAAATACCCACATAAGCAATAAAGGAATAGCCAAGTTTCTTATAATCCAAAGTTAGCGTTGAACCCTGAATGATTCCCGCTTCCTCCATTTTTTTCACTCTTACATGAACCGTACCTGCAGAAATGACTAATTTTTTAGCGATATCTGTAAACGGAATACGCGTATTATCAATCAACATATCTAAAATTTGATGATCTACTTCATCTAATTTGAACTTTGCCATTTTGAATTATTTTTAAATTATTTACAAAATTAAGCGATTTAAAGTAATAAATATGCATTATTAATCAGATAAATTTCGGTTTTAATGCTATTTTCTCATTATTCATCATTACGCAAACGATTTCGGAACCCACTTTGAGTACTTCCTTTTTTTCTGAAAGCACTTGTTGATTATTGGCCTGCAATTCAAGGTGTGCAAATTCTGAATTCAATGGTCCGATTTTTACGACTTTAGGCACAAAATCCACGCTTTGACCCACCAAGCGCTCCTCATATTGAATGGCAATATCCTGTTGCTTGGTATTTCGAATAATGACATCATAAAAACACTTCTCATTTCTAGGGATATCCAAATACGACGAAAAGTCGTTCGTTGAAACCTCGGGAGTTGCTATGTGCTCCATGGCCACGAGCAAGGACTGGAAGATGAATTGCCTAGTGATTTCGCGCTGGTAATCTTGCTTAAACTGCCCAGCCTCAAACAAAATGGTTGGCGCTAAAGCTTGAAAGGTGTCTCCAACACAATTGGCGTTATAGGCATCATCATACACACCCACTTGCCCTGGGATTTGCTGTTGAAGATTCGCATTCATTTGCGCAATGAGCGTCATGGCCTTTTTCCGGTTTGGAGTTAGGGAAATTTCGGCATCTTCCGCGGGAGACAAAAAAGACACTGTTGCCGATGCATTGCAAGCTCCTGCCCCAAAAATGCTGCGTTGATCATGCAGGTTAAAGCAATAATCGGGCTTAAACCGATCAAAAACATCTCTTAGAATCCTGCTTTCTGGCTGTGATAAGGCTTGCGCATCCCTATTTAAATCGATAGTGTTCGCATTGACTCTTGCATAGGCTTCGGCGCCATCGGGGTTTAAAATGGGAATGACCTTTATGGTGCAGCGACTTAAAATCTTGGCTGCAAATTCGTTCTCAGCACTCAAAACATTCAGCAAATCAATTACGGACTTTGTAGTCGTGCTTTCATTACCGTGCATTTGGGACCACAAAAAAATCTTTGTGGAGCCAGAACCAATAGTGAGTGATATAATAACCCTGTGCTCAACCGAGACCCCTAAATGGTTCAATCTAATTTTTGGCGACAGTTTATCGCGCCAAGTTTTTAAGGAGCTATTGTTAAGGTATCGCCCGAAAATCGAGGGCTCTTTATAACGCTCGAATAGGCTTTTTTGTTCGCTGATGTTCATCTATTATAATTAGTGTTGACAAAGGTAAACAAACAGATTGTTACATTTGTAAACAATGAAAATCGCGATATTTTGCTGAATGGTTTACATTATTCAACAGTGTGGCATTTGAAATAGGCGCTATTATAACAAATAAGTTTCTCAGAATAAATATAAGCACTATAAAATTAATAATCAATTTATTAAGTCAAAGCACATAAAGCTTAGGTTTTATCTTAATTTGATATTTTAAAGCTTTATGTTGGGCTTAATATTTAATTGTTTACATTTGTAAATGAATAAAAGCGCTTAGTCTTGTTTACAATGTTATACAATGATAAATACCGAAGAATTTGTAATTAGACTTCAAAAAGTGATCGATCACTACGGTGAATCGGCCTCTTCCTTTGCAGAAAAAATCGGAGTGCAGCGCTCTAGCATTTCCCATATTCTTTCCGGAAGAAACAAGCCCAGTTTGGATTTTGTGCTGAAGGTGCTCGCCTCCTTTCCTGATGTTGAGTTGTATTGGTTATTGAATGGAAAAGGTCATTTCCCTTCCGAAGAAAAACATCCTGAAGTGGCAACGGTTTCAAAAGTCAGAACAACTACTGAAAACGAAACAGGAGCCAAAACAGCGGTCAAAACTAATTTAGGCATACAGGATAAAAGCATTGAGCGCATCGTTATTTTCTACACAGACGGTAGTTTTAAAAATTTCGAGGATTCTTGAATTTTATGATTTATTTGATTTTGCGTGATGGCATTAATCAGTAGGCATTTCGTAATTTTGCAAAAACCTTTTACATGCACAAGTTTCTTATTTTCCTGCTTCCCCTTCTGTTTCTGAATTGTTATCAAGTGGAACGCAATTGCGCCGACTTCAAAACAGGCACCTTTGAGTTTAAATACATGCTCGATGGCGTAGAGAAAACAGGCACATTCACAAGAACCGAAGACCTCAATATTGATTTTTATGAGAACAGGATTGATTCTGCGTCAGTCCGGTGGATCAATGACTGCGAGTTTATTCAGAAGAAATTAAATCCGAAAAACCAAGCAGAGGAAAGAGCCATTCACATGAAAATCATTAGCACTTCTGAAGATCACTATACATTTGAATACCAATTGGCCGTAAAAATGCCTTATAAGAAGCAACGCGTTGAAAAAGGTACCGCAACCAAACTAAACGATTGACATGTGGGATTTCTTTTTGAGTAGTGAGGCCATTATGGCGCTACTTACCTTGACTTTTTTGGGATGACCAATGGTTTGCACCCAAATCACAATTACACTTTGGTGCTCATGATCATTGCGGTTGTGATTTCCATCGTCATAATGATTGCTTTTGCAAACCCGATAAGACGTTTTATAGATAAAAACCCAAGCATTCAAATGTTGGGCTTGGCCTTTTTGATTTTGATCGGCTTTATGCTCATTACCGAAGCGGCTCACCTCTCCAACACTCAGTTTTTTGGCAATACCGTAGGCGCCATACCAAAAGGTTATCTGTATTTCGCGATTGCATTCTCACTTTTTGTGGAATTCCTGAACTTCAAGATGTCCGAGAAAAAGAGCAGCAAAAAAAAAGCATAGGTGTATTGGCTATGATTAGTTGAGTGTGCAGCTTTGATAAGGCAATTGCTTTGCTTAGGGAGAAGTCCTCTATGTTTGTTGACTTCCAATTTATAATGGCTGTTTTGTAAGGACTACGCCTTAATCAACGAAGGTTTCTCGGATAATAGCCTTGCATTTTTGTATTTCTGATTTCGATAACCGGTCAAAACTTTTTAGTATGCGTGACTTGTCAATCGTACGAATTTGATCGATCGCAATCATGCCCTTTTTGTCCTTATGCTTAACCGCAATTCGTGTGGGGTACTTTTTCAAATTGGTCGTCATGGGTGCAACGACAATGGTGTTTAGAAACCTGTTTATTTCATTGGGTGATATGATTACATAAGGACGCGTTTTCTTGATTTCACTACCTATCGTAGGGTTGAGATTTACAAGGATGATGGAGTATTGTTTTAATTCCATTCCTCAAAATCTTCATCTTCGAATACGTCATTGAATAATAACTGGTCGTCGTTATTTTTTCGCATTTTTTCGAAGGCTTTCTCCCAATTTTTTCTTGGGCTGTCGATTGGCTTTAGTATAATCCGATCTTTTTCCAATATCATTTCGACTTTGTCCGTAATATTATACGTTTCCAAAATGGTTTTGCTTAAGCGCAAGCCTTTTGAAGTTCCTATTTTGATAATTGCTGTTTCCATAACTATTTTTTGTGGTCAAAAAGTGCTTGCAATTTACTGAATCTGCAAGTTTTTTTTATCAATGGCAACGGATTTGCATAAAATTAGTTGTGTGATTCAGCATGTAATTTGGCAAATAAGATGGTTCGAATAGAGAATCTGCGATGATTTTCGCAAGTAATTAAGAAGCAATTAATTATATACATTTATATAAGCTGCCTTTTCTTTGACGTTAACTTGCTACCTTTGGCAAAGACATACTCTTTTACAGTTTTGGTTTAGCGTAGATGGTGCGACTGGAAATGTGTATTTCTTTCAGCGTTGGGAATTCCGTTATGCCATTAAATTGTAATTCTCACTCGGTGGAAACAATAAATCTAGACAATTTGCATTGAGTTTAAAATTACAACCTTTGTCTATGACCTTACCACTTGGCATTCTCTTAATTGGATAATCCATTGTTATAGCTCCAGTTTCTACTAGAATTTCAAATTTATCAACCATTGGATTTCTTGTGTGTTCTACCTCGATGAAATGGAAATATTCGTTGTTATCTTCAATCTTACTTTCTGCTTTAATCCAAAAAGTCTCTTTATGTTTTTTTAATAAGGCCTTGCGCAGCGTTTCTAGTTCCCAAACTAGAAAATCGCCAATTTCTGGTTTATCGGAATTCTCAACAAGCCAGTCTTTTTTATCCTCAATTCTTAATATTAAACCTTGTACATTTCTCCCAGTTCCTCGCATTGTGTTATATAAACGGAAAATACCTTTTTCCCAATATCCGAAAGTATCTAAAATTTCGACTCTTGATTTGAATTTGCTTAAATTCCAATTCGGTGTTTTACCAAACAATCCTTTTCTGTTATTCCTAGCATCTCTAAAAGATTTAAGTTCGATTCCTTTATAATCTGGTGCTTTAGAAGAATTCATTTCAATTCCAAGTAAGGATTCTATAGTTCTTCCGATTCCCGTATCTGAATTGAACTCAGATTTAGTTAATAATAATTTGGGCGTTACCTAAGGGTCGGGCTATCCGCTACAAGTCCTCGCTCGTGCCTCGCTGTGGGCTTTCCACTTCTATCCCTAACGCAAAAGAACTCGTTAGAAATTCTTAAACCAGTCTTCGTCAATTGTAACCTCTTCTTTAAACTCAACAGAAACTCCAAGTCCAAGTTCTTTGAGCTTTTCAACTAATAAATCTCCATCAATCAAATCTATTACAGGCGCCCCATCTCTTGACGCTTCAGCTATTGCATCTCTTGTAAACATACCAGTAGTGATAAATAATCCTTTATCAGTTCTTCCTACCATTGCACCACGAAAATCTCGCATATCTTTTGCGCCAACTTTTCCCTTATATCTTTTACATTGGAAAATAATATGAAAGCTTAAAATGCCATTTATTTTTGCTATACCAACTCCATCAATACCACCATCTCCTGTTCTTCCTTTAACTTCAACTTGCGAAAATCCTTTCTCTCTTAATATTCTTTGCACCAAACGCTCAAATGCATTTGGGGAAAGATTATCTGAAATCACATTTAATAATTTCTGTCTCCACTCTTCATCATCAGTAATTTCTTCATCTATTTTTTTTGCTAAACTTTTATCAAAAGCTATTTTATATTTTGGTAAATTTATTTCTTGGTTCGCTTTAATAGCCCAAACACCCCGTTTTGAGTTTTCAATTGATCCTTGGTTTTTAAGCATTGTTCTAACCCAAGCCATTTGATATTCAAATTCGGTTTGGTTAGTATTTTTATGCATTTTATTTAATAGCTCTTCTGGTAATTGAAGAATATCTATTACTTTATTGTTAATTTCATCATTCGATCCAGAGCCACCTAATTCGGTTAAGGCTTGTATCGTATAATTAAAAAAATATTCTCTTTTTGGAAATGATTTCATACTTTGCAATATACAATTTTAACGAAAATGTTAGTAAAAAATTTAGAACATCTGAAAGAGCTTGCAAATAATGAGAAGGGAGATTTGGAAGATTTTTACGTTTCATTGGCTGGCGGTATAGTCAAAAGCGGTAAAAGAATCTTTTATGATAAAGAGTTTGATTCATTTTCACTTGTTAATGAAGTGGATGATTCATTTCAGTCATTTGATTCGTCAGAAATTGGGGAAGTAACTAATTTGCTTGAAGCTATAAGTAAAAACGCATTATTTAAAGATTTATAAGTTTATAAGAATTTCTAACCCAATAGCTCTTGCCATTAAAGGCGGAAAACTATTTACAACTAAATCCGAACAAGTTAGATTTTGATGTTTCAATCCACCTTTATTATTACCTTGAAACACGAAAGAGTCGTCAAAATATTGCAAACGTGACATCTCTCTTACTGTCAAAGCTCTTGGCGAATTATAATGAATGTAATCGTCTGCAATAGTCATTATGGTAGAGCTTTGTTCGTCTGGTTTTAAAACATTGTAGTTTCGTTTGTTTGTTGAAAGACCTAAAACTGTTGCAAGTGATGAAAAAAAGTAATTATAAAATTTTAATTCTGACTCTTCTAATATTAGTAAGGCAGCGGATAGAGCTGTGAAGAAGCGAAATAATTCTCGAAAGTAATTAAAAGTTAGCGAAATCATAATTGCAGAAAATAAACCTGAAACTATGCCAATCCAAAATCTTTGTCTTCCAATATTTTGAACCGATATTTTTTCTTTGGTAAATTTTCTTGTCACTTACGTATTCTTATTTTAATGTGTTACAATGCTCTTGTGTATGGTTAGTTACGTTTTCTCAAGGCACTAATTTATTAAACAAAACATACTTTCGTGAACGGGATATATTCTCAAAGAACAAGTAGCAGCAATTAATTATACGCGTATTGTGCGTTCGTTTTATTTCATTAAATAATCCAATATTTCAAATTTCTTAAGTCCAAATAGAATAGCTAACAGCCAATAAATAACTAGAAATATTCTTACTGCTACTTTTTCAGGTAAAACTCCAAAAAATTCCATTAAATATTGAGGAAACTTTACAATAAAGTCAATCCAAAAAATTGGATTAAAAGATTCTTTAAACCGCTTTCTAAAAACACCGATTGCTTCATTGAATCGCATTCTAATACTTCCGACAATATCAACTCTTCTGTTTGTTAAATTATCAAATCCAGAAACTTGCATATTTGCAAAATTTCCGTATCCTAAAGACTCTTGGTGTATTATGGAGAAATCTTTCAGTCCAGCGTCTTTTAAAAGAGATATAATTTCTTGTTTGTATTGAGCAAACTCTAATGCATTTGTTTGAAGATATTCTTGATACTTTTTAAATAACTTCTGAATTCTCTTGTACTTATAAAAATTGGTTATAAATCTAATAAGCATTACCGTAGCTAAAAATCCAATGATATAGTACAAATTCATTTATTTTAATTTACTCAATTCATTTAATTTAATTAGTTCCAAATCTTCATTATTGAAAGCTGTCCATTTGCCAGAATTATAGTCTTTAGAGTAAAGTCCGTTTTCGATTAAATATTTATATTTGTTTTCAACTTTTTCAATCAATTCTTTAATTGTTTTTGCTTTTGCTAGTTCATTATCGTTCAAAATTAAGGAGTCAAATCTTTTTAAGGTATTTATATATGCATACTCGGGTTTATGAGTACCAACGACATATTCATCTAAATCTCCACAATTGCTAATTATAAAATCAGAATCCGATTCATTGATTTCATTGAGCAGAGATTTAATTGTCGTTCTTCTCGTTAATCTTTCTGCTCCAACTAAAAATGGAACTGTTAAACCATATCTTCCTTTTTCGTTACACCAAAAATCAATTAAGTTTTTCCAAATCATATTAAATAATTCGTATTTTTTTATTGACGTACAACTAGTTATATCCATACAAATATTTACCTCGAACTAAAAGCTATTCCCAATGCATCCTCAATCAAAACCTTTTGCAGTCAACCAACTACAATAAGCCAATCCAAAATTTTTTTTACTACCACCAGGCCACTGGATCACAAGCAAAATTGTTACCCTTAACAGCAAAACAACCGGCCAGCTTAAAACAAGGTCGTTTGCCCTTCGCCATCTAAATCGGAATCTTCTGAATCCTCCGCATCATCAGGCTTCATTGTTGCTGTGGTGTCTTTTGCTGAATTGCCTTCCGAAGCATCATCGCTATTGGAATCTACTTCAGTTTCATCAACCACTTCCAAATCTTCGGCATGGGTTTCCTCTGGTGCTTCGTAAGGTAAAGGATCCAACAAACTGATCTGGTTGACCTTTTCCTTGGTCAATTGGTTGCCAAGTGCGCTGATGCCTTTGATGGCGATGAATTCCTCGATATTGACGCTCTCATTGTCCTTGCGCTCCTTACCACGTTCTTTTTTGAATTCAATGTCAACCACGGGTTTCCAGTCGGTTGAAACGATTTCCAACTGGGAATTGGCATGTTCTGAAATAAACAATTCTTCCTTGCCTTCGGTCTCGATCAAGAAACGTTTCACATAATAAAGTTCTTTTTCGCCATTGTAATAGATCGCAGATATGGGTTTTTTGGGATTCCATTTTTCCAAAACAATCATATCATCCTCAAAATGTGCGGTCAACTCTGGAAGAATGGTTTTTAAAACGCCCTTTTGGGAAATGACCAACAAGCGGTCTTCTCCTCTAAATTCGCCAATGAGCCAGCCGCGATCATCAACATTGAGACGCTGTACGGTATCGTCAAACCAAATCTTTCTTGGTTTTAAGGTGGAAACGCCACGTTCTTTGAGCTCAATTTTCTTGATGGCATGTTTAGTGACCATGTTGCCTTTGGAGTTGCGCCCTTTGATGAGCACTTCCGCAAAATCCAAATCCCATTTTAGTTTTTTGATACTGCCTACTTGGCGTAGATACACGGTCACAACTTCGGCCTCGCCATTGGGGTTTGCCGAGAAATACCACATCTTGGAGCCTTTGGCATCTTTGGTCAAGTCATATTCCTTATCACGGGTTATCGCCGTGATGGAAAAACGCTTGACGTAGGTTGCGCCTTTGCTCCCGTGCCGATAAATCATGTTATATATGGTGCGCTTGTCTTTCTTTTTAAATACGGCAACATGCACGATGTCTTTGCCAATAAAGGTTTTGCTATCCACCTTGGTGACCATCATCTTACCCTCGCCTGTAAAAACAATGATATCATCAATGTCACTGCAATCGCCCACATATTCGTCGCGTTTCAGGGAGGTTCCGATAAAGCCTTCCGCGCGATTGACGTAGAGCTTGGTGTTTCTTATAATCACTTTGCTGGCATCAACATCTTCAAAGATCCTGATCTCGGTTTTGCGCTCACGGCCTTTGCCGTATTCTTTTTTGAGACGCTCAAAATAAGCAATGGCATAATCAATGAGGTGTGCCAAATGGTGTTTGACCTGGGCGATTTGATCCTCAAGGGCGTCTATTTTTTGCTGAGCCTTGTCAATATCGAATTTGGAAATACGCTTGATTCTAATTTCGGTCAATCGCTCGATATCCTCCTGGGTAATGGCACGTTTCAAATGTGCGATGTGTGGCTTTAAGCCTTTATCAATGGCGTTTATGACACCTTCCCAAGTTTCTTCCTCCTCAATATCCCGATAGATGCGCTTTTCAATGAAAATACGCTCTAAGGAAGCAAAATGCCATTGTTCTTCAAACTCGCCGAGTCTAATTTCCAATTCACTCTTGAGCAATTGCACGGTATTATCGGTTGAGCGACGCAACATTTCGGTAACCCCCACAAACAGTGGTTTGTTATCTTCAATCACACAACCCAACGGCGAAATGGAATTTTCACAACTGGTAAACGCGTAAAGGGCATCAATGGTTTTTTCAGGTGAAATACCTGCAGGCAGATGCACTAAGATTTCAACTTCGGCAGCGGTATTGTCGTCAATTTTCTTGATCTTGATCTTGCCTTTTTCGTTGGCTTTTAAAATGGAATCAATCAGCGAGGTGGTATTCGTTCCGAAAGGGATTTCAGTAATGACCAAGGTGTTCCTGTCCAATTGCGAGATTTTTGCCCGCACGCGAATCTTTCCGCCTCTCAACCCGTCTTTATAATCGGTCACATCGGCAATTCCGGCAGTAGGGAAATCGGGAACAATTGTAAATCGTTTTCCATTTAAATGCTTGACGGAAGCATCTATCAATTCAATAAAGTTATGTGGTAGTATTTTTGTTGAAAGCCCCACTGCAATGCCCTCACCCCCTTGCGCCAGAAGCAGCGGAAACATGACCGGAAGGTTTATAGGCTCTTTACGCCTGCCGTCATAGCTGGACTGCCAACCGGTAATTTTTGGATTATAAACCACCTCTAAGGCAAATTTAGACAAACGTGCCTCAATATAACGTGAAGCCGCAGCTCTGTCACCGGTTAAGATATTGCCCCAATTCCCTTGGGTATCGATCAAAAGATCCTTTTGCCCAATCTGCACCATCGCATCTGCGATACTGGCATCGCCATGTGGATGGTATTGCATGGTATGCCCTACAATGTTGGCCACTTTATTATAACGACCATCATCCAGATCTTTCATGGAATGCATGATCCTGCGCTGTACGGGTTTGAACCCATCTTCAATGGCAGGCACCGCACGTTCTAAAATCACATAAGAGGCATAATCCAAAAACCAGTCTTTGTACATCCCGGTGACCCTGGTAATGCTTTCTTGTGGTTGTTCGTTTTGCTCGTTCGCCAAATCATCAATTTCTTCACTCATCAATTATAGCTCCTTATGTTTTAGTTTAATTATTTTTGTTAGGGATTGCCTAATGTAACGCCGTTTCTTTTTTGTAAGCAAGGTGACATTAAAAGTATCTTTGCTTTTTTTACCTCTAGAATTTGAGGTGTAAATGACCAAGGTTCTATAAAATAAGAAATTATTGAACTTAAAGGCCAACAAATTGTCTTTTGCAAATTCGATGCGCTTTTCCCGATAGTTGAAATTATCGCTCAACATCAAGCCTTTGTTAAGTATGATCACATTTAACCCGTCACTATCGTACTCAAAATATTTGGAAACACGGTGTACCAGAAAAAAGATGAGTGTAAAACCAACCAACACCAGCACCATGGCAATGGCCGAATCGGAAGTGATATCGCTAAACACCCTTGAAAGCGTTGCCATGACTATGGCAAGAACCACAAGGATGAAGTAAACCGATACAATGGTGTTTTTTACGTTGGAATTGTTGGTGCGCATGATTACTCTTCTATAACGTCTAGTTCTACTTTGAGGTTATCGATTATAAATTCTTGGCGAGTTGGTGTATTTTTACCCATGTAAAAGGACAGGAGATCTTCAATAGACATGTCTTTGTCGAGCATGACCGGATCCAGACGAATGTCCTCACCAATAAAATGGACAAACTCATCTGGTGAAATCTCACCCAAGCCCTTAAATCTCGTGATCTCTGGTTTTGGCTTTAATTCTTCCATGGCATTCCTGCGTTCTTCTTCGGAATAACAATAAATGGTCTTTTTCTTATTTCTCACACGGAATAAAGGCGTTTGCAAAATATACAGATGCCCTTCCTTGATGACTTCAGGAAAAAACTGAAGAAAAAAGGTAATCAACAACAAGCGAATATGCATCCCATCCACATCGGCATCGGTAGCGATGACCACGTTGTTGTAACGCAGATCTTCTGTAGATTCCTCTATGTTCAATGCGGCTTGCAACAGATTGAACTCTTCGTTTTCGTAAACAATTTTCTTGCTCAAACCATAACAGTTGAGCGGCTTTCCTTTTAAGCTGAACACCGCTTGGGTATTTACGTCCCTTGATTTTGTGATACTCCCGGAAGCAGAATCGCCCTCGGTAATGAATAATGTGGTTTCTAAATAACGCTCATTTTTGGTATCACCAAAATGCACGCGGCAATCGCGTAATTTTTTATTGTGGAGGTTGGCTTTTTTCGCACGGTCTTTGGCCAGTTTTCGAATGCCCGACAGTTCTTTGCGCTCGCGTTCGGCCTGAAGGATTTTACGTTGCATCTTTTCAGCAACGTCTGGGTTTTTATGAAGAAAATTATCCAAATATTTTTTTAGGAAATCGTTGATGTAGGTCCTTACCGTTGGGAACTCCCCTCCCATATCGGTTGAGCCCAGTTTCGTTTTGGTCTGACTTTCAAAAACGGGTTCCATGACTTTGATGGAAATGGCGGTCACGATGGATTTTCTCACATCTGAGGCCTCGTAATTTTTTCCGTAGAACTCTCTTATGGTTCGCACAATGGCTTCACGGTAAGCTGCCAAATGTGTACCACCCTGAGTGGTGTTTTGTCCGTTTACAAAACTGTGGTACTCTTCACTGTATTGGGTTTTACTATGGGTGATGGCTACTTCAATGTCCTCGCCTTTAAGGTGAATGATGGGATAAAGTCGGTCGCTTTCGGTAATGTTTTCAGACAAAAGGTCTTTGAGACCATTTTCACTGTAATATTTTTCGCCATTAAAAAGAATCGTCAATCCCGGGTTAAGGTACACGTAATTCTTGAGCATTTTCTCAATATACTCATTACGGTATTTGTAGTTTTTGAATATGACTTCATCTGGAATAAAAGAGACCTTGGTTCCCTTTCTACGGGAGGTATCATCCAACAATTCGTGATTGATTAGCTCACCTTGCTCAAATTCTGCAGAAGCCGATTTGGCATCACGTGTGGATTCCACCCTGAAATAACTGGAGAGTGCGTTGACCGCTTTGGTACCCACACCGTTGAGACCCACCGATTTTTTGAAGGCTCTAGAATCGTATTTGCCACCCGTATTCATTTTGGAGACTACATCCACAACCTTACCCAAGGGAATACCACGCCCATAATCACGAACAATGACTTTATTGCCTTGTATGGAAATCTCAATGGTCTTGCCGGCGCCCATGACATATTCGTCTATGGAATTGTCCAACACTTCCTTCATCAAAATATAGATACCATCGTCTGGAGATGAGCCATCTCCCAATTTACCGATGTACATGCCAGGTCGCATCCGGATGTGTTCCTTCCAATCGAGCGAGCGTATGTTATCTTCGGTATATTTAGTTTCTTGGGTCATATTTTAATGGGATCTGGATGCGATGCTAATATAAGGCAACACTATAAAACATGGAATAAGCTTATCACAAAGTAATTAACAATGAAATTTGATAACTCCATTCCTTCTTTGGAATTTGAGCAGGATTAATCCTGGGACTTACCCGCGATATAGGCAAAATATAAAAATGGTGCAATAACGATCACTGCGGCAATGATTAGCGCTGTAATGAGCACGAATTTAAATACATAGACCAAAACAAAGAATGCTGCTATGGCAATTAAGATGAAGATTATAAGTTTTTTTCCCATTTTTTTATTAGATTTTAATGCCTAAAGATACCTAATTTTAGTTGGTTTAGCCCTTGCACACCATCAAAAGCATGAAATTTCATCGCATCCCATTTATAAGAGCTCTTTTGCATTTGCGGTACCTTGGGTCGTTTTTGAAGTAGGTCGAAAACCCTATCTTTTAAACACTTTGAATGTAACTTCTACTCGGTAAAAAAACAATGCATCTTGAGTCTAGAAGCTAGCTCATTAATAGGAATGGTTTTGATTTCTTGATGCAAGATTGCATTTGAACTTACTTACACTGCTTCTTCGGAACAGGAATCCAAAAAATGACTGTACCTAAAAAAATCCCCGCTACTACTTCTAAGCATTCCCTTTTACTGCCTCCCTTCCGCAGAAAAAATTAATAATTTGAGCACCCACAAAAATCTAATATGAAAGCAGCACGATAATAGTAAAAAGTCTATACTCCAAAGCGAAGCAGTCTAGATTCTAGGTTCTAGCTACTAGCATCCAGCTTCTAGCATCCAGCCTCTAGCCTCTAGCCTCTAGAATTCTAAACATTGAACAAGAAGTGCATCACATCGCCATCCTTAACCACGTAATTTTTGCCTTCCACACGCATTTTACCAGCTTCCTTTACTTTAGCTTCGCTGCCAAAAGCCACGTAATCCTCATAGGCGATGACTTCGGCACGGATAAACCCTTTCTCGAAATCGGTGTGGATCACACCAGCCGATTGCGGTGCTGTTGCGCCAACATCAATCGTCCAGGCTCTAACCTCTTTGACACCGGCAGTGAAATAGGTTTGTTGGTTCAATAATTTATAGGCAGATCGGATCAATTTTGCAGATCCAGCCTCTTTCAAACCAATGTCCTGCAAAAACATTTGGCGCTCTTCATAATCGTCCAACTCATTGATATCGGCCTCTGTGCCCACGGCAAGCACCAAAACTTCGGCATTTTCATCCTTGACCGCTTCCCTCACTTTCTCCACATAGGCATTGCCTGTGGTTGCTGAAGCTTCATCCACATTGCAGACGTACATCACTGGCTTATCGGTTATGAACTGCGCTGGTTTTACAAAATCGGCATAATCATCGTCACTAAATTCTAAAGCTCTTACCGAAATGCCTGCTTCCAAACCAGATTTGATTTTCAAGAGCACGGCCTCTTCTTTTTGAGCTTCCTTATTACCGGTTTTAGCAGCGCGCTTAACCTTGTCCAATTTTTTGTCAACCGTTTCCAAATCCTTAAGCTGAAGCTCCATATCAATGGTTTCCTTATCACGAATTGGGTTGATATTGCCATCAACATGTATGATATTATCATCGTCAAAACATCGCAACACATGAAGAATAGCGTCGGTTTCTCTAATATTGGCCAAAAATTGATTGCCCAAACCTTCGCCTTTACTTGCGCCTTTTACCAAGCCCGCAATATCAACAATCTCTACAGTTGCTGGCAATACGCGCTCCGGGTTGACCAAACTTTCCAATTTTTCCAATCTTGAATCTGGCACGTTGACCACACCAATATTAGGTTCGATGGTACAAAACGGAAAGTTCGCACTCTGCGCCTTGGCATTGGATAAACAATTGAATAAGGTTGATTTTCCTACGTTTGGTAATCCTACAATTCCTGCTTTCATGATGCTGTATCTTGCTTTTTCCTAATGCTATATTATGCTTCGGAAAAGGTATTTATGGGTTCTTGTTATATTTTGTAATCCTATAAAAGCTTGAGTGCGATCAAGATTTTTACTAGGGATTTTGCGAGTGCAAATGTAGGCAATTATCTTGTTGTTTGAAACAAAAAAGCCTGTTCAAAAATTACACGAAGCTAGAGGCTTTTTTTTGAAATTCATATCGATAAAAGTGCTGCTAGATTTCAGGAAATCGGCAGCTTTTAAATCTGTCTTAGAATCAAGATTGAGACACCTCTGAACTGCATGGATCTGATCACAATAAATTTAACCGCTAATCTAGCTTTTTACTCGTTTCTGATGTTCTTCGGAAGGCCATATAGGTTCCCCCGAAAATAAGTAAAATCAACAGGATGGAACTCCCCAACGCAATCTGGCTCCCGGTTTGGATGACCTCAGGCTCAAATTTGAAAACTATTTTATGCGTTCCTGCAGGCACATTCATCCCTCTAAGTACATAATTCACGCGGTGATGCGGCACTTTTTTTCCGTCAAGTGTGACCTGCCAGCCGTTACCGTAGTAAATTTCAGAAAAGACTGCAAAACCATTGTGAGCGTTGTTGGTTTCAAACTCCAATAGGTTTGGCTCGTATTTGCTTAGTTTTATAGATGCCAATGAATCAACCGTGAAACGTTGAGTACTCAAATCTGAAGCTGTGGTGACCGCCTTGACCTTGGTATTTAAACTGTCTAAAGCCTTGATTTCAGCATTTGCGGAATTCAATTTCTCTAATTCTGACACAAACCAAGCATTCCCGTTGGGTTGGGTATAAGTGGTAGTGGCCTGGATTTGATTGGCCTCATCATCCACAATAATATACTTGGTGTTGAGCATGTTGAGCACCTCCATATTGTTTTTGGCGATATGAAAATCATAAAGCTCATCAAAACGTTTGAGTTTTGCAGCATGGTACCCACTCAAGCTATTGTGAAAATAGGCAGCACGCGCGGGCATGGCACTTGCTTGTGAAACATCCAAAACCCGAAAATGTGTCTTGTCTTTCAGGACTTCCAAATCGGCAGCATTCGCTTGGTAAGGCTTGTTGACCTGTAAAGCTGAAACAAAATTATCATTATTGACATAACGCCGATTCACACCTACCAAATCAAATAAAATCAAGATTGCGAAAATACCAATGACTACGTTTTCTGAGATTTTTTTCTTCAGAAACATAAAAATGCTACCTGCGGAAAGCAAGACCAAAATCAAGGTTCTAAGTGTATCTTGGGTAAAGAAGCTTTTTCGATCTTCCTTCAAAGCATCCACAAAGGCCTGGCCATATTCACCATACATTTGTCGAAATTGGCCATCTCTAGCGCCAACAAAATCGAAAAAGGTGGATTTGAACAGCAAGAATACCAATGCCAATCCGCCCACAATTAAGGTGCTGTATTTAAGTGCCTTTAACTTATCTTCGTCTTTATCAAAATCATTGAAGAGTTTTACCAAACCAAAAATCGCCAGAACAGGCAAGCACAATTCAATGATGACTTGAATGGAGCTAACCGCCCGAAACTTGTTGTATAAGGGCACGTAATCAATAAAGAAATCGGTCAAAAACCCAAAATTCTTTCCGTAGGATAACAATAGCGATAAGATACTAGCACCAACAAGCCACCATTTTAGGCGCCCTTTTACCAAAAACAAGGCAAATACGAACAAAAATATCACAACCGCTCCAATATAAGCTGGAGCTTCAACAATGGTTTGATCGCCCCAATAGGTTGGTGTTTCCGCCACTGCTTCCAATGCTTGCACAGGGCTTGCACCTATGGTTTTATAAAATTCGTAGGAAGCAGAATCCTTTCCAACATCCTCACCGCTACCACCACCTAAAAATCTCGGGATGAATAGGTTGAAGGTTTCCACCAAGCCGTAACTATATTCCGTAATATAATCCTTGCTCAAACCAGAAGTAATTTCCTTTTGTGAGCCGTCTGCATTAATTGTAAGGTCACTTTTACCACGTGTACTTTCTTTCACGTACTCTTGGGTGGCCATGATGTTTGTAGCATTCAAGCCAACTGCCAGTATCACGCCAATGCTCATGATGCCAACCGATTTGAAGAAATGAGGCAGCATCTTTTTTCTATAAGCATCAACTAGATAGGCGACTCCCAAAACCAAAACCAACAACATCAAATAATAGGTCATTTGAAAATGATTGGCCTGTATCTCAAGACCAAGCGCAATGGTAGTGAGCAAAAAGCCAAAAATGTAGCGTTTCCTAAACGTTAATATAATACCACTCAACACCAAAGGCATATAGGCAATGGCGTGCGCTTTACTATTATGCCCAACGCCCAAAATGATAATGAGATAGGTGGAAAAGCCAAAAGCCAAAGCTCCCAATGCAGACAAACGATAATCAACCTTTAATGCAAGTAACAATACGTAAAAACCTAAAAAATAAATAAATAGGTAGTCTGCAGGTCTTGGCAAAAAGCGCAATGCAGTATCTAATTTCTTGATGTAATTATGTGGATAGGCAGCGCCCAATTGATAGGTTGGCATGCCGCCAAATGCACTATCGGTCCAGTAGGTTTCCTCGCCTGTTTCAGCCTTAAACTCCTTTTGCTGCTTAGACATGCCAATATAATGCATGATGTCGCTTTGCTCTATCTGTTTGCCTTGCAAAACAGGACTAAAATAAATGAGTGAAACCACCACAAAACCTATCAATACAAGTAAGTGAGGCAGTATTTTTTTAAACGAAAATTGCATGGAATGGTTTTAAAAGGAAACGAAGGCGAAAAGTAGTTATTTTTTTTGGAATACCATTAAAACCATCATGACGATTGTAAGCGTTTGAAGATGCGCGATCCCAATGAATTAATTGTTACCGATTTGAGAATCAATCAATTTCTTCATAGTCAATATATTCACCAACTTCCTTATCAGAGTTCTTGTCAGAATTTGGCACTTTATCAATAACCGTTTCTCCCGCTCTCTCATTTTGAGCTTGCTGCTGGCGTTGTTGCTGCTGAAATTGACCACCAAAACGCTCCTGCATTTTTTTAGACATATAACGCACAAAATAAGGCGCAAAAAATCTAATGAGAATTTTTATCCCGTAGTAAATCAATACTATGACTAAAATCGTGCGTAAAAAACCAATTAAAGAGGCAGCTTGAAGCATTTAAAATTTTTTTCAAAAATACAATTATATGAATTTAAAATGACTTTTAAATACTTAAAAAATATATAAAATCTCTATATTTGGCTGAAATCCTAAGCGGAAACCAATGTTCAAAAAAATCCTACTGCCATCACTATTGTTAGCATCCTCTCTAGTATTTGCCCAATACACAGAGGTTATCAACTCTAATAGACCAGGTGTTTCAAAGAGTGCATTTTCTGTTGGCACCAATGTGGCTCAATTTGAAGTGGGACCATACATGATCAAGGAGGAGCACACACCATTAAATTATGAGGTTTCAGGTTTTGGCGCTGACTTCTCTGCACGATACGGTTTGCTTTTTGAACAATTGGAACTCAATATAGAAGGCATTTATCAAAATGACACCTTTAAGGATAACCGATCTGCAATTACTTCCGAACGAAGTCGTGCCAACTTTAAAAGTTTTGCCGTTGGCGCCAAATATTTAGTTTATGACCCTTATAAAAATGAAGGTCAAGAGAAACCGAATCTTTACAGTTACCATGCTAATTTTGGCTTTAAATGGAAAGACTTGATTCCTGCAATAGCGGTTTATGCGGGTGCTAATTTTGATACCAAAGACAACCCGTACACCGCCCCAGGGATAGAAGGTTTTAGCCCAAAAGTAATGATCGCCACGCAAAATAATTTTTCTGGCGGATGGGTATTGGTGCTCAATCTAATAAAAGACCGTATTGGAACCGAGCAATCAGACTTTCAGTACGTCGTTACTTTGACCCATAGTTTCAATCCGCAATGGGTGGTTTTTGGGGAAACCCAAGGCATCCAGAGTGACTTTTATGCCGACAATCTGTTTCGATTTGGTGGCGCCTACCTGTGGAGCAAGGATTTTCAAATCGATACCGCAGTCACGTTCAATACAAAAGATACGCCTTCCGTTTTTGGTGTCAATCTCGGACTTTCCTACCGTTTGGATTTTCATCAGGATAAGGAAATTGACAATAAAAATTCTGTTGAAGATGTTGACAAACGACGTAATTAACCAACCAGATAATCGGTCTATAATTTTCAAATTCGCGGAAATCATTTAGACAAAACGCCTATGATTAGCATAAAAGAAATTCAGTCGAAAAGCGACTTGAGCAAATTCGTGAAATTTCCGTTCAAACTCTATAAAGACTCCAAATATTGGGTGCCTCCTATCATCAAGCAAGAACTTGAAACCTTCAATAAGGAGAAAAACCCTATTTTCAAAGATGCGGAAGCCCGTTTTTTTCTAGCTTACAAGAATGATGAGATTGTTGGCCGCATTGCAGCCATTATCAATTGGTTGGAAGTCAATAACCAGAAACAGAAAAAAATGCGTTTTGGATGGTTCGATTTTATCGATGATCCAGAGGTTTCGAAAGCTCTTTTAACTGAAGTTGAGCGCATTGGCAAGGAAAACAATCTTGATTACACCGAAGGTCCCGTTGGTTTTTCAAATTTGGATAAGGTTGGCGTGATGACGGAAGGATTTGATTCCATCGCCCCCATGATCACTTGGTACAATCACCCCTACTATGCCAAACATTACGAAGATTTTGGCTACGTGGTAGAAAAACATTATTCCGAAAGTCGCTTCCCCTTTGAAAACGTTAAACCAGAATTTTTCAAAAAAGCGCAGGAGCTCATCAAGCGGCGTTATGATTTGAAACCGTTGCACTTAACCAAGACTGAAGACGTCATGCCCTATGCAGACAAGATGTTCGATTTGTTCAACAAGAGCTACTCGTCCCTTTCGTCCTTTGTTGCGATAACCGATATTCAAAAGGAATATTTCAAACAGAAATTCATAAGTTTTGTCAATCCAGAATACATCAAGTTTGTTGTTGATAAACATGACGAACTCGTTGGCTTTGCCATCGTAATGCCCGCATTTTCAAAAGCGCTACAAAAAGCCAAAGGTAAATTATTTCCCTTCGGGTTTGGGCATATCCTAAACGCCAAGAAGAACAGCAAGGACGTTATTTTCTATTTGATAGGCATCCATCCCGATTATCAAAACAAGGGCGTACACGCAGTTATTTTCAATGAATACTACGAAACTTTCAGGAAAAAAGGCATCCAAACCTGTTTTAGAACACCAGAGCTGGAAGACAATGACGCGATACATAAAATATGGAAACATTTTGATCCTGTGGTTTACAAGCGACGGAAAACGTTTAGGAAAAGTTTGAATGCTTAGGAAAGGAAGGAGCTGGGGTTTAAGCTTTGAGAATTAAGTAGAAAGTACAAAGAATCAAGACTCTAGACTCTTGACAAGTCTTTTTACCAAGGATATGTTATAAAACAAAAAATCCGGCACTTGATGTGCTGGATTTTTTGTTTGAAAGAAACCTTAGTGTGGAAGATTGTCCACATCTAAATAGTTGCGCTAAAAATTAGCTGCAATCAAGTTTTGGTTCTTACATCTAATAATCTTGATTCTATAAGCTTACTCGCCCATTGCAGCCATAACGGCAGCAGAAAGACGCCTGTAAGTGCCATTTTCCAATCGGGTTCTAATGGCTTCAAAAGCATCCAGTGTTACGGTTACATCTTCTAAAGTATGGGTCGCTGTTGGAATCATGCGCAGTAAAATCAATCCCTTAGGTATTACAGGATATACTACTATCGAACAGAATACACCATAATTTTCACGAAGATCGCGCACCAAAGCCATCGCTTCTGGGATGCTTCCTTTCAAATATACTGGGGTGACACAACTTTGTGTGGTACCAATATCAAAGCCGCGTGCTTTCAAACCAGATTGCAGGGCATCGGTATTTTCCCAAAGCTTATCCTTCAATTCTGGCATGGTACGCAACATATCCAAACGTTTCAAGGCGCCAACCACCAATTGCATTTGCAAGGATTTGGCAAACATTTGAGACCGAAGGTTGTATTTCAAATAATCGATTATTTCTTGATCGGCAGCAATAAACGCACCGGTACTGGCCAGAGATTTTGCGAAAGTGGCAAAATACACGTCAATATCGTCTTGCACACCTTGCTCCTCGCCTGCTCCTGCGCCTGTGGCACCTAAAGTTCCAAAACCGTGGGCATCATCAACAAACAATCTAAAATTGTATTTTTTCTTGAGAGCGACAATTTCCCTCAATCGACCTTGCTCACCGCGCATTCCAAAAACGCCTTCAGAAATCACTAAAATACCTCCTCCAGTTTGCTCGGCCATTTTTGTGGCACGGTCTAGGTTTTTCTCCAAACTTTCAACATCGTTGTGCTTGTAGGTAAAACGTTTGCCCATGTGAAGGCGCACCCCGTCAATAATACAGGCGTGGGCATCAACATCATAGACAATAATATCGTCTTTAGACACTAAGGCATCGATGGTGGACACCATCCCCTGATATCCAAAATTCAACAAATATGCAGCCTCTTTGCTTACAAATTCTGCCAATTCATTCTGTAATTTTTCGTGTAGATCGGTATGGCCAGACATCATTCTCGCTCCCATTGGGTATGCTGAACCGTACTCTGCAGCAGCTTCCGCATCTATTTTCCGAACTTCTGGATGGTTGGCCAATCCAAGGTAATCGTTTATGCTCCAGGTAATTACTTCTTTACCTTGAAACTTCATTCTATTTGAGATTTTTCCCTCTAATTTTGGAAACACAAAATAGCCTTCCGCTTGAGATGCCCATTTACCCAAAGGGCCTTTATCTCTATAAATCTTTTCAAATAAATCCTTCATTTAAAGCTAGTATTTAGTCAAATTAGTGGTTGCAAAATTAGTTAATTATATTATGACTGCATAATATTTTTATGAACCATACCCATGTGGGGTCTGTGAAAAAACGCAAATCCCATTACGCAAAAAAGCACAATAGGATTTCAAGTGTTTTCAAATAATATTATTTTATGTATTGAATTTTTTCTGCGGAAATTTTCTCATTGTCAAAGAAACCTTGGTCTTCCATCCATTTATCACTGTAGACCTTACTCATATAACGTGAACCATGATCTGGAAATATAACCACAACCCTGTCCCCCGCTTTGAATTCGCCTTCTTCCTCGAGTTGTTTAAGCGCTTGCATCGCAGCACCACTGGTGTAACCTACGAATAAGCCTTCAGTTTTTGAGATCTTTCGAGCCATGTGCGCGCTTTCCTCATCGCTTACCTTGACAAACTTATCGATCAAATCAAAATTGGTAGCCGTTGGAATTAGATTTTTACCAAGCCCTTCAATACGGTAAGGATAAATTTCCTTTTCGTCAAACTCACGGGTCTCGTGGTATTTCTTCAGGACAGATCCGTAAGCATCAACGCCAATCACTTTCACTTCCTGATTTTGTTCTTTCAAATATTTGGCAATACCAGAAATGGTACCCCCTGTGCCACTGCAGGCTATCAAATGGGTGATTTTACCTTCCGTCTGTTCCCAAATTTCTGGACCCGTGCTTTGATAATGCGCATCCAAATTTAAATCGTTGAAATATTGATTGATGTAGATAGAGCCTTCCGTCTCTTTATGCAAACGCTTGGCCACTTCATAATAAGATCTAGAATCGTCGGCCTTCACATTAGCAGGACAAACATACACCTGCGCTCCCATGGATCTCAACATGTCAATCTTATCTGGTGAGGATTTAGAGCTTACCGCCAAAATACATTTATAGCCTTTGACAATACTTACCATGGCAATGCTAAAACCGGTATTGCCAGAAGTAGTCTCAATAATGGTATCGCCAGGGTTCAATATGCCCTTGCGCTCGGCTTCCTCTATAATGTGCAGTGCAATTCTGTCTTTGGAAGAGTGACCAGGATTGAAAGCCTCAACTTTGGCATAAAATTCGCCTTTGAATCCTTCAGTCATTTTGTTCAATTTGATAAGTGGCGTTTTACCTATTAATTGTAAAACATTATCAAAAACCTGTCTGTCTTTTTTCATAAATGCTATTTATCAATTTCAATTTTAGCAAAAAAGTGAAACCCACACCGTTGCGAAATTACTATTTTTTTTTGATTTATACAGTAATTCCTTCCATATCCAACAGAAAGGCATATTCCTTAGCCACTTCCTTAAGTGCTTCAAATCGCCCAGAAGCACCGCCATGACCAGCTTCCATGTTGGTCAATAGGTAGAGTCTGTTAGTATCCTGTTTATAAGTTCTAAGTTTGGCCACCCATTTTGCAGGCTCCCAATACTGTACCTGCGAATCATGAAGACCCGTGGTAATAAGCATATTTGGGTAGGCTTGTTTTTTTACCTGGTCATAGGGTGAGTAGGCTTTGATATAGTCGTAGTACAACTTATCATTGGGGTTTCCCCATTCATCATATTCTCCAGTAGTAAGCGGTATGGTTTCATCCAACATGGTGGTTACCACATCCACAAAAGGCACTTGGGCAACAACACCATGATATAACTCTGGTGCATCATTAACAATTACACCCATCAACAAACCTCCAGCACTGCCTCCCATTGCGTATAAATGTGCTGCGGAAGTGTACTTATTCTCAATCAAAAATCTGGAACAGTCTATAAAATCGGAAAATGTATTTTTCTTAGTCAGCAGTTTGCCGTCTTCATACCAGGATCTACCTAAATACTCACCGCCTCTAACATGGGCAATGACGAAGATGAAGCCGCGGTTTAAGAGACTCAATCTAATGGTAGAAAAATAAGCATCCATGGTTGAGCCATAACTGCCGTAGGCATATTGCAATAAAGGCGCCTCGCCGTTGATTTTGGTATCCTTTCGGCGCACCAATGACATTGGGATTTTGCTGCCATCGTTCGCAGTGGCCCAAAGTCGTTCTGAAACGTAATTGTCCTTATCGAAATGTGGATCCAGCACCTCCTGCTCTTTTTTGATGTCTTTGAGCTTGGTTTCCATATTGAAATCAATCACAGCAGCAGGTTGCGTCATGCTGTTATAGCTATACCGCAAAATTTGGGTATCAAACTCAACGTTGGACCCTGTGCCAGCGGTGTAGGTTTCACTATCAAAAGGCAAGTAATAATCGGCTTTTAAATCCCAGCGCTTGATGCGTATGTGATTGAGCCCGTTGCTGCGCTCACTTATAACCAAGTAATCCTTAAAAATATCGATATCCTCTAGGAGCACATGGGCTCTGTGTGCCAAAACTTCTGTCCAGTTTTTGATTGAGGTCTTGTTTTCTGGGGTTTTCATCAACTTGAAATTAATGGCATCATCCAGATTGGTAAGAATGTAAAAAGAATCCTCATAGTGCGAAATACTGTATTCCAATCCGCGAACCCGTTCTTGAAAAAGCTTGAATTTGGCATCGGGCTCATCGGCAAGAATGAAGTGGAATTCATTGGTCATTGTGCTATAACAGGCAATGATGATGTACTTTCGGGATTTGGACTTATAAACCGCCACGCCAAACGTATGATCTTCTTCTGTGAAAACCAAGGTATCCTCAGCTTCGGCATGACCTATTTTGTGTTTAAAAATCTGATTGGAACGCAAGGTCTGTTCATCCTTGATGGTATAGAACAAGGTGGAATTATCACTGGCCCAAGTAGATGAGCCTGTCGTGTTCTCAATCGCATCAGAGAATATTTCATCGGTAATCAAACTCTTGATTTGAAGTTTATACTGCCTTCTGCCGGTGGTATCGATCCCAAAGGCCACCATGCTATTATCTGGGCTAATACTCAAACCTACCAATCTAAAATAGGATTGGTCTTTAGCCATGGCATTGCAATCGAAGAGAATTTCCTCGGCGGCTTCGAGTGTTTCCTTTTTTCGGGAGTAGATGGGATAATCCTTTCCTTTTTCATAGCGAACAATATACCAATACCCATTGTATTTATAAGGTACGGAAGAATCATCTTCCTTGATACGGGCTTTCATTTCATCGAAAAGATTTACTTCAAAATCCCTCGTGTGGGCGGTTTCTTGTTCGTAATACTCGTTTTCGGCATGCAAATAGTCTAAAACTTCTTGGTCTTCACGTTGGTTGAGCCAATAATAATTGTCGATTCTGCTATCGTTGTGAATGCTGAGTTCTTTTGGTATTTTTCTGGCAATGGGAGGATTAAGGATGGTCTTCATAATTAAATAGGTGCTTTTCGCTGCGTAATTTTTCCGCAATAAAAAAAATCTTTATTAACGTTCGGCAATTTACTAATTTTGCAAAGATAACTTAAATACGAAGAATTATGTTTGGAGATATGATGGGAATGATGGGTAAACTGAAGGAAACCCAAAAGAAAGTGGAAGAAACCAAAGCGCGAATGGACAACGTGCTATTAGACGAAAACAGCAGCGACAACAAACTCAAAGTCACGATTACCGCCAATAGAACCTTAAAATCGATTAGCATCGATGACGAATTGCTTCAGGATAAGGAAATGCTTGAAGATTATTTGATTTTGACACTTAACAAAGCCATTGAACGCGCCAGCACAGTGAATGAAACAGAGATTGCAGCAGTGGCCAAGGAAGGGATGCCAGATATTCCTGGAATGGATCTATTTAAGTAAGTCGCTCTGATTCTTGCTTTGCAAACTATTGAAGCTTCCTAAAAACAGCACTTTGCTTGCCTCTAGATTAGACCTATGACGAAAAGACTTATGACGTAGGACTGATTATGGAGCAGGATTGGCAGATGTCTAAATCAATAACCTCTGGGCAAGCCCACGACGTATGAATTGAAAGATGTTCTTTGTATTTCGAGGTAAGCCTCGGGGAATAAAACCCTCTGGAGGGATTGAAATCAAATATGTTTTTAGATGCTACTTTTCGGGAATGAACAGATTAAGGTGAATTTGCTTAAAGGCAGGTAGGCTTATGATCCCGAAGCTTCAGGAGGGGAGAACCTTTTTATTGCTATCCTAATCTATAGTGTAGTTCTCTACACATCCAATTGCTTCAAGATCTCCAAAAAGCGCTCGTGCATGGCATCGGTGTAATCCAAATGCGTGACCAATCGCAATTTGCCATTGCCCATCCCGCTAACCCTGATGTGATTTGAGGCCATGGTTTTTAGAAAATGGGTCTCATCTGTGTTTTGATTCAATTCAAAGATAATGATGTTGGTCTCTACTTTTTGCACCTGTTTGACGCATTCCAATTGCGTTAAAACAGCTTCGATTTCTTTGGCTTTGATATGGTCTTCCGCCAATCTGTCCAAATGATGGTCCAGCGCATATAAGCCTGCCGCTGCTAAATACCCAGTTTGGCGCATGCCACCACCTAAAATTTTCCGAATGCGGATGGCGTTTTTCATAATGGTTTCAGTTCCTACCAAAACCGTCCCAGCCGGGCAACCAAGGCCTTTGCTTAGACAGACTGAGATGGTATCGAATACTTTTCCGTAGGCCTTGGCATCTTCTTTTTTTGCCACGAGAGCGTTCCAAAATCGGGCGCCATCTAAGTGCAAGCCCAAATTATGTTGGTCGCAAACTGTTTTTATCTTTTTGATTTCAGCAAAATCCCAACAGGTGCCTCCGCCTCTATTTGCGGTGTTTTCAATTTCTACCAAAGCGGTCAACGGGCTGTGATAAAAATCTGGTGGATTGATGGCTTCAACAACTTGTTGCGCAGTAAAAGTGCCTCCTTGGCCCTGAAGTAGCTTGCAGGAAATCCCGCTGTTAAAGGAAGCGCCACCGCCTTCATAATGATAGATATGCGCATTGCTGTCACATATCACTTGGTCGCCAGGATTGGTATGCAATTTCAATGCGGTTTGGTTCGCCATGGTCCCTGTGGGGAAAAATAGCGCAGTGTCCATCCCAAACATATCGGCAATTCGGGCTTCCAAAGCATTTACGGTGGGGTCTTCCTTATAGACATCGTCGCCAGTTTTGGCGCTCATCATCGCCTCCAACATGCCTTTGGTGGGCTGGGTTACGGTATCGCTTCTTAAATCTATAATCATGTGCTTAAGCTATTTTTTTAAGATGTAAAGCTAAAAAATAAGCGCTAGTTAATTTCGCCTAACAGCGTTTAAATTATAAATTTGCCCAAAATTCACACTCATGATAACATCAGATCAGATTAAAGATCTCCAAACCCGCCTCGACAAACTTAGGCACTATCTTTGACATAGATGCCAAACTTATAGAAATCTCAAACGAGGAAGAACAAACCTTCGACCCTAATTTTTGGAACGATTCCAAAAAAGCCGAAGTGATTATGAAATCCATCCGCGAGAAGAAAAATTGGGTCAAAGACTACAATCTAGCCCAGACATTTGTTGAGGATCTTGAGGTCATCTACGAATTTTATAAAGAAGATGAAGCTTCGGCTGAAGATGTGCAGAATCGTTTTGAAAAAGCGCTTAACAGTATCGAAAAGTTGGAATTCAAAAATATGCTTTCCGAAGAAGGCGATTCTCTTAGCGCCGTATTGCAGATTACCGCTGGCGCTGGTGGAACAGAATCCTGTGATTGGGCAAGCATACTCATGCGCATGTACTTGATGTATGCCGAGAAGAGCGGATTCAAAGTCAAAGAACTCAACTTCCAAACTGGCGATGTGGCTGGCATCAAGACCGTGACTTTAGAAATTGAAGGCGATTTTGCCTTCGGCTGGCTCAAAGGTGAAAATGGCGTTCACCGTTTGGTGCGCATCTCACCATTTGATAGCAATGCAAAAAGACATACAAGTTTTGCGTCGGTTTACGTGTATCCATTGGTGGATGACACCATTGAGATTGAAATCAATCCCGCCGACATTGAAATCACAACGGCACGCTCCTCTGGGGCTGGGGGTCAAAATGTGAACAAGGTAGAAACCAAAGTACAGTTAACACATAAACCAACTGGAATCCAAATTTCCTGTTCAGAAACCCGCTCGCAACATGATAACCGTTCACGGGCCATGCAAATGCTGAAATCACAGTTGTATGAAATTGAGCTGCAAAAGCAACTGGCGCAACGTGAAGACATTGAAGCTGGCAAGATGAAGATTGAATGGGGCAGCCAAATTCGAAATTATGTACTGCATCCCTACAAATTGATCAAAGATGTGCGCTCTTCTCATGAAACCGGTAATGTAGACGCCGTATTGGATGGCGATATCGAGCCATTTCTAAAAGCCTATTTGATGATGATGGGACAGAAGGAAGAGGATAGTAATCAGTTGTAAAGGAAGTGAAATAGACGGGAGACGGGAGAAGATGAAGATGAAGATGAAGATGAAATAGAAGTTGAAATTGAAATTGAACTTGATCCCGATAACTATCGGGAGAAGATGATGGCGATAGAATTAGCTTTGAAGGAATTAAAATAGACGGGAGAAGATGAAGATGAAGATGAAGATGAAATAGAACTTGAAATTGAACTTGAAGATGATGGCGATAGAATTAGCTTTGAAGGAATTAAAATAGACGAGAGAAGATGAAGATGAAGATGAAGATGAAGATGAAGATGAAATAGAAGTTGAATTTGAACTTGAACTTGAAATTGAAATTGAAATTGAAATTGAAATTGAAGTTGAATTTGAATTTGAACTTGAAATATAAGATGATGCCGATAGCTATCCGAACTTGAAACTTTGAACTTTGAACCTTGTAACCTTAAACCTTAAATTTTTAAAATCATGAAGACATCCATAAACACCATCATATTTGATTTAGGAGGCGTACTCATTGACTGGAATCCCGAGTATGTTTACTTAGATGTTTTCAATGGCGACCGGAAGAAGATGGAATGGTTTTTTGAGACCGTCTGCACCCACGATTGGAATGAAAATCAAGATGCTGGCTACCCCTTAAAACAGGCCACTGAAGATCGCATCGCGATGTTTCCGGAGCATGAGGAATTGATTCGCATGTTCTATGGGTGTTGGGAGGACATGTTGGGCGGCGCTATTGAAGGTACTGTTTCCATCCTTAAAAAACTCATTGATCATCCCAATTATAAAGTCGTGGCATTGACCAATTGGAGTGCCGAGACTTTCCCAATTGCTTTGGAGCGATTTGAGTTCTTGCATTGGTTTGAAGGCATTTTGGTGTCTGGCGCTGAGCAAACCAGAAAACCATTTCCAGAAATTTATGAGCTTACACTGGATCGTTTTAATATCACTGCGGAAAATGCCCTGTTTATCGATGACAATCTGCGCAATATCAAGGCTGCGGAAGCCATGGGAATTAACGGAATCCATTTTGAATCGCCAGAGCAATTGGAAACCGAACTTTTGAAAAACGATGTCCTCTTATGATCACTATTTATCACAATCCGCGTTGCAGCAAATCCAGACAAGGGCTTGAGATTTTGAAAAATTCAGGGCAGGAATTTGAAATCATCAACTATCTCAAGGATCCGCTTTCCGAAGAAAAATTAAGACAGATCCTTGCGCTATTAAACATTGCCCCTATCGCTTTAGTGCGACAAAACGAAACCATCTGGAAAAGCGATTACAAGGGAAAAACCTTGACTGAGGATGAGATCATTTCTGCTATGGCAAAGCATCCCAAATTGATTGAGCGACCAATTGTAATTAATCAAGATAAAGCCATAATTGGCAGGCCTCCTGCTTTGATCGCCTCCCTTCTTTAGACCACCTTTAACTAATATTTAACGGGGTAACCCTACTCTAACCTTTATTTTTACAAACCTAATCACAGCTATTATGTCAAGAATTTTATTAGTCCTTTGTCTTACCCTTGCACTTCAAACCACAGTCTTTTCGCAAACTAACAACGAAGCGCGTCAAAAGGAAAAATACGAGGAAAAGGTCGAAGAAAACAAACAAAAATACATTCAGGATTTTTTGAAATCCCTGGATGTGGATGCGTTTCAAAAGGAAATCATCTATCAAAGCATAGACACCTATTTTGATGAGGTAACGAAAATCCAAACCTTCGGTCTTAAAAGTTATGAAATGAAAGATGAAATAGACAAGATGCGAAGACGCCATTTTGCCGATGTTCGAACCATTGTTTCAGAAGAGGTCATGCAAAGAATCGAGGATGCGGTAACTGGTAAATGGGATCCGAAAAAGGATAAGAAGAAACAAAAAAAATCCAGACGCGATAAATAGAGAACAGCAACACATGAATCAAATTTTATCTGCACTTAGCCTAATGTTCTTATGTAGTTTGAGTTCGCTCTCTGCACAAAATAAAATCAACATCTCAGGCACTGTTGTAGATTCACAAGAAAAATACCCTTTAGAATATGCGACGATCTCTTTTTTCAATCCCAATGGGAGTGAAGCGATTGAAGGCGGCATCACTGATCTTGAGGGAAAATTCAATATTGAGGTGGTTCCTGGCAATTACGACCTAAAGATTGAATACCTCTCCTACAAATCAAAGACCTATAAAAATAAATCTCTCACAAAAGCTATGGATTTGGGTACCGTTGGTCTCGAAGTGGATATGGCAGCTTTAGATCAAGTAACAATTGTGGCTGAACGTACCACGGTCGAAATCAAGCTCGATAAGAAAATATATAATATTGGCTCAGATCTTACCACGGCAGGCGGTACCGTGAGTGATGCCCTTAACAATGTCCCATCAGTAGCGGTAGATGTTGAAGGGGGGATTAGTTTACGCGGTAATGAGAACGTCACGATATTGATCAATGGAAAACCTTCAGCCATGGCAGGATTTGGCGACACCAACGTATTGAGCCAATTGCCTGCAGAAGCCATTGAACGCGTTGAGGTAATAACCTCTCCTTCCGCGAGATATGACGCCGAAGGCACTGCGGGGATTTTAAACATTATACTCAGACAAAAGGAAACGCTTGGTTTCAACGGCTCCATAACACTCAATTTAGGTAATCCCGATCTTGCGGGAATTGCTGCCAACTTGAATTACAGGACTGAAAAATTCAACCTGTTCTCCAATATAGGTTTTAGATATGACGATGCGCCGCGAAACAGTTTTAGTGATGCCAATTACTTTGACCGATTGATAGACGGCGCATTGCGTTCACCGGAATACGAGCGTATTGTAGAAGACCAACAGGTAGAACGAAACAACCGTGGTTACAACGCCAATGTGGGTATGGAGTATTTTTTATCTGATAAAACGTCGCTCACCGGAAGTATCTTTTACCGCTATAAGGAAGATGCCGACATTTCAAATAATGATAGTGAGCGCTTCAATAACAATGCAATTGTAGAGCGCACCTTAAGGATAGAGCGGGAAAATCAAGATGAGAACAGTTATCAATTGGCACTCAATTACATGACCAAGTTTAATGATGAAGGGCATGAATTAACTGCAGATTTTCAGTTTGAAGAGGATCGCGAAAATCAAAACACCTTTATCAACGAGGATTATCTCCTCACACAAGATGCAGCAACAGTTCCTTTTCAAAAAGAACAAATTTTTGCTACAGAAGATCAAAAAGAGTTTCTTTTTCAAGCCGATTATGTCTTGCCCATTGGTGAGGATGCTCGATTTGAAGCGGGTTACCGAGGCAATTTTGAAAACGAAATCACTGATTATAGGCTAGAACAGGAAGATTTGAGCGACGCTTCGTTTTTTGTAAACGACACCATTACCAACCTATTTGATTACGAGGAAAACGTCAATGCGGTCTATTCGCAATACGGCAACAAATTTGGCAAATTCTCATTTCTTTTGGGTCTGCGTTTGGAAAACACCCAGCTTAAAGGCACTATTGATTCCAGATTATCTGATGAAGAATTAGTGGAAGCCTTTGGTTTCCCTATCGATACCGACTTCAATAATAATTATTTAGGGCTTTTCCCTACGGTTAACTTGATTTATAACCTAGGCAAGGACGAGGATCAGGAAGAAAGCCTTACTTTGGGTTATAATAGACGTATTAATAGACCTAGAAGTTGGTATATCAATCCGTTCCCTACGCGTTCTAGCCGTACCAGGGTTTTTCAGGGTAATCCCAATTTAAATCCGGCCTTCTCCAGTGCCTTCGATTTAGGCTATTTGAAACGTTGGGATAAATTCACATGGACCACTTCCGTTTATTACCAATACGAAAGCGATTCTTTTGAGCGCGTTGAGGAAAATACGGGGCAACGAACTACAGATGGCATTGACATCATACGAACCATTCCGGTAAATTTATCCAACAATATAAGAACTGGAGCAGAATTAGGCATTCTCTACAATCCAAAAAAATGGTTGCGATTGAATAGCAGTATCAATTTCTTTCAGTTTAAAACTGAAGGCGAATTCAACGGCATCGACTACGGCGCAAAAAATACAAGTTGGTTCGCACGTTTCAGCGGAAAAGTGACGCTACCTGGCAATATTGACTGGCAAACCAATGCATTCTATCGAGGTGCTGAGGAAGGTGCGCAGACCAGGACCGAGGGTCTCTTTTCTATGGATTTAGCCATCAGCAAGGAAGTCTTAAAGAATAAAGCAACGGTTTCATTGAATGTTCGGGATGTATTCAACTCCAGAATAAGAAATCAATTTACCACTACTGAATTTTTCCAGCGTTATTCAGAGTCCCAATGGAGACAACGCCAAGTGACCTTATCACTGCTGTATCGCTTTAATATGAAGAAAGAAAAATCACGTAACGGAAGCCGCGAAAATGGAAATGAATTTGAGTTTGAAGGATAGTTTTTAAGTTTGAAATAGCAAGTAGTTAGTGGGTAGTGGGTAGTTGTTAGTTGTTAGTTGTTAGTTGTTAGTTGGATAGACAAAAAGTAAAAGAATTAGCTTTACAAAAAGATGCAAACGAAAAAAGGAAGTCAAATTGACTTCCTTTTTTTATGATAAAAACCGAGTATTTTTTAGTGACTCAATTGTTCTTCTTTTTCTCTTTTCGCTTTCTTTTCAGCCTTATATTCTTGGAAACGCTCCAATAAAGAACCACCGATCCAGTAAGGCACAACGAAAGTAATTAAAAATATCATCAACCAAAAACCTAAGGTTAAAATGGCTAAAAACGCTAAAAATCCTAAATATTGGTCAAATTCAAACATCTGTACTTTTTTTGTTGTCACAAAGATATAATAAAGAGTTTTATTTTACAATAGTTTGTTTGGGTTTTATTAACAGGGTTATTAAGAAGCAGGCCTATCTCAAAGCCAATGTTGGTGTTTTTGAGCTTCAAATGACCAAATTGTAAAACCCAATTTTAAAATCTTCCGAACAAAATAAAAATTTTCGAAATACCATTGCTGTTTTTTAGAAAAAGACCTTCCACTGAATATTAATAGAAGCTTCCTATCCCAGATGACATGTAAATTGGTACTTCAGCCTTCAGCAAAACCAAAAGTAAACGCTTCGTTACTTGGGCTCGTTTTAAGTGAACCAATTACGCTTCAAAAAAGAGGACCAGCACATAAATTTTGTCAATTGAACATTCCCTAATGCCTGACCTATCAAAATATAAAATTACGCGTTAATCCATCAGCATTTCAATTATTTTTGCCGCATTATAACGAAAATCAATACCCTCGGGGCTAGCCCACAAGGTATGAATTAGAAAATGTCCTTTGTATTTCGAGGCAAGCCTCGGGGAATAGAACCCTCTGGAGGGATTTAAACAATGCCAGAAGCTAATCTAAGTATCGATTTCTTCGGAATTGCCTTCAAACCGCAAAATTTACTTACAAAAAACATCGAAAACCCCTAACTTTGTAAGACACCAAAAATCAGTGATAATTATGGATTATAGAATAGAAAAAGACACCATGGGCGAAGTCCAGGTACCTGCCGATAAACTTTGGGGCGCACAAACCGAACGTTCCCGAAATAACTTTAAAATTGGGCCTTCTGCCTCAATGCCATTGGAGATCATTTATGGTTTTGCCTATCTCAAGAAAGCAGCAGCATATACCAATAATGAGCTTGAAGTACTTTCCGAAGAGAAAAGAGACATGATTGCAGAAGTTTGCGACGAGATTTTGGAAGGAAAGCATGACGATCAATTTCCTCTGGTAATCTGGCAAACCGGTTCTGGCACGCAAAGCAATATGAATGTGAATGAAGTCATTGCCAACCGTGCTCACCAAATTGCAGGCAAAACCATAGGCGAAGGCGAAAAGACCATCCAACCCAATGACGATGTGAACAAATCACAGTCTTCAAATGACACCTTCCCTACCGGAATGCACATCGCGATTTACAAAAAAATCGTTGAGAACACCATTCACGGCGTCATCACCTTAAGAAATACGCTACACAATAAATCACAGGAATTTAAGGAAATAGTCAAAATTGGGCGCACTCACTTGATGGATGCGACACCAATCACACTCGGCCAAGAATTTTCTGGTTATGTTTCCCAGCTGGACCACGGCATTAAAGCATTGGAAAACACACTACCGCACTTGGCGGAATTAGCCTTGGGTGGCACCGCAGTTGGCACAGGACTTAACACACCTAAAGGCTATAGCGAATTGGTAGCCAGCTATATTGCGAAATTTACCGGTTTACCTTTTGTTACCGCAGAAAATAAATTTGAAGCACTTGCAGCACATGATGCCTTGGTAGAAACCCATGGTGCACTCAAACAATTGGCAGTGGCATTGAATAAGATTGCCAATGACATTAGAATGTTGGCGTCTGGACCTCGAAGCGGTATTGGCGAGATTACCATCCCTGCCAATGAGCCAGGAAGTTCCATAATGCCAGGAAAAGTGAACCCTACCCAATGTGAGGCCTTGACCATGGTTTGCGCCCAAGTGATTGGAAACGATGTTGCGGTCACAGTTGGTGGCACACAGGGGCACTATGAGCTCAACGTATTCAAGCCGGTCATGGCAGCCAATGTGTTACAATCGGCTCAATTGATTGGTGATGCTTGCCTTAGTTTTGAAGCACATTGTGCTAATGGCATCGCCCCAAATAAAGAAGTGATCAAGCAATTACTGAATAATTCCTTGATGCTGGTTACTGCATTAAATACCAAGATTGGCTATTATAAAGCTGCAGAAATCGCTAATACTGCCCATAAAAACGGAACCACCTTGAAAGAAGAAGCCATCAATTTGGGTTATGTTTCGGCCGAGGATTATGACAAATGGGTAAATCCCAAGGACATGGTTGGCGAAATCAAGTAAGAAGGAAAGCTCGGCTTAAAAAGTAAAGTTGCGAATACTGAACGTATTGATGTATCTGGCTTCGCCCATGGATTTTACAGCATTCAATTTGTGAATGGGCAAGGTACTGTCAAGTGAATTAAAAAATAAGTGAATTTTAATTGAGTTGTAAAAGCGCTGGCCAATTGGTTGGCGCTTTTTGATTTATGCATGTCTTATTTTTTGACTAATTTTAGCATCTAAATGTAATTTCATGACCATACTCATCCTCAATATCAAAGAACTCATTCAAACTAGGGAAACCAATGTCACCATTGTAAAAGGTGCTGATATGAAATCACTTCCCATCCTAAAAAACGCTTATTTATTGATTGATCACGACACGATTGTGGAGTTTGGTAAAATGGAAGATTACATAAACATCGAAGCAGACGAAACCATTGATGCAACCGGTAAAATTGTAATGCCCGCTTGGTGTGATTCTCACTCCCATATTGTTTATGCTGGTGATAGAACCCAAGAATTTGTAGATAGAATCAATGGGCTAACTTACGAAGACATCGCCAACCGTGGCGGAGGTATCTTAAACTCTGCTGAAAAACTGCAGCATGCAACCGAAGACGAATTATATGAACAAGCTTCAAACCGCCTGAATACACTTATAAAGATGGGCACCGGAGCCTTGGAGATAAAATCGGGTTACGGGTTAACAGTCGATGCTGAACTTAAAATGCTTCGCGTCATCAAAAAATTAAAACGGGAGTTTCCCATTAAGATCAAAGCCACCTTATTGGCAGCACACGCCTTACCCAAAGCTTACAAAAACAATAAAGTAGCCTATGTGGATTTGATTATCAATGAAATGATTCCGAAGGTTTGCGCAGAAGACTTAGCGGAATACATTGATGTTTTTTGTGAAACGGGCTATTTTGATTTAGAGGACACCCAAAAAATTTTGGAAGCTGGTAAAACTCACGGATTGATCCCAAAAATACACGTCAATCAATTCAACGCTTTTGGTGGTGTAGCGCTGGGTGTTGCATACGATGCGCTTTCGGTAGATCATTTGGAAGTAATGACCTCTGAAGATATCACTGCTTTAAAGGGTTCCAATACCATGCCAGTGGCGCTTCCCTCCTGCTCTTATTTTTTAAGTATTCCTTACACTCCGGCCAGAGCCATAATAGACGCTGGACTACCATTAGCTTTGGCTACCGACTATAATCCTGGCTCCTCACCTAGTGGCAACATGAATTTTGTGCTGAGTACAGCGTGCATCAAAATGAGCATGACGCCAGAAGAAGCCATCAATGCCGCCACCATCAATGGCGCTTATGCCATGGGCATTTCCAGTCAATACGGAAGCATTTGCAGAGGCAAAAAAGCCAATCTCATCATTACCAAACCCATCCCCAGTTATCAGTATTTACCGTATTCCTTCGGTGAGAATTGTATAGAGCGTGTGATCATCAATGGGCGTATCATTTAAGATATTCAACGTATCCAGGATCAAAAATCCCCAGCCGAACCTATCACATCAGCCTTCAGCAAATAAAAAAATCCGAACGCCAGTTGACTTTCGGATTTTTCTGAAAATTATATTGATTGATGTATTTTATTCCAAAGTAAATTCAGTGGAAGAAATGAGTTCCTTCTTATTGAAAACATTTACGATGTAACGTCCTTCTTCAAACTCATCATTGGGTGCGATAAATTCACAGATGTTTAAATTTCGGTTTTCATAATTGAATTTACTTACCAAACTGTAGTTAAGTATTTTTTCCCCGAACTGGATTTGTTCGTTGGCACCTAAAACATTGCTTCTAGGATCCAAAACCTGTATGTACAATTCCTTATCTCCTGCACCAACCAATGCATTTTTGGCAATGGTAAAGCATACGCGAATTTTATCACTTCTTCTCGCTCTTTCCGTAGGGATTAGTTTCCCCGAATTTCGCTCAATCACACCAAAGCCCTTCAAATCCACCGTTTGTAAAACCGCAGCATTTTCAACTACCTCAGCCAATTGCGTATTTTGAACGAGTAATGAATCGGAGAACATATTGCGTTCTGCCAAGCGTACATTTGTACTATCCAATGAGGTTGACAATAAGGAATTCTGGCTTTTCAATTGACTGTTCTCTGCCATCAACACATCCATTTCCTTTTGTAAGGCATTGAATTTAGTTCTATAACCCCATAGACTGTTGACACTGTTTTGAGACACCTTCAGCGAGTCGATTAAGCCTTGAATCCGTTCTCGCGCACCCAATAAATCCTCATTCGCCACTTGATTTTCAGCTATGGCCACGTCATATTGTTTGGCCATGACGTTTAGGTCTGTCATCACTTGATTTTTCTCTTTTATAAGAGCAGTTTCATTTTCCTTGTTGTTCTTATAAAGATTAAAGGTGTAAATGCCTGTGCCAACAAAAAGTACCAATAAAATGACGACCGCAATTTTTAATCCCGAACCTCCATTACTGGTGTTAGCATTTGAATTTTCCATAAGTTTTTCTTTTAGTTCTTGTTAATGTTTTTAAATTACATTTAATTAGATGTCTTGGGACATCAAAAATTTAGTTTGGTCTTCTAAAATAGCAATTTTATCTGTCAACATGAAATATTTAAAGCGTCTTACACATTCAGAGTTAAGCAAAATCCTGAATCCACGTCCTAAGGAGATCAAGTTTGGTGAGCAAATAGTCCTGTTATCCAATTCCACACCTATATACGACCAACTTTTAAATTTAGACGTTGGCTATGTTATTTTCGGGATTAAGGAAGCGGTTGGGGTTTTTGCGAATTGTGGTAACCATGGAACCGAGAATGCTTGGGATGCCGCCATCAAAGTGTTGGTAAATACGCAGGCAAACCCGCACACACATGCTAATAAAGTGCTCATTTTAGGCTGTTTGGAATTTGAAGCATTCCAAGAGAAAATTAATACCCTAGACCAATCCAATAAAAAAGACCTCAAGAAAGCGCGGAAAATAGTTCAAAAAATAGATGCCGAGGTCACTTTTTTGATGCATCAAATCGTAAGTGCTGGCAAGATTCCAATTGTGATTGGTGGTGGTCACAACAATGCTTATGGCAACATAAAGGGAACCTCATTGGCGCTGAAAAAACCTATTAACGTCATTAATTTTGATGCACATCACGATTTTAGGGATGAAGAAGGCAGACATAGCGGTAACGGCTTTTCTTACGCTTTCGCGGAAGGCTTCCTTAAACGCTACTTTATTTTCGGAATGCACGAAAATTACGTTTCCGATACCATTTTAAATACACTCAAAAAGTTAAAGAACATACAGTATAATACGTTTGAGGCAATCGCTATAAGGAAAACGCTGGATTTAAAACATGAAATGAATGCTGCACTTGAGCATTTGGGAGATGCCGCTTTTGGTTTAGAAATTGACTGTGATGCCATCAAAAACACGCCAAGTAGCGCCAAGACACCAAGCGGCTTTTCGGCAGAACAAGCCAGACAATTTGTTGATTTTTTTGGATCCTGCGAAAATGCCAGCTATTTACACATCTGCGAAGCTGCCCCAACTAAAGAAACCGAAACCCAAGTAGGAAAACTCATCACCTATCTCATTAGCGATTTTATACGTGCACATGCAAATGATTGAAATTATTCCCTATAAAAAGCAATATCGCAGTGATTTTTACAAACTGAATATCGAGTGGTTGCAAACCTATTTTTATGTAGAACCCTATGATGAAGAAGTGCTGAGCAAACCAGAAACCTACATCCTCAACAAAGGAGGGCATATTTTTTTCATCAAAAATGACGAACGCATTCTAGGCACCTTCGCGCTCATGCCAACTGCTAACCCTGCCTGCTTCGAACTCACAAAAATGGCAGTTTTACCAGCATATCGCGGTCAAAAAATTGGGCAGCAACTCCTACAGTTTGCCATCGATTTTGCCAAAAGGCAGTCTTATGAGTCACTCATGTTATATTCTAACACAAAGCTCGAGAACGCCATTTACCTGTATCGCAAATATGGCTTTAAGGAATTACCTGTAGAACCCAACGCACCCTACAAACGCGGAAACATTAAAATGGAACTTATTTTATAATCCTTTAGACATTGCATTATCCAATTTCCCGCAAAATTGATTTTCATTCTCACATAAACTGCTTAGCGTCTCTAATATCAATTGGTTCAAATGCTCATCTTTAGGTTTGATCTTTTGCGCTAACAGAAATTCGTGGTAGGCTGCAAGCAAATCGTCCCGCATTAATTGTGCTTGGCCAGCCCGCATTAAAAATGAAAACGCCTCTGCATCCAAACGCTGCATACGTTCTTGATTCTGTATGGCAATCGCTCGGGAATGTGCCATGAATTCTGGGATTTTCACAAATAGACCCACGCTAACCAAGACTATAAGCATCCAGGTAAAAATAGAATGTAAACGACTTGATTTTTTGGAAGGCTGTAACTTAAACTGTCTCTTGTAGAGTGGTAAGGTGTTGCTAGTTGGTTTCGTGCTTCGTTTTGCAAACGCCTTTCTTGACCGCTGCTTAAAGACCCAATTGGCCATACCAAATCCCATATAGCCCATAATATCCTTTATGTTATGAGTAGGGGTTTCTTCGGAAATGTTACAGATTTTTTTTTTATAGAGGAAATTTGCGAGTACTGAATCCTCCAGAAAGTTCTAACTTAAGGTCTCTCTATTTTCTTTGTTTTTCCACCAAAAGAGATATACGGCACTCATGTTTATAATCATGATTAAGGGAATATAAATTGACGCATCCAGATGAGCTATTTTAATAAAAACTACAATTCCCATTATAAGAAGTACGAACAATACAGCCACGAATTTCATCACTGTAGTATATTCTTTATTTTTCAGTTTTGACATTTTCATTTTTATTTTTTCGGAAAGATTTTTATTTTAGCTCGTTGCCAACCAATTTTAGAGTTGCTTTATTTTTTAAAAGTTCTAAAACCTCTAAAATTAAAGTACAACATATTTCAATGGTTTATTTTATAGGGCTTATAGATGATCAACTCCTATTCTTTTGGCTCGGCCGATTTCAAGGAATCCAAACGCTTTTGCAAGCGGTCAATTTCCTCAGTATTCCTATTGGTTGAAGGCACTGCCATAATGGAGTCCACCGCATTTTGAATCATCAAGTCCTCGTCGGTTTCAGCATTCTCATAAAAATAGCCAATACCTTCACTGGCCCTCCACGCTTCGTTCAATTGATCATAAATGGCCTGATCCCAAGTGCTTGGGTGTTTAACATCAATCCAAACCACATCACGATATTCACTGTCTATCAAAGCGAGATCTGGCGTTGCCGCTCCATCAAACTGTCCTGCATTACTCTCTCTTATGGCAGAGATGGTACCCAAGAAAAAGAGTCGTCTGCGGCCTGCAATATCCTTGATGTAAGGTCTAAATTCCACCGGTTTATTTACAGACCAGTCAAATTCCTTCCTGGATTCGATAACCTTTAAAGGCATTGCTGAAACGCCTGCATAACCTTGCTTTTTGGCAGCATGATCATAATAATACAATTTATCAGTGCCATCGGCGGGTACAAAAACGCTGAAGCTCAAACTGGTGCGCTCTGCCCCTATGGGTTCTAAACCAAACCAATGATAGAGCCCGCTGTAAGCATCGCTCGCTGAACCGGCAAAATCAAAATCGGTCACGAAAGGTTGTTGATTTTGATCACTTGCCAAATTGGGAATCTTTACAGCAGTTTCCATATTCCAAGGTAATGGATCGCTAAAACCCCCCAAAAATTTAAGTGATTCGGCCTGCAAGCGTGAGACCTTTTGCGCCAAAGTATTTTGTTTGGTTAAATAGGGATAGTTTTTCAATTCGTCTGGTGAAATGTATTTTCCTTTACCAATGGCTATTCTTTCAAGATAATCGTTAAAGTCGTGCTCACCACTTTCAATGACCATCACACCACCAAAACTTGGATACGGAAAGAAAAAGCCTTTCCACTTAATCAAGCTAACCACCTCAACCCATTCACCACTATCATTTTTCATATAAAAGGTGTCGCCTGGCTCGTAATTGATCAACATCCACGGATTGAAACGCTGTACGACTGCATTGTAGGTGTTACGACTGAATTTCAGCGATTCTCCAATTGAAAAAATCACGGGAATTCTATTTTCCGCAGAAAAGCGCGGAAAAGGAGAGGTGCTGGAAACCGAAAAAACTTCCTCAATATCATCCCGTATTTGTTGTAAGCTGTATTTTTCCGAAGGTTGTATGGCCATGGTCCATTTGTTCTCATTATCTACACGCACCAAATGAGGCAAGGACACGTCTTTGGTCTCTCCCACGCTTTCATTGGCCATGGAATAGATGTTGCGCAAGGGCTGAATGCGTTCATTTTGCGTTAAAGGCAGCTCATTTATTTCCACTTTATTGAGATCGTTGAACACATTATAAGTCTTCATATAATCATAAAATTTGAGGTGCCAGCCCACCAAATAGATAAGCGCAAAAAATGTGATCAATAGCGCCAAAATACCCAAACGCCTGCCTGTGCTGGCTGAATTTCGAAAAGCACGTAGGCCAAAAAACAAGACTATCAAGCTGAGCAAAATTACAAATATGTATTTTCTAACAAATAACAAAACGGGCTGATAGTCATCACGCAGCACAAAGAGCGCAATGATCAAGGCTGCAATGACCAAAACACTGATGATTTTTTGTTTTACACCTCTTCTCCAATAATTTGCAAACATGGGCTACTTATTTAATGGTTTTTGATTGATTTTTTGATCTTACAAAATGGTTTTCTGCTGAAGCAAAACAAATTGAGGGTTCACATCTCATTTAAAAGAAGATTCCGCACTTACCTTTGAATTGGACATTTTTTTTATTTTCTTTAGAGCTTTCCGCCGAGATCGCATTCTTTTGTTATAAATGATGTGTCCTAAAAGGGCTAAAACAACAGCAAATATCACTGCAAGCGGTAAAATAGTATCAAAGTTCCAACCGTTTTTAAAATTGATTATGGCTATTTGAACCAGCATCAACAACAGGGCTAGCCCAAGTAGGAAATAGCTGAAATACCTTTGGAATTTTCTTTTTTTGATTTTTTGATTTTCAAATGGTTTGGTCATGGGTATCGTTTTACATTAAGCCTTTATCTTTCAACCGCTCACGAGCTGATTTTTTATTTGGATCTGGTTCCTCTTTAATGTCCTCTTTGGCCTGCTCAACAGCATTATTGTCCTTATGCTTTAAATCGTCAAAAAAGTCCCTACCGCGATCAACCGCAACATCAAATTTATCTTCTAGCGAATCACTTTGGGCCCCAACGGCCTGAGTGGATTTTATGATGAAGCTGGCCAAATAAGTCCCAATCAAAGTGCCAAATATTGCCGAAGAGAATAAGGAGAGCCCTTGATAATTGACCAAAACCTGAAGCGGTGTTAAAAACTCTATGACCACTGCTGCAAAAAGAAATACGGCAACCAGAAAAATAAGGCGCGGCAGAAAAGCCTGTTGGAAAATAAAGCCTTTTTTACTATTGGGCTTCATTTGTAGCTTTTTGCTATTGACCATTCTATTGACAAGACGGTATGCGCCATTTCCATTGGACTCTCTCCAATAGATGAAAATGCCAAAAAGGATGGCTGCGATAAATGTGATGATTTCTAGTCCCATGGTTGAAAAAATTTAATGTTCAAAGTTCAAAGTTCAAGGTTTTCCTAATGCTAACGAAAAGCTGTACCAAGTTTTGCGGTTCTAACTAAATCGAGTCCTTGCTGCCAAATCAACAAACTCTCAAATTTGAGCTTCATTATTTCTGTTTTCTAAAGATAGGAAACTTCCTATTCTTCCGCCTATCTTTTTAGTTGGATAATGCCACTTCAAACTCCATACTTTTTAGTTCTAATGCTGTGTTTCCAAGGATATGCCTTCCGTTAAATATTCTTTTTAATAATCTCGATAATCCAATCTTTCAATGAATCATCCAAAGGCTCATAGATTTTATAAAACAATTGTTTATCATACCAATATAAAAACAGCACATCTTTTGGTGCGACATTGACCAGTAGTTTCCAAATTAAATCCTGGTGTTTAGCTGGTAGACTGGAGTGCGGCTCATGCAAGGCTTCAAATAAATCAACATCTACGATATCTGAAATCTTAAAAGCATTGCTGGTTTCCATCTTTTCAAGATAGCGTTCTACACTCATCACTGTTTTGCGCGGTTCGAGATCTAATTTGTTCAAATAACTTTTAAACAACACCGAATCGTTTAAAATGACCTGTATGGGGTGTGCTGTGTTCTTTAAATACTGAGCCAACATAAATTTTTTGATGCGCTCGTAGCGTTTGGTTTTCACAATGGCTTCCAAATCATAACTTATTATGAGATGATCCTGCAGTTTCGCCATGAGTTCTGGCTGTGAAATGTGAAAAATGATGACCTCATGCACTGTATCCTTAATGGCCTCTTTATACCATTTCAAATCTTGGAAAATCACAATGGGTGCAATAAAATCACGCAATACATAAACGCCTCCAAAAGCTTGCGTGTAGAAAGAACTTGTAGAAAAATCCAAGGCTGGCAGTTCTAAATTTCGATGGCGAAGGTCTCCATAGGCTTGAGCTGACCGAAGAATTTTGCCTTGTAAATCCTCATCAATAAAATTATTGCCTTGTTTAAAGGTATCAATAAGCTGCAGTTGCTCTTGTTGCTGATGGTAAAGATTATCCATCAAATGAAAATTGATGTGAATGATATGGTATTTTAAGACATCCAAAGGTTCATAAAAAGCATCTATTTTTTGGTCAAAATCGATACAGATGGCAGAATCCCGCGTGATGTCACGAATTTGATCGGCATAATTTTTAAATATCAGCTGCATCATGTCCCTATCAAACGTATGATAAGGCATATAAACTGGCTTATTTTGTTGTATTGGGGAAATGATGATCCCATGCGGATTTGATGCGCCATTGCATAAATAGTGGCTTTCCTCCTTTTCCATTGCAATTTCAGGGCTCCAGCCAATGCCGTCAATTGAAAAGTTGGTCAGTTTCGTTTCTGTAAGACCCAACTTTTTTAGGCATTTATTATAACGCTCCACCAGCTTCCCAGAAATCGGGATGAGTTCATCTCTATATAAATGTGCTGCTTTTAACTTTTGCATCTTTAGTCCCTGCCAATGCAGGAATCTTTTTAGTGGTTACTCGTATTTATAATCGTCGTAATTATTGAACATCTATGTTACGCATTTGCGGCATATTTTTTATAAATCATGAGCAATCTCATGAGTGTAACAATGTATTTATTTGAGCATATTGCAATAACATAATTGTTTTTGCGTCAACAATATCGCCGTTTTCAACCATTTCCAAAACTTTGGAAAATGATAACTCCAAAACTTCAATGTCTTCATTTTCACTAGCTAATCCGCCTCCTTCATCCACCTTCAATTCCTGCTTATATTCTGCTACAAATAAAAACATTTTTTCAGTTAACGCTCCAGGCGACGTATACGCTGTTAATACCTGTTTGGCATTTTTTATTTTATAGCCAACTTCTTCTTCTGTTTCTCTTATTATGGTTTCTAGCGGGCTGTCTTTATGGTCTATTGCACCCGCACAAACTTCAATGGACATGCCCTCTTCTCTATGGTTCTCATAAATTGGCATTCTGAATTGCTTAGTTAGAATCACAGTGCTGTTTTCTACATTGTACAACAAAATCGCAGCGCCATCTCCTCTATTGTAACTCTCCCGCGATAAACGTTTCCATGCTCCGTTTTCGAATTGATAATCATAATCGATTCTGTTTAATGTTCCCCATTGTTTTGAGAGCGTTGTATGGGTTATGTTTTTGATTTTATTCATAAGTCTATTCTCTTTCTTCGATAACACTTAATCACTTCAGTTTCCAAATTGTTCCCGAGCTTCCGCATCAATATGCATTTGATTGACGCGTGATTCTACTTTTCGTTTGAAATCGGTGTCGGCAATGGTGGCAACATTGTCTAAATAACGCACGACCTCTTGACGTCGGATTTCAGAAAAGTCCAATCCTTTCATATTGGCGCGCATCAATTCCTGTAGCATACCAAATTTCGTCTCGTAATCCTTTTTGAAATAGGTCTCTGGATTGTCAAACCAAGACTGTTCCAAATCGAAGTCGGTCAATCTCAGGGAAACGGCACTTTGGATGTTTCTTACATCGCGCGATGAAAAGAACGGAAAAATCTTCTGGACTTCCTTGTACAAATTGGCGTAAAACAATTGCTCATTGGTTTTATACTGTTTTTCCATTTTGTCGTAAACCTCGAAAACACGTTCCTCTGTGGGTTTGTTGGTCACATTAAGAATTTCGCCCATATTTTTTGCCAAACCTTGATCTTGAAGATAATCGTAATTTTCAGGATTTTTCATATTCACAAAATCGGGCATGGTGTCATCAAACTTGCGCCACCATAGATGATCTTGATCTAAAAAGTCGTGTTCTGTGCGGGCACCATCAATCTTGAAACGTCCTTGCACACGGGAGATGACCGCTTTATCCAACATTTCTGGAAGATTGGTAAAAAGACCAATGGAACTATTGCCATAATTCACGGCATACGCACCTTCCGTATAACGTAAAAACACACCTATCACTTCCTTGACACCTGCTGAAACACCTTGTGCGGTTCGTTCCTGTAAATTATTTTCGGCATCATCAATGGGTGCGAAAATCAATTTTGAAGGATCTTGCAAAGGTTTCATCCAATCCACCATTTTTTCTGCAGAACCCCCTTGAAAGGTTGAAATAAGCGTGTCTGGCATGGGATGGAACAGAAATGGAATATCCAGGTTATCGCTGTGTTCTTTCAATCGGGTTGCAATGGCGGCAATGAGCATGCTTTTTCCAGTTCCGGGAATACCGTAGCCCATAAAAACGGGCATAAAACCACCCAATTCTTGAAACGGATTCTTTTGTGCGGTAAAATCGTAACTCAGTAAACGCTCGGTCAAACGTCGCGCAAAATGCTTGGCGTCTCTGTTCCCAACAATTTGTTCAAATTGTATTTTATTAAACTCCACACTCTTCGCAGCCCCTTGAAACGCATTGTCCCAACCTGAAATCGCGAAATCTGATTTTTCCAGTTTATAGGTTCTATCGATAATGGTCTCGGTATATTCCAAACTGCTTTTACGCATTTGTATTTCGGCAATCAAGGCCTGAAAAAAGACCACTGTAAAATCCACCACATCCTGATCTGACTTGATCATTTCTGGATGCCCCAAATACTTGTCGTAATAGAACATGGCGCAGGACGTTCCTTTTAAAGGCGTCATCAAGGACACTTCGGGAATGCCGGCAAACTTGTTTTTCATGACACTCAAATCGTCGGAAACGGAAGTCTGTAAATCAAATAAAATCTTATATGCTGCGGAAAACAACATAAACGCCGTGGCGGTTTGCATCTTGCTTTCGTATTCCCGTTTCCCGGAAGTATCCAAAGCCGACTTATTTTCTATCAGGCTGGAAAGTCCGGAAGCATCGTAGTAACTATCCTTAATCCAAATGCCAAGTGTGAGCCCTTCCTGCACCGCATACAGCGTTTGGTTCAAATGCAAGGGGATGGCGATGGAATCTGGCAACAAACGCTTCTTAAGGTCTAAGATGGTCTTTGAGACCGAGGCGCCTTCCGCAGCGTTACCTTTGGCGCGATTGAGATACAATAAAATCGATTCGTCCTTGTTGTCCTTATTCTTATTTTTGGCGCGTTGCCCTTGCTCCCATTGCACACTTTTGATGTAAGACGTTGCTTCATCCCGAAGCATGTCCAGTTCATTTTGTTTTATGGGAAAAGTTGAGTTGTGTTCCATTTTTTTTTAATCTTCAGTATTCAATATTCAGTCTTCCGTCTTCCGTCTTCCGTCTTCCGTCTTCCAAAACGCATAACATCAAAAATCCATTGTTCCACTTTCTTTTTTAATAGGCATCCCAAACTACTTTCTGCCAACTGAGGACTGCCTACTGCAGACTGCTGACTTCAAAAGGAGGTTTTTCAAGCGTCCCCATGATTTCTGGCGTTTTACTATACAGCAATTGGATGATGCGATGGGGTGCAAACACATATTTTTTATGTTGTACCGTTTTCCATTTTTGCAAGGTTTGTTTACTAAAATAGCCGCCTTCTGTAAATTGGCTTCCCGAGATGACCTCGTCAATACTTAAAGCAACTGCATAAGACTCTAAAGGGATATTCTTGTTGGCAATATTTTCTAGAATGACATGGGTCACCTCGTCCCCATCTTTTGCAAACACATTGTGAAATGGCCCCAAATCAATTCTTTTGATATGTTTGGGCTGTATATCTGGCAACTTGCGATCAATACCGTAGGCCATGATGTCGAGATCCATGTCGCGATCGGCAGTGGATTTGAGCACTTCATAAATCTCCTGCTTATAGCTCTCTATACTTTTTCCTTCATAATCAAAGTACATGAAACACACGTAAGGCCGATTGTTAGACACATCATAAAAACTCCAACTGGTCATATATGAAGCCGCAGAGCCCTCTGGCGCATCTATGATTTTTCCTTGTACAAAACGGTTGAAGATGAATTTCTGTTCTACGGAAGTATAATAAACAATGGAAGCCGCTTCAAAAAGTTTGTCTTTTTTGATGGGTTGCTTCTTATGCAACAATTGCGTTAGAAACTCTTCCTGCAACTCACTAACATCTTTAAGCTTATTGAGGTAGTTGCCTTTGAGCGATAGATCATTGAATAAGTATCTAAACTCCAAATAATTGGGAAGTCCAGATTTGGTAAGATCCACCTTCATATTGTCCTCTTGGTCATACATATACTTTACACGCATGGCTTCAATGGAATAGGAGAGTAAATCGCAATATTGATTAAAGAAGATCAACTCCTGTTGGGTGCATAACTCATGCTTCTTCACACTCGAAATGAGCTCCTTTAGCGCGAAATCAAGCATTTTGTGATAAAAGACATACTGTTCCTTCGAGTCTAGGATGGCGGAATCTAAAGGGGTTACAATCATTTTTATGAGGCTTCAATTTTATCGTTTTCTGCTGAAAGACCTTACCACTGCATGAAACAATATTTCGTTTAGTGATTTAGTAGTATTGGAACTAGCATTACAGCAGGTCGTAATCGATTTCAAAATGCATTGGGATAATTAAGTTGGATGTATAATCCTACAAGGTTTTTGAAACCTTGCAGGATAGCAATTCCAAATATACCCTAAGATAATAAATCGTCGGCTCCAGCTTTTGGTTTTGAAGAAGCAGCGGGTTTAGCATCGTCTCCTGTTGGCGCTGCAGCATCGGCTTTGTAGTAATCTTCAAATATTTCTTTCATATCAATGCCATACCGCTCTGAGAAATTCTTCTGTATGTCAAGATCCTTCGCTCTAATTTCCTGCAAAGCTTCCGCATAGCTGCTATAAACACCTTGCATGACTTTTTCATGAACTGGGATATTGTCCATCATTTCTTGACGTGCTTTGGCGCTCGCGGTATGCATCGACGCTAGGGTTTCTCCAATATGTTCATCGGTTTTCACACCCAAATGCTCTAAAATGGCAGCGAATTCCTGATCGGTTCGCGCCTTTAGAGCCACCACATAACCGTCATAGTATTTAAGACGCTCTTCTGTATCACTCTTTAATTTGGCGCGATGTGTTTGCAAGTTGCTTCTCAAGGAAGTCAACACCTTAATGGTCAAATTATGCTTGTGCACGAAACTGTCTTTTGATGCAGCCAAGGTGGTGTAGGCATTCTTGAGACCTTCCAGTTCTTCGACCTCTTGCTCAATAGTGGTCACTTTACCAATGGCTTCAGCATAATTTGCCGATTGCTTGTCCACAATTTCCTCAAGAGCTTGGCGCGCTTGTTTTAGAGCTGCGTATTTTTCCTCGAGTTTAGCTTCAACCTCTTTCTTTTTCTCTAAGGATTTTATGTGATTTTTAGTGGCCTCAACAATTGCAGTTTGAAGTTTATCTTCGACCTCCTTGATCTCCACCTCTCGATTTTTAAGTCGCGTAACCGCTGCCTGTGACTTGTAACTTAATTCGCTAAGTAGCGTTTGAACATCTGCAGACTCTATACGCGTTTGAAACATGGCTTTCGCCTTATTATCGGCAGCATCTCTATCTTTTTGAGCGGTTTGCAGATCCTGCTGTGCTTCCTTGATTTTACTTTTGCGGCCCCAAAGATTATTCCACCAGCTATCTGGCTTGGCTTCAGCATCTTCCAGTTCAACTTTAGAACGCTCCAAGCGTTTTACGGCATCGTCAATGATTTTTTGCTCATTGGCATTTAATGAGGAGAATTTTTCAAAAATGATCCCAACTTCATCTTGATAATCGGTAAGATCCTTAATGGCATCCAATAATGTGCTGCGGTCTTTTTCAGCCATGTGAACCACGTCGTCTAATGTAGCATTAAGGATTTTTTGACGACTTTCTGGATCATCTTCCTGGGCTAGTTTGGATTTCATCGTGTCAATGGCTTTGCCCCAGTTGACATCTACTTTTTCACTTTTTTCGTTGGAGTTGGTCTCCAATAAATCAAAATCATTAGACATAGTATAGGTAGTGTTTAGGTTGAAATTTGTTTTGGAATAGCAATGTCGTTAAAAAATATGGTTTTTGAAACTATTACATTCGTAATTTATTGGTAGAAAAAATCAATAAAATGTTACAGCTGATCTTAAAAATGTAGGTTTGTTATTATCTTTGAACAAAATTCTATAATTATGAAAACCAACACCTTATTACTAATGTTCTTTTTAGCTTTGCTAAGCGCTTGTAAAACAGAAAAAAAAGAAGTCGGCGAAAAAGACATGAACACCAATACTCCTGAAATGCAAAAAAGCGAGAACGCGTCCCAAAAGGAATTGAAAATATCACCAATTGAACATGCCACTATGGTTTTGACTTATGGCGATGATCAAATTTTCGTAGACCCAACGAAGGGCGTGGAAGCCTTTAAGAAATTTTCTGCACCTCAAATTGTGTTGATTACCGATATACATGCCGATCACTTTGACTTGGAAACCCTTAAAGCCCTAAACTTAAAAAACACTACCATAGTTGCTCCAAAAGCGGTAGCCGATCTATTTCCTAAAGATTTTAGATATGGAAAATTAATCATTCTCGATAACGGGGAAACACAAAACATCATGGGTTACGATATAGAAGCCATCCCAATGTACAATTTGAGAGAAGAGGCTTTGAAATTCCACCCCAAGGGACGAGGTAACGGTTATGTGATCAACTTCGGATCTAAGCGCATCTACATTTCAGGGGATACAGAAGACATTTCCGAAATGAGAAATCTCAAAGACATTCAAGTGGCCTTCGTTTGCATGAACCTTCCTTATACCATGACCGTGGAAAGTGCTGTGAGTGCTGTATTGGAATTCAAGCCTGACAAAGTCTATCCCTATCATTATAGAGGTACGGATGGTTTGAGTGACATTGAAAAATTTAAGACAATGGTCAACAAAGGCGATGAAAGTATTGAAGTCGTAGCGTTGGATTGGTACAACTAAAATAATTGAACATCTTAAGGGTCAGACCTCGAACTTTTTTATAATGAAATAGTTGAGATTGTAATTAAAAATGTATATTTGATTTCCCAAGGCTAAAAAACTTAACATGAATTCATTTATCTCCTTACCGAATTTGATACTCGTTAGCGCTACCCAGCTCACAATAGTACTAATCATTACCGCCACGATATTTGCAATTTTCATTGGTGCAGCAGTGATAAAAATGTTCAAGCTAAAGGCAGAGAGCAAACGATTATTAGACAATAGCACCTTTAAAAAGGATGTAGATAAAAGCTACAAAGATTTTACCGATAGTCATTTATACGATAGTAATAACTAAAAATTTATACATTACAACATAAAAAAAACCTGCAAGTTGCAGGTTTTTTTATGTGTGATACTTTCTAAAATCATCTCACTAACTTTTTATATTTTATTCTCTTGGGCATGAGATCACCGCCTAAACGTTTTTTCTTGTTTTCTTCATATTCAGAGAAACTACCTTCAAAGAAATAGACTTGACTATTGCCTTCAAATGCCAAGATATGTGTGCAGATACGGTCTAAAAACCATCTATCGTGAGAGATGACCACTGCACAGCCTGCGAAATTTTCCAGACCTTCCTCCAAGGCTCTCAAGGTATTGACATCAAGATCGTTGGTAGGCTCATCTAGGAGCAGCACGTTACCTTCTTCCTTCAGCGTCATCGCCAGGTGCAAACGGTTACGTTCACCACCAGAAAGCAATTTCACTTTTTTATTCTGTTCACTGCCCGAAAAATTGAATCGGCTCAAATAGGCTCTAGAATTCACTTGTCTTCCGCCCATCATGATCAACTCTTGTTCATCACTAAAATTTTGCCAAATGGATTTTTCAGCATCAATATTGGAGTGTTTTTGATCAACATAAGCCAATTTTGCGGTTTCACCGACCTTGAACTCGCCTTTATCTGGGTTTTCCTCGCCCATAATCATCCTGAAAATCGTTGTTTTACCAGCACCATTGGGCCCAATAACACCAACAATTCCCGCTTGAGGCAATTTAAAATTCAAATCCTCATACAGTAATTTGTCATCATAGGCTTTGCTTACACCATTGGCCTCAATCACATTGGTTCCCAAACGCGGTCCGTTAGGGATGTAGATTTCCAGTTTCTCGTCGAGTTGCTTTTGATCTTGGCTCAACAATTTGTCATAATTGTTTAAACGCGCTTTCTGTTTGGTCTGTCTTCCTTTAGCGCCTTGACGCACCCATTCTAGCTCACGCTCCAAGGTTTTTTGACGTTTGGAAGCTGTTTTGCTCTCTTGCGCCATGCGCTTGGACTTTTGATCCAACCAAGACGAATAATTCCCCTTCCATGGGATGCCCTCACCTCTATCCAATTCCAAAATCCAACCTGCCACATTATCCAAAAAGTATCTATCGTGGGTTACCGCGATAACAGTGCCCTTATACTGTGCCAAATGATGCTCCAACCAATGTACCGATTCGGCATCCAAGTGGTTGGTAGGCTCATCCAATAGCAAAACGTCGGGTTCTTGCAACAACAAGCGACATAAAGCCACACGACGTCGCTCCCCACCAGAAAGTACACCTATTTTTTTATCGCCTTCTGGGGTGCGCAATGCATCCATAGCGATTTCTAATTTGGTATCGAGTTCCCAAGCATCTGCAGCATCAATTTGATCCTGTAGCACCGCTTGGCGATTCATCAATTTCTCCATTTTATCGGGATCACTATACACTTCCTCAAGACCAAATTGGTCGTTGATTTTATTGTATTCGTCAAGGATTGCAACCGTTTCTGCAGCACCTTCACGCACTATTTCCATCACGGTCTTATCATCGTCCAATTGTGGGTCTTGCTCTAAATACCCCACAGTGTAGCCCGGAGAAAACACAACATCGCCCTGATAATTGGTATCCACACCTGCGATGATTTTCAATAAGGTGGATTTACCAGAACCGTTGAGCCCTAAGATTCCAATCTTTGCGCCATAAAAGAAACTCAAATAGATGTTTTTAAGCACAGGCGTATTTGCACTTTGATAGGTCTTTGTGAGACCAGACATTGAAAATATTACTTTTTTATCGTCACTCATTGTTGTTTGTTGTTAGTTGTGGAGTTGTTAAGTCGTTAAAGTAACGACTGCATACTGAAGACCGTGGACTGAAATCTGCGACTGAGAACTAATTAAACCCTCCCCTTAAGCGCATTGAAGACCCAAGCAATAGCGAAAAAGCCAACGCCAACGGCGCCAAATCCCCAGCCAGCAACGTCATCATATCTAAAGGCACCCATGGCCATTAAGCCTAAGCCTACTATTATCATGATTGTGGTAGCCCAAGCCAACACTGTATTTTTGTTCATTGCCATAATTCATTCTGTTTTAAGGGAACTACAAATATCGTATATTTTTGAAGAAAAGAGTAGCCTTTATTAAAATGCTTATTTTAGAGCTTCATTCGTGCTTTAGTGCATAGGCACCTCAATCAACAACAACTCCGAATCTTCTTTAGAATTGATTATGAATGAATCCGTTTCTGAAACACCTATCGCATCCCTTTGCTGTAGCTCATCTGTTCCAATTGAAACAGTACCGTGAATCGTCATTATATAAACACCTTGAGTTTTACCACCGACAGTGTAATCAAAGGTTTTTCCTTTGCTTAAATCCAATCTGGAAATTTTGGCGTTTTGATGAATATGCAGACTTCCATCAACTGGACTATCAATTGAAGACACGACGGTTTGGAGCTTATCTCGACGTGCTGAAGCATCGAATCGCTTCTGTCCATAACGCGGCTCCACGTTGCGTTTATTTGGCATGATCCATATTTGGAATAGATTCAAGTGTTCATCATTGCTTCCGTTCATTTCGGAGTGCGACACCCCAGTGCCGGCAGACATAATCTGAACCTCTCCAGCTTCAATCGCTTGCCAAGCATCTTTCATAGTATCGCGATGCTTCAAACTGCCACTCAATGGGATTGTGATGATTTCCATATTATCGTGCGGGTGGGTTCCAAAACCCATTTTTGCCGCAATAATGTCATCATTTAAAACGCGTAATGCGCCGAAGCTCATTTTGTCTTTATCAAAATAATTCGCGAAACTAAAGGAATGGTTGGCCTGCAACCAGCCGTGATTGGCCTGGCCTCTATCTGCTGCTTTGTGTATCACTGTTTTCATATCCATGTTCCCTAAAGCGGGTATTGTTTGTGCTTGATTTAACTTTTAGGTGTAATATCTTGGTTATCATAATTTTACTCAATATTATGAGACTAAAGTTTTTAAAAGGACTAGCGCATCTTATCTAAAAGTGTGCTGAGTTGTTCGGCTTCTATTTCAGAGAGGTTTTTTAGTAACTCCTGGTTAAGATCGCTGGGAATTGAAGTCAAAAGTTCGTCTCCTTTATTGGTCAATTTAATTTTGACAACCCGACGATCTGCTTCCGAAGCAATACGAGAAATGAGTTGTTTGGCGCAGAGCTTATCCATCAAACGGGTGGTATTGGGTGAGCGCTCAATCATGCGATCCTTTATGGTTTGCACCTTCAAGGGTTCTGCCGAGCCGCGAAGAATCCTTAAGATATTATATTGTTGCGGCGAGATTCCGTAGCTTTTCAAATAGCTTGTTTGTGCACTCGAAATCCAATTGGCGGTATAAAGAATATTCAGCAAGGCCTTGACACGATGGCTGGTAAATCTCGAGTGGATGTCCTTAGCTAAGTCTCCCATATCATCTCATTTTTTTTAATTCCGAAGCAGTCAAATTAAAACATCGTTATAATCTGTATTTTTCTTTAAGGCCGATTTTGCATAACTGCAAGTCGCTCTAACCTTCAAGTTGTGTTCTCTCGCATAAGCCACGGCAGCATCCAATAATTTATGGGCGACACCCTGTCCTTGAAGCGATTCATCCACTTCGGTATGGTCGATGTTCATTTTAGCGTCGGTTTCCTGCTGAAAGGTCATCTTAGCGACTTCATTTCCTTGTTTTTCAATATAAAATCGACCGCCTTTAGCGTTAATTTCTGTTTTGATTTCCACTATAAGCTGTTTTTAAATTGTTTGACTTCTTCCAATAGTTCTGTATTCATGGCTTCATTGGTAATTTTTCCGTCGGAAAAATTCTCGTTAAAAGACGGCAATGAGAACTTACCAACAATATTGGCATCATGACGCGGAAAGCGATCCATCGCCATCTCCAAAACCGATTGGCCTCCCTTCGCTCCTGGTGAGGTCGCCATTAAAAGCATTGGTTTCCCCAACCAGTTCTTCTGCTCAGCCCGTGACAGCCAATCAAAAAGATTTTTAAATACTGCGGAATAGGCTCCGTTGTTTTCAGCAAGCGAAAGGATGATGCCATCTGTTGTTTTGAGTAATTCCAAAAACCGAGTCGCATTATTCGGAATGCCTTCCGAAGCCTCCAAATCCTTACTGTAAATAGGCGTAGTGAAATCGTTGAGGTCTAAAATAAGCGCTTCGGCATTGTCCACCAAAAAAGCGGCGTAAGTCGCCAATTGCTTGTTAATGGAATCTGAACTGTTGCTACCTGCAAAGGCTATAATGTGTTTCATAAATTAAAGTGTTTATGAAGTGAAGGTAATTAAAATGCATTTATCTTCCAAGGAAACTATTTCCGTGTCATTCATTTTAACAAAACATTCACTTCCACAACTTCTTTAGGTTTTGTAAATTCGTTCCAAACTTAAAAACTCATGGATTTAAACTTCAACAAAAACGAAGATCACAATAAGTTACTGCTTTCCGATTTGAGAAAACGCTTGGCGCAAGTGAAATTGGGCGGCGGTCAAAAGCGCATCGATAAACATCACGAAAAAGGCAAAATGACCGCAAGGGAGCGCGTTGATTTTCTTTTGGACTCCAAAAAACCATCCATTGAAATCGCTGCTTTTGCTGGCGAGGACATGTATGAAGAACATGGTGGCTGCCCCTCTGGAGGTGTTGTGGTTAAAATGGGTTATGTGAAAGGCAAGCAATGCATTGTCGTTGCCAATGATGCCACCGTGAAAGCTGGCGCTTGGTTCCCCATCACAGGGAAGAAAAATTTGAGAGCACAGGAAATCGCCATAGAAAACCGATTGCCAATTATCTATTTGGTGGATTCTGCCGGTGTTTATTTGCCTTTGCAGGATGAGATTTTCCCCGATAAGGAACATTTTGGGCGCATCTTTAGGAACAACGCGGTGATGAGCAGCATGGGCATTACCCAAATTGCAGCGGTCATGGGCAGTTGTGTCGCTGGTGGTGCTTATTTGCCAATTATGAGCGATGAGGCCTTGATTGTCGAAAAAACCGGAAGTATTTTTCTCGCCGGAAGCTATCTCGTCAAAGCAGCCATTGGAGAATCCATTGATAATGAAACGCTCGGTGGCGCCACGACGCATTGTGAAATCTCTGGGGTTACCGATTATAAAGCCAAGGATGATAAGGATGCGCTGGAAACCATCCAACGTTTGATGGATAAAATTGGCGATTACGACAAAGCCGGATTTAATAGGGTTGACGCTAAAAAGCCGAAAGAAAACGTGGATGATATCTTCGGAATAGTGCCTCGTTCGCGGGCCGATCAATATGATATGAAAGAAATCATCAAACGTTTGGTAGACAAAAGCGAATTTGATGAATATAAGGAAGGCTACGGAAAAACCATCATAACCGCATACGCGAGAATTGATGGATGGTCTGTTGGGATTGTCGCCAATCAACGCAAATTGGTAAAAACCAAAGGCGGCGAAATGCAGTTTGGTGGCGTGATCTACAACGACAGTGCCGATAAGGCCACACGATTTATCGCCAACTGCAATCAAAAGAAAATCCCTTTGGTGTTTTTGCAGGATGTTACTGGTTTTATGGTGGGCAGTAAATCTGAACATGGTGGCATCATCAAAGATGGTGCTAAAATGGTAAATGCCGTGAGCAACTCCGTTGTGCCTAAATTCACCATCATTATTGGCAATAGTTACGGCGCAGGAAATTACGCCATGTGCGGTAAAGCCTACGATCCACGGTTGATCGTCGCTTGGCCAAGTGCTGAATTGGCGGTAATGAGCGGTAATAGCGCAGCAAAAGTGTTGTTACAGATTGAAACTGCCTCCCTCAAGAAAAAGGGCGAGAAAATTACCGAGGAAAAAGAAAAGGAACTTTTTGACAAGATCAAGAACCGTTATGACAAACAAGTGTCGCCGTATTACGCAGCCGCTAGAATCTGGACTGATGCCGTGATTGATCCCTTAGACACTAGAACGTGGATTAGCATGGGGATTGAAGCTGCAAACCACGCCCCTATTGAGAAGAAGTTTAATATGGGTGTTTTACAGGTTTAATTCTTGAGATTCCAAAATGCAATCATAAAATTTCAAATTTCAGGATGGTAAAAAGAGATAGATTAGTCTCGATTTTACCATCCTACTTTTGATCCTTGGCGGCGAAGCAGTATTCATATTGCCGTTTGTGCTCCAGCGAACATTTAGACCCACTTTTTTAGAGACCTTTGCCATCACCAACACCCAACTTGGCAGTTGCTTTTCGGTCTATGGCATTGTGGCGTTATTTTCTTATTTGTTTGGTGGGCCATTGGCAGGAAATTTTCGTCTGTAGGTTTAGAAATTGACTGTTTTACTTTAACTAAATCAAGGATAAATTCTATTTCAGTAATATTCAAAATTCAGTTCAATCGTAAACTATTGAAGTTCAAGCATACTCCACATAATTGAAAAACACCCTTAAAACATGGCTTAATTGTTGACCTAAAAATGCACATAACTTTAAAACTATTATTGTGAGAAAATTATGTACAGTATTGTTTTTGGTAATTACTGCATCCATTTATGGACAGGACAATGAAGAGAAATTTCTAATTGAAACCGGAACCTGGAATTTAGAAGGTTCCTTTTCAATAAACTCCGCAAAAAGCGAATTTTTTGAGAATGACAATTTAAAAAGCGAGTTTTTTGGCTTTAGTATCTCGCCTAAGGTCGGATACGCCATTCAAGACAATCTTGTTATTGGATTGGGTTTAGGGTACTCATATTCAGAATCTGAATTTGGGAATCAACAAGCATTAAATAGCGACAGAAATAGTAATTCTTATAGTATTTTTCCCTACATAAAGAAATTTATTCCCATTGGAAAAAAAATGGCTTTTCATCTTCAGGGCGAAACCAGATATTCATTGGGCAGCACCAATTTTGAAAATAGTGGTATTGAAGAAAGAGAAAGTAAATCTTTCTTTATTGGTATTAGACCTGGAGTAAGTTACTTTCTATCAAAAAGCATTTTACTTCAAGCAAATTTTGGTCAGTTGGGCTACGAGAATAATCAAATAAAAGTTGGTGATACGGATGATTCTGAAACAGATGTTTTTGGGTTTGATATCAGTTCCTCAAATATTATATTCGGGTTGACGGTACTTTTTTAAGATTACTAAATAATGATGGTTGAAGTTGTTTTATAACACCTACAAATTTCACTTTTTTGCCTCACACCGCTTTTATATGAAGTGAATGCGACATCTCCCTACATTATAGTTCTTATCAAAAAGGGCTTATCTCTTTTAAAATACCAAAATGAAAGTTCGGCTAAAACCGAACTTTTTTAGTATATATTTACCGTTGTTTATGAAGCTGCAGTAATCCACAAACTGGCACCCATAAGATTAGCACCAAAAGAGTAGAAAAGAAATACACAAGTGAGGGAAAACCTTTGTTTGAGTTGAGGGTTTTTACCAATTGCCCACTAAATTTTACAAACGAAACCATAAACATCATTAAAAAGACTACAATTCTTACCAATCTTGAAAACAAAACTAAAATCAACACTAACCATCATCCTTCTTATCTTAGCCGGTGAGGCCGTCTTTATCCTACCTTTTGTTCTTCAACGCATATTTAGACCCACCTTTTTAGAAACCTTTGCCATCAACAACACGCAACTTGGCAGTTGTTTTTCGGTCTATGGCATTGTAGCGTTATTTTCTTATTTGTTCGGTGGGCCATTGGCAGATAAATTTAGACCACATGTTTTAATGTCGGTCGCTTTGATTTTAACAGCCTCTGGCGGATTTTATCTCGCCTCCTACCCTTCACTTTTAAATTTGCACATTCTTTACGGTTTTTGGGGCTTTACCACCATATTCCTGTTTTGGGCAGCAATGATCAAAGCCACTAGAATTTGGGGCGGTAAAAACCGACAGGGCATCGCTTTCGGGTTTTTGGATGGTGGGCGCGGATTGGTGGCTGCGCTTTTTGGCTCTGCCGGTGTATTTGTGTTTTCGCTCTACATATCCAAGGACATTGAATTTACAACTTTACAAGAACGACAAATCGCTTTTAAGCAGGTCATTCTTTATGCGTCTATCGTGATTTCCGTTATTGGTGTATTGGTTTTCTTTTTTTTGAAGAACCTACAATCAAGCACTGCGGATTCTGATTTATCTGTAGAGACGATGGCAGCTAATTCCCAAACCCTAACAATTGACAACTTTAAAGCAGTCATGCAATATAGAGCGGTTTGGCTCTTGATGATCATTATATTATGTGCCTATTTTGGTTATAAAATGACCGATATTTTCAGCTTGTACGCCAATCAAGTGATGTTGTACGATGAAATAAAATCTGCAAAAATTGGAACGTATTTACTGTACATGAGACCAATTATCGGGGTGGTTATTGGGGGGCTTGCAGATAGGACCAGAGCCACACTTTGGATCGTTATTGGTTTTGTTTTAATGGTATTGACCAGTTTATTATTTGCATCTGGTATCGTCAATTCAAACACAACACTGTTATTTGTATTATCAATTGGTATTATGGCCTTGGGCGTTTACTCGGCAAGAGTCCTATATTTTGCGGTTTTGGAAGAAGCTAAAATCCCATTGGCCATTACGGGCACTGCGGTTGGTTTTATCTCTGTGGTGGGTTATACGCCAGATATTTTTGCTGGCCCGCTTATGGGCTATTTTTTAGATGCCAATCCTGGTGCTGTTGGCCTTGAACATACTTTTGGGTTGATGGTAGGATTCTCTGTGGTTGGATTGGTGGCATCGGTTGTATTGTGGCGCCGCAGTGGCAAAGCGACCGTAATTACAAAACAAAAAAGTCGTTAAGCTTTTGCCAATCACACTGTAATAGTTACTGCAACCTACTTTCGCCATTGATCTCTGTAAACCTTTGCGAATTTTCGTTTAACAGCGTGGCTATTCTACAGGGTTTCACAACGCAGTACGAGTTTCACGTATAGAAAAGCCAATTTACCTATTTAGCTTAATTACCCAGTTGCTCCTTAACTCGTGGTATGGTCAAAAGTTTGGTTTGTCTTCCGTTGACATAACGAAAACCGTCTGTTCCATAAAAGCCAGCTTCTTCCAACATAATCCTGATATCCCGTTTCCACTCGGGGATGTTCACGGTAGTATTCAACTCTATGGCATAAACCGTGTTTGGATATAAAGGATAATCCCCTGCTCCTTCCACACCTTGTTGTGAATCCCACATCCCGATTGTGGGCCCAGCAGAATGTCCATAACTCCCAAGTGGATGTGTATATATCGAGGGTTTCAGTCCTTCTTCTTTAGCTGTACTTAAAGATTTCAATAAAATGTCGTTTCCTGTTTTTCCGGTTTCAAAATTAGCAGTGAATATATCCTGAAGTCGATTTCCTTCAGCTAGGGCGTCTGTTAAAAACTGTGGTGGTTTTGTTTCATTTGGTTTAAGAACATAGGCCAACTCTTGACAATCGGTATTGAGTCTTAAATAGGTAATCCCAAAATCACAATGTATCAAATCGCCTGGCATTATAATTTGTTGTTCTGGCCTATCTGAAAACGAATATAGGTGTCCTTGAAGCTCGTTCTGGGTTCGTTGCACATCAACCGTAGGATGAAACCAAGTTTCAAGACCTAAATCACTCACTTTTTGACGCATCCACCACTCTACATCAGAGGTTGTGGTGATGCCAGCCGTAATGACTTTTTCAGAAAAAGCTTCGGCAATAATATCGTGAGTAATAGCAACCAACTGATTGTAGATAACCATTTCACGTTCAGTTCTCGTTTCTATCCAAGCGACTGCCAATTTTTCTGCGGAAACCACTTTCGGTTTCAATTGTTTGGGCAAGATTTCCATAAATTCGTCAAAATCGGTTTTGTCAAGACCATCGGCAATATTGAAATGTTTGGAATAATTCAATCCAATCCTTTCCGGATTTCGTTCTTCAATAATCGCTACTAAGCGCTTCCATTGGTTAGGCTCTTGCTCTTTGTCCCATGCCGATTTAATGTTATCACCAAAATCATAACGCGCCACTGCTAATTTTTCTATCGTATTTTTAGCTGAGTCTCTATAGAAAACGATTATCGTTCTACGTCTAGCATTGAGCCACTTTGCAGGAAGCATGGTTTTCAATACGGGGTCTTCGTTATATTCCCTTGAAATTAATATCCACATATCCAGTGCTGCTCGATCCATCAATTCTGGCAACACATTATTGAAGCGGTCTGCTAGAATCTCGTCTATGACTTGGGCCTGCTTTTCTACTGATAGAATTTGTTGGGCATTGAGCTGAAACGATAAAGACAAAAATAGCAAGCAAATTAGTTTCATGATCTTTGAGAATTTTCCTTAAAATTACTCAAAATTGAACACATTCATTAAAAAAGCGGCTAGAAATAGCCGCTTCAATTTTGTGAAGTGATATTCTAAAAATCATCTTGCTAAGACGCCACTCCCGCATATTTCTCAATCAATCTAACAATTAAATCATTTAATTTTTCAACTTTGAACTTATCGGTCGTAGGATCGATATGAGCATTTCCAATACCACTATCATCGGTAAGAAAAACGTAAGTTCCATTGGTTGAAACGCTAAAGAAACGCATCAAAAACTCTACATTTTTATTGGCACCACTGGCTACAATAGGAATAATCTTGATGCCCTTGGCTTGGGCAAGTTTAATCTGTTCTTTTATAATCGTTACATTTTCTTGAGTTAAATGTGGAGGTGCATCCAGTAACAAAAACAACAATTTAGATTTAGCGTTTTCGTTCCAACTTTTGCTCATCGAGGTCGCCAATCCTTGTTCAACAGCCTCTTCATAATCCCCTCCGCCACCGGCATGTTGATTGGCTAAGATGTCCTGTACACTTTTAACATCTTCATTGAAATCAAAATCCTTAACCACATAATCATCACCATGATCACGATAGAAGGTCAAGGCTACTCGCTTTTTAGCAATGCTTTGGTCCAAACGTGAAATGATATTTTGCAACTCAGCTTTTAGATAATCAATCTCATCGCCCATAGAACCCGTAGCATCAATTGTAAACATGATGTCAATGTCGTTGGACTGTTGCTTTTGATCCAAAACAAACCTCACCTCGTCATACGAACTGGTTATTTTTTGTCCCGTTACTTTTCCATCTTGCTGAATTTGCACTGTGAAATACTCATCTTTACACTTATGGCTAAAATCTTTAAACAAGACGGCTTTGCCAGTCATGTCTGTTCGTGAGCTCATTATTTTTTCTCTGGCATTGTTGTAAAGTGATACAGGTACATTATTGATAGCATGGCCTTCTGCATCCCTTACATCAACAACAACCCTATCTTCTAGCGAAAACTCCCAGTTTTTTTGGATGTACTTATATTCAGATTTTCTTAGGGCTTTAAGCCATTCGTCCCATTTCTCGATATCGTTAATTTCGCCGGCAGTTAATTGACCATAACTAGGTTGGTTATTTACAGACACCCCTGATACTTTGCCAGAAATTGAGCTAGCACCCCGAATTGCAATTGAAGATGAAGATGATTTTGACGCTCTTGAACCATAAGCTGTAACCACCACTTCTTCTAAAGCAGCTGAATCTTCTTTTAAAACAACGTCTAACTTAGTGCTATTGGCAACTTTGATTTCTTGTATTTCAAACCCAACGTATGAGAAGATTAGCGTTTTGCCAATGGCCGTTTCAATACTATATTTACCATCAAAATCGGTTTGTGTACCTTTAGTCGTGCCCTTGATTGTCACATTTGCACCAGGTAAAGGTGCGCCGTCGTTTGAAGAACTAACGGTTCCTTTGATCCTAATGTCTTGTGCATTGACATGCATCCCGATTAGAAGTACGAATGCCATTTTAAATAACTGTTTCATGATGGTTTGTGTTTAAAGTTGAACACAAACCTAAAGGAGTTATCTGTTTTATAAAATGAAGAATGAGTGAAACACCGGTTTCAATGAGTCATTGGCCCTAGAATCGCTTCGTAGGTTTTTTGGCGTTGGATTTTCTTGGTTTCGGTTTCTATAAACTTCGGAAGGTTGTAGATTTTCTTCGGAACTTCAAATTTTTCCAAATCGGCAAACACTGAATCCTCCAATGCGTTGGAAGTACCTTCAAGGATCAAAATAACTTTGTCGCCCAAATCGGCATCGGGTTCTGAAGCGATAAAGAAGCGCTTTTCAATTTTTTCCTGAAGCTTCTCTTCTACCAATTCTGGAAACACTTTAACCCCTCCAGAATTGATCATATTGTCATATCGGCCTATGATTTTAAAACGATCTTCAGCAATCAATTCTACAATATCGTTGGTCACGATTTGATTATCAGCAATTTTGGCTGCATTGATGACCAGGCAATTCCGGTCGTCCTTGCTAATTTGAATGTCACGCAACACTTGAAAATCTGGCGCGGCTCCTGAAGAACCATTTAAAGCCTTAACTGCAATGTGGCTTACAGTTTCGGTCATGCCGTAGGTCTCAAAGACGCGAGCCTCCACTTTGACAAGTTCCGTTATAATGGCTTTTGAGACTGAAGCTCCGCCCACAATAAGGATTTTGATGCACTTTAAGCGGTTCAGGGAATTTTTGAGCTGCAGCGGAATCATCGCACAGAAATCATACCTTTTTTCATCATCATAAGCAGGATTGGAAGATGGTGCCACCACATCCAACTCCAGACCCAGAATCATGGCGCGAACCAACATCATTTTACCTGCGATGTAACGACTAGGCAAACAGTGTAGTGCGGTGTCTCCCGGACTGATATTAAAAAAATCACCTGTCATCAAGGCCGATTCAATCATTGCATCCTTTTGGATGACAACATCTTTGGGTATCCCGGTGGAACCAGAGGTTTTTACCTTTACAAAAGGATTAGCATCTAACCAATCCAACAAAAAGTCGCCCATATTCTTTTCATAGGCCTCGCCTTCTTTGACCAAGCTGTAAGCCACTTCCTTGAGCTGTTCGTGATCGTATTTGATGCCGTTGAGCTTGAATTTTAAATGTACTTTATCGTATGTTGGTGTCATAGTGAGTTGTATTCTGTAGGATTATTTCCAATGATTTTATAATCTTCATTTGGCGGTTCATGCACTTTGCCAAATAATTTCTCTTTCCAATTTGTCCATTTGTAAACTTTCGAGAAAATAAACAACAAGATAGGAAATATGATGAAGACTGGTAAGACCAAATCCATAAATTCTAGCTTCGGCTCGGCAATATCCTTTAAAATGGAATGGGTTTGAAAGGCTGTCCAATCACTCGTCACTAACAATGCAGTGAATAAATTATTGGCAGCGTGAAAGCCTAGAGCCAATTCTGTACCTTCATCCATTAGGGTGAGTATGCCCAGAAAAAGCCCCGTGCCAATGTAATAAACCATCAAACTATAGCCCAATTTGCCCACTTCTGGGTTGGCGATGTGCAGGGTTCCAAAAATCACGGATGTCATTAGCAAAGGAAACCACTTATTCTTGGCCAACATCCCAAAACCCTGCATCAAATAGCCTCTAAACACATACTCTTCCAAGCTGGTTTGAATGGGTACCAGTGCCACAGCAATCACAAATAGAATCAAAAACCGTTGTGGTTCAAAATTTAAGACATAGGCTTCAGGGTTGAGATAGAAATAATCGACCAACACCAATGAGGAAGAAATAATGCCCCAAAACAAAAAAGCAAACCAAATGCGCTTCCAATCCAATTTTGGACGAGACGTGGCAACGGCGGTCATGGTTTGATTGTGTACATATTTAACCGCTAGAAACAAGCCTATAAAACCTACCGCGAAAGACAGCAGCAGCAAGAATAATAGCATATTGGAATCCAATATTGAGTAAATGGTACCTTCATTCATGTTCATAAGGTCTCCTCCGTCTTGCCAGACTCTGTAAATCACGGCCAAAGTTAGTGGTGCTTGCCCCACTAGGGCTGCTGCGAAAATAATCAATGAACCGACGAGGTATCTCCAGAAATCGTGTTTTGCCTTAAAAGCTTGTGCTATAAACATGGGCTGTTTATGTAAGTAGTTAGATTTGTATTCAAAATTGAAACCCTAAGTTTTTCAGGTCCCAATGCTTATTTTGATCGTAGTGCAAGTTAGCATTTTTTACTTTTAACGGCGAATCAAAATTGTTGGAAAATAAACTTCCCGTCCCCAAACCTTGAGGCATTTGATTTTGCAAGGTGTAGGTCCATTGCGCAATGGCATTGAGACCAATATTACTCTCCAAAGCACTAGTGACCCACCACCCAATTTGTTGTTTTTCGGCCAGATCAATCCAGTTTTGGCTGCCTGTAAAACCGCCTATTAAAGTGGGTTTTAGAATGATGTACTGCGGATTTATAATCTGCAACAGCTCTTGTTTTTTTTCTTCGGAAAACACGCCAATCAGCTCCTCATCCAGCGCAATGGGCAAAGGCGTTTGTTCACACAAACCTGCCATGGCTTCGGTTTGGCCTTGCTGGATGGGCTGTTCTATGGAATGTAAATCGAAATGGGAGAGTCGTTTTAATTTTTCCAATGCGTTTTCCGCTGAAAAAGCGCCATTCGCATCCACTCTCAATTCGATATCTGCTGCTGAAAATTCCTCACGAATGGATTTAAGCAGCCCAATTTCCGAAGCAAAATCAATGGCACCAATTTTCATTTTGATGCAACGGAAGCCTGAGTCAAGCTTCTCTTTGATTTGCTGTTTCATGAATGTTTCAGAACCCATCCATATCAAACCATTGATGTTGATGTGGTCAATACCTTTGGTAAATGCTGAAGGAAACAGGTCAAAAACATCTTTGGATTCCAAAGAGTTGAAAGCCATTTCCAACCCGCATTGTATGCTGGGGAATTCTTGCAGTCTCAATACTAAATTTTCGAGTCCAAGATGGATGTTGTCGCAGGCCCATTGGAGTTTGCTTTCAAAATCTGGACGATCATCAACACTTAAACCCTTGAACATGCCGCACTCTCCGATGCCCTTTTTGCCATCACGGCAAATAATCAAAAACCAGGTATCCTTGGTTTTTAGGATGCCCCGGGAGGTACCGCTTGCTTGCTTGAAATTGAGTAGGTGTTTGTGGTAGGTAGCTGTCATATACTTACAAAAATACGCATAAAAAAAAGCTGGTGTTTTATATAAACACCAACTTTTTGGCAAATTCAAATCGGGATGACTTTTAATCAATAACCTCGAGGCCCACAAGGTATGAATAGAAAGATGTTCTTTGTATTTCGAGGCAAGCCTCGGGGAATAGAACCCTCTATGGATTTAATTTAGAAACTTCACTTTTCCCGTTTCCATGTCATACACGGCAGCAACAATCTTCAATTTTCCATTTGACTCAAGTTCTGCCATTCTTGGCGAGCTTGCTCTAATGTCTTTTACTGTTCGCTTGGCGTTATTAGTGATCACATCATTCGTGAAAGCGAGATTTTTAGAGGATACATCTCCATTTTTTTCTGTAGCTTCTACAGAAGGTTTAATCTCATTCAATAAATCAGCAAGAGCATTCATGCCCATGGATGCCGCATCCGTATTATCAATGGCATGGTGCACTGCCCCACAGGCTGTGTGTCCCATCACAATCACAACTTTAGAACCAGCCACAGCTGTTGCAAACTCCATAGAACCAACGATATCTTTATTTTCGATGTTACCCGCCACTCTAGCTACGAAAATATCTCCAATACCTAAATCAAAAACATCTTCCACGGGTACGCGGCTGTCCACGCATGACAGCACAATTGCCTTTGGGTATTGACCGATGGTTGCCATCCTACGCTGTGCAGAGTGGTCGCGCCTGGTAAGATTGTTACTCACAAAGTTCTCATTCCCTTTTTTCAAGCGTCCGATGATTTCATCAGGAGACATGCTGCCTTGTTCTTCAGCAGTCATAATACTCCTAATCGGTGTTTGTTGCACTTGTTGTGGCTCTGATGCCATATTAGTGTCTGTTTCCTTTTTATTGTTTTCACAAGACATGAGTCCTAAACAAAGCATTGCGATACTGATTTTTCTAATAGTTGTTGTCATAGCATTTATATTTAAGGTTAATTGATTAAAAATTATGATGGAAACTGAACTGCAATTGACCCTTTCCCCAAGCGTCTGTTTTTTGATTCATCCATCCCAATTGAATCCGTTGTCCTTCCCTTAAAACATAACCCATTCCCAAATAAGTCCGGTTGCGGTCAAATAATTCAACTGTTCTCCCATCGCCAATATCTTCCTGTCCATTGATGAATAATTCGTTGTAAAGCGCCGTATAAATAGCTCCTTTGTCTAAGGCGCTTTTATTGATTGGGATATTCAAGAATAAATTATACCGATAGCGTGTTCTAAAATCCTGATCCTCCACAAACCTTTGTTCGTATCGAAATCGATGTGTCAAATAGATTCTATTCCCTAATTTTTGAGGAAATAAGACTTCCTGATACATTCGATTCTCACCAGTCGTTTCATCAGCGTCGCCAAATGCTCCTGTTGTAATATTGGCATAACCTAATGTTAGCAGGACATTGGTGTCTTTAGGGGTGTAAGTAAAACCGGTTCTAATTAGCAGTTGTTCTAAATCTCCTATGACATTCCAATTACGATGCTGCACATCACCTTGAATTCCGAACTGGCTGTTTTTAAACTGATGATTGAAAAAGTACATGTACCATGCTCCTATTTTTGATTCGTCTACTTGAGCAGAAATTTGATAGCTCAACAAAAATGTAATGATCACTAACAGGTACTTTTTCATATGAATTGTTTTCCTTGCAAATATAATAGTAAGACTATTATTTTAGCGAATCATACTATTATTTAACTTCATTTTAACTAATCAAAATAGGCCTGTGATTTGCAATCACAATGTCGTAATTTAGGGAAAAATAGGTCTATGCCAGAATTTCCAGATATCATCCTTTTTGCCATTCCGTTTTTTATCATTTCGATGATGTTGGAATTGTACGTCACAACCAAAGAAAACATACAGACCTATGAAAAGAAAGATGCTTTTTCATCCATTGCAATGGGGATTGGCAATGTAGTTCTGGGCTTTTTGAGTAAGGCATTAGTGCTTTTGGCTTTTATGTTTATCTACACTAATTTTAGGGTGTTTACGATTCCATTTGCCTGGTGGTCACTTATGTTGCTGTTTTTGGCTGATGATTTTTCTTATTATTGGTTTCATCGCATTTCGCACGAATGCCGTTTATTTTGGGCATCACATATTGTGCATCATTCATCACAAAAATACAATTTGAGCACTGCCTTGCGTCAAACTTGGTCTGGCGGATTTTATTCGTTTGTGTTCTGGCTGTGGCTCCCATTGATTGGTTTCCATCCTGGGATGATTTTGTTGCAAATGGCTATTAGCCTGCTTTACCAATTTTGGATTCATACTGAGGCCATTGACAAAATGCCAAAATGGTTTGAAGCAGTTTTCAACACACCTTCACACCATAGAGTCCATCATGGCAGCAATCCTCTCTATCTTGATAGAAACCACGCTGGTATTTTGATTATTTGGGATAAACTATTTGGCACATTCCAAGCTGAACTAAAAGCGGAAAAGGTTATTTATGGGCTAACATCAAATATAAACACTTACAATCCGTTGAAAATCGCTTTCCACGAGTGGATTTCTATGTCTAAAGACAGCTTTACCGGAAAAAAATCTTTCAAAAATCGCTTAAAATATCTCCTAAAACCACCAGGTTGGAAACATGATGGAACAGGCAAGCTTAGTGATGATTTGAGGAAAGAATGGCGGGAAAAAGGAGACCGTTCACAAGCGCAGTGTTCCGTTGGCAGCAAAAAAGCAGATCGTTTGCAGAAGCACTCCCAGTATTAAGTGGGACATAAAAAATGAAATCGTTTTTGATAGAGCCTGTTTAATTTTAATGCCAACCTGCCTTGCGCCGTTCAGAGACAGAAAGTTAAGCCTAGATCAAGATTGCTATTGGGATTGCAAAAAATCTTTCCGAGTGCTGCGCTTAGATCTCATGGTCGATGTTTAAATTACAATATTGTAATTAACATTTTATTTTGTTGTTTGAATTTCATTTCAACTTCAACTTTAAATTAAAGTATGGATTTCAAAAATAAAATTATTTGGATTACAGGCGCTTCCAGCGGGATTGGAAAAGGATTGGCTAAAGAGCTCTCAAAAAACGATTGTAAACTAATACTTTCTTCAAGACGCCAAGAGTCGCTTGAAGCCGTTAAAAGCGAGTGTCAACAGCCTGAGTCTATCGCTATCCTGCCATTTGATTTGGGAGATTATGAAAACCTAAAACCCATTGCTGAAAAAGCAATCCAACTTTTTGGAAAAATTGATATCCTTATCAATAACGGTGGCATAAGTCAGCGATCTCTGGTAATTGACACCAACATCAGTGTCGATAAAAGATTGATGGAGGTCAATTATTTAGGAACAGTTGGTCTGTCTAAAGCCTTGTCCTGTTTTCGACAATTTTAAAAGTCAATATTCATAAGTTATTTATATTCAAATAGTTGTGATTTTTTTTAGTTAAAAATGGGTGTCCCAGAGCGCTATTTTTCTATTTTTAGCGCATGTTTGTTAG
>NZ_VORM01000118.1 GCF_007997225.1 Subsaximicrobium wynnwilliamsii
TTTCAGATAGTGATTCCATAAACCTACTAAAAATCCGCAGAAATTTGTTTCCGCATGATGTCACGAATTAGCTCCTAATAAGTCTGGATTATGAATTTACTTGCTAATTCTGCTATTTTAGCCAACGTGTTTGAGTATGATTAGTTGCGTTTTCTCAAGGCACTAATTTAGCAAATAAAAACGAACTAGCGAATCCACGAGGGTTTTCGGAAGAAGAACAGGCCAAGCAATTAATTATACGCGATGTTGCCTAATGTAGTTTCAGAATTTTGATTCTTTATATAAATGACTAATTATACCAGTGCGCAAGAGTGTTAAAAGTCCGCCCGAAATTATTAGTCTGACTAGTATTCCGTTTGAGTGAACAATTCCGAAAACTGGCTCAATTCGGTTGGTTGATTGTCCAATTATAATTTTCAACCTTTTTTTCGCAAAGGTTTTCAATTCCGCAAACTAGCTAACTTAAGAACTAGATTCGATTCCGCAAACCTGCTCAAAAATCCGCAAAGATTGGTTTCCGCAATATTGGTTAAATTACTTTTTTCAAAAATCCGAATTGCTTGGGTGCGAGTGAATTCTGCTATATTAGGTAACGTGTTTGAGTATGATTAGTTGCGCGTCTCAAGCAGTAAATTTAGCAAATAAAAACGGACTTGGGCATCCGCGAGGGTTTTCGGAAGAAGAACAGGCCAAGCAATTAATTATACGCGATGTTGCA
>NZ_VORM01000119.1 GCF_007997225.1 Subsaximicrobium wynnwilliamsii
ACGTTGTGGCACATTTAAAAAAAAACCAAGAGTTGATTAAAATATTCCAAAAATCATTAAAGAAAGAGATTGCCGAATTGAGCGATGAAATTCTGAATTCCATATGGTCGAATAGAATTGAACAATCGGATTTAAAAAGTTTCGGAATAAAAGACGGAACGCAAATAATATCGGAATATTTAGAAAACCGAGAATACGGAATTGCATACGAACATCTCGCATACATAATATTAGAGTGCGATATGGAATTGAGTGTTGAGCAGAAAAGTAGAATGGATAAAATTGCTGATAGAATGAATCTTGAACCGATTAAGTTACTAACTAATGAAAAAGGAACTGACTTTCTATTTGGTTGCAAAAATCTTTATTTCGCTTCAATTCATCCATTTGATTTTGACAAAATAAATCTGAAAGAATACCAACAAAATATTAAATTAGGGAAAGAACTTTTAGCTCAAAGAGGAATTCAAAATTTTTTAGGTTATCTAATGGAGTCTCAATATCGAGTTGCGGTTTGGGCTTCAATGATTGCTTTAGAATACGGAAACCCTAAAAAGGATGAGCTTCTAAATATAAGTGGAACTAAAACAATAATTAATTCTTGTTTGGAATGTATAATGGGAGACGAAATTAATTCCTTATCAGCTGAAATAGTTGACAATAAGAAAATGTGGGCGGAGAAAAACGTGCCACAACA
>NZ_VORM01000120.1 GCF_007997225.1 Subsaximicrobium wynnwilliamsii
TATTCATTTCACGAATTCAACAGACTTTCAGTCTGTTTCAAAAAACCTATGGACTTGAATTCCATAGTGATTTAGTTTTCTAAAAACAAAAGATTGATTGACGATTGACGATTAACGATTAACGATTGCAGATTTTTGAATTTAAGAGCATTGTGAATATATCGCATGTCAATCAAGAAACAAATCCTCTTTGTTCATTTGGCATCAAGGCTTTAATCATGAATTAGAACTTGAAAAGTCTTTTCTCATTTTTATAACAACAAAAGATTGATTGGCGATTGACGATTAACGATTGCAGATTTTTGAATTTAAGAGCATTGTGAATCCATCGCATGTCAATCAAGAAACAAATCCTCTTTGTTGAGTTGGCATCAAGGCTTATAATCAAGTCATTTATTAGAACTCGATAAGTCTTTTATCATAGGTCTCAAATAGAGTTGAAACTATGCACTTTAGTGCATCTCGCTTTAGCTTCTAAAAATGTTTTGCCACGAATTTCACGAAACTTCCTTTCCGGTAGGTAGGTTTTTACGAAACCGTTTGTTATCCAAAAACGTTCACAATGAGATGCTATTCATTTCACGAATTCAACAGACTTTCAGTCTGTTTCAAAAAACCTATGGACTTGAATTCCATAGTGATTTAGTTT
>NZ_VORM01000121.1 GCF_007997225.1 Subsaximicrobium wynnwilliamsii
CAAACTCTTTGTGCTATTTTCAATTCAAGTTTTCTTTCCGTCACTATCCCATTTTCAATCTCCTCAAATCTGTATAAATATCTGTCAGGTAAAGTTATTGGCAATTGTCCAACAGTCAGCATTGATAAAATTATTGGTTGTCCACAAACAAAACTCTGTTTAATCGGATAGAGCTTTATTTTCAAGTCGGCTTTTGAACTATCAGAGATTATTTCAAACAATTCGGATGAAGCTAATATTTCCAGTTCTTTTTTCAGAGTATCATTGATAATATAAGCACTCCGTTTTGGATTGTCATTTTCAATCTTGCGGTATTCTTTTGGATAAACTTTATAGGAATAACAGGAACTACAAAGTATTGCCAAAAGTCCTAAAATTATCAGATGCGTTTTTTTCATAATTGCTTACAACGTGATTGTGTATGGTTAGTTGCGTGGTTAGGCACTAAAGTTAGCAAATAAATCACAGACCTGCCTGCCGGCAGGCAGGTACGAGACCCGTATGTACGGTGGTGTGAGAGGCGCAGTGGCGGTTATAAAACCGTCACCCGTCTACTCGATTGCCATTAGTACTATTCAGCTGTTAATTGAATTGATAGTCCCAAAGCATTGGCGAGTAAAGCAAA
>NZ_VORM01000012.1 GCF_007997225.1 Subsaximicrobium wynnwilliamsii
AAATAGTCTGAAGTAAATTATCGAGTTTCCATAAAACAAGAAGCTGTTGGGGAAAACAACAGCAGCGGCGGTTAGACATAACAATATTGGTATTGCCATTTTTATTGAAGTGTCATGACTACCAACAAATGGCAATGCTATTTTTTCAGCTCTTTAGGCTTACCACCAACAATCTACGACCTGTTACATCAGCGTCATCAGCGTTCAATTTTTTGGAACACAGATGACGCAGATTATGCTGATACCCGCAGATTAAAAGTGGAGTTCTGTTACCATAAAACCGCGCAAATCTGCTAAATCAGCGTTATCAGCGTTCAATATTTTGGAACACAGATGACGCAGATTATGCTGATACCCGCAGATTAAAAAGGAGTTCCGTTATCATAAAACCGCGCAAATCTGTTACATCAGCGTCATCAGCGTTCAATTTTTTGGGACCCAGATGACGCAGATTTTGCTGATACCCGCAGATTAAACGCGGAGTTCTGCTATCATAAAACCGCGCAGATCTGTAACATCATTGTTATCAGCGTTCAATTTTTTTTGGAACACAGATGACACAGATTATGCTGATACCCGCAGATTAAAACGGGTTTCCGCTATCGTAAAACCACGCAACTCTGTTACATCAGCGTTATCAGCATTCAATTTTTTTTGGAACACAGATGACACAGATGACACAGATGACACAGATTATGCTGATACCCGCAGATTGGAAGCGGAGTTCCGCTACCATAAAACCGCGCAACTCTGTTACATCAGCGTCATCAGCGTTCAATTTTTTGGAACACAGATGACGCAGATTATGCTGATACCCGCAGATTGGAAGCGGAGTTCCGCTACCATAAAACCGCGCAAATCTGTTACATCAGCGTTATCAGCGTTCAATATTTTGGAACACAGATGACGCAGATTTTTGCTGATACCCTCAGATTAAAAACGGGTTTCCGCTACCATAAAACTGCGCAAATCTGTTAAATCAGCGTCATCAGCGTTCAATTTTTTTTGGAACCCAGATGACGCAGCTTTTGCTGATACCCGCAGATTAAAAAGGAGTTCCGCTACCATAAAACCGCGCAAATCTGTTACATCAGCGTTATCAGCGTTCAATTTTTTGGAACACAGACGACGCAGATTATGCTGATACCCGCAGATTGAAAGCGGGTTTCCGCTACCATAAAACCGCGCAAATCTGTTACATCAGCGTCATCAGCGTTCAATTTTTTTTGGAACCCAGATGACACAGATTTTGCGGATACCCGCAGATTGAAACGGAGTTCCGCTACCATAAAACCGCGCAAATCTGTTACATCAGCGTTATCAGCGTTCAATATTTTGGAACACAGACGACGCAGATTATGCTGATACCCGCAGATTGAAAGCGGGTTTCCGCTACCATAAAACCGCGCAAATCTGTTACATCTGTGTCATCAGCGTTCAATTTTTTTTGGAACCCAGATGACACAGATTTTGCGGATACCCGCAGATTGAAACGGAGTTCCGCTATCATAAAACTGCGTAAATCTGTTAAATCAGCGTTATCAGCGTTCAATATTTTGGAACACAGATGACGCAGATTATGCTGATACCCGCAGATTAAAAAGGAGTTCCGTTATCATAAAACCGCGCAAATCTGTTACATCAGCGTCATCAGCGTTCAATTTTTTTTGGAACCCAGATGACGCAGATTTTGCTGATACCCGCAGATTAAACGCGGAGTTCTGCTATCATAAAACCGCGCAGATCTGTAACATCATTGTTATCAGCGTTCAATTTTTTTTGGAACACAGATGACACAGATTATGCTGATACCCGCAGATTAAAACGGAGTTCCGCTATCATAAAACCGCGCAGATCTGTTACATCAGCGTCATCAGCGTTCAATATTTTGGAACACAGATGACACAGATTATGCTGATACCCGCAGATTAAATGCGGAGTTACGCTATCGTAGAACAGCACAAATCTGTTACAACCGCGTTATCAGCGTTCAATTTTTTGGAACACAGATGACGCAGATTTTTGCTGATACCCGCAGATTAAAACGGGTTTCCGCTATCATAAAACCACGCAACTCTGTTACATCAGACCTCACAGGTTTCCAAAACCTGTGAGGTCTTTTTGTTTTCTACGATCAAGCCAATTGATAAATGGGAAATTGAATGATTTAATAGTTCAAGTGAATCAAATATTGGGCAGTAAAAGCGTCAGGTTTTCGTAAAACCAGAAGATGTTGGTGGAAAACACCAACATCGGCGTCGCGAATCAAATAGTCTGAAGTAAATTAACGGGTTATTATAAAACAAGAAGCTGATGATGGAACATGCCAACATCTGCCGCGGTTGGATCAAACAATATTGGTATTGCCATTTTTATTGAAGTGTGATGTCTACCAGCAGATGGCAATGCTATTTTGTTCAGCTCTTTAGGCTTACCACCAACAATCTACGACCTGTTACATCAGCGTTATCAGCGTTCAATTTTTTTGGAACACAGATGACGCAGATTTTTTCTGATTCCCGCAGATTGAAAGCGGGTTTCCGCTACCATAAAACCGCTCAGATCTGTTGCATCAGCGTTATCAGCGTTCAATATTTTGGAACACAGATGACACAGATTATGCTGATACCCGCAGATTAAAAGCAGAGGTACGCTATCTTAAAACAGCACAAATCTGTTACATCAGACCTCACAGGTTTCCAAAACCTGTGAGGTCTTTTTGGTTTCTACGATCAAGCCAATTGATAAATGGGAAATTGAATGATTAAATAGCTCAAGTGCATTAAATGTTAGGAAGTAAAAGCGTCAGGTTTTCGTAAAACGAGAAGATGTTGGTGGAAAACACCAACATCGGCGTCGCGAATCAAATAGTCTGAAGTAAATTATCGAGTTTCCATAAAACAAAAAGATGTTGGTGGAAAACAACAGCAGCGGCGGTTAGACATAACAATATTGGTATTGCCATTTTTATTGAAGTGTCATGACTACCAACAGTTGGCAATGCTATTTTTTCAGCTCTTTAGGCTTACCACCAACAATCTACGACCTGTTACATCAGCGTCATCAGCGTTCAATTTTTTGGAACACAGATGACGCAGATTTTGCTGATACCCGCAGATTGGAAGCGGAGTTCCGTTATTATAAAACCGCGCAGATCTGTTACATCAGCGTCATCAGCGTTCAATATTTTGGAACACAGATTAAAAACAGCTTCTAATAGCCTAGTTTCTTCCGAACGCGCTCCAATACGGCATTGGCCACCAGTTTTGCTTTTTCAGCACCAATGGCCAAGGCTTCGTCAATTTCATGATGGTTGTTCATAAAATGGGTGTAGCGTTCACGAGGGGTTTCGAATTTGGTCAGGATCAATTCGTATAGCGCTTGCTTAGCGTGGCCATAACCGTAGTTTCCGTTTTCGTAATTGGCTTTCATGCTGCCAACTTCAGCTTCCGAAGCCAATAAACTGTAAATCGCAAAGCAATTACAGGTGCTCCAATTTTTAGCGGCTTCCAAAGGGGTGCTATCGGTTTCGATGGACATGATTTGCTTCCGTAGCTGTTTTTCTGGCAAGAACACGTTGATGTAGTTGCCCTTGCTCTTACTCATCTTCGCACCGTCGGTACCAGGGATAAGCATGGTGGATTCTTGAATCTTCCCTTCTGGAATCACAAAAGTATCGCCCATTTTAGCATGGAATCGCGAGGCCACATCTCGTGTGATTTCTATGTGTTGCATCTGGTCTTTCCCCACCGGAATGATTTCGGCATCATACAGTAAAATATCGGCAGCCATGAGCATGGGATAGCCAAAAAGTCCGGCATTGACATCTTCCAATCGATCTGACTTGTCTTTGAAACTATGCGCCAAAGTCAAACGTTGAAACGGAAAGAAGCAGCTCAAATACCAACTGAGCTCGGTAGTTTGTGGCACATCACTTTGCCTGTAAAACACCGTTTTTTCAATGTCCAACCCAAAAGCCAACCAGGTTGCTGCGGTAGAATAGGTGTTTTGCTTAAGCGTATCGGCATCTTTGATTTGGGTCAATGAATGGAGATCGGCAATAAATAAAAACGAGTCGTTCTTATCCGTTTTTGAAATTTCTATTGCCGGTAAAATTGCCCCCAGGATGTTCCCCAAGTGCGGTGTGCCGGTACTTTGTATGCCTGTTAGTATTCTTGCCATGTTTACTTCCCGCGCAGGCGGGAATCTTATTTTAATTAAACTATTTTTTCAGTCTTCAGTCGCAGTCTCCAGTCTCCAGTCCCAGTCCCAGTCGCAATAGCAGTCCAAGTAAAGTTCTTGCAATTTCAAGTCAACAAACTCTGCGCCCCTGCGCACAGGCAGGCAGGTCTGCGAGCAAATTCAATTTCAACCTCATCTTCGTCTTCCGTCTTCATCTTCAACTTCATCTTCAACTTCAACTTCAACTTCATTTTCGTCTCCCGTCTCCCGTCTTCATCTTCATCTTCATCTTCATCTTCAACTTCAACTTCATTTTCGTCTCCCGTCTTCATCTTCATCTTCATCTTCATCTTCGTCTTCGTCTTCCGTCTTCCGTCTTCCGTCTTCCCAAATCGTCAGCAAAGGTAATTTTTTTGCATCAAATGTTGAATTAAAATGAGTAGTTTTGAGCCTTATGAGAGTTTTGAAAATTATTTTTTGGGTCGTGTACCGTATTTGGTTCTACGTTTTGGTTGGCCTGCCAATTATTGTGCTGCTGCCTTTTTTGATGGTTTCCATCTTAAAGGAATCTTGGTATCCCTTCTTCTTTAAGTTGGCGCGATTGTGGGCCAGGTCCATTTTATTTGGGATGGGCTTTCGGGTAAAGATTGAAAGAGACGAGGTTCCAGACCCCAAAAAGAGTTATATGTTCATCGCCAACCACACCTCAATGGCCGATATCATGTTGATGTTGGTCACCGTAAAAAACCCATTTGTGTTTGTGGGGAAGGCAGAGTTGGTTAAAATTCCCTTGTTTGGGTTTTTCTATAAGCGGACTTGTATTTTGGTAGATCGCAACAATCCGCAGAGTAGGCAAGCGGTGTTCAAGAGGGCACAAAGACGGCTGCATCAAGGGCTTAGCATTTGCATTTTCCCCGAAGGAGGCGTGCCAGACGAACATGTTGTAATGGATAGTTTCAAGGATGGTGCCTTTAGATTGGCCATCAATCATCAAATCCCAATTGTGCCCATCGCCTTTGCCGATAATAAAAAACGCTTTTCCTTTACATTTCTAAGCGGAAGTCCGGGGCAAATGCGGGTCAAAATGTTGCCCTTTGTGGCGACTGAAGGCTTGACAAGCAAAGATGCAAAAACATTGAATCAAAAGCTGCGGGAAACCATATTCCAACAATTGAAGAAATTCCATTAAACCGAAAAAGCCGCTCTTGGCACAGAGCAGCTTTTCGTCGGTACTGCAATAAGATTGCAGTACCATCTAACCAACTAAAAAAACACTAACACTTAAAACTTAAAACTAAGTCCGGTATAAACACCAATAAAGAAAGGCTGAAAGTCGCCCGACGTATTGTTAAAGGTGTTTAATTGATATTTGAACGTAGGTTCAAGGTTTACTTTCAATTTTTTGCTAAGCTCATAGTCCAGGCCAATCCCGAAATTGGCACTATAGCTTAGATCGTTAACATTTGTGGCTTCGCCCATAAGGGTTTGGTTACCATTGGTTTCCACGGAAAAAATTTCGTTATTGTTTAAAAAAAAGGTGCTAAAACCACCAATAAGATTCAATCCCAGCTTGGTATTCAATACACTGTATTCAATTTCTATGGGCACTTCAATAAAGCCTAGGTTTTGATCTAGTGACACTTGCTCTTTGCTGAATAAAATATCTGGTGCTGAGGCAAAAGTCACATTTTTGGCGCTTAAAAAACTGTTATTGCTTTCGGCTGCGTTTAATTCAATGTTTGATAGTGAGGTTTGCGACCTTCCCAAGGTATTGGCGCTGTCAAAAATAAGTACATTGTTGGTTCTGTAGCCCAAATCGACTTTATTCATCCCAGCCCTGATTTTGAGTTTTTTGTTGATGGCATAACTGCCCTTGATACCATAACTTACATTCACATCGCCCTGCTTGGAGTTGTTCGCAAATTGGGCATCTAAGCTAGAACCACTGTTGCCTAATGAATTGAAATAAACAGGAGCCACATTTGGTGAAACGCTCCACTTGCTCTGTTGGGCTTCGTCTTCATCCTCAAGATCTTCAGGGTCATTTGCCAACGCAATGGCGGTTTCTATGGCGTTTTCTTCTTGGTTTTGCAGATTGTCTGTTAGCGTTTCCAAATTGTTTTTCGCTTCGGGATTAAAGGCTGCAATCCTGATTTTCGAAGCTGTATTTTCCTTTGAAACCAGCGCATTTGATTTTGAATCCTCAGCATCAGAATTTTCTACAGCTAATTTAGCTTCTGGATTCATTGGCTTTTGAGATTGTGCAATGGCTTCCGTTTGATTTATGGCAGCGCTTTTAAGCCTTGCTTCTTTCTGCGGAAGGGTTTGCTGCTGTGCTACTGCATTTTCAGATTGACCAGCGCTTTTCTTGGGTTCAGCTTTTTCTTCGGAAGCATTTGCAAGTGCATTTCTAGTGGTGGATGCCTCCCCATCTTTATTGGAGACCACAGCTGTGCTGCCCTGTGTTTCTTCGGAAGACTGCTGGTTGCCATTTGAAGCTGCTTCCGAAGCATTTTCAATAGTTTTGAGGCTGTCGGAATTGGTTTCAGTAGTTGCAACACGCTCTTGGGTTCCGTTTTTTGAAGAGAAATCACTTTGTTCTGAAGGATTTGCGTTTTGGCTATTGTCCGAATCGTTTTGTGCATTGGCATTCGAAGCATTTCGTCCTTCCGAAGCATTGGTGTCTGTATTGCTTTTGCTATCTACAATGGGGTTGTTCTTTATAGCGTTATTGTCGTTGTTGAAAACACCTTGGCCTACCGTAAACAACAGTGCCAAAAGGGCTGCAACCCCAGCGATTTTCAACCAGATAGGGATGATGCGACGTTTGCGCTTGTCTTTATGCAGTTCTTGTTCGATGTTTTTCCAAATGGCATCATCTGGGGTCACTTCAAAATCTTTGAACTGTTCCTTAAAGAGCTTGTCTATGTTCTTTTTTTCACTCATTATAAACTTTGCGAATTCGACTTCGCTTTGTACTGTTCTATTTTATCTTTTAAAATCGACCTTGCTCGCGCAAGATTGGATTTTGAGGTGCCAGTGGATATCTCGAGAAGGCTTGCAATCTCTTTGTGGGGATAGTCGTCCATCACATAGAGGTTGAACACCAAACGGTAGCGATCTGGCAATTCTTGGATGATGCCCAGTAAAAAATCAAGGCTAATGTTGTCATCATCCATCTCAATAGTGACCTCTTCAATTTGGTCTTCATTGACAATGTCAAATACACCAACGCTTCTATAGCGTTGCAAGGCGGTATTCACGGTTATGCGCTTGAGCCAGCCCTCAAAGGAGCCTTTGGCCTTAAATTGGTCTATTTTTTTAAAAATCGTGATAAATGCGTCTTGCAGGTTGTCTTCCGCTTCGGCATAATTACGCGAATACTTCAAGCAAATCGAAAACAGTTTACTCGCATATAGCTTATATATCTGGCTCTGAGCTTGCGTATCATTTCGCTTACAGTCGTCAATGAGTTGTTTTAAACTCACATGATTTAGGTATTAATTGATTTCTAATTTAATTAGTATTGACCGGTATTGCAATCTATATCTTTAATCCTTGTTGTTTGAAAAAGAAACAAGACTGTGAGAACAAAGAACAATCCCGAAAGCTTTCAGGATGATTGTATCTAGCTGACAAGCAGTTATAATTTGTATTGAAAATGCCATCTCACTCTCGCTAAAATTATTTCAAAAAAACAAGCTGTCAACTTGATAAGCTCTTAAACGCCCTGCCTCAAAAGGGTTTATTAGCTTTAATCACATTTAATCGGCCACTAATGATCTTTACTAAAAGTTCTAATCATTAAAAAAATTAGGCTTGCATAACAAAGCATTAAAAGTGAGTCCTAAATTGCTTACCGGCAGTTTTGCTCTTGATGCTTAACAACTATTCTACCACGGGAACTTCAACAATATAATAGGTGTCGTCGCCACTCTCATCTGTGCCTTGATAAAATCGGAACACATAAGGGTCTGTGCGTGTGACCTCAAAGTTAAAGGAAACTTCTACTTCCTCATCTTCGAGTTCCTCACAATTTTGTTCGGTATAAACGTTATTGATTATGGCAACGGTGCGTTCGTTTTCATTTATCTCATAATAAAAGTTGTGGAACACATGGCAGCTTGAAGGCCTAAAATAGGTCATTGATATCTCGTAAATGCCTCCAAACTCGAATTCCTCAGGAATAGTCACGCTCTCAATAGGCAAAATTTCTTGGTAAAAATTTGGAGTATCATCGTCTAAACTACAGGCGAATAAGGACATTGAAAGTACAACTAATAAAAAAATCTTTTTCATGTAATACTATTAAATAGGTTTTGTATCATTTATTAGATGCAATAGCTTTACAAAGGTTGCGTCAAAAACAAAAAAAATCCCAGAAGAGGGATTTTTTTTTGCTTTAGATCATTAATGTCCGATAAATGAAAATCAGATGGGCCTAATTATCAAATGTTTACGAATCAAGTCTTATGCCTGCCTGCCGGACAGGCAGGTCTTATGTCTTGAAGCGCAGCGGTCTTAAGTCTTTTTCGGACAACATTGATTTAGAAATATAAAAATACCCTGGTTGGAAAAAAGAATCCTACGTCTTACGTCCTACATCCTACGTCCTACGTCCCTTTCAAAAAGAGGTGTATGTTTTCTTTCTCAGAAATAGAACCTGTTAATTTTCTGGCTTGACTGCTTCCCTTACTTTTGCTTCCAGTTCATCCATCAATTCTGGATTGTCTTTAATCAAGGCTTTTACAGCATCTCTACCTTGGCCTAATTTGGTTTCGCCGTAACTAAACCAAGAACCACTTTTCTTGATGATTTCTTGTTCAACGGCAACATCTAAAATTTCTCCCACTTTTGAAATTCCCAGACCATACATAATGTCAAATTCAGCCATTTTAAATGGAGGTGCGACTTTATTCTTTACGACCTTAACTCTGGTCTTGTTGCCCATGACGCTGCCATCGGTCTCTTTGATTTGTGTGGAACGTCTAATGTCCAATCGAACGGAAGCATAAAATTTAAGCGCGTTACCACCGGTTGTGGTTTCGGGATTGCCAAACATCACTCCAATTTTTTCACGTAATTGGTTGATGAAGATCACGGTACACTTGGTTTTACTGATGGATCCTGTCAATTTTCTCAAGGCTTGAGACATGAGTCTTGCATGCAGTCCCATTTTAGAGTCACCCATTTCACCTTCAATTTCAGCTTTAGGTGTCAAAGCGGCTACCGAGTCAATTACTACAATGTCAATTGCTCCAGAACGAATCAAGTTATCTGTAATCTCCAAGGCTTGCTCTCCATTATCGGGTTGTGAAATGATGAGGTTGTCAATGTCCACACCCAATTTTTGGGCATAGGTACGGTCAAAAGCATGCTCTGCATCAATAAATGCTGCGATGCCTCCTGCTTTTTGCGCTTCGGCAATGGCGTGAAGCGTCAATGTGGTTTTACCAGACGATTCTGGTCCATATATTTCAATCACTCTTCCGCGAGGATAACCTCCAACACCCAAGGCGATATCCAAGCCCAAAGATCCCGATGAAATGGCTTCCACATCTACTACAGCTTGGTCGCTCATTTTCATGACCGTCCCTTTCCCGTAGGCTTTATCCAGTTTATCTAAGGTTAATTGAAGTGCTTTTAATTTAGCGTCTTTTTCACTGCTCATTTGTCTTGTTTTTTTGTATTAAAATGTCAGCTAAATTACAACATTCTTTAATTTCTTTGAGGCTATGACGCAACCTTTTTGAACTTTTCGCATCTACCAATTGTGATTGGGAAAGTTTGCTATGAAAAAGAAGACTTAAATAGTTCCAATTCCATTAAATCTAATTCCTTGTAAGAAATGAAATTTTTCAGGAAAATTGTTTTTAACAACGCATTAGGTGTTTCAGTTGCCATACATATAAATAGCAACTGTAAAGCCGATGGAGGCTAGCGCGTTATATATTTTTAAGTCACATTTAAAAATATTAATAACGAGTTAGTCCTCAGAAAAACCCTTCAGATCGTCTGAAGGGTTTTTTTTGCTTTAAATTCCAAATTCCAAATTCCAAATCCCAAACTCCAAACTCCAAACTCCAAATTCCAAATCCCAAATCCCAAACTCCAAACTCCAAACTCCAAACTCCAACTTGCTACCCACTACCAACTGAAGACTGATTTATAAATTTCTCGCAGACCTGCCTGCGGCAGTCAGGGGCGCAAAGCCCAATTCCCAATTTTAAATTACCTACTACCCACTACCCACTACCAACTGAAGACTGCAAACTGAGAACTGCCAACTGCCAACTGAGAACTGAGAACTGAGAACTATTTTTTTTCCCTACCTTTGCGCCCATTCATTTTTAACCTTAAAAACGTATAGCATGCAACTGTACAATACCTTAAGCGCTAAAGAAAGAGCAGAACTTATAGCTCAAGCGGGACAAGAACGCTTGACCCTCTCTTTTTACGCTTACGCCAAGATCAACGCTCCCAGAGCTTTTAGAAATCAGCTGTTCTTAGCTTGGAATCCTTTGGAGGTTCTGGGCAGGATTTACGTGGCACATGAAGGCATCAATGCCCAACTATCAGTCCCTGCGGAACATTTTCAGGACCTGAAAACCCATTTGGATAGCATTCCATTTTTAGAGGATGTGCGCATCAACATCGCCATTGAGCACGATAACTTCGCCTTTTTAAAGTTGAAGGTCAAAGTGCGCGATAAAATCGTTGCCGATGGTTTGGATGACGATACCTTTGACGTGACCAATAAAGGGATTCATGTGGATGCAGAAGCATTCAACAGCCTTATGGAGGATCCCAACACCATTTTGGTAGACATGCGAAACCACTATGAGAGTGAGATTGGCCATTTTAAAAATGCCATCACACCAAATGTGGATACCTTTAGGGAATCTTTGGATATCATTGAGGAAGACCTAAAAGACCATAAGGAAGATAAGAATCTGGTCATGTATTGCACGGGGGGTATTCGTTGTGAAAAGGCCAGTGCTTATTACAAACATAAAGGTTTTAAGAACGTATTTCAGCTGGAAGGCGGCATCATCCATTATGTGCGCCAAGTGGAAGCTGATCAAATGGAGAATAAATTTATTGGTAAGAATTTTGTGTTTGACCAACGCAGGTCTGAGCGAATATCAGATGATGTGATCGCCCATTGCCACCAGTGTGGACAACCTGCCGACACCCACGTGAACTGTGCCAATGATGCCTGCCACTTATTGTTTATCCAATGTGAGGATTGTCAACAAAAAATGGAAAACTGCTGTTCAAGCACCTGCATGGAAGTGAACCAATTGCCAAAAGACGAGCAAAAGGACATGCGAAAGGGGCAAGGCAACAGCAACGACATCTTTAAAAAAGGCCGGGCCGAGCATTTGTCTTACAAAAAGGATTTAAGAAATATTTTTGAGAATTTTCAGAAATAGCTTTTTTGGATTGACTTATGACAAAAGGACTTAAAACTTAATGACTTGAGTGTTTTGTTACAATGTTTAAAATTCGTCAATTGTCAATTGTCAATCGTCAATCGTCAATCGTCAATCGTCAATCCCAAATCCAAGCTTCATCCTTTCCTAATTTTTGAGGAGCTTTATGGTTTTTTGCTGTCCGTCATTGCCTTCCAAAGTGAGAAAATAAAGCCCTGCTGAAAGGGTTTCGAGATTGATGTGTTGTATCCCTTCCGAAATGTTAGAACTCCTTTTTATCATTTTGCCCAAAACATCAACCACGATGGCTTTAGTGACAGGAACTTTGGATCTGATCTGTAACACATCGTAAAAAGGATTTGGATAAACGGAAGTCTGCGAAAAGCTGGATTCATCAAGGTTGAGCGCATCGCTAACCGTGAAATTGGTAGTTTCGGTTTGGCCTTTAAAAGTAACTTCCCAAGTCCATTCGCCAACCGCATCCACCGGGAAAGACCAGTAATAATACCAAGAGGAGGCACTAGTCACCACAGTGATATTCCAGTCGTATAAGTAAGTGCCGTTTGGTCTAATGGCTTTGAGGTAAATAACATCGTCAACCACTTGGTCTCTCAAAAACGCGGTAAAGTAGATGGTGTCTGAAATATCAAATGCGCTACTTTCAAAAGTGGTTTCAGTGGTGGGACAGGTGGGAAAAAGATCTGGCACTTGCGAATGCGTCATCACGGCGTTGATGTTCGGTTTGAGATAAGGTTTTTGCTCCACCCACCAAGAGTCATTTCCGTTTAAGCTATTGCAGTCCCCGGCAAAAGGGTCAATCAATTGGGTGTAGCTGTTGTCTTCATAAACTTCAAAATGCAAATGTGGACCGGTTGAATTTCCTGAGCTGCCTACAATGCCTAAGTATTCACCCTCTGCCACCATATCACCAACAGATTTGGTGGTTAATGAACCGTTTTTCATGTGACCATACCAGGCCACGCTGCCATCACTGTGCTGCACATAGACCGCATTCCAAGGGTTGCTGTTAAAGTTACAGCTTCGGTCATATTGGCCATCACCTTTGGCGATAATCTGTCCGTCGGCAGCAGCAATGATCTCTGCACTGTCATCATCCATGAGTTTCCAAGGGAAAGGCCAAGTATAAATGTCAACGCCTTGATGGTTGTAACCCGCACTGGTATCGTAAGTAGTAGTGCCGCAATCGTAATCGGTAAGTTGGTTTGGGTAGGCAGCATTGTGATCTAAATAACCAGAAATACTCCAAACGTCATTAAAATCAATGCCATCTGCTTTTTGTACGGGCCATGAAAATAATACATGACCGTCTCTATGGGTTCCATTATAATTTAAGCGCTGCTCATTTTGAAGCATTGCTACATTGTTTTCAAGCTCTTGTATGATGCTTTTGCGGGCTTCGTTTGTGAGGCAAGGCGATTTTTCAGCATTGAAAACATACGCGCTTCCATTTACAGGCGTTTCTGGACTTTGAGCTTTTGCGATGTTAACGCCTAATAGCGCTAAGAGCAATATCGTAATTTGCGATTTCATAAGTCATGGGTTTTTGATTCATACCTGGTTACATCGTACTTGTTTGTAAATGTGAGCATTTCAAAATGTGAATTAGGCCAAAATAAAACAAACAATGGTTATTACAACGGTTTTTGTTGGGCAAACTCCTAAGATTATGCCAGGCGCAGTTTACACTACTCAATAAATAATCCTATCTTTACGCTTGAAAAATAAATTATTAATCTTCATTCAATACCTACTTTAGGCATTGAATTATATATAAAATTTCATGAGTTGTACGAGTTGCTCAACAAGTAAGGACGGACAACCAAAAGGATGCAAGAATAACGGAACCTGCGGCACAGATAGCTGCAATAAGTTAACTGTTTTTGATTGGTTGGCAAACATGTCCTTACCACAAGGCGAAGCCCCATTTATGGGCGTCGAGGTTCGTTTTAAGAACGGGAGAAAAGAATTTTATAAAAACACTGAGAATCTTACTCTAAGTATAGGTGATGTGGTTGCCACACAGGCCAAAGCTGGTCATGATGTGGGCATGGTCACGCTTACTGGAGAATTGGTAAGAATTCAAATGAAACGTAAGAAAGTGAGGCTCGACGACGAGGAAAACGTCTTGAAAATCTATCGTAAAGCCTCGCAAAGGGATATCGATATTTGGTCTGACGCTCGAGACAAAGAAGAGCCCATGAAGGTCAAGGCGAGACGCTTTGCCATTGATTTGAAACTTAAAATGAAAATCTCCGATATCGAATATCAAGGGGATGCCAGTAAGGCGACCTTTTATTATACTGCGGAAGAACGCGTTGATTTTAGGGAGCTTATCAAGTTGTTTGCCAGAGAGTTTAGAACCCGAATCGAGATGAAACAAGTCGGTTTTCGTCAGGAAGCTGCGCGATTGGGTGGGATTGGTTCCTGCGGAAGGGAATTGTGCTGCTCCACGTGGCTGACCGATTTTAGATCGGTAAGCACCTCTGCCGCAAGATACCAGCAATTATCCTTGAATCCGCTGAAGCTTGCCGGTCAATGTGGCAAACTAAAATGCTGCCTCAATTACGAACTCGATTCCTATTTAGACGCGCTTAAGGCTTTCCCTAAAAGTGACACCAAACTCTTTACCGAAAAAGGAAAAGCAGTATGCCAAAAAACCGATATTTTTAAAGGAGTGCTTTGGTATGCCTACGAGGGCGAATGGATGAACTGGCATGTGCTTACCACAGATCAAGCCAATGAAATCATTGATAAAAATATAAAACGTGAAAAGGTCACTAGCCTTGAAGAATATGCAGTAGACCTTGTTCAAGATACTAAAACCAGTTTTGAGAACGTTGTGGGTCAAGACAGTTTAACGCGTTTTGATAGTCCAAAACGCAACAAGAAACGTAAAAAGAAGAGCGGGAATCAACAAAACCGCAATAAGAAGCCTAGACCTGATGCAAAAAAGTAAGTTTTTCATTCTCATGTTCGTGAGTTCGCTCGTTTTTAGCTGTGACGATAAAAGAGTGTTTGACGAATACAAATCGGTTTCGGGAGCATGGGATAAAGACAGCGTGGTTGCATTCACAGTTACTGCACCAGATACCACCAACGCCTATAATTTATACGTCAACCTTCGCAACACTAACGATTACAAATACAGTAACTTATTCTTAATCGTTGAACTTAATTACCCTAACGGAAAAGCCATCAAAGACACCCTAAACTATACCATGACAAGACCAGATGGCAGTTTTTTGGGCACAGGCTTTACCGATGTGAAGGAAAATAAATTGTGGTATAAAGGCTATGAAGCCCCTTTTATGTTTGAAGAATCTGGAGACTATACCATCAACATCCAGCAGGCCATGAGACAAAACGGTATGGTCAATGGCATTCAAAAATTAGAGGGCATTACCGATGTTGGCTTTAGAGTGGAGCAGGCGTTAACAAATTGATTATGGCAAAAAAAACAGTCGCAAAAAAGAAGAACACTAACAAAGAAACTTCAGATTTTGCAAAATACATTAGAAGCTTTTGGCTCCTTTTCGCAGGAGCGATCCTGGCATTCTTTTCAATGTTCCTTTTGGCCTCTTGGGGGCTTTTGGGCGAAATGCCAGATTATACCATCCTCGAGAATCCGAAGACCTTTTTGGCCACCGAGATCATTTCTTCAGATAATAAAACGCTTGGTAAATTCTACCTAGACGATAATAGAACCCCAGTTGATTACAACGAATTGCCAAAAAACCTGGTAGAGGCGCTCGTCGCTACCGAAGATATTAGGTATTATGAGCATTCCGGGATCGATTTCCGTGGCACTTTGAGAGCCGTTGTAAAGCTAGGTGCCGGCGGTGGTGCGAGTACCATTTCCCAGCAATTGGCGAAACAGCTGTTTACAAAACAAGTGTCTTCCAACAAATTTCAACGTTTATTTCAGAAAGTAAGAGAGTGGGTCATAGCCATACGCTTGGAGCGACAATACACCAAGGAAGAGATCATTGCCATGTATTTCAATATCTATGACTTCGGAAACAATGCCGATGGTATTAGATCTGCTTCACGCATTTACTTCGGAAAAGAACCCATTGAATTGGATCTTAAGGAAGCTGCCATGTTGGTAGGGATGTTCAAGAATTCATCGCTTTACAATCCCATTCCTTCCAGAAATCCGGAAGGCACCAAGAACCGACGCAATGTGGTCTTGAACCAAATGGAGAAATACGAGTACATCAACCAAAAGACTGAAGATAGCCTTAGAAGTACCGGTTTGGATTTACAGTTTTCGCCAGAATCCCATCGCGAAGGTTCCGCCACTTATTTTAGGGCCTTTCTAGACAAATTTATGAAAGATTGGATCAGGGAGAATCCAAAACCCAATGGTGAGAAATACAACCTCTATAACGACGGACTCAAAATCTACACCACCATAGATTCCAGAATGCAGATGCACGCTGAAGATGCTGTGACAAGGCACATGCCTAGGTTACAAGCCGAATTTTTCAAGCAGAACACACCTGATCGCAATAAAACAGCGCCATTTTTAGAGCTCAATGCCAGCGAGATAGAAGATTTGATGAACCGAAGCATGCAGCGCTCTGAGCGCTGGCGTATCATGAAAGTGCAAGGCAAGACCAATGAAGAAATTCGTGAATCCTTTGAAGTGCCAACCCAAATGAGCGTTTTTGCTTGGGTTGATGGCAAGGCCAGTGAGATCGATACCATTATGAAACCCATTGATTCCATGCGGTATTACAAATCCTTCCTGCAACCAGGCATGATGAGTATGGATCCGCTAACAGGCCACGTCAAAGCTTGGGTAGGTGGGATGAATTACAGGCATTTTCAGTATGACCATGTCAATCAAGGCAAGCGCCAAGTGGGCTCTACCTTCAAACCTTTCGTCTATGCAACCGCCATAGACCAATTGCATCTTTCCCCTTGTGACACCATACCAAGACAACAAATTACCATTGAGGCCGATAAGTTTGGAAATCCGTTACCATGGACCGCAAAAAACTCCGATGGAAAATACGGTGGCTTCGTAACCCTTAAATATGCTTTGGCACATTCCATAAATACCGTGACTGCACGTTTAATGGATAAAGTAGGCCCGCAACCTGTGGCCGATATGGCTAGGAACTTAGGTGTAGAGAGCAACATACCCGCCGTGCCTGCCATTGCCTTGGGAACGCCAGATATTAGTGTTTATGAGATGGTGGCAGCCTATTCCACATTTGCAAACAAAGGGGTTTACAACAAGCCTGTGATGGTCACGCGTATCGAAGACAAAAACGGAACCGTGTTGTATCAATTTGTGCCAGAAACCAGAGACGTGCTTAGTGATGAAGTGGCCTACACCACCGTCAAACTTATGGAGGGTGTAGTAGAAAGCGGTTCGGGTGCTAGACTGCAACGCTCTTGGGATCCAGACTCTGGTATCTATAAAGAAATCATGACCGGTTATCCCTATGAGCTTAAAAACCCAATTGCCGGAAAAACAGGAACCACCCAGAATCAAAGTGATGGTTGGTTTATGGGCATGGTGCCCAACTTGGTTACCGGTGTTTGGGTAGGTGCTGAAGACCGTGCAGCGCATTTCAAAAGCATTACTTATGGTCAAGGTGCGTCAATGGCCTTGCCAATTTGGGGCTTGTACATGAAAGCCTGCTATGCCGATGAAGAACTCAACATATCTCAAGAACCTTTTGAAAGGCCTGAAAATCTATCGATTGAAGTCGATTGCAGCAAGGTTCCAACCGGTACTGAGGAGGTCGTTGATCCTTCCGATGAGTTGGAAGGCGTCTTGGACTTTTAGAAATAGCCATTTGAATACTAATAGCGAAGGCCATTCATTTTGAATGGCTTTTTTTGTAAACGGAATTTTTTAGATGCATTTACTGTGTTGTATTACTCATCAAGATTGGTCTGCTTTCCGAAGCTAAAAATAACCTTGGCTTTAACTTAAGCGCCAAAGCGCTGCGAAAGGGTTTTGTTTTTCTATTTTTGAAATACATAGTTCTAATTTCCAAACGATGTCTGTTCTAAAAAATGGCAGGACACAAAAGAGTTTCCGCAGTTTTAATAAAATTAGGTTTATACAAATAGTACCCAATTAATCATAGGTGTAGGTAAGATTTAAATTCGAATTCTAATGAAACATTTGCTAATTATTATTATTATTTTATTGAACTATCCGTTATCTGCCCAAGTGAAAAGTGGTTTTTTAACCTACGGCGAGTCTATAGTGCACGCCCCAGTAGACACCTCTAAAATTAAGGACAGACAAGTAAAAGAAATTATTGCACAGCAGAATTCAGCAATAGAGCAGGCCTTATCATCTGATTCAGACTTGTATGAATTGAGCTTTAACAGACAGGAAGCCAATTTTCAAGTTATTCCTTTTGTTGAAAATGACATAAATCCATATTTGAAAAGAGCAGTTTCGCCAGGTATTTATTATAGCAATTTGAAAGAGGATTTTAAGCTTCATCAATTATTTGCTTATGATGATTATTACCTGATAAGGCAGAATGCCAACGTTTACGTTTGGAACATATCAAAGGAGAAAAAGAAAATTGGCGATTATACGTGCTACAAGGCTACAACTACCATAGAAAATGGTAGAACTATTAAAACAGAGATTACTGCTTGGTTTACTCCAGAGATCCCTTTCCGGTTTGGGCCTAAAAACTATGGAGGGTTGCCAGGTTTGATTTTGGCTTTAGAAGAAAGAGGACATTATTTTTATGCTAAAAAGATTGTTCTAAAACAAGAAGAGAAAAAAGTAAAGATTCCACATAAAGGGAAGCAAGTTAGTCAAACAGAATTTACAGAAATAGGTAGGGCTGTTATGAAACAAATGAAAGGGGAAGATTAATTCCAGCAAATGGGAATGATGTTTATTTATGAAATTTTGCTAGATGTTAAAAAGGCTGCTTGTTTTAATACTGTTCTTAATTTCCTGTGTGTCGTTACATTCACAAAATATTGAAGTTTCTGGACGAGTCACAGACACCATCGAATCTCCCTTATATTACGCCAACATCCCAGCCATCCCAGATGCAGATGACCAAAAGCTGCGTTTTGCTGTTTTAGATGTCATTGATAATTTCAAATAAATTCAGTTTAAATGAAATTTTAACAGTTTTCGAAAAACAACCACCTATAAACCCTAGGGTTTCAAGCTTATTTTAAACCACCAAATTTTAAAATGTTAAATTCTACCGTTTTTAGACCTCCAAATTACGGTTTTACCGTACTCTTGATATTTGGTCTAGCTTCGCGAGCTAAATAACTTATTAACAATTAATTAAGTTAAAATTCAACCTAAAAAGGGTTGCAAAAACGTTTTTTTTATTCGATTTTTGAATCGTTGAAAATAGTTTATTGGATCATTTGCAAAGTCGCCCATAGATTATTCAAGACAAATTAGATTGACCTAAAAATCAAGCTTGTTTATTTTTATTTTGACAAGACTTTGCGACTTACCAATGGCTTTGCAACCTAGACTTTGTGATTTTTAGACTTTGCGGTATAATTAAATATGAACCAGCCTGTGTAAACTAATAACATGGGTTTAAAATTTAGAAATTATGAAAAAAAAAGATATTTAGCCTTATGGCTGCGGTTTTACTCGTATGTAGTTCCTTAAATGCTAATGCAGTTGTAAAACAGGATGCGGGTTGTTTCGAAGGTGCTGATTTAGCGGCATCTGCCTTAGGAGGTTTGTATGGTTATTCGTATTATCAAGAGTATTTACTTTTCAATGCTTTATACGATAACTGCGAATCAAATGGAGGATGGGATTAACATTTAATTAACTATCAGTAGTTAAGGCTACTGATAGTTATAATTCGATAACTTATGAAAGAGAAATTAATTATACTAATACTTTTAATTACTCATTGTAGTATTGGGCAATCATTGAGTGGATACGCAGATTACAATAAAAAGTCAATTGTCAATGATTCCTTATTAAAAAACAATGATGATATTGATCCTGAAATAGTTAGAACAATTCAAAAAGCGAGCAATAATTTAGAAAAAACAAATTACAGACTCTATTTCAATGATTTAATTGGTAAATATGAGAAAATAAAATCTTTATCTTCAGATAGTGAAAGTAAATTGTCTATTAATATGTCAAAACTTTTATCGGGCTTTATTGGTAACTCTGCATTCTACAGTAAAAAAGATAGAATTATTATAATTACAGAAGAAATTTACGGAGAAAAAATTCTGATCAAAACCAGTTTTGATAGTTTAAATTGGAAATTAACTAACGATACCAAAATTATAAGTAATCTGACTTGTTACAAAGCAAAAACAAAAAAAAGTGTAGAAGGTAGATCCGGAAAAAAAGTTATAGAGATTATAGCGTGGTACGCACCAGAAATTAATCTACCTTATGGTCCAGATGGTTATGGTGGACTCCCAGGTTTAATTGTTCAATTACAAAAGGAAAATATTATTACATTCTTAAAAAAGATTGAATTCCAAGATGAGATGATGAAGTTGAAGTTACCTAATAAAGGGAGAGTTATGACTGAAACTGAGTTTAATGCTCTTATGAAGGATGCTGTAATTAATCGAAGAAAACACTACAGGAAGAATTGATACGGAAAATTAGGCTAATAAATAATTTTTATGCTATTATCTTAATGATTAGAAATAGTATTTTTATTCTCATATTATTACATTTTTCTAATTCATATTCTCAACAAATTGAAGGAAAAATTATATACAAAAGCAAAATTGAAAAAGTTACTGATAAAGAAAATTCAGCTTTAAATGCCTTAAATAGAGTAATTGAAAATAACGATTATGCTGATTTTGAATTATCCTTTAAAAATAATGAAACCCTATTTAAAATTGCTCCAAATTTAGAGCAAGGGGATAATGAATTGAATTTGTCCAAAATATTGTTAGGTGCGAGGTATATATTTTATAGTAATAATCAAAAGCATGAGATGTTCTATCAATTAGAAGCATATGGCGCTTTTTTCCTTATTAGTTACGAATCAATTAAATGGGAGTTAACTAAGGATAGCAAAAAAATAGGAGATTACAATTGCTACAAAGCTACAACTACTAAAAAAGTGAGAAATAGCAGGGGCGTTTTTGAACATAAAGTTACTGCCTGGTACACACCCGAAATTCCAATTTCTATTGGTCCTAAAGGATATCATGGACTACCTGGGTTGGTTTTAGAGTTGCGAGAAAAAAATAAAGTTTATGTTGCCAAAAATATAAATTTAAATAATTTGGAGGAAAACATAACCATTCCAACGAAAGGAAGAAAAATATCACAATACGATTTTGATAACATTGGAATAGAAATGGATGAAGCTAGACAAAGAGACTAAAAATTTAGCGAATGTTCTGGGTCGTTTGGTTCTTATTATTTTACCATTTTTATCACTTAATAGTCAAAACATTGTTGTGTCAGGTCAAATAACAGACACCCTGCAAACCCCTCTATCCTACGCCAACATCCTAGCCATCCCAGATGCAGATGACCAAGAGGTGCGTTTTGCAATTACAGAAGCCGATGGTAGCTATAAACTTGGGCTTGCCAAAAACCAGAGTTACAAAGTGACCGTGAGCTATTTGGGCTATAGCTCCCAAATTTTGGAGATTACCACTACCGAGGAAGATATCATTAAAAGCTTTATACTTCAAGAAAACCCTGATCAGCTCAATGAGGTCGAGCTCAACTATACGCCTCCAATTTCAGTAAAGAAAGATACCATTACCTACAACGTCGATAGCTTTAAAACCGGGGAGGAACGCAAATTGAGAGATGTGCTTAAAAAGCTGCCTGGCGTGGAGGTTGATAGAGATGGTAACGTTACGGTGCAAGGCAAAAAGGTAACTAAGGTGCTGGTGGAGAACAAGACCTTTTTTACAGGCGATAGTAAATTGGCGGTCAACAACATCCCTGCCGATGCGGTTGACCAAGTTGTGGTGCTTGACAATTACAACGAAGTCGCCATGCTCAAGGGGCTTCAGGACAGCGACGATATGGCCATGAACATCAAGCTCAAGGAAGACAAAAAGAAGTTTGCCTTTGGCGATGTAGAAGTTGGCGCTGGCATCAAAGATCGCTATCTCATACATCCCAACCTGTTCTATTACAGTCCGAAGACCAACATCAATTTTATCGGCGACCTTAATAACCGCGGTGTCAAAAGTTTTACCTTTAGGGATTATCTGGAGTTTGAGGGCGGTTTTGGTAAGCTGTTGGAAGATACTGGTAATTATTTCAGCCTTTATAATAGTGATTTTGCCCAATACCTCAATAACCAGGATTTCAAGTCCAACACCAACCAATTTGGCGCTTTGAACATTAGACAGGCCATCAACTCTAAAACCGATATTAGTGGTTACATCATTACTTCCAACTCAAAAACCGAAACCGAGAGCAGCACTTTAAACGAATACCTCAATTTTACGGAGCCTTTTGTTGAAGAGCGTAACATCAATAATACACTACGTAACTTCTTTACCATAGCAAAAATCACGCTGGATTACGACCCAAGCTATGATGAGGATTTGGCCTATAACAGTTTTGTGAAACTCAGCAATAATGACAGCAACGGTTTGATTGCGACCATTAACCCAACCCAAAGCAACCGCATCAATACCAGGACCGATGTTACAGGTATTAATTTGAAACAGAACCTGAGTTACAGTAGAAAATTATCCACAAACCACACCGCCACTTTGGAGGCCACCTACGAATTTCAAAATGACAAACCCTTGACCGAGTGGCTTACCAACCGACAAATCCTGCAGGGCTTGATTCCGTTGGAAGATGATGTGGTTTATAACATACTGCAAACCAAACACTCCAATGCGCATAACGTCAACGCCATTGTAAAAGACTATTGGGTGCTCAATAATTTCAACCATCTCTATGCCAGTGTTGGTGTTAATGCTGCCTTTACCCATTTTGAAAATCAAGATGTGCAACTGTTGAGTGATGGAAGCGTTAATAATTTCAGTTCCGCAGGTTTTGGCAACGACTTTGGCTATGATTTTATAAATACCTTTGTTGGTTTTGAGTATAAATTCCAGATTGGTATCGCCACTTTTAAACCCATGTTGTATTACAATTTTTACAAGTGGAACACCAAACAATTTGACGAGCGCTTTTCCAACCAAAAAGCACTCTTGCTGCCAAAATTTACCACAAAGGTGGAATTCAACAACAGTGAAAAATTGAATTTTAGATACCAGCTAAATGCGCGCTTCCCAAGTATCGATCGCTTGGCCAATAATTTTGTGCTATCCAGTTTCAACTCGGTGTTTAAGGGCGACACTACTTTAGACAATCAATTGTATCATTCGGTCAATTTGAGTTATTACAAATTCAGTCTGTTCAAAAACCTCAATTTCAATATCAATTCCAGCTATAATAAAAAAATAAAATCGTTTAAGACTGTGACTCAATTACAGGGGATTGAGCAGTTTTCCACCGCCATACTTTTTGACAGACCCGAGCAGAGTTGGATGTTAAGCAGTCGATTTTCCAAAAAAATCAAGAAGCTCAAGTACAATTTCAGTGCACGATATAGCTATACTGATTTTTACCAGTTGCTCAACGGCCAAACCAATCTCAACATTTCAAAGTCGCTGTCATCAACGCTTAGTATAGAGACCTCATTTAAAGAGCATCCCAATGTTGAAGTCGGTTATACAAAGGATTTCAATAATTACAGGGCATTTGGAGCGCCTAATAATTTTGAAAACGATCGCTTTTTCATCAACTTGGATTATGACTTTTTGGAGAATTTTATCCTCAAGGCCGATTATAGTTTTGATGCCTATAACAACAAGAGCGCCAACATCAAGAATACCTTTGATACTGCAAATGCTTCGCTGTTCTATCAGCTTGAGGACAGTCCCTGGGGCTTTGAAATCAATGCCAGCAATCTATTTGATGTGGGTTTTAAGCAACAGAACAACTTTAACAGCTTTGTGATTAGTGATAGCAAGACCTTTATACTTCCTAGGATTATCATGTTCAAGCTGGCTTATAAGCTGTGAAATCGAGTTTGAGGGTCAATTATCTTTTCTTGCAAGGTTTTCACAAACTTGAAAGTCTTTTCGAATTTCTGAGTCATACCTACAAGGTCTAAAAAAAGACCTTGCAGGATATACAATAGCTATATGAAATTAGTACTGAGCGAAGTTTGAGAACGTGATTCAGTTTTATAGGGCCGAATTTATACAGAAAAATACCTTTGGTGTGTTCAATATCTTCCGTTTTCAAAGTCAAGACTTCAATAATTTCCAAATCCCTCTTTTATTTCGTAATTTTCAGAAGCAAAAACACACACAGATGATTAGTAAAAAAGTAGCCAATGTTTCCGAAGCTTTAGAAGGCATAAAGGACAATATGACCCTGATGTTGGGCGGTTTTGGGCTTTCTGGTATTCCCGAAAATTCCATCTCCAAATTAGTCGAACTCAATGTAAAGGGTTTGACCTGTATTTCCAACAACGCCGGCGTAGATAATTTTGGGCTGGGCCTTTTGCTCCATAAAAAGCAAATTGATAAAATGGTGTCGTCTTACGTGGGCGAAAACGCAGAGTTTGAGCGCCAAATGCTCTCGGGTGAATTGGAGGTGGAGTTGATACCGCAAGGCACTTTGGCCGAACGTTGCCGGGCAGCACAAGCCGGATTTCCAGCGATTTATACCCCTGCTGGTTTTGGTACTGAAGTTGCTGAAGGCAAGGAAACTCGTGAGTTCGACGGAAAAATGTATGTCTTGGAACATGCTTTTAAAGCCGACTTTGCCTTTGTAAAAGCATGGAAAGGCGACGCAGCAGGGAACCTTATTTTTAAAGGCACCGCTAGAAATTTCAATCCTGTGATGTGCGGCGCGGCAAAGATTACCGTCGCTGAGGTGGAGGAGCTCGTACCGGTTGGCGAACTGGACCCCAACCAAATCCATATTCCTGGTATTTTTGTGCAGCGCATTTTCGAAGGCAAGAACTATGAGAAACGCATCGAGCAACGCACGGTAAGACCGAAGTTATAAATGAGATGGTTCAAACAGACTAGACATCTGTTTTGTTCCTGAAATGACAAGTATTCAATTTGAGATTGTATTTTCAGAGAATGAGCAGATTTGTGTAAACCTGCCTACCGGACAGTCAGTTTCGGGATGTTCGTGGCCAAAAATTTTTACAAGATAAAGCGAGATGACTAAAGCACATCGCGACAGCTCAATTTAAAACCAATCCATTTCAGCTAAAAACCCAAGTATCCTTCAATAAAAATATATATAATCATGTTAGATAAAAACGGAATCGCAAAACGCATCGCCAAAGAGGTCAAAGATGGCTATTACGTCAACCTAGGTATTGGCATCCCAACGCTGGTCGCCAATTACGTGCGCGACGATATAGAAGTAGAGTTTCAAAGTGAAAACGGCGTCTTGGGCATGGGGCCTTTCCCTTTTGAGGGCGAGGAAGATGCTGATATCATCAATGCCGGGAAACAGACCATTACCACTTTGCCTGGTGCCAGTTTCTTTGATTCGGCCTTGAGCTTTGCCATGATCCGTGGTCAGCATGTAGATTTAACCATTCTCGGCGCTATGGAAGTGGCCGAAAATGGAGACATTGCCAATTGGAAGATTCCTGGCAAGATGGTAAAGGGGATGGGAGGCGCCATGGATTTGGTCGCCAGTGCCGAAAATATCGTCGTGGCCATGATGCATACCAATCGCGCAGGAGAATCTAAATTGTTAAAACGATGCTCCCTGCCACTAACAGGAGTGGGTTGTGTCAAAAAAATAGTCACAAATTTGGCAGTCATTGAAGTGACCGAAAATGGCTTTAAACTATTGGAACGCGCTCCAGGCGTATCTGTAGACGAAATTATAGCCGCTACTGAAGGCCATTTGCTTGTGGAAGGCGACATCCCAGAAATGCAGCTGTAAGCATTCCGAAGCTAATATCGAGACTGCGTATTCAAATGCGCTTAGTCAGGTCGTTTTTGGTTGTTCAACAGTGCCTTGCCTTCAGACGATAGCGGGTCTGTAACCATATGAAATAATCTGCCAGCCAGCCTTCGGAAGGGTCAAATGGTTATTGAAACCTTGACTTACCTGAAGGAGCATTCTTATAAATTTTCAGCCCCATTCAAAGGCATGCAAAACATGTCCTTTTCTGCGTCAATCTGCGAAATCTGCGGGATTCATTTCCAGATTTGCTTATGCGCAGATGACTCCGATATCTGCAAATGTTTTCAAGACAACACGCTGCCATTGTTGGTGTTTTTTACCAACAATCCCATGCGAGTGGGTTTTAGATTCAATTCAGGATCCTGTTTTAACCGGTATCCTGAAGACAGTCCTTGAGTCACTTTCCAACCAATTAGAAGATGTTGGTGGAAAACACCAACATCGGCTTTTTTGGTGTTTTTCAGAATGTCACGGATGCAAGACGCGATGTCTTGTATTGAAAATCGTCATCAACCCCCGCGCATCGGGAATACTATTTTCAGCCCCATTCAAAGGCATCGCAAAACATGTCCTTTTCTGCGTTTATCTGCGAAATCTGCGGGATTCATTTTCCAGATTTGCTTATGCACAGATGACGACGATTCCTATAAATGTTTTCAAGACAACACGCTGCCATTGTTGGTGTTTTTTACCAACAATCCCATGCGAGTGGGTTTTAGATTCAATTCAGGATCCTGTTTCAACCGGTGTTTGGGTGGTAGGTCTTGAGTCGCTTGCCAACAAGTTAGAAGATGTTGGTGGAAAACACCAACCTCGGCTTTTTTGCTGTTTTTCAGAATGTCATGGATGCAAGACGCGATGCCTTGTATCCAAAATCGTCATCAACCCCCGCGCATCGGGAATACTATTTTCAGCCCCATTCAAAGGCATCGCAAAACATGTCCTTTTCTGCGTTTATCTGCGAAATCTGCGGGATTCATTTCCAGATTTGCTTATGCGCAGATGACTCCGATATCTGCAAATGTTTTCAAGACAACACGCTGCCATTGTTGGTGTTTTCACCAACAATCCCGTGTGAGCAGGTTTTGGACTCAAATCAAGAACCTGTTTCAACCGATGTTTGGGTGGTAGGTCTTGAGTCACTTTCCAACGTATTAGAAGATGTTGGTGGAAAACACCAACATCGGCTTTTTTGGTGTTTTTCAGAATGTCACGAATACAAGACGCGATGTTTTATATTGAAAATCGTCATTAATCCCCGCGCATCGGGAGTACTATTTTCAGCCCCATTCAAAGGCATCGCAAAACATGTCCTTTTCTGCGTTTATCTGCGAAATCTGCGGGATACATTTCCAGATTTGCTTATGCACAGAGTACTCCGATATCTATAAATGTTTTCAAGACAACACGCTGCCATTGTTGGTGTTTTTTACCAACCAACCCGTGTGAGTGCGTTTTGGATTCAATTCAGCATCCTGTTTTATTGGTATTTGGATGGTAGGTTTTGAGTCACTTTCCAACAAGTTAGAAGATGTTGGTGGAAAACACCAACATCGGCCTTTTTGCTGTTTTTCAGAATGTCACGGATGCAAGACGCGATGTCTTGTATTGAAAATCGTCATCAACCCCCGCGCATCGGGAATACTATTTTCAGCCCCATTCAAAGGCATCGCAAAACATGTTCTTTTCTGCGTCAATCTGCGAAATCTGCGGGATTCATTTCCAGATTTGCTTATGTAAAGATTACTCCGATACCGGCAAAATCAAGATCCTGTTTTAATTGGTGTTTGGAGGGTGGTTCTTAAGTCACTTTCCAACAAATTAGAAGATGTTGGTGGAAAACACCAACATCGGCCTTTTAGTGTTTTTCAGAATGTTATGGATATATGACGCTATGTTTGGTTTTGGATTTCTCACTGCGCTCCAATTTGGTTTCCAACAGTGCAACTTGATTTTGAATGCTCCTGAGCTGCCATTGTTGGTGTTTTCCACCAACAATCCCATCCGAGTGAGTTTTAGATTCAATTCAGGATCCTGTTTTAACCGGTATCCGGAAGGCAGTCCTTAAGTCACTTTCCAACCAATTAGAAGATGTTGGTGGAAAACACCAACATCGGCTTTTTTGCTGTTTTTCAGAATGTCATGGATATAAGACGCGATGTTTGGTTTTGAAAATCGTCATCAATCCCCGTGCATCGGGAGTACTATTTTCAGCCCCGTTCAAAGGCATCGCAAAACATGTCCTTTTCTGCGTCAATCTGCGAAATCTGCGGGATACATTTCCAGATTTGCTTATGCGCAGATGGCTCCGATACCTACAAATGTTTTCAAGACAACACGCTGCCATTGTTGGTGTTTTTTACCAACAATCCCGTTTGAGCAGGTTTTGGACTCAAATCAAGAACCTGTTTCAGTCGGTGTTTGGATGGTAGGTTTTGAGTCACTTTCCAACAAGTTAGAAGATGTTGGTGAAAAACACCAACATCGGTCTTTTTGCTGTTTTTCAGAATGTCACGAATACAAGACGCGATGTTTTATATTGAAAATCGTCATTAATCCCCGCGCATCGGGAGTACTATTTTTTCAGCCCCATTCAAAGGCATCGCAAAACATGTCCTTTTCTGCGTTTATCTGCGAAATCTGCGGGATACATTTCCAGAATTGCTTATGCGCAGAGTACTCCGATATCTGCAAATGTTTTCAAGACAACACGCTGCCATCGTTGGTGTTTTTCACCAACAATCCCGTGTGAGCGGGTTTTAGATTCAATTCAAAAACCTGTTTCAGTCGGTATTTGGATGGTAGGTCTTGAGTCACTTGCCAACCAATTAGAAGATGTTGGTGGAAAACACCAACATCGGTTTTTTGCTGTTTTTCAGAATGTCATGGATATAAGACGCGATGTTTGGTTTTGAAAATCTTCATCAATCCCCGCGCATCGGGAATACTATTTTCAGCCCCATTCAAAGGCATCGCAAAACATGTCCTTTTCTGCGTTTATCTGCGAAATCTGCGGGATTCATTTCCAGATTTGCTTATGCGCAGATGACTCCGATATCTATAAATGTTTTCAAGACAACACGCTGCCATTGTTGGTGTTTTAACCAACAATCCCATGCGAGTGGGTTTTAGATTCAATTCAGGATCCTGTTTTAACCGGTATCCGGAAGGCAGTCCTTGAGTCACTTTCCAACCAATTAGAAGATGTTGGTGGAAAACACCAACATCGGCCTTTTTGGTGTTTTTCAGAATGTCATGGATGCAAGACGCGATGCCTTGTATTGAAAATCGTCATTAACCCCCGCGCATCGGGAGTACTATTTTCAGCCCCATTCAAAGGCATCGCAAAACATGTCCTTTTCTGCGTCAATCTGCGAAATCTGCGGGATTCATTTCCAGATTTGTTTAAGCGCAGATGGCTCCGATACCTACAAATGTTTTCAAGACAACACGCTGCCATTGTTGGTGTTTTTTACCAACAATCCCGTGTGAGCGGGTTTTAGATTCAATTCAGGATCCTTTTTCAACCGGTGTTTGGGTGGTAGGTCTTGAGTCACTTTCCAACGTATTAGAAGATGTTGGTGGAAAACACCAACATCGGCTTTTTTGGTGTTTTTCAGAATGTCATGGATATAAGACGCGATGTTTGGTTTTGAAAATCTTCATCAATACCCGTGCATCGGGAGTACTATTTTTCAGCCCCGTTCAAAGGCATCGCAAAACATGTCCTTTTCTGCGTCAATCTGCGAAATCTGCGGGATTGTTTTCCAGACTTGCTTATGCACAGATTACTCCGATACCGGCAAAATCAAGATCCTGTTTTAATTGGTGTTTGGAGGGTGGTTCTCAAGTCACTTTCCAACAAATTAGAAGATGTTGGTGGAAAACACCAACATCGGCCTTTTAGTTGTTTTTCAGAATGTTATGGATATATGACGCGTTGTTTTGTTTTGGATTTCTCACTGCGCTCCAATTTGATTTCCAACAGCGCAACTTGATTTTGAATGCTCCTGAGCTGCCATTGTTGGTGTTTTTTACCAACAATCCCATGCGAGTGGGTTCTAGATTCAATTCAGGATCCTGTTTTAACCGGTACCCTGAAGACAGTCCTTGAGTCACTTTCCAACCAATTAGAAGATGTTGGTGGAAAACACCAACCTCGGCTTTTTTGCTGTTTTTCAGAATGTCACGGATGCAAGACGCGATGTTTGGTGTTGAAAATCGTCATCAACCCCCGCGCATCGGGAATACTATTTTCAGCCCCGTTCAAAGGCATCGCAAAACATGTCCTTTTCTGCGTCAATCTGCGAAATCTGCGGGACTGTTGTCCAGATTTGCATATGTAGAGATTACTCCGATACCGGCAAAATCAAGATCCTGTTTTAATTGGTGTTTGGATTGTAGGTCTCAAGTCACTTTCCAACAAGCTGGAAGATATTGGTGGAAAATACCAACATCGGCCTTTTAGTGTTTTTCAGAATGTTATGGATATATGACGCTATGTTTGGTTTTGAAAGATTCAACAATTCCAGCATCGTGATTACTGTTTTCAGCCCTATTAAAGGGCATTCTCAAGATGTTCTTTTCTGCGTCAATCTGCGAAATCTGCGGGATACATTTCCAGATTTGCTTATGCAAAAATTACTCCGATATCTGCAGATCTTTTCAGTACAATACGAAAAATGAATATACCAGAAACTGTGATTTGAACACTACGAGCATTCTGAAAAAACCAAAACAGCCTAAGAAATGCTTAACACCACTTTATCACAAGTGGCTTTTTTAAGAATCAAACCAATAACATGTAGGAATATTCTACAAAATATCTGTTAAATGTTAAATAATGATGTCATTCATCGATTTTTAATGTCTTTAAACTGATATATCTAAAAATATGTTTCATATTAGCAGAACCAAATTGAAACACATAGAATGAATGTTTAACCTACTTTATGATTTGCCCCAAATCTATCATAAATTTTAAGCCTATGAACTTTTTTGCCCCAAACCTACCTAGTCCTACTATTGCTGAAAACAAGCTAACCACTGGTTTTCAAAACACTTTAAGATTGCTAAGTGGCATCTTAAAACTAACTAAAAAAATATTCATGCTATAACCCTTTTGGGATAGCATGAATAAGTTTTTTAGTGTATTCTTTTTTCGGCGCTGCATAAATCACATCGGCGTCATCCATTTCTTCGATATGCCCTTGATTCATCACAATGAGCTGATCCGACATATATTTGACCACCGCTAAATCATGTGAGATGAAGATATAGGTAAAGCCGAAATTGGCTTTCAAGTCATTCAGCAAATTCAAAACCTGCGCTTGTACCGAAATATCCAAAGCCGAAACCGACTCATCACAAACAATCAATTCTGGTTCTAAAGCGATGGCTCTAGCAATTCCAATACGTTGGCGTTGCCCTCCGGAAAATTCATGCGGATACCGATTGTAAACTGAAGCTTCTAAACCCACTTTCTCCAGTAAATCCAAGACTTTTTGTTTCCGTTCTTTGTCTGAAGATCCAATATTGTGAACTTGCATGGGTTCTAAAATGGCCTGCCCAACAGATAATCGCGGATTCAAAGACGCATAGGGATCTTGAAAAATGATCTGGATGTCTTTTCTAAGTGCTCTTACTTCCGTATTGGATAGTTTTGTAATGTCAACGCCTTTATAAAGGATCTGTCCTGCGGTGGCTTTATCCAATTGTAGAATGGCGTTGGCGAGTGTCGATTTTCCGCAGCCAGATTCGCCAACCAAACCTAAGGTTTCTCCTTTGTACAATTTAAAGGACACGCCGTCTACCGCCTTAAAATGTTCAGGTTTTGAGAACCATCCGCTTTTGGAGATGTATTCTTTTTCCAGGTTTACGACTTCCAATAAGGGCGATTGTGCGTATAATTTTTGATGCTGAATTTGTCTTTCTTCCGAAGAAATAATCGTTTTGTTGGCGCTATCATTGATAAAATCGGTAATGGTTGGCAATTGCAGCAAACGGGTTTCCATAGAAGGTTTGGAGTTGACAAGTGCTTTGGTGTATAAATGCTGTGGCGATTTAAAAACGGTACGTACATCGCCTTGTTCTACAATCTCGCCTTGGTACATTACCAAAATGCGATCTGCAATTTCTGAAACCAATGATAAATCGTGCGAAATGAAGATAATGCTCATGCCTTCTTCAGCTTGTAATTGCTTTAGCAGAAGAATGATTTCCTTTTGAACGGTCACATCGAGCGCTGTGGTGGGTTCATCGGCAATGAGGATTTTAGGTTTGCAGGCGATCGCCATCGCAATCATGACGCGTTGTTTTTGTCCGCCAGAAATTTCATGGGGATAAGCCTTATACACCCGTTCTGGCATTGGTAATTTCACTTTCTCAAAGAGGGAGAGCACTTCAGTCTTAGCTTCGGTTTTTGATAATTTGGTATGTTGTCTCAAGATTTCCAAAACCTGCTTTCCGCAGGTCATCGATGGGTTTAAGGAACTCATGGGTTCTTGGAAAATCATTGCGATGTCATTGCCACGTATTTTCTGAAAGGCTTTCGTTTCTAGGCGGGTTAGGTCTTTCCCCTCAAATAAAATGCTTCCGTTGGTGATTTTTGAAATCCGCTTCGGAAGCAAACCAAGAATCGCCAAGGACGAAACCGATTTTCCTGAGCCAGATTCACCGACGATGCCTAAGATTTCGTTGGGTTGTAAGTCGAAGGCTATATTGTGGATGATTTCTATCGCTTTGCCTTCCGAATAAAAGGAAATGGATAAGTCTTTAACCGTTAATAATTTTGATTCTGGCATGTGTAAATGTATGGAATTTCATCAAAAGTGCTGTGGTAAAACCGTACTCTAAAAAAAGAGGGTGCATTACAGCTAAAATGTTTTTGTAGCTCGTACATATTAACATTAATTTAATACATTCAACAAATTTACTAACACCAAAACCAAATCTTATCATGAAAAACAAGATTACTTTGACATTATTGCTTTTCGTTGCGCTGTTTTCAGTAAGCGCTCAAGAGCGTGAATGTGCCACTATGGCCAACCTCGAATTGCGGAAACAGTTAGACCCTGGATTAGAGTCCCGAATGCAGCAAATTGAGATTTTTACCCAGAACAAGATTGAGGAGCTGCAAACAAGCAGGATAGATGGGAGCGTTATTACCATTCCTGTTGTAGTGCATGTGCTGTACCGCAACAGTACCGAAAATATTAGTGTGGCACAAATACAGTCTCAATTAGATGTTCTGAACGAAGATTTTAGACGTACAAATACCGATGCCGACAACGTTTGGTCCCAAGCAGCAGACGCTCAAATTGAGTTTTGTTTGGTTAGCGTAGATCCTAACGGAAACGCGACAAATGGGATTACCAGAAAATCTACCAATCGCAGAAATTGGGGGCTTAATGATGAAATGAAAAGTGCTGCCACTGGTGGGGTTGATCCTTGGAATACGAGTGAATATCTCAATATGTGGATCGTGCCTCAAATGTTAAGACCAACTGGCGAAACAATTTTGGGTTATGCGCAATTTCCTGGAGGAGATGCAGCAACCGATGGTTGCGTAATGTCTTATAACTATTTTGGTAACACTGGAGCCGTTTCGGCGCCTTTTGACGGCGGTAGAACAACGACTCATGAAATAGGACACTATTTTAACTTACGTCATATTTGGGGAGATTCAAATTGTGGCAATGACCTTGTGAATGACACACCAACAGCAGCAACAGCAAACTACGGTTGTGCTACGGGGAATTTTTCCTGTGGTTCAACAGATATGGTTCAAAACTATATGGATTATTCTGATGATTCCTGTATGAACTTATTTACATCAGGTCAAAAAAATAGAATGCGCGCGGTTTTGGCTGCTGGAGGTGCGAGACGTAGTTTGGCATTATCAGATAAATGCGGCGCTGTGGCACAACCAACCTGTAATGACGGCATCCAAAATGGAGATGAAACTGGTGTTGACTGTGGCGGTTCTTGTACACCTTGCCAAACCGGTAACCAATATTGCGCGTCACAGGGCAATAGTGTAAACGATGAGTATATTTCTCGAGTTCAGGTTGGCAGTATCAATAAAGCTTCGGGTGCACAATTGTATTCCGATTTTACAAGTACCGCTTCAGATTTGAATAAAGGTGGCAACTATACTTTGACCATTACACCAACTTGGACGGGTTCTACCTATGCTGAAGGCTATGCGGCATGGATTGACTATAATGACGATGGTGATTTTACAGATTCTGGTGAGCAAATTTTCTCTAAGGCAGCTTCAACCGCAACGCCTGCAACAGGAAGCTTTACCGTACCCTCAGGAGCTTCAAGTGGCAATAAGCGTTTGCGTGTTGCAATGAAATACAATGGCATACCAACAGCTTGCGAAACTTTTGGCTATGGTGAAGTTGAAGATTATACGGTAAATATTACAACGGGCAGCAATCCGCCAGCGGGTTGTGCCAATGCGATTGCCGCGTTCCCTTATTCTGAAGGTTTTGAAGCTGGATTTGGAGCTTGGTCTCAAGCTACCGATGATGATTTCAACTGGACCAGACGTTCTGGCGCAACGCCATCTAGTAATACGGGACCTTCAAGTGCAAGTCAAGGCACTCAATATGCGTTTATGGAATCCAGTACGCCTAATAACCCCAACAAGCGTGCTATTTTGGTGTCACCATGCTTCGATTTGACAGGACAAAATCAAGCAAGCTTTAGTTTTGATTACCATTTATATGGTACAAATGCCATGGGTAATTTGAAACTGGCCATTAGTACTAACGATGGTGCGTCTTGGACCACAGTTTGGAGCAAAGCTGGCAACCAAGGCAATGCTTGGAATACCGCAACGGTAGATGTTTCGGCTTATGCAGGAAACACTATCAAACTGAGATTCGACGGAACTACGGGAACCACCTGGCAAGGCGATATGGCGATTGATGCCATAAGCTTGACCAATGGTGCGGCCGATAAATGTGCCGGTGTGTCGCCTTATAATGGAAGTCAGTCCTATGCAGTGGGCGATAAAGTAACCTATCAAGGCAATCTGTTTGAGCGTAGTAATTCTGGTTGGACCAATTTAGGTGCTTGTGGCACTGCAAGAGCGATAGTTGAAGGCTCGGTTGACCATTTGGGACTTGAGATTTCCATTTATCCGAATCCGGTTAAAGGAGAACTGCTTTTTGTGAAATCTTCTGCGGAAAACCTTTCATTCAACATTAAGACTATATTAGGTCAACAGGTATCAAAAGGTGCTTCGACCGAAAATGGTGTAGATGTTAGCAAGCTGAAAGCTGGCATGTACTTTATAAATATTCAGAATGGTGATGAGGTAATTACCAAGAAGTTTATTAAACAATAAACTTTAAATTTTAATTTTGAAAAGGTCCAGACTTCGGTTTGGGCCTTTTTTATTAGCATCAAATAGCGTTAAACTAAGTACTTTAAGACATGTCGCTTTAGCTTCTAAAACAGCCGCTAATTTTCACGAAACCATTCGTTTCCTTGAAACGCACTCAATGCGACACTATTCATATCGCGAATTCAAGAGACTTGCAGTCTGTCTCAAAAAATCAAATGCACTTTTTAGTCCATAGTGGCTTAAACAATGTATGTCAGACTTTCAATTGATAGGGCGATTTAAGTCTTAGGTCCTAAGTCTTGCTGTCTTAGGTCATTCACCAACTACTAAAAAGCACTTCTAAAAATCATACACTCATAATCTCATTGTCATGCAATAAGGTGTCGCCGCGTAATCTCAAGAAGATTTGGGCCACGGCGATGGTGTCTTTTTCGCAATAGGCAATGATGCGATCCAGTTCTTTTTCCTTGTAGTAGACCCGATAGACCTCAGAGCCATCAATATCATCTTTTGGTGAGGGGATGCCCAAAACATTGGTGAGCAATTTTAGAGAGGTGTAGGTTTTGTAATCGCCAAATTTCCAAAGCTCAAGCGTGTCTAGATGCGGGACTTCCCAAGGTTTTTTTCCGAAGAGATTTAATTTATGGGGCAGCTCTATATTGTGAATGATCATACGTCTCGCGATATACGGAAAATCAAATTCCTTCCCATTGTGAGCGCAGAGTAAGTGCTTGGTCTGGCTGAAATGCGTGATGATGAGGTTTTTGAAATCTTTCAGGATTTTGATTTCATTGCCAGAAAAAGAAGAGACTCGAAAGGTTCGTACATCGGCTTCCATTTTCACGTAACCAACGGAGATGCAGATGATCTTACCAAATTCGGCCCAGATGCCGGCACGGTCGTAGAAGGCTTCCGCAGTAAAATCCTCACGCCTTTGGTATTTAGATTTATGCTCCCAAAGCTCTTGTTTGGTGTGGTCCAACTCAGAGAAATATTCCGTCTCTGGAACCGTTTCGATATCTAGGAAGAGGATGTTTTCTAAGTTGAGTTTGCTTATCATATTTTTTTAGCTGTGTTTCTATAAAATTAATCTTTATTATCCCAATTATAAAAAATAATATATTGATTTTCAGGATCAAAGCTTAGTGATTGAGAAAACAACTTTACTAATACGCTTATTTGTTTAATCGGTTTTCTTAGCCTCGAGTAATAAAAAAGAGCATGATAGAAAGGAATTGCAAATGGCTAAAACTTGAGCGATAAAATAAAAAAAATCCAGTTAGTTACAACTGGACTCATTTATAGGCTTAAGTAATTAGAAGGTCGAATTACTCATTCAACATCTCATAAGCCTCTTCAATATACAAACCAATATCAGGTGTAAAGGTTTCTAAGGCATCGCCTGGGCCTTTGGAGTGGCCCAGTCTCACGATCATCACGTTATCTTCTGGCTGCACCATTACGTATTGGCCCAAATGACCACGCATCATGTAAAAATCCTTGCCTAAATGTTTTTTGAGCCACCACCCGTAGCCATATTCTGGACTGGATGGGAAACGTGGTTTTATGGATTTGGCGATGAAGGCGGAATCCAAAACCTGTTTTCCGTTCCATTTGCCATGGTCTTTGTAGAGTTTGCCAAAGCGCGCAAAGTCTTTGGCATTGCTCGCAATGCAGCAATAGGCCTTGACCAAGTCATGCGTTTCACTGTCTACTTGCCAAAGGGTGGCGTTTTCACTGCCTAAGGGTTTCCAAAAACTTTCCTCAAGATAGGTGTAAAGATTCTTACCCGTAGCTTTTTCAATAACCATTGCTAACATTTGAGTGTCGCCACTGGCATATTTGTAGGCGGTACCGGGTTCATTTACAACTTTGAGTCCGTTGATGACTTTCGATAAATCGTCGTCAAAATAAGCACGTGTGGTAATGGATAAGGGCGAATAATAAGCTTCAACCCAATCGGTGCCCGAACTCATGCTCGAAAGGTCACCCACCGTCATCTTTGCAGCTTTGCCTTCACAAAATGCGGGCAGAAAATCGCAAACGGGCTGGTCAAGACTTTTAATGTGACCCTCCATAATTGCTTTGCCTAACATGCCGGAAACATAGCTTTTGGCCATTGAAAAGGAATTGGATTTGGAATCTTCTCCAAAACCATCGTAATACTCCTCAAACCAGATGCTATCGTTTTTGATGATCACATAGGCAATCGTGCCCCAGTCTTTATTTGCTTTTTTGAGACGTTCGGTGGCATTTACACTATTATAATCGATGTGGTTTGGCCAAGGTTGAGGGCTGCCATTGGCAATAGCTTGATTGTCAAATTCCTTATAATCCTCTAAATAGGCGGTGCTGTGCCCTTTGAGATAAATGGTGCGCACTGCTTTAATAAGATAATCGGTATCGGTAATGTATAGGATTGCAATGATCAAGGCAATAAGAACGACCAGGAATTTGAGTAGGTTTTTTAGGAATTTCATTTATTGGATTGGTTTTTAATAGTGAAATAGAAATCATTAAATATAATCAAAAATTGAAAAGAGCTTGTTTTCACTTCGGACTACTACTGAAGAATGTATATTCAGGTTAGGTTTTAAAAAGTGTAGGACATCAGGATTTCAAAACAGGCTCTGCTGCTTATACGGATCCTCGTGCTCCAACAACCACTTTTTGCGATGTAAACCGCCGGCGTAACCGGTTAGGCTTCCGTCGCTGCCAATCACGCGATGGCAGGGCACAACTATCCACAGTGGATTTTTCCCGTTGGCATTCGCCACAGCTCTTATGGCCTTGATGTCGCCCAATTGTTTGGAAAGTTCTAGGTAAGAAATTGTTTTTCCGAAGGGAATCGCTTCTAAAAGTTGCCAAACCGATTTTTGAAAATCAGTGCCTTGCGGATTTAATTTTAGGTCAAAGTTTTGCCGAACACCCTCAAAATATTCGCGAAGTTGAATCACAGCATCCTCCAATTCATCAGGAATAACGTCGGTTTCTTTTTCTACGGAATTGAGTACGGTCACTTCAGAAATACCTTCCGTGTCGCCTAAGATCTTGGTAAAACCCAAGGGGGTGTTGATGATGCAGGACTCCATGCGGTTTTATTCGGTTTTATGGTCTTCTGCATCCTTTTCTGTATGCTCTTCGGAAGGAGTATTGCCCACGATCCCCAGCTTTTTAGCTCTTACCTCCCAACTTTTCCTGGCCATACTTTGAAGGTCTGATACGTTGTCACTCTCATCCATAATTTCCATACCCAAGAGGGTTTCAATCACATCTTCCATAGTAACCAAGCCACTTACCGAGCCATATTCATCGACCACCAAAGCCATATGGTTTCTGGTTTCCACCAATTGGTCAAACAAAAGTGGAATGGGCATTTCACGATCAATAACGATGATGTGACGTTTGATTTCAGATAATTTTTTATCGCCATTATCCAATGCCATTTCCTTAAAAACCTCATCTTTTAATACCAGTCCCCTAATATTATCTGCATCTCCAGCATAAATTGGGATTCTTGAAAACCGTAGATTTATATTTTTATTGAAGAAATCCTGAACGGTTGTGTTCTCGTCCTCGGCTTTCATAACGGTTCTAGGGGTCATCACATCTCTGGCGAAGACCTCTTTGAAGTTCAAGAGGTTTTTAATGATCTTACTTTCATTTGCCTGAAAAACGCCTTCTTCATGTGCCATATCGGTCATGACCAAAAAGCCTTCTCTACTCAAGATACTGCCATGGCCTTTCCCGCCAATCAATTTCGTGGTGAGTTGCAAAAGCCAGAGTATACCGGTGTATTTAAGCGGAAAGATCATGACCCTAAGCGCTGTGGTGGTAAAATTGGCGAGGTTTTTCCAATAGGTGGCGCCAATGGTTTTAGGAATGATTTCTGAAGCGACCAAAATAAGGATCGTCATGATCGTGGAGACGACGCCCACCATGATATCCACGGTGAAATTAATACCAAACAAACTCGATTGCTCGCTACCGTAGAGCTCGGCGTAGGCCACTTTAGCCTGTACACCAACTAATATCGCACCAACAGTGTGTGCAATGGTATTTAGGGTTAAGATGGCAATAAGCGGCCGGTCTACGTCATTTTTTAAAACTTGTAATTGCTCGGCATATTGCTTGCCTTCCTGTTTTTTTAATTTAATGAAGGTGGGCGTGATACTTAGTAAAACAGCCTCAAGAATAGAGCATAAAAAGGAAACGAAAATGGAGATAATGGCATAAAGAAGTAATAAGCTCATTGGTTTATGATTTGATCGCTAATTTAAGGATATAATAAGGTTAATAGTTGTGCTTTTGCTTAAATTACGCACGCAGATCAACTTTCTAAGAGGATACTGGTATTCGGGACACCGTATTGCGAGATGCGCTCCAAAAAAGTGATGAGTTCCTTATTGTCTTTGAAAAAAGCTAAGATACATAAGCAATCGTCGCCTGTGATGCGATCGCAGCGTTGCACTTCTGTTAAATGGGCTATTTGATTGTAGGCGGTTTTTAAGGTGCTCGATTGGTGTATTTTCAAAATGATGTAGGCCTTAGTGCGTATTCCCAATTTTTCGTGATTGAGCTTTAGGGAATAGCCTAAAATAATACCCTTTTCCTCCAACTGCTTTACGCGCTTGCCAATGGCGGGCGCCGATAATTCTACCGATTTCCCAATGTTAGCCAAAGATTCACGGGCATTTTTGCGAAGCATTTCGAGTATTTTTAAATCGATGTCGTCCATTTGTAATCCGAAGTTTTTTGTTGCTTTGGTTTGTTATCGAAACTAAATGTAGGAAATTAAATTGGATTGCTTATAAAATTCCAAATTCCAAATTCCAAATTCCAATTTTTAATCAACAATCAACAATCAACAATTAACAGCCCAACAACTTAACCACATCTTTGGCAAAATAGCTCGCAATCACATCGGCACCGGCACGTTTAATGGCAGTGATTTGTTCTAACATGACGGCATCATGATCGAGCCAGCCTTTTTCAGCAGCCGCCTTTACCATGGCGTATTCGCCAGAAACTTGATAGACGGCGACCGGCACATTGAAAGTGTTTTTGATATCGCGAACAATATCGAGATAGCACAACCCTGGTTTTACCATGACGATATCTGCCCCTTCATTGATGTCCATTTCGGTTTCCTTGATGGCTTCAGAGCGATTGGCAAAATCCATTTGGTAGGTTTTTTTATCCTTCGGAATGTCTTGTGCATCTACAGGCGCCGAATCCAATGCATCACGGAAGGGACCATAAAATGCAGAAGCATATTTTGCCGAGTAGCTCATGATGCCAGTATCAGTATACCCACTGCCTTCCAAAATCTCGCGAATGGCCAAAATACGACCGTCCATCATATCGCTAGGTGCTAAAAAATCGGCACCTGCCTGCGCGTGCGACAAACTCATTTTGGCAAGCACTTCAACCGACTCGTCGTTGCGAACACGTCCGTTTTGAACGATGCCGTCGTGACCATACGCACTGTAGGGATCAAAGGCAACGTCGGTCATGACCAACATATCGGGACAGGCATGCTTTACCGTTTTTATGGCACGTTGCATGAGTCCGTCGGGATTGTAGGTTTCCTTTCCGGTATTGTCTTTTAACTTATCTTCTACTTTCACAAAAAGCAGCACCGATTTTAAGCCCAAGGACCATAATTCCTTGACTTCTTTTTCCAGTAAATCCAAACTGTAGCGAAAATAATTTGGCATGGAAGCGATTTCGTCTTTTATATTTTTGCCTTCTACCACAAAGATGGGCACTAAAAAATCGTTGGGAGAGAGCACGGTTTCGCGCACTAGGCTTCTAATGGATTCGTTGGTTCTTAATCTTCGGTTTCTTATTAGTGGATACATAGTTTAAGTTTTTAATTTTCAGATTTGAATCTGCTATAATTTAATGATTCTTTTTTTAAATTTTCGATATCGCTCAGTGCTCCGACGAGAAATCTCAAACCCAATCCACCGGATTTTGTAAGACTTCAAGTAGTTTTTCCTCTGCACTTCCAGGGGCTGGATGATGGTCATATACCCATTGCACATGCGGCGGAAGGCTCATTAAGATACTTTCAATGCGCCCGTTGGTTTTGAGCCCGAATAGTGTGCCCTTATCATGTACCAAATTGAACTCCACATAACGACCACGTCTTATCTCTTGCCAGTTGCGCTGGGTTTCGGTATATGGCAAATCCTTGCGTTTTTCAACAATCGGGGCGTATGCATCCAAGAAGCTATCGCCCACTTCGGTTACGAAATCATACCAATCTTGCATGCTCATGGCATCGGTTTTCTTGCAATAGTCGAAGAAGAGTCCGCCAATGCCCCGACTTTCATTGCGGTGGGTGTTATAAAAATACGTATCACAACGGTTTTTATAATGTGGATAAAAACTCTCATCATGTTTGTCGCAAGCGGTTTTGCAAACTTGGTGGAAGTGCCGGGCATCTTCGTCAAATAAATAGAATGGGGTAAGGTCTTGGCCGCCACCAAACCATTGGTCCACGATATTCCCATCTTGATCGTACATCTCAAAATAGCGCCAATTGGCATGTACTGTGGGCACCATCGGGTTTTTGGGATGTAGCACGAGACTCAATCCGCAGGCAAAAAAATTGGCATCTTTAACGCCAAAATAGCTTTGCATGCTTTCGGGCAAGGCACCATGCACGCCAGAGATATTCACGCCGCCTTTTTCAAAAACTTTGCCGTTTTCAATGACTCGGGTTCTTCCGCCACCGCCTTCGGTGCGGTCCCAAAGGTCTTCTCTAAATTTGGCTGTGCCATCAATGGCCTCGAGTTTGTCGCAGATGCGGTCTTGCAAGTTTTGTATGTAAGTGTAGAATTTTGTTTTCATTGTTGACTTTTCGTTCAAACCTACAAGGTCTTCGAGACCTTGCAGGTTGTGATCATCTTGCGGGTGGTCCTGATGCAGGTTGCTTGATTGACCTGCAAGGTTTTCAAAACCTTGTAGGTCTGCACTTGTAATATTTGATGCTTGCTGCAAAGTTCTCAAATTTTCGACAGAATCAAAAACCCTTTCAATTTCTGAGTGGTCTAATGTGAAAGGAGCAGGGTTATTGCCGTTAACATAATAGAAATAGGATGAAAATGGATATTCTTTTATAGCATGTGTTGGATTTGAATGCACATAAAGTATTGCGTTTTTGAGATAGTCCTCAGAAATTAAACGCTTCCGTTTAAAATGTTTTTCAAACAAACTCCCGGTTCGGTGCTGTTGCTTGTTAAACGCTTTTGCATAAGCATTGAAAAGATTTGAAAACGCCTCAGTGATTTTGTTTTCATCGCTTACTTTAACAACCAAATGAAAATGAGTATTCATTAAACAAAACGCAATAATTTGTACTTTATGAGAAATGTGCTTCCCAACTAGATTTAGAAAATAAGATTTGTTGTCATCATTTTTGAAAATAGTCTCACTATGGATGCCACGGTTATAGATGTGATAGTAAAAATCTTTTTCTAATTTTTCTAATTTCATAATTGTCAAATTTAGAATAGGTTTAGAACATGATTCGTTTCAAACCTACAAGGTCTTTGAGACCTCGCAGGTTGGCCCTGATTTCAAACCTACAAGGTCTTTGAGACCTTGCAGGTTGGCTGTCTTTGCAGGTTGGTTGTCTTTGCACGTTAAACTCAGTATCAACTTTCAATATCTCTTATTTTTCAACTCATACAACTCCATGTCCAAAGCTGTGCCGCCATTAGGTGTAAATTCATTTTTCAGGGTTTTAATCCATTCAAATCCACAATTTTTGGCGACGCTCACACTTGGCAAATTGGTTTTGTGAGTGATGATTTGCAAGGTCTCCAGTTTTAGGGTATCAAAAGCATAAAGGGTTAATGCGTTTACGGTTTTTGAGGTCAAGCCTTTACCTTCAAAGGAATACCCAATGCAATAGGCAAACTCACCCTGTTTTTTCTTCCAATCCAGCTCCTTGATATAAAATAGTCCTGCGAGTTCTCGGGTTTCAGAATGTTTGAGTGTAAACACAAATTCTTGATTGCTTATGAATTGCTCCACCTTCTGGGCAACAAAAAGCTTGGAAAGGCTAGGGTTTAGATTCTGTTCTAAGGTCTTCGGAAAAAAACGCTTCAATCGATCGGCATTGGCGACCATGAAATCGCATATTTTCCAAGCATCACCATCATGAATGGCAGCGATTTCAAAACTGTCGAATGTTGCAATCTTCATGAGAAATTTTAATTTGAATGGCCTTCCTTCCGAAGCATTTTACCTGAAGCTGCCGCAGGGAGCAGGCCTTCTGTTTGCAGCAGGTTTACGGTTTTAATGGAGGCTGCCGTCACGCTCAAGGGCAAGACTAGAATAATACCAATTCCCGGAATGAACAGAAATAGCATAAATACCAATCCGTTGCCAATGGCGACACCGCGATGCTGTTTCACGAAATTAAGGCTTTCCTTATAATTAAAATGACGTTCCAAGGTATAATCCATATTCCCGAAACCTGCATAATAGGCTTGTACCAAAAAGAGTAAAATCGTGGAAAATATGTTGACCACAGGAATGAATTTGAGCAATAATAGTGGGATGGAGATCAGTAATTCTTTGACTAGGTTTCTTCCATTGATTCGCAGCCCTCGCCATAACTGTTGTTGAAAAGAGGTTTTGCGATGCTCGTGTTTTTGAATGCCTGTGAGATGGGCTTCTATTTTTTCTGAAACCGGACTCATAAATGGCGCAGAAAAGGCCATGATGATGTGCTTGTAAACAATGAGCCCAATGACCAAGACCATGATGCCGCCAAGAACACTGGAGAAGGAGGTAAAGCTGTCTTTGCCCCAATCCCAAATCCATATTTTAGCGATGAAACGGCCAATATCATCTGAAAGTCCGTAAGCCGAAAAACCAATTAAGCTTGCCGTAAGGATGCTGATGAGGATGGGAACGAAAAAGTATTTCCAGAGTTTGAGGCTTGCCATTAATTTGAACACGCCTGAATATGCCTGGATGCCTCTAAAAATGTTGTTGATCATAGGCCTATACTTAACTCTTTCCACAGGAAAGGGGGTTTATTCTGAGTCTTTCTTTATTTTAGATTGCTGTTATCAAATCAATATTGTCCGGCAGGCAGGCATAAGACTTGATTCGTAAACATTTGATGATTAAGCCCATCTGATTTATATTTTTAATTTCAAAACTTAAAATGTCTTTTAGAGCCTAAGCAAGCTATTATATTTAAAATTTGCCTAAGAGCTTGCTGCTGTCAACAAAATCATTGTTTATAAAAGTTTAATCGGACAACAATGTTACCAAATATTAAAATTAAGGATTTTAATAGACAGTTCTACATGTTTTTGAATAGCGTACGCTTCACAGTTCCTCGCTTTTGGAAAGCTTAGGATGGGCTCTTATAACTTTTAACCGCATCAATAAAAGCGCCTGCATTTTCAACAGGGATGTTAGGTAAAATGCCATGGCCCAAATTGACGATGTATTTATCCTTACCAAACTCGTTGATCATTTGGTGCACCATTGTTTTTATTTCTGAAGGCGATGAAAACAAGCGTGTTGGGTCAAAATTACCTTGCAAGGTTATGTTTCCTCCAGTTAAATAGCGCGCATTTCTAGGAGAACAAGTCCAATCTATACCTAAAGCGGAAGCACCAGAATTGGCCATCTCGCCAAGCGCGAACCAACAACCTTTACCAAAAGCGATGACTGGGGTTTCGTCTTTTAAGGCATTGATGATTTGCTGAATGTATTGCCAAGAAAATTCCTGATAATCAACTGGGGATAACATGCCTCCCCAAGAATCGAATACCTGCACGGCATCACAGCCTGCCTTTACTTTTTCCTTGAGATAGGCAATGGTGGTATCGGTAATTTTTTGAAGCAATTGGTGCGCTGCAATGGGATTTGTAAAACAAAATTCCTTGGCTTTATCAAAATTTTTGCTGCCTTGGCCTTGCACGCAGTAGCACAAAATGGTCCATGGCGAGCCTGCAAAACCAATCAACGGAATCTCGTCATTGAGCTTTTCTTTAGTGGCTTTAATGGCTTGGTATACATAATTCAAAGCCTCTTTGACGTCTGGCACAATTACATGATCCACATCCTTTTGAGTACGGATGGGATTTGGCAAATAGGGACCAAAATTGGGTTTCATTTGTACCTCAATGTTCATTGCCTGCGGAATCACAAGGATATCGCAAAACAAGATTGCTGCATCCATCCCAAAACGTTTTATGGGCTGTACCGTGATCTCACTGGCGAGCTCTGGCGTTTGGCAACGCGTGAAAAAATCATACTTGGCCTTGATTTCCATGAATTCTGGAAGGTATCGTCCGGCTTGGCGCATCATCCATACTGGTGGTCGCTCAACGGTTTCGCCTTTTAGGGCTCTTAGGAATAGGTCGTTTTTAATCATAATTATGAATATTGGCTTTTAGCTTTTAGCTATTAGCATTTGGCAGAGCTAATGATTTTTTAATTTCTCAAAATAGTTTTGAAAAAACCTGCAAGGTTTTCAAAACCTTGTAGGTTTCAATATCAGTTAATAAATTCTAAGACTTTATTAACAGCCAACACCTAATCGCCAAAATGTTCATTAACCAAATCAATCACACTCTCCACGCTGGGCATCTTTGCAATTCTAACATCCTCAAAATGTTTACTGGCTTCTAGTGCGGTGGTTTCTCCAATACAAAAGGCAACCATATCATCTGCGGCCACATTTTCTTTTTTGAAACTCTGTACGGTTGATGGGCTATAGAACATAACTCCTTTTACAGAATCCTCGATCTTTTGTGCATCATGTTTGGTTTCGTAGGCAATGACTTCCTTGACGTCAATGTGATTTTCGGCGAGAAGATTTGGCAACTCATCCAAACGAATATCACTGCAGAAATAAGTGACTTCAGTACCATCAATATACTCGATGAGGTGCTCAGCCAGTTTCTTGGCGCTGTTTTCAGTGTGCTTGACTTTGCCAATCTTGCGTTCTACCAAGCGTTTGGTGCGTCTCCCCACGCAATAGATGTTTTCAAATTTCAATTCTTCCGCAGAAAAATTGTTCAAAAGGGATTCTACTGCATTTTTACTGGTAAGGACCACGTTTTTTGGAAAGGGTCTCAAAACCGTTTGGGTCATGCGGTTGAAATTGATTTTTACGAAATCGGAGCTGTCTGAAATGACATCATCATGAAAGTGCTGTTTCTGCTCGTCACTCAAGGTTTTGGTAGAGTAAACATTGACTTCCTTGGAAGCCTTCTTAAGTTCATCCATGAGTCGCTTACCACCGCGATCAATGATAAAATTGGCGCAATAGGCCGCTATGTTATGATGTCTACCCAAGATTTCCTTGCGTTCGACTTCAATTTTTTTGCTTCCGTCGAGGCTTAACAACACGCCTTTAAAATTCACCTCCTCATTTTTGATATAGGCCAAGGCGCCAATAGGTGCGGAACATCCACCTTCCAAAAGATTCAGAAATTTACGTTCAATCGAAGTGCAGATTTGAGTTTCTTCATGGTTGATTTCGGCACAGATCTCCCGTGTTTCGGTATCAGCTTCCAAAGCGGCAACCATGATGGTGCCTTGGGCCGGTGCGGGTAACATCCAGTCCAGGTTAAAACTGTTCTCGGGCGTTTTATCGAGGCGTCCCAATCCTGCTGCTGCAAATATGGCAGCATTCCAGTCGCTATCTTCCAATTTTTGCAGGCGTAAATTCACATTGCCTCTTAAACCCACAACGGTATGGGTTGGGTAACGGTTGAGCCATTGGGCACGTCTGCGCAAACTGCCTGTGGCAACCACGGCTTCACGTTGTGAGATAAACTCCTCATTGTCATTGAAGACTAGGCAATCGTTATGATTGCCGCGTTTGATGACCGCTGCCTGCACGATTTGCTCGGGCAAGACTGTTGGGACATCTTTGAAGGAATGCACCGCAATATCAATGTCGCCGTTGATTAGGGCGAGATCTAAGGTTTTGGTAAAAACACCAGTGATTCCCAATTCGTTGATGGGGCGGTCTAACATGAGATCGCCAACAGATTTGATGGGAACAATTTGGGTGCGGTGACCTAAGGTTTCGAGTTGCTGTTGTACTGTGGTGGCTTGGTATAGCGCGAGTTCGCTATCACGGGTTCCAATTCTAATAAGTTTAGGCATTGTCTATAGCTGCTTCTAATTGAAACACTTTTTTTATGAGTTCTAGGCTATCGTCTGTAGAAACGTCGTCGCCTTTTAAATGATGTGCAAAATGATTCGTGATTTTTTGAATGATGTTATTGCTAATCAATGTGGCTTGAACCTCATTGAAATCGCTCATCTTTTTGCGTTGTGTATCCAATTCCGCCGTAGCGAAATCGTTTAATTTAAGTTTTAAAGCTTTAATGGTAGGCGCAAATTTTCGGGTGGTCAACCAAGCATGGAAGTCCAAGCGTATTTCTTCAATAATCGCCTCTGCAACCGGTATTTGGGCCTTTCTTTTCTCTAAGGTGTTGTCGGTGATTTTTGCCAAATCATCTAAATGCACAAGCGTGACATTGTCTAGTTCGGTTACATTACTATGCACGTTTTTTGGGATGGATAAATCCAAAATCAACAATGGCTTGCCGGTTTGGATGCAATGTTTATCTACCGTTGGATTTTGCGCGCCTGTGGCCACGATCAAAATGTCTGAAGCATTGATCTCTTCCTGAAGGTTGGAATAATCCTTGACCAAGAGGTTGAATTTACCGGCAATGGCTTCCGCTTTGTCTTTGGTTCTATTGATTAAGGTAATGTGTGAATTCTTGGTATGCTTGACCAAATTTTCACAGGTATTTCTGCCAATTTTTCCTGTTCCGAAGAGTAAGATATTTTTTTCTGAAACCGCTTCTATGTGGTTCATGATATATCTAACCGAAGCAAAAGAGACGGAAGTCGCGCCCGATGAAATCTCGGTTTCGGTCTTGATGCGTTTGGAAGCTTGAATGACTGCATTGATCAAGCGCTCTAAAAACGGATTGAACAATTGCATTTTTTTGGAAAGTCTTGCGCTTACTTTCAACTGACTTATAATCTCAAAATCCCCAAGAATCTGACTGTCTAAACCTGAGCCTACACGAAAGATATGGGAAATGGCTTCTGCATTTTTATAGACATGAGCCACTTTTTGAAATTCTTCAACCGTACCTTTAGTATTGTCACACAACAATTGGATAAGTTGAAAAGGGTGTTGGGCAAAACCATAGATTTCGGTGCGGTTGCAGGTTGATGTTATAATAAGACTCTCAATACCGCTTGCTTTGGCTTGGTTGAGAACCGCAAGTTTTGCAGTCTCGTCTAAACTAAAATGACCACGAACTTCGGCGTCTGCTTTTTTATAGCTGAGTCCAATCGCGTAAAATGTGGTGCCTTTTGACCTAGTGTAGTGCTCCATATGTGATTTGGGAAAACAATTCCGAAAAATTTCATGACAAAAGTATAAAGGACTTGTGATTAAAAACAACGCTAGACGAACTTTAAGTATCGCTTGTGGTTTTTTAAAGGTTTTTTTTACAAAAGACTGATAAATATCATATTTTTGCAGTATTCATAAGGCCTTAAACGGCTTTAGTTTAGAATCAATCTAAATAACAACAAAAAAGATATGGCTTTATCAAGTTTAGAAAATACCGCTAGAGGTTCTTTTAAGGAAACCAAAGTGGAAGATGGGTTTTTTGTGTTGACATTTCAAAACGAGGAGGATCATCTTCAAACCTTGGAACGGGATATCGACAATAATTTCATTCAGTTTCATTATTGCATCAAGGGCTCCAGTGAGTTTGTGTTTAATAATGGCGCGTATCGCTTGCAGATTGCTGAAGAAAATTCGTTGTTGCTTTACAATCCGCAACGGGATTTACCCATTCATTTAGACGTCAATCCCAAATCCTGGCTGGTTTCTATTTTGGTTTCGATAAAAAAGTTTCACGGACTCTTTTCTCAGGAAGCCGATTACATCACATTTTTAAGTGAGGATAATAAGGACAAAAAATATTATAAGGACGGAAAGATTTCGCCTTCCATGGCGATTGCGCTCAACCAATTGATCAATTACAATCTCAATGCCTCCATTAAGACGCTTTATTTCAAAGGAAAGGCCTTAGAATTGTTGAGCCTGTATTTTAACCGAAGCGAAGAGGCCGATATTGAGCAATGTCCGTTTTTGGAAGACGAGACCAACGTGATCAAAATTAGAAAGGCGAAGGACATCATTATTGCCAGAATGGCTGAGCCACCAACCTTGCAGGAACTCTCTGAAGAGATTGGATTGAGCCTGAAGAAGCTTAAAGAAGGATTCAAGCAAATCTATGGCGATACGGTTTACAGTTTCTTATTTGATTATAAAATGGAAGTCGCCCGTAAATTGTTGGAAGCGGGTAACCACAATGTCAATGAAGTGGGTCTAAAAGTGGGTTATAGTGCCTCAAGCCATTTTATCGCTGCCTTCAAAAAGAAGTATGGCACCACACCGAAGAAGTATTTGATGGCTTTGGGTTAGTGCGTTAAAAAAATGTAAAAATCTGACCCATATCTATATATTCTATCAATTGTAGTAATACTATCGTATTTTTGCAAAAACAAAACTTCATGAAAAATAGTCTTATACTAATACTCGCCTTGATGATGTCTGTTTCTGTCGCGAGTCAAGCTTACAAAGCCGACATCAAAAAAGAAGCCCAGACTTACTACGATCATTTAACCAACAAAAATTTCGACGCCATTTTTGATTACATGTACCCGAAGATTTTTGAGTTGGCTTCTCGCGAGCAAATGCGTGCTGGCATGGAGCAAATGTTCAATGGCAAAGACATGAAAATCGAGTTCATCGCCAACGATGTGGTAAGTGTGACCGATACAATGGAAGTGAAAGGCGTCACTTATGCTGCTGTGTTTTACAACAGTAAGATGCGTATGACCTTTCTTTCTGAAAAAGACAAGCCCGAAGCCGAACGGAAGGAGTTTTTAAAGCTGATGCAATCTACCATGGAAACCCAATTTGGGCAAGCAAATGTCATTTCTGAATTAGAAAACATGGCTTTGGTAATCAACATGGATGCCAATATGTTCGCAATCAAGGACCCGCAGTACGAAGGCTGGAAATTTATTGGTAATGATGATTCGATGAAGCCCTTGGTGGATTCCGTCATTCCTGAAACGGTTAGGACTGGTTTGATGGAAAACTAAGGATGAAGAACTCGTTTTAGATCGCAACAGGCCATTAGTTTGAAGAGATTTTAAAACTAGACATTACAAAAGCTAATAATTGTTAGAAAAACACAATCATTTTGAATAAAAAAGGAGTCTTGCTAGTCAATTTAGGATCGCCAGAAAGCCCCGAGCCTAAAGATGTTAAAACTTATTTGGGGGAATTTTTAATGGATGAGCGCGTCATCGATGTGCCCTATTGGGCAAGAGCTTTGCTTGTGAAGGGCATCGTGTTGAATACGCGCCCTAAAGCTTCCGCGAAAGCGTACAAAAAAATCTGGTGGGATGAAGGTTCCCCATTGATTGTACTATCGGAGCGGCTCCAGGAAAAACTTCAGCAGGAAGTGGAGTTTCCGGTGGCTTTAGCTATGCGTTACGGCAGCATGACCATTAAAAAGGGACTTCAGGAATTGGCAGATCAAGGCGTGGATGAGGTGTTTTTGATCCCACTCTACCCACAATTTGCCATGGCCACCACAGAGACCATTGTGGTTTTGGCAGAAGAAGTTAGAAAAGCCCACTTTCCGCAGATGAACATTCAGGAATTACCGGCCTTTTATAACGAACCGGAATATATAGAAGTCTTAGCCAACTCCATCGCCAAACATTTGGAAGGCAAGGATTACGAGCAACTCTTGTTTTCATACCACGGTGTGCCAGAGCGCCACATTAGAAAAAGCGACATTACCAAATCCCATTGCCAAATTGATGGTTTGTGCTGTAAAACGCCTTCCCCGGCGCACGAGTTTTGCTACAGGCACCAGTGTTTTGAAGTGACACGTTTGGTTGGAGAAAAACTGAAATTGAAAGAAGGTAGCTTTTCAACCTCCTTCCAATCCCGATTGGGCTTTGATCCCTGGTTGCGACCTTACACAGATAGAACCATCGAGCGCATGGGCAAGGAAGGCGTCAAAAAGATGGCCATCGTTACACCCGCTTTTGTAAGCGATTGTTTAGAGACTTTAGAGGAAATTGCCATGGAGGGTGAGGAGATTTTCCACGAAATGGGTGGGAAGGATTTTACCACAATCCCTTGCTTGAATGATGACCGGGCATGGGTAAAACTCTTGGCAAAATGGATCAACGAATGGTCATCTACTGAAACTATAACCGCTTAATGGCTGGCATAAGCTCCAAGGATTTAGGCACACTGCCCATTGGCAAATTACTAATCAAACAGGCGGTGCCTGCATCAATTGGTATTTTGGTAATGTCGCTCAATATCTTGATCGATACTATTTTTGTGGGCAACTGGATTGGATCTACGGCAATCGCAGCGATCAACGTGGTATTGCCGGTGTCGTTTTTTATTGCCGCCTTGGGGATGAGTATTGGTATTGGAGGCTCTTCGATTATTTCGAGAGCTTTGGGTGCCGATAATATGCCAAAAGCCTTGAAGGTTTTTGGGAATCAGCTCACATTAACCTTGCTGCTTACGGTGACCATGGTCATTTTCGGACTCTGGTATATTGATGACATCATACCAGTCTTTGGTGGGAAGGGCGCTATTTTTGATCCGGCAAAAGTCTATTATGAGATCGTCTTGTATGGCATCCCATTTTTGGCGGTTTGTATGATGGGCAATACGGTGATTAGGGCAGAGGGTAAGCCAAAATTTGCCATGTATGCCATGATGTTTCCCTCGGTGGGAAATTTGATTTTGGATTACTTTTTTATCAATGTGTTTGATTGGGGCATGGCAGGTGCAGCTTGGGCTACCACAGGATCCTACATTTTGTGCTTCATTTTTATCGTTTGGTTTTTTCTTTCAAAACATTCAGAATTAAAAATAGATTTGGCCCACTTGGGTTTAAATTGGTCTATTGTTAAGGAAATCAGTTCGCTTGGTTCTGTGACCTTGGCCAGACAGGCAGTGGTAAGCATTACCTATCTGTTTATGAACAATATCCTGTATGATTTGGGCGGCGAGACATCGGTCACCTCTTATGCCATTGTTGGGCGAATGTTGATGTTTGCGTTGTTTCCGGTTTACGGGATTACCCAAGGCTTTTTGCCCATTGCAGGCTACAATTATGGGGCGCAACAATACGATAGGGTTAAGGAAACCATTTTTACCGCCCTAAAATATGCCGCGGGTTTGGCAACGGTGGTTTTTATTTTGTTGATGGTATTCCCAGAAGCGATTACACGCTTATTTACCCAAAATGCCGACGTGCTTAGGGAAACGCCTGGAGAAATGCGCTGGGTGTTTGCAGCAACACCCATAATTGCGATACAGTTGATTGGTGCGGCCTATTTTCAGGCGGTTGGGAAGGCGATACCGGCCTTGTTGCTCACATTGACCAGACAGGGATTTTTCTTCATCCCACTCATCTTGATCTTGCCCCATTATATGGGAGAGATTGGTGTTTGGATCAGTTTTCCTATTGCCGATGTGCTGTCCACCATAGTTACGGGCTTCTTCTTGTTTCGGGAAATGAAGCTGAAACTGAATCAACCTGTTTCCGAAGTCACCTAAAAACAATATTTTTATTCAGTATATTTTAAAGCTGAAAACACTGAAGCTAAACGAGTGCAATGGAATACTACAACTACATAAAATCCTTACATCTCATTTTTATTGTGACCTGGTTCGCAGGACTGTTCTATATCCCGAGACTGTTTGTCTATCAAATTGAAGCCTCTCAAAAACCGTCGCCCGAAAAGGAGATCCTGGGCAAGCAGCTCAAACTCATGGCCAAGCGTTTGTGGAACATCATTACTTGGCCTTCGGCAATCTTGGCCACATTTTTTGCCATTTGGTTGCTCATCCTACAGCCGTTTTGGTTACAACAATCATGGATGCACGTGAAACTTGGGTTTGTGGTGTTGCTGATTTTATACCACTTGAAAACACATCAATACTACAAACAGCTGCAGCGTGATGAGGTCAAAAAATCCTCAAACTTCATGCGCTTATGGAATGAAGGCGCCACCTTTATCCTTTTTGCGGTTGTTTTTTTGGCCATTTTAAAGAATGCCATCAATTGGATTTTTGGGGTTGTTGGGATTCTGGTACTTGGCATTTTACTAATGCTTGGCTTCAAGCTATATAAACGCATTAGGCAGCAAAATCCGAATGCCTGATTGAACTTTCGAATCCTTACTTTTTATTTTTTTGAGCGCTTATTTAAGTTTTTTGCTATTTTCTTTATTAAGGAATTCCTTATTTAAGTTTTTAGCCATTTTATTTATTAATAAATCCCTTATTTAAGTTTTTTGCCGTTTTCTTAAATAATTTTCCGCTTTTATAACATGTTGTTGTGCTTTCCAATCCTACAAAATTGTTGTGAATTCCTCTAAAAAACACAAATAATGATCTTTAAAATTTTGTTTAAGGTCAATAACGAGCAAATGTGGGATTCCAAGGATTTTGGAAGGGTTTTTGCTATATTTAGCCAACTTCTTATCACAACATGAAACTAAACAAACTCTCCTTAAGGGTCCGTATATTTTTCGCCATGATTCTTTTGGTGCTCATTGCTTCCATTCTTATTGCAGCGGTAACCATTTTTCAATACAACGAAGAGGCGCAGGACTATCACAAACAACGTCTAGAGCGCAAAGAATTCGCAATCGTTAGCCACATCAACAAGGTCATCAAAGAAACCACCTGGGAGGTCGAAACCGAGAAAATCCCACTTATTTTCAAAGAGCATATCTATGATATTGCCGAGATCCACAGCCTGCAGGTCAATCTTTACGATTTGGATGGCACGCTATTGATATCCTCAAAAGCCAGTATCTCTAACGATAAGGATTCCAATTGTATCCCAGCCGGCATCCTGAATGCCATATCAAACACCGCCGCGCATCGCTACGTGCAGAAAAACGAAAAGAATGGAGAGACCTTTCAAGCTTCCTATTCTTACATAACTGATGGCAAGTTTAAGCCTTTGGCCATTTTGAACCTGCCCTATCTGGAAAACGATGACTTTTTAAATCGCGAACTTACTGAGTTCTTGGAACGCTTGGGCTATGCGTATCTTTTTATGTTGCTCATTGCGATAACACTGGCCTTTTTATTGTCAAAATACATTACCAGAACGCTCAAGAATATTAGTGAGAAGATCAAAGAAACCCGATTGGAACGGCGTAATAAGAAGATTGATGTGTCCTCATCTAGTGAAGAAATCACAACGCTTATCAACTCCTACAATAGCATGATTGATGAGTTGGAGGAAAGTGCGGTCAAATTGGCCATCAATGAACGCGAGCAGGCTTGGCGCGAAATGGCAAAACAGGTGGCGCATGAAATCAAAAATCCCTTAACACCCATGCGATTGAGTGTACAGAGCTTTCAGCGTAAATTTGATCCCCAAGATCCCCATATTCACCAAAAGGTCGATGAATATACCAAGACGCTCATTCAGCAAATCGACACCATGAGCTCCATAGCATCTGCTTTTTCCAATTTTGCCAAAATGCCAGCCCAACAAAATGAGACCTTAAACGTGGTGGCCATTGTGAAACTGGCATTGGATATTTTTAGCGAAGATTACATTGAATTTTTTGCGGAAGAACCAGAAATCCTAGTCAACTTTGATCGCACCCAATTGATTCGGGTGATTACCAACTTGGTTAAAAATGGCATTCAGGCCATTCCGGAAGACCGGGAACAACCCCGAATCCATGTTAGGGTGTTTTCCGAAGAAAACAATGTGAAGATCACAATTGCCGATAATGGGAAGGGCATTTCCGAAGTCAATAAAGATAGGGTGTTCGAGCCCAAATTCACCACCAAATCCAGCGGGATGGGGCTGGGTCTGGGAATGGTCAAAAATATCGTGGAAACTTATCATGGAAATATTACCTTTACAACACAACAAGGAGAAGGTACTGTGTTTACGGTCACTTTTCCGAAACGTTAACCAAATAAATCAAAATTGATATGGCTTACAACAATCTCATTGCCCAAACCAACAATGGCATAGCAACCATCACCATAAATCGTCCTAAAAAACTCAATGCCTTGAACATGGAAACCATTCAAGAATTGCATGAGGCTTTTAAAGACGCCAATAAAGACACACAAGTTAAAGTGATCATCCTTACAGGGAGCGGCGAAAAGGCTTTTGTGGCAGGAGCAGATATTAGTGAGTTTGCAGATTTTGATGAGAAAGAAGGCGGCGAGCTGGCTGCAAAAGGTCAAAAACTCCTGTTCGATTATATAGAAGCGCTTTCCACACCGGTGATTGCAGCTGTAAACGGATTTGCCTTAGGTGGCGGTCTCGAGTTGGCAATGGCCTGTCATTTTAGAGTGGCGAGTATCAATGCTAAAATGGGCTTGCCAGAAGTGTCTTTGGGCGTCATCCCCGGTTATGGCGGTACGCAACGTTTGCCACAATTGGTGGGCAAGGGGCGCGCTATGGAAATGGTAATGACCGCTGGTATGATTGATGCCAACCAAGCTTTGGAGTACGGTTTGGTAAATCACGTGACCTCAGAGGATGAGCTTATGGCCCTGACTGAAAAGATTGCCGGTAAGATCATGCGCAATTCTTCAGTCGCTATCAAAGCTGTTATCAAAGCCATTAACGCCAACTATAAGGATGGTGTTGATGGGTTTAAAACCGAAATCAAACAATTCGGAAAATGCTTTGGTACGGAAGATTTCAAGGAAGGCACCACCGCCTTTTTAGAAAAGCGAAAGGCTGATTTTCCTGGGAAATAACTAGACTGTCAAATGATAGAACCGAGATGTTTTAGATGTTAATGATTTAACAAGGATGTCTCAGCTATAATAGATACAGCTGGTTTAACTGCGTATGTTGCATTTTAAAGCAACACCATTTTTTTTAAGTATTAGTTAATTTGCGGGTTGTTAGCTGACTCATCTATCAATTTGTAAATTAGATAGAACGGGTATGCTAGTATTAATGAAATTAATAAAATGGGACTTGCCAACGCTAATAATATATGTGATTTTGTCATAAAATTCGGGTTTAAGGTGTTTACGCCTATACACTACAAAGGTCATTGTTTTTTAAAGCACTGAAAACATGTATTTTGGTATATTTATATGCTATATTAACCCTGTTTGTGAGTTATTGGCATTCGCATGATAATTATTAACATATTTTAAGAGATACTACAGGCTGTAGCCATGATTTTGAAGGATGCCACGTAACTTTGATTATCTACAGGTTTGTTATTTCATGTCAAGGTTCAATTCAGAGTCATATTCCAAAATCAAAGGTAGGGGCGCTCAAAAAAATGTCCATAATCGTTTTTTTGAGTTGAGTCATGAGCAGCGCGATGATTTTTTGAATTATTGCGCCATAGAAGGCGAGCAACCGGACCAAAATAAGACGGAATACCTTAAAGTCTTTCCCAAAACCATAGTCAATAAAGTCAAGAGTCCCGATGTGGGGATGGCCTATTCCATGAACATGTATCAAGGCTGTGAACATGGTTGTGTGTATTGCTACGCTCGAAATTCGCATGAATTTTGGGGTTATGGAGCTGGCTTGGATTTTGAACGGAAGATTTTGGTCAAAGCCGATGCTCCAAAATTATTGGAAGCCTTTATCAAACGAAAATCTTGGCAGGCGCATCCCATCGTCATGTCTGGCAATACAGACTGCTACCAACCAGCCGAAAAAAAGCTCGAGATTACCAGAGCCTGTTTGGAAATATTTTTGAAATACAAGCACCCAGCCTCCATCATAACAAAAAATGCATTGATCCTAAGAGATTTGGATTTGCTGAAAGCTTTGGCAAAAGACCATTTAATTAGCGTCAATATGAGCATCACGTCGTTGTCTGAAGACACCCGGCGCATTATGGAACCCAGAACTGCCAGCATCAAAAAACGCTTTGAAGCTGTAAACCTATTGAGTGAGCATGGGATTCCTGTTAATGTGATGATGGCGCCAATCATTCCGTCCATCAATAGTCATGAAATTTTAGCCTTGGCAAAATTGGCTTCGGAAGCTGGCGCATCCAAATTTTCACATAGCATCGTGAGATTGAACGGTGCCATTGGTCAGATTTTTGCCGATTGGCTTCATAAAAGCTTACCCGATCGCGCTGAAAAAGTGTTGCACCAAATTGAAGACTGCCACGGTGGGACGCTCAGCGATTCCCGTCTTGGCACTCGAATGCGAGGCGAGGGGCAAATTGCTAAACAAATCAATGACTTGGGAAAGTTGGCAAGATTAAAATATTTTAAGCACAAGTCCATGCCATGTCTCAACGTCGATTTGCATGAAAGCTATAAGGATGGGCAATTGCGGTTGTTTTGAGCGACACTCTTGGAAAACACAAAACCACGCTCAAAAAAGAGCGTGGTCTCTTGAGTGTCGTGACCCTGCCAGGATTACTCCCGTGATCCTTTGGTGCTCAATGTTGCAAATAAGAGACCACGCAGCCCAGAAAAAGGGCTGCTGGTTTTGCGTTTTCCCTTCGTTTACGCAAACCTTCGGTTGGCGACACTCTTGGAAAACACAAAACCACGCTCAAAAAAGAGCGTGGTCTCTTGAGTGTCGTGACCCTGCCAGGATTACTCCCGTGATCCTTTGGTGCTCAATGTTGCAAATAAGAGACCACGCAGCCCAGAAAAAGGGCTGCTGGTTTTGCGTTTTCCCTTCGTTTACGCAAACCTTCGGTTGGCGACACTCTTGGAAAATACAAAACCACGCTCAAAAAAGAGCGTGGTCTCGTGAGTGTCGTGACCCTGCCAGGATTAGCTTTCCTGTTAGTGCAATGTTGCAAATAAGAGACCACGCAGCCCAGAAAAAGGGCTGCTGGTTTTGCGTTTTCCCTTCGTTTACGCAAACCTTCGGTTGGCGACACTCTGGGAAAACACAAAACCACGCTCAAAAAAGAGCGTGGTCTCTTGAGTGTCGTGACCCTGCCAGGATTCGAACCTGGATCTAAAGTTTAGGAAACTTTTGTTCTATCCCTTGAACTACAGGGCCATTTTTAATTGGCCACAAGATATGAAAAAACCTGCCGATGTCAATGTGTTTCTGTGATGCTCAACTTCTTATTGATTGTGTTTAGTGCTCTTATAAATAAATAAGCTATAGCTGTGCATGTGTGCTATTCGCCATTATTCTAATATCTTTAAATCACTCTGAATTGCATTAATTATCGTTTCATTTATTTCTAATTCACTAGCAATCTCCGCCCATCTAGGTATTAAGGCTTGAACATCCTCAGTAATTCCTTTTGGGTTTTTAATCGAAAATTCTTCAGCAATAGCAAGTACATCTTTAATTAGAATTGCTGTACGCTTTCCATTGATGGATAAAGCTCTGGATGTTGTTTTGAACGTAAATAGCGGATCGAGTGCATAGGTTAAATCATAAGCAGGCCCTAAATTCCAACTATTACTTTCTTTGTTATAGATAAAACTATGGTTCTTCAAGTGGTCGTCCACATTTCTAAATACTAGATTGAACACCATACGCTTGAACAGTTGCTGTAAATCTTTATGTGGTACTTCGAGTCCTAAAGCAACCTTGAAAACATTCTCATAGGAAGAGTTATCCGGTTGACTTTTAAAGTCCCAACCTGTTAAACCAGTCACGGTTAACATGTGTTGCTTTTTTCCGTGCTGTCTGTCAAACCTAAGTGTTGCAAAGTGTTTGTTTTCAATAAGCTTGGAAGGCATCATATGTATGCCTGTTTCTTGTGCTAATAAGTAATACGCGTATTCTACTTTTTCTCTATTGTAGCCATCACTATCGTCTATATGTAGTTTTACTAAGTAGTGGTTATAGTCTTCACTAATGGCTCTATCTCCAGCAATAACCGCTCCTGTTTCCTTATGTTCTGAGATTAAGATTTTAGGTCTTGCACCACCAGCCGAGGTGCCTATTTTAAAAACGTGTAGTAATGATAATTCGTTGAGGTCTTTACCTGTAGTGTCCTCCTTTAGTTTGAGCAGCTTTTCTAGAATTGTGATTACCTCATCAATATTGACATGAGTTGTATTGGGTATTTCTTTGATAGGGCGGTATTCTAGCGCTCCCATACCACGATCTGCTACATAGGCTAATTGCTCAAGAGGTGTTATCTTTTGGATTCCTCGTGCTGTTAGCCATTCTTGAAATATAATAGTGCCAAAGGTGTCTGGTAACGAATCTGCAATCATTGGCGGTAAGCCTTGAAAGGTGTCTTGTTGGTATTCTGTGAAGACCTGTGCTTCCTTTGTTCGTTTGAAAATAAACGGAAATAGCTTTGAGTACTTTCCAGTCTCTAGGAATTCTGGATGGTATTGAAAATAGGATTTCCTTTGGTCTAAGTCGTATCCTAATTTTCCAACCTCTAGGCCAAAAGCAATTATATCTATGATGTTATCTCTAGCCATTTATTAATACAGTGAAATATCGCTTTGATTTGTATTGATCGTATCTATTGCTTTAGTAATTGATTGTAATAACCCAAAGTGATTGGCTACTTTCAACACATTATCTAGCGTGGCGTTTTTGCCATTCTCGATGTTCTGAATCGTTGTGCTTGAAACATCTAGCAGCTCCGCTAAATCTTCTCGAGACAAATCATTTGATTTACGAAGCCCCTTGCAAACTTCGCCAATCTTGACTTTCACATCTTTTATAGTTATTACCTCTAACATAATATTACCATTATATTGTCTAGTATAGGCTTATTTAGTCAAACAAACCATTTTATTGGTAAATATCAATAATTGATAATGCTGTTGTTTTCTATTTTCATGTTTTTAAGTTTTACCCAGGGTATCAAGTATTCTTTCCTTCGATCCCTGCCGTAACTACTGTTTCGGTATTCACTTTAAAAGTGTTTCGAACTTTACAATGACTTGCTTGCTCATCCAACCTTACAGCCTCTTATTTGGTTCCTGTTCATTGGTATCGAGTTTTGTAGTCGGTATTTGCTCATTATTTAAGCGCAAATAACCTTAAGTCCTATCCTCACAGACAGCAAACTTGAGACCTATCAATGATTCAGCGTGTTACTCCTGCCCACAAGGGACTTGCTCCCTCTAAATTAATTATTTACCTTTCGGTAAATAAAAGACGCCCATTTTAGGCACACCCACCATGTATAAAATTAATAACCGAGATAGTAATAAATATGACTATTGTAGCCTGCATATAATTAAGTGGTAAACTGAAAGTTTAGAGCTTCTTAACCGGTAACTATTCTTATACAAACCGTGAGTCAATGTAATAAATAACAAATGAGAGCAAATTCATTCAATACGGGAGTAGCAATTGAATACCTTGTTCTTTCCAAACTTTACAGACTAGAACTTGAAGCATATGTAAGCCAAGGGAATAAGAAAAGTGTTGACATTCGTGTTATTAGAGAGGATGAAACACCTGTTTCAATTAATGTGAAATCTGTGAGAGGTTATTCTTCTCTTGTCGTTAATAATGTTGAGCCAAAACATGACCATTTTATTTTTTTGTAATCTATAACAATCAATTTGGAGCCCTAAATATTGAACCTGATATTTTTGTTGTACCAAGTATTGAAATTTCAAATATCACTGAAACTTATGGTAAGGAAAAAAGAGTTTTAAAGGGGCAATTAACAGAATACAAAAACAAATGGGATTATATATCTAATGGCTATGGTGAAGATGGGTGGTTAATGGATGAAGAGGAGGAACAATGGATTGATTTCGTTAATTGTCACGGAGAAATTAGAAATGGAAAATCAATATCCAAAACTTGAAAAGATACAATATAGAACCATATTTATTCCTGTAATTACAGAACAAACTACCAATAAATCAGCATATCAAACAACCCCCTTTTGATAAACACATATTGAAAATAATAAAACACATAATTTAGAAGATTTATTACAAGTAATTAGAAGCCAAAACACAAAAGGAGAAACTCAAAAATTTGGAGATTGAATTGTGATAGAATTAAAACGAAGAAATACAATTGCCTAACACGGGATATGTTTTGACCCCTATAAAATAAGAGTTTTCTTTTAAATTTCGTTAGTTATATTATGCGCTAATCATTTCAGTTTAATTGACAATAATTTTAAAACCAATCAAATGACAAAAATATATACAAAGTCAGAATTTCAAGAATTGGAGTTCGATTCAAAATGTGTAATAATTGAAAGCCTGTTGACCAATGCGTATTTTGAGGGACAAGAAAAAATAGGTTTTCAAGTTGAAATAGATGAAAACAACAATCTATTGCCAGTTCCTAGCGAAATTAAAGAGATGGAAAGCAAAAAGTTTGAAGCTTTGATACTTGACCTAACTGAAAAGCTTTTTGCAGAAAAAATAGAAATTGAATTCGATACTGAATATTAAAGCTGCCCATAATAAATTTTAGTGGTTAACTATAGCCGACCAAAGAAAATAAAGACATGATCTTGGCGAATTCAATGCCATAAAACACGCGCTAACCAAAACGAATAGCTCATTTTATTATAGAATCATATAATTGAGGAATACTGATAGTTTTGTTTATATTCGAAAAGCAAAAAAAATGAGCAAGCATTTACTTTCAATTTCTAATTAAAACAAGCCTAAAAATAGATATGTCCACTAACAAACTAACCCTAGAAACCCTTGAATCTTGGCTATGGGATTCCGCTAACATATTAAGAGGAAGTATTGATTCCTCAGATTTTAAAAATTATATATTCGGATTGCTATTCTTAAAACGTTCCAACGACGTATTCGAAGAAGAAGTAGAGCAAATCATGAAACGTGACAAGGTCTCCAGAGAAATTGCCGAAGACGACACCTATTTCCAACTTCCACCAGAATCTCGCTGGGAAAGCATCAAGAAACACACCGAGAACATTGGCATTGCCTTAGATAAAGCCTTTGCCGCGATGGAGCGTGAAAACACCAGTTTAGAAGGTGTGATGACGGCCACCAAATTTGGAGATAAAGAAAAATTAAGCGACGAACTCCTACAACGTTTATTACGTCATTTCAATCAACATTCATTACGTAACGACCATCTAGAATCCAACGATTTGCTAGGTGATGCTTATGAATATCTCATTAAAATGTTTGCCGATGACGCAGGTAAAAAAGGAGGTGAATTCTACACACCTCGTGGTGTGGTTCAACTTATTGTTCAGCTTATAAAACCAGAACCAAAACAAAAGGTTTACGACCCTACTTGTGGGTCTGGCGGTATGTTAATTGAATCTGCCAGATATATAGCAGAGCAACCAAATGGTAAAGTAGGCAACAACATCAACGTGTCCTTATTTGGACAAGAAAAGAACCTAGGTACCTGGGCGATTGGAAAGCTAAACATGTTACTCCATAATTTTATGGACGCCGACATTCGCAAAGGCGATACGCTTATAAACCCACAGCATAAAAACGATAATAACGAACTTACACTTTTTGACAGAGTCATTGCTAATCCTCCTTTTTCTCAAAACGGTTGGTGGACACCAGCCGAAAATTCCATTGAAGTCAAACTCGATAAAAACGGAAAAGAGAAAAAGGTGTCTCCCAATTATAACAAAGTAGTAAGCGATCCTTACGGCCGTTTTCAGTTTGGAATTCCTCCAAGAGGTTATGCCGATTTAGCATTTCTACAACACATGATTGCCGTATTAAAACAAGACGGAAAAGCAGGCGTCGTTTTACCGCATGGCACGTTATTTAGATCGGGCTCAGAAGGAAAAATTAGACAAGGTTTATTAGAAGCCGATCTGGTGGAAGGCATTGTAGGCTTGCCTTCTGCCTTGTTTTACAATACAGGCATTCCAGCCTCCATCTGGATAATCAATAAAAACAAGACCGAAGTTCAAAAAGGCAAAGTGACCATTATTGATGCCAGTAGTGATTACAAAGAAGGTAAAAACCAAAATGAATTACTGGAAGCGCATGTTGCAAAAATTGTAAATGCTTATGATGACTCCACTGATGTCGATAAATACATGCGTATTGTTGACCTTAAAGAAATAGCCGATAACGATTACAACCTCAATATTTCACGATTTATTGATACCAGCGAACCTGAGGTTGAAGTGGATATTATAGCGGTGCATCAAAAGCTGGAAGTATTAGAGCAAAAGGAAGCTGAGATTGATAAGAAATTGGCTGAGTTTTTAAAGGAGTTGGGGATATGAAAGAATATATCAGCCATCCAAAACTTGGGAAAATACCTTCTAATTGGAAAAGTTCAAAGCTTTCTGAAATAGTAAATTTAGAACATGGTTTTCAGTTTAGAAAAGAAGATTTTACAGAGTCAGGTATTCCTGTAATAAAAATCAATAATATAATTGGAAATGATTTAAATCTAGATAATCTTTCATTTATAGATTCTTCGAGGCTTGAGGAGTTTACTAGGTTTCTAATAAAAAAAGATGACATATTGATGTCGTTAACCGGAAATATTGGAAGGGTACTTGAAGTTGGATCCATTCAAAGAGACTTTGTTCAAAACTATCGGGTGGGTAAATTCGTTCCAGTCAATAGTAATGAACTTTATAACCGATATATAAAGTATTTATTAAGCTCTCCTTTAGTTCTAAGTCAGTTTTTCAAGTTTTCAAATCAATCAGCACAAGCAAACTTTGGGAAACAAGATATGGATAAAGTTTGGGTCACAATTCCGACTTCTCCCTCAGAACAAGAAAAAATAGCCAACATCCTAAGCACCGTCGATGCTAAAATAGAAGTCATATCCCAACAAATTACCGAAACTCAAGAACTCAAAAAAGGTTTAATGCAGCGGTTGTTAACCAAAGGTATTGGTCACACTGAGTTTAAAGATTCGTCTTTGGGGGAGATTCCTAAGTGTTGGGACGTTATTCCAATCTATGAATTACGAAATAAACAAGATAGATATGGATTTACAGGTGGACCTTTTGGTTCAGATTTGAAGTCAGAACACTATACTGAAAATGGAGTTAAAATTATACAGTTACAAAATATCGGAGAAGGTGAGTTCATAGATAAAGGCACCACGTACACATCTAAAGAAAAAGCTGATGAGCTTTTTTCTTGTAATATATTTCCAAATGAAATAATTCTTGCAAAAATGGCCCCAGTTGCACGATGTTGTAAAGTCCCAAGTACTGACGAGAGATATGTAATGTGTTCAGATGGCATAAGGCTGTCTGTGGACACAAATAAATTTGATAATGAATTTGTATACCAAGCTCTAAATTCAAAATATTTTAGAGACGAAGCGGAATCAAAAAGTACCGGAACTACGAGAGCTAGAATTGGTTTGAAGGATTTAAAATTGATACCAATTCTAGTTCCTAAATATATAGATGAACAAAAAAAACTTGCCAATATTTTATCGACGGTAGATGGGAAACTAGACCTTTTATCCGAAAAGAAAACCACGTATCAAGAACTCAAACAAGGTTTAATGCAACAGTTATTAACGGGGAAAGTTCGTGTAAACGTTTAAATTTAAAAAAGTCTAAATTATGAAATTTGAAGTTTATTGTGATGAGAGCAGTCCAGAAGTTTTATGGGATAGAACAGCAAATAAATATTTGGTTCTTGGAAGTGTTTGGATACCGTCGGATTTTCGCGAGGAACTTAAAGAAGCTATCAAGCAAATTAAAAATAAACATAATTACAGAAATGAAATAAAATGGAATAAGGTTTCCCCTTCTTCATTTAACTTTTATAAGGCATTAGTGCATTATTTTTTTAGTACGGATAGTATTCGATTCAGAGCGATAATCGTGGAAGCTGATAAAGTTGACATGGTCAAATTCCATAATGACGATAGTGAGCTTAGTTTTTATAAATTCTATTACCAACTATTACATCATTGGATTTTAGATTTCAATGAATATTATATTTTTATTGATCACAAAATAAACAAAGATCTGAATAGAATCCATAATCTTAAAGACGTTTTGAATCAAGCCAATTTGTTTTCAAGTATTGAAAATGTTCAGGCGTTGCCATCACATGAATTGCTCGGAATTCAAATGGCTGATTTTTTAATGGGTGCGATAAATGGAAAGATGAATGGCAAGATTACTAGTGAGACTAAGAAAGAAATTATTAATGAAATTGAAAAACGATTAGGCCATGCAATTATGGCAACGCCTAAAGCAGAAGAAAAATTTAATATTTTTAAAATTAATCTTCAAGGTGGTTGGTAATGGCATATAAAAAGTTAAAACCACATAAGATTGATGAAGCAACTCGAGAAATTGAGCTGCGACAACTATGGAAAGTTGAATATTGCGATAATAATAAACCTGTTTTTACTCACGATGGAATTGAGGTAAGTTTTTATGAGGATATGTTTGACCATTGTTTTTTTGAAAGTGCTGAATGGAAGGAGAAAGATAAATCGATTTTATCATTGAATAGATTAGAAAAAATGTTGTGGATAAAAGACACTTTATCTGATATCAGCGCATTGATGAAACAAGGCTGGGACAGAAATAAAAAAAGGTATGTAAATAATAGAAGGGTAAATTTTGTTAAGGATGGATATATTGTAGTAATTTCTATAAATAAATCCTTAACAAAAGCAAGATTTATCACTGCTTTCGAATTTCAAAATGACGAGAAAAAACAGGAAGTTCTAAATAGTCCAGATTGGATTCGAGAAAAAAAGGCATAAAAAAACGCTGATTACTGGTTCAGCGTAGACCTTTTTAAATTCCAGACCTTAGGTAAAGAACACTGCAAATATACATACATTTTATGTATTTACAAAACTAATTATGTATATAGATAACTAATAAAGTAGAAGATGAATATTAGCCCAGAATATATCCATAGTGAACTCCCAGCAATAAAACTATTCCAACAATTGGGATATCAATATTTTGATGCTAGTATTCATGATGAACGTACAGACATTACCGAAGTACTTTTAAAGGATCGGCTATTAGCGTCCATTAAAAAAATAAACCCATGGATAAACGACAACAATCTCAATAAAGCTTATACCGAGTTAACATCGGTTAATGGCGCATCGTTAATGGAAATCAACCAAAAGATCTGGGAACTAATTCGAGGTGGCACGTTTACAGTAAAACAGGTTATTAATGGCGTTGAGGAGTTTAAGGCGGTTCATTATATTGATTATTTAAAGCCTGATAATAATGACTTTCTGGTGGTCAATCAGATACGCTTCCATGGCAGGTTTCAAAACTCTATTCCAGATCTGGTGGTCTATATTAATGGTTTACCTATTGGTATTATAGAATGCAAATCGCCAACCGCACAAAACGCATGGGATAAAGTGTTTAGCGATTTAGAGTATTATCAAAAGAACTCTGAAAAGCTATTTCACTTCAATCAAATTTGTGCTGGTATTTGGGATGTTGGCGGCAAGTATGGCGCCATCCATTCGCCACAGCAATTCTATTCGGTTTTTAAAACCAGTAAGGAAGATACCGACATAATCTCTCAATCAAAGAAAGAACAAGACAAATTAATCATCGCTTTATTCAAGAAAGAACGCCTTTTGGATATCATACGCCACTTTGTGTTGTTTGAATTGGAGGAAGGCCGCACTATTAAAAAGTTGCCGAGGTATCAGCAATTGCGAGCTACCAATAAAACCATAGCACGATTGCAAGCTGGTGAAGGTGGTGTGGTTTGGCATACACAGGGAAGCGGCAAGAGTTTGACCATGGTATATGTCGCCAGAAAATTACAAGCGCCAGAATTTGGTTTTGATAATCCTACAGTTATGATCATGACAGATCGTAAGGATTTGGACAGACAAATTACCACCACCTTTCAGAATGTTGGATTTAAGAATGTCAATCAAGCTTCCTCAGTCATTCATTTAGATAAATTACTGCGGAATGATTATGGCGGAATCATTACGACCACGCTTCAGAAATTCCAAGAAACCGATAAAGAATCCACCGATACTACCGACCAAACAGAATTGGAAGAACGTGGGAATCTGAGGATTGAAAAACTGCTTAATGATAAAACGCTTATCAAAATCACTAAAGAATTCCAAAAAGGAAAGTGGGTTGAAATAGAGCGTGAAGAAATAGATCTAGAAGAACTTTCCACAAAAGAGAACTTATATGTTTTAGTAGATGAAGCACACCGAAGCCATTACGGATTTCTAGCATCATTTATGCGTACGGTTTTACCAAACGCCAAGTTTGTTGCCTTTACCGGAACACCTATTTCAAAGGAAGATAAATCAACGCTTGGCGAATTTTATGGCGGCGATTATATCGATGTGTATACCATAACGGAAGCTGTTGCCGATGGTGCAACCGTGGAATTATTATATGATGAAGGCACTGCCTTATTAAGTGTCAAAAAAGAAGAACTTGACGAAGAGTTTGAAGCGAAATTTGGTCATTATTCTGAAGATAAAAAAGATAAATTAAAGCGAGAAGCTTTACGGAAGTATCAATTATCCAAAGAACGCATTGAAGTTATTGGCAAACACATGATTGACCATTTTAGAGATAAAATTTTTCCTGATGGACATAAAGCCATGATCGTTTGTAGTGGCCGTAAGGCAGCAATTAAATATCAGCAAACTTTACATCAATTAAGAGAAGAAGGCTATCACGATTTTGATTCTAAAGTGGTTGTGAGTATTGGTTCTCCTAAATCGGATGCCATTGCAAAAGACTATTACGAAACCTTAGAATGGAACCGCAATAATCCAACCAATCCAAAACCAATTTATGTCGTGCCACCAGAAGCTATAAAAGATGCTACGGATAATTTCAAGCTCCCTTTTGGCAACGAAGCCGAAACGGAAAAGTCTGGTAAAAAGAAGTTTGATAATACAGCTTTCATCATTGTGTCCGATATGTTATTGACCGGTTGGGATGCGCCAATTGCGTCCTGTTTATATTTAGATAAACCCTTGAAAGAGCATAATCTTTTGCAAGCCATTGCGCGAGTGAACCGTTCGAGGAAAGGAAAAAGTGCTGGATTTATTTTGGATTATAACGGCATTACCACCTATTTGATTCAGGCCTTGGAAATCTTCTCTGGCGATATTAGACCAGACGATATTTTAAAGAATATCAATGAAGAGTTTCCGAAGCTGGAAATGAACCACACCAAGCTGGTGGACTTCTTTAACCCTATGAAAATAGACCGAAAATACCATCGCAATGATTATATAGACGCTGCGGTTAGATATATAGAACCCATGAATCTGCGTGATGATTTTAAGGTGTTTTTAAAGGACTTTAATAAATCGATCAACATTGTGTTGCCAAATACAAAAGCACTAAAGTATCAGGACGATTTCAAGCTGTTCAATGAAATCAAATTAAGAGCTCGAAATGCGTTTCCAGATGATGACGAGCTGAAAATCAGCAAAGATGAAAGCAAGATGCTTCAAGGCATGATTGACGAACACTTGAAAGCTGAAGGTGTTGAAAATCTGTTGCGCGAACCCATATCTATTATTGACAAGGATAAGTTTAAGGAAGAAATCATGAATGCATCACCAGCCACCAAAGAGCTGAAGATGCGTAATAACTTAAAGCATACGATCAAAGTAGGTATCGATAAGAATCCAGATTTCTATAAACCTTTAGCACAGCGTCTCGACGAACTATTAAAGCAAAAAAAGGATGAACGCATCACGCAATTGGATTTACTGAAAGCGTATGCCGACATTCAAGACAAAATCATTGCTCAACAAAGAGAAGGTAAAGACAAAGGCTTCAACACAGAGCGAGAAAGAGCTGTTTATGATTCAATGAAGGTCATGTTTGGTTACGATGCCGAAGATGCTACAAAAACTATATTTGACCTCATCAAAGGCGAATTGAACATTGTAGGCTGGCAAGCTAAAGGGCAAGTTCAAAAAGATATTGAAAACAAGATTAGACGCTATTTAACAACAGCCAAAATAGAGCGAGAGGATGCCAAAGCAAAAGCAAAGGAGATGGTAGCTGTTTTAATAAAGAATGAAGATGCCTAGCGTACAATACGGACATAAAACTATACAGTATTCAGTTCTTGAAAAGGCAGAACTTAAATCGCACTATATCAGTGTTGCGAAGGGTGAAGGTGTTGTCTTAAAAGGCAAAGCCATATCTGATGACCACGCTCGTAAATTGATACTTAAAAAAGCAAAATGGATTATAGATAAGTTAGATCTTGTAAGCTACATTGGCGATGAAGCTATTGTTACAGGATCCAGAATTCAATATTTAGGAAGAAAATATTACGTTGAGATTTTTGTTGCTAATGATAGTGATGAAGTTTTCATTGATTTCACGGAATCTAAGTTTAAAGTCACTCTGCCCAAACATTTACATAACCAAACGTCAATTCAGCAAGCCTTTCAAGATTTTCTGAAAGTAAAAGCAGAAGAGAAAATCACACCTAGACTTCGAAAATGGTCAAAGACAACAGGGCTAGAATTTAACGCGCTGAAATTTATGCAACTTGAAAAGCGTTGGGGGAGTTGCACGCCTTCTAATAATATCATAATTAATGTAGAAGCGATTAAGCTACCTTTTTCTTTGATCGATTATCTTATTGTGCATGAATTGGTGCATACCAAAGTAAAAAGTCACTCCAAAGAATTCTGGGCTGAACTATCTAAGCATATTCCCAATTGGAAAGAACTGGATGAGAGGATGTATGGGATGAAGTTGTAGGAGAGGTAAAGTCTCGGTTCGATTAAAAAATGAAGCAACATGCATTTACCCGCCAAATGAAGGGTTTTCTATTTTCATGTTTTTAAGTTCTGCGCGTTCATTTTTTTCTTTGTTAACTCTGTAAATAGATACAGTCTTGAAACTTATATGTGATGCCATAAGTCCAGCCTTATGTTGGGGGATGGAATCTCAAAATGAGTGTTTCCGGGAAAAGAAATTTTGAGTTAGACAATTGGTATGCAATTCTTGTTTTCAAGTAGGACACCCAGCTTTTTGAATAGGACACCGAATAGGATACCTTTTTGATAAAATACTTGGAAGTTGTCATTTGGTTCCTTATAACCTAATGATGTCTATAAAGAGGATTAACCTCCTATAACACTAACTAGAAGTCAAAACCGACCAAAACAAAAAAGAGCTACATTTTCATGTAACTCTTTCTCTGCTCCTCCTTTTGGGCTCGAACCAATCCCGAAAGCTTTCGGGACTCGATTAACAGTCCTTGTATTTCTGCAATAATTTAAGGTTGATCTCCTCGAACTTGACAAGATTTTGAATTTAGATCTTGCTCTTCATTCTTTTGATATGCGTTTCAATCGACAAGCCTTGTCTCTTTGATGAACAGTCGATTTTATGATAGAGCGCCCAATCCTTTGCGTTATGGGTATATTTTCTCTGCTCTGGGTTTTGATGAAATATCAAGCGCAAATCCAGATTTGAAGTATAGCCGACGTAAAACCGATCGAGTTTTTCAGAATATAAAATGTACACACGATGATTCATGCGCCTAAGCTAAACAAAAAAGAGCTACATTTTCATGTAACTCTTTCTCTGCTCCTCCTCTTGGGCTCGAACCAATCCCGAAAGCTTTCGGGACTCGATTAACAGTCCTTGTATTTCTGCAATGGTTTAAGGTTGATCTCCTCGAACTTGGCAAGATTTTGAATTTAGATCTTGCTCTTCATTCTTTTGATATGCGTTTCAATCGATAAGCCTTGTCGCTTTGATGAACAGTCGATTTTATGATAGAGCGCCCAATCCTTTGCGTTATGGGTATATTTTCTCTGCTCTGGGTTTTGATGGAATATCAAGCGCAAATCCAGATTTGAAGTATAGCCGACGTAAAACCGATCGAGTTTTTCAGAATATAAAATGTACACACAATGATTCATGCGACTAAGCTAAACAAAAAAGAGCTACATTTTCATGTAACTCTTTTTTTGCTCCTCCTCTTGGGCTCGAACCAATCCCGAAAGCTTTCGGGACTCGATTAACAGTCCTTGTATTTCTGCAATAGTTCAAGGTTGATCTCCTCGAACTTGGCAAGATTTTGAATTTAGATCTTGCTCTTCATTCTTTTGATATGCGTTTCAATCGACAGAATATAAAATGTACACACGGTGATTCATGCGACTAAGCTAAACAAAAAAGAGCTACATTTTCATGTAACTCTTTCTCTGCTCCTCCTCTTGGGCTCGAACCAAGGACCCTCTGATTAACAGTCAGATGCTCTAACCAACTGAGCTAAGGAGGAGTGTTTATCGCTTTAGCGAGCTTGTCTTCTGCAAGCAGGCGCAAATATATATCATTTTTAAAGTTAAACAAAATGACTTTTGTCTTTTATTCAAAATTTTTTCAAAGAAAGCTGCAAGTGCTTTAGTGTGAAGTTAGAAACACGGCGCGAATCTCGAATGTTCACTAGATCCAATCATTGATATTGGCAGACAATACCATAACGATCAAAATGATGAATCCTACCAACTGCGCGCGTTCCAAGAATTTTTCGCTTGGTGCACGGCCCGATACCATCTCATAAAGTAAGAACATCACGTGGCCACCATCTAAGGCAGGTATTGGCAGTAAATTTAACACGCCCAACATAACCGATAAAAAGGCTGTCAACACCCAAAAGGCTTGCCAGCTCCAAAATGGAGGGAAAATATCGAAGATGGCCTTAAAGCCACCCACGCCCTTATAGGCGCCTGTGCTTGGGTTGAAAATTGCTTTTAATTGTGCACCATATTTCTGCATCGTCTCTACAAAATCGCGTCCCCCTTCTGCAAAACTCTCTCCAAAAGTATAGGTTTGTAAGGTAATGTCGAAATAGCCTAGCTCAGCAAATCTATCTCTATCCATTCCTGGAAAGATGCCGAATTTACCATTTTCATCTACTTTCAATGTTGCAGTAAATTCATCATTACCTCTCAAAACACCAACTTGGACCGTTTTATTTTTATAATTGGCCATGATAGAATTCAATTGATCAAAGTACTTGAGCTCTTGGCCTTCAATGGAGGTTATGATATCCTCAACCTTAAGATCTGAAGATTTGTTGAATGAAGAGTCCGCTATTTCCCCAACCATAAATGGGATGCGTCGCTCGAAAAGTTGTCTGCTATCTGCTGAAGTAAACTGACCTAAAAAATCTTCTGGGAGCGCAATGACCTTCGTCTCGCCATCCCTGTCAATGGTAAAGTTCTCTGCACCAATGATGTTTGATCTCACATCATAGTCATTCACAACCTCCATGTCGTTGACCTTTAGTATTTTGTCGCCAGTCTTGAAGCCGATATCTTGAAGCAATTGATTTTCAATCCAATACCCATCCTTCAAACTAGCAAGGCTTGTGGTTTTATCACCATAGGCAAAGGCCAAGCCCACATAAATAAAATAGGCTAGAATAAAATTGACAGTTACACCACCAAGCATGATGATCAAACGCTGCCACGCTGGCTTAGAACGGAACTCCCAAGGTTGTGGCTCTTGAGCCATTTGTTCCTTGTCCATGCTCTCGTCAATCATGCCGGCGATCTTCACATAGCCACCAAGTGGTAACCAGCCAATACCGTAAACCGTGTCGCCAATTTTTTTCTTGAAAAGTGAAAACTTGACATCAAAAAAGAGATAGAATTTTTCTACTCTGGTTCCAAATAATTTTGCTGGTATAAAATGTCCTAATTCGTGAAGCACGATTAGTAGTGAAAGACTCAGTAAAAATTGGGAAATCTTTATTACAAACTCCATGTATTGCTAATCAAAAAAAATTATAAGTTGCGAAAGTACGGTTTTAACGTGGGTTAGAAAACTAAATTTATTTCACAACTAATTTTTTAACACCGATTTGGTAATAACACCATCTGTGGTTTTTAACTGTAAGATCAACAGGCCGGAGGCCATGCTTGAAATATCAATCGTGGCTGAAAACTCTGAATCATAAAGGGTTTGACCCAAAATGTTGTAAATTTTCAGTTCTGAAACCTGCAGTGCTTCCGCCTTTTTGATATGGATGAGGTCTGAACTGGGATTTGGATACACGGTAATTCCTGTATCAAAAGCAAATGCATCTGTACCTAAAACGACTGTATTGTTCCTGGAAATAATATCAGATTCAGGATCAAAAATGAGCGTTTGCACGTCAAAGTTGACGGTTTCTGTATAGCTTTGGTTGTTGCTGCTATTATTTAAAACGAGGTCTTGGGATTGCCCATTATTGCCCAGTAGTCTTAGGGTTACCGGTGATTCAAAAAAGGACACCGATGGATGACTTTGGGTTTGTGAAATTGTTAAATGGAGTGCGGTGGCTTCGGGTTGGTTCCAGTTGATGGTGTAACTTGGGTAGCCTTCATTGAAAAGCCAATCCTCGAAAAATTCGGAAAGCTCAGTTTCTGTTTCGGTTTCTACCACGGAAATAAAATCTGCTGTTTTAGCGTAACCATAAGTGAGATCTGGAGCATCGAGATAGGCTTGCAGCGCCCCAAAAAATGGAGCATCCCCAAGTTTCTTCCGAAGCATATGAATGACCATAGCTGCTTTATTGTAGCTAAGCCTTCCGCTAAAAATCCTTCCAACGTTAAGGGTATCGGCGTCGCTAATATAAACGGCACCGTCGGGTTGGAGGGTTATGGAGCCATTGACTTGCTGTTTCCAAGTGGTGAATTCGTCGTTGCCATCAAAGTTTTCAATGACCAGTCCAGACATGTAGGTCGCAAAACCTTCATTGAGCCAGATGTCTTTCCAACTGCCACAAGTCACTTTATTGCCAAACCATTGGTGGCCTAATTCATGCGCGATCAAATTTCTGCCCAAACTCCCCATAAAAGAGACCGTGGTATGCTCCATGCCACCTCCCCAGCCAAATTGGGCATGACCATATTTTTCGTTGGCGAAAGGATACTCTTCAAAGAGATCACTGTAAAGGTTCATGATGTCTACGGTCACAGGGGTTCGTGCCTGTGCATAGGCTAAGTCTTCGGGATATACGTAATTAACGATATCAAAGGGGCTACCGTTGTTATCTACTGTATGTGAATAGACCTCATAATTGGTGGCAGCAATGGCCACCAAATAAGCAGGAATGGGATAACGGTGTTTAAAATGTGTGGTTTTATTGCTGCCAGAGATGGTTTGGCTTTGCTCCAAGCCATTGGAAACTGCAACGTAATCTTGATTGGAGGGTGTTTTGATTGGTGTCGTTAAAAACACATCAATAGAATCAATCTTATCAATGAGATCCTGTTTGCACGGCCACCATGCCTTCGCGCCATAAGGCTCGGAAAGTGTCCAGATTATAGGTTCATTGTCATGCGTAGTTTGCTCAAAGGAGCCAAAACCAGAACTAATGGGGTTGCCCGAATAAGCCACCGTCAACGAGTCCAATTGACCGGCAGCTTGATTGGTTGGCAGGCTTATAACCAATTCGTCGTTGGCATTTTGGGTAAAGGAAAGACTGTTGCCGCGTTGTAAAACTGCGCTAACGACCATATTGGAGGCCAGGTCGAAGGTAATGGCATCCATATCGCTTTTGGCTTCAAAATAGGTGGTAACTTCGCCGTCTATGAAGGCTACGGAAGGATTGACCTCCAATTCCAATCTATTGTATTTTAAATCGTAATTGCCGGTATTGAGATTGGCGCGCTGCATCATTTTGCCTAAGGCAGATTTGGCTTCTGCCTCACGAATGTTATTGATGGTTTCATTGTAATCTTGTGCAAAAACTGTAAATCCTATGAGAGAACATAGGCTAAGTAGACGTGTTTTCATGAAGTTATATTTTCTTTATAGCGTGTTAAAAGTACTCATTTTTGATGGCTTGTGTCGTATTTTTGCACCCAAAATATAGCTAACCCTAATTAGCACTTATGTTATCCTACATCAAAAAATTCAAGTTATTTTTTATTTCCTTAGCCATTTTGTCAATCATCATTATGGCGATCATCTACAACATTTTGAATGTTGAGCAACCATTACCCGTTTACCAGCCGGTTAGAATAGATGCCTCGCTGGTGGATAGTACCATTCAGAATAAAAGAAAATACCACAGCATTGCCAATTTTAAACTCATCAACCAAAATGGCGATACCATAACCGAAGCCGATTACAAGGATAAAATCTATGTGGCCGATTTCTTTTTTACCACCTGCCAAACCATTTGCCCCATCATGACCGATCAAATGTACAGGGTGCAAGAGGCTATTTTGGAGGATGATGAGGTAAAATTGTTATCCCATAGTGTCACGCCCGAAATCGATTCGGTGGCACAATTGAAACGTTATGCGATAGAAAAAGGGGTCAACGATGCCAAATGGAATCTGGTCACGGGTGATAGAAAGCAAATTTATGACCTTGCTAGAAAATCATATTTGGTAGTCAAGGATGATGGCTTGCAAGATTACGGGATGATCCATACCGAGAATTTTGCCCTCATCGATAAGGATAAGCAAATTAGAGGCATGTATGATGGTACCAGTAAAGCTTCAGTAGATTCCTTGTTGGTGGCGATCAAAAAGCTGAAAAAATCCTATAAATAATTCCAAAGTCTTTAACAAAAGCTAATCGTATGTTGGATGTCAGTCTGAGCGCAGTCGAAGACATTTGGAAAATCGGTTGATTTGTCATTTCTACTGGCTCAATATGACGCGGTCTAATTGTGGCATGGTCCAAAAAATAATTCATAAAAATTCTGGCTGAAGATAATTTTCTTATTTTTCCGAAGGATAATAATTCAATTGGATGATTTTGCCATGAATGTGATGGACGAAATATGATTTTAAAGCGTATTCAAACCGATAAAAGCGGTTGAAGATTGGTATAAGAAGTCCTAAGTCTTTTTTGGTCTTATGTAAGACTCAAAAAATGATATATCGTTCTTCCAAAAAAATATTGGTACAACGAATTGAATAAATAAATTCAACAAAGATGAATTGGTTGCTACTCATCATCGCGGGCTTATTTGAAGTTGCCTTTGCGTTCTGTCTCGGGAAAGCCAAGCACGCCTCAGGAAACGAAACCCTTTATTGGTACCTTGGCTTTTTGGTGTGCTTGATAGTGAGCATGTCGCTTTTGGTAAGGGTCACACAAGAACTTCCCATTGGCACCGCCTATGCCGTTTGGACAGGGATTGGAGCAGTGGGAACGGTTTTGATAGGTATTTTTATCTTTAAGGAACCTGCCACCTTTGCGCGGGTGTTTTTCATTTGTACTTTAATTGCATCCATTATTGGATTGAAGCTGGTTTCACAGTAGCATATTAGCGCTTTGAAAATTCACAACAAGTGAGATTGGTGAAATCACTTCAGAAATTAAGGTATTTCAAACATTAGAAAATTTGCTTCTGAAAGCATTTAGAACTAACCAAACCGCCGTTTCTATCGGGAACGTTAAATTCAGTCATTTAAATCCACCACAATTTTTTTACGCTGAATAATTCTGTTATTTTTGCTTCTTTAAAATCAATCTAAATAAGACTTGCAAATTACCTTAGCACAACTAAAAAGAGGGCAACATGGCATTATTGCCGATGTGTCTTCGATACATATCCCGCTTAAGTTATTGGAGATGGGCTGTTTGCCAGGTAATCTGGTAGAATTGGTGCAAGTGGCACCATTCTCCGACCCCATGTATCTCAACATCAATGGCACCCATTTGGCCATAAGAAAAGAAACTGCGCTACATATTATAATAGACCTTCCCGATGTCTAAACAAATTAATGTCGCTCTTATTGGCAACCCAAATACTGGTAAAACATCGGTGTTCAATGCACTCACAGGTTTAAACCAAAAGGTGGGTAATTATCCCGGTATCACCGTAGAAAAAAAGCAAGGACTTTGCAAATTGCCTAGAGGCGTCAAAGCGCATATTATAGATTTGCCAGGGACTTATAGTTTAAATGCATCCTCATTAGATGAAAATGTGGTGATTGAACTGTTGCTCAATAAAAACGACAAGGATTTTCCTGATGTTGCCGTTGTGGTAAGTGATGTGGAGAATCTAAAGCGAAATTTGCTCTTATTTACCCAAATCAAGGATTTGGAGATCCCCACAATCTTGGTCATCAACATGTCTGACCGCATGCGGAAAAAAGGCATTTTGCTCGACATTCCGCTTTTGGAGAAAGAACTTAATACAAAGATCGCGTTAGTAAGTACCAGAAAGCGCGAGGGCATTGACAATCTCAAACAATTAATTGCAGATTACAGGAAGCTCTCAACCGAGCCTTGCCTGAAAGCTTCAGAGATAGACAGCGTTTATTTTGATAGTCTCAAGGAGGCTTTTCCCAATCAATTGCTCTATAAATTATGGTTGGTCATCACACAAGATGTCAACTTTGGTAAAACCGATCGCAATGAAATTGAAACCATCAACAGTTTCAAGACCAAAAGTAAGGCAGACCTAAAGCGCTTGCAACAAAAGGAGACCATTAAACGCTATCAGTTTATCAATAATACGCTTAAAAAAGGACAGACGGTTGACTTGGCCTCTGCCACCGATTTACGCATTAAATTAGATCGCATCTTGACCCACAAAGTCTGGGGCTATTTGATTTTCGGAGTGATTTTGTTGACGATTTTTCAAGCGATTTACGATTGGGCACAAGTCCCTATGGATTTGATCGATAGGCTATTTGTGTTTTTAAGTGAATGGACCAAATCAGCCCTGCCAAGTGGCGTGTTTACAAGTTTACTGGCTGAAGGAATCATTCCAGGGCTTGGCGGTATTGTGATTTTCATTCCGCAGATTGCCTTTTTGTTTTTGTTCATTTCCTTGTTGGAAGAAAGTGGGTATATGAGCAGGGTTGTGTTTTTGATGGATCGCATCATGCGTCGTTTTGGGTTGAGTGGTAAAAGTGTGGTTCCCTTGATCTCTGGAACCGCTTGTGCTATACCCGCAATTATGGCCACCAGAAACATAGAAAGCTGGAAAGAACGCTTGATCACTATTTTGGTAACGCCATTCACAACCTGTTCTGCGCGTTTGCCAGTGTATTTGATCATTATAGAATTGGTAATTCCTGAAGGAAGGTTTTTAGGATTGGGCTACCAGCCGCTAACCTTAATGCTGTTATACATTATTGGTTTTGCAACTGCACTCGTTTCAGCGTGGATGTTGGATCGGATTTTAAAGATCAAGAAAAAGACCTTTTTTGTGGTTGAGATGCCCAATTATAAGTTGCCCTTATTTAAAAATGTGGCCATAACCGTGATTGAGAAAACCAAAGCCTTCGTGTTTGGTGCAGGGAAAATCATCTTGGCCATTTCCATAATATTATGGTTTTTGGCGTCTTATGGCCCAGGAGATGATTTTAATAACGCTGCAGAAATTGTTTCGGCCCAAAGCAGCTCAAAGGATTTTTCTTCGGAAGAATTACGGGAAGAAATCGCATCTTATAAATTAGAGCATTCCTATATTGGTATCGCAGGCCATGCTATTGAACCAGCGATTAGGCCCTTGGGCTACGACTGGAAAATAGGGATTGCCATTGTGAGTTCTTTCGCGGCGAGGGAAGTTTTTGTAGGCACCTTGGCGACCATTTATAGTGTGGGCAGTGGTGATCAAGAAACCATAAAATCACGAATGGCTGGGGAGGTTAATCCTATTTTGGGCGGACCACTATTTAATTTTGCCAGTGGGATTTCATTGTTGTTGTTTTATGCCTTTGCCATGCAGTGTGCGAGTACCTTGGCAATTGTAAAAAAAGAGACCAATACCTGGAAATGGCCAATGCTTCAGCTTTTTATCATGAGCGGTTTTGCTTATGTTGTGGCTTTGGTGGCCTATCAATTGCTGATTTGAAACTGGATTAAAATTTCGTTAAAGCCTAGTATTCTTAGGTTTTCGAAGATTTTATCTTTAAATTATAGCTAGTGCTTTTAATTTCTTAAAAATGAGAGCTTATTATGAACACGATCATTCAAAATATACTGGTATTTTCAGCTCTGGCCTATGCGATTTGGTATTTGTTGCGTAAGTTCGGTATTCTTCCGAAGCGAAAAAAAGCATCATCCAAAGCCTGCGGTGGGGATGATGGTTGCGGTTGCCATTAATTCAGGAACATTTTTCAGCAGCTTTAAAGCGTTTCTAAGAATAAGTTTTTGGCTACACTTTGCGATACTACCAGTTCCTTATCCTTCAGTTTTATTTTTACCGATTGGTCAAAGGGCTCCTTATGAACCACTTCAAAACTCGTTCCCAAGCCTATTTGGTTGCTGTCCAAATATTTCAAAAATTGCGACGAGTCGTCTTTCACACCAATACAGCGATAGGATTTGTTTTCCAAGGCCTGTGTTAGGGTAATTTTTTCAATAGTGTTGAATTTGCCATTCTTGTCTGGAATGGGGTCGCCATGGGGATCATACTTCGGAAACTCTAAAAAACGGTCGAGCTCGTCAATTAGTTTTTCAGATTTGATATGCTCCAATTGTTCAGCCACATCATGAACCTCATCCCATTTGAAGTTCAATTTTTCCACTAAAAATGTTTCCCACAAGCGATGTTTCCGAATCACCTTAACCGCATGTGAACGCCCAGCATCAGATAGGGTGGCGCCTTGGTAGGGCACATGGATCAACATTTGCTTATCTGCCAATTTTTTGACCATATCGGTAGCAGAGGAAGCCTTGGTTTGCATCTCCTCAGCAAGTGCATTTGTAGAGACACCACTGCCACTAAGTTGCTCTAAATGATAAATGGCTTTCAAATAATTTTCTTCAGATAAGGTCACAGGCTTACAATTTTAGGTAAAGATATATTTTTTTTATTAAAAACCTTTTTTTAGTTTTGTCTAAAAATATAATTACACAAAGCTAATCACTTAAGCCATGAGAAACTTTACTATAATATGCTTGTTTCTGGGAGCATCGGCTTCTGCACAAAATGGTACAGCGAAAGTTTCTGGCCAAGTCACTGCGGAAGGACTTGCAGTGCCATTTGCAAGTGTTTACGTCAAGGGAGGGACAAATGGAACGAATACTGATGAGAACGGACGATACCAATTAGAGCTTTCAGTTGGAAAAGTCACACTCGTGGCTCAATCTCAAGGTTATAAGACGCTTAGCAAAACGCTTAGCATAAGCGCAAATGAAGGTCAAATAGTCGATTTCGTGTTGGAAGAAAGTAACGCCGTCTTAGACGAAATAGTGGTCACAGGAACCAGAACCGAGAAACGACGTACCGATTCGCCGGTAATTGTCAACCTTATCAATAGCGAAACCTTGGAGCAAGTAGTGGCGACCGATCTTTCTGAAGGCCTGCGGTTTCAGCCCGGACTTCGGGTTGAAATGAATTGCCAAACCTGTAATTACAGCCAGATCCGAATGAATGGTCTGCAGGGTGGTTATTCACAGATCTTGATCAATGGTCGTCCCATTTTTAGTCCGCTCACGGGACTTTACGGTTTGGAGCAAATCCCAGTTAACATGATCGAGCGCATTGAAGTGGTGCGTGGCGGTGTTTCAGCATTATATGGTTCAAGCGCCATTGGTGGCACCGTAAACGTCATCACCAAAATCCCTAAGCAAAATGGTTATAGCTTCAGTTATGCCTACCAAAACATCAATGGCGGTGCAGATCAAAGTCTAATCAACGGTAACGCGACTGTAGTGAGTAAGGATTATAAATCTGGAGCCAATTTTTTTGTCAATACCCGAACACGAACCGCTTATGATGCCAATGGCGATAATTTTTCTGAACTCCCAGAACTGAAGGATAATTCTTTTGGTATCAATGCGTTTTACCTTCCTACTGAAAATTCTAAATTAGAAGTGAGTTTCAGTAGTTTGTATGAATATCGATTTGGAGGCGAGATTGTTGAAAAACCCGCCTATTTAACCCAACAGTCTGAAGAACGCGACCACCACGTGCTTATGGGAAGTTTGGATTATCAAATTAATTTCAATGAAGACAAAAGCGCCCTGATTCTATATTATGGGGGTCAAAGAACAGATCGAGATCACTACACAGGCATTATCCCAGATGATGAGACAGAAAAGAATGCTTTTTTCGCAGATCCTCCCTATGGCGTTTCTGATGTAATCACGCACCAAGGTGGCCTGCAGTACAACCACAAGTTGGATGCTTTTTTAGGTGGCACTACTGTGCTAACCGCAGGCGCGGAATACCTGTACGATGATGTTTTTGATGAAATTACAGCTTATGATTACGAGATAGACCAAACCACAAGAAATTTGGGTGTCTTCTTTCAAAACGATTGGGAAGTTACCGAGTCCTTTAATTTTCTGGCTGGTTTTAGAGTGGATAAACACAATTTGGTGGATCATGCGATTGTGAGTCCGAGAGTATCTTTGCTTTATAAGTTGGAAGAAACCACACAGTTTAGATTGGGCTGGGGCACGGGATTTCGTGCGCCACAGGCCTTTGACACCGATTTGCACATTGCTTTTGCAGGAGGCGGTGTCTCAAGGATTTCGTTGGCAGAGAATCTGGAAGAAGAACGATCCAACAGTTTTACGGCATCGGTAAATTATGACAAAGCCACCGAGCATTTTATCGCTGGATTCACTTTAGAAGGATTTTATACGCATTTGAATGATGCGTTTTATCAATTTCCGCTTGGTGAAGACGCGTTTGGCGAACGTTTTGAAAAAAGAAATGGCAGCGGTGCTACGGTAAAAGGCATTACTTTAGAAGCGCGAGCCAATTTTGACTATGTGGTTGAATTGGCGGCCGGCTTTACCTTACAATCCAGTTTGTATGATGATGCCGTTGAAAACATTGAGGGTCTTGAATTAAAAAGAGAATTTCTAAGAACTCCAAACGATTATGGATATGCAACGCTTACTTACACACCCACCAAAAAACTTACAGCGAGTGCAAACCTCATTTATACCGGTAAAATGGACATCATCCATTTTGCAGGAGAAGGGACTGGTCAAGATGTTGATGAATACGACGTGACGCCAACTTTTACTGAGTTGAGTCTGCGTGTAGGTTACACCTTTAATTTACCAAAAGTAAGTACTAACATAGAACTCTTTGGCGGCGTTAAGAATGTCACAAACAGTTATCAGGCTGATTTTGATACCGGTAAAAATCGGGACAGTAATTACATTTATGGTCCAGCAGCGCCTAGAACTGTTTTTGTAGGTTTAAAATTGGATTCACTTTAATCATTTAAAAGTTTATGTGGAGAATCATCATCATCATTTTAATAGTGTTTACAAGTACTGCTTTCGCTCAACATGAGGAAAAAGTGAATTGGCTGAGCTTTGAGCAATTGAACGATTCTCTAAAGGTCAAACCCAAAAAAGTGTTTATAGACTTTTATGCAGATTGGTGTGCACCATGTTTGAGGATGCAGCGGGAGGTCTTTACCGATGAGACCATCGTAAAAATCTTGAGCAACGACTACTATGCAGTAAAAATGAACGTGGAAAGCACCGATACCATCAGTTTTGGAAATCAGCAGTTCATAAACAAACGTGCCAAGCGACGAAACCCAGTACATCAAATCCCCAAGTTGATGGCAAGTCAAAAAAACAAGCCGTTTTCCTTACCTGCTTTGGTGTTTATGGATGAGAATTTCCAGGTAACCGGACGTTATTTTCAATATTTGAATGTGAGCCAACTGAAGGAGATTTTGTTGAATTGACAAGCAGCATGGCATAGTGGCAACGATCAAGTCATGATTCTTTCTCAAGGTAGCTGTATTTTAAGCGCTGTAGGAGTATGTGGTCGTTAGGATACTTTGGCCACTAAAAATCATAAACCTACTTGTATTGCGTACTCATCTTATACGGAGTGAATTCTTTGAGCTCGCTCAATTTTTAGTATATTCGCAACTTAAATTTAGACTAATGAAAAAAATAATGTCTGGCTTGCTGGTTTTACTCGTTATGGCAAACTGTAAAACAGAGCCCAAAAACAGCAACGGAAAACTCAATATCGTGACCACCACCACCATGATTACAGATTTGGTGGAGAATATTGGTGGCGATAAGGTCAACATTCAAGGCTTGATGGGAAGCGGTGTGGATCCGCATTTATATAAGGCCAGTGCTGGTGATGTGACCAAATTGAGCAATGCCGATTTGATTTTTTATGGCGGCTTGCATCTTGAGGGTAAATTGGTGGAAGTCTTTGAGAAAATGGAAAGCCAAAACCTTAAAACCGTAGCCGTTTCTGACGCGTTGGACAAAAGCACCCTGATTGGGTCTGAATACTTTGCGTCCAATTACGATCCGCACATTTGGTTCGACGTGAATAATTGGGAAAACATCACCAAATTTGTGGTTGAGAAACTGTCAATGGCCGACCCAGAAAACAAAGAATTCTATATGGAAAACGGGGAGCAATATTTGAAAAAATTGGAAAACCTGAATACCGATATCAAATCCATCATTGAGGGTCTTCCGAAGGAAAAACGTGTTTTGGTAACAGCACATGACGCCTTCAGTTATTTCGGAAAAGCCTATGATTTTGAAGTGGTTGGTTTACAAGGGCTCTCTACGGCCACGGAAGCTGGCGTGCAAGATGTTCAGAAAATTTCAGCCTTTATCATAGAAAGAAAAATCAAAGCCATTTTTGTGGAAAGCTCGGTGCCAAAACGCACCATTGAGGCCTTGCAGGCATCGGTAAATTCTAAAGGACACCACGTGGAAATTGGGGGCACTTTATATTCAGATGCTTTAGGTAATGCTGGTACTTTTGAAGGCACCTACATTGGGATGTTCAAATACAATGTGAAAACCATAGTTGGGGCACTGCAATGAGTTCGGGTTTAGCAGTTTTCAAGCTAAAAAAATCAATCTTCAGAGCCTCTAGGGTTTCTCAAAATCATAAGCATTATGAAATCACATAATTCAGATCAACATGAGAAAACGGTCACAGCTGCTGAAACTGTTTTCGCCGTAAAAGTGGATGACTTAACCGTAGCTTACAATTATAAGCCTGTGCTTTGGGATATTGATCTGGAAATTCCTGAAGGGGTTTTGATGGCTATTGTTGGCCCAAATGGCGCGGGCAAATCCACTTTGATCAAATCCATCTTAGGCATCTTAAAGCCCATTGCAGGTAGTGTGTCTATTTATGGCAAACCTTACAAGGAACAGCGTTCCTTGGTGGCCTATGTGCCGCAAAAGGGAAGTGTGGATTGGGATTTCCCCACCACAGCGCTGGATGTGGTCATGATGGGGACTTATGGGAGTTTGGGCTGGATCAAAAGGCCTAAGCAAAGAGAAAAGAAATTGGCCTTGGAAGCGCTTGAGAAAGTCGGGATGCTGTCGTTCAAAGGCCGTCAAATAAGTCAGTTATCTGGTGGCCAACAGCAGCGCATTTTCTTGGCTAGAGCATTGGTGCAGGATGCCTCCATCTATTTTATGGATGAACCGTTTCAAGGGGTAGATGCTTCAACCGAGATTGCCATCATCAATATTTTAAAGGCCTTGAGAAAAGCTGGAAAAACCGTCGTTGTGGTGCATCACGATTTACAAACCGTGCCAGAATACTTTGATTGGGTTACCTTTTTGAACGTCAAGAAAATCGCAACCGGCCCTGTCAAGGATATCTTTAACGATGATAATTTGACCAAGACTTACGGGATCAATTACAAGGTAAGCATACAGGAGTGAATATTCCTGCGAACGCAGGAATCTCATGATTTGAAATGTGATTTTGGGTGAGTTCAATTTTAGTCACAGCCTCAGTCTCAGTTGCTCTTACTTTCGTGATTTTGATCAACATTATTAAACAACCTTGATTGGCACGAACTGAACTTTGTGTTACTTTTGAATAGAATCACAAGCGCAATTAAATCTAGAGCGCTTCAGAAAAAATTGATAGATGAAATCCAGAATTTATTTAAAACAGTGGTTACACTCAAAACCAGAGCATTACAGCAGTAAAACCGATCTGCATTATCTAAAAATTGCAAATAGCATTTATTTGGGTTTAGAGAATAACCAAAAATTGGTGTTAAAGCAATTCATGGATGAGGCCGATGTTGCAAGCCTATGTTGCTTCATTACCTGCTATTATGAGGATGTCATTTCCCAAACCAATATCTGGAAGGCATTCAAAACGTTATATGCAAAATCCTATGGTAAGGCATTGCCGTTTTATACCCTTACTGAAGAGTACTTGGACGAGGAAATCAACGCGGAAGATGTGGCATTTCTGATTTGGTATTTTCTGAACACAATTCAAGGCGAAAAATTTGTAAGTCCGCACAATGAGTTTATCACAAATATCGCCAAGCAAGCCATGGAGGTCTTGAATGAGGACTATGAATTTGCACCAGAGAATACGGTGCTTAAGAAATTCTATCAGATAAACTCCGAGCATTTTGATGCCACTGATGAATTCTATCAAACACGAGATTTTTTGTATGCCGTATTTTTTGATTCCTATCTTTTCTATACAGACATCAAACGTCGCTTTGAACAGGATGTTTTTGAAACCATTGAGGACCTTTCCGAAGAAAAACCTCAAATGGTCATGAGCTACATCAGAGAAGTGACCGAGGCTTACACCTTCAGCAAATCCAGCGCGCTGCTGGCCCTTAATGCAAAGGACTGGGCGAGCGCAGTTGTTGGCGAAACCGATGCGCATTATAAATCACTTACCAGCATATCGCAAAAGGTAAAAGGACTGTTTCTATACAAATCACAAACTGAAACAGACGTGACCCTAGAGCACATCGCTTCTGGGATGTTATTTAAAATGACCAAAAAATCCTTTGATTCTTTAGAGGATATAGAGGAAGATTACATCATCTATATCGGCTTGGTAAAATACAATGGAGAATGGTGGTTTTCTGGTAATTTTTCCGCTTCTCCCTTTAACGCGGATTTGATTCTGGACGAAAAAAACTCTGCGAAATCAAGATCTGAAGTCAGCTTTTTAGAAGATCAAGCGCAAATGGCATCGATTATGGAGCAGCAAAAACAAGCCTTTTTAGACTTCAACCAAGGGTCTTTGGTCGCCTTTTTGAGTGCTGCCGACTTGAATCCTTTTTTAGAGGCCTACATGACTTTTTTCAATGATTCACTGAAGCTTTCCGATCAAGAAAAGGAAGCTGCACATAAAAGAACCAAGGCCGATGGCTATTTTGGAAACACTGCTAAGGAAGATCCCCTTGAAGGTGAAGACAAGGTCTTTGTGGTGTATTTCAACCCTAAATCGGGCATTGAGTTTTATGATGACATCATCAATGCATTTCCAGATGAAAGAAATTCTTTTTTTACGGAAGAGAGTCGGGAGGATGTGCAATACATTCTAATGTCGGCAACCTGCTCCACCGAATTTACCAACTACTTCGTCGAGCACTACAAAGACCGATTGGACTATTTCAAAAGCGAACCCTATAAGTCCTATTTGAATGATTTGGATTTCTTACTTAGATTTTGGAAAAAAGACAATTACCATACCAAAAGCACCGTGGTGCTAACCGGTAAAGATGGGCAATAACATAAAAGTTAAATTTGAACTTACAGGAATATTTCTCTTTAGTCTTTAGTGACTACACCCTGCGAACCATTACCTTGGGCACCGCCATTCTTGGCGCAGTTACGGGCATGTTGGGCAGTTTTGCAGTATTGCGAAAACAGAGCCTGTTAGGTGACGCCATCTCGCACGCGGCATTACCGGGTATCGCCATTGCGTTTTTGATTACTGGGGCAAAAGATAGCAATACACTTTTGTTGGGTGCTTTGGTAAGTGGCTTGATTGGCACCTTTTGGATTCGAGGCATCGTAAGCAAAACACACTTAAAGTCTGATACGGCACTCGGTCTCATTTTATCTGTGTTTTTTGGCTTCGGCATGTTGCTGCTTACCTACATTCAAAAACAACCCAACGCTAATCAAGCCGGGTTGGACAAGTATTTATTTGGGCAAGCAGCAACGCTTGTGGAAAGTGATGTTTGGCTCATGGCCATTGTCACAGGGGTATCCTTATGCGTGATGTTGCTATTCTGGAAGGAATTCAAGATCTTATTGTTTGATAAGGATTATGCAGAAACCTTGGGATTCAATACCAAAACCATTGATGTGCTCATTACCGTTTTTATCGTGTTAGCGATTGTTTTGGGCTTGCAAACGGTTGGTGTGGTTTTGATGAGTGCGATGTTATTGGCGCCAGCTGCAGCTGCACGGCAATGGACCAACAGTTTGTCGACGATGGTGGTTTTGGCTTCAGTTTTCGGGGCCTTTTCGGGAGTTTTCGGTACAGCCATTAGCGCCAGTCAAAACAATTTATCCACAGGCCCAGTGATAGTGATTGTGGCTGCGGTTTTTGTTTTGATATCCTTTATTTTTTCGCCAAGTCGCGGACTTTTGTTCAGACAGATTCGGTTTGTAAAAAACCGCCGCGATCTAGAACTTCAAAAGACCTTATCGTTTATGTTCCATATTGCCGAAACCCACGATGATATTTCCCACCCGCACGAAATTAGGATCTTGAATAATTTTCAGGGATTTACAAAAGGCAGCTTAAAAACATTAGAGGAAAAAAATTACATCCGCCTTGAAGGCAGTACTTGGAGTTTGACGGATCAAGGTTTTGAGACCGCTTCCAATTTGTACAACCAACAACACCAGAACAATGAGTAGCGCACAATTTGAAATACAGCTTATTGCGAGCATTGTCGCCATCGCCTGTGCGATTCCTGGTACTTTTTTGGTGTTGCGAAAAATGGCCATGATCAGTGATGCGATCAGTCACTCGATTTTACCAGGCATCGTGGTGGGATTCTTTATCACTCAAGATCTCAATTCGCCTTGGTTGATATTGTTGGCAGCGTTTACTGGTGTGATTACTGTGGTTTTGGTAGAGAACATCCAGAAAACCGGTTTGGTAAAAGAAGACACCGCCATTGGCTTGGTGTTTCCGGTGTTGTTTAGTATTGGAGTGATTTTGATTGCCAAGAACGCCAATGACGTGCATTTGGATATCGATGCGGTGTTGTTGGGCGAACTCGCCTTTGCTCCTTTTGATAGAATTTATATGGGAGGGGTTGATGTAGGCCCCAAATCACTATGGGTTATTGGGTCTATTTTGCTCATAACGATCACGCTTTTGATCTTGTTTTTCAAGGAGCTTAAGTTGAGCACTTTTGATAAGGGTTTATCGGCGTCACTAGGCTTTTCGCCCATCGTGATCCATTATGGCTTAATGTCGGTCGCATCCGTAACCACCGTGGGTGCTTTTGATGCGGTAGGTGCCATTTTAGTGGTGGCCTTGATGATTGCTCCGGCAGCTTCCGCTTATTTATTGACAACCGATTTAAAAAAAATGCTGTTGCTATCCATAGGTTTTGGCATTTTGAGCGCCATTTCTGGCTATTGGATGGCGTATTGGCTCGATGCTTCCATCGCAGGATCAATCACGACCATGTTGGGAATTTTATTTTTGGTCGTTTATTTATTTGCACCAAGTAAGGGTATCATTGCGGTGTTATACCGAGAAAAACAACAACGCACCGAAGTCTCATTGCTCACGTTTCTACTCCACTTAAAAAACCATGAGGAAGAAAGTGAACGCCACGTCAAGCACCTAAATGAGCATATCAATTGGCAAAAAGTCCGCTCGCGAACCGTGTTGGATTTGGCACTTAAAAACAATATGATCGCGATCGATAACAAAATTGTGTCCTTGACCCCAAAAGGCGATGAATTTACCACCCAAGCCATAGATTATATCATTACCAATGAAGACGCGCAGATCGAAGACATGAAAGACGATTTCTTTTTGTTTAGGGGATGATTTTGCTGGGGTTTTTTAGGTTTGAACCTTCCAGCATGCTTAGAATTGGCATGAAATTACACGTAATTCCAGACAATAACAAAGCGCGAAGAAGCATTTCTAAAGTACTCCTTCAGTTTGATAAAACGCGTCATAAGTGTTTAAAAAACGCCTCCTCTGAGACGTTGTGCATTGAGTGCAGTAATGCTTTCGAGCAGCAATAACTAGATCATAAAAAAGCAATGTTAAAAAGTATTATCCAAAAATGGAAATGATCTACATTTGAAGTCTAAAAAACGAATCGGTTCAGCGTGACCAGATTTACATTCAAATTAAATATTATGAATTTCTTGAATTTTGTTGCAGGCAAGGGAGGCTTTATGATTCTCGCATTGATTGTTATCGCATTGTTTATGTATAGAAAATACAAATCAGAGCGCTATTTCAAAGAGGTTGAAAAGCGCATAAACAATAGGAAAAAGCAATAGTACAATTGCTACTGAGTCGGCATCTTCTGAATGGGGCGCTACTTAAAAGTGCGACTAAGACTGCGACTGCAAACTGACGACTGGCGACTGCCTACTGTAGACTGTGGACTAACAACTAAAACCCACGTTCCTTCTGCAATTGTTCATAGGCCAATTGTACTTGTCTAAATTTTTCCTCAGCACCTTCTTGGTGTTCTTTTCCTAAGTGCATCACTTTATCGGGATGGTATTTTTTCGCCATCTTCCGGTAGGCCGCTTTTACTTCATCGTTCGTGGCCGCTTTTGTAATTTCCAAGATCTTGTAAGCGTTATCGCTACTGTTGTAGAACATCGCCTTGATGCTGTCATAATCCCTTGACGAAATTCCCAAATAACCTGCGATCATATAAATCTGTGAGACCTCCGTATCAGTGACCATACCATCGGCTCTGGCAATTCCGAAGAGAAAATGCAGCAATTGCAAGCGTGACGCATGGTCCATCATTTGCTTGATCTGCAAACAAACCTGCCTGGTCGGGATTTGTTGTTTATTGATATTCTTAAAGAGACTGAAGGCCTGGTTGGCGCGATCCTTGCCATACATACTCACAAATTGTTGGCGTACAAAATCGAGCTCACGCTGGTCTTGATGCCCATCGGCCTTAATCACAACCGAAGCCAAAATAAGCAAGCTTACCTCAAAATCGCCAGGTTGGGTTTGCGGCCGCTGTTGCGCACTACGAAAAGTGCCGCGTGTCGACTGACGTGAAGCGTCCTGCTTGCGATCACCCTGCCCTAAAAAGGGAAAATCGCTCTTTGACGCGCCATCCACCAAACTTCCCAAGGCCAAACCAATAATAGCACCTATTGGTCCGCCAAAAGCCCATCCTAAAGCACCGCCAATCCATTTTGTAACACCCATATAATTATTTATTGAAATCGAGGCCAAAGATACCAATGTTAGTTGTTTTTTAAGTTTTATATTGGTGAAATGATTTTTTGGGAAGATTTAATACCGATTGAGGACTCAAGACTGAAGTCTGAAGACTGCAAACTGAAGACTGCAAACTGAGACTTTTTTTACACATTCTCAATCGTGTTGGACGCAACCTTTTCGAGGATGAGGCATCTTATAAACACAATCATAAACCACAACCACCATGAACTATCGCTTATTGATTTTGCTTACTTTGATTACCACTGCCTTTATAGGCTGTAATGATGACGATCCCAATAGGATTGACGCTGTGCCGTCTATTTCTGGAACTTGGAATTTGAGCAATGTCTCTGGCGGATTTGTGGGCACAGACGTTGATTTTGAAGACGGTTTGATTACATGGAGCTTCAATACCGAAACCTCGCAGGTCAAGGTTATAAATTCAAACGCAGATCCGGTTGCCTTTGATGGCTTGCCTTCTGGCACTTACGATTATGTTTTAGAGAACAATGCCGGTGTTGAAACATTAAAAGTTGATTATCTAGACATGACGGTTAACGCAATGAGTAATACCCAAATGCTATTGGATGATGGCATTGCCTATGATGGTTTTTTACTCAGTTTCAGTAGATAAACCTCTTTTTCTTCGGAAGTTTCAGACATTCAAAATCTTAATTGTGCTATTTTATCAAAACCCTGCCCAAGATTGCGAATTGTCAACTCAAAACTGAAGACTGGTGAACCAAAAACCCCTCACAAATTTTCCTTATCTTTGCAGTCCCGATTCTGAAGTTTCGGAACGGAAAATATATTAATCTTAAAAATTTATAATAGATGTACCCAGCAGAATTAGTAAAACCAATGCGTGAGGATTTGACCAAGGTTGGTTTCGAAGAATTACATACTTCAGATGAAGTGAAAACAGCGTTGTCAAAAGAGGGCACTACTTTAATTGTAGTGAATTCGGTATGCGGTTGTGCAGCAGCAAATGCGCGTCCAGGAGCGCGTATGAGTTTACAAAACACCAAACGTCCAGAACATATTGTAACGGTATTTGCAGGTGTGGATAAGGAAGCGGTAGATGAGGCGAGAAGCCACATGGTGCCATTTCCTCCAAGTTCCCCTTGTATGGCCTTGTTTAAGGATGGTGAATTGGTGCACATGTTAGAGCGCCATCACATTGAAGGTCGCCCTGCCGAATTGATTGCAGAAAACCTGATGGACGCGTACAACCAACACTGTTAAGAACAGCTCGAAGTACGACTTTAAAAGTGGGACGTCTCTCAAAGGAGAAAACTACTTAAAAACAAAAACCACGAATATTTCGTGGTTTTTTGCTTTTGTAAAGCTTTGATATATCTTTGTTTCATGAGAAAATTACTTGCCTATCCCTTAACGGTGATTTATTTGATTTGCTTTGGGATAACCATTTTGGTTTTTCATCCCATACAGTTATTTTGCTTTAAGGTTTTTGGCTATCAGGCGCATAAAAAATCAGTTGATGCCTTGCAGTTTTTTTTAATACGCTGTCTCACCATTTTAGGCACGCGCATTACTTGGAAAAACGATTTCGAGCTCCCCATAGACAAACCTTTGTTGATCGTGTCTAACCATCAAAGCATGTACGACATTTCCCCGATAATGTGGAACCTGCGGAGACATCATGTCAAATTCGTGGCCAAAAAAGAACTCGGTAAGGGCATTCCCAGCATTTCCCAAAATTTGCGCGATGGTGGTTCGGTGTTGATTGACAGGAATAATCCGCGGCAATCGTTACCTGCCATGTTGCAATTTGGTGAGTACATTGAAAAGACCAAACGCGCAGCTGTGATTTTCCCGGAAGGCACGCGCAGCAAAGATGGTTATCCCAAACCTTTTAGAATGCGTGGCCTGGAGTTGTTGATCAAAAAAGTACCTTCCGCAGTGATTGTTCCCATCACCATAAATAATTCTTGGAAGATGTTGCGCTATGGCAAATTTCCCATGGGCATAGGAAATCATATCACTTTTACTATTCATAAGCCCATAGAAATCGCTATCTTTACAGACAAGAAGGCGCTCCTAGAGCGGGTTAAAAGCACAATTGTTAATGCCATTGAGCATTAAAACTAAAACTTTAAAACTATGTCATTAAAAAATATAAGATTGGAAGTGATGCAGCATCTTGAAAAGGATGTTGAATCGCTAATACAAAAATATTTGATTCCTACTGAAAAAATCTGGCAGCCTAGTGATTTTTTGCCAAATTCTGAAAGTGAAAACTTTTATGAGGAAGTTAGGGAAATTAGAGAACTGTCTAAAGATCTACCTTATGACTTTTGGGTGGTTTTGGTGGGTGATATGATTACTGAGGAAGCCTTGCCAACCTATGAATCCTGGTTGATGGATGTGGAAGGTGTTGGCCAAGTCGAGCATAACAGTTGGTCTAAATGGGTAAGACATTGGACTTCCGAAGAAAACCGCCATGGTGATGTGCTCAATAAATACCTCTACCTTTCTGGGCGTGTGAACATGCGTGAGATAGAAATGACAACGCAGCACCTCATTGCCGATGGTTTTGACATAGGCACCGATCGCGATCCTTACAAGAATTTTGTTTATACCAGTTTTCAAGAATTGGCAACTTATGTTTCACACAACCGTGTGGCAAAAATGGCCAAGGAAAAAGGCAATAAACAACTCGCTAAGATGTGTAAGATCATTTCTGGCGACGAGATGCGCCACCACCATGCGTATTCCGAATTTGTGGAGCGTATTTTTGTGGAAGATCCTAGTCAAATGATGATGGCTTTCCATTACATGATGAAGCAAAAAATTACCATGCCAGCCCATTTCTTAAGGGAATCTGGCGATAAAATAGGCACTGCCTTTGAAGAGTTTTCCAATACCGCCCAGCGCATTGGCGTGTATACCTCGGCAGATTATGTGGAAATCCTCCAAAAACTCATTGATCGTTGGGATATTGGTAACATCAAGGGACTTTCCGATGAAGCCGAAAAAGCACGTGAATATTTAATGAAATTACCCTCACGAATGATACGATTGTCAGAGCGCATGAAAATTCCCGAAAATTCCTATGAGTTCAAGTGGGTGCAGCCTGCGGTTTCAAGATGAAGCTGGAACACAGATAACGCTGATCAAGCAGATGCTCACTGATTTTAAGTTGGGGATTAATCTGCGAAAATCAGTAAAAATCAGTGTCATCAGCGTTCGATATTTGGAACACAGATAATGCTGATTAAGCAGATGCTCACTGATTTTAAGTTGGGATTAATCTGAGAAAATCAGTAAAAATCTGTGTCATCAGCGTTCGATATTGGAACACAGATAATGCTGATTAAGCAGATGCTCACTGATTTTAAGTTTAGATTTATCTGCGGTAATCAGTAAAAATCTGCGTCATCAGCGTTTGATTGGAACACAGATAATGCTGATTAAGCAGATGCTCACTGATTTTAAGTTGGGATTAATCTGAGAAAATCAGTAAAAATCTGCGTCATCAGCGTTCGATATTGGAACACAGATAACGCTGATCAAGCAGATGCTCACTGATTTTAAGTTGGGATTAATCTGCGAAAATCAGTAAAAATCTGCGTCATCAGCGTTCGATATTTGGAACACAGATAATGCTGATTAAGCAGATGCTCACTGATTTTAAGTTGGGATTAATCTGCGAAAATCAGTAAAAATCAGTGTCATCAGCGTTCGGTATTTGGAACACAGATAACGCTGATCAAGCAGCTGCTCACTGATTTTAAGTTGGGGATTAATCTGCGAAAATCAGTAAAAATCAGCGTCATCAGCGTTCGGTATTTGGAACACAGATAACGCTGATCAAGCAGCTGCTCACTGATTTTAAATTTAGATTTATCTGCGAAAATCAGTAAAAATCAGCGTCATCAGCGTTCGATATTTGGAACACAGATAATGCTGATTAAGCAGATGCTCACTGATTTTAAGTTTAGATTTATCTGCGAAAATCAGTAAAAATCAGTGTCATCAGCGTTCCATAACTTGCAAGAAATATGACTTCAGACACACAAATTTCCAACACCATCGCCTTTGTCAAGAAAGAACTTTATAATGCTGAAGGCGGGCACGACTGGTTTCATATCGAGCGCGTCTATAAAAATGCGATGCTTATTGCCAAAACCGAAACGGTAGATCACTTAACCGTGGCACTTGGGGCATTGTTGCATGATATTGCCGACAGCAAATTTCATGATGGAGATGAGACTGTGGGGCCAAGGAAAGCCAGAGAGTTTCTGTTTGAGCAAAACGTCGATTCAAAAGTGATAGAACATGTGGTTCAAATCATTGAAAACATATCTTTTAAAGGCGGAAATTTTCAGCAAAATTTTGCTTCTGCGGAATTGGATGTTGTTCAGGATGCCGACCGCTTAGATGCTTTGGGAGCGATTGGTATTGCCAGAACTTTCAACTACGGCGGTTTTAAAAACCGAAAAATCTTCGATCCAGACATCAAGCCCAGTCTCAACATGACCAAAGCGGAATACAAGGGCTCAACGGCACCAACAATCAATCATTTTTACGAGAAGTTACTGTTGTTAAAAAATCAGATGCATACCAGCACCGGACGCAAATTGGCAGCAGGTCGCCACGATTTCATGGAACAATTCCTAGAACAGTTTTATGACGAATGGGACGGTTTGAACTAAACTAACAATTCATTTTGATTATACCGATGTAGAGATGTGATTTATCGCATCCATCACATATCTACGACACCAAATATTGATTCTTGATTCTACTAGCGCAGCGGTCTTAATTCTTTTTTCAAGTCGCATATAAATTCGTCAACCCCTTTCTATATTTAGAAGCACTCTTGCCGGTCATCTCCTTAAACAATTTATTAAAGTGTGAAAAATTATTGAAGCCGCATTCAAAAGCCACGTCGGCAATGCTCATTTCACTTTCAGAGAGTAATTTTGTAGCGTGCACCACACGATATTCATTGACCAACTTGGTAAAGGTCTTACCCGTTGATTTTTTAAAATACCGGCAAAAAGCAGGAACGGTCATACTTACCGCCTCAGCAATTTCATCTAGAGTAATGTGTTGCTTAAAATGAGTATTGACGTACTTATAGATGATGTCAATTTTTGAGCTGTCCTGCTTTTCGGTCTCGAAGACAAAGCCTTCCGCATTCAAAATCTCGTAATCCTCAGCTTCAGCTAAAAGGTGAAGTATCTTGATGAGCAGTAAAATACGGTCAAAACCCTTGAGTTCATTAAGTTTCTGTATTTTTTTTCCAACGCGCTTTTTGGTTTTGGGCTTAAAGAGAATTCCGTTTTTTGCACGTTCAAAAAGAATGTTGATGCTTGCCATTTCAGGAACATCAAAAAAGTAGGCGCCTAAAAAGTCAGGATTGAATTGTACCAAGACTTCAGAGCCTTGTTGTGTCAATCGATCCTTAAAGCCGTTGTGAGGCAAATTAGAGCCCAATAAAAGTAATTGGCTATTGTTAAAGTAAGAGAGGTGATTTCCAATATGGCGTTTTCCAGAGCCCTTGTCAATAAAGACCAACTCAATTTCTGGATGAAAATGCCAAAATGCTTTAGAATCGGCTGAGGCCGAAGTGCTTTTCTTTACAAACACCGAGCTTCCAAACTCTGGGCTTATTTTTTCTAAGGTTGGTTTTCTGTGCATCCTAACAATGAGCTGTTAATGAAACACAAAGGTACATCATTTCAAAAGCAAAATATATTCAAAATTCGCATTATTATATGCTATATTATCATTAACATTTATTTAATATCGAGCTTATAGTTAATTTAGAACATAAATTGGTCAAATCTGATGTTTTCTATGCGTGCATAGCAGTTTATCTTTGCCATGTAATCCTTAAAACCAATATGTAATGAAAACAGTAAAACAAGTATTAGCAGTCGTATTCATGTTAACAATAGTAACAGGTTACGCCAATGACGTCAAGAACGAACCCACAAGCAGCTCGGCCACCTTTAGATTCTTAAATGTAAAGAAAGGCCATCAAGTAAGTATTAAAAATGATGAAGGCAGAGTAATTCATAGGGAAACGGTAAAAAGAAACGGTGACTATGCAAAGCGCTTTGACCTTAGCGATTTAGAAGATGGTAATTACACTATTGAGCTGGACAAGGATTTTGAGATCATCATCAAACCCTTTAAGATGGTTTCGAATGAAGTTATCCTTTTAAGCAAGCTACAAACATCGATATTTAAGCCTGTGGTTAGAACGAAAAAGAACCATTTGATGATTTCAAAACTGGCTTTGAACAACGAGTCTTTAAACATCGAACTTTACTACAATGATGAATTGATTCATAAGGACGAATTGAAAGGAGCGAAAATTTTAGAACGCATCTACACCTTATCACCATCTGAAGAAGGTATCTACGTGCTAAGAATGTCTTCTGGAGATCGAACCTTTGTAGAACGCTTCAGGATCTAAGGATCTCAATGCTATTCAAATTTTAGGACGTCCTCAAATGAGGACGTTTTTTTATGATTACATTTTAAATCCGTTTCAATGTCGAGATGTATAAACTTTCAAAAGCAATTGATCAGGAAACAAATTTTATGTTTTATATGGCTGTGCTTTTTTTAACTTGTAACGCAAATTGGCAGCAGGTCACAACGATTTCATGGAACAATTCCTAAAACAATTTTATGCCGAATGGGAGGGTTTGAACTAAGCTAACAACTCATTTTTTTTTACCGATATGGAGATGCGATTTATCGCCTCTATGACGCATTTATTACATCAGGTTGCATATCTACCATCGCGACTACATCGAGCGCTATTGCTGGCAAAAATTTGGCATCGTCCATTGAGAATGTTGATTTTAATGTGAAGCGCTTCGTTTGATCTTAATGAGCAACACTAATAGAAAGAATATCACTAAGAGCCCTCCCAACATCCAATACCAAAAATAAGATGTCGATGTTAGGTGAATTGGTAAGGTGTCGCCTATGAGCACCAAGCCCGCCCAATATTGTGGCGATAGGGTTCTGCCCTTGGCAGTGGCAATGTAGTCTAGTTTTGCTTTTTGCAGCGCTTCATCCTTTGGCAAACCATCCTTGATGTACCCATAAAAATTCTCAATGATGGCAGCACTGCTCTGTTCGTCAATCTTCCAGAGACTGGTAAGAATGCTTTCACTACCCGCATAATTGAAAGCATGAGCCAATGAAATCATGCCTTCGCCCGCTTGATAGGTTGGTTTTCCGGTTTCACAGGCGGTCAAAATAGCGAGGTTTGACGAGAGGTTCTGGTTGTAGATTTCGTAAGTATAAAGTGAATTGTCTTCCGAAGCCATTGAATCTTTCACATTTTTGGCAAAGATGAGTCGCGAGAGTTCGGGCGACACGTTGTTAGACTCTGCGTGCGTGCCAATATGGATGATCTTGTGTTCTTTGGCGTGCTGTGTGAACAGCTGTTTACTGGCTTTTTCATTAATAAAGGATTCTCCAGTAAAAAATTTTGATGAGTTTTGAGCTAAATTTTTACTGAAGGGTTGCGGTAGTAAAGTGAGATAAGTACGGTCCATAGTAATGGAATCCTTAATTTTTAAGGTATAATCCGTTTTCATTTTACTGTTGAATTCAGGGGCAAAGCCAATGAAATTATCACTAAAAAGCGTTTGGGAAGCTGTTCTATTCGTTAAAAGCAAACTATAATTATAGGAGATGATATATTTGGCAAGCAAGCTTTTGGTTTCTAATTCTTTAAAACTGGCAATTTTTTCTGGGGTCAAAGATTCAAAACTCAAATTGAACAATTGCCCATTTGGGATGATGATCACGTGATTGGTGTTGATTCTATCCTCAAAAGGCTGCCAAAGTTCTACGTAAAGTTGATGCAATAATTCACTTGATGTTTCAAGGTCCCAAAGTTCGTTTGTTAAGGCTTGCACGTTTTTTTGCAGATCCTTCGGATTCAATCTTACAAGGTGCTTTTCAGATTTATTGATCAGAATGGCATACGTGGCCTCATCTATATTCAAATAACGTACTACCGTGGTGTGGTCTGCAATGGCGCGTTTTAAGTTTTTAACAGGTTGCGAAATTGTGGCATATCGCATTTTGTAATATTTTGGAAAGCGGGTTTTTAAAGTGTCTAAAAACAGTTGCCATTCTTTTTCTACATCGAGAAAGGATTGAATGTTTTCTGAATGATCTAGCGTGAATGACATCTCGTTTTTTAATTGCAGTTCTCGCTCTAAAACAGGTTTTGACACATCTTTAAATGAGATGGAGTTCTTAAGATTCAATCGTGATCTAATGCGATTGTAAACGGCCGACTCATTAAGTTCTATGATTTTGTCTAGATAAATGGCTTCTTTTGTTTTTTGGTACAGGTCCAGTGCTACTTTTTTTGAAAAGTTTGAAATTGATTGGTAGTCTGTCATGAGTATACTGAGATCCTCATTTTTATAAACCCTTGTCTTGCGATCTTCCAACAGGGAAATTGCCTTATCCAATGCGATTAGTTGTTGCTTTAGAAAACTCGTGTCTTTGTTGGGTTGAAGTTCATATTGCGCTAAGGCTTTCAATAAAATGAGCTGCGGTTTGTGAAAGTCTTTTTGTTTGGAGTCGGCAGCAGATGCGGCTTTGTTGAGATATTGATTTGCCTTATCCACCCAAATCAAGCTTTGCTCATACTGCTGCAATTTGTAGTTGACCATAGCCAAATTTAGCAATTGCTTTACAAGGGTAAAATTATCGTCTCCCCCGTTTTTTAGAACATAGTCATAGCCCGTTTGGGCAGTGTTCAATGCGGCTTCGTGTGCTTGATTTTCTGCTAGAAACAGGGATTTATTTCTCAAAAACGATAGGAATTCAATATCGTAATCATTGCCTAAGGCTTCCTTGAAATACTGTTCACTTTGCTCGTAGTATTTTTTTGCTTCGGAAGTATTCTTTTTTACGGCATGGGCTTCAGCTAAAGCATGAAAACCTGCAGCTTTCCAATACGGGTTTTCTATAGCATTGACTTCGAACTGCTTAAGGCCTTCATTTAAATAGGATATGGCGTCATCGTAGTTTTGAAGTGAAAGGCTCGATTGCCCGATTTGAATGAGCGTAGCACCTAAATCAGAATCATCGGCTTCTCGTAATGTTTTCTTTTTCTGATAGGCAAAAAGCATCAAGTCATGCGCTTTCTGAAGGTTTCCCTGTTCATTGTAAAACACCGCCATATTTGAAATGGCCCTTAACTGAAACCGTTTAGCCTTTGAGACCACATTTTCGTCGCTAAGGGCATGGATGGTTTTTTCATAATTTGAGATCACTCCGTTTTGTATGGCAATGGCCTTGTCCAAATTGCCTTGCCCATATTCCAATAAGGATATGTTGGACTTTATGACAGTGGCCAAATATAAATTCATTATAGGATCGCCCTTTGCCATTGCTATGGCTTCAATTGCTTTGGAGTAATAGTAGCTGGCACTGTCTAATTTTGAGGACATCCACATTGTGGCGCCAACAGCATTGTACCCGTCGGAAAGCTGTGCTTTTGAAGTAAATTTATAGCTTTCGAAACGCTTTAGGGCTTTCTGAAAATTGGTTTTGGCCTGATCTACGTTGCCAAGTGACAGGTAGGTCGCTCCAATATTGTATTCGGTTTTGCCAATCTCCTCTGGCGTGGCATCTCTAACTTCTTTGATAATTTTCAAAGCAGTAGTGGTGATGTCAAGTGATTTTTGGTTATTGCCTATTTCGTCATAAAAATCTGCAAGTTTCAAGAGCGCTTGATAGTAGCTTCGCTTGTTTTTTGATTTTGTATTGATATAGTCTAAAAAAGCATCGACCTTTTTACTGGCTGTTTTGGCATCGGATTTTTGCAGTTCAATTTTACCTACGTAATACGTGTATTTATATAAGGAATCATTGAGATTATGAGATTGGATATAAGCGAGTTGTTCGTTTAACCTGGCTTCAGCATTAAGTATTTCGCCCTTAAGCATTAAAGAATCCAAAATACTCGTATTCAGGATTGGAGTTTCTTGAGCCTGTAGCAATGAAGATAGCATCAAAATGAAAATACAAAATGAATATCCCTTCATATGACCTCGTATTATGGATTCTTTTCCAATTCTGAAAGTAGCAATTGGCTATCTTCAGTGGCACTTAAGCTTAAGTTCTTTTTAGCAAGTGCAATATTACCTTCCTTTAAATAGGCCAATCCCAAATAATAATAAGCATCATTTAATAATGGGAATGCCGTATTTTGGGTTGATTTTTCCAAAAATGGAATGGCGCGTTTTTGATTTTTATCGGCGAGATAGGCAACTCCCAAAAAGTAGTCAAGTGTGTCATTTTCTATGCTTAAAGCTTCCCATTTCTCAATGGCAATTTTGTAATTGCCTTGCTTGTAATCCACCATGGCATCATAGAATTCAAAGTTGGTAGAGCTGCTCATCGTGGTTGGTAAACCGGGATCTGGCGTGAAATATTCGGCATATAAACGCTCGTTCTGGGTAGTGCTAAACCACCAAAAACCACCTATGGCCGCAAAGATAAGTATGGCGGCGGCAAACTTGCCCCAAAGCATTGTGGACTTGGTTTTGCTATTGGAGCTTTCCATCTGCGATTCTGGGAGCGCCTCATGAAATTCGTCAAGACGTTCCTTGAGCGACTGGTTGCCAATGCCCAACAAGAGCGTTTTTATATCTGCGACATGAGTTCTAAATTGAGGGTCTTCTGCAAGACGCAGCTCAAAATCGAGTGCCTCTTGTTTGCTCATGGTTTTGTTGAGGTGTCGCTCAACGGTTTCCAATAATTCTTGTGATATGTTGTTGCTATTTTTCAATGTTTCTTAATTTGAGGCTAATACGATGGAACGTAATTTTTCCATGCATCGGTATTTTTTGTTACGAACGGAGCTTTCTTCAATAGCCATTTCGGAAGCGATGTCCCGCAAGGATTTCTGTTCAAAATAAAAAGTCTTTAATAGGCTTTTGCACGGCTCGCCCAGATTTTTAAAGGCTTCCATGGCAAGGTTGAGTCTTTTTGTTTCTTCAGGGTCTTCATGGGTTTCCTCATCTTGCGATAGAAATAGACTGCGTTCTTCCGTCAAGGATTGTGTGCTTTTGAAACGTTTTGAACGCAAGACATCCAGCCATTTGTTCTTTGAAATTTGATAGAGATACCCTTGCAGTGCCGAATCATTTTCGGGAGCAAAGCGACCAGTTCTCAAATTGTTCCAAACTGCGATGAAGGCTTCTTGATAAATGTCCTTGGCATGTGCTTTTGAACCGCTGTTTTTTAAAATGAGCTGCTCTATTTTAGGATAGTTGGCCATATAAAATTCTTTTAAGGCAAGAGAATCGTTGTCTTTGATGGCATTTATCAGCTGCAGTTGATGTTGGATTTTGTAGACTTGGCTCATGTTAGTGACTAATCATGAGTAAGATACATTTTTTTAAGTGGTCACCAAATACTTAGCTATTAAATGATCTTTTTGACGATTATTTGCGCGTTACAGCATTTTTGCCAAACCAAGCCCCTCCAATTACAATTAGAAATACTCCAGACCAGCGCATGTAATTGAAAGGTCCAGAAGGCTGATCCATCTTAAATTCAAAGGTTGATTTCCCAAAGGCGTCTTTATCGGTTTTGATTTGATGTGCTGCTTCTGGCAATTCAATGGTATAGATTTGTTGCAAACTGCCACCGTATTCTGGAGGGCTGCTAACCAACATGTATTTATGCTTGGTTAGGGCTGTGAGTTGTGCGTCTTTTTGGTCTGTGTTCATGATCCATTTGCCGCGTTTGTCTATTCTACAGGCGCCATAAGCATTTAGACTTAGGGCAAAGGAGCGGTTCATATCGTCTTTGTCAAGTTTAAAATCGTCCACGAAAAATGCAGGCATGCCTCTTTCAATCTCGCGCTTGAGGGCTGAAGGATTGTTTCCGTAGCTTCCATTCCATTGTTGCCATTGAGAGGCGTTCATGGTCATGGAGATCGTGACTTTAGCATTGCCGATGCTGTCAATTTTCATATTTATGTTTTGTTTGGATTGCTGTGCGAAAATGAATAGTGCATTCAGCAAAAAAAGAGCGAGCAATGGGATTTTTATAGTTTTCATGATTTTGGTTAAATTAATGTGGTCTGAATAAAAAGATGAATGATTTAAAATGTAACTGAAAAGCTTTACTGTGTATCTAGGCGTTGAAATCAAGTCTTGCTTCTTCAATCGAAAATTAATAGGCTTATCTAATGCTATTGAACACTTGGTTGATGATGCCCGTTTTTTGATTGTAGGCATAACTTGGAGCGCCAACCGCCACAACACGGATTCCGTTTTGTGATTTCAAACATTTGCCCACCCAATTGAAGGTGCTGCCATCTTGAGCTTGGGTTTGCCCCGAAATAGTATTGCCATTGGATTGGTATTGCATCTGCATCCCAAAATTCAACATGTATTGATCAATGGTCTGCATGGCTTCTTCAATCGAAGCAGCAGGAATATCATAGATACTTACTGTGGTTAGTTGGTCTGGAGCCACCACTTGGGCCGTGAGAATGGGTACTTGTGGGACGGGGCGCATCATGGTTTGCCAACCATTTGGTATCGCAAAAGACAGTGCACTGGTCTTAATGCTGTTCTCTGGCACAATGATCTCCGTATTGCTTGGCCGGCGGTTGGGTTGGGTCTCATTTTTGGGTTGCACCGGCTGCTCAGAGCTCCATGAGGCCACAATATCATCCACTTTTTTTCTCATGAAATCATTATCCTTAAGATCCATTGCAGTGACGCCTTGTTGGTTTACGGCATGAATGTCTACCAAGGTATATCTAGGGTCGCCACTTTGGGCGCGCTCCATGAACTCTTTTAGATTTTCGTTTCCTTTCTTGAAAGCTTCTTCTGCTGAGGCAATACCGCCAAGACCTTGGCCATTGATACTCGTGGCCTCAATAGCAAAGTATTGACCATTCATTTTAAATCCAGGATAGGCATGACCAGGCACCATATAAATAATGGGATCCAAACCTGCCGCAGAAAGTACGCTGGCATACAAACAACTCAATTCAATGCACAAGCCAGTGTTGCCGGTAATCACTTCCCTGGGTAGTCTAATTTGCTGTACGATGGATTGAATGTCTTCGGTAGACTGCGGAATGCCTTTGGTGCCACTATAAACCATGTGGGATTTTCTTGTGGCTTCGTAGATATTTGCTAAAAAGCGTACGCCATCTTCGGGTTTTCTTGTGATGGAGGCTGCTTCGCCCTTCATCATTTTTTCCTGAAGGTTTTGCGTGTAATATTTAACAACGGGATCGTTTGGTGTCACAAAACAGGCAATAAGTGCATCATTGTCATACATGTCGCTCCAAGTGCTGATCTCTTCAGTTTTAACGCCAGTATAGACATACTCGTTGCGGTTGGTGATTTTAAAACTAAATTCTTCTTCAATGATGTCATCCTCTTCAGCGCCATCCCAAGAAATTTCGATTTGCGCCTTTTCAATGGATTCTGTGGATTTTTCGGTAATATCATCCTTGAATTTTGGATAGCAGGGAATTACCAAGGTTTGACCTGGAAACATCTGTCCAGAAACGGTAAGTTCCGTCCAGTCAATATAATCTGGGATACGGTATTTTACGGTAACATCCTCTAGAGTTTGATTGCTTTTGTTGGTGATTTTAGCCTTGAACAAATGGTATTTGCCGTTGAGTGCATCAGGATTTGAATACACACGATGCACTGCGGGCATTATAAAAGCCGATTTTTCTATTTCAACCTCAAGTTCTCCAGAATTGGAGCTTGGGATTATGAAACTTGTTGCAAAACACAGGATGCCTACAAGTGCAATTGCCAATGGGATAAATTTAGATTTCATTTTAATTGGGTTTAGGATTATTGCCTCTTTACAGCAACATCGTTAAACTTTTAAAATGTCATCACTTTAAATCCCTCCAGAGGGTTTTATTCCCCGAGGCGTGCCTTGAAATACAAAGAACATCTTTCAGTGCATACCTTGTGGGTTAGCCCATAGGTTATTGATTAAAAATAGAGGAAAGAAAATTGAGAAAGGAAATTAGTCGGAAGCTGATTAAACGGAATGAAGCATCCTAAGGCGCCGATTTAGAATGGAATGCTCACAAAGTAGTTTCAGATGCTTAGTCTTGAACCCAAAGCATTATCATCTTGCGTCAAGCAGCAAGTTTTGAAGCCGGCTGAACATCTGATATTTGGAACTTTACTTTCGGAATTTAGACTTATTTAACCTTGGCATACTTTTCACTCAAATTCTTAAGCATCTCCTCGGTCATTTTATCCAGGTCAAATTTCTGATTCCAACCCCAATCGGTTCTCGCTTCAGAATCGTCGATGGATTTAGGCCAGGTGTCAGCGATTTTTTGTCTAAAGTCTGGGCTATAAGAAATTCTAAAATCTGGAATGTGTTTTTTTATGGCTTCGGAAACTTCTTTAGGTGTAATGCTAATGGCTGCCAAATTATAAGAAGAGCGTATTTTTACTGTCTCGGAAGCTGCATCCATCAATTCTACCATCGCGTTGATGGCATCGTCCATAAACATCATTGGGAGTTCAGTGTCTTCCTTTAAAAAGCACTCATAGCTTTTGTCGAGTATGGCCTGGTGGTAGATTTCAACCGCATAATCGGTAGTGCCGCCTCCTGGCATGGTTTTCCAGCTAATGATTCCTGGAAATCTTAGGCTTCTCACGTCCACACCGTAATTTTTGTGGTAGTAATCGCACCAACGCTCACCAGCTTGTTTGGTAATGCCATACACTGTTGAGGGCTCCATAATACTGTGTTGGGGTGTGTCAACTTTTGGTGTGGTAGGGCCAAAAACCGCAATGCTCGACGGCCAGAACACTTTTTTGATAATGCCTTCCTTAGCGAGATTCAATACATGAAATAGGGAATTCATGTTGAGGTCCCAAGCTTTCATGGGGTATTTCTCACCAGTGGCACTCAACATGGCTGCCATAAGGTAGATGGTGTCTATTTTGTGTTTATCCACACAAATTCTAACCGAAGCTTGGTCTTGGGCATCTACAATTTCAAAAATACCTGAGTTAACCAGCGCTGTATTTTCATAGGTTATATCGCTGGCAATGACGTTATCGTCACCATGTAGCTCGCGCAGTTTATACGTGAGTTCAGAGCCTATTTGGCCAGCAGCGCCAATGATTAGAATTTTAGACATGGTATTGGGTTTAAATCTGCATCAAAAGTAGTAAGAATATCAAGCGCATAAAAGCTTAAGCACGCTATATTTTTGTTAATTGCCTATAAAGCTTGTGTCTATTTTATATATTTACCCCGAATTCAATCTTGAAATTATGCGCTTAAAAACGCTCTTCTACATAAGCTTAACTGTTTTTCTTTTTAATTGTCAAGAAGCTAAAGTCTCTCAAGAAAAAAAAGAGACACAGGCAGAGATAGAGGCGAGAACCATTGGCCCTAAAGACATCGAAGCATTGGAATATACAGAGTTTAGCTTAAGTCAAGATGCAAAAAAAACAGTGACCGATTGGCAAAAATACAAAGACCTCAACGTCCAAGTGCTGCTTTTGAAATCGGCCGATTTTAGCTTCTTCAACGATGATCGCACTAATGTATTGACCTTCATCAAGGATCTTAAGGCCGAAATGCCAAAAGCGATTAGAACTAAACCCATTGAAGCGCGATTTAGTGCTTTAGACACCAAATTGCAAAAACTCAACAGTACCTTACTATTATATAACAGCACTAAGGCAGAAAAACTTGAGAGTGTCAAGGAGTTTTTGATAAGTGTCTCTAATTTCAACCTCCAAATCAATAAGAAATTGGAGTTTGAGAAGAATAATATTGGCAGGCCAGACATGAACCCGTCTCAGTTATAACCACTCACAAATTTATTTGAACACGATTAATTTAAGGATTTAAACCAATTTAATTTTAATTTTTATGAATACTAAAATCAGTACCATTTTTATGGTGTCGGTCATTGGGATTTCTTCATTTACAGGTTGTAAGGATGATTCCAAGAAAGACACTGCCATGGCAGAGCAAACGCCAGGCATCGAACTGGAAAGCATGGATACCAGCGTAGATCCCAAAGACGATTTTTACAATTACGTCAACGGAAACTGGATCAAGAACAACGAGATCCCAGAAGATGAGACCCGCTGGGGAGGTTTCAATGTTTTGCGAAAATCAACCCGACAAGACGTGTTGGATATCGTCAATACCGCAAAAGAACTCAATAAATATGAAGATGGCAGTGACCAGAAGAAAGCGCTTTTAGTGTATCAAACTGAGTTGGACACTGTAGCGAGAAACGAAGCCGGTATTAAGCCTATTGAACCGCTACTAAGTAAGATCGATGGGATTAATACTTTAAAGGATTTGCAAACGGTCATTGCTCAAAATAATGGAATTTCAGCGCCTTTCGTGGGTATTGGTGCCAATGCCGATTTAAATGACAGCAGCACAAACATCGCTTGGGTCTATCCAGGTGGTTTGGGCTTGCAGCGCGACTATTACTTGGATATGGATTCCAAATCAAAGGAAATTAGAGGCCAATACCTGGCACATGTATCACGCATGTTGCAATTTATCAATTACAGCAAAGCCGATGCCGATGCAGCAGCCAAAAGAATCATGGAAATGGAAACCCAATTAGCAGAACCTAGATTGGATAAAGTAGCCATGAGAGATGCGCGTAATTACAATAATATGTCGGCAGTTTCCGATTTGGATAAAATGACACCGGCGATTGATTGGAGCAAAATGATTTCAGATTTAGGCATCAAAAGTGAAATCGATACTCTAAACATCATGCAGCCTAAATATATGGCGGCACTCAATTCATTCTTGAAGAACACGTCAATCAAGGATCTTAAGAGCTTGGTGGATTGGAGTACTTTAAACAGAGCTTCGGGGTATTTAACCACCGAGATTGAAATGGCCAACTGGGATTTTTACGCAAAAACCTTAACTGGAGCCAAAAAAATGAAACCTGCCGATGAGCGAGCGCTTGGAACTGTAGATGGCAGTGTAGGTGAAGCGATTGGTAAATTGTACGTTGAGGCGAAGTTTCCACCAGAGGCTAAGGAAAAAGCAGAAAAAATGATTGCCAATATCATCACGGCTTTTCAAAATAGAATAGAGAAATTGGATTGGATGACCAACGACACTAAGAAAAAGGCCATTGAAAAACTAAATAAGTTTACCGTTAAGATTGCTTATCCAGATGAGTGGGAAGATTACTCCGAATTAGAGGTTAAGGAAGGCAATAGTTTTGCCGATAACATGATGGCAGTGATCAATTGGTCTTCCAGAAAAAATTTGGACGAAATTGGCCAACCTGTGGATCGCACGGAATGGGGCATGGCACCACAAACAGTAAACGCCTATTTCAACCCAAGTAACAATGAAATCGTATTTCCTGCAGCTATTTTGCAACCCCCTTTTTATAATTACAAAGCAGATGAAGCGGTTAATTATGGTGGCATTGGCGCAGTGATTGGTCACGAAATATCACACGCTTTCGACGATTCTGGAGCACGTTATGATGCCGAAGGAAATCTTAAAAACTGGTGGACCGATGAGGATCTTGAGAAATTTACCACACGGGCAAATGCCTTGGCAGATCAATACAGTGCCATTGAAGTGATGGACAGTCTTTACATCAACGGAAAATTTACACTGGGAGAGAATATTGGAGATCTTGGTGGTGTACTCGGTGCATACGATGGATTGCAACTCTTTTATGAAAACAATGAAAGACCAGGCGAAATAGACGGCTTTACGCCAGAGCAACGTTTCTTCATGTCTTGGGCAACCGTTTGGAGAACCTTGACCAGAGAAGACGCCCTGAGAACACAGATCAAGACCGATCCGCATTCTCCTGGGATTTATAGAGCAACACAACCATTGAAAAACGTAGATGCATTTTATGAGGCATTCAATATCAAGGAAGGTGACAGCATGTACATCGCACCAGAAGACCGCGTTAGAATTTGGTAGTTTCAAGTAGGACGTTTGAAGTTTGAAGCACGAAGTAAAATGACTGAAGACCGAAGACTGAGGACTGAAGACTGAAGACTAAAAAAGTGGATATCCAATTAAGGGTATCCACTTTTTTTTGATCTCGTTTATAGCTTGCTTATTCCTTGTCTTTGGGAGGCGTCACTTTTCTTGCTTCCAGAGCATCCTTACTTAGTTTGGCGATGTTGAAATTGGGTGCCATCACAAGCGCTTCGTCGAGTAGGCCAATGGCTTGATCCAGATTGTCAGCTTTATTCATATTAAAAACCACCAAGGCTTTCATGTAGGTAAACGCCGCTTTTAAAGGCACTTCATACGGACGTTGAGATTCGTAGAACGCGCGTTTCATATCGTCGGTAGCATTGATTAAACCATATTCCACCTGAGCTTTAGCACCTGCAAAATCTTGGTTTATTGTCAGTAAGTCGGCAATTTCATAAGCAATGTAGGGGTTGGAGTCCCTTTTAAAAAGTTCGTTGTAAAAAGTCAGCGCACGTTCAGGTTGGTTCATCGCCTTTAAGGCAATGGCCTTGACTTCAACATTGATATCGGCATCATTTGGCCCTTTTTCAATTCCAATAGTATTGAGCGCTTCAAGGTTTCTACCTTCAGAAACATAGACGTAAGCCAAGGTATCCAAACGGGCTTGGTTTGGAGCGATTACATTGAGATGCGTTAAGGCATTGATAACACCTTGTACATCCCCTTGGCCTTTCATTTGAAGGTAATAGGCCTCAAAATGTTTTTTAAGTTGATCGTTGTTTTGTGCTGTAACACCTAGCGTGGTAAGCATGATAACGGTAAGTAAAATCTTTTTCATGGTATTTTTGTTTGAAAATTGTAAGCCTTTAGTTCTAATAACTTTTAGTTAGTGGTTAATTTCTTTGACTCCAACATTGAACATTGGACATTGAATCTTTTAGCGCCCAAAACTAAAACAATTTGTTGCATAATATCTTAAAAGACTGCTAATTGTTAGATTTGATGCTCAAACTGAAACTTTAAGCGTTGTAACAATTTATTAGAAGCGATGGTTTTTCCTTTACTTGCACACTGCTCATCAAACTGCGGAAGCGGTAGGTTTTGCTGCTCACAGGCCTTGGTATAAAATTCTTTTTTTGCAGGGTGTGAGGGAAAGGAGGCATTGAATGCTTCGTTCCACAACTTCTGGGAAATGATGCTTTTTATAATAGCGATGGCATCGTCGCGATGAATGAGATTTACCGGCGCTTCCGGATTTTGAATCTGGTTACGACCAGAAAGATAAGTCGCCGGATGGCGGTTAGGGCCTATGAGTCCGCTAAGTCTCAAGATCGTGGCGTTGAAATTGTTGTTTTGTTGAAAAAGGCCTTCCGCAGTGACTAATTTCTGAGCGGTTTCAGATTTTGAAAAGGTTGAGGCTTCGGTAATTACTGGCATATTCTCGTCATCGGCGTACACCGAAGTTGAACCAATGAATACAAGCTGCTCCACCGAAGAATTTTCAATGTGTGGCAGTAACTGTTGCATTTCACCCACATAATCCTGTTCTGGATTTTTCCGAAGTCTTGGCGGGATATTGAGCACTAGAATTTTACAACCCTCAAGACAGGCCTTGAGCTGGCCAGCAATGCCTTCCGAAGTAACATCCAGCAAAAAGGGACGAATGCCTTCCAGGGCCAAAACCGCCAATTTTTCTTCGGAAGTTGTAGAACCATGAATCGTATGGCCTTCTGCCACGAATTGTTTTGCGAGTGGTAGGCCTAACCAGCCACATCCTATTATTGCGATGGGGGATTTTTGTTCCATAGTATGTTTTGAAAAGGCAAAGGTATGAAATGACAGCGGGTCGCTTGATTTTTTTAAGCTAGAAGCTAAAACCCTAAAGATTTTTTGGACGTTTGGAAGTCCTGCGCGTTGATGTTGATGTTCTGAGGGCTTGCAATTTGCGATTCCTCTGGAGTTGTAATCAACGCATTGAATTTGAGTTCGATAAAGCTTTAATCCCTCTGGAATTATTTGAAATATAAATAGTGGTGTGATCGGCGTATTAGGGTTTATGCATTGAGATTGTAAATTATTTGAATGTGATAAAACAATGACAGCGGCATTGCAGGTTTATAGCCTAGCACAAAAAAACAAGATCCCTTTTTACAATGCTTTAACCTTGCTGAAAGTGTTTGTAGGCGAAACAAATATGTCCGAAATTTTAATATGAGCAATTACAATGCGCTTTATGTCACATCGCAAACCGCAAACTATTAGATTCTATTATTTACGGCGTATCAATGCCGGCGGCATTGCAGGTTTATAGCATGAATAGGAGGAACAAATCCCGACTCCAGCGGAGTCGCACATTTTTACGCCAGGCACAAATTGAAACCTGAACTACGAAAATTTAAAGGGGTGTTTTAGAGCTCAAAATCGATCAGGCTATTTTTACGATATCATCTAAAAAACCGAAATCGCAATGTCACAACCTAAACCCATCGTTGATTTCAATTGGTATAATTCGTTTATTTTGAGTAACTTTAAGGTCAATCCAACTTAAAAATCTAAAAATTATGGGAATCAAAAGTTTTCAAGGAGCCAGGAAACAGCAAAGCACTACAGAGGTTGCTGCACTTAAGGTGAGTGATTATATGACTCGGGAATTGATCACATTCAGACCCGATCAAATGGTTGAAGAAGTCATACAGGCTTTGATTAAATACAAGATTTCGGGTGGGCCGGTGGTCAATGAGAACAATGAACTTATTGGTGTGATTTCCGAAGGGGATTGCCTCAAGGATCTTAGTGAAAGCAGGTATTACAACATGCCTATGGAACAACATAAAGTGGAAAACCGCATGGTAAAAAATGTGGAAACCATTGATGGCGATATGAACGTTTTTGATGCTGCCAAAGTATTCTTGGATTCTAAAATTCGCCGTTTCCCTATCGTCGAAAACGGTAAATTGATTGGACAAATCAGCCAAAAAGACATTTTAAAGGCATCCTTGGATTTGAAAGGCCATAATTGGAGAAAGGATTGATAAAATTTACGTTCTCTTAGCCTCGTACCAAGGCTTAGAAAATTTTAGTATACATAAAACCTCACAGTCGCGAAAATTCGGGACTGTGAGGTTTTACAATTTGCGTAGTTTTGGTTCAACCAAGGCTTCCGGCAAATCGGTAATGATGATTTTTTGGCCTTCCGAAGCTTCCAAACTAGCGATTTGAGCATAGGGATACTCTGGTATTGGTTCACTGAGGGATTTCCATTGGGCGATACCGGCAACGGTAATTTGCTCTCCAATTTCTATAATACCTTCCTTGTAGCTCAATTGCTTGTTGAAGAGTCCGAAAAAATTTTTGGTTTCGATTTGGTACTGATGCAGGAGGGACTCAAATGCTGGCGTTGGGTCGTTGAAGGTGCCAGAATCCTGTTCTTGTCAACATTAAGATAGCTAATATAGTTCCTGGGATGCTCCTCAGGGTTTACGACCACATAGTGGGCATGACGCTGCACAAAAAACGCTTCAAATTTGGTCTCATGCACCAAGGTTTTCCAATAGGAACTTTTGCCGCTACTTTTCTTCTGTTCGATTTTGATGTCGTAAAAAATACATTTTCTTTTGCTGTAAGGTACAATTAACGGGTCTTTTACATGAAGCGCTTTACCAGTAATCTTGGAGAATGAATTACTTTTCAAACTGGCCACTGGCAAATCAGGAAGCTTCGCAAGCGTTCGCAAGATTACCTTTTTAGCGCTAAAATAGTGGCTCAAAAAAGCAACAACCGCAAATACGCACATGGCGATTGCGAAAAGGAGGAAACCATTCATAAAGGAGAGATAGTGGTTGGTTGGAACTATTTGAAATTTCTTGTCAAATGAAAATTAGCTTTCGATTTGACGGCGTACGTTTTTATGCTGAAGCCTTTTTTGAAGTTTAAGATACTCAAAGACGGGTTCAACTCTCACGCTTTACCAAGGCATAATAGTCGGCTTCCAAAGGCAAATAACCCTGATCATAGACAAAGTAATAGACGGTGCCCACTTTGGTGGTATAAATGCTGGTAAAGTAATTGAAATCGAAACCCTGTTCAATAAGTTTGGCTTTGGAGCATTTGGTCTTTTGCTCAGGATTGAGTGTTTCGAGTATGCGATAGTTTTTCCGCAGTCGGTTATTGGTGTTGCGAATGATGTTGCGGTGGTCTTTGTTGATGGTGTTGTTATAGGAATTTCGGCAGGCATCACTACAGAATTTCTTATCGATTCTACCAACAATTTTGTCACCACATTCCGGACATTGCTTTTGCATGGGCTTAGCGCTTAAGTTGCTAACTTATAGTTTTTATGACTGTTTGGAAGAACTAATTTAGTGAAATTTGCTGAGCTTTTAAATCCCTCCAGAGGGTTTTATTGCCCGAGGCTCGCCTCGAAATGGAATGAACATCTTTCAATGCATACCTCATGGGCTTGCCTCGAGGTTATTGATTGGTGGCTAGTTTTAAGTGCCACTTGCCTCAAGCCAAATGGAGTGATTAAGCGCGGATAGTGCTGCATTCAATCGAAACAAACGTACTAACCAAAGATTTTAGCTTTAATAATGCGTGCGTTCATCTCGGCAATGTTTACGATTGAGATGCTCTCAGGACATTCTACTTCACACGCACCTGTAAACGTGCAACTGCCAAAACCTTCCGCTTCCATCTGTGAGGTCATCTCTATCACGCGTTTATGTGCCTCGCTTTCGCCTTGCGGCAAACTATTGAGATGATTGATTTTAGCGGAAGTAAAAAGTGCTGCGGAAGAATTTTTACAAGTGGCCACACACGCGCCACAGCCTATACAGGCCGCTGCATCCATAGCCGTATCGGACACCTCTTTAGCTATGAGAATGGCGTTTGCTTCGGGTGCTGATCCTGTTTTTGAACTTATATAAGCACCACTTTCTATGATGCGATCAAAGGCAGAGCGATCTACGATAAGATCTTTTAGGACTGGGAAGGACGCTGCTCGCCAAGGTTCTATTACCACAGTATCACCATCGTTAAAACTTCTCAAATGCAATTGGCAAGTGGTTATTTGATCGTGTGGGCCATGCGCTCTGCCATTGATAAAAATCCCACATTGGCCACAAATGCCTTCTCTACAGTCATATTCAAAGGCAATGACTTTTTCATCACGTAAAACCAGCAATTCGTTAAGGTGGTCTAAAGCTTCCAGAATGGACATGTCTTCCGTTAAATCATCTACCTCATAGGTTTTAAGCATGCCTTCTTCCGCAGGGCTATCTTGTCTCCAAATCTTAAATATAATTTTCATATCCTATTTATTTATAGCTGCGAACCGTGGGTTGTACAAATTCAAATTCTAGGGCTTCCTTATGTAATTTAAAATGGCCATCATTGTATTCCCAAGCCGACACATAGCCATATTCGTCATCTTTACGAAGCGCCTCACCGTCATGCGTTTGAAATTCCTCCCTAAAATGTGCTCCACAAGATTCTTCACGATCAAGCGCATCTTTGCACATCAATTGTGCTAGTTCAATAAAATCGGCCAGGCGCAGCGCTTTCTCCAATTCGGTGTTGAGCTCGTTGCTTGCTCCGGTCACTTTCACATCGTTCCAAAAAGCGGTTTTAATGTCTTTGATTTCTTCAATGGCCTTTTCCAACCCTGTTTTATTTCGGCTCATGGCGCATTCTTGCCACATGATCTTGCCCAAGGCCCTATGAAAATGATCGACGGTGCGGCTGCCATTGATGGCAAGAATTTTTTTGATGTGTGATTGGACCTCTCGTTCTGTTTGCTCAAATTCAGGATGGTCACAAGTGTAAGATGGCGCTTTAGATTCCGTTGCCAAATAATTATTAATGGTATTGGGTAAAATAAAGTAACCATCAATACTGGCTTGCAATAATGAATTTGCTCCTAAACGATTTGCACCATGATCAGAGAAATTACATTCGCCAATGGCGTACAATCCAGGAATAGTGGTCATCAATTCATAGTCTACCCAAAGCCCGCCCATTGAGAAATGTGCGGCAGGAGAAATCATCATTGGCTGTTGATAAGCATCTATACCGGTTATTTTATGATACATGTCAAACAGATTGCCATACCTGTCTTTTATGCTGTCCAAACCGAATTTTTTAATAGCATGCTGAAAATCGAGATACACGGCATTCTTTAATTTTCCAACGCCAAATCCAGCATCAATGCGTTCTTTGGCAGCTCGTGACGCAATATCTCTTGGCGCCAAATTTCCAAAACTGGGATATTTGCGCTCTAAATAATAATCGCGCTCAGCGTCTGGAATGGCGTTGGCATTTCTTGTGTCATCTTGTTGTTGAGGCACCCATATACGCCCATCGTTGCGAAGCGACTCCGACATTAAGGTAAGCTTTGATTGTGCCTCACTGGATTGTGGCAATGCGGTTGGGTGTATCTGGGTAAAGCTAGGCGCAGCAAAAAAAGCGCCTTTCTTATGGGCTTTCCATAAAGCACTTCCATTGCAACCTATCGCCAAGGTTGAGAGTCTAAAAACTCTTGAATAACCGCCTGTTGCCAAAACAACTGCATCTGCAGCAAAACGTTTGAGTTGACCGCTTACCAAATCCCGAACAATAATCCCTTTTGCCTTGCCATTAATCACGACCAGATCCAACATTTCGCTACGCGGATACATGACCACCTTTTTCGCTTTGACCATTTTATACAGTTGTGAGTAGGCAGCCAATAAAAGCTGTTGTCCGGTTTGTCCACGCGCATAAAACGTACGTTGAACTTGAACACCGCCAAAACTGCGGTTCACTAATGTGCCACCGTACTCTCTAGCAAACGGTACGCCCTGTTGTACAAAATGATCAATAAGTGGTGATGAAAGTTCTGCCAATCTATAGGTATTGGCCTCGCGAGATCTAAAATCACCTCCTTTTAAGGTGTCGTGGAACATGCGATACACACTGTCACCATCATGCTGGTAATTTTTAGCGGCATTAATGCCACCTTGAGCCGCGACAGAATGTGCGCGTCTGGCCGAATCTTGATAGCAAAAACATTTGACATCATAGCCTAGTTCCGCCAATGTTGCGGCGGCACCAGCGCCTGCCAGCCCCGAGCCCACTACAATGATGTTTAATTTCTTTTTATTGGCAGGGTTGATGAGCTGCGATTTCAACTGATAGTTGCGCCATTTGTCTTCTAATCTGCCTTCTGGAATTTTTGCGTCTAACTTCATTTTTTATGCTATTTGAAATACACGATAAATGGAATGATTCCAAAACCTATACCTATAATAAGCGCATACCAAAGCGCCACATTAGCGATAATGCGTAAGCCTTTTTTATGATAAAACCCCAAGGTTTTGAAAGCACTCTTAAAGCCATGGTGTAAATGAAAGCCCAGCGGAATGGCCATTAATGTATAGAAGCACACGAAATAGATATTGTGAAATAAACTGTTGGTTATTTCATAAACATCTTGGTATCCGGCGGCATCCAATCCTACAGGAGCTCCAAGCCCCAATTTTATACGTGCCCAAAAATTGGCTAAGTGTACCACAATGAAAAGTAAGATCATTGTGCCTAAGAAACCCATATTCTGAGAGGTCCAAGTGCTGTTTTGTTTGTAATGGTTGAGGGCATATTTTTGAGGTTTTGCTTTTCTGTTTTTTAATGTGATAAGCAAGGCGTAAATCACATGTAAAAGAATAGAGGCGTAAAGCAAATAGGCAATTATTTGTATGAAGAGACTTTCGCGTAATACTGTGGAATAGCTGTTGTATAGACCTCTGGCAATAGCTGCGGGGAGTACCAAAATGAGGTTAGCAGATAAGTGAACCACTAAAAATACGCAGAGAAATAATCCTGAACCAGCGATGATGGTTTTTCTGAAAAAGTGTTGATTTATTGCCATTTACCGCTAAAATATGGAATCTGTTGCAGATAATTAATGATTAATGTCAGCCAAAGCAAATTAATTAATGAGTATGCGACCATATAAAAGTATTTTGAACCTGAAGTGTTTGCTCGTCACATTGACCAGATTTTTTTGTTGCTAGGGTTTGAGTGTGGGTTGCTTCAACGCTTTTTTTATTCAGTTCAGTCCAAATCTAAATGGTCGTTTCCTTCAGTTGCTGTTTTTAAATTCATTTTCCCTGAATTTTTCAAGAATCTTTTGCAATAAATTCCAAACGGTTTTTTCAAAATCTTGTATTGTTTCTGCTGTATGGTCAAAATATAAGTCCGGGTCGGCGCTCAAAACCATCAATGATGCTGTTGCCTTATCACATTTCGGACTCTCAACAATCCAGTTCAAAACAATTGTGCCGTCGTTGCAGTTGCAGTGGCTAGCGAGATAGCTCTTTTTTTATAACTTAAAAAACAAGTTGTTGATCTTCCAACTTCCTTAAAGTTAATTATCCTGAATAAGACCAATAAAAGATTAAGAATTCTTTAGCTTGAGAACTACTAGTCGTATGACCTCTTCGGTTGGAAACTGAGAAATCTGTAATTGAAAGCCACAAATAGCAATGACGAATAATTTTCAGTGTTCTTGTGTTTTATTCCAGACCATTCTCAACTGAGGGAATGTACTGCCCTGTATTTTTGGGCGGCCTATTTTGGGAAGTGGTAATTATCCGTGCCTGCCTTGTTGGTTGCATCCAATGCGACTCTTATGGGGATTAGATAAAGGGAGCACACATTCAAACCGATAGTGAAATCTGTAAGTGGAACCACAAAATACACAGCGACCCGCTGCGATCTAATTTTTGGTTTTAATGCGCAACTGCGCAACATCGCCGAAGTTTACGGCGCTGATGATGGGCAATAGCGCTTTGTGAAAGACTTTGTTGCAGCTTGGGAAAAAGTGATGATGCTTGATCGTTATGACATGAAGGATGAGTAAAATGTCTATAAAAAGTATGTAATGAAATCGGGCGGTTCTATTTTCTTCCCACTCAATAAGGATGCAATAGGTCTATAACGCGTAACTTAGCGATAAAGAAAAATGAGGAATCAGCAAAATAATATGCTTCAACAAGGTATTCTTATCGTTTATGACCATTTGTAATAGAAAAAAAATAATTACGTTAAAATGAAAAAAATAAGTCCATACAAGCAAATTGATGAGGCTCTTTTAGCTCTCGATAATGGAGGTAGATTTTATAATATCCTAACAAAGTCAAATGATGGGATCATAAGTCAATCCGAATTAGGGAAAATTGGGGGATTATTTAATGACAAACAAAAAATGATTCTTTTTCTGGAAATGTCTATGATTTCGTTTGAAGATGAAGAGAAAGAAATCATACTTTCAAAATTAGATGGGGATTTAAAACAAACCTATTTAAAGTACAAGTCCCAAAAACTATTACCTTCAGAAGCAAATGAAAAAGGAATATTAGCTTCTAATGCAATATTAACAGGAGTTCCAAAGCTAGTGGATAAAAAATCAGATTTCAATGGATTCATTATGGTTCCCATTATGGCTGGAAAAGCAATGATTTTTGTAATGATACCGATAATTGACAATTATAATATTTATGAATTACGAGATGAAAAAACTTCAGATACATTCATAATAGCCCATTCTAGGAATTCAGAAAAATTGCCAAATAAAAAAATAATTATTGCGGGATTACTAAAAGAACTTAAATCAGAAAAAAACGAAGACAGTAAAACTGTAAAATTTTTAGAAGCGAACTATTACATTTCAAATTAGGTAAAACTCCAGTTTCCAACAAAGCCGCATATAATTTATTGCTAGTTCTTGCTTGCTTGCGGAAATTCTCGAAGATTTTATATTCGATTCATATCTGCTAAATTAGGTGTTTAAACACGCAACTAATCTCATTCAAGACTGGAAGATGTAATAGGGCCTAAACCCAATCAGAATCTTCCAAAGTGAAAATCTCACTTATTTCGACTTCAAAAATTTGAGCTAATCTCAAAGCCAAAACTGTTGATGGCACATATTTACCTAATTCCATGGCGTTAATTGTTTGCCTACTAACTTTTGCCAATTTAGCTAAATCAGCTTGAGTAATATTTTTTTTTGCTCTTTCTACTTTAATACTATTCTTCATGATGAGCTGATTTTTTAAGTTTGGAAATTTGCCAATTAAATCTAATTATGAAAAACAATAAAACGGTGAACATATTGAATAGCATAACCCATAGAAAGGTAAAGTCGAAAATAAATAAAAACGCAAATAATAGAACTCCATAATTAACATAAACAGCCCAAACCAAAGACTCTAATCTGATTTTGGAAATATATTCATCCTCTAATTTTTCTTTCGAAAAAGCAACAAATAAAGAACTAATAATAGTTAAAATCCCGAGAATCTCATTCAGAATATTATTATTGACTATCCCAAACAGTCGCTTATCACTAAAAAGGTTAAGGTCTTCAATAAAGATAGCCGGAAGATTAAAATCTAAAAAACTTGGTTCATACTCAAATATGAGAGCAACCAAACCCAAAATTGCCGAAGGAATTAGTATAAACCAACCCATTTTCTTGAACTTATTCGGAAACAAATAATTTATTTTCATAATAATCTGGTTTAATTTCATCTAAATGTATAATAAATATTACAATTAGACAAACAAACTTTACATTTAGTAAAATAATTTTTACTGTTAAGCCGTGTATACTCAATTGCTTGGTTTGAGTTTACTTGTGCAAAATCCTCGCAGATTCCCTAGTTCATTTTTATTGCTAAATTAGTGCCTTGAGAAAACACAACGCATAATACTAAAACTCGTTGGCTGTGATTTACAGCAAGTACCTAAATGGCAGACCATTAGAACAAAACACTATCATTATATGAATTATTGCATTAAAAATAATTATTTCTTCATTATCATACTATCTATCTTTTCTTGTACTACAGATGATGACAACCTTGAGGAATCCTTGAGACTCAATTCCATAGAAGGAAATTTTTTACTAGAAACGCAACAAGACGTGAATGATTTCGGAGATTTAAACTATGAATCTATTGATGGTTCACTCGTAATTGGCAATAGTACTGGCATGTCAAACATTACTTCATTAGAACCAATAAATAATCTAAAAGCTGTTTTTGGATTTTTATCAATTCAAAATAATCCCCAATTAACATCTTTGAGTGGATTAGAAAATCTACGCTATATGTGCCACAGTGAACCTTCCTCAATACGTATAATTAATAATGATGGATTGACAGAGATATCGGCAATAAGTAATATAAACTATTGTGATATGATGTCCCTAACGCTAAAAGACAATAACAGCCTTAGTAATATTGATGCCTTTTCAGAAATAAGAAATCTATCTCAAATCATTTTACAAAGCAATGAAAATCTTATTGATTTAAGTGCTTTCAATAATTTAGAACAGGTTAGATATTTAGCACTAATTGACGGGAATTTTTCTAATGTTGGTTTTAATAACTTAAATACTTGTGATACATTACATATAGTATCATGCAACAATCTTACACATGTCAACTCCTTATCTAATTTAACAAATTTGAGAGTTTTGGAGCTTGGTTTGCCAGGTGCATTTTTGCAATACCAATATGATCCTATATTATCAAATCAATCTTTAGCTTCACTTGACGGATTAAGTAATGTCACAAATTTAGAGGCTATTGGTATTGGTGGTGGTTCTAGTGACTTAAGATCATTACCTAATTTTAAAGGCACTATTGGCAGTATTGCATTACATAATACTGCCATAGAAAATTTGGATGGATTTTCTCAGGGCACTCAAGACTACCATACCGATTTGTACATATATGATAATTATAATCTCGAAAATGTAGATGGCTTATTGAATTACCACGTTTTGGGCGAAATCTATCTTGTAAATAATACCAATTTAAATAATATTGACGGATTCGATACCGTTTCTGAAATTATTGCTGGCTACATATTTATTGATGGCAATTCTATTGAACAAACCAATAGTGTTTTTGAAAATTTGACCACAATTAATTTCTATGAAATAAACATTACCAACAATAGTGGATTTGATCACTTTTCAGGGTTTAACGTATTAAACACAGAAAACTTATCTGTAAACATCAATAACAATACAGATTTGGCAAGCATAGACGCTTTCAATACTTTAGAAAGAGTAAGCCTTAATTTTATTAATAATCCTAATTTAACTTCCATACTTGGGTTTGATAATGTGATAGAAGCCGACTTAACAATAGGTTATTCAGCCATTTCAAACCCAAATCAACCAGTTGAAATAATAGATGTTTTTAATCCAAGCGCGATTATAAATAATTTGGGCATATTTAATACTAATATTAGCAATCTTGATTCTTTTCAAAACTTCAGTCTGAATGAGCTTATTCAGATTTATAATAATGGATTACTAACCGACTTTTGTGGCATTAGTAATCAAGTTGTAAATAGTACTACTTCAACATTAATCTATGACGTTCGGGACAACCTTTTTAATCCAAGCAGATACGATTTGGTTGATGGTGATTGCAGTAATTAAAAGAAAGAGATGTTTATTAAAACTAGAATACTTTAAATGGAAATAACAATCTTGAAACCACGGAATGCAATAAATAAAGCCTTTTTAAAAATAAAACCGAACCGAACGGAAATTGAAAGTTTCAAGACAAATTTGATTCAGCTACTTGACCGAACCAATGATACCGAATCGGAAGAATTCCATAAAAATCTCGTTACCGGCTTTTTAAATAAAACCAACTAATGGATAAAGAAAATAGCATAAAGCTTTTTGAGCAACAACAAGTTCGTACCCATTGGGATGAAGCAGAAGAACAATGGTTTTTTTCTGTGGTAGATGTAATACAAATATTAACCGATAGCGCAGATGCTTCAGCCTATTGGCGAAAACTAAAACAGCGATTAAAACAAGAAGGTAATGAAACCGTGACAAATCTTCACGGGTTGAAATTGAAAGCTAGAGATGGTAAAATGAGAAAAACCGATGTTGCAAATACAGAGCAAGTTTTCAGGCTTATACAAAGCGTACCATCACCCAAAGCAGAACCCTTTAAACTCTGGATTGCAAAAGTAGCTAAAGAACGCATTGATGAAATTGAGGACCCAGAATTAGGTTTTGATCGCTTAATGGAAACTTATCTTAAAAAAGGCTATAGCACACAATGGATAAATCAACGTCTTAAAAGTATTGAGGTACGCAAAGACCTTACAGATGAATGGGATGAACGTGGTGTGAAAAAAGGAATGGAATACGTCATACTTACTAATGAAATTACAAAAGCCTGGAGCGGTTTTGATGTAAAAAACTAAAAGGGCTTGAAAAAGAAAATTTGCGTGATAATATGAGCAATTTAGAGCTCGAATTAAATATGCTTGCCGAAGCCACCACCACAGAAATAAGTAAAGAAAAAAAAGCCAAAAGGATTTACACAAAACAAAAAAGTAGCATAACAAGGGGTTACCATTGCAGGAAATACAAGAAAAGAAATCGAAGAAAAATCGGGTAAAAGAATTGTCAATAAACTATCTGCAAAAGATTATTTAAACGATAAAAATAAATTAGACTAATGGCATTTTTAAAGGAACAAAATCCAAACACACACACAACTATATTAGAAAACGAAATCGAGCAATTAGTTTACAGACTTTACGATTTAACCGAAGAAGAAATAAAAATAATAGAAAAAGCCAGCGCATAAAGCCATACACACCTGCCCCTCTGGCAAATTAAACCGACCAGCAGAACTCAATGAGCTGCTTCAAAAGCTCAAAAGCATCCAGAGCGATTTCAATAGTAATCCATCTGGGAGTAAGCAAGTTTCTTTAGCAGATTTAGTGGTTCTTGGCGGTTGCGTAGCTGTAGGAAAAGCAGCCAAGGATGCTGGAGTTGAGCTAGGAGTGCCATGTATTCCAGGCCGTTTGGATACTACTCAGGAATTAACCGATGCGGAACGTTTCGATTGGTTGAAACCTGTTTCAGACGGATTCAAAAATTACCACAATGATAAAGTAGGTTGTCCCATCAGAACGCATCTTTCTTGACCGTGCCCAATTATTGACATTGAGTGCGCCAGAATGGACGGTTTTAGTAGGTGGGCTTCGCGTATTGGACCAAAATTATGATTACTCTAAACACGGTGTATTTACTGACCGTCCTGGGCAATTGTCAAATGACTTTTTCCGGGTGCTAACCAGTATGGGCTATGAGTGGGTTCCCAAAGCCGAAAATGAAATGCTGTTCAACATTAACGACCGGGAAAGTGGAACCACAAAATACACAGCGACCCGCTGCGATCTAATTTTTGGTTTTAATGCGCAACTGCGCAACATCGCCGAAGTTTACGGCGCTGATGATGGGCAATAGCGCTTTGTGAAAGACTTTGTTGCAGCTTGGGAAAAAGTGATGATGCTTGATGGTTATGACGTCAAGGATGAATAAAATTCTTATAAAAACAGTCCTTATTCTTTTTACAGACTTGCATTTTACCGCAAAAACTATTAAATTACGGGAACTATAAAAATCGCAGAAAAATGATGAATAATATACTTTTTAAGGTTTTTTTTCAAAATACAGAACATTCTGAAAAGCCCCAGATTTTCCGAAAATTTTCACAGCTCCTTTTTTGCCTGGCTATAAGCCTCGTATGGCTGCCTTCAAGTGGGTTTGCTCAAACAGAATGCCCCGCCATTCACGTGAAAATTCAGAATATAAGTAACAATACTGGGGTTATCGCCTGTGCGATTTTTGAGACCGGTGAAGGTTTCCCCAATAAATTCCTTCAATTCGCTCCTAAGATTATGATAACACAAATAAGTGGAACTGATGCGAGTTTTGAGTTTTCAGATATTCTACCAGGAAAATATGCCATTGCCGTGATCCATGATAAAAACCGCAACGGTGAACTTGACACTAATTTTTTGGGGATACCAACAGAAGGTTATGGTTTTTCCAGTGGTGCAGAGGTAACCTTGAGTGCTCCTTCTTTTTCTGACGCTGAATTTATATATGATGGAGGAAATCTACAAATGTCTATATCTCTTAGTTACTAAAAATTTAAATAAGCCAATCCTGTTGTTGGGAGTGATTTACAACTATTAATGATCATTTCCACTGGCATTGTATTTGGGCTTGAAACAATGCTTAAAGAGAGAAAGCTACTTTCGGAAGCACAAATTTTGGCGGATGAAATTGACCAATTAGTTTATCAACTTTACAATTTAACCGAAGCAGAAATAAAAATAACAGAAGCAGAAGCCTCATAAAGCCATGCACACCTGCCCGTCGGGCAGGCGGCTTTGCAAATACTCACAGTTTTAAAATTGAATTTTGGAGTTCGTGAACTTCGGTTCGCAGCAGCCAAAGCTAAGCCAATGCCGAAACTTCGGGAGCAAAAGAGTAGGTCAAACCAACGCAAAAATTCGATTTAAATCACAAACATCGGAAAACCAAACGGAACGTGAAAAGCCAGTGGCTATCAAAATGTCCAAAACATAGCCAATATAGATTTTACCAAATCTTTTGCTCAATTTTCGACGTAGCCTTATTCCATGGATCAGCTAACTCAAAAAAACCTTTTTTTAAGATAATCTTTAATTTACCTATATTTATAACAGATCAAATAAATCCTTAAATTATGGTAATAGCTATTAAACCACCAACTTCCTTTTGGGTCGTAGCGGTATTTGCTCTTATATGGAATATAGTTGAAATTTACTTTAGTTCCTTTGAAATAGATTTTCTACAAGAAAATTTGACTGTTGAGGAATTTGAAAATGTCCAGTCGATCCCCTTTTGGTATGCCATTGTCTTTATAGTTACTCTATTTTCCGAACTGTTAGGTAGTTTTATGCTTTTTATGAGACGTAAAATTGCAACTACATTTTTTGCAGTGGCATTGATTGCTTTGCTATTTATAGAATCTTACTGGCTGTTTGTGATCGACATTAAAAAAACGTCAATGGTTTTCGCTTTACTTATTCCAGTTGTAGTTATTGCGGTAGCAGCATTTCTTTATTTCTACAGTAAAAGAGCCACTAAAAAAGGCTGGCTTAAATAGACAAGCATTGGTTGAATGTTCTCTTTTGACAGCTAAACACATTAAATGAATACTCTGGTTTGATAAGGGTCGAAACACTTGTAATATCTGCATTCATCTCGTATCTGAATCCCTCTGGTGGGGTTTTATTCCCCGAGGCTTGCCTCGAATTACAAAGAATATCCTTCAATTCATACCTTGTCGGCTTGTCCCGAGATTATTGATTCATTTAAAAAACAGCCAGAAAATACTTCTCGAAGTAAAATTCAGTAAACAAAAAAACAAATGAAGGAACCTACAAGTGGAAAGCTTTGAAAAAATTGTTGAAGAATACAATAAGTGTAATTGATTGAAAAAAGCCAGTTGCCATATAAAATTAATTGCTGGTTTCTAGGCTTCTTACAGAAATCCTATCAGGTCCAAATGCGTGGCAAGTTGGATTTCAAATGCTGTCTTTATTTGCTAAATTAGATGCTTAATCCCCAAACTAATCATACTCATAAGTGTTGGAACAATTAGGGTAAGGAAAATAAAAGTTCACTTATTTAGTGAACTTTTTGCATTTATTGTATCTCTGCACTAGCATAAAAGTGAGCTATGGAAATAAATTTCGAGAAAAATTATCTGAAAGAACTTTACGAAGATGGCAAGGCTCGAAGTGAAAAACATAGGTTTCAACCAAATGTTATCAAAAAGTACATACAAGCAATAGATAAGTTAAGAGTTGCAAAAAACACAGAAGAGTTATATCCCATTAGGAGTTTAAATTATGAAAAACTTATTGGCGATAAAAAAGGATTAGAATCTGTTCGAGTGGATGGCCAGTATCGAATAGAATTATAACCACACTAGAAGGAGAAGAACCTAATAGTATAACAATATGCTCAATTATTGAATTGAGTAATCATTACAAGAAAACATAGGGAAAGATGGCAACACAGAAAGTTCTAACACCAGCACAAGCGACACATCCGGGAGTTTTAATTAAAGATGAATTAGACGCGATACCTGATTTGAACCAAAGAATATTAGCAAAGGAATTAGATGTACACCCCTCTTTTTTAAATGAAATTATCAAAGGAAAAAGACCAGTAACCGCAGATATAGCAATTTTATTAGAAAAGATATTTGGTATTTCAGCGGATTATTGGATGAAATTTCAATCTCAGTACGAAATTGATAAGGCAAGAGTTAAGCAAAAAAATATTAAAAAAGTAAGAAATATTGAACTATGGAGCATTATAAAAGAATATGTTCCAGTTCGATATTTCAAAAAACACCACTATTTAAATGATGACCTTGAACGTGATATAAAAACAATAATGAATATCTATGAAGTGGAAACTATTGATGGTTTAGTGTCTTCTTTTTCTAATGATAGATTTGCATATTATCGTAAATCGAATAAATTAAAAATTGATGATAAAAATATGTTCGCTTGGAGTTCATTAGCTCAATATGAAGCTAAAAACCAAAAAACGAATACTTTTAACTTTGATAATTTAAATCAACTTTGTAAAAATCTAAATAACATATTTTACGAAAATTCTGGAACACCAAAAAGAGTTAAATCTGTACTTAATCAATTTGGAATAAAAATGTTGCTAATTGATAAGTTAGAGAAAACACCTATTGATGGGTTTTCTTTTTGGTCTGATAAAAACCCAGCTATCGCATTGACTTTGAGGTATAATCGGATTGATAATTTTGCTTTTACCATCATACACGAAATAGGACATATTGATTTGCATTTGAGAAATGATAAGGACATAAAATTTATGGACTTGACTAGTAAACAGAAGTTGGACAAATGCGAGACCGAAGCAGATAACTACGCTCACCAAAAACTAATACCTAATGACATTTGGCAAGATATTTTAGACAATCATCTTCCCTTAAATGATGATAAAATTAAAGATTTAGGAGATAAACATAGAATTCATCCTGCTATACTATTGGGTCGAGTTTGCTACGAAGGGGATTATTACGCGATGAAAACTACGATTGACAAAAAAATGAGATAACTGTTCCCAATAACGTATCAAATAATAACAAAACCAAAGGGTTCGGTCACATTTGCAAAGTCGTCAAATTTAAAATTTGGCTCCTACCTATTTGAAACAAAACTGCTTTTTAACCGCTCTACATTTGATATACAATTCCATTGCCTGCAATAAGACATGTTTTCAGCCCATAAAATGAAACGCTTAAAAGTATCGGTTAATCACAGAAAAGCATAAAAGCTCAAGCAACTTGGCGCTGTTTCAATGCAAAAGGAAGCACCTAATTGCCTTTCGCATCCTAGAATAAGCTCCCTTAAAGACAGCACAATTAATAATCCAATATGTCAATTTTAAAATTACCAATCATAACTGGGGTCTTGGTATGTTTTTTGTTCGATGACTGCTCATGAAACAACCGAATCAGGATAAAACACAAAAAGAAGGCTTCGTTGCTATACGTGGGGCGCGGCAACATAATCTTAAAAATGTAACGCTAGACATTCCCCGCGATGCATTGGTGGTATTTACAGGGGTCTCTGGTTCGGGCAAATCCTCGCTTGCATTTGGCACGCTGTATGCCGAAGCTGAGCGCAGGTATCTTGAATCTGTGTCGCCCTATGCACGAAGGCTTTTTCATCAAATGCCAATTCCCGAAGTCGACGCGATTGAAGGTCTGCCTCCAGCGGTTGCATTACAGCAGCAACGCGGTTCAGGAACTTCACGGTCCTCGGTAGGCTCTGTCACCACATTGTCCAACTTGCTGCGCATGTTATATTCCCGCGCCGGCGATTATCCCGCGGGACAGCCACTTTTATATGCCGATTCATTTTCAACCAACACCCCAGAAGGAATCTGCCCTAAATGCCACGGACTGGGAAAAGTGTATGAAGTCACAGAAAAAAGCATGGTGCCAGATGACAGCTTGACCATTAGGGAAAGAGCCATTGCGGCCTGGCCATCGGCGTGGCAGGGGAAAAACCTTCGTGACATTTTGACCACTCTGGGCTACGATGTGGATATCCCTTGGAAAGAACTCCCTAAAAAAGACCGCGACTGGATCTTATTTACCAACGACCGGCCACAGGTACCCGTATACCGAGACCTAAACCTAGCAGCCGTTCAACTTGCCATTGAAAACAAGACCAAACCGAGTTATCAAGGCACTTACACGGGGGCAAAAAGACATGTGCTGCACACCTTTGCAAATACCCAAAGTGCATTGATGAAAAAACGCGTGTCCCAATACATGTTGAGCAGCGAATGCCCGTCCTGCAATGGCAAACGTTTACGTCGCGAATCGCTTTCCGTGACTTTTGCCGGCTATGATATTGCCGATATTTCGAGGCTTCCGCTAAAGAAATTGCTTTCTATTTTCACGCCTTATGCCGATGGCTCGGCGCCAGCTTTGGCTAAATTAAACAAACACCACCAAGAGAAAGCCATGGTGGCGCAACGCATAGCCGAAGATCTTGTGGCGAGAGCAACTGTTTTATTGGAGTTGGGACTGGGCTACTTATCCTTGGAGCGCAGCACACCCACCCTTTCCCCTGGCGAACATCAGCGCTTGAGATTGGCAACCCAAGTGCGTAGTAACCTGTTTGGGGTGGTGTATGTATTAGACGAGCCTTCCGCAGGATTGCACCCCGCCGATACCGAGGCTTTACTCAAAACTTTGGATAGATTGAAAGCTTCTGGGAATTCACTTTTTGTGGTTGAGCATGAGTTGGATGTGATTCGCCATGCGGACTGGATTGTAGATGTAGGTCCAGATGCTGGCGACGGTGGTGGCGAAATTTTATACAGTGGTCCACCAGCCGGTTTGAAAAATACTCCAAGGTCTAAAACCAGAGCACATCTTTTTAATGAGCTGCCCTTCCAAAAGCCCACAGCTCGAAAACCTTCTGGATGGCTAAAATTAAGCGGAGTGACCAGAAATAACTTAACAAACCTTGGCGTCTCTTTTCCTTTAGGCGTTTTGACGAGTGTCACTGGCGTGTCTGGCTCAGGGAAAAGCAGCTTGGTAAGCCAGGTATTGGTTGAACTGATGTCTACCAAATTAGGGAAGGGCCTCGCTTCGGAAGAAGACGAGGACACCTTGCAAAAAGACAATGTAGTGACGCTGGGTGGCGAAATCACTTCAGGTTCAGAACCCATAAAACGTATGGTTGTGGTCAATCAGAAACCCATTGGCAGAACACCACGCTCTAATCTAGCGACCTACACGGGTTTGTTTGATGTGGTGCGGAAATTATTCGCGGCAACAAAATTAGCAAAAGCACGTCACTACAGCGCCGGCCGTTTTTCATTCAATGTGGGCAAAGGCCGTTGTCCAAATTGCGATGGCGAAGGATTTGTGATGGTTGAACTGTTATTTTTGCCAAGTGTCTATGCGCCCTGTCCTGTTTGTGAAGGTGCGAGGTACAATGCCGAAACCCTGGAAGTCACTTATCATGAAAAAAACATTACCCAAGTGCTCGACATGACCGTAGATGAAGCCGCAGTGTTTTTTGAGCAGGAAGACCGAGTGGGTCGTCCGCTCAAAGTACTGCAGGAGGTTGGTTTGGGGTATTTACGATTGGGCCAGCCAGCCACTGAGCTTTCCGGCGGAGAAGCGCAGCGCATCAAATTGGCAACCGAACTCCAGCGTGTGAATCGTGGCAATACGCTTTATATTTTAGACGAGCCCACTACGGGCTTACATCCTACCGATGTCGAAAAATTACAAGTCCAATTGGCGAAACTAGTGGATGCCGGCAACACCGTAATTGTGGTAGAGCACGATATGCAGGTTGTGGCTGGAAGTGATTGGGTTATTGACATAGGTCCTGGCGCTGGAAACGAAGGCGGAAAAGTGGTTGCGGAAGGCACTCCGGAAGAAGTCGCAACAAACAAGCTGAGTAAAACGGCAATTTATTTATCGAAAACCTTAAACGGTCATCCTTAATTAGGAAGAATTTTACGAATTAAGGAGGTGTTCTTAGGCTTTCAGTACTTAAAAAACAGAAAGCAAAAAGGGCCTTTAGTTAGAAAATGTAAAGGAAACCGATTGAATTCCATGAGAAAGTTTTCGGATTTGGCCGAAAATGCATAAGCTCCAAAACTCATTACAGAGCATTGTTAACCAGAGCAACGACTATCGCATTTGCTTCAGCAGCATCGAGAAACTCGAATTTTAAAAAGGGTTTTAAAAGATCAATAGTTCTGAAGAATCCTTCGGAATAATAGTAGCGTTTATGACGGAAGCTATTGCAACAGGTTTTAAAAACGCCTTTAATATCGGAGCGACTGAATTTGAGCATTTGACTGAAATCCCTAGGAATAAAAAGTTGGATAAGTTCGAGAGACTAATGGATTTCTAATTGAAACCGTTACGATAATAACGTCGGAATAAAAATGGAATCGCTATGCAACCAAAAACCGAGCAGCAGGCAAAAAGCCAGTTACCGGGTGTGATTAATGCATTGATTCCTCCTGTTTTCGTCGCTGGGACACCCAAGTTAGAAATCGAATAATTTCGCTAAATTTTGTTGCTGCTCGGAGTTGATTATGGTGGTGTAAGTTATTTCCTTGGTAACAGGGTGTTTTACTTTTACGGCA
>NZ_VORM01000122.1 GCF_007997225.1 Subsaximicrobium wynnwilliamsii
TTTTTTCCAGCTAAAAAATCTTGTTCAGCTCTTTGAGTATTGAATTTATTGTAAAATTCAGGTGCTTTTGTCGAATCAATTTTATTTGAGAAATGGTAATCATAAACTTCAAATTCGAGACTGTCTTTTTTCCCAAGTCCCTCCATAAACAAAAATTCTTCTCGTAAGTCTTTTGTTTTAGGATTTACATTTATGCTACAATAATTAAAATACTTTTTTGGGATTTCAAAAATTCCGAGAGAGTTAGTTTTCAGTCGTGTAGTATCTTTTTTATTTGTGATTAAAATATCGTGTTCTCTTTTATTTAAATATGCGAGAGTAGAGTCAGTTGTCGATTCAGTAAACCTATCGGATGTATCTCTGTATTTCACGACTTTTACTTTTCCTACTTTATTTTCCTGCGCAAGTAGATTTTGGAAGAGTCCAAATGTTAGAATTATCAATATGTATTTAAAATTGCGTTTCATTCAAATTGGTGGTAACGTTTAGTATAAAAGAAGTAGGGCTGTAAATAAGCAATAATTATTCGGATTATCCACAAGCCAAATCTTTTGCATTTTGTTTTATATTATTCATCTAAAAGCCAAATCAAAAGATTTGGCGACTT
>NZ_VORM01000123.1 GCF_007997225.1 Subsaximicrobium wynnwilliamsii
GGCGTGTTCTAAGCACGGAATTTAGTAAATAAAAACTGAATAGAAAATCCGCGAGGATTTTCGTAAGTAGGCGAGAACCAGCCATTAATTATACACGGTGTTGCCAGTAGTTTTTATTCCGCTGGCTTATTTATTTCGGTTGAGTTCTTGATTGAAGATAAAATATCAATCCAATCTTCTTTTTTGCTAACTCTTAATTCCAAAAGGTCATACAAATCTTGTTCATCTACATATTTTATTGATAATACATCAAATCCGAAATCGAATATTCTCGTATCTAATTTGTTGCTTACTATTTTATCAACTTGGATAATCTTTTCAGCAGTTTTATTTATTCCAACGTAATACTTAACTTTTAATTGATTCCGTTTAGTATTATATTCAATCAAATGATTTTTCGATTTATAAATAATGAATAGAGATACTATTGACCATAAGATTAGGTAATAAATGATAAATCCGAACCCTAAAGAGTTTTGACTTAAAACATAGATTATTAGAATAATCAACAATATTGAAGGTAAAAGAAATTTGTTGAGTAATATCTTATTGTTTAAAGTCATTTTTATTTCGTTAAAATTCTAATTCCGTATTTTAATTTTATT
>NZ_VORM01000124.1 GCF_007997225.1 Subsaximicrobium wynnwilliamsii
ACACCAACATCGGCTTTTCAGCACCGAACAAAATCGGTATGCGAGATTTGTGTAGAAACCCAAAAGAAGTCAAAAGCTTCAATTGGATGAGAAACACACTCGATCTTTGATTTAGAACTATAAACCAACATGCATCTAGCGAGAAGATGTTGGTGGAAAACACCAACATCGGCTTTTCAAATCCAATCAAAGTTGGGACGTGAGATCTGTGTTGAACTCCAAAAGAACTCAAAAGCTTCAATTGGATGAGAAACACACTCGATCTTTGATTTAGAACTATAAACCAACATGCATCTAGCGAGAAGATGTTGGTGAAAAACACCAACATCGGCTTTTCAAATCCAATCAAAGTTGGGACGTGAGATCTGTGTTGAACTCCAAAAGAAGTCAAAAGCTTCAATTGGATGAGAAACACACTCGATCTTTGATTTAGAACTATAAACCAACATGCATCTAGCGAGAAGCTGTTGGTGGAAAACACCAACATCGGCTTTTCAAATCCAATCAAAGTTGGGACGTGAGATCTGTGTTGAACTCCAAAAGAACTCAAAAGCTTCAATTGGATGAGAACACACTCGATCTTTGATTTAGA
>NZ_VORM01000125.1 GCF_007997225.1 Subsaximicrobium wynnwilliamsii
CGTTGTAGTGCATAAAAACCAAACTTTATGGAGATAGGAAATAAAATGATAAAACTTAATTGGAAATTTAGAATTGTGTCAGCAATTTTAACTGGACTTTTATTTGTTGGAATTATGTGTCTGATGGATTATTTATTAGGCGGAGAATTTCAAAGTATGAATAGTTACTTGTTTCAAGGAATATTTTTCGGAATTTTTATGGGAATTGGATTTCCATATGTAACGCAAAAATTCGGAACGAAATTTACTTCTAAAATCGGAAAAAATATTAAACCTGAATTGACTCAAGACGAAAATGTTGAAATTGAAGGTCCCGCAAACTTATTCCGTGGAATGGAAGGTGTTGGTGGAAAATTGTTTTTAACTAATAAAAAAGTAGTTTTTAAATCTCATGAAATAAATATCCAAAAAGGACAAACTGATATTCTTTACGAGAATATTACGGAAATAATAAAAAGAAAGACAGCGAAAATAATTGACAACGGAATTAGAATAAAAACCAATGGCGGAAATGAATTTGATTTTGTTGTTAATGAACGAGAAAAGTGGATTGAAAAGCTGAACGAAAAAATAACGCACTACAACACCGTA
>NZ_VORM01000013.1 GCF_007997225.1 Subsaximicrobium wynnwilliamsii
GCAGCTAATCCACTAAGATCTCCAAAGGCTTGAAGTGCCAATTGAACGTAAAAATCCCAGAAGCGGCTACGCTTCGGGATTGTAATTGCAGGAGCGGGTCAATTCTGGAACAGCGCAGCTAATCCACAAAGATCGGTCAAGGCTTGAAGTGCCAATTGAACATAAAAATACCAGAAGCGGCTACGCTTCGACTGTAATTGCAGGGGCGGGTCAATTCTGGAACAGCGCAGCTAATCCACTAAGATCTCCAAAGGCTTGAAGTGCCATTTGAACATAAAAATACCAGAAGCGTGTACGCTTCGGGACTGTAATTGCAGGAGCGGGTCAATTCTGGAACAGCGCAGCTAATCCACAAAGATCGCCAAAGGCTTGAAGTGCCATTTGAACATAAAAATACCAGAAGCGTGTACGCTTCGGGATTGTAATTGCAGGAGCGTGTCAATTCTGGAACAGCGCAGCCAATCCACAAAGATCGGCCAAGGCTTGAAGTGCCAATTGAACGTAAAAATCCCAGAAGCGGCTACGCTTCGGGATTGTAATTGCAGGAGCGGGTCAACTCTGGAACAGCGCAGCTAATCCAGTGATGCTGAGCCAACGGCTTGAAGTGCTTTATGAGAACAAAACGACCAGAGGCGCCAGAGCGTTTTAGTATGGTAACTATGATATCAGTCATTTCACGAACCGCGCAGCTTATCTGTTGGTTGGTGCTAAGATATTAATCAAGCAGGTTTGTACTTTGATAAAAAAGTCTTTCGGGATCTAAAATTAATTCAGTTCTTTGTTACTACACCAAATCCAAAACCCGCTCTAAAGCCATACCACGGGAACCTTTAATGAGTAAGAGCGCGTTATCAAGCTCCAATTCTGAAACCTTTGACTTTAAATCTTCAAAGGTTTCAAAAAATCTGATTTTAGCAGCGTTTGAATTGGTTTTGTAAAAGTGTCTTCCGACGAAAATAACCGAATCCACATCTAGATCGCCAACAAAATCCACAATAGCCTGATGCTCCTGTGATGCCTCTTTGCCGAGTTCAAACATGTCTCCCAGAATGGCTATTTTTCTAGTGTGCTCTTGAATTTGTAAGTTTTGCAATGCAGCGAGCATACTGGTGGGATTTGCATTATAGGCATCCAAAATAATGTTCAGGTTGTTTTTTTCAATGAGCTGAGATCTGTTATTCTTCGGAACATAGGTTTCTATGCCACTCACTATGGCTTCGTCTGGAACCCCAAAATGAGAACCAATGGCAATGGCAGCACAGATATTGTTGAAGTTGTAAATACCCGTAAGTTTCGATTTGATTTCCGAAGTATTGAATGTTATGTTGAAATAGGGCGGTGCATGCTCTAAGCTGATGTCATTTCCAAATTTGATGATATCATCATAATCTCCAGCCTGTTTGATTTGTAAGGTGTCGGTTTCGTTGATGAAAATGGTTTTGTGCTGCTGTTTCAAATGTACGTAAAGCTCAGACTTCCCTTTAATCACACCTTCTACACCGCCAAAACCTTCAAGGTGTGCTTTACCAAAATTGGTAATCAAGCCATAATCTGGAAGCGCAATAGTGCATAAGAATTCGATTTCTTTTTGGTGGTTCGCGCCCATTTCCACGATGCCAATTTCGGTATCTTTAGTCAGTTCGAGCAATGTTAGTGGCACACCAATATGATTGTTGAGATTGCCTTTGGTGGCGATGGTGTTGTATTTTTGAGATAATACCGCGTTGATGAGTTCCTTGGTGGTGGTTTTGCCGTTGCTTCCGGTAAGCGCAATTATAGGCGTGTTCAATTGCTTTCGATGTTGGGTTGCTAGTTGTTGTAATGTGTTAAGGACGTTTGCCGTCAAAATATAACGTTCATCTACCGCATACTCCAATTCATCCACAATACAAAAAGAGGCCCCTTTCTTTAAAGCTTCCGAGGCAAATTTGTTTCCGTTGAAATTTTCGCCCTTCAGCGCGAAAAACATGCAGTTTTCACTAATGGTTCGCGTATCGGTAGAAACGGTCGAGCAACTTAGGAAACGCGTGTATATCTGGTCTATTGTCATGAAATAAATGTAATAAAAAAGTCCTAACTGCAACAGTTAGGACTTTTTTTATTTTTTTAAATATCAATTAGTTTCTTTTTTTGCCGCTGCCTTGTGTTTTAGAACCTACACGGGACATGGCGCATCTAAAGCCGATATAATCGGTGGCCATATCTTGTGGGAAATAACGACGTTGCGCTGGGTCAAGCCAATACGCACGGTCTCTCCAAGAGCCACCTTTGTAAACTCTAACTTCATCATTTATGAGCGAGGTTCTTTGGTTTGATTCATCATATTCTTTTACGATTTTTCCAAGCGAATCTCTTTCCACATTATGAAGCGGTGAATTGTACATTTTATGAGTGATCACATCTTCCTCACTTTCTTCAAAACTATCTGCATATTGACGTGAGGATCTGGCATCACCATCTCTAAAGTTTCTGTTGTCACTTTGGTCAAACTGAGTTCTCAAATACGTATCGTTTTCGTCGACGCCAACTTGTAGTATTTCGCCTGGCAAGTTTCTAGCTACGACTTTACCGTTACTTAATGTATCATAAACGATCTCTTCCGGAGTTACAATTTTAACTGTGCCGTCTTCAGTAATGGCGTTTTTGGTATAGACGTTACCTCTATAGTAGTTGAAATCGTTGAACTCATCATCAACAATAGGTCTATAAACATCTGCTACCCATTCGGCAACGTTTCCTGCCATGTCATACAAGCCATAAGGATTTGGTTCATAAGACATCACTTGAGCAGTGATATCTGCACCATCGTCTGACCAGCCAGCGATACCGCCATAATCACCTTTGCCTTGCTTAAAGTTGGCCAATTGATCCCCTTTGGTTTTACGGGCACCTGAACGCGTATATTGTCCGTCCCATGGGTATTTTTTACGGCCTCTGTACACATTGAAGCTCCTCAATTCACTCATGCCCAATGCTGCATATTCCCACTCGGCTTCGGTTGGAAGTCTGTAATCTGGTGATATAAGACCAGATTCACGATTTGCATACACATTAATGGTGTCTCCAGCAGCAGTGGTCTGTACGCGTCTTCTTGAACGGTCTGGGTTAATAATGGAGTCATTCCCACCGTAAGTTTCAGTTGGCGCATTTATATAGGTGTCCACGTTGAAATTACTTTCTCCGGTAGAGGTCAAATGAGAATCGCGCTCTAGGTAGCCAGCTTCTTGCAAAGTCATTTCAGCAACCCTGTCGGTTCTCCAATTTGCAAATTCCACTGCCTGGATCCAGCTTACGCCTACTACCGGATATTCTCCATACCCAGGATGACGCAAATAATTTTCGGTCATTGTTTCAGCATAACCCAATCTATTTCTCCAAACCAATGTATCTGGCAATACGCCGTGATAAATTAATCTGTAATTTTCTTCTTCTGGCGGGTAGGTTCGTTTAACCCAATCCAAAAATTCGAGGTACATTTTGTTGGTTACCTCAGTCTCATCCATATAAAAGGATTGAACGTGCTGTTGACTAGGGGCGTTGTTCCAATCGTGCATTGGATCATCTGCAACTCTACCCATGGTAAAAGTTCCACCTTCTATAAAAACCAATCCAGGACCGGCTTCTTGTTCTTGAAACTTATCGTTGTATTGAAAACCTCCATTCTTGTCATTGATTTTCCATCCTGTGGCTCTGGAGTTGCCATCGGAGGAATTTCTACTACAACCCACAATTGTTAAAGATGCCATTAGGGCCAATAGTATCCTTAGATTTAAGATGTGTTTCATGTTCATACTTTTTAAGTAAGCTAATTAATTTTAGAGACGCAATATAGTAATTAAAGGTAAACTAACAACATTTTTTTAAGATTTCATCGAAAAAAAGTGCATTTCAACCTATTTTTTATACCTAATAACGGATATTTCGCCGTTTTCAGGGCATGTGGCGTTTATATTAACGAACTTAAAAATTAATTATTGTTGTAAATTTGAACAAATACTACCTGCTCCATAATAACAAATGCCTAAAGTCGTTACTAATTGTATGAAAAAATCATTACCCATTTTCCTTATCCTTTGCAGTGTTTTGGCTTATGCCCAACAAAAAAAGTTTGAGATCAATTGGCAGGATAATAAAGTAATGGAGACCGAAACCACTAAGATGGAAGTCCCTGCTTTTGACGCGGCGCATTTCAGTTTTTCTGAAGAATCCGGACTAAAATATTTTGCGCAGTGGAAAGTGCCTTCTACCATCAACAGCGGTTCTTTGAAATTGAGCAATTTGTCTTATTCCGTTATGAGTGCCAATGAGCTTAAGGACTTACCAAGCCAAACCATCCCAGGCTCTCCAAACGCCACCTTGCGCAATGCTGTTGCTCGGGACAATCAATTTGCTTTCCTAGAGTTTTCGCCCATTATAAAGGAAAATGGTATCTACAAAAAAATAACCGGATTTGTGATTGATTACAGTTATGGATCAAACAGCAATTTGTACGCAAGAAACAACGAAAACATAGAGAATTCGGTTTTGAGCTCCGGCAGCTGGCATAAATTTTATGTCGATAAATCGGGCGTTTTCAAATTAAGTAAGAGTTTTCTCGATAGAATTGGAGTCAATACCAATGTTGACCCACGTACCATAAAGATATTTGGTAATGGAGGCGCGATGCTCCCCTTGATCAATCAAGACTTTTATCCGTTGGATCTTACTGAGAATGCCATAAAGTTTGTAGGCGAAGAAGATGGCACTTTTGACACTAACGATTATATCTTGTTTTATGCAGAAGGTCCGCGAGAATACAACGATGAAAGCAATACCAATATCAATCTTTTTACCGATAAATCCCACTATTTTGTTAACGTAGGTGCAGGCACTGGCAAACGCATCGCTCCCCTGAACCAACCGAGCGCAGCAGCAAATTTGACGGTTGATACTTTTCAAGATTATCAATTTTATGAAACGGATGAGTACAATATTGGCAAACTGGGTAGGCGCTGGTTTGGCGATCGTTTTGATGTGGAAAACCAGAGGGAGTATAAATTCAATTTTCCAAATTTGGTTAGCTCTGAGCCCGCTAGGGTAAAGGTGCTTACTGGAGCAGTTAATGAGGGTAACATAAATACAACAATGAGTGTTGTGATAAACGGGCAATTGGTAAACAGTATGACCTTTGCCCCGCTAAGCGCGCAAAGCAACTTGTTGGGAAGTTCTAGGAGTTACTCAAGCAACATCATCTTGAACGCTGCAGAAGTCACTTTCAATCTAAGTTACGACAATGCCGGTAATCCCACCTCAGTAGGCTATTTGGATTATATCTCTATCGAAGCGACCAGGCAATTGCGTTTTGAGGGGGCCCAATTCCCTTTCTATAATAAGGAGGTGTCAACAACGAGCGGTGTTGTGCAATATAACCTCTCAAATGCTGCAAATGTTCAGGAAATTTGGGACATAACAGATAAATACAATGTGGCGAGCGCCGCAAATTTGGAGCAAACTGCTGACTTTTCATTCAAGGAAACCGCAGGTTCACAAAAAAAATATGTCATCGTTTCCAATCTCAATTATTATGAACCCTTACGTGATGGAAATTCTTCCGTAGCCAATCAAAATTTAAAGGGAACCATTTTCAATAATACTCAAGGGGAGTTTGAGGATGTGGATTACCTTATTGTCACGCCAACTATTTTGCTGTCCCAAGCTCAGCGATTGGCACAGATCAACAGGGATAGAAATAACTTGAACGTGAAAGTGGTCACGCTTGATAAGATTTATACCGAGTTTAGCTCTGGAAACCAGGATATCGCAGCCATTCGCAATTTTGTGAGATATATCTATCAGAATGCCAGTAGCCCTGCCAATCGTATAAAATACGTGTGCCTATTTGGAGACAGTTCTTACGATTATAAGGATCGGCTACCCAACAACACCAATTTAGTGCCTTCTTGGCATTCTAATAATGCCTTTAGTTTGACGAATTCCTTTGTTTCTGACGATTTCTTTGGAATGATGGATCCACAGGAAGGCTCCATGGTTACCTCAGACCGATTGGATATCGCCATGGGTCGTATTCTTGCCGAAACACCTCAACGCGCCAAGGATATGATTGATAAGGTTGAAACTTATTACGCCGAAGATTCCTTCGGAAGTTGGAGAAACAACATCGTGGTCATTTCCGACGATATTGATAAGCCCGGAGAGCAAAACCTTCAGTTGACCACAGATGCCATTGCTGATGAGATAACTACCCAAAAACCTTTTATAAACGATATAAAAATCCATTCCGATGCCTTTCAGCAGCAAGCTACAGCGAGCGGAGAACGCTATCCAGCAGTCAATAAAGCCATAAAAGACGCCATTGAGGTAGGAGCTTTGGTGGTCAATTATTTTGGTCATGGCGGAGAAGACGGTTTGGCTGCCGAGCGTATCTTTACCAAGGTAGATGCCCAAGAGATCAGGAATATTTGCAAATACCATCTCTTTGTGACCGTGACCTGTGAGTACACCAAATTTGATAACCCCCAACGTTTAACCGCTGGAGAATTTACGTATTGGAATAAGGAAGGTGGAGCCATTGGCTTGATCACGACCACGAGACGTATCTTTTTGAATACAGGTGTGGATTACAATGTGGTATTGGAGAAGTACTTATTTGCGTACGGTTCTAACGAGTATCCAAGTATGGCGGAAGCCTTGCGACAAACAAAGAATGACAATGCACTTGCTGGGAACCCCCAAAAAACCTTGGTGTTTTATATCGGGGATCCTGCGATGAAGTTGGCGATACCAAAACCAGATATCAAACTTAGCGCCGTTAATGATGTGCCTTTAGATCAACAAACTGAAGTGCTCGAGGCTTTGGGTCGGGTCAAAATGTCTGGCAAGGTGTACGATTCCCAAGGTAACTTTTTGCCTAATTATAATGGTGTGCTTACCGCCACTGTTTTTGATAAGGAAATACAAAGACAAACGCTCGCCAATGACGGGACAGTAAATGGAGGCGTGGTTACAAAGATGGATTTTAGAACCTTGGGCGAAACCATCTTTAGGGGGCAGGCCACGGTTACCAATGGTAATTTTGATTTCAATTTTGTGGTACCACGGGATATTGGTGTGCCTGTGGGCAATGGTCGGGTTAGCTTTTACTCAAAACAGGATAATATTTTAGATGATAAGTCGGGATTCAATAACGAGATTCAGGTGGGGGGCATCAATGAGAATGCTGCGGAAGACAATATTGGCCCGGTCATAAATCTATATATGAACGATGAAAATTTCGTTTCTGGCGGCATTACCAACGAGCAACCTACTTTGTTGGCGAAACTTCAAGATGATAATGGCATCAACACAGCAAGCGGCATTGGGCATGACATCACTGCAATCATCGATGGTGATGAGATTAACCCTTTTATATTGAATGATTATTACCAAGCCAATGTGGACGATTATCAAAACGGAAAGGTAAGCTACCCGTTCAGGGATTTAGAACCAGGATTGCATACCTTGACCTTAAAAGCTTGGGATGTTTACAACAATGCAGCCACCGCCGAAATTGATTTTGTGGTGCGTGATAAAGATGAAGAACTGGTCATTGAAAACGTTTTGAATTACCCAAACCCCTTTATTGATTATACCGAATTTTGGTTCAATCACAATAGTTCTGATGTTTTGGACGTTTCTGTACAGATATTTACCGTGTCAGGTAAAATCGTGCGCACGCTCAACGGGCAAACCTCTGGCGGCAGCAAGGTGAGCAGTTCTTTGTCTAAGGATATTGTTTGGGATGGTCGCGATGATTTTGGCGATAAAATTGGAAAGGGCGTTTATATCTATAAATTGAAAGTGCGATCCAACCAATTGAACAAGCAGGTGGAAAAGATAGAAAAACTAGTGATACTATAAACTCGTCTAGGCTTTTTGTCTTTAACCGAAAAGTTAAGTGCTCTTTGCAATAAAAATATATATTTGTTAACCATTAATTGGTCTAAAAGCCTCCCCATGAACACACACATCCAAATGAAAAAATACATTCTACCCCTAATCTTACTTACAATCTACAGTACTTCCAATGCACAGCAGGAAGGTCAAACCATCACATTTCCAAATCAATCTTCAGTGATTACCACTGCGGTTCCTTTTATGCTTATCGCGCCAGATGCGCGTTCCGCAGGGATGGGAGATATGGGTGTGGCCACTTCGGTTGATGCCTATTCCCAACAATGGAACTCAGCAAAATACGCCTTTTCTGAAGCAAAATCTGGTATTGCGGTTAGTTATACGCCCTACTTGAGTAAGTTGGTAAACGATATTTCTGTGGGGTACCTTACCTATTTCAATAGAATTAACGAGCAAAGTGCCTTTGGCTTCAGTTTCAAGTATTTCGGATTGGGAGAAATTGAGATCAGGCCAGATGAGTTTTCACAGCCAACTATAGAAAAACCTAATGAATTTACCGTGGATGTGTCCTATTCTTTACGATTGGCGCAGCAATTCTCCATGGCGGTAGCTTTGCGATACTTGAGGTCAGATCTTAGAATTCAAGCCGTAGATGCCAATGCCCAAGCTGCTGGCTCTTTTGGTGTGGACATTTCAGGATTTTATCAAAGTGAAGAACAAGCTTATGACAGCTTTAACGGAAGAACCCGTTTGGGTTTCGCCATTCAAAATTTAGGGCCGAAAATCAAATATGATGATGGGGGTCGCGAAAACTTTTTGCCAACCAACCTAAGACTGGGTGGTGGCTTTGATTTTATTTTTGATGAATACAATAAATTAGCGGTTACTGCTGAGGTCACCAAGCTATTAGTGCCTACACCACCGTTATTTGGTTTTGTTGACACCAACGGTGACGGTGCTCAAACCAACGACGATCCAGCAACACCAGATATCAACGAAGCTGAGCAGACGATCATTACTCAAGGTCAAAGCACAGATGTGAGTTTTCTTTCGGGCGTGTTCCAGTCCTTTGGTGATGCTCCAGGTGGTTTTAGTGAAGAGTTGAAAGAGTTCACTTGGGCTTTGGGCGCAGAATACCTCTATCAAGATTCCTTTGCATTTAGAGCAGGTTACTTCAATGAAAGTGATGATAAAGGCGCTAGAAAATTTTTCGCCTTGGGTGCAGGGTTTAAATACACCACCATCAATATTGATTTGTCCTATCTGTTTTCTGCATCTCAAATCCAGAGTCCGTTGGAGAATACTTTACGCTTCTCGCTGTCCTTTAACTTTGGAGAGGGAGAGTATAGAGAATACTAGAGCTCACGGATATTCATAAGGACATAAGACCCTGCCTACCGGCAGGCAGGCGCGGCGCTCTTAGATTATAGATTATAGACTCGATTTGCACTAACTGTTCATTTACTTCCAGAAATTTATGGATGTCGAATAATTTCAGCAAAATCCTGGAGTTTTAGGTAAAATGATTTACGTCTAGCCTCAAACCTCTAGCTGCTAGCCTCTAGGTTCTAGCATCTAACCTCTAACCTCTAGCTTCTAGCTTCTAGCCTCTAGCCTCTAGTATTACTGCCAAAATCATTAAATTTCCTTACTTTTACAACACAAAAAAACTATTGTTAACCGCAATGGTTTTTTTGTCTAAACCCGTTTCCTAATGAAAGACATAAAAATAGAAACTACACTTACTGTTTTTGAAACCATAAATGAATTGCCCGATGATATGGCGGCATTGATGCAAAAAGCCATAGACATTAGATTAAAAGCTTATGCACCATACTCCAATTTTCTGGTAGGTGCAGCCTTATTGCTGGATAATGGCAAAGTCATCACCGGCAACAATCAAGAAAATGCCTCCTACCCATCTGGTCTCTGTGCCGAGCGCACAGCAATTTACTATGCAGGCTCACAGTTTCCCGATGCAAAAATTGTAAAAATGGCATTGAGTGCGGGCCCTAAAGCTAAAGGTACCGCTGTGCCAATTCCGCCATGTGGCGCTTGCCGGCAGGCCATTTCGGAATATGAGGTCAAACAGGAGCTGCCTATCGACATTTATTTCATGGGTACCACGGGAAAAGTGGTGCGCTCTAAATCATTAGAAAACTTACTGCCATTGGGATTTGACAGGAGTTTTTTGTGAAACACATTCTAATCATGCTTTATGAAAGGTCAAATAATCAAAGGGTTAAGCAGGAGCCTAAAACTTGGAGTAAGTTCAATATTTCGCACTAAATTTTACGATTTTCGGTTTTTTGGTTACTAACTAAAGTGTTACTTTTGCTATTCGTTGGCGTCTACAGGAAATTTATGGGACTGCCGCGCGTAAAGCAGGGGCCATGTTGGTCATTATTTTGAAGTAAATACTAAAATTAAATGCAAAAAGTCACAAAAGAGGTTTACCTAAAATGGTACGAGGACATGTATTTCTGGAGAAAGTTTGAAGATAAACTCGCACAGGTGTACTTAAAACAAAAAGTAAGAGGTTTTCTTCACTTATACAACGGTCAGGAAGCAGTTTTAGCAGGAGCATTGCACGCGATGGACTTGACCAAAGATAAAATGATCACTGCCTATAGAAATCACGTACAGCCAATAGGCATGGGGGTTGACCCAAAACGTGTTATGGCAGAACTATATGGTAAGGCAACCGGAACTTCCCAAGGCCTTGGTGGCTCCATGCATATCTTTTCAAAGGAATTTCGTTTTTATGGAGGTCATGGTATTGTGGGTGGCCAGATTCCTTTAGGCGCAGGTATTGCATTTGGCGATAAATATCACGATAAAGATGCAGTAACCCTGTGTTGCTTTGGTGATGGTGCAGCGCGTCAAGGCTCACTACATGAGACTTTCAATTTAGCCATGTTATGGAAATTACCAGTGGTGTTTGTATGTGAAAACAACGGTTATGCCATGGGAACATCTGTTGCTAGAACCGCAAACCATACCGATATCTGGAAACTGGGCTTGGGTTATGAAATGCCTTGTGGTCCCGTTGATGGGATGAACCCGGTGAAAGTAGCTGAAGCATTTGACGAAGCGATTGAGCGCGCCAGACGTGGTGATGGGCCAACATTTTTGGAGATGAAAACCTATCGTTATAGAGGGCACTCCATGAGTGATGCACAACATTATAGAACTAAGGATGAGGTCAAGGAATACGAAAAAGTTGACCCTATCACTCAAGTGAAGGATATTATTCTAGAGGAAAAATATGCTACTGAAGACGAATTGGCAGCAATTGACAAGCGTGTTAAAAAACGCGTCGTAGAATGTGAGAAATTTGCCGATGAGTCTCCTTTCCCAGAAAAAAGCGTCATGTACGATGTGGTATACGAGCAAGAAGATTATCCATTTATAGAACACAAAATATAAGCTATGGCAGAAATTATAAACATGCCTCGTTTGAGCGATACCATGGAAGAAGGTACCGTTGCCTCGTGGTTGAAGAAAGTGGGGGATAAAATTGAGGAAGGCGATATTTTAGCTGAAATTGAAACCGATAAAGCGACGATGGAATTTGAGTCCTTCTATGAAGGCACTTTGCTTTATATTGGCGTACAGGAAGGCGAAACTACTAAGGTAGATGAGCTTTTGGCCATTATTGGTGAGGAGGATGAAGATATTTCTGAATACACCAACGGATCCTCAAAAGCTAAGTCTGAAGATAAATCTGATGATGATTCCGATGAAGATAAGGAAGATAAGAAAAAGGCTTCCGATGAAGACGAAGATACTTCCGAAGAAAAAAATTCCGAAGAAAAATCTGAAAAAGCCGCTAAAAAGGATAAAGCGGAAGCGTCTGAAGACGAAGATGAAGACGAAGCTAAAGACGAAGCTGAAGATGAAACTTCCAACGAAGATGCCTCTGGAGACTTGCCAGAAGGCGTTACCGTTGTAACCATGCCACGACTTAGTGATACCATGGAAGAAGGCACTGTGGCGACTTGGCTCAAAAAGAAAGGTGATCAAGTGGAGGAAGGCGATATGCTTGCCGAAATCGAAACAGATAAAGCCACGATGGAATTTGAATCCTTCCAAGAAGGTACCTTATTACACATTGGTCTGGACGAAGGTGAGACTGCAAAAGTAGATGCGCTCTTAGCGATCATTGGCCCAGAAGGAACAGATGTATCCAACATTATAAAAAACTTTAAGGCTGGAGGCGATGCTTCTGCTAAAGAAGAAAAACCTAAAAAAGAGTCAAAAGAAGATTCTAAAAAGGAAGAAAAGAAAGACGACAAAAAGGAGGAGCAGAAAACTGATAAAAAAGAGGAAGCTCCAAAACAAGATACTAAGAAGGAAGAAAAACCCTCAAGTTCAAGTTCAACTTCAAGTTCAAGTTCATCCTCGGATTCATCCCGAGTATTCGTTTCCCCATTGGCCAAAAAAATGGCTGAGGAGCAAAACATCAACTTGTCCCAACTTAAAGGTTCGGGCGAGAACGGTCGTATTGTAAAACGCGATATCGAGAATTATACGCCTCAAGCAGCTTCCGCAGCGGCTTCAGGAGAATTTGTTGCTACCGGGCAAGAGGATTACGAGGAGAAAAACAATTCGCAAATGCGCAAGGCCATTGCTAAGGCCTTGACGAATTCCAAATTCTCTGCACCACATTATTATTTGAATGTGGAGTATGATATGGAGAACGCGATAGCGTTTAGAGCACAATTCAATTCTGTGCCAGACGTGAAGATTTCTTATAACGATATGATCGTTAAGGCCTGTGCGCTCGCTTTGAAAAAGCACCCACAAGTGAACTCACAATGGTTTGCAGATAAAATGAGACTCAACCACCACGTACATATTGGTGTTGCGGTTGCGGTTGAAGATGGCCTCGTGGTGCCTGTGGTCAAATTTGCCAATGAACAAACCTTGCCACAAATTGGTGCAGCAGTGAAAGATTATGCGGGCCGTGCAAGAAACAAAAAACTGACTCCCCAAGAAATGGAAGGCAGTACTTTTACGGTTTCTAACTTGGGGATGTTTGGTATTGAGAGCTTTACATCAATTATCAATCAGCCAAATTCCGCAATCCTATCTGTAGGAGCTATTGTTGAAAAACCAGTAGTCAAAAACGGACAAGTTGTTGTTGGAAATACTATGAAATTATGCTTGGCCTGTGACCATAGAACGGTTGATGGCGCCACAGGAGCACTGTTTCTGGAAACCTTGAAAGGTTATATTGAAAACCCGATCACGATGTTGATGTAATTGCAACTTTCAATTGATATAAAAATCCCAATTCCTGTTTTAAGGTCTTGGGATTTTTTATCTTTAGCTCTTAAAAATATGCTGTGAGGTTTCGAAAACCTTGTAGCTATTTCCCAATCAACTAATGATACCTGCAGGGAGATTGCATCTTGCCTCGCAATGACACTTTGAAGGCCGCTAACACATTTTTTACATGAAATCAATTACTTCCTTTTTTATCTTGCTGCTACTTTTAAGTTGCAAATCTTCAGATAAACCTACAACCACCTCTAACAACATTCCGTCTTCAGAATTAAAACAAACCGTTGAATACTTGTCATCAGATGAACTGTTGGGACGTGAAGCTGGAAGTGATGGCATCGAAAAAGCCGCCGTTTATCTCGAAAAACAAATGAAGGCTAATGGCGTTCAACCGTATTTTAAGACCTATCGCGACACTTTTGAATTTCAAGATACAAGAGCGGCGCAAGCGGGAGAAACACCCAAGACCATAAATGCTTTCAATGTGGTAGGCGTGGTTGAAGGCAGCGACCCAAAACTAAAAAAAGAGTACATTCTTTTAGGAGCACATTACGATCATATTGGCCTCGGAAAAGTGGTAGAAGGCGATTCCATTGCCAATGGCGCCAACGATAATGCCGCTGGAACAAGTGCGGTGCTGGCTTTGGCAAATCATTTTGCAAACGCCAAGTCCAATAAACGAAGCTTGATCTTTGCTTTATTTTCTTCTGAAGAAAAAGGGCTTTTGGGCTCTAAGCATTTGGCTGAAAAATTAAAGGAAGAAAACGTCAACCTCTATGCCATGGTCAACTTTGAAATGATTGGCGTGCCTATGAAAGACCGCGAATACGAAGCGTATCTCACTGGATTTGAAGCCTCGAACATGGCGGAAAAAATGAATGAATATGCAGGTTCAAATTTGCTGGGATTTCTTCCGAAGGCCAAAGAATACCAATTGTTCATGAGGTCTGATAATTATCCGTTTTACGAGCAGTTCAAGTTGCCTGCACAAACCATTTCTACTTTCGATTTTACCAATTATGACTATTACCATCATGTGGATGATGAAGCAGAATTGATGGATTATGAGCACATGGCCAATTTGATTACTAAAATGATTCCCGTAATTGAGAAAATGAGCAATACCCCAACCCAAGATATTAAATTGTATGAAAACTAAAAACATCATCATCACAGGAACAAGTAGAGGCATTGGCTTTGAGTTGGCGCAGCTTTTGGCGGCCCAAGGTCACAAGGTTTTGGCGCTGTCAAGAAATGCCAATCCAGTGACTAATCTCAAGCTTGAAAATATTTCGGCTTTTGCTTTCGATTTGAATGCTGAAGGCGATTACAAAAAAGTAGAGCAATTCATCAAAAATGAATGGAAACATGTGGATGTCCTCATCAATAATGCAGGCGCTATCGTGAACAAACCGTTTGCTGAAACGTCTATGGACGATTTTAAAAAAGTCTATCAAACCAATGTGTTTGGCGCTGCAGAACTCACGCGCATCGTCATCCCATTTATGAAAGCTGATGGTCATGTGCTTAGCATTAGCTCTATGGGCGGTATCCAAGGCAGTATGAAATTCCCTGGTCTTGCAGCCTACAGCTCCAGTAAGGCTGCGATTATTACATTAACCGAATTATTGGCTGAGGAATATAAGGAAGCCGGTCCGCAATTTAATGTGTTGGCCTTGGGTGCGGTACAAACCGAGATGTTGGCGGAAGCCTTTCCGGGTTATGAGGTACATACTTCAGCGAAGGGGATGGCGACCTATATCGCGGACTTTGCCCTAACGGGAAATCAATTTTATAATGGGAAGGTGTTGCAGGTGTCTAATTCTACGCCTTGAGCTTTTAATTTAGGAGAAATTGAAAGCTTTCAGGTTTTTAAAACCTGAAAGGTCTAAACTATAGAGTTGCTAAAGCCTTAAAAATCTTTTTTGACTTTGAAGTTCCATTCCTCGAGCAAGTACTCGGTTAGTTTTTTAAGCTTGTTTTTGCAAGCTCTGACATGAAAACTTCCATCAACAGAGATTTTCAAGAACTTCATTAAATTTGGTACGCTTACCTAGATTTAATTGTTCAATACCTTCTTGTATTTCCGAACGTTCTGACGGGTTTAATCTATTCCAGAAATCGGCATCTTCATTCGAAATGAATTCCTTTAACCTCTTAATGAAACTATCGTTTTCACTGTTCAAGATTATTTTGGCAAGTTCGATTTTTGATGCTTGAATATCCATAATATTTACTCTTCTCAAATATTTAAAAAAAACAGCTAAGAACTCAAATCACTTTTTTTGTTGAGTAGTTCGCTTAAACTACTCGTATAAACGGAGACGGTTTTTAACAGTAGTAAGTTCCACTTGCAATCGCTCCATTTTTTCGAGCATGTTGAATACTGTGTCAATGCCTTCAAAGTTGAGATTTAGCTCTCGGTGCAAGCGAATCATTTTCTCAAGCTCTGGCATCCGGTCTTTATGGATGCAATAAACCTGCTCAACCGTTGTGATTTCTATGAGTCCGTAGTTTTTGAGCTCGTCAAAAAAAGACAGTTCCAAATGGTAATGGGTGCATAGTTCTGGGATGGGTATGAGATGTGTATCTTTCATGTCTATTGTAATTTTGCTAATTCTTCAAAGAGTGCTTTTTCCTTGTCGTTTAGTTTTTTAGGCATTTGTACCTTAAAATTAATGTATAGGTCGCCATGTTGATTCTCTTTTTTATACTTCGGAAAACCCTTGCCTTTCAATTTGACTTTAGTGTCGTTTTGGGTTAGGGGTTTGATGTTCAACTTCGCTTTTCCGTCGAAAGTATTCACTGTGAGCTCACCGCCTAAGACCGCTTTGTAAAGGTCAAGCTCAACATCTTTATAAAGATTGGCGCCATCACGTTTAAAATCGGTGTTGTTTAAAATCTGGAACTCAATCAACAAATCCCCATGAGGCCCTCCGTTTTGTCCGGCACCGCCTTTGCCTTTGATTCTTATGATTTGCCCGTTGGTAATACCGGCAGGAATCGTTAAACGAATGTTCTTACCATTGACGGTAAGCACCCGTTTTTCGGCCGTGTAAACGTCCTTTAAATTGAGTTGCAATTGTGCATTAAAATCCTGACCCCGATATTTTACGTTGGAACCTCTGTTCGAAAATCCGCCGCCAAACATGGATTCAAAAAAATCGGAATATTCGCCATCACCAAAACCTTCAAAGCCTTGCGCGTTTCCCGCATATTGCCGCGAACCTTGCTGTTGGCGTTGCTGTTGTTCTGCTTGGGCATAGGCATCGCCGTGTTTCCAGTTTTCGCCGTATTTATCGTATTTCTTGCGATGTTCTGCATTGCTCAGCACCTCGTTGGCCTCGTTGACTTGTTTGAATTTGACTTCAGCTTCCTTATCGTTGGGGTTGAGGTCGGGATGGTATTTTCTGGCCTGTTTTCGGTATGCTTTTTTGATTTCGGCAGTGGAGGCGCCTTTGTCAAGACCTAGGATTTTATAGTAATCGATGAATGCCATAGTTGGAATGTTCGGTGGAAAAATTTGTTAACTGTCTCGCTAAGTTAAACGTTTTTTTTACCAATACAAACGCTCAGTCCGTTAAGAATTGCCTTAATTTGGTAGTGATGATCCTCAAGAAATTGCATCATGATGCCAGGATGTTGAGTGATATTATATAGGATGACTTAGCATGTGAGGCATGGTGTTATCTTTTGAAGCGCTTAGACGACATCTTTGATATCAAATAATAACGCAGACTGGTTTTTCGAAATATTAATTTAAGTTCTGTTTTTTTGCGGTCTCAACTCTAAGGTCAATTAGCCTTGGCTTTAAACATTTAGCTCAATGTTTATTCTTAATTTTACAGCCATGTCCATAAAAAAACCAAAATACAAATGCATCATCTTTGATTGTGACGGGGTGCTGGTCGATAGCGAAGCCATAGGGAATCAAGTCTTGGTTGATATGGCCAATGGTCTGGGAGCCAATATTGATTTGGACTATGCCCTGACGCATTTTAAGGGAGGCTCAATGAACAGTGGTATTGAAAAAATCTCAAAACTCATAAGCGAACCAATGCCTGCCAATTTCGAAGCACAGTACCGCGAGCAAAGTTTTGAAAATTTCAAGAAGCATATCCAGCCCATTGAAGGCGTTGTGAATATCATCAAACAACTCAACCTGCCTTTTTGTGTGGCGTCTAGTGGTCCAGAATCCAAAATCAGGCTCAATTTAGAACATACGGGATTGTTGCCTTATTTTGAGGGTAACATCTTTAGTTGTTATACCATCCAAAAATGGAAGCCAGACCCTGCCATTTATCTTTGGGCAGCAAAAACCATGGGCTTTAAGCCAGAGGAATGCGCGGTCATAGAAGATAGTCTTCCAGGTGTAACTGCAGCAAAAGCAGGTGGATTTCCAGTTTTAGGCTATGCCGCCCACGATTTCAATAATGAATTGGAAGGCAATGCCGATGTGGTTTTTCAGGATATGAAGGATTTGGAACATCTGCTTTAGGTCTTGCGTTTCTAAAGAACTCAATGCAAACAAAACGAAATCAAGAGTGCGTTTGAAACTCCAAACCTGGCCCGGCTGGCAGGTTCTAAATTCCAGGTGTCGTACTGGGGCTTAATCGGTCGTTTTTGAAAGCTTTACTTTTTTGGCGTAACTTTTATTTCCATTAATTTCTATGGCTTCGGAATGGATTTCTGCAACAATTGAATCCTGAAAAAGCCTAGCTTCCGTAGCAACTTTTTATCTCTAGCATAAACATTTACAATCAATCGGAAATCTACATCCACATTCCTCTCGAACTTCGACGTGCAAATTAAAAAAGTGGGTGTAGTTTTTTTATCCCATCATTTGGCCAAACACAGCAATTTAAGTTGCACTATAAAATTGGTGAATTTCGCTTAGTTTATAGAAGTAAATCGGCTATTTTTGTCCCATGCAACAAGCGCTTGAACAATTTGTCCCGAAGCAGGCCATTACACCATTAATGACGCTTTTAGACCATGAACACCTGACTATAAAAGTCAAAAAAGAACGAAAATCCAAACATGGTGATTACAGGTCTTTACCCAATGGTTTTCATCAAATCACGATCAATGGCAATTTGAATCCGTACCGGTTTTTGATTACCACCGTGCATGAAATCGCCCATTTCGAGGCCTATAAAAACTACGGAAAACACATCAAGCCCCATGGGAAGGAGTGGAAACGCACCTTTCAGCATTTGATGCTGCCGTTTTTGAGTCCGAGTATTTTTCCTTCGGAATTATTGCCCCTGCTGGCCAGACATTTCAAAAACCCGAAAGCGAGCTCAGATACCGACATTGATTTAGCCTACGCATTAAAACAATTTGATGCGCCCAATGATAAGACCTACGTTTTTGAAGTTCCAGAAGGCACTGCCTTTAAATTGTATAACGGTAGAGTTTTCAGAAAAGGGAATAAACGCACAAAACGCTATGAATGTTTGGAATTGAAAACAGGTCGGTTATATTTGTTTAACCCGAATGCTGAGGTGGAGGTTTTGGAGTAGGTTTTTAGTCTTCAGTTTTCAGTTTTCAGTCTTCAGTCTCCAGTCCTCAGTTTGAAGGCTTTTGTCTTAAGTAACTAGGGCGGCTGAAACAGCGACAATCTGGGTTGTGGATGGGTCTTGGTTTTTATGAGCTTGAAAGCGATTAAAAGAACGATTATTTCTGGAGCATTTCAAATTCTTCAGAATAAGCATTAATACAGGGTTGAACTCTGAAAATGAATTAAAAATGAACACAAATTATTACGCCATCTTAATGGCAGGCGGTGTTGGGTCACGATTTTGGCCAGTGAGTACAGAAGCATTTCCGAAGCAATTTCACGATATGTTGGGCACTGGGGATACTTTGATTCAGAAAACCTTCAAACGCTTATCGAAATTGATTCCGAAGGAAAACATCTTCATTTTAACCAACGAGCGTTACAACGATTTGGTTTTCGAGCAATTGCCAGAAGTGACCAAGCGCCAAGTGGTTTTGGAGCCTGCCATGCGAAATACCGCACCTTGTATTTTATATGCTGCTTTAAAAATCCAAAAGGAAAATGCCGATGCGGTTATGATCGTGGCACCAAGCGACCATTGGATTGAGGATGAAAATGCCTTCGCCCAAAATGTGCAAAAAGCATTCGATTTCTGTTCAAAACATGATGCTTTGATGACTTTGGGCATACAACCTACCTTTCCAAATACTGGATATGGCTATATTGAATACGATAAGACTTCCGAAGAAGAAATTAAACCGGTGAGTCAGTTTCGCGAAAAACCAGACTACGACACGGCAAAATCATTTATAGCCCAAGGCAATTTTCTTTGGAATGCGGGTATTTTTATGTGGAGTGTAAAAAGCGTTGTGGAAGCCTTTAGGAATAATCAAGCGGAATTGTACCAACTTTTTGAGACAGGCATCAACGATTACAATACGGACCGTGAACACGATTTTATCAGTCAAAATTACGCCAAGGCTGAAAATATTTCGGTGGATTATGCCATTATGGAATCTAGTAAAAATGTGTACGTGTTGCCAGCGACCTTTGATTGGAACGACCTAGGTACTTGGGGAAGTTTGTATGATAAACTCGACAAGGACGAAGCTGATAATGCAGTTGTTAATGCAAAGACCTTAACCCAAGACGCCAGTGGAAACATGATTAGGTCCAAAGCCAACAAGATTGTGGTGGTTGATGGACTCAAGGATTATATTATTGTTGATAAAGAAGAGGTTTTGCTTATCTTTCCGAAGACAAAAGAACAGGATATTAAAAAAGTGCTCCAAAAGGTCAAGGACAAATTTGGGTCACAGTTTGGTTAAACTATGAGTGACGAGCATAAATTCAATTTTTCTGAAGAAGAAAGCCAAGAGCAAAAGGAAAAGGCGGTAGAGCAATCTAAGGATGCGATCAAAAAAGATGCGCTAGGCCTTTGGGAAAGCATTAGCCTGTTCATGCACAATTTGCTTGACTTTAGAGACGATACCGATCGTGATGCGACCATTATGGCCATTAAGGGAGATATCCCATTTAAAGGCGCTACTGCCTGGATTTTGGTATGCTCTATTTTTGTAGCATCCATTGGTCTCAATGCCGATTCTACCGCAGTCGTTATTGGCGCGATGTTGATATCGCCACTTATGGGTCCGATTTTGGGTGTTGGTCTTTCTATAGCAGTCAACGATATCGACACCTTAAAACGCTCATTGATCAACTTGGCCACCATGATTGTGCTGAGTTTGTTGACCGCGTTTTTATTCTTTGCGCTCTTTCCTCTAAATGAAGAAACATCTGAACTCCTAGGGAGAACTCGTCCTGATATTCGAGATGTCTTGATTGCATTTTTTGGTGGTTTGGCGCTTATCATTGCCCGAACTAAAAAAGGGACCATTGCTTCTGTTATTTTTGGGGTGGCCATTGCCACTGCCTTAATGCCGCCACTGTGTACCGCGGGCTATGGATTGGCCGTGGGCAATTGGAGTTACTTTTTTGGTGCGATGTACTTGTTTAGTATCAATACCATTTTTATCGCATTGGCCACGTTTATTGTGTTGAAGATCTTGCGCTTTCCTATGCAGAAATATGCCAATTCTGCTAAACGAAAACGCATTTCGAGAGTGGCAACCTTAGTCGCCATCGTGGTAATGATACCCGCAATTTGGACGTTTTTAACGGTATTACAGGAAAGTAAATACGAAAGGGATTATAAGGATTTTGTCTCCAATGAAATCGATGCCAACCCTAATCTTTGGTTGCAGCGCAAAGACATGGATGTGCAAGCCCGAAAATTGACCTTTTTCTTCAATGGTGACGTGTCTGATGATATGTCCAGCGCACTCCAAAATCGCCTCAAAGATTACGAGAACATCAATGACTTTGAGCTCATCATCAATGCCAATAAAACCAGAAGCATGGACCGATTATCTGAGTCGCTTGATCGTGCTTATGAAGATTTGGATGAAAAGGATAATATTGTTGCTGGTTTGCAAAAACAAATCGAAGCACTGCAGTCTAATATCACTAATTTGAACAAACAGGTGGAGGCCAACAACAATCAAGTGGGAGGATTTTCATTTACGAGCTTGTCTCGAGATGCGAAGGTTCGTTTTCATGATTTGGAGTACTTTGGGTACTCAAAAATGTTGCAATCCAAAGATTTTATAAACATTGACACTGTGGCTTTGGCCAATGTGAAATGGAGCGGCTCTTTAAATGATAGTTTGAGAACAGTTAAAGAAGCCCAGTTGTCTAAATGGTTAAAATCGGAGCTAAATCTCGATACCATCATCATCAAGCGAAACTAGATTATTGGCGTTCTTCCAAATACATTTGTCTTACTTTTTTAAATAAATCAGAGGAGTACACAAAATTGGTTACCGCTTCGTTATCTGTTTTGAAGATGGTTTTGTTAGAGCCTTCCCAAGCTTTGACTCCATCTTTTAAAAAGACGATTTTCTGACCAATTTCCATGACCGAGTTCATATCGTGCGAGTTGATCACTGTGGTGATGTTGTATTCTTCGGTAATTTCTTGAATGAGATTATCAATGACAATGGCCGTTCTAGGATCCAGTCCTGAGTTAGGCTCATCACAAAATAAGTATTTAGGTCGGTTTACGATGGCTCTTGCAATGGCAACCCGTTTTTGCATACCACCTGAAGCTTCACTTGGCATTTTTTTATGGGCATCCTCGAGATTCACACGTTTTAAAACTTCATCGGCACGATCTGCCATTTCGCTTTTGCTTTGCTTGGTGAACATACGCAATGGAAACATGACGTTTTCTAAAATATTCATGGAGTCAAAAAGTGCGCTTCCTTGAAAAACCATCCCCATTTCTGCTCTAAGATCACTTCGTTGGTCATCACTCAGTCCAGAATAGGGTCTGCCATCATAAATGATTTCCCCTTTTTCTGGCGTGAATAATCCGAGCAGGCATTTGAGAAATACGGTTTTTCCAGAGCCACTTTGTCCTATGACCATACTGGTCTTTCCTTCTTCAAAGGTGGTTGAAATGCCTTTTAAAATACGTGCATCGCCAAATGATTTTTCTATATCCTTAACTTCTATCATGTGCTGAGTAGTAATTGCGTTAAAATGTAATTCAGTAAAATAATTACCACACTGGTCCATACAAAAGATGTGGTACTGGCTTTACCAACTTCCAAAGCACCGCCTTTCATGTAGAAACCATAAAATGAAGGGATGGTTGCTAAAACAAAGGCAAAGACTATTGTTTTTAAAAATGCGTAAAAGATATGAAATGGTATAAAATCTAATTGTACGCCTGTGATGAAATCATCCACAGTGCCAAAATCGCCAAAAATCACCGCAGCCAGCCCACCAACAATACCTAGAAACATCGCAATGGAAATCACGAAAGGATAAAGCATCAAAGCGACAAACTTAGGAAACACGAGGTAATTAACCGCATTGATTCCCATAACCTCAAGCGCGTCTATTTGTTCGGTAACACGCATGGTGCCAATACTGGATGTGATGTAGGATCCTACTTTACCCGCCATGATTATGGAAATAAATGTAGGCGCGAACTCCAATATAATGGATTGTCTCGTCGCAAAACCAATCAAGGATTTTGGGATCAAGGGATTGTCTATATTTAAGGCGGTTTGGATCGTGACGACACCGCCAACAAAAAACGATATGAAAGATACAATGCCCAAGGAGCCGATAATCAAGTCTTCAATGTCCTTAAAAACCAAGCGACGCATCACAGACCATTTGGTGGGCTTATGAAACATTTGGCCAATCATCATAAAATAAGTGCCAATATTATGCAGGTATGTCATAGCTGAATTTGTTACGGTAAAAGTAAAAAAAATCTTAATGGTATTTAACCTTAAGTTTAAAAGATGCTAAACTAAAATCTGTACTTTTGAACAAATAAAACATCCACATCCAATGAAATATTTAATAAAGCTCATGCTCGTTCTTTTAGTTGTGGCCTCCTCTAAGGCGCAAACTTTAAACGAATCCAATGCTTCCACAACTAAAATCGCGCAAGATTCAAGGCCAAAGTTGGTAGTAGGTATTGTGGTTGATCAAATGCGTTACGATTATCTTACAAGATTCTACGACCGTTATGGAGACGGTGGTTTCAAGCGTATGATGACTGAAGGATTCAACTGTAAAAACAACCATTTTAATTATGTGCCTACTTATACTGGTCCCGGTCATGCCTCGGTTTATACAGGTACAACTCCAAAATACCATGGTATTATTGGTAATGATTTTTACGATCGTGAACGTAAAGAAATGGTCTACTGTGCTGGAGATGACAGTGTGCAATCTGTAGGCACACAAGATGATGCCGGTAAAATGTCACCGCATCGCATGAAAACCACGAGTTTTACCGATGAAAACCGTTTGTTTACGCAAATGAAGGGTAAAACGATTGGTATTGCCTTAAAAGATCGAGGAGCCATACTGCCAGCAGGTCATACCGCGAATGCCGCCTATTGGTTTCATGGCAGGGATGAAGGCGCATGGATTACCAGCACTTTTTATAGAAATGACCTACCAAAATGGGTCAGTGATTTCAACGATTCAAATGCTGCGGAATATTATTTTAAAGTCTGGGACACCTTTTACGATATGAGCACCTATACTCAAAGCGGATTGGATGAGAACGACTTTGAAGGCGGTTTTAGAGGTCAGGAGAAAGCCACGTTTCCTTATGACCTGTCCAAACTGAGCAAAGACAACCGTGAGTTCGATATTCTTAAAGCAACGCCTTATGGCAATAGCTTGACCACAGATTTTGCGATGGCGGCTATAAAAGGAGAGCAATTGGGCAAAGACGATGTTACAGATGTTTTGACCCTTAGTTACTCCTCAACCGATTATGTGGGTCACAATTTTGGGGTCAACTCCAAGGAGATTGAGGATACTTACATTAGACTGGATTTGGATTTGGAACGATTTTTCAAGTTTTTGGATGCAGAGGTAGGCAAGGGCGAATACACCGTTTTCTTGACCTCAGATCATGGCGCTATTGAGGTGCCATCCTATTTAGCTTCAGTAAAAATACCTGCTGGGTATTTAGATAACAATCTGCGAAAAGAACAGTTCAACACCTTTTTACAAAACACCTATGGCACGACAGAAATCATGGAAAACTATAGCAACAGCCAAATATTTCTAGATCGTAAAAAAGTGATGGATATGGGACTGGATCTTCAAGACGTGCAGCAGGCCATTGCCAATGAGCAGCTTACTTATGAGCACATGGCCAAGGTTTATACAGCCACAACAATGAGCACCAATGATTTTACATCAGGAGTTGAAGAACTGCTCCAGAATGGTTTCAACCAAAAGCGATCAGGAGATGTGATTTTGGTAAACGATATCGGCTATATTTCTTACGGAAAAACCGGTTCAACACATGGGAGCGCGCTCAATTATGACACGCACGTGCCTTTGTTATTCTTCGGAAAAGGTATCAAGCAGGGCGCTACCTTTGATAAAACCGTTATCTCTGATATTGCCCCAACCATGTCGGCGCTTTTAGGGATTAGTTTTCCAAATGGATCCACGGGTCAGCCCTTAGGTTATGTGATTGATTAAGTTTTGAAACGGAAGACTTTATATACTATAGCGGCGGTATTAGTACTTGTTGGTGTATTTGGCTATGAGCTTGTCTTGAATGATGACGCTTCCGCGGAAGTCATTCAGCAAGGAAGAACAGCGAAACCTAAAACAAACACCTATTTTCTTCCCACAAGCACAACAGGCCAAATCGTCTATCACGATGGTTATACCTTGTCTTACAGCGAAGCTAACGAACAAGCGGAATGGGTAGCCTATGAGCTCAAACGATCAGACTTGAGTACCACTAACTTTAAACGCCCTTATTTTGAGATTGACGAAGCGGTGGAAACCGGAGCCGCACATTGGCGCAACTATAAAAATTCTGGCTATGACCGCGGGCATCTTTGTCCTGCAGCCGACAGGAAATACAGCCAGCAAGCACATGACGAAACCTTTTTGACGAGTAATGTGAGTCCGCAATTGCACAACTTCAACGCGGGTATCTGGAATTCACTGGAGCAGAAAGTACGCTATTGGGCCAATACATATAATGGTGTTTATGTAGTCACAGGGGGTGTTTTGAAAGGAAACCTGAAAAGCATTGGCACAGAGAAAGTGAGCGTACCCAACCAATTTTTTAAAATAGTGATTGATTATAATTCAGGTAATCCAAAAATGATTGCATTTTTAATGCCGCATGAAAATTCTAACTTACCGTTATACACTTTTGTAGTTTCCGTAGATAGTATAGAGACCCTTACGGGGATTGACTTTTTCCCTGGCTTAGAAGATGGGATCGAGAGCAGCTTGGAGGCGTCGAGTGACCACAAAGCTTGGAGTTTTTGAATGGTCTCTAAATGAAGTTATGCTTCATGAGATTTCGGTTTTCCTGAAAGAAATATTATTACAAAAGACCTAACAGGTTTTTTAAAACCTGTTAGGTCTGGTATTCAGTTTAAGTTTCGGATTTTAGGTTCTGGAATTTTTCAGTTTCTAAATTTCTCCTTCATCCCATCCCAACGCAGTTTCCTGATAAATTTCCCTTGTGCCTCCGTGACCAAGCGCTCTACATTTTGGTTTTTCGCTCTAAAATACCCTGCCAGGTAATCCTTAAACAGTTTGAAGCTGTTCTTTTTATAGGCCAACTTTACTGCTGAAATGAGAGTAATACTAAACCCGTAGCGCATTTTGTACATCGCCTCGCCTTGTAAGTATTTAGAGGCTTTATTGTAGCTCATGCCTGTGGGTTTAAGGTGCTTGACCTTCAAGCTGTCATCGGTCATCAATTCCCAGCCATAGAATTGGGCAAGCAGCTCATCTACCGTGTCCCAGCCCATTGAAGGTTTGAGTTTGCCAATGTCTAAAAAGCATTGTTTGCGATACGCTTTAAGGGCACCCCGAATGTGGTCTTTGCGGGTAAGGTTTTCCAAAACCCATGTTCCATCTTTTTCAATGTAACAAAAACCTGCGGCCATTCCCAGTTTGGGATTACTGCTAAAATGTGCTGCCAATTGTTCCAAATACTGCTTCGGAAAGATCAAATCGGCATCAAACTTACAAATCACATCGTAATCTTCATCTAAGGTTCCGTATGCTTTATAAAATGCATTTATGATTTTTGAGCCAGGAAGATGTGCGTTGGAAGATGCATTGTTTACCAAGCTCAGCCAGGCATATTTTGAGGCAAAGGCTTCAACAATGCCTTGCGTACCATCGGAAGAATGGTCATTAACCACCACCACCTTTTTTGGCAACAAACTTTGATTTGCCAAAGACTCCAAGGTTTTTGCAATGGAATCTTCTTCGTTGTGCGCAGGGATGATGATGTGGAAGTTCAAGGTTCAGTGTTTAAAGTTCAAAGTTAAGCTTTAAAGCAACTTTATTGGAGAATTGGAGAAACCGTATCGATTTTAAATTTACGATTTGCCTATAGGTCAATAGTTTTGGAATTTGGAATTTAGGCTTTAGGCTTTAGGGTTTTTTACTCGTTCTGCGTAAACGATATAATAACGTGGTGTAAAACGTCTTAAGATGGGTCTAATTCCTAATTGCTTTGTGGGATTGGTCCATTTTTCTGAAGCGATAATCTTCCAACCGGCTTTTTCCAGTAGCCAATCAAATTGCCAATCTTCAAACTCGTGAAAATGGCGATCACGCATATCGATTTTGCTTCTATAGGCAGAGGCAAACCATAAGTTAAGCGGAATAGAGGCTACTAATTTATCAGCTTTTATGGATCTTAAAACAGTGAAAGGAGAAAGGAGGTGTTCGAATATTTCAAAGGCAGTAACAACGTTTGCCTTAGTCGACTCGATTTCCGAAGTATCCAAGTCTAAATCCAATCCGGATGTGTTTTGAACTTCAAATCCTTTTGCTTGCATGAGTTCTGACAATGGATTGGTTACCCCCAAATCTAAAATGGAATCTTCAGTAGAAACATAGTGTTGTAAAAAATCCATAGTATGTTTAAAACGCTTATTGGGATAGGTGTTTTCGTACATATTTAAGATATCAGAGGTTGATTTCGAGCTTAGTGTTGATATACAATCGCATTAATATTCATCCCAGCTCCAACACTTGCAAACAGGATCACGTCGCCTTTGTTGATTTCCTGACCTTCAAGCTTGCCTTTTAAAATAAAATCAAGCAAGGTAGGTATGGTAGCCACACTCGAGTTGCCCAAAATATTAATGGTCATAGGCATAACGCCTTTTGGCGTTTCCATGCTGTGTAATTTGTAGAAACGTTTTACAATGGCTTCGTCCATCTTCTCATTGGCTTGATGAATTAATATTTTTTTGACATCACTAATGCCAAATCCACTGGCTTCCAAACAGTTTTTCAAGGCCAGTGGCACGTTTTTGAGCGCAAACTCATAGATTTTGCGACCATACATTTTTATATACCGGCGTTGGTCTGTGATTTCTGGATGGTTGGTTTTTCCGAAGTAAATAAAATGCGCTTCATCTGCAGCAAATGTGGCAGTTTCGTGAGCGATTATTCCGCCATCTTCATTGCTTTCTTCTATAACAACGGCGCCTGCACCATCACTATAGATCATGGAGTCACGGTCGTGCTTATCTACCACTCTTGACAAGGTTTCTGAGCCAATAACCAAACAGCGTTTTGCGATACCAGCATTTATAAACGCCTTGGCATGGATAACGGCTTCAATCCAACCAGGGCATCCAAATAATAAATCATAGCCCACACATTTTGGATTTTTTATTCCCAAAAAGTGTTTGACCCTCGAGGCTAAGCTTGGTACCGTATCACTTTGCTCAGATCCAAACTTAACATCCCCATAATTATGGGCAACGATGATATAATCTAAGGTTTCTTTATCTATGTTGGCATCCTCAATGGCTTTCTCTGCAGCGTAAAAGGCAATGTCAGAATTTACGAGTTCCTGATTGATGTAACGCCGCTCCTCAATACCGGTTATGGCTTTGAACTTAGCAACAATATCTTCGTTGGTGCCGAGAATAGCGGAGCCATCGGTGTTTAAAAATTCGTGATTATAAAAATTTTCATTTTTTTCGATACAACTTGGTATATAGCTACCTGTTCCTATAATTCTTACACTCATATTTTAAAATTTCCCATTAGTGGAAATGTAGTCCAACAATATACTAATAATATAAAAAACTCCTGTTTTAAGAAGGTGTTTTTTACGATGCCCAAATGAAATATATCAAGCCTCTTCCATATAAGCTTCGATAGGAGCACAGGTGCAAACGAGATTGCGATCTCCATAAGCATCATCAACCCTACGCACGCTTGGCCAGAATTTGTTCTCTTTCACAAACTCCAAAGGAAAGGCTGCTTCTTGACGTGAATAGGGCAGTTGCCAATCGTCGCTCGTTATCATATCCAACGTGTGGGGTGCGTTTTTAAGTTTGTTATTGTCGTCTTCTTTTGATAAAGTTTCTATTTCTTTTTTTATGGAGATCATGGCGTCGCAAAAACGATCCATTTCGGCCTGGTCTTCACTTTCGGTAGGCTCAATCATCATGGTGCCTGCAACCGGGAATGATACCGTTGGTGAATGGAAGCCATAATCCATTAATCGTTTGGCGATATCAACCACCTCGATGCCGTGGGCTTTAAAAGGTCTGCAATCAATAATCATCTCATGTGCGGCACGACCTCTTTCGCCAGAATATAAGGTTTCAAAAGCACCTTGAAGGCGTTTCTTGATGTAGTTGGCGTTCAATATCGCGACTTCGGTTGAGCGTTTAAGACCTCTTGCACCAAGCATTTTGATGTAGCCATAAGAAATAAGGCAGACTAATGAGGATCCAAAAGGGGCTGCTGAAATTGCTGTTATGGCATTGTCGCCACCGGTTTTTATCAAGGGATTGCTAGGTAAAAATGGAACCAATTGCTTGGCAACGCAAATAGGACCTACACCTGGGCCACCGCCACCATGAGGTATGGCAAAGGTTTTATGTAAATTCAAATGGCAAACATCTGCGCCTATGTTTCCTGGATTGGTCAAGCCTACTTGAGCATTCATATTGGCGCCGTCCATGTATACTTGTCCGCCGTTGTCATGAATGATTTGAGTGATTTCCTTGATGGCCGACTCGTAAACACCATGCGTAGACGGATAAGTAATCATCAATGCGGAAAGGTTGTCTTTATGCATTTCGGCCTTTTCGCGCAAATCTTCCACATCGATATTACCATCGTCGGAAGATTTGGTCACCACCACTTTCATACCTGCCATTACTGCACTTGCAGGGTTGGTGCCATGTGCTGAAGAAGGGATGATACAAATGTTTCTATGGTGATCGTCACGGGATTCATGATAGGCCTTGATGACCATTAAACCGGCGAACTCACCTTGGGCACCAGAATTTGGTTGTAGTGAGGTACCTGCGAATCCTGTGATTTCAGTCAATTGATCCTCTAATTTTCTCAAAACTTTATGATAGCCTTTGGCCTGTTCAACAGGTACATAAGGATGTATGCTTCCCCATTGAAACCAACTTAAAGGCAACATTTCGGCAGCAGCGTTAAGCTTCATGGTACAAGATCCTAATGGGATCATGGAGTGGTTTAAAGCCAAATCCTTTCGTTCCAAGCGTTTGATGTAACGCATCAATTGGGTTTCAGAATGGTAAGTGTTAAATACAGGTCCCGTTAAAAAGTCTGTTTGACGCTGCAAATTCTGGTCGATGGCATTTGCTTCGGAAACTTCAGAGATTTTGAAGCTGTCTTTTTGTGCGACCCCAGCAAATATCGAAATGATGCGGTTCAAGTCCTTTAGGTTTGTAGTTTCATTCAACGACAGCACCACGGTGTCTTCCGACGGATAATAAAAATTGACTTTTTTGCTTTCCGCAGCCACTTTTATGGCTTTTGCGTTCGCCTTTAGTTGAAGGGTGTCAAAAAAAGAGGTATTGCTCTGCTCATAACCAAGTTTGGACAGTGCTTTGGATAGTGCCGCAGTTTTATTGTGAATTTTATTGGCAATATGTCTTAAGCCATCTGGCCCATGATAGACTGCATACATACTAGCCATAACTGCCAGCAATACTTGAGCCGTGCAAATATTAGAGGTTGCTTTATCACGTTTGATATGTTGTTCACGAGTTTGTAATGCCATACGCAAGGCACGATTGCCATTTGCATCTTTGGTAACTCCAATAATACGCCCCGGAAGATCACGCTTGTAAGCGTCCTTGGTTGCGAAAAAAGCAGCATGTGGCCCACCGTAACCCATTGGCACGCCAAAGCGTTGGGTAGTGCCAACCACAACATCGGCACCAAATTTACCTGGTGCTTCCAATTTGATGAGACTCATGATATCTGCGGAAACTGCCACTTTGATATTTGCGGCATTCGCTTTTTCAATGAAGGGTTTAATGTTGGTAACTTGTCCGTGTTTTCCAGGATATTGAAGGATAGCGCCGAAAAAATTTTCAGAAAAATCGAAATCTGCCTCGTTGCCAACCACCAATTCAATATCCAAGGGATTAGCTCTTGTTTTCAAGACTGATAGCGTCTGCGGAAGGATAGCTTCTGAAACAAAGAATTTATTGATCTTGTTTTTCTTTTGCTCACGATCGCGAACGGCATATAATAGGCCCATAGCTTCAGCGGCAGCGGTACTTTCATCTAAAAGCGAGGCATTCGCCAATTCCATACCGGTAAGATCGGTGATCATGGTCTGGAAATTCAATAAGGCTTCGAGTCGGCCTTGAGCAATTTCAGCTTGATAAGGCGTGTAAGCCGTATACCAACCTGGGTTTTCCAGAACATTTCTTTGAATAACAGCTGGCAAAATAGTAGGATGGTAACCTAGACCAATATAGGTGGAAAAGACTTTATTCTTTTTAGAGAGCTTAGAAATATGAAGCAAGTAGTCTTGCTCGCTCATTGGTTCATCGAGATCAAGATCCTTCTTTAAACGGATGTCATCGGGAACGGTTTCATAGATTAATTGCTCTAAGGAATCAACGCCAATTGTTTTGAGCATGGCTTGTTGTTGGGCTTCTCTGGGGCCAATGTGACGAAGTGAAAAATCTGCTGTATCCATTGTGAAAATATGTTGTGTTTTGGCTTGCAAAATTACGGAATTAATAAGCTTTTGTTGTTAATGAAAATGAAACTTTTCAACCAATTGGAATGGTTATTAACAGTTTGATTATTTTTGTGAAATGAAAGCATTGAAAGCTATTTTTGATTTTTATATAAATAGCAGTATTCATGTCGCTTTGGCGGTCTTCGCCCTCTCCTGGTTGACCTTGCTTGAGTTCGGTTTGCCTTACGATGGTGACCTGTTGTATTTTATTTTTTTTGCTTCGATAACTGGGTATAATTTTGTGAAGTATTTTGGCCTTGTAAAATTTCACTATCGCAGTTTGGCAAGGTGGCTCAAAGTCATTCAGGTGTTTTCATTTCTTTGCTTTTTGCTTTTACTTTACTTCGCCGCTTTTTTAGAAGTGGCGACCTTGCTTTTTATATCAATTTTTGCAGGTATTACCTTTCTTTATGCCATACCACTTTTGCCAAAGAATTTGTTTCTTGATCAGAAACAAAAATTAAGAAGCATTAGCGGTGTAAAAATCTATATCATTGCCTTGGTCTGGTCTGGGGTCACGGTATTTTTACCTTTATTGAACGCAGGATACCATTTAAATAGTGATGAGCTGCTTATGGCTTTACAACGTTTCGTTTTTGTATTGGCGCTCATGATGCCTTTTGAAATTAGAGATTTGAGCTACGATAGCATAAAATTGGCAACTATGCCTCAAATAATCGGAGTGGTCAACACTAAGTTGATGGGCTTGGTTTTGCTGCTGATCTTTGTGTTGATTGAATTTTTTATTAAAACAGCCCGTGTCCAGCAATTTGAAATACTTTTTGTCATAGCCTTGCTTTCGGCGGCCTTCATAATCGGCTCTAAAAAGAACCAGCATCGGTATTATAGCGGCTTTTTTGTTGAAGCCATCCCAATCGTTTGGCTAGTGCTGTGGTTGTTTATGGATTAACCTTTCAAGGTTTTTTCTGAATTCTTCACGTTCAATTTCAGTAAGCAATTTGTCTTTTGAAGAATGAATGGCCGCTGTGAGAGCGCAATTGTCTTTGGTGTAGGCACGAGCGAATTTGCACCACGACAAGCGAAGCATCAACTCAAAGCGTTCCCATAAATTTGCTTCGCCATATTGGGCTTTGTCGCAAATAAGATAGGCTTGCTCGCAAGAAATAAAAAGAAATCTTTTTTTCATAATAAGAAAAGTCACTAAAGAATGTAAATGTTAAAACCAGTTCTTTTTCATGCAATCGGCTAGCGTAATCCTAGCCCTGTGGATAATCACCCAAAGGTTAGACGAAGTAATGCCGAGTTCATTACAAATGGCTTTGGTTTCATAATCCAAAATGGTTTTCATCTCAAAAACCTGTTTCTGTTTTTTAGGCAGCTTTGCCATACATTCAGAGATGGCCTTGCCAAGTTCAGCGTTTTCTATGATGTCTTGCGCATCTTTACTGAAAGGGTCTGCCACGCGCTCCTCTAGCCAATCGCCTTCTTGATCCTCATTCATGTACCCTACTCTTACTTCGGCCTGGCCTTTTTTGGAATTTTTCTTACGGTAATAATCAATGATTTTCCGTTTTAATATGGAAATCAGCCAAGTGCGTTCACTGGCCTCGCCCTTGAAGTTTTCCATTGATTTTAAGCCAGCTACAAACGTGTCCTGTACAAGATCTTTTGCCATTTCTCTATCATTTACGCGAGTTATGGCATAGTTGAACATGTAATCGGCATAGTTGCTAATCCATGTATTTGGGTCTATGGTGTGATCTAGCATTGAAGGTAGTTATGATTATGTAAAAATAGTTGAAAATTTTAGGTTTGTGTTCTATTTGTGAACGGTCAATTTATTTTTTATACTTACTTCTGCGCCCTTGGCCAAGATCACAGAGGTCGGTTTCGCGTACTTGAGGTGCTCGAAATCCGTTCCATAATTTGCTTCGAAATCCATAGCGCTATTAAAATCCTTGACTTTATAATGAAGCCAAGAAGGATGTAATACTTCATATTGAAAGGTCTTGTTTTTGTGACCCGTATAACCAAAATAATGCTCCATGATAAATTGTTCTTCAGAATTTTCCAAGATTGGGACCGCTTCTTTCTCGGTAGTAGCAGCTATGGATTGCCACTTGTTGTTGACCTGCCACCGGTACTCAAAAAACAGGGAATCATGGGTCTCTTTCCAAACGTGATCCATGTTGCTGGTGGTGTAATGCTCGTGATATAAGGAGTTTGCCACCAGGGTTATAAGCGGTTTTGGGACGATTTCCTGAATAAATACTACGCCTCTTTTGTTATTGTGCTTGACGTAAAAGCGCAGATTGACTTCCTCAAAATTGATGTGATTGTAAAGTTTAATGCCCAATACTTTAACATCCATAAACATAAAGCCCACCATGCTCACGTAGCATTTGCCATTGTAAAAATCGAGTTCAGTCCCTTTTGGCAAATAGGGTTCAAGGATTTTTGGGTCTACTTCGTAATTGATGAACAGTAGGTTTCTCCAGTAAGCATTTAAAAAGGTCATTGTTTTGAATTTGATTAGAGAAATTTTTTGTAAAAAGGCCTAAGACCGCTGTGCGATATGACATAAGAACAAAGACTAAATTTGAGCTATTGACTTTATATCTGGGTCTAAAATTGACCCAACAGTTTATGTTGAACAGCTAAAAAAAATGTTTATACCAGTGATTTGAGCGTGGGTTCAAGATCGCCTTGCAAAAATACGAATCCCTTGCCGCTTAAACGTTGCGGTATTACATTTCTACTTTTTAGGACCAATTCTGGTTCGGTACCAATGAGTTTTGCGCCCAACTTGATGAGCCATTTAGGCTGCGGAAGGCCAATTGGCATGTGCATCACACTTCTAAGGGTTTTCATGAGCGTTTTGTTGTTTGTGGGTTTTGCTACGGAAAGGTTAAAGTTCCCGTTCAAGCTTTCATTTTCCATCAAAAATTCTACTGCTCTTGCGAAATCTTGTTCATGGATCCAACTCACTTTCTGTTTACCGGAAGCCTGCTTTCCGCCGAGACCAAACGTGACCAAATTTTTAAGCGGAATCAAAGCCCCTCCATTTTTGCCAAAAACGATGGCGGTGCGCAAAGCGATTTTTCTAGTCTTTGGGTTTGTGATTTTGTAAAAGCTGTGTTCCCAGGATTTGGCGATGTTCATTGAAAAGTCATCGCCAAGGTCTCCGTGCTCTTCCGTCATTTGTTTGATCTGAGAATCTTCATAAATGGTAGCGGTGGAAGAATTCAACCACAATGCGGGTGGATTTTCACAAAGGTTGATGGCAAGACCAAGCACTTCCGTAGCATCAATTCTAGAGGCTAAGATTAATTTTCTATTAGCTTCCGTATATCTGCAATCTACCGATTTCCCCGTAAGATTGATGAGTACATCGGTTTTTTCGAGAATTTTTGTCCATGCGCCCAAATCCTTGGCATTCCAGAGCGTATCATTTTCACGTTTTGGATTTCTGCTTAGGATAAAGACCTCATGTCCTTTTTTAGTGAAATGCTGCACGAGGACTTGACCTAGAAATCCGCTTCCGCCTGCAATGGTTATGGTTTTCATAATAGTTGAGTTTTAGTTAAGCGTTGTTTTTATAGTGGCTAATGGGTGGTTTGAGCTTCAAATTCGGGAGTCTCTGGGGTAAAATCCGTTGAACGTCTTGAGTTGCGTCTTCCTCTTAAGAAAAAATACAAGTTGATGAAAAGCATGACACCCAGATAGATTGAAAAGCCTCCGATTTTTTTACTATTGGTGTAAGTAAGAAACTTGTAGTTCATTTTGCTTATATTAAACTTTCAGAAAATATTGAAAGTAAAGTTCAAATTTTTTTAGCCGATGAGTTTGAGCAAGGATTTGGTAATCCAGTTTTGCTTTTGATTGACTAATTTGTTGATTAAGGCATCCATGGTTTCCGTTAGGTCATGCAGATCTTTCGTTTGTTTTATGAGTTCCTTGGTTTTTGGGTTGCCATCGTCTTCAATGGAAGACACCTCATTCAATACCTTGATTACAGGCTTGATTTCTCTTCGACTTCGTTCTTTGGCAACGATTCTTGCCAGTTCCTGTACGTTTTTTTCAGTGGTAAAAAACTCTTTGCGTTCGCCTGGAATGATTTCTTTGGTCACGATGCCCCAATCCATAAGCTGACGCAGGTTCATGCTTGTATTGCCTCTTGAGATTTGAAGACCGGCCATGATATCTTCCATTGACAAAGGTTCTGTAGAGATAAAAAGCAAGGCTTGTATTTGCGCCATGGCCTTATTGATGCCCCAAAGTGTGCCTAAGCTGCCCCATGTGGATACAAATTTATGTTTGGCTTCATCGTAGTTCATGTGATAAATATATGGAATATTTTAAACTTTCAATAATTATTGAAAGTTTATTTTTGGTTTTTTGGCATCATGATGCGGGGATAGGTTTATGGTTAGTGTGGATCTGCGACTCCTCGGGAGTCGTGCTTCGCTGGCAATTGTATTTCTACAAACCTTTGATGCCTCTGGCATCGGGAATTTCCCGTTGGATCCAACCCTATTTTGTTGGAATCTCAATGGCAGATTCGCTGGAACTTGTGTTTCTAAAAACCCTTTCAGCATATGGCACTAGGGGCTGCTATTGCCAGATTCTAAAAAGAATGGACATTAAAATTCATAACAGGGCAGTTGGATTAAAGCTTAGAATTAAATGGGTTTTGTGAATAATTCCGACAATGATTATAGAATTTAATATTTATATAGGATAGATTTTTGCTTTTAATCCCAGCGGGATTCAAGTTTTGTAGAAAAGGGTTTTTTAGGTAATTACGACTCCAGCGGTGTCGCACTATGCTCACACAACACCATTTTAAGCTCAAATTCAATAGAAAACAAGACTTAGGAAACGCTATTTATATTGCCTTTCTATTTCTCCATCAACCCAGCACGTTTCAATAGAGCGTCGGGCTGTGGCTCTTTCCCTCTAAAACGCTTGTAGAGCGTCATTGGGTCTTCGGTTCCGCCTTGGGAGAGCACGTTATCCTTAAAACGTTTGGCCACGTCTTTGCTAAAAACACCTTGTTCCAAGAAATATTCAAAGGCATCGGCATCCAAGACTTCGGCCCATTTGTAGCTGTAATAACCAGAACTGTAACCGCCTTGAAAAATATGTGAAAAGGAGGTGCTCATGCAATTTTCTGCAACATCGGGATAGAGTTTGGTGCCTTCAAAAGCTTCCAATTCATGGGTTTTGACATCTTTGATTGATGACGGGTCGATGCCATGCCAGCTCATATCCAACAGTCCGAAACTGAGCTGTCTTAAGGTTTGCATGCCTTCGTGAAATGTGGATGAAGCCTTTATTTTTTCAATCAATGCCATGGGAATGGTTTCGCCTGTTTCATAGTGGGTTGCAAAAAGTTCTAATGCTTCTTTTTGATAGCACCAATTTTCCAGCACCTGACTTGGTAATTCCACGAAATCCCAAAACACACTGGTTCCAGATAAACTGGGATAGGTGGTATTGGCCAACATGCCATGCAGCGCATGCCCAAATTCATGGAACAAGGTGGTGACTTCATTGAAGGTTAGGAGTGAGGGTTTACTTTTTGTAGGCTTTGTAAAGTTGCAAACGATGGAAATATGCGGTCTGTCATTCACGCCGTTTTTGATGTATTGTGATTTGTAAACTGTCATCCAAGCACCGTTTCGCTTGCCTTCTCTCGGGAAAAAATCGGCATAGAAAATAGAGATCAAGTTTCCATTAGTGTCTGTTACTTTATAGGTAAGTACATCTTTATGGTATTTATCTATGGTATCGATTTGCTCGAATTTTAAATCGTAGAGACGTTCAGCAATGGTAAAAGCGCCATCAATCACGTTTTCCAACTTGAAATAGGGCTTGAGCTGCTCATCATCTAAATCAAATAATTTTTGTTTTAATTTTTCAGAATAATAGGCGCTATCCCATTTTTGGAGTTGCTCAATGCCATCCAAATCTTTGGCGAATGCTTCTAACTTATGGAATTCGCCTTCCGCAGCGGGTTTTGCCTTTTCAAGAAGTTCGTTTAAAAACTGGGCAACATTTTCTGGCGTTTTGGCCATACGCTCTTCCAAAACAAAGTGGGCGTGCGTTTTGTAACCTAATAATTGCGCACGTTCAAAACGCAATTTTGCAATTTGAAGCACCTTATCCTGATTGTCTAATTTATCTTCGTGAAATGCTTTTGCACCTGAAGCAATTGCCAATTTTTTACGCAACTCCCGATTGTTGGCATAAGTCATGAAAGGAATATAACTGGGATAGTCCAAAGTAATCAGCCAGCCTTCTAAATCTTTGGATTCTGCCAAATCTTTTGCAGCTTCCTTGGCACCTTCTGGGAGACCGTTGAGGTCGTTTTCATTGGTCAAGTGCATTTGGAATGCATTGGTTTCAGCTAAAACATTTTCGCCGAATTTCAAGCTCAACTGACTCAGTTTTTTATCGATTTCGCGCAATTCATTCTTTTTATCTTCGGAAAGATTTGCGCCATTTCTGGAAAAGCTCTTGTATGTTTTATCAAGCAGTGTGTTTTGCTCCACAGAAAGTGTAAAGTCATCGCGTTTTTGATAGACTGCTTTAACGCGTTCGAATAAGGCTTCATTCAGGGTGATATCGTTGCTAAATTCTGAAAGCAATGGCGAAACTTCTTGTGCGATGCTTTGAAGCTCTTCGCTGGTTTCGGCGCTATTCAGATTAAAAAAGATACTCGACATGCGGTCTAAACTCTCGCCCGAAAAATCCAAAGCTTCTATGGTATTTTCAAAATTTGGCGTTTCTGGATTTGAAGTGATGGCGTCTATATCGGCCTTCGCATCTATAATGCCTTGGGTTATGGCAGGCAGAAAATCGCTGTTCTTGATTTTAGAAAAGGGAGCGGTATGGTAAGGTGTGTCGTAAGTGTGATTTAATATGTTCATTTTCAAGTGTACAAATTTATGTTAGCTTTTTTTAATGATTAACTAAACATTAAGAAGTTATTTAATTTTCTATTTTATCTTTGTGGCATCATTTAAAATGGAATTCTCCAAAAAGAATGGTAATTGATTAATAGCAGAAAAACCTCGTGTAATAGCGGGGTTTTTTATTGGGGTAAATTCTGGGATTTTAGCCGCGACCCTTGCTGCCGGTAGGTAAATACACTAATTTTTCGTTTTCTTTCATTCCAGATTCGTGAATGCATTTACTTGAATTACCTGTGGTTGAGTTCTTTTGACGCTTCCAGTACTTTAGCCTTCATGCTTTCCTTGTAAGCGATAATGCTTTTCTGCACGTTCGGGTCTGAGCTTCCCAAAATCTGTGCTGCCAGTATCCCGGCATTTTTTGCGCCATTTAGCGCCACTGTGGCTACAGGAACACCTCCCGGCATTTGTAAAATAGACAACACAGAGTCCCAACCATCAATGGAGTTGCTGCTTTTTACGGGCACACCAATCACTGGTAATGGGGACATCGCTGCTACCATGCCTGGTAAATGCGCTGCACCTCCAGCACCGGCGATGATGACTGAGATTCCGTTTTTATGTGCGTTTTTACTGAATTCGTATAATTTTTCGGGCGTGCGATGTGCTGAAACAATATCGACTTCGACCTCAAGCTTGAAGTGCTTTAAAATGTCTATGGCTTCCTGCATGACCGGAAGGTCGCTCTTGCTGCCCATGATGACTGCTATTTTACTCATCTTCTGTATGGATTAAATTGATAATTACATTTAATAATGTGGCACATTGAAATATGCAACTCAAAGTTAAGGGAACTTGCTTGTGAAATCTAAGACTTTAGAGTTTTGTGTGCGAAATTTAGATTTTAGATTTCCATTTTAGGAAAGCACTTCAAATTATTAAAAACTCGTTTATTTTTATTTGTCTTGCGCTTCTTGGCTTAGGGTGATGCATTTGTAGCTTGGCTCAAAATAGTGCCAGTTGATTATTGAAACAACTATCTGCTAACAACCCTGATTGTGCGCTTCACGTCTTCCGCAATTCTTCGGGCTTCAGTAATGTCGTTATTCACAATCGTCACGTGTCCCATTTTCCGGAAAGGTCTGGTTTGCTTTTTTCCGTAGATATGCGGTGTGACGCCTTCCATTTTCATAATATCGGCAATATGTTCATAGACCACATCGCCGGTGTGGCCTTCGGCTCCAACAAGATTAACCATAACCCCTGCTGCTTTACTTTCGGTTTTTCCTAAGGGTAGATTTAAAATGGCTCTTAGGTGTTGCTCAAATTGTGAGGTGTAACTGGCTTCAATGGTTTGGTGGCCAGAATTATGTGGTCTTGGTGCGACTTCATTCACAAGAATGTCGTCGTCTTCAGTCTGAAACAATTCCACCGCCAATAAACCCACGTGGTTAAAGGCTTCAGAAACCACCATGGCAGTGGTTCTCGCTTTATCGGCAACTGCGTCACTAATACGCGCCGGGCAAATGACATACTCCACTTGGTTGGCTTCGGGATGAAATTCCATTTCCACGACCGGATAGGTTTTAACTTCTCCTGCTTCGTTTCGTGCCACAATCACGGCCAGTTCATTTTTAAACGGAATCAATTTTTCGGTAATACATTCGCCTTTTGGCAATTCCTTTAAATCTTCAAGATTTCGAACGATCTTGACTCCTTTTCCGTCGTATCCAAACTGTGTGGCTTTCCAGACAAATGGAAATTCCAATCCGCCATTCTCGATGGATTCATCGATTTCGGATAGGTAGGCAAAACGGTTGAAATCGGCAGTTGGGATGCTATGGTCTCTATAAAATAATTTTTGGGTGGCTTTATTTTGGATCAATCGCAATGTTTTTGAGGATGGATATACTTTCACACCTTCCTGCTCCAATTTTTCGAGCGCATCTACATTGACGTTCTCAATCTCAAATGTGAGCAAATCGACTGTTTTTCCGAAGTTATAGACGGCATCAAAATCCATAAGCTCCCCTTTCACAAATTTATTGCAGGCAATCTTACAGGGCGCTTCGTCGCTGCCATCCATGACGTAAGTGCAAATATCGAATTTTCGGGTGCTGTAAAGCATCATTTTGCCTAATTGTCCGCCGCCAAGAATACCGAGTTTAAAATCTGAGGAAAAATAATTTGTCATTTGAGTTGATTGCATGAAATTAGAATTGATTTTTCTGCCAAGCGCCCATCTCAAGAAAAAAAATAGGTGCTCCAGCCTCTGCCCACAAAAATAAACTAATTGTGGCACATAGGCTTAAAATCACAAATTGAAAACTGCCGAAATGGCATTCAAATTCTTATCTTTGTTTTTTTTAAATCCAAACCCTTGATTAAGTTACACGATTTATACTTTAAGCCGTTTATTTCTGAAAAGAAAATAGCCACTGTTATACAGCGCATGGTTGATGAGGTTGCTGCAGACTTAAAGGATGAAGTGCCTGTATTTGTAGGTGTCCTCAACGGGTCGTTCATGTTTGTGAGTGATTTTGTGAAGAAATATCCAAAACCTTGTGAAGTGACCTTCATCAAGTTGGCTTCTTATGAAGGTTTGAAATCTACTGAAGACATACAGAGGCTCATTGGTTTGACCCAAGACCTGACTGGGAGAACCGTGGTAATCTTGGAAGACATCATCGATTCTGGCAAAACGCTTGAAGAAGTGCATCGTATTTTTAAAAATGAAAACGTCGCAGAACTCAAGATTGCGACTTTATTTTATAAGCCTGAAGCTTACAAACGCGATTTTAAATTACACTACGTGGGTATGGAGATCCCTACAAAATTCATTGTGGGCTATGGATTGGACTTCGACGGATTGGGACGCGACCTGCCCGAAATATATCAACTTAAAACAACACAACACATGACCAATTTAGTGCTATTTGGCCCTCCTGGCGCAGGTAAGGGAACACAAGCCAATTTTTTAAAGGAAAAATACAATCTTGTCCATATTTCTACAGGTGATGTATTTCGGTTCAATATTAAGCATGAGACCGCTTTAGGCATGTTGGCCAAATCGTACATGGATAAAGGCGAACTCGTGCCAGATCAAGTCACTATTGATATGTTGAATGCTGAAGTGGAAAGAAACTCTGATGCCGAAGGTTTTATCTTTGACGGTTTCCCAAGAACCGATGCACAGGCCGATGCTTTAGATCATCTAATGGAAGAAAAAGATTCACAAATTGATGCCATGATTGCTTTGGAGGTTGATGATGAAGTCTTAGTGAAACGCCTCTTGGAGCGCGGTAAAACCAGCGGTCGAAAAGACGATTCGGACGAAAGCATCATTAGAAACCGGATTAAAGAGTATTACAAAAAAACAGCAATCCTCAAGGATTATTACGCTGCCCAAGATAAGTATTACGGTGTGGATGGCGTAGGAAGTATTGATGAGATCACTGAGCGTTTGAGTAAGGTAATTGATAAACTGTGATTCGGGGTGCAAACTTTGAACTTTGAATTTTAAACTTTGAATTTTTTCACATGACAGAAGGAAATTTCGTTGATTACATAAAAATGCATGTCTCCTCAGGAAAAGGAGGTCAAGGCTCTGCGCACTTGCATCGCGAGAAATTCATTGAAAAAGGGGGGCCCGATGGCGGTGATGGTGGTCGTGGTGGGCACATTATCCTGCGCGGAAATTCCAATCTTTGGACGCTGCTGCACCTCAAATTCAAACGTCATGCGAGAGCAGGACATGGCGGAAATGGCAGCAAAAGTAGAAGTTCAGGTGCCGATGGCGAAGACGTCTATTTGGATGTGCCATTGGGAACCGTGGTCAAAGACACTGAGACCGAAGAGGTGCTTTTTGAAATTACAGAAGACCATGAAGAGAGAATCGTGGCTCAAGGTGGCCGTGGCGGTTTGGGGAATTGGCATTTTAAAAGCTCAACCAACCAAACACCTCGTTACGCCCAACCTGGCGAGCCTCTAAATGAAAGTGACATAACCCTAGAGCTTAAAATCTTGGCAGATGTTGGCTTGGTAGGTTTCCCAAATGCTGGAAAATCGACATTATTGTCGGTTGTTACTTCAGCCAAACCCAAGATTGCCGATTACGAATTCACCACCCTAAAACCCAATTTGGGTATTGTGGAGTACCGCGATTTTCAAACTTTTGTTATGGCCGATATTCCTGGGATTATAGAAGGCGCCGCCGAAGGCAAGGGGCTTGGTCACTACTTTCTGAGACACATTGAACGCAACTCCATTCTACTGTTCTTGATTCCTGCCGATGCCAAGGATATTCGCAAACAATACGATATTCTTTTGGATGAATTAAAGCGTTACAACCCAGAAATGCTCGATAAGGAGCGTATGATTGCCATTTCAAAAAGCGATATGCTGGACGAAGAGCTTCAGGCAGAACTGAAGCAAGAATTAGATAAGACACTTCCTATAAATTATATGTTTATTTCTTCCATAGCGCAAAAGGGAATTGTGGAGTTGAAGGATAAGCTTTGGAAGATGCTGAATGATTAGGTTTTGGGCGGGCGTTACCCTTTTCCGTAAAAACTCCAAAGGGTCAGGCTTTCCGTTCCAATCTTTTTTTGCAAAAAAGGATTTCCACTGCAATCCTTAACGCGCTTGCAACACAATTCATGACTTGGAATTATTTTTGACTATCTTTAAAATAAAAATCCATGAAAAATTCACCTTTAGTATTAGTGTTTCTCATCATGACTTCATGTGCACCAATTCGTGTGTATTACGATTATGAAAGGGGTCGTGATTTCACACAGTACAAAACCTATAATTATTATAAGGAAATGAAAACCGGTTTGAGTGAGCTGGATAGCGAGCGTTTGCTCAATGCGATGGATGCAGCTTTGCAAAGTCGTGGCTTTTCAAAAAGTGACACGCCAGATTTTTTTATAGACATCAACAGTAATTCCTATCGTGAAACAGACGGCAACAATGTTGGTGTTGGTCTAGGCGGAGGCGGCGGAAATCTTGGAGGCGGGGTTTCTCTTGGGTTTCCTATAGGTCTAAATAATCTCAACCGAGAGATTGTTGTTGATTTTGTGGATGAAAACAAAAACGGACTCTTTTGGCAAGCGATAACGGGGTCTAGTTACAGGCCTAACGCCTCTCCAGAAAAGCGCGAGGCTCAATTTAAGGCGATCGTAGCTAAAGTGTTGGAGGGTTTTCCGCCCGAAAAATAATTCCTGTGCAGGCAGGAATCTCATCTTTGGAGTAATTAATTTGATATAGTCTTAGCTGTTTTCTTCAGGGTTGGGAGGATGTTTTATTGTAGTCATGTGAGATACATCAGATGAGAAATTCAAGTTTAACTTGCTCGTTACTGAATAAATAGATACGTGAGTTTTTTTTTCTCGCAGACCTCCCTGCCGATAGGTAGGGGCACAGAGGCGCAAAAGTGCAGGTAATTAATCTTGCGGGATAATTGTAGTTTCAGTCTCATTTTTTCTTACCGCGACTAAACACAGCTTCGTCTTCGTCTTCATCTTCATCTTCATCTTCGTCTATGTCTTCATCTTCATCTTCATCTTCATCTTCGTCTTCATCTTCATCTTCATCTTCATCTTCGTCTTCGTCTTCATCTTCATCTTCAATTTCAATTTCAATTTCAACTTCGTCTTCATCTTCATCTTCGTCTTCAATTTCAACTTCCTCCTGAACTTTTATCATATTCCTAACACTTTAAATTCCAGCATTACAAGTGGGTTTTGTAACTTTGGATAGAACCAAAATTAAAAAACATGGAATCATTAAAAAATAAAGTAGCACTCATTACAGGAGGCACAAAAGGCATCGGTTATGGGGTTGCAGAAGCACTATTGAACCAAGGCCTAAAAGTCGTTATTACTAGTAGAGATGAGGACTCAGCAAAAAAAGCAGCCAAGGAATTAGGCGCAAAAACAAACGCAGCAGCACATATTTTAGGCGTTAAAGCCGATGTGCGAAAGCTCGAAAGTCAGCAAGAGGCCGTAAAGCAAACCATCGACAAATTCGGAAAATTGGACATCGTAATCGCCAATGCAGGTGTTGGTAAATTTGCGAGTATAGAAGATATGACTTCTCAAGAATGGAATGACGTCATTGATACCAACCTCACGGGCGTATTCAATTCTATAAAAGCCAGCGTGGATGAATTGAAGAAAAATAAAGGCTATTACATTACCATATCCAGTTTGGCAGGTGCAAACTTCTTTGCGGGCGGAGCAGCTTATAATGCGAGTAAATTTGGAGTAACAGGCTTTACACAAGCAGTGATGCTAGATTTGCGCCAACACGGTGTTAAAGTGAGCACCATTATGCCAGGTTCGGTTTCTACACATTTCAACGGAAATGAACCCAGTGAAAAAGGCGATTGGAAAATCCAAATAGAAGATTTAGGTGAATTGGTGGTCGATTTACTAAAAATGAATCCACGAACCTTACCGAGTAAAATTGAGGTGCGCCCATCGATGCCTCCAGCGTAAAAACGCGATTCATCGCGTTTCCAAGCTGAGTCCATCGATGCCTCCAGCGTAAAAACGCGATTTATCACATTTACGAGTAACCCGCTAAATCATATCTAATATGATTTAGCGGGTTTTTCATTTAAAGTTGTACCCAATCGAAGCCGACCTTCCGTTCGCATAAACCATTTTACCGTTCGTCATATTCTGGTCAACTCCTCAAAATTGATGCTGTAGTTTTATCATGTTATTAAGATAGAAGTCTAATATAAAATATTAAAAACATGAAAAATTGCATTACAAAATTAAGGTACATTATTAGCGTTGTCTCGCTTTTGTGTACCGTGGTATCAGGAGCTCAAAATATTGAGGGAACCTGGACAGGAGAACTTGAAGTACAAGGGGTGACTGTAGAAATGAGTTTCAATGTTTCAGAAACAGACGGTGTGTACAGCTCCACATTTGATATGCCCCTTCAAGGTGCAATAGGTATTCCTTTAGAGAACACCGAGTTTGAAAATTCAGTATTGACCATAGAATCTGAAAAGTATAAGCTAAAATATATAGGAGAATTAAATGAAGGCCAATTGAAAGGGACCTACACGCAATTGGGTAAAGCATATGTTTTCAATTTAAATAAAACTGAAAAAAGCCTTCCAGGAGATACTGCATTGCCTTCAAGCGAAGAAGAACTGAGAAAGATTGCGGCCTTAGAAACGGAACAGTTTAAATATTCAGTAGAAGATTTTTTTGAAAAACCAAGCTTATCTATGTTTAGAATTTCTCCCGATGGAAACTATATTTCTTACCGAAAAAAAGATGAGAATGGGAAAAACAATGTTATCGTAAAAGACCTTAGAACCCAAAAAGAAATGGTTGCTATTTACGAAAAAGAAGATTTGGTGCGCTCCTATTTTTGGAAAGGCAATGACCGCTTAATCTATCTTCAAGATAAGGGAGGTAATGAGAATTATCATTTATTTGGTGCAAATCCAGACGGTTCCAACAATGTGGAGTTAACACCTTATGATAAAACGATGGTGCAATTGGCAAATGTATTACAAAATGATCCCAACCATATGGTCATAACCATGAATAAGGACAACGAGCAATTGTTTGAGCCATACAAAATCAATATCAACACAGGAAAGTTAGAAAAGTTGTTTGACAATACAGATCCTACGACGCCCATTTCTGGATATACATTTGATAATGATGGCGTGTTGCGAGCATATTCAAAATTACAAGAGGGAAAATACTTTGAAAACTTCTACAAAAACTCAGAAACCAACGAATTCGAATTTAGAAATCAAACCGATTTTGAAAATAACGATGGGATTTTAGCTTTTGATTACACGACTAATAATCCTGACGATGTGTATTTAGTAAGTAATCTCGATAGCGATAAATATGAGGTTTATAAGTATGACATGAAAACCAATAAAAAGCTTGCTACGGTTTTCAAAAATGATACTTACGAGATTAGTAGTATGGTCATTTCGTCTAAAAATAGAAATTATGAAATTGACTATTATTCATATCAAGGGGCTAAAAATACTATGGTGCCCGTGAGTAAGCTTTATAAAAACATATACGAAAGACTTACTAAGGAATTTGGTGATAAAGAGATTTCAATTTTGAGCTATGACAAAAATGAAACGCAATTTATTGTCCATATTTCCAGTGATAAATTACGAGGCATTTATTACCTCTATAACATCGAAACCAACGCCATTGAAGAACTTGCCAATATGTTGCCTCATTTGGAGGAAAAGGACATGGCAGAAATGAGACCAATCAGCTTTATAAGTCGCGATGGAAAAACCCTTCATGGCTACATCACATTACCTAAGGCTGCATTGAATGGTAAAAGCGTACCCTTGGTTTTAAATCCGCACGGAGGACCTTTTGGAGTGAGGGACAGCTGGACGTTTAGTGATGAGGCACAATTGTTTGCGAGCAGAGGTTATGCCACGTTACGAGTTAATTACAGAGGTTCTGGAGGTTATGGCAAGGCATTTCAAATATCAGGGCATAAACAAATTGGTCGCGCCATGATTGATGACCTTGAGGATGGGGTTAAATACGTCATCAATCAAGGTTGGATTGATGAAGAGAGAGTAGCGGTTTACGGTGCAAGCTATGGTGGTTTGGCAACATTGCAAAGTTTAATCAAAACACCAGGCATGTATGTTTGCGGTGTTGATTATGTTGGGGTGTCTAATTTGTTTTCTCAATTGGAGAATTTCTCTGGAGTACGTAAATCCTACATACAATGGTACAAAGACAGGTATTACGATCCAGAAAACACTATTGAACATAAAATCATGACTGACGCTTCTCCTGCACTGAATGCCGATAAAATTTCACAGCCTTTATTAGTAATCCAAGGAGCAAACGACCCAAGGGTCAAAATTGAACAGGCAGACCAAATTGTGAAAAACATGCGAGCAAGAGGTATCGACGTGCCCTATATGGTAAAGTACGATGAAGGTCATGGTTTTGCTCACGAAGCAAACAGAATAGAGCTCTATGAAACCATTCTAGGGTTCTTTGCCCAACATTTAAAATAAGCTTCAAAAATAATGGAGGCTGAATATTAAACCTATTTAGCCTCTTAAATTCTATTGAATTTTTCCGCTCAGCACAGTCTATTTACCGTTCGCCATAATGCTATAGGAATAACCCGCAGTACTAATTATTTTTATACACAATCAAAAAACAAACAGCCTTATGATCACACTTGTCAAAATAATTATCGACATATTAACCAGTTTAGTTTTAAGTTAAACACACACTAAATATTAAACTCATGAAACTTTATCATGCAAAAGCACCAGACAATTTCCAAAAGCAACTTCAAACCTTTAAGGCCTTACTCAAAGGCTCCATGATGGCCAAAACATCAAGTTTTATGCTTATCGCAGTATCTTTAGTTTTGGCCTACAAATCACGAGATAATATGTTAAATGTTTTGTTGCTGTTAACAGGAATGGCGAGTGTGGTTTTCTATATCATTAAGCATTTATCATTACAGGAAATTAAGCAGAAATCATACACCCAAAGGTCATTAATGTCCAGTATTTCAAAATTCAAAGCGTACATGGCCAATAGAAAAAAATATGAAATTTATTTTCTAGGCTTTTGGATCATCTCACTCATTCCTTATGCAACATCGTTTTTAGATTCTAAACTACATGCCATTTTGTTCGCAATACTTTATATTGCCGTAGTTACGGTTCTTGGTAATTTAGCCTATAAAAAAATAGATAAAATAATTGCACACTTAGAATCGGAATTACAGAGCATTCAATAGTTAAGAGTTATCTGTCTTGAGGCGGGACTTTATTAACAAAGGTTAAATGAAATTAATTACGAATTATAAATACTGGATCCTAAATTTCATAGGATGGATAGCCTTTGCGTTTTTAATGCTTACCATTGATAAGATTTCTTCATCGGTAGGTCCAGATTCTAATCGATTTTACTATTTGATTTCTGAGGGGTTTCTCTGTGGGTTTTTAGGTTTTGCACTGTCGTTTATTATTCTGTTTTACGTTGAAAACTACTTCGATGTTGGCGATTTCAGTAAGAGAAATATTGTGGGATTGGTATTGGTATTTACAGTGACTCAAATTATATATAATGTCTTGCTTTGGCCAATTTTAGATATCCCTACAGCTTACTTTTTAGATAGCTCATTTGAAATTTCCTTTTTTAGTAAGTTGACCAACATCCCGCATTTTGCAGCGTATTTTGTAGTGTGGCTATTCGTCATTTTTACAATTAAGATTTATTATCACATCAACATTATCAAACTTCGTCAAGCCCAACTTCAAACCAGTTTAAAAGAGTCACAACTCAATACATTGAAGGGGCAAATAAATCCGCATTTTATGTTTAACAGCCTAAATAATATAAGAGGTTTGATGCTGGAGGATGTGGACAAATCGAGAAGAATGCTTACTAGTCTTTCTGAAACCATTCGGTATTCATTAACTAAAACCAATGTGACGTCCATAGCGTTAGAGGATGAGTTAGAAATGGTCCAGAACTATGTAGAGATCTCTAAAATTCAATTTGAAGATCGTTTGCAGTTTGAGACCGAAATTGATGAGGCATCATTGACCAAACAAATTCCGCCAATGATAATTCAAATGCTGGTTGAGAATGCCATCAAGCACGGAATTTCAAATTTGAAAAATGGAGGTGAGGTGCGATTGACTACGGAAGTGTCTTCGGAATATTTAAAGATTGAAGTTATAAATTCAGGTCAAATTCAGAAGCATCAAAACGGAACCCAATTAGGTTTAAAAAATATTGAACAACGTTTGGACTTGTTGTATTCAAATCAAGCAACATTCAGTCTCACTGAAAACGCCCACCAAGTCATCGCCACTATAAAAATCCCACTGTCATGATTGTCTTAAAAGCTGTAATCGTTGAGGATTCTCGTTTGGCTCGCAATGAGCTCAAGGAACTCATAAAAACACATCCAGAAATTGAGCTGTTGGGCGAAGCTAAAAATGTAGATGAAGGTTATGAACTTATTAATGAGACAAAACCAGACCTCTTGTTTTTAGATATTAATATGCCCGAAAAAGATGGTTTTGAACTTCTCGAAATGTTGGATGAGGTACCCATCACCATTTTTACCACAGCCTTTGATGAGTATGCCATAAAATCTTTTGAGTATAATGCCTTTGATTATTTATTGAAACCGATCAATCAAAAACGATTTTCAAAAAGTATCGAGAAGGTAATTGAAAACGCCACATCAAATCATACTCAAGAGCCACAAAAGGAGGATGTTTTACATTTAGACAAGCAGATTTTTATTAAGGATGGTGAAAAGTGCTGGTTGGTAAAGGTTCAGGATATTTCTCTTTTTGAGATTGTTGGCAATTATACGCGAGTCTTCTTTAAGGGCAATAAACCCTTGATCTATAAATCCTTGGCTCAAATTGAAGAAAAGCTGCCATCAGATGTTTTTTTCCGTGCAAACAGGCAACAGATCATCAACATTCATCACGTTAAAAAAGTGGTATCATGGTTCAACGGAAAACTAAAAATAGAAATGCACTCAGGCGAAGAGATTGAAATCTCTCGCAGGCAATCCTATTTGTTTAAGGAACAATTGAGCTTTTGATGCCAGCACCGTAAAGACGCGATTTATCGCGTGTCCGAGGTTTATCGCGTGTCCGAGGTGCGCCCATCGTTGACACCTGCGTCGCGACTTATTGTGTTTCTGAGCTGTGCCCATCAGTGTCACCGCCGTAAAGACGCGATTTATCGCGTGTCCGAGGTTTATCGCGTGTCCGAGGTGCGCCCATCGTTGACACCTGCGTCGCGACTTATTGTGTTTCTGAGCTGAGTCCATCAGTGTCACCGCCGTAAAGACGCGATTTATCGCGTGTCCGAATGATCCTGAATCTTTCTTTATAGACTATATCTTTTGATAGCATTGGTATGCGATAATCGATGTTTTGATATGAATGATATGCGATTTGCGATATGCTACATGTCCCGTGCGATGTTTTGGCATGAAAGAGCTGCGATAATCGATGTTTTGGTATGTTTAAGATGCGATGAATCGCATCTCTACATACCAACGTCAATCCGTACGCCTTCACTATGGCTGCTAAATTCTGGGGCATACATACTTTGAATGGTCGTGATGCCATTGCTCATGTTACCGGCATTGTTGACGCGCAAATCGTATTCAAACACATAAACACCTTTAGGCAAGTAGTCGAAAAAGAAATTGGTGGACGCGTCCTTAGTACTTTCGTAATAGCCCAAGCCATCTTGGTATTTGTATTTTGATAAGACGTTTACAGGTTCTAATCCCGCAGCGCGCATGTCTTTCATGTGGATAAATTCCATTGCTCGGTCGCTTCGGAGTTCGATGCGTACTCTTATTAAATCGCCAACGTTCAAATCGGTTTCTGCTGTGATTGCTGAAATTTCCTCGCCAGTAGCCGTATTGGTTTTTTTGAAAAGTTGTTTTTTCAGTTTTAGAGGTGTTTCTGCGGAAGTAATTTTATCCAAATCCTCAAAATATTGCCAGTACAGACTTCCCCAAGCTATGCCATCGCCTGTCTTGGTCAATTTTACCGTGGCCATTTCTGGTGTAATTTCCGAAGCAGACCATGATGTTTTATAATAGCCTGTTCCTGCTTCTACCTTGACGTCTTCCAATTTGGAAGGTTCTATTTGCTGGCCGCCAATTACAACATCTACCATATCGGTAACACTCAGCCAATCGCTGCCTTGTAACAATAATGCATAAACCGCTTCGGTGGTGGCTTTCGTGGATTTCCAGGAGTTGGTCTGTTTATTTTTGAGCAACCAGATTTTTAGATTATCGATGGTTTTTGGGTCCTTTTCAATAGCGTAAAATGCTTCTATCATCAAGGCTTGGGTCTCAATTGGCGCTTGGTACCAATGCCATGAACTGGTATTACTTTTCCAATACATGCCCAATTCGTCTGATGTGATGCTGTTTTCCTTTAAGGAGGCTAAGATTTTTTTCGCCGTGTTTGGGTCATCCATACGTTGCATCGCCAAAGCCATCAATCCTTTGGCATATAAGGAACGTTTTAGCCAATACTTTCGGATTTGCGTTTGGTAATAACCGATAGTGGTTTGCACTTCTTTCGATTTTTCCTGCTTCGGAAAAAAGCTGCGCATGTACAAATAGTGCAATTGGGTGTAACTCAAATGGTCTTTGTTTAAATCGGCATCTTTATCGTATTTTTTGATATCCTTGTATTCCTGAACAAATTCCGCATCCAAATAGGCAATCGCTTTTTCTATCATGGCGTTTTGGTCGTCTGGCGCAATCGAAGTAACCCCTAATTTATCGAGATGCCCAAAACCGGTAATGATGTGTTGGGTAATATAGCGATTGGGTTCACCGCCATTAAACCAAGCCCAGGCGCCATTGTTCATCTGGCTGTTTTGCAGTTTCCGTTTTGCAGAAGTCAGCTCATTATGCATCTTATTCATATCGAATAACAAGGCAATGCGTTTTTTCTGTTCGGTTTCGCTCTCTGCATCCCGCAACCAAGGGGTTTCGGCGATGAGCATATTTTTCAGCTCTTGATTTTTTTCGAGATTACTGATAAGAGCATCTTGAGATGCCCATTGGTTAAAGACTTCCCGGATTCTCGGATTGCTATTCGCAATATGACTTGCCAAAGCATTCGCATAATACCTGCTGAAGGTTTGCTCGTTACAGTCATAAGGATATTCCATCAAATAAGGCAAGGCCTGCACCGCATACCAAGCGGGATTCGAAGTCATTTCCAAAGTGAGCTTGTGGTTTTTCAAAGTAGTGGAGCTGTTGTTTTTAAGCTTATCTAAAGTAAAGGTTCTGGTTTCGTTAGAACGAATCCACATCGGCAAGGTTTCGGTCACCAACATGCGATTGCTTAGAACCGGCATGGCATTTTGCTCGCCATCGCTGAAATCGCCAGCTTTGGCAAGGATTTTATATTGCACCGCATCCACATCGTTTGGAATGCTTAAGTTCCAAGAGACTTGGGTGTTGCCTTTTGCGTCTACCGTAAAAGGTTCAGTCTGTCCTGTGGACGTCTCTCCAAGGAGAGAACCATTCCCCTGGGACAACAGTTTGGATGTGATGTCTCGTCCTGAAACCGCATCGGTCAATATGAGTTTGGCCTGACCGGAAAGTACGTTTTCAGTCAGATTCGCAATTTTGGTACTGATGCTAATCTCATCTCCCTGACGCAAAAACCGTGGTGCATTGGGTATGACCATCAATTCTTTTTGAGTGACGGTTTCCATGCTGCTCACGGTGCTTTCCAAGGTTTTGTTGTGCGCCAATAATTGCAGTTTCCATTTGGTCAAGGCTTCGGGGGTGCTAAAGCTGAAACTTACGTTGCCCTCGGCATCGGTTTGTAACTGCGGAAAGAAAAAGGCGGTTTCCTGAAGGTTTTTTCTTATTTGGATGTTGTCGAAGTTTTGCGATTCTTCTTTTGGGTCAGGAGCGTTTATCTTTTTTTCAACAGTTCCATAACCAACGACAACCACTTCGTCCAAATTTGCATTAGATTCCAGCATTGATGTTTCTTCGATTTCAGTTTCATCTGCAACCATTTGCACACCTGCTACTCTTCCCCCCAAAGCTCTAGTCATATAATTTCTGCCTTGTCCAAAATAAAACCCAAACCAATTCAACTGGTCATAACTTTGATGGCTGTAATAGGGATAATTTCTGCTTTGGTTATATACTCTAAAAGGGTCCACACCAAAACTTTGTCTGGCATTAAGCTCAAAACCGGAGTTATACTGTGGTTTGTAAATTGGGCTGAAACTCCAATCATGTGGTTTGAACTGGTCTAACGAGGCATCGTACATGCTGGCTAACACTTCCGCAGATACTTCATCGCCTTTTGGACCCTTGATTTTAAAACTCCAAGTTTCATCGGTTCCGGGTTGTAGCTTATCCCTGAACGTGATGGTTTCAATCTCCAAATCGGTTTTGGGATAAGGCACATTGATTCGCAATTTCGCGCCCTCAAAACTATTGAAGGCCGCAAGGCTGTATGTGATGATAAATCCGCCTAAATCGGCTTTGGTCACTGGGATGGCAATGGTTTTTTTGGTATTGCTTAAAGGCACTATAAAGGTTTTGAATAGTTTTTGGTCTTTTTCCACCCTCACGGTAACCCTAAGGTCTTTTGCTGCAGAACCGAGTGTCAATTCCACATTCTCGTCTTCGGAATAACTGTCTCTATTTGTTTTGATGGTAAATAATTGGTTGTCGGCAACGGTTTTATCATCATCGCTAAATACAGTGGTTCTCGCTTCTGCCTTGACCAGTTGTCCAAATTTATCGGTACTCTCTAACTCAATACTGTAAAGCCCAGATTCCCAATTTTTAATCTTTCCGAGTTCGATGTCTTTTGATTTAGCGGTGTCAAAAGTACTTTCAAAAACCAGTTTTCCTTTTTTCCAATGGGCAGGATTCGCTTCGTCTTCATAAGCCTCGTGTGGAAACTTGTTTATAAATACTTCCGCCGACATCAATTGATAATCTGGCGCTTCCCATGCACGTTGACGTAAGACTCGCTCAGGCGCTTGCAATTTATAGATTTTGATACTGCCTTCCGCAGCAACAAATTCCCCATTCAAATTTTTTGTGTCTATGCTGAGTTTGTGGTCTTTTTTGGCTTTATCCAACTGCTCAGCTACTGTAATGCTCGCCACCAAAGCATGGTAGCCCACATTTACAATCGTGGTGGCACTGCGGGTTTCGCCATTGAGGTCGGTCACATCGGCAGTGATTTCATAGTTGAATATGGGCAAAGTTTCCTTATCGACACTTTCGTCTGGCTGGGCCTTGAAGCTTATTTCAAATTCCCCTTTGGCGTTGGTGCTGGTCTCGCCATGCGTTATTTCCTGTGGTTCACTGTTAAACCAAGGTCGGTACCAATAATACCAACGCGGGTATTGCACTTTCCGGGTCACGCGATAGACCACTTTGGCATCGGTAATGTTGCTTCCGGCGTAGGCAAGTGCGGTTCCGTTTAAGGTTACGCTATCGTTTACCTTGAAGGTTTCAGTAACCGGTTTAAAACTGGTTTCAAATTTTGGTCGTTTGTATTCTTCCACGGAAAAATAATGCTCACTAAACATATCTGCGTTTCCAGAATTGGAATCAAACTCTAAATAATAGTTTCCGTTTAAACCACCGTTTGGTAAGATGAACTCTCCTGAAATTGAGCCAAAAGCATTGGTTTTAAATTCCAATTCTTTGATGTCTTCATCATTGGTGTTATATAGGGTCACATAAACATCTTCGTCAGCCAAAACGGAGGATTTACCGCGTTCGGTTTTCATTGCAATTCCCTTAAAATAAACCGTTTGTCCGGGACGGTAAATACTACGGTCTGTAAATAAAAATGACTTATAACTCGTCTGGTTTTTATTCTCGGAAGTTCTGCCATAATTGTAGGCATAAAAGCCATCAAAGTAGCCGGTTTGGTCATTTTTGGATAGGGCAAGACTGAGGTTCATGTAGCGCTCTTGGGACTTGTTGATACTGATAAACCCTTCAGCATCAGAGCTTAATTTATTAGTGGAAAAATTGCCATTATAGCCGTTTTGAAAGCGCAGTGCTACGGAAACATTTCTTTGTGGTTCGCCATTGTTTCGATTGATAATCTGAAAAATCATTTGCGAATCACTCGACATATCTATCACGGCAAAATCGCTTACCTGAAGGGTTTGCGTTGCAAAAACGCCATTAGTACCTGCGGCTTTAGCTAAGATGATGTAATGGCCATTTTCCAATTTTGGGACTTCCACTTCTGTGCTATGACTTTGATAGTCGTTTTCATCTTTTAAACTGGCGGTCCATTGGGTGCTGACTGCTTTGTTCTTTAAAAATTTAAGTTGGTCTTCGGAATTATAGAACTGATTGAAACTGCTAATTTCAGTCACATCAACTTTATAGGCCTTAAAATCCACACTATTAAAATTGCTGTAGTTCACTAAAAATCTGGAAAAGCTTTGTGATGGCAACACTTTTTCTGAAGTAAACCCAATGGTTTGAGTGAGGATGGCAGCTTTTAAGTTCTGGCACATTTTTGCGCCCGTACTGTTGGGGTAGTTTTTAATGACTTTATTGCAAAGTTCAACGGCTTCCTTTAGTTTCCAGCGCATTTCAGGCTTGGTCGTCGGGTTGTACTCTTGGCCTTGTTGGTAATACAATTTGGCAATCTCAAAATCGTAGCGGGCGGCGACATCCACTTTGGCAGCGTTCCATTTGTCGCTTTCTTTTTGCAGCGTGTTCAGTAAAATGGAATCTTTTTCGTTGAAAATAGCATTGCTTTTCACGAAATTGAGTCGGTCGATATCCACATCTGCAAAAGCATACGGCGAAGCATCCGCTTGGTGGAATTGCATGAGGTCTTGATAGATTTTTAAGGCATTCAATTCTAAAGAACTTGAATCTTTAGAAGTAATCTTCAGTTGCAGAAATGTGCTGGCATCTTTTAAATAGTCAGGATTGTCAATCTCAAATTTGTAGGCTGGTTTGCTAATGCTGTTTTCGGTGGTGGTGTAAAACGTGAGCGCATTTTGGCTCAAGAGGTCGTACAATGTGGGTCTGTAGGTTTTTGAGCCTTTCTGTTCCGTCAAAATTGCCGAAAAATCTTCAATTGGCGTTTGCTGAAGGATTTTCGGGTTTTTCAGCGAATTCTCGAAATGCAATTGGATGTCGTCGAATAAGGTCTGCAAATCCCAAGTCCGGAAATCTTCCGCATCCACTTTAGTTTCCGTTTTGCTACGGTTGTAAAACTGATACCGGTTCTGCTGAAAATACTGCCAGTATAAATTGGCGAGCATGTTCTCCAGCACATTTTTCACGGGTGCTTCCGCAGTGGACATTTCAGCTTTAAATTTTTGAATGATTTTCAACTGCGCATCTTCCTCTAAATCTAACGCGTATTTACTTTTGTAGAGCATGACCCTGATTTGTTGCGGCGCGTTGTCGTCTTGTTTTGCCTGAATGCCAATTTGCTCCACAATCTTAAGTGCCGACTTGGGTAAGCCTTCGTTTTCCTGTTTGAGCACTTGGGCCCACAGCTTGTTATAATCGGGGTTTTGAGCCTGTGATGCATTGGCGAAACAGAGTATCATAATGGCGCTTATGAGTGTTTTGATAGGAGTCATAGTTTCAATTTTTGGGTAAGCTAGGCCTTAAATTCAGCATTAAAAACAGCAAATGAGTGTCGTGGTCGTTTGGTTGAGGGAAGTTAAGAAATATAAGACTAAACTGTTTACCTTTGCCCAGTCAAATCAAGAATGATACCAAAACCAGTGGTATGTACTTTACGTAATCAATGTTATGAGATATATAAAGTTTCTAATTTTTTTAGTTCCGTTTGTTGTTTTGGGGCAGGCCGATTTAGATAAGGCAAAAAAGTTCATTGCAGATAAACACTATCTGAAAGCGGAGCAATTGCTCTCAAAATATGTTGCTAAACATGAAACCGATAAGAAAAGTATCGAGTTGCTGGGCGACGCCTATGGCTATCAGAAAAAATGGGATGAGGCGTCAGAATACTATAAAAGCTTGGTCGATTTGGAGCCGAGCAATGCCAATTTTCAATATAAGTATGGTGGTGCTTTGGGAATGAAGGCGCTCGGGATAAGCAAGTTTTCCGCATTGCTCATCATTGATGATGTCAAAACCGCTTTTTTGAAAGCTGCGGAATTAGACCCAAATCACATTGAAACCCGCTGGGCTTTAGTGGAGCTTTACATGCAACTCCCAGGTATTATTGGCGGCAGTAAGAGCAGCTCCCTAAAATATGCTGAAGAGTTACAGGACTTATCCACGGTTGACGGTTATTTGGCCAAAGGTTATATTTACGAATACGATAAATCCCCTGACTTAGCAGAAAAATATTACAAAATGGCCATTGCCGAAGGTGGTTCTTTTACTTGTTACGAGAAGTTGACCACATTGTACGAAAATGAAAAACAGCCAGAAAAGGCGATTTCCACGATGGAAGATGCCGTTAAAACCCACAAGCGCAATGCCATGCATTATCAAATTGGGAAAGTCTGTGCAGAGTATAACATCCAACTTGAAAAAGGTGAAAACTGTTTGTTCACTTACATAGAAAACCATTCCGCCAAGGATGGTGTGCCAAAAGCTTGGGCGTACTACCGACTGGCACAAATTAAGCGCTATAAAAAGGATAAGGTCAAGGCTTTAGAGTTCATTGATATGGCAATTGTTGAACTCCCAAAGATTGAACCTTTTAGGAAGGAGCGGGCGCAGATTTTGAAGTTGTAGTTTACAGTCTCAGCCTTAGGTTATTTCGCAGAGTTCCGCGGAGAAGACACAGAGGGTCGCAGAGGTTTATTATTTTCTTTGTGTATCTCCGTGAAACCTCCGCGCATCTCTGTGGAATAGCTTCAGGTTATATCGCAGAGTTCCGCGGAGAAGACACAGAGGGTCGCAGAGTTCTTATATTTTTCTCTGTGTATCTCTGTGAAACCTCCGCGAATCTCTGTGCAATAGCTTCAGGTTATATCGCAGAGTTCCACAGAGAAGGCACAGAGGGTCTCAGAGTTCTTATATTTTTCTTTGTGTATCTCCGTGAAAGCTCCGCGCATCTCTGTGGAATAGCTTCAGGTTATATCGCAGAGTTCCGCGGAGAAGACACAGAGGGTCGCAGAGTTCTTATATTTTTCTCTGCGTATCTCCGTGAAACCTCCGCGCATCTCTGTGGAATAACCCATGATAAAATCCGTGATAATTAGTGAAATTCGTGTCTAAAAACTATATTTGAAATTCATAAATTACAATCCATGAACGTACATTTTATTGCCATTGGCGGTGCTGCCATGCACAACCTCGCCATCGCGCTTCATCATAAAGGCTATCAGGTAACAGGTAGCGACGACGAGATTTTTGACCCTTCCAAATCGCGGTTGGAAGCTGTTGGTTTACTGCCAGAACGCTTTGGTTGGTATCCAGAAAAAATCAGCGCTAATTTAGACGCCATTGTTTTGGGCATGCACGCCAAAGCCGATAATCCGGAGTTGTTGATGGCTCAAGAACTGGGCTTGACCATTTATAGCTATCCGGAATTTCTCTACGAGCAATCCAAACATAAAACCCGAGTGGTCATTGGTGGTAGCCATGGCAAAACCACAATTACCTCCATGATTCTCCATGTGCTGCATTACCATGACCGGGATGTGGATTATATGGTGGGTGCACAGTTGGAAGGCTTTGACGTCATGGTAAAACTCACCGATGACAACGATTTTATAGTCTTGGAAGGCGATGAATATTTAAGTTCGCCAATTGACAGGCGTCCAAAATTTCACTTATACAAACCCAATATTGCACTGTTAAGCGGAATTGCTTGGGACCATATCAATGTATTTCCTACCTATGAGAATTATGTGGAACAATTTTCAATTTTTGTGGATAGCATCGTGAGTGGCGGAAGCATCAATTACAATGAGGAAGACCCAGAAGTGAAGCGAGTCGTGGAGGCCAGCGATAATGCGATAAGAAAAATTGCCTATAGCACGCCCGACTATCATATTGAAGACGGACAAACATTTCTCACAACACCCGAAGGCGATTTGCCAGTAGCGGTTTTTGGCGAGCACAACCTAAATAATCTGGCGGGTGCTAAATGGATTTGTCAGCACATGGGCATTGATGAGGATGATTTTTATGAGGCTATTGCCAGCTTTAAAGGCGCCAGCAAACGTTTGGAAAAAATTGCTGAAACCAAAAACACGGTGGCCTACAAGGACTTTGCGCATTCGCCAAGTAAGGTGGAAGCGACCACCAAAGCGGTTAAAGCACAATACAATAATCGCAATTTAGTGGCTTGTTTGGAGCTGCATACCTATAGCAGTTTGAATGCTGAATTTTTAAAGGAATATAAAGGCGCTTTGGATGCAGCCGATACTGCGGTGGTATTTTACTCGCCACATGCCTTGGAAATGAAAAAGCTGGAACCGATTTCAAAATCCCAAATCGCCGATGCTTTTGAGCGTGACGACCTAATTATCTATACCGATGCGGAAGCGTTTAAGGACTTTTTATATGCTCAGGATTTCAAAAACAAGACCTTGCTACTGATGAGCTCTGGAAATTATGGTGGCTTGGATTTTGATGAGTTGAGGACGTTTTTGGAATCTCAATAAAAGATGGATGAATAAGGCTTTTGACTTCATAATGTGAGTTTGTATATGCTTTCTCGCAAACCTGCCTGCCGGCAGGCAGGTTTGCGAGCTAAATATATGTCGTTTTTATCCAAACTCTCATTTCTTAAAAATTTATAGAAGCAAACTTTTTTACCGCATTGAAGATTTAAAATGGATATAAGATAAACGCATTCTAGATGTCATTCGGGTTGCTCGCAATAATCATCCAACTCCTAATTTTGGGCTTGTTTCATCTTCCCCAACTTCCTATTGCTTAGCCTAAATTTAACCTTCAGGTCACGATTTTTTTCTTTTTCCTCGGTTTTATCCTGAACAAGTTGCAGGTAAAATTTAGAACCTGCATTCGCAAAGGTGGTTTTTTCAGGTAAGGTTAAACCGTCGTTGCTTTTTAAGTTTTTCCAAGGTAAGGACAGCCATACATTCATATACTCATTAAGTTTAAAGCGACCTTCAGCAAAAAAATGAATGGCAGAGGATTGAATTTCGGTTCTGGGGATAATAATTTCACCATTCCTGATTTCAAAGGTTTGAACGATTGGCCTAAAGCTTAATTTTTCAAAACGCTCGTCCTTCATCAAAACCGAGTTTTCTACAATGGGTTTGTAATTGTAAAGTTTGAAATTAGATAGGTCAAGGTGTAGCTTGCCATTCAAGGAATTCATATCCACCTTGCCATCGTAATTCAGCTTTCCAATGGTTTCGATATTGAAATTAAGAGTGCCCTCAATTTTTTCGGCATTTCTAAGCGCGTCATCGTTAAAATAATTTAATTGAGAGACCAGCTCATTGAGATTGATAGCATCTGCTCGCATCTCCATATTAATAGGTATGTCGTTTTTAGCTTGCAATCCTACATCAACATTTAGAGCCAATGAACCACCATAAAAATTAAGATGCGTGTCTTGAATTTCAAAATTGCCTCTATGATCAAACAACAGCTGTATTCCAAAATTGGTTACTTGTAAATCATCATGTCTAAGGGTGTCAATTTTTACGGTTGCAGTGGGATAAAAAGACGAATTGATCCCAACCAAGGCTTTTTTAAATGTTTTTAGAGCGCCTTCGTCAGCATTTTGTTTTTTGGTTCTAGACGATGCGTTCGCAAAAAATGCCTTGATGTCTGAATCATCTAAATAAGGAGAATAGATCAAAAAATTGGAGCTATGAACCTTTTCATCTCGGTCATTATTGATAAAGTTTGAAAACTGATTGATGGCACCCGAAAAAAACACCGAACTCTTGCCAGGTAAGTCAATATCGAGTGTTTTGAGCCTTGCGACATCATTATCGATTGCTATGTGCAAGCTGTCAACGGGGATTTGAAGTCCTGCGGCGGTATAGTCCACAAGGGTGTTGCTTATTTTGAGATCGCCAGACCCTGTGGGATTCACAATTTCAAGATTCTTAGATTGTGCTTTATAGTGCCATTTAAACTCAAAGTCGCCCGATTTGAAGATGAAGTTTTTAGTTTTCAAATAATCATTTAAATCTTCGGACTTCCCATCCACACTAACCAAAACATCAAGATCAAAAGGATTGGTGTCTAAGGTATCTAATTGAGCTATATGCGCCTTCACTTTACCGCTAATGTTGGCGGTAGTCTGCTTATAATTAAGGCTCAGATTGTTCAATTTTAGGATGGAATCATTTTCAAAATAAACCTTCGCTTTAAGCTGGTCTGTAATTAAATCCTTGTATTTGAGTGAGTCTATTTCAATCTCGATTTCAGGATTGAATGTATTGAGGTCTTTAAAAAGTCGGAACATACCACTGTTGCCTTTTGGGGTCTTTAACTTATCGTCGTACTTCAATGAATTTAGGGTGGTCAACCATGTATTGCTATCTATAAAAGGGGCGTTGATTTTTAAAAAAATGGCTGCAGAATCTTGTGCATCGTCCATCAAGAACTTAGGGAAACCAGTAATTTTCCCGCTGAGTTTGATTGGATAAAGTTCCCCAATTTCTAAATTGAATTTTTTGAGATGCAAATCGGCATTATCAACAAAGAGAGCCAAAGAGTCGATATCAATATCCATGTTCGCTGGGGGATAATGGAGTTTCGTATTGGTTAAGGTAAAATCACCTTCTGCGTTGTTTAGAATCTCATTGAATTCTTTCACGTTTCCTTTCACATTTCCGTGGAATTGGTAGTCGCCAGCGTCAAACCTAAACAGCTGAATGTCGAACAATTGCTCAAAAACACTAATGTTGCCACGCGATGTCGCTTCAGCATTTATATAAATGGCATCTTTTAAATTATTTTCGGGCAGAACGACACTTCCTTTCAAACTTGTAAAAGCACCATAATAATCGAAATCAAAACTACGCATCAGAATGGTTTTGGAATCGACCAAATCTATATGAGATCTTAAATCGTTTATAGTAAAATCATTAAAGGTTAAAGCGTCCACGTTTATGTCGAAGCTGGGATGAAATTGCTTATAAACAGCATTCAAGATTTCGTGCAGGGTTTTACGGTCATCCCTATTTTTTTGAGATTTTGGAATGAATTGTTTTGACAAGGCAATAATGTTGTTGATGTTGAGTCTTTTAGAGTTGAGAGAAATACTGCTTGTTGTTGGGGTTGTTGGATTTTTTGACAAAAGCCCAGCGATATTTTTAAGGCTGCCCTTGAGCACAAGATCTTCACCATTTGGAAGATTAACGATTAATTGTCGTAAAGTGGAGTGTTCTCTTTCCAAGGATACATCAATGGTTTCTAAGGGTAATTGCAGTCCGTTTTTTTTAAGAACGACCCTTGTATTTGCTAAATTGAAATGGCCGGTGGCTTTATTGATAAATTCACTTGGTGTGTTAATGTCCCCAGAAATGACAGCATTTAACTGAAACGTGCCACCTTCAAAATCAAAATTATCCATTTCAATGAGTTTAGCCAGTGCCTCATTGCTTCCGTTTAGATTGATTTGAGCTTTTATAAAGTTCAATGTTTCTGGCGTACTTTTATAATAGGAGTTGTTGATATCAACTTTAATAGCACCTAAATCAGCATTCAAATTGTTGAAGGTCACTTTTAGATCCTTAACTGTTCTTTTTGCATCTCTCAGACTATCTGTCTCGTAAATGTCATTTGTTAAATTTCCGCTGAAGGATGTGTTTTTGAGATGAATTTTTTGCCCGACATTAACGGCATTGCTGTCGGTTGAAAAATGGATCTCGAGATCGGGATTATTGCCATAAGTAAATTTACCCCTTAGCTGGAGCTTGGTTTCGAAGGGCTTTTGTATGTCGAATTTTGCAACTTTAGCCGCCAAACTATCTGGCAATAGCCCTTTAGTGGCATTAAAATTAGTTTTTAGATTTTGAAGTTTGAATTCGTAATGATTGGAGCTTGAAAAGTCAAAATTGGCACTCAAGTCAAAATTTTGTGCATCGACTTTAAATAAAAACTCGGGAAGTGAAATGCTGTCGTTTTCCAAATCAATAGTAAAATCTGGACTACCAGTAACACGAGCGCCGTTGAAATAACTTCCTTTTTTGGTGTTAAAACCCAGATTATTGACCGTGACATCCATAAAAAGGTTTCCCAGTAGTTGATTTTTATTGCCTTTGTAAGATCCTTCAATTTTATGGATATCTAAGTTGAAATATTTATTCAAAATACTGTCCTTAGTAACATATGTAATGTTCTCCAATACAAATTTAACGCCATCGGCATGCAGCCATTCTGGCATTATGATTCCCTTGTGCTTTTTGTTGGCTTTGTCTCTTTTTAATTGTTGATGGTACCCCAAGGATTTTTTGGAAATGACCTCTGAAGAAATCACTGCATTTTTAAGCCTTATGCTTTCAATTTTGATGTTACCACTTAAAAGGTTTCCTGCGCCAATCACAATCTTGGCTTCTTCAATGTTGATGCTGGAGAATTTATCTAGAATGGTATCTGTGCTGGTTTGCTCGATGTCTTTCAGGGTAAAACCAACTTTCGGGAATCCGCTTATAAAACTGGCATTCACCTTTCCAATAGTTAATGTGCCAGAACTGTTCTCGCCATACCAGTCTTGCAGGGCATCAATAACCGTGTCTCTGTTAAACCAGCCTATGGTAAAAAGTGCCGTTGGAAATAGGATAAGAACCGCAAGCGCCACTAGTATTCGTTTCCGCCATTTGAGGGAAGTCGATTTATTTTGCCTAGGTTCTGGGTTTTGCAAAGTTGGATTTTATGGAAAAATAAGAAGAATATTCGGATTGAAAATCATTGTTGTGCAATAAAAGACAAAAGGACTTGAAGTTGCTGACTTAGGTCTTGATAAGCAGTGCTTGATACTGTTTTGTTGGGTTCTGTTAATGGTTTGTAGGCACCACCGTTGTTATATAAGATTAGTTCCGTAGTTGAGTAACTAATTTAGCATATAAAAGCCGAATAGAAAATCCGTGAGGAATTTCGTAAGAAGGCGAATACTAAGCAATTAATTTTATTCGGTATTATAGCACGTTTTTAAAATGGTAAATCGTCATAATCCTCTTCTATTACTTTTTCAAATGATTCAAGACTTAGTCCTTCTAATTTATATCTCCACGCTATTTCATTAAAAGGATTTAAAAACCTTGTTTCCTTAAGGTTTTCGTTATCTGTTATTTTGTCTTGTAAATATTCAACTTTTTCCTTCGGCAAATCTTTAACTTTTTTCAAGGCCTTTAGTCTTTCAATTCCTTGATTGGCCGTATTTGAAAGTAAAATTAATTCTACAAGAGTATTCAAGTATTTTGATTTCGTCTTTTTGTGACAAGAGATAATTTCAAATACTCCTTCTGCTACTTGACCTACATTTTTTCCAATTGCTTGAAATCCTTGATATTTTCCAATAAACCCGTAAGGGTCAAGTCCTCTGCGAATAGGTATAATTAATACATTTCTACCAACAGCAACTCCTACTTCTTGGTCAGTCCAATTACTTTCTTTAAACCCTTCCATTAATACAGCACAAAAAGCGTCCATTGAAAATAATCCTTTTTCGATTTCGTCTTGCCATTGTTTTGTCGGCTCAATGTCTTCGTGTGCTACGAATGACGAAATTCCATATTTTTCAAGTTCTGCTTTTAAAATTCCGATTGTTTTTTTAAAACTCGCTAAATGACTAACAAAAAGTTTAAAATGTCCAGGTTTCCAAAATGTTGCTTCACTTTCTTTTACTATTACAGGAATTGAAAAAACAGCTTCGTGTTCAATTCCTAATTCAGACGCAATTTCTAATACAATTTCATCGTTTACTTTCGGCAAAACTTCTTTAACATAAACGTATTTACTGTTGTAACTTGGTTGGTGGTCAGTTGGTATTCCGTAACTTTCAAAATAGCCATCAATTTCATTGAACTTCATTCTTTCTTGAAGTTCTCTCCCAATCTTATCAATCAATTCAATTTTTTGCAGTTTCTTCATCCAATGTGCTAACGTTTTGTTTGTAAGAGCCGTTGCGTGTCTCACACACAACCATTAAAGCACAAAACACCGCTGGAAAATTCCCAAGAATTTCCAGATAAGTATAGACCTAGCTATGGCTTATAGAAACAGTGTTGCCAGTAGTGCTTATTTTCCAACGGGTTTTAATTTACTATCTTGAATTTTAGCTTTCATATAAGCTTTTAATTCGTCGAAATTCATATTTTGAGTTTCGGCACTAATATTGTCCCGAATATCACGCATCATTTTTACCGCGTCGAACCCGCCTGCCGGACGGGCAGTTGTTTTTTCTTTTTTAGTCGTTTTCATAGTTTCTCAAATCTTTAGGACTTCTAATTTCTATCATTTGGTAACCTGATTTGAGGTTGTCCGCATTATAACCCTTTATTCTGTCCAAGTTTACAATATGTTTAAAATTCCAAGATGCCAAAACGTCAACTTTATTGATTGTCGCCAAAGCAATATGTCGGCAATCCTCAACGCTCGTATTTCCGACTACTTTTTCAGCAATGTATTTTTCAGCGAGATTGATCGATTCTTTGTTCAGTTCAATCCGCTCAAACTTGTCGGCTGAATATTTTTGTAATAAGTTTTTGACTTTTTCAGGCGCATATATTAATTCCAAATCGAGTAAGTCAGAAACCACAAATATAATTTCATCGTTTTCCAGTCTTTCAAATAGCGCAATTGTTGCCTCTTTAAATTCTTCGTCAAATTATCCGCCGACGATTGAAGTGTCAATCTAAATTCTTTGTTTCAAATGGTCAACTTGACTTTCTCAAATCTACGAATTTAAAATCACGAGTTTCGTTCAAGTAAAAATTGTTGTTTCGAAGCTCGATTTTCGCATTGGCGCTAACTTCCTACAAACCTACCTTTTAATACCTTAAACCAAAAACTCACAACGTCTATTAATAGAAAACTCAGTTTCGGTGCAGTCGTCGCCACAATTCACTAAGGGTTTGGTTTCGCCACCAACTTTCGCAAAATTGTAATCGCCTTTTTTTAGTCGAGTTACAGATGTTTTTGAAATTCCGTAAGCAATCAACAAATCATAGATAATTCCTTCTTTTGAGAAGTTAGCAATCAAAGATTGTAAGTTAGTTTTTATTTCGGTTGATTTCATCTGTCTTATTTATTCTTTTTTAAAGGTCATGTGGAACATAAATGTTTCATTAGAGCTCTAATTTCTTTAAATGACGCATTACTTCACGTAAAACAGTTTCAAAATCTGGCAAATCTTGAATTTGGTCTGCCAAAGATTTTTCCCAACGTCCTTTGTATTGAGGCAATCTTTGTTCCAGTTTGGTATGGAAGTCTGTAGGGTCAATGTCTTTACTTTCACATTTTTGTCTAAACTCTGCGATGTGAAAATCAATATCCATATTGTGTATTTCCAATAAATACCATATATCATAAAAATCACGAGCTTGCATTCTTTGCATTACCGAACGTAGCTTTTCAACCAATACTTCTTCTAAAGAATAACAGAGTAGTTGGTGTTCTTCTTGGTCGGTATAATCAATAAATGCATCATTTAAAACTGGTTCAAAAACTAATTTTTCACTTCTCGAAATATCAACTTTCACTTTTTTGTTTGCACCCAAACCACCAAGCGGATCAACATAGCTGATGTAAAAGTTAATTCCACCATCTTGATGTTCGTCATTGTCAATAATTTCAAGCGGAATATTTGCTTCTTCTTTTATATATTCAAACACTTCTGTAAACCATTCAAATATCTGCTCATTGCTTATAGTATCATCAAGTAAGGAGAAGTCAAGGTCTTCTGAAAATCGGTAATCTTTAAAATAGACTTTCTTTAAAACCGTTCCGCCTTTGAAAACAATTGTTTTTGAAAGTGTCGAATGTTGAGCTATGCCTTGAAGAATCCAAGAAAGCATATAATCTTTTTCGATTTGTTGGTCACGTACACCAACTGCACGAGCTTTGTTTTGTATTTCTGCTGGTTTTATCACGTGTAAATGGCAGATTTAATGGTTTCCGTTTCTAAATTTTGTTGAATACTCCAACGACTAATCATTTTACCAGATTTTGGTAATTCGGTATCTAAAAGCACGTAAGACGTTGTTTTTAGTTTGTTGAGTTTAGGAATAATAGCTGTTTCTATTTCCAATATTTCTAGTAAAAAACCTAAACGTTTAATAACCGCCTGCGATTTGAAGCGTTCAGCATATTCAAAAAGTGTATCGAATTTTATGTTGTCTTTTGAAGTATAAATTGCTCTAGCTATTTCAACAATTCCACCTGCGTAATCGGGTTTGAATAGACAGTCAATAAATGTTTTTTCTAAATCTGAACAAAGGACTTTGTTAAAGCTATCAATCCATATTTTTTTAGCTCCAAAAAAATGATTTTCGTTGTGGTAAATGAATTGAAAATCAACATTCTTTATTTTAATTATTGAAGGTCGCATTTGTTTTGAAACAACAATTTGTTCTTTTAGTGATGGTTGCGTAATCAGATTGTGTATTTGCAAGGCAGAGTAATAACCAATATAGTGGTTTTCTCCTTTTGTAAGATGTCCAGCAATGAGGTGCCAATCAGGCATAAAAGATTCTGCATCTTTTTCATAAGGAATGATATAGTACAATCCTTTTTTTAAACGCATTAACAGCCCTCTTTTTACCATATCGCTCAATAATTCCTTTAAGGCACTATTGCTCGAAGCAGGTAAGGCATTTTCTGCTTCAGCATAAATAAAACAATCTTGATCTAAGGTATTAAAGTAAGTCAGAATATTACTTGATTGCGTAGATATGTTTTTTGTTCTCATAGTTTATCTGTCAGTTTTTAACTGACTACAATGATACGAATAGTTATTCGTTAAAATTACTTTTTAGTGTACTAAAGTCAGTTTATTTCTGACTTTAATGCTATGAAACATAATTTATATGGTTTGGGTGGCGGTGGGAAAGGGCAAGCTCTTTTTATTTTTTGAGGCACGAGAAAAATGGAATGTGCTTGACTGTGTGGTGGCTTTTTGAGCTCAAATTTTAATGGTATGCACGATTTCCCGCATAATGCACAACTCCGTACAACCCAACCTTCCCTCTTACCTCAATATCAAAAACTCACAACGTCTATTAATAGAAAACTCAGTTTCGGTGCAGTCGTCGCCACAATTCACCAAGGGTTTGGTCTCGCCATAGCCTTTAGAGCGCAGGCGTTTTCGGGGAATGCCATTTTCCACGAGATATTCTAAAGTGGCAGCCGCACGTTTTTCAGAGAGGTCCATATTGAATTCAAACGAGCTTCGAGAATCGGTGTGGGCGCCGAGTTGGATTTCCATACGTGGATATTTTTTCAGTAAATTGACTAAAATATCCAGTGTTTTTGCTGCTTGTGGCTTGATGTCCCATTTGGCAAAATCGAAGTAGATGTTCTCCAATTCAATGTAAGTGTTGCCGTCTTCACGATCGTTTACAATCTCCTCTGCATCATTATAGGATTCTATGCCCAGCTCAATGTTGAATTCAATGTTGCCTCTGTCGTTGGTGTCAAAATATTTGGTTTCTGGGATGTATTTCGGTTGGAAGCCTTCCAATTGATAGCTTTGATTGGGTTTGACTTCCAATTTGTATTTGCCGTCTTCGCCCACTGTGATTTCAGTGATGATATCACCGTAGTTGTCAAAAAGGGTCACGACGGTATTTGGCAATAACTCTCCAGTGCGCTTATCGGTCACTAGGCCTTCCACAAAATATTGGCGGTCTGCTGGGGTGCGTTCAAAACTGTAGATTTGATCAATACCGCCACGGTTGCTGGACATATAACCCGTATCAAGAGCATCGCGCACCACAAATGCAAAATCATCGGTTTCACTATTGATGATCTCACCAAGATTCAGTGCTTCGAGATAGCTGTTTTCTTCATATTTACTTGAAAAAATATCGAGTCCGCCAAGTCCTTGCTTTCCGTTGGAGGCAAAATATAGGGTGCTGTCTTTCGCGATAAAGGGAAATTGCTCACGATGTGCGGTATTAATGGCAGCACCAAGGTTTACTGGTGTTCCAAAGCTTCCGTCTGCGGCCATATCTACATAATAAATGTCAAAGGCTCCTAAGCTGTTTGGCATGTCACTTGAAAAATAAAGTTTGTCTTCTTCGGAATTTAATGCTGGATGCATCGTGGAATAGCTGTCACTTGAAAAGCTTACCGGTTCAATGGCTTGCCATTCATTATTTTCCAGTTGCGCTTTAAAGATGCTTACCACAGCGACTTTGTTGGAGTCGATAGCCACACGTTTTTTCTGGTTCCTGGAGAAGAACATGGTCTTGCCATCTTTCGTGAAAACAGCGCTACTTTCATGCTGGTCTTTGATATTGATGTTTTTGGAAAACGCAATAATACTGTCTAACTGTTTATCATCACCTTCGGAAACGGTTGCTTCATAAAGGTCTAAATACGATTTTTTGTTCCAGTTATATTCCGGACTTTCCATGTTTTTGGTGGAAGCAAAGACGATTTTATTTCCGAAGTATCCAACTCCAAAATTAGAGACTGAACCTTGATTGCCCAATTTATTTAGGATGTAGGTATAGGGATTTATCTGCTTGACCAATCTTTTGAAATTCTCGGTGTGTATAGGGTTATTGAGATACATCACAGAAATTTGATCGGCAGTAAAATAATCCTTGGCACTTTTGAGCACGTCAAAATATTTGAAATAAAAGTCTTCGGAGAGGCTGTCTTGGTCTCGCTTGTTGTAAACTTCAGTGTAGGCTTTATTGGCTTTTTCAATTTCCGCATTAAAATAATAGCAATCCCCCAGTTTTTCTAAGGTCTTGGCGGTCTTGGGTAACTGCTCGTAAATTTCGGCAGCATCGAGATAGGCCCTGTTTTCATAAAGTGCATTAGCTTTTTTCAGACTTTGGGAAAAACAGAGGTTTCCAAAGAGAAAAACGATGATGCCAATATATAAGTTCAATATTTTCATGGGGTATGTCTTTAGAAAAATCGAGGTGATTTGTCGTAGCCTTTTGTGAGTCTGCTAATATTGAATAGAATAAACACTTCATGAGAGCCAGAATTGAAGCGCCCTAAATTTGAAAGTGTATAATCATAAGCATACCCGATGCGCAACGATGGCGTTACTGCAAAATTAACCAAAGCACTTACCGAGTCGTCAAAACGGTAGCCAGCACCAAGCTCTACGGTATCGTTGATCAAAACATTTGCAGTGAGATCTACAGCAATTGGTGCACCACCTATGTATCTGGTCATAAAGGCTGGCTTCAGTTTTAGGCGCTCATTCAATTGGAACACGTAACCTCCTGTTAAAAAAAGATGGGCATTCTCTGTACCTTCTGTTACAATCCCGCTTTCATCCCTGAGGTGTTTGGATTGCAATAGGTTTGGTGCTGAAAGACCAAGGTAATAGGCGTCTGTAAAATAAAAAACACCTGCTCCAATATTTGGGAAGGTTCTACTTATATTTTCGGCAAACGCAGGATCTGGTAAAGGGTCTGAATAAATAAATCCATTAAAATCAGTACTGAAAAACGTGGCTCCTGCCTTTATTCCGAAGGAAATTTTTGCAGTTTCTCCAGCTGGCAAAACATAGGCCACATCAATGTAGGCATTGGTCTCTTTTACCACATCGCCAATTTGGTCATGTATGATGGAGAAGCCGCCTTCAAGGCGATCGGTAAGTTTGGAATGTGCAAACAAAGTCCCTGTTGATGGTGCGCCAACCGAGCCTACCCATTGTGTTCTATAGAGTGTTCCCAAATTGATGGTCGATTCATCGGCAGTGGCATAAGCAGGATTCAAAACACTCATATTATACATGTACTGTGTAAACTGAGGATCTTGTTGTGCCTTTGCCTGCCATCCCAAAAAGAGGATAAGCGTGAAGATACTGTAGGTGATAAGTTTATGAATCATTTTCATTTGTGGTCATTATCTGCTTAGGTAGACTCTTCCTTGTTGGGGGCTTCTTTCGCCATCATTGAATTCCAAAATATAAAAGTAAACACCAACAGGTAAGATGCTGTCCCCTTTTCTAGAAGTGCCGTCCCAACGCTGGGAACTGCTGTTACCTTCGTAAAGTATATTTCCGTAGCGGTTGAATACGCTCAATTTGAAATTTGGAAATAAGGTTTCTAAATTTACGATATGAAAGTCGTCGTTGATGCCATCGCCATTTGGAGAAAAGCCATCAGGGATAGTAAGTTCTTTGATGCAAGTGCTTGAAGAAACGGTCACTTCCAAGCGCACCGAACTTTCGCAGCCATTTGCTGTGACCAGCGTGGCGTAATAGGTTTGCCCATCTACCAAGGCATCGGTCATGGTGTAAGCGGTTCCGTTTTCTGGCAGGTCATACCATAAAATGCTACCTGATTGCACAATATTCCCTGTTAAATCTGCGATGGTTGGATTGGGATTGTCTTCGGAACAAAACGTAGCACCACCGGCAATCAATTGTGGCGTTTCTGGATCCTGAATGTTTACCGATATGGCATCAATAAGTGATACATCACCAGTGCAATTTTCGCCTGCGAAGAAAAATCCGGTCACTGTAACTGTGGTCAGTCCCGCGTTTTCAAAATTGGCATCTGCAATCGTGAAGGTTGAGTTGCCTCCTTCTACAGTAATATTGACCACGTTGGTGGCGGTGTTGGCGCCAGTGAGTTGATAAACGATGGTATAAACACCATCGGCCAATTGAGTGGCTCCAATAACGATGGCCACAGCACTTGAGCCCAAACACAGATTCAAATCGGTAGCGAGGATGGCGCCAGTAACATCTGGACTGTCCTTAAGAATGACCACTACAGATGCTTCGTCGCTTAGTAAACAGGAACTGGAGGTTACGGTATAGGTGTATGTGCCAGCAGTATCAACTAAAGGATCAAAAACACCGGTGCCGCTATCAAGGGCAGGCGTCCATATCCCACCAGGTTCAGCAGCTTCAAGTTCTTCAAATAAATCGACTGGCACGCCATCGCGACACACATCTAAGGTTAGATCATTGCCTGCATTTGGGAGGGGCTGGATGCTCACAGTAACATTTGCTGATACTTCAGAACATGGCGCAGTACCAATAATCGTATACGTATAAGTGCCTGCGGGATCGAGATTGGGATTGAAAATCCCTGCGCCACTTGCCAATGTGGGTGACCAAACGCCTCCTGGCTCTGGGGTGCCTCCAAGACTGTTGAAAAGATCTACGGAAGTCACATTGCTACACAAATCAATGGCAGCATCTAAACCGGCATCTGCAGCTTCAGTAACTGTAACAGTAACTATTGCCGAGTTATCCGGACAAGCGCCAGAAACAGAGCTAATGGTGTAGGTATAGCTACCTTGAGTATCGCTATTCGGGTCGAAAACGCCGGTGCCGCTGGTAAGCGTGGGTGTCCAAGTTCCGCCTGCTTCAGGAGTTCCGCCAAGACTGTCAAAAAGATTTACTGGCGCGTTGTCGCTGCAGAGTTGTAAGCTTCCGTCCAAACCAGCATCAGGAACCGTTTCAATGCTCACATTTACGGTGGCACTATCATCAGGACAAGGTGAAATGCCCGTGATGGTATAGGTGTAAACGCCTTCAGCATCTAGAGCAGGGTCAAAAAGACCAGAGCCGCTGTTTAATGTGGGTGACCAAGTACCTCCAGCTTGAGGCGTGCCGCCAAGACTGTTGAACAAATCCATTGCGCCGGTATTGGTGCAAATCGTAACCGATGCATTTTCGCCAGCGTCGCTTTCTTCAGAAATGGAAACCGTTACCGTGGCGATATCGTCGTCACATAAAGCAGTTGGTGAGAGTTGTGTGTAGGTATAAACCCCTTCAGCATCAACATTGGGATCAAAAAACCCAGTTCCACTGCTTAAGGCAGGAGACCAAGTTCCACCGCCATCAGGTGTGCCGCCGAGGCTATCAAATAAATTCACAACAGCACTGTCGCCGCAGAGTTGTAGGCTTCCATTTTGTCCGGCATCTGGCACCACTTCCAAAGAAACCGTCACTTGTGCAGAAGCATCCGGACAAGAAGCAGTTCCCGTTTGGGTATAGGTATAAGTGCCTTCCGCATCAATACTTGGGTTAAAAAGTCCGCTGCCACTGTTTAAGCTTGGCGACCAGGTGCCTCCATTTTGCGGCGTTCCGTTAAGGCTATTGAACAAATTCACAGGCGCATCATTGGTACATAAGGTAATATTGCCATTTAAGCCAGCATCCAAGAAAGGTACTATGGTTACGGTAACATTGGCTGAAGCATCGCTGCAAGGTGCAGTTCCCAAAAGGGTGTAGGTATAGGTGCCTTCCGCATCAATGCTCGGGTCAAAAATACCCGTGCCACTGTTTAGGGAGGGTGACCATGTGCCGCCAGTGTCTGCGCTACTACCAAGACTGTTGAATAAATCAATGGTTTCGTTATCGCCACAAATCTCTACGGAAGCATTTTCCCCTGGATTAGGCGCCACAATTACAGATACGCTTACCACTGCCGTCGCATTTGGGCAGGGTGCTGTACCTGCCAATGTGTAAGTATAGTTGCCTTGAGCATCAACCGATGGGTCGAATAATCCTGTGCCACTGCTCAATGCTGGCGACCAAGTACCACCAGCTTCTGGGGTGCCGCCTAAACTATTGAATAAGTTTACCGTGGCATCATCGCTGCAAAGCTCGATGGCGCCATTGGTTCCGGCATCAGGAAATTCGGTGATTGTGAGCGTTACCGTTGCAGAGGCGTTGGGGCAAGGCGCAGTGCCCAATACGGTATAAGTATAAGTGCCTTCCGCATCAATACTAGGGTCAAAAACACCAGAGCCACTTGCCAATGCTGGTGACCAAGTGCCTCCAACATCTGGATTTCCGCCGAGACTGTTGAAAAGGTCTATGGTGGCAATGTTATCGCAGATTTCAATACTTGCACTGCTGCCCGCAATTGGTAAAATCCCTACGGAAACCGTCACATTTGCAGTGACATCATCGCAAGGCGCTGTGCCAGAAACGGTATAAGTGTAAACGCCCTCTGGGTCTGTTGCTGGATTAAAAATACCTGATCCAGAGTTTAATGCTGGCGACCAAGTACCTCCAGGTTGCGGATTCCCACCAAGGCTTTCGAATAAATTGACGGTCTCCCCATCGCTGCATAAAGTGATTGCGCCATCGTTGCCTGCAATTGGTTGTGGCACCAATGAAACTGTAACATTGGCGCTAGTGGCCTCACATGGAGCCTCTGCCGCTAAACTATAGGTGTAAACCCCTTCTGGATCAAGGGCAGGATCAAAAACGCCGGTGCCGCTTGTCAAGGTGGGTGACCAAATACCACCGCTGTCTGGCGTGCCTCCCAAGATGCTGAAAAGATCTACAGTAGCATTATTTTCACATAGATCAACGTTGCCATTTGTTCCAGGATCTGGTCTATTTGTGAAAGTGACAAAAACAGCAAGTCGTGCGGTACTTTCGCAGGGTGGATCTACGGTGGTGGCGTAATAAGTTCGGCCATTCTCCAATGGGGTTTCCAAAGCTAAAGGCAGTGCAGAGGATAAGGATGGGTACCAATTATTCATACCGCTAGCAACCAAATCACCAACGGTTGGTATGCTGGTGGGAGTAACGCAAAAGTCTTGTGTGGTGTCGCCTTCAGGAACCGGGGTGGATCCTACATTAACCAATACTGAAAGTCTCGAGGTTCTACATCCGGAATTCGGATTGGCTTGATCGGCATAATAAATGGAATTATCCATTAAAACTGCCGAGCTGCTCAAGGCCGTACCGCCAGCGGGCGCCGAGTACCAGCGTACATCGTTCCCGTTGGCCACCAAGTCGGCAACTGTTGCATTTGAAGGATTATCTAAACACACACCTTGAAAATTTTGACCGCTAGGTGGGCCAAAAATAATCACATCCACGCGTTGACGATTGGCGCAACTGCCTGAGGTGTCGCCGGCATAATAGTCTTCGTTATTGTTGAGTCCCGCATTATTGGGGATGGGAGTGGTGGATGTTGCGCTTTCATACCAAACGATACCGCCACCGTTATCTGTTGCAACAAGATCGCCAATCAAAACCGACTCTACATCACAAAATGTTTGGGTTGGATTAGTAACCGTAGGGCACTGGGCATTGGCTATTTGCGACCCAAAAGCGATTAGAAAAAGAATAAATACAGAAACTTTAGGGTAACTTTTTAAGCGATATGGTCTGGCTTTCATTAAAATTTTTTAAAAACAATGATCTTTAGAGAAATCGACGCTATGGATTAAAAAATCAGACATCAAAAGTTCAGCTTTAATTTCAGTAAGTTGTTGTATTGAGGGAAAACAAATATAAATAAACAGCCTTGAATTAACAACATAATCAGATTTTATTCTAAACTGCTTAAAATCAGTAAATAACGAGGTTTTATTGGGCGCTTAGTCGATTTCGATCACTTGATTGCCATTCCCGTACTGAAGCAAGTAGAGGCCTTTATTTTCAAAAATAGTATCATTTGATTTTTCATAATCAAATTTTAAAAGGAGTTGTTGGGATTTTAGGGTCTCTACTGAATTTTCAAAACCAGCAGCTTGACTCAGTCTCAATAACACATCAAAAGTGGTGTCAAAACCTAAAATGGCATTTTCAGAGGCTTCCACGTCATATCGGGTTTTGTAGGCCTGCTCAAATTGGAGTAACATTTCATCTTTTTCAATGGGCATTACCGATGGAAATATCAATTTCAAAATACGAAAACGCATGTCAGAGACTTGTCCGGGTTTTGGTAGCGATGCCGATTCAATCAAGACCATTTCAATATCATACTCTGAGAGTTTCCCCATAAACTCAGTCGTGGCATTTAGGAAAACGATGGTGCGGTCGGTATCTAAAATAACATAATTGAGTTTCTCTTTGTGCAACGCCGCAGTGAGATCATTGTTCACGAAAAAACCGGTCTTATCCACTTTTAAAAATTGGGCATCTGGGATTATGTTTAGAATGAGATCCTTATTTCTGGCTTCGTCTAAATCGCTAACCACAATGATTTGCGCATTTTTTTCAGCAATATAATTGAGGGTTCTGGTTTTGAGTTCCAACTGGGAGGGTAGGGCATCATACACGGTATTGCTGTCACTGTTGATGCTGTTGGAGCTCAGCCCGATAATGGCGGTTGGACTTTTGGAAATCACTTTTGGATACGTTTCTCTAGCTTTTAAAAAGGGTACGATAACCGCATTCTCTTCGGAAGTATTATCCACTTTCAATCTTGAGAATTTTCCGGAAGCACTTCGTTCAACGAAGGAAACGTCAAAGTTCAATCCCAAGCTACGGGCGGAATCTATCGCCATTTCGGCACCTTGATAGAAATCGATGTGTTTTTGAAGCGCTGCATCATCGGAAGCATTTTTGGCCAGTGATCCATTTTCATAATCTTCCAAAGCAAATTGAAGCCCAAAAAAGAGGGCGGTTCTTTTGTCTTTATCCAATCTCCTAAACAGCGTTTCGTTGGGGTTGGTTCTAATGATTTCCGAAGTGACGATCGTTGAGGTTTCGTTATCTTGGTTGTTGAAAACACCAGGATTTATCGGCATTTTTATCACAGCGCCTTTAGCAACGCCGTTTGACAGTTGCGGATTCAATGCCACAAAAGCCTCCATGCTCATGCCCGCTTTTTTTGAAAGTCCGTAAAGGGTTTCCTTGGCTTGGATCACATAATCTTTGTAGATCGCTGTACTGGCACCATCTGGATTCTGAGTTTCGGTAAATGCTTCGATGTTATTATCTATGTTTTTGACTTCTTCAGCTTCGGAAGGCAGGCTTACTTCGGTTTCAGAGGTGTTTCCTTCAGTAGCGATAATAGGCGGACTTGTATTTTCTTCCGAAGCACTACCGGTATCAGAAATAAGGCTAGTGTCAATTTCGGGAATCGTGGTTTCAATGGCTTCCGGCTCATTTTCAGCAACCGGCGCTGTTTCAATTTCATTGACTTCGCTAACTCTTGCTGTGGTTTCAACGGGGGCTTCGGTGTCTGCGTCTAGTGTTAGCCGGTGTCCCGCCATAAGCATCGGCACGATTTGCGGATTCTTGGCTTCCAATTGCGCAATGCTCAGATTAAACCTTTTGGACAAGCCCCACTTGGTGTCACCTGTTTTTACGATGTAATCTCCGCCAGTTGAAAATGCCGAATTCTTTTCGGGAATCCTTAAGGTTTGGCCTGCTTTGAGCACGCCATCCAAACGATCTTGGTTGGCAGCAATCAATGCATTCACACTAATGCCATTAGCTCGTGCAATTCCCCAGAGCGTTTCGCCTTTATTCACAAAGTGCTCGCCGTTTTTAGAGTTGATTTGAACTTTAAAATTTTTAGAGATGTTAAGTACATGACCCGCCATGAGCATGGGCACGATTTGCGGATTCTGTTGTTCTAAAGAAGCGATGCTAATCCCGAATTTTCTAGACAGACCAGATTTGGTGTCCCCGCGAACCACCACGTATTTTGAGCCATTGGATGTTCCAGGATTTGTGTTTGGGGTGTTTGGAGTTTGACCGTTTTCAGGGACACGTAAGCTTTCGCCAGCATAAATGACCTCTTGTGAGCCAGGATTGAGCGCAAAAATGGCCTCCATGCTCACGCCATAGGTTTTTGAAATCCCATAAACCGTTTCGCCTTTTTGAATGGCGTGTTCAATGACGTTGTCTTGAGCGTTTGTGAGGGAAAAGCTTAAAATAAAAATGATGAGCAGCCAATAAAATCGCCACATGCTTTGTAAAGGTTTAACTAGGATTAATCAAGTGTTAAAATTACTAAAAAAACCCACTAAACCCTGTGTTTCCATTCTTATTATCAACAGGATATTAACAAGTGGGATGCTTGCGTATTTGCCAAAGCAACTAAAAAACATTCACTTATTTTTCAATTCGTGTAAATGAGGTTTGCAGTGTACTGTTAAATAGACTGTAAATACTATCTTTGTGCACTTAATTAAAGAACAAATGAGTAGTATTGTAGCCATAGTGGGTCGTCCTAATGTTGGGAAATCGACCTTATTCAATAGATTGATTCAAAGGCGTGAGGCCATTGTAGATGCAGTGAGCGGTGTGACCAGAGACCGTCACTACGGCAAAAGTGATTGGAACGGAAGAGAGTTTTCCATTATAGATACCGGTGGGTATGTGAAAGGCAGCGATGATGTTTTTGAGGTCCAAATTGACCGCCAAGTGGTCTTGGCAATAGAAGAAGCAGATGTCATATTATTTATGGTAGACGTAGAATCTGGCGTCACGGGCATGGATGAGGATGTCGCCAAATTGCTTCGAAAAGTGGAGAAACCCGTTTTATTGGTAATCAATAAAGTAGATAATAATAAACGCGCCGAGGATGCTGTGGAGTTTTACTCCTTAGGCTTGGGCGAATACTTTACCATTGCCAGCATTAACGGCAGTGGTACTGGCGATTTGTTGGATGCCGTGGTTGAGGCGTTGCCTAAAGAAGTAGCTCGGGATACTGAAGAAGCGCAGCTGCCAAGATTTGCAGTGGTTGGTCGTCCCAATGCGGGCAAATCTTCGTTTATCAATGCCTTGATTGGGGAAGAGCGCTACATTGTAACCGATATTGCGGGTACTACGCGAGATTCCATAGACACCAAATACAACCGTTATGGTTTTGAATTCAACTTGGTGGACACTGCAGGGATTCGCAGAAAGTCAAAAGTGAAGGAGGACCTGGAGTTCTATTCGGTAATGCGAAGCGTGCGAGCCATTGAGCATTGCGACGTGTGTATTGTAATTTTAGATGCGACTCGAGGTTTTGACGGCCAAGTGCAAAACATCTTCTGGTTGGCAGAGCGCAATAGAAAAGGCATCGTGATTTTGGTCAACAAATGGGATTTGGTAGAAAAGAATACCTTGAGCACCCGTGATTTTGAACGCGAAATCAAAAAAGAACTCGAGCCGTTTACAGATGTGCCTATCGTGTTCATATCGGTATTGAACAAGCAGCGTATTTACAAGGCCATTGAAACTGCAGTGGAGGTTTACAACAACCGAACCAAAAAAATCAAGACCAGCAAACTCAATGAGGTCATGTTGCCCATCATTGAGAATTATCCGCCACCCGCATATAAAGGAAAATTTGTTAAGATCAAGTACATCATGCAGTTGCCTACGCCGCAACCGCAATTCGCGTTTTTTTGTAACTTGCCCCAATATGTAAGACCACCTTACAAGCGTTATTTGGAAAATAAATTACGTGAGGAATTCGATTTTCACGGTGTCCCAATAAGTGTCTATATGCGTAAAAAGTAAACTGTTTTAATTAGCTTATGTTCAGAAAAATAAAAATATCAATTGCCATATTATCAACGATTTTTTTATCAATTCTGAACGGTAAAACCCAAGACACACCACCTCAAATTGTAGTTTCGGGCAATCAGGGCTATTGCGCCGATGCGCCGATACCTATTGTTTCGAGCGTGAGTATTGCCGATGCCGATGCTGGCGATGATACGCTAGATGAGGTGTTTATACAAATTGCTGAAGGCTATGCCATTAATCAGGATCTTTTATCCTTGAACGGAAGCTTTCCGAATATCACAGCATCTTGGTCTGTTGCCGAAGGAAAGTTGACGCTTAATGGACCCGCAAGCTTCAACGAATTTACCAATGCCATCGGCAATGTCTTGTTTGAAACTACCCAAACGGAGTTTGCCGAAGATAAATTCATTTCCATCAATCTTTCTGCAGCAAATTACTTGCCCACAACAGGACATTACTATTTATATGTGGCCGATCCAGGCATTAGTTGGACCCAAGCAGAAAACGCTGCTGAAAATCAGGAATTCTTCGGAATTCAGGGCTATTTGGCAACATTGACCTCTGCTGAAGAAGCACAACTTGCTGGCGAACAAAGTCCCGGTTTGGGGTGGATAGGCGCCAGCGATGCCGAGATAGAAAACACCTGGAAATGGGTCACGGGCCCTGAAGCTGGAACCGTATTTTGGATTGGCCAAGCCAATGGAACCCCTCAAAATGGCGAATTTTCATTTTGGAATGCCGGTGAGCCCAATAATTTTAATGGCAATGAAGACTATGCGCACATTACAGACCCAAGCATTGGCAATGTGGGCTCCTGGAACGACTTACCCAATACCGGCGATGGCAATCCCGGCGACCCTTATTATCCTAAAGGTTATTATGTGGAGTTTGGAGGCATGCCCGGCGATCCAGAAATCAATCTTTCGGCGAGCACCGCCATCATTATGCCAAGGATAGAAGTTTCAGCAAGCTCCAATTGTGAGAATAGCGTTTCCCAATTGAGCGTCACAGCCAATACACCAAGGGTGTTGTGGTATGCTTCGGAAACGGCCAACACGGTCATTAACGAAGGCTTGACCTATGAGGTTCAGCTCAATGAAACCACGACCTTTTGGGTTCTGCCTCTTTTTGAATCTTGTAATACAGGAACCAGAATCCCTTTTCCCATTACGATTTTTCCCACACCAGATGCGGTGGATATAGGTATTACGCAATGTGACGATCAGGCTCAGGATGGCTTGGCGGTCTTTAATCTCAATGCGTATTTTGAGGACATTACCAATGGAGTTTCTGCCAATCGGGACATTCAGTATTTTGAGGATGCAGCCCAAACCATTCCTATTGATGGCGATGCTTATACTAGTGTTTCCAATCCGCAAACGGTTTACGCGAAAATTATAGATACTTCAAGTGGGTGTAGCGCCAATGCTGAAATAGTTTTGGAAACCACTTCCGAAGCAGTAAGTCCTGCATTTTTGGAAGCTTGTGACGGTTTGGATGAAACAGGATTGGTCAATTTCGATTTGTCTTTGGCGACCAGCCAATTGTTGGAGGGGCTTTCTCAGGATTTTGAAGTGACCTATTATGAAAGCTACCAAGATGCCTTGGATGAATTTAATGTGTTGCCTACAAATTATACAAATACGACGCCTTATAATCAAATGATCTACGGAAGGATCACGGATAACGGCTTTTGCTACACGATAGCCGAGGTGCAATTGCGTGTGACGGCTTTGCCAAATCTTGAACCTGATGCCACGGTGTACTATTGTCTCAATAGTTTCCCGGAAACCATTCGTTTGAGCGGTGGTGTTGTTGGCGATATCCCAAACAACTACTATTACAATTGGTCCACTGGAGAAACCACAATAAACATTGAAGTCAACGAAATAGGCAGCTACACGGTTGAAGTCACGCCAGTGGATGGCTGCCCGAAAACGAGGACGATATCCGTCTTGCCATCTTCCATCGCTGTCATTGATGAGGTGGTGGTAAACGATTTGGTCGATCTCAATGCCATAAACATTATCGCTTCCGGCGACGGCACTTATGAATACGCATTGAATACGTTTAATGGACCTTACCAAAGTTCAAACGTCTTCAGCAATCTTTCCGCAGGCTTTTATACAGTGTATGTGAAAGATGTGAAAAACGATTGTGGTATTGTTTCTCAATTGGTTTCGGTGGTGGGCTACCCTAAATTTTTCACACCAAATGGAGATGGTTACAATGATCGCTGGCAATTGAGGGGTGTTTCAGAACAATTTCAGCCTAATTCTAAAGTTTTTATTTTTGATCGCTTCGGAAAGCTTTTGAAAACATTGAATACTGCAGATCAGTCTTGGGACGGCTCTTTTGATGGAGCTCTTTTGCCGAGTAGTGACTATTGGTTTTCGGCAACGCTTCAGGATGGTCGAAGTTTTACTGGACACTTCAGCTTAAAACGTTAGAATCGATTCTTTTGATTTTATTAGGTAAATTCATACTAAATGGCTTTCGCATTTGTTTTTTGCAAAACGCCATGATTCATTCAATCAACCAATCTTCCATCAACCAACAGCATGAGATTTTTTCTTTTCGCTTGCCTTTTCTGTTGTGTCTTTTTGTCTTTTTCGATTAAGAAACTGTGATTTCGATTTTCGATTTACGATTTTTGACGTGAAGACGGAAGACGGAAGATTTACGATTTATGATTTACGATTTAGGATTTACGATTGCAGATTGCAGATTGCAGATTGTTGATTTTTGATTGAAGATTCGGCAGCCGAAGATTAGCGATTTCTGATGTTTAAATGGAAGACGGAAGATTTATGATTTACGATTGCAGATTGCTGATTGCTGATTGTTGATTGAAGATTGGACAGCCGAAGATTAGCGATTTCTGATGTTTAAATGGAAGACGGAAGATTTATGATTTACGATTGCAGATTGCTGATTGCTGATTGTTGATTTTTGATTGAAGATTCGGCAGCCGAAGATTAGCGATTTCTGATGTTTGAATGGAAGACGGAAGATTTATGATTTAGGATTTAGGATTTACGATTGCTGATTGCTGATTGCTGATTTTTGATTGAAGATTCGACAGCCGAAGATTAGCGATTTCTGATGTTTAAATGGAAGACGGAAGATTTACGATTTAGGATTTACGATTGCAGATTGCAGATTGCTGATTGCTGATTGCTGATTGAAGATTGGACAGCCGAAGATTACATCTTTCATCTTCATCTTCATCTTCATCTTCAAGTTCAAGTTCAACTTCAACTTCAACTTCAATTTCCTTTACCAGCTCCCACCAGCACCTCCGCCAGAGAATCCGCCGCCACCAAAACCGCCACCAAAGCCACCGCCTCCAAAGCCTCCTCCAGAAGATCCTCCTCCAAAGATACCACCTCCAGAAGAGCGGCCACCAAAGCTACCGCGGCCCAGATTGCTCAAAATAATGGCATCCAAAAGACTCACGCCACCAGAACGTTTACCGCCAGAACCACCGCCACCGCCACGTTTTTTAGAGAAAATGACCATGAGTACCACAAACACCACAAAGATAAATAAGAAGGTGCCCATTGGTAAACCTTGGCTATTATTACTTTGTTTTCGTGTGGCTTGGTATTTTCCCGTAAGCACGTCAAAAATGGCATCGGCGCCTTGATTGAGGCCTTCGTAATAATCGCCACGTTTAAATTGCGGGATGATCACGTTTCTGGTAAGCTCACCAGTTATTCCGGCTGTGAGCCGGTCTTCAACGCCATAACCTGGGGAAATCCATATTTTACGATCTTCACGCGCCAACAAGATAAAAACCCCATTGTCTTCCTTGGCTTGGCCAATACCCCATTTTTGCGCCCATTTTGGGGCTAACAAACCAATGTTTTCGCCTTTTGTACTTGCTATAATCGCCACTAGAATCTGCGTGGAGGTGGTGTCGGAATATCGAATGAGCTTTTGTTCAAGATTGGATTTTTCTGAAGCCGATAAAAGATCCACATAGTCATAAACGCTAGTTTGCTCTTTAGGCACAGGCGGAATATCAAACTGCGCAAAAGACATACTGGAACATAACATAAGTGCCATCGCCAGCAAAAAGCCACGCCAGGTGGTTCTTGAATTTTCTCTTGCTACATTCGCTCTATCCCAAAAAATCATCATAATTAATTACTATTCTAACTGTGAAAGTTGTATTCATATAAATGCCAAATACCAAATCCCTCTAATCTAAGATTTCTGAACTCGAAACTTTAAACCTTGAACTTTGAACTTTTAATTTTTAATGTTCAACTCGAAACCCGTTTTACCCTTTCGAAATGGTATTGGGCAACTCGTTCTTATCGTCGTGCTGCCATGGAAAGTGCTGTTCCAATTGCTGTCCGGCTTTGGTAATGCCATCCACTAAACCTTGTTTGAAGTTGCCCGATTTGAAATGAGATTGCATGATGTCTTTGGTGCTGTCCCAAAAATCATCTTCAACCACATCGTTGATGCCTTTGTCGCCATAGATCACGAAGGTCTTGTCGTGCACAGCCACATAGATCAATACGCCGTTTTGCTGCTTGGTGTTGTCCATTTTCAAGTAATGGAAAACTTCCATCGCGCGATCAAAAACGTCCAGTTTTGTAGTCGCTTCAATGTGCACACGAATCTCTCCTGATGTGTTTTTTTCGGCGTCCCTTATCGCTTCGATAATCGCTTCTTCGTCCTTTTTATCAAGGAATTTTTCAATTTCAGACATAATTATTCGCTAAAGTCAAATTCAACTTCCACTGGTCTTTCTGCGCCAGCCTCCGCATCAAAATAGGCTTTGCCTTCAAAATTGAATAGCCCAGCCAATATGGAATTCGGGAATTTTTTCACATGGTTGTTATAAGGATTGATAGCCTCATTATATCGTGTTCTTGCGGTTTGTATGGTGTTTTCGGTGCTGGCCAATTCATCCTGTAATTTCAGGAAATTCTGGTTGGCCTTAAGTTCTGGATACCTTTCCACAGTAACCAAAAGTCGAGACAGAGCGCTGCTCAATCCGCCTTGGGCTTCATTGAATTGTTTTAGTTGCTCTGGTGTGATGTTTGATGGGTCGATTGTGGTTTGGGTCGCTTTGGCACGAGCCTCAATGACATCGGTTAAAGTGCCGCGCTCAAAATCGGCAGCTCCTTTTACAGTATTGACTAAATTACCAATAAGATCATTACGGCGTTGGTAGGAGGTTTGCACATTACCCCAAGCTTGGCCAACGTTTTCATTGAGCTGTACTGCGGTATTGTTAAATCCTTTTCCCCAAGAATAGAGGGCAAAGCCGATTAGGGCAATGATGATAACAGGAATGAGCCATTTTTTCATAAGAGTTGGTTTTTAGAGTTTTTTTAGAGTTGTGATTTTATTTTGACGAGCTGTGCTTTGATCCCTTCCAATTTGTTTATGATTTCAAAGGTAGTCATTGATTGTTTCTTTTCTTCCTTCAAATGGGTTTTTGCACCTTCGAGTGTAAAACCACGTTCTTTAACAAGATGATAGATGAATTTTAAATTCTTGATGTCTTCTGGCGTGAACTTTCGGTTGCCTTTGGCATTTTTCTTAGGCTTGAGAACGTCAAATTCCTTTTCCCAAAATCGCAACAAAGAGGTGTTGACCTCAAAGGCTTTTGCGACCTCGCCAATGCCATAATACCGCTTTTCGGGAAGTTCTATATGCATGGTTAATCTAGGGATTGGTTTTCTAAAGAAGCCTTTTCCAATAACAATGCATATTCTTCTGCACTTAAGTTTCCGTAGTAAAAATTGATGGGATTGATGCGCTCGCCGTCCTTAAAAACCTCATAATGTAAATGTGGTGCCTCTGAGCGCCCTGTGCTGCCCACGAAGCCAATAAGGTCGCCACGTTTCACTTTTTGGTTAGCCTTCACATTATATTTAAACAAGTGTCCATATAAAGATTGGTAGCCATAACCATGGTCAATGCGAATATGATTTCCATACCCCGTTGATCTATTATCGGCTCGTATTACCTCACCATCGCCAGTGGCGTAGATGGGTGTGCCTCGAGGTGCCGTGAAATCCATTCCAAAATGAAATTTTCGCACTTTGGTAAAGGGATCGGTTCTATAGCCATAACCCGAGGCCATACGTTTCAAATCTTCGTTCTTAACCGGTTGTATTGCGGGAATTGACGAAAGAAATTTTTCTTTGTCGGCAGCTAAGACCGCAATCTCATCCAAAGACTTGGATTGTACAACAATTGCTTTTTGAAGGAGGTCCAAACGCTTATTGCTTTCAATGATCAATTTCGAGTTATCATAACCTTCGTACTTTCTATATCGGTTGACACCACCAAAACCGGCACGGCGTTGTTCGTTAGGGATGGGGTTTGCTTCAAAATATAATCTGTAAATATTGTTGTCACGATCCTCAACATTCTCTAAAGCAGCGAAGGCATCGTCAACGTGTTTGTCTAAAATATCATATTGCAGTTGTAAATTGGAGAGTTCGCGCTTAAGGGCTCGCTCGCGAGGCGATTGAACAAACTGGCTGGCGATAAATACAAATAGAAAACCAAATAGGGCAGAACCCAGTAAAAAAATCATGGCATATTGTAGAGTCTTACGCTTTTTGCGCTCTATCTTTCGGTAAGACAGCGTTTCTGGGTCGTAATAATATTTAACTTTAGCCATATTTTAAAAAGTTCTATTTTTGCACGATATAGAACGTATCACAAATATATAAATTGTTTTTTATTTATATGAATTTATACGAAGCAAGCTTAAACCATGAGGAAATGTATCTTTTTTCGTAGTTTATAAATCTATAATCAACCAAATATAATGCGCTTCGCATTAAAACCTATTTAAACCTTTACAAATGAAGTCTCAAGACATTCGTCAAACATTTTTACAATTTTTTAAAGATAAAGCACATAGCATTGTTCCCTCGGCATCCATGGTATTGAAAGATGATCCTACCCTGATGTTTGTCAATTCTGGGATGGCACCATTTAAGGAATATTTTCTCGGAAACGCCCAGCCCAAAAACAAGCGAATTACAGATTCACAAAAGTGTTTACGCGTTTCGGGCAAGCACAATGACCTCGAGGAAGTGGGTTATGACACCTATCATCACACGCTTTTTGAAATGTTGGGCAACTGGAGTTTTGGCGATTATTTTAAGACGGAAGCCATTTCTTGGGCCTGGGAATTATTGACTGAAAAATTTGAAATCGATAAGGAAAGCCTCTATGTGACCGTTTTTGAGGGTGATGAAGGCGACAAGACCCCAATGGATCAGGAAGCCTACGACATCTGGAAAAACTTGATTTCTGAAGATCGCATTCTCATGGGTAATAAAAACGATAATTTCTGGGAAATGGGCGATCAAGGACCATGTGGGCCCTGTAGCGAGATTCATGTGGACATACGTTCTGCGGAAGAAAAAGCAAAAATCGACGGAAAGACCTTGGTCAACCAAGACCATCCGCAAGTGGTGGAAATCTGGAACTTGGTCTTTATGCAATACAACCGAAAAGCCAATGGAAATTTAGAAAATCTACCAGACAAACACATCGATACCGGCATGGGTTTCGAGCGTTTGTGCATGGTCATGCAAGGGGTGCAATCCAATTATGATACCGATGTGTTTACACCCATCATTCGCGAAATCGAAACCATTACCGATAAAAAATACATCCCTGTACGGACAAGTCGCGACTTGTCCGTACGGGATGAAAAAATCGCAATCGCCATTCGCGTCATCTCCGATCACGTGCGTGCCGTGACCTTTTCAATAGCCGATGGGCAATTGCCCAGCAATACAGGCGCAGGTTACGTAATTCGAAGGATTTTGCGTCGTGCCATACGTTATGGCTTCACGTTTTTAGACCAAAAAGAGCCTTTTATTTATAGGTTGGTAGATGTATTGGTCAAGAAAATGGGTCATGCTTTTCCTGAATTGAAATCCCAACGCCAGCTCATCGAAAATGTGATCAAAGAGGAAGAAGCTTCCTTTTTGAGAACCTTGGAGCAAGGTTTGGTCATGTTGGATAACATTGTAAAACATGCAGCTACCAAGGAAATTTCAGGGGCAAAGGTTTTTGAACTGAAAGACACCTATGGTTTTCCAGAAGATTTAACCGAATTGATCCTGCGTGAACATAAGCTGAGCTATAATAAAACCGAATTTGACCAACAGTTAAAAGCGCAGCGGCAACGTGGTAAGCAAGCGTCGGAATTGAAATCTGATGATTGGACCGTGCTTATGGAAGATCAAATCCAAGAATTTATTGGGTATGACGCCTTGGAAGCCAAAGTGAAATTGACACGTTATCGAAAAGTAAGCTCAAAGAAAGATGGCGATATGTACCAATTGGTTTTCAATCTCACGCCGTTTTATGCGGAAGGTGGCGGACAAGTAGGCGACAAAGGCTATTTGGAAGATTCTCAAGGAGACATTGTCTACATCGTAGACACTAAGAAAGAGAACAATGTGGTGGTGCATTTTACAAAGAGCCTACCCAAAAATTTACAGGAAACGCTTAAGGCAACCGTAGATGCCAAACAGCGTTATCGCACCGAATGCAACCATACAGCAACCCATTTACTACACCAAGCACTGCGCGAAATATTGGGTACACATGTGGAGCAAAAGGGCTCTGCAGTGCATTCCAAATATTTGCGATTTGACTTTTCACATTTCGCAAAACTCACGGTGGAGGAGTTGAGTGATGTGGAGGATTTTGTAAACGCCCGTATCTACGGAAAGCTCGACTTACAAGAACAACGCAACATCCCAATGCAAAAAGCCATTGATGAGGGCGCCATGGCCTTGTTCGGGGAAAAATACGGCGATACGGTAAGAACCGTTCGGTTTGGACAATCTATGGAATTATGTGGCGGCACACACGTGGCGAATACGGCGCACATCTGGCATTTTAAGATTACTGCTGAAAGTGCAGTAGCTGCTGGGATTAGACGTATTGAAGCCATTACCAGCGACGCCGTAAAAGGCTATTTCCAAGAGCACGATAAAGCATTTATGGAAATGAAACACTTACTCAACAACGCTCAAGAACCCATCAAGGCCTTGCAGAATCTTCAAGATGAAAACAGCAGTCTTAAAAAACAGATTGAAGGCTTGCTGAAAGAGAAGGCCAAGTCTATAAAAGGCGATTTAAAGAATGAACTTTCGGAAATTAATGGCGTTCATTTTCTAGCAAAAAAAATCGATTTGGATGCTTCGGGCATCAAGGATTTGTGCTTTGAATTGGGAAGTCAGTTTGACAATTTATTTTTATTATTTGCTGCCGAAAATGACGGTAAAGCCATTTTGTCCTGCTACATCTCGAAAGAATTGGTGGCGAGCAAGAATTTGAATGCTGGTACCATTGTTAGGGAACTGGGCAAACACATTGAAGGTGGCGGTGGCGGACAGCCATTTTTCGCAACCGCTGGGGGTAAGAATCCTGCTGGGATTGCCGAGGCTTTGAGGGCTGCAGAGGGATATTTAAAATAGGATTATTACACGGAGTTTCAAAGGGTCGGCGAGAAAAACTACCCAAATAAGCCTCTGCGCCTTTGCGACCCTACCTACCGGCAGGCAGGTTTGCGAAAAAAAATAATCTAAATTAAAATGAATCTTCAAACTAAACTTCTACTCCAGCCATCCACCGCAAATCCCATTGACTACAACTCAAAGGTCTTGTTATTGGGTTCCTGCTTTTCAGAGCATATTGGCGACAAATTTGGGTATTTCAAGTTTCAGCACTTACAGAATCCGTTTGGGATCTTGTTCCATCCTTTGGCTATTGAGCGCTTGATTTCAAAGGCTTCCGCTGAAAAACGGTTTACAAAAAATGATGTCTTTCAGCACAATGAACAATGGCATAGTTTTGACGCCCATTCCAGGCTTAGCCATACTTCCGCAGAAAAATTAGTGGAAATATTAAATGTTCAGATTGAGCAAACGCATCAATATATAACAGCAGCGACGCACATCATCATCACTTTGGGTACTGCTTGGGCTTACAAACTCAAAGCAACCCAACAAACGGTTGCCAATTGCCATAAGCTGCCGCAGAACGATTTTGATAAGCATTTACTTTCAGTAGACGCCATTTCTGAAGCATTAGAACGTATTTCAGAAACCATTTATTCCCATAATAAAAAGGTAAGTCTGATTTTTACAATCTCACCCGTGCGGCATCTCAAAGACGGTTTTGTGGAGAACACCCAAAGCAAGGCGCATCTCATTACGGCGGTGCAGCAAGTATTGCGCACAAAAGACAAAGGTAGGCCAGTATCATTTTATTTCCCTTCTTATGAGTTGATGATGGATGAGTTGCGAGATTACCGCTTTTACGCAGCCGATATGATCCATCCCAACAGCACTGCTATCGATTACATCTGGGAGCGCTTCAATGAGCAGTGGATTTCTAAAGACACGCAAGCCGTTATGGAAGACGTGCAAAGCATCCAAAAAGGATTGGCGCATCGCCCATTCAATCCAAAATCTGAGGCACATCAAACTTTTCTCCAGAATTTAAAGGGCAAACAAGAGGCTTTAAGAACGCGGTTTCCGCATTTGGGATTTTGAAAACTCTTTAAAGTGTGTAAGGTTTTGCAGTATTTCTTGCCCTTAAGTTTCCTAAGCACTTCTTATTAGGGAAGAAATAGCACCCGTTTAATCTTGCGTGTAATCTTAACTAAGCTTGGTTTTGCCTTTTATAATTCCAAAAATTCAGAATAGCAATTATACGTCTTAAAGGCTTCTTTTTCCGTTTGCTATTCAACTCCTAAATGTTTTAATCAAGGACAACAAAGACACTGTTAAAGTGGATAAAGAGATTTTGTTGAAGAATAAAAAACCAGAATATCAAGCAGATGAATATGCTGGCTATTTGTATTACAAACCAAATGATAAGACTATTTACGCCTATAATCTCAAAAATTGATTCTTGTTTTTGAGGTTTTGATCTTATGTAATTTCTTACGGATTGCGCTTAATCTTTTTTAACTGCTTATGGTCGAATAAACAACCACTTATCTTTAATAAGTACTATATTTAAATGCTATTAATCAATTTTTTTTAGGAAAGCATCAGTTTTTAATTTGACTTCGGTTCAAATAAATTGATGCTTTTTTTTATGCCTTCCAATGACCTTAAAATGGGTCTAGTTACCCTGGGTAATGAAAAGGAGAATGTGAGTGCAGCACATATTCAGTTTGATTTTTCTTATGAGGCTTCGGAAAAAGGACAACTCAAATTCACTTCGGTGGAAGGCATGAACATCTATCGCATCATCCAGCAAAGTATCCATAATGCCATTAAATATGATGAAGCTGAACATATTGAAGTCATATGTCATTAGGATCAAGCTGTTATGACCATCACTCTTACCGACGAAGGGAAAGGCTTTGATTTGAATACGGCCGAAATGGAAAATGGCATCGCCAACATGAATAAACGCGCTCAAGAGATCAATGCCGATTTGAAGCTGACCACACAAATTGGGCAAGGCACGGTGGTGCATCTAAATCTAAAACAGCAGGGTTAGAAATACGACAAACGGCGTATAGTTGGGTTTCTTAAAAAGCGTAACTTTTAGTTTTTAAAATTGGGCACATGAACATTAAGATCGCTACAGTTGACGACAATAGCTTCCTCATTAGTACCTTATAGGAAAAGCTGTCTTTTTTTGAGGAGCTTAGCATAAAGTTTAGCGCCATGAATGGATTTGAATTGTTGACCAAGATTGATGGCAACCAAAATACGGATTTAATTTTGATGGACATTGAAATGCCTGTGCTCAATGGGATTGAAAACACAGAGCTCATAAAGCAGAAATATCCTCACATCAAGATCATCATGTTGACTGTTTTTGTTAAAAAAAAACCGGTCTTTATCAAATATGAACCATCACTTCACCCGTACACTATCGGGTACCAACTGTGCGTAATCCCCATGATTTCTAATCACATCGCGCACAATGGAGGAGGAGATAAAGGAGGTGCGTGCTGCAGTAAGTAAAAACACGGTTTCTATTTTTGACAATTTTCGGTTGGTGTGGGCTATGGCTTTTTCAAATTCAAAATCTGCGGGGTTACGCAAGCCTCTCAATATGAATTGTGCATCTACCTTTTTACAGAAATCAGTTGTAAGCCCTTCATAAGTGACGACTTTGATTTTCTCTATGTTTTTAAAGGCCTCTTCAATAAAAACGAGCCGTTCTGCTACAGTGAACATGTATTTCTTATCGGCATTTACGCCAATGGCGATAATGACTTCATCAAAAAGTTTGATGCCTCGCATGATAATGTCGTAGTGACCGTTGGTAATCGGGTCAAAAGATCCTGGAAAAAGTGCTCGTTTCATAGTAATGTTCCGAGAAAGCGGAAATCTTATTTCAAATTAATCGCTTCATAGAAATAACGTTTTGATGCGATAGGTGGTTTAGTGTCTCGTTTAAATTTCCTTAAATATACAATTCTGAATTGATTTCACTAGTCTCAAAAATTGTATTCTCTAAGTGATCGCCTCAAAATTTTTCTGCATTTTAAGATGGTATTCCGTTATCTCAACAACATTAAAACCAAGTTTGGAATACAATTTTTGGGCTTTTCCATTCACTTTAAATACCTTAAGCTGAATTGATTTTTCAAGTGCATTAGCGTTCTCGATTAAAAGCTGCATCACAAAATTCCCGATTCCCAAATTCTGGAATTGGTTCTCAATCAATATATTTTTTAGAATAAAGTGGGCATTGGTTTCTACTAACTCATAATAACCAATGGGCTTGTTCTTATAAATAATAATAGTGGTTGCCGACCTTGAAAAATGATCATTATGAGCCTTAAGTTGAACCATTTCATCCCAGCCCCAAATTGTGTTTACATAAGGTTTAAGGGATAGTTGTTTTATGCGATAGCAAATTTCTTTATCAGATGCTGTTGCTGGTCTCAAATGTAGATTGTCCATGGTGTTATTTAAGAAGAAAATGGGTAAGCACCGTACTTTGATTAAGGATACGAACCACTTGGTTACTCACAGCTTTCAATAACTCGACAATATAAAACGATTCATCTAAAGTGTATGTGTTGTTCATTTTTAGGAGATGTACTTCTATTTCTTTTCTGAAACGATCTGAATCGTCACTCTTTTAAGAATCCAAACCTGACCACAATTTATAGGCTCATAACTTTTCTTCGGAAGAAAACAGAACTCAATCCCTACCCTTTTTCTGAAGATTCAAAGCCGATTCCACCGCGCTTTCAAACAGATGCTTTAAACTAATGCCGGCTTCTTTTGCTTGTTGGGGCAAGATGCTCGCTTCCGTGAGGCCAGGTACCGTATTGACTTCCAACAAATGCGGTTCTCCGTTTTTAAAGATGTACTCGCTTCGGCTAAACCCTTTTAGGCGCAAGACTTCGTACACTTTTTTGGCTATGGTTCGCACTTTTTCAGATTGCTCATCGCTGATGCGTGCTGGTGTGATTTCTTGGGACTGGCCTAAATATTTGGCCTTATAATCAAAGAAATCATTGTCTGATACTATTTCTGTAATTGGCAGTACCGTTACTTTGCCCTTGTAATTAATGACACCTACCGAAACTTCAGTCCCATCCAAATAAGATTCAATGATCACTTCATCATCTTCCGCGAAAGCGACCTCAAACGCGGTTTTAAAATCTTCCTTTTGATACACTTTTGAAATCCCAAAACTACTACCTGCGCGATTGGCCTTCACAAAACAGGGCAATCCCACTTTGGCGATAATGGCATCCTCATCAATGGCATCGCCCAAATTCACAAAATAGGATTCGGCACATTGGATACCATAAGGTTTTAGGGCGCTCAAACAATCCCTTTTGTTAAAGGTCAAGGCAGCTTGGTACATATCTGCACTGGTTTGTGGGATATGCAACAACTCCAAATACCCTTGCATATAACCGTCTTCGCCTGGTGACCCGTGAATGGCATTGAACACACAGTCAAAAGTGATTTTGGTCTCATTTACCATTACTGAAAAATCGTTCTTATCGATGGGGAATTCCTCCTTTAAATCATTAACAAACACCCATTTATCCTTTAGAATATGGATGCGGTAGAGATGGTATTTTTCAGGGTCCAAGGTATTGTAAACCACTTGACCGCTTTTCAGGGAGATTTCAAATTCACTTGAAAATCCGCCCATGATGATGGCAATATTTTTTTTCATGTAATTGTCCTGTTGATCAGGCATTTTTAATGTTCAGAAATCACTTCAGTTTATATTCCAACCTTTAAATAGCGCTTTACAAGGCAATATTTCATCGCAAAAATGGTTATTAAACCGTGAATGCAAGCGCTGAGGTCACAAACAAAAATACCAAATAAACCCACAATAAAAACCCTTTCGTTTTTATATATTTGCCACGACTAATCCAAATGATAAACACGATACAATGAGTTTTTTAAGGTTCGTAAAGAGTAAAGCCTTTTTTACACAGATTTTAATTGCCATTGTAGCTTTGGTGGTCATCGTATTCTTAACTTTGCAGTGGTTGGATTATACCACAAACCACGGTGAGTTTATCAAGGTGCCCGATTTAACCGGTCAAAGTTTGAGCACTGTTGAAACAGAGCTTGATAGAGCCGATTTAACGATGGAAATCCAGGATTCGGCCAATTTCAATCCCGATTATCCAAGATTTTCGGTCATTGAACAATACCCTTTGGCAGGAACCCAAGTGAAGGAAAATCGTAAAATTTACCTCACGCTAAACCCTTCCGGGTACAGGAAAATGGAAATCCCTAACGTGGTGCGCCGTACCTTCCGTCAGGCAAAACCAACCTTAGAGACCTTAGGTTTCCAAATTGGCAGCATTACTTACGTTGATGATATTGGGAAAGACGAGGTTATCGCCATCAAGCACAAAGGTAAAACGCTAGAACAAGGGGATTTGCTTGCGCTCAACTCAAAAATCGATGTCGTTCTTGGTAACGGAAATCGTTAAAAAACACCAACATGACTACTGAAGATTCCACAATTGACGAACAAGATGATGAGTTGTTCGAACATCACTCGTTCACTGCAGACAAGGGTCAATCGCCTTTGCGCATCGATAAATATTTGATGAACCGCATCGAGAATGCAACGCGCAACAAAATCCAATCAGCCGCTAAGGATGGCAGTATCTTTGTTAATGACATTCCGGTAAAATCCAATTATAAAGTCAAGCCAAAAGACCATATTCGTGTGCTTTTGGAATACCCACCCTACGAAAATCTCTTAACTCCAGAAAATATTCCCTTAGACATCGTTTATGAAGATGAGGTGCTTTTGGTGGTCAACAAACCTGCGGGAATGGTAGTTCACCCCGGTCATGGCAACTATTCTGGGACACTTATAAACGCTTTAGTGTATCATTTTGACAACCTGCCCAACAACTCCAGTGACCGCCCAGGATTGGTGCATCGTATCGATAAAGACACCAGCGGACTCTTAGTGATTGCCAAGACCGAACAGGCTATGGCGCATCTCGCGAAGCAATTTTTCAATAAAACCAGTGAGCGCGAGTACGTCGCCATTGTTTGGGGAAATATGACCGATGATGAAGGCCGAATTGAAGGCAATATTGGCAGACATCCCAGAAACCGCCTGCAGAATACCGTTTTCGAAAATGACGAGGATGAAAAAGGCAAGCCAGCAGTGACCCATTACAAGGTTATAGAGCGTTTGGGCTATGTTACCTTGGTAGGCTGCAAACTGGAAACCGGGCGTACCCATCAAATCCGCGTGCACATGAAGTACATAGGACACACCATTTTCAACGACGAGCGTTATGGTGGCGAACGTATTTTAAAAGGCACTACTTTTACCAAATACAAGCAATTTGTTGACAATTGCTTCAAGATTTTACCGCGTCAAGCGCTACACGCCAAAACCTTGGGATTCAAGCACCCTGTGACCGGCGAGCAACTGAGTTTCGATTCGCCAATCCCCGACGATATGCAGCAGTGTATTGAGAAATGGCGTAATTATGCGACGCATGTGGAATAGAGTTTTGGGTTTGAGATTCAATGCTCAATGTTCAATGATCAAGGTTCAAGGTTCAATCTTCAATGTTCGAAAAACAACATAAAAAATAGTAAATCGGTTTTCTCTATCAGACCTGCCTGTCGGTGGGCAGGGGCGCAGAGATGCTATAATTTTTCAATAATTCGGTTTTTGGAATTTGGTGCTTTGCTTTTGGGTTTTTAAATTCCTAATTCTTAATTTCTAATTCCTCAATCGGTTTTCTCTCGCAAACCTGCCTGCCGGCAGGCAGGGGCGCAGACCTGTCTGTTGGTAGGTAGGGGCACAAAGATTTTTTTGATTTTGCTGACAGCGGCAAGCTTTTAGACGAATTTTAAATGTAATAGCTTTCTTAAGCTCTAAAAGACATTTTAAGTTTTGAAAATAAAAATGAAAATCAGATGCGATTAATTCTCAAATTTTCACGAATCAAGTCTTATGTCTTGCAGCGCAGTGGTCTTAAGTCTCTGTCGGACAAAATTGTTTTTAAATAACACTGTTTTTGGAATTTGGTGCTCTGCTTTTGGATTTCTAATTTCCTGATCCCTAATCCCTAATCCCTAATCCCTAATCCCTAAATCCTCAATCGGTTTTCTCTCGGAGATCTGCCTGCCGGTAGGTAGGGGCGCAGAGGTGTTTTGATTTTTCAATAATTCTGTTTTTGGAATTTGGTGCTTTGTTTTTGGATTTTTGTAAATCGTCAATCCTTCCAAGGGCGTTCCCCTTTATTGCCCAAAAGCAATAAAGCGTCAGGCTCTCGCGACTCGCTTCCAGACCTTTGAAAAAAAAGGTCTGGAGAGCTCAAACAATCGCTCCATCCTTAACGCGCATTTCGTTGGAATCCAATCCAAATCTAAAATTTGATCAATACGTATAATCAAAACTTATCGTGGCATTTCGTTTAAAAACAGCATTGGGTTGCAATTGCCAGTTATCAATAGTAACTTTATAAAAGTTTAATGAGAAGTAGTTGAAACATCCCAGTTTAACACCATACATACACTTATGAAATTAGTATTATCACCAGCAAAATCATTGGATTACGAAAGTAAATTGCCAACTACCAGAGCCACGCAACCAGCGTTTCTTGATGCTTCAGGACGTTTAAACAAACAGCTCAAAAAACAATCGCGCAAGCAGTTGTCCAAATTGATGCACATCTCCGATAATTTGGCAGACCTCAATTATGAGCGCAACCAGGAGTTTAGGCTTCCGTTTAACAAAGACAATGCTAGGCCAGCCATTTATGCCTTTGCAGGCGACGTGTACCGCGGGTTGGATGCCTACACCATCGCCAACGAAAAAATAGATGGACTTCAAGATACCGTGCGCATCCTCTCCGGTCTCTATGGCGTTTTAAAGCCTTTGGACCTCGTGCAACCTTATCGTTTGGAAATGGGTACGAAGTTTCCTGTGGGGAAACATAAGAATTTGTATGAATTTTGGAAAAAAGATATTACTGCCGCTTTGAATAAGGAATTGAAGGATGACGAATTGTTCATCAATTTGGCCAGTAACGAATATGTTAAGGCTATTGATGCCAAAACCTTAAAAGTACCAGTGACCGAGATTAAATTTCAAGAATTGAAAGATGGTGATTACAAAACCGTTGCCATTTATTCAAAATTGGCAAGAGGCTTAATGGCGCGTTACATTGTAGAGAACAACGCGCAAACATTGGAAGACCTGAAAGGATTTGATGGCGAAAACTATCGATTTACTGAAAAATTATCATCGGATAACGAGTTGGTTTTTACCAGATAGTCAGGATTTTTTATTCGGATTGATTTTATCCTCAGGTTTAGGGCGTTTTTTAATGCGTGGTCGTCTCACTCCAAAAGTACCTCTGTTGATTTTGCCGCGTCTCGTTTTTTTGTCACCTTTTCCCATAGCTGTATTTTTTTCCGGATGCCTGTGCTTAAAAGCAAAATAGAAATCCGTTGTTTGAAGTTCATGTCTTAGCTAAATATAATACGACTTTTAATTGAAGATTCAAAGTAATATATCGCAATAAAATGTTCTTTCATAAGCATCCCTATTCGCCCTTTATCCAGCTTGACAGCAAAAAATTGATCGTGGGCACTCTACCACCGCCGCGCTTCACTACAGGCGATTTGTTGGAAAAGGACGTCGACTTTTGTTACGGGAGTTGCTACAACTCGCTTTGGCTGTTTATTGATGAAATTTATGAATTGGACTTGCGTTATGACAATTCCGATACAGCCGTCCAGCAACGCAAACAGTTTCTCGTCAAACATAAAATTGGTGTTTGTGACATTGTGGAGAGTGCCGAGCGTGAGAAAATCGACGCGTCCGATTTGGGGATGAATAACATCGCATTACGGGATATTATGGCATATCTCAAAAAATTCCCAAACATCGAAACGCTAATTTTCACGGGAGGCAACAGTAAAAACGGACCAGAATATTTTTTCAGAAAGCATCTTAAAACTTACGATTTGAAGTTGAGATTGGTCTCTAATGAGGTGCCACGAATACACGAATTCATCATGCCAGCTCAAAATTTGAGCAATCCAACTCAGCTCAGGACCATAAAAACGGTATCCTTGAGTTCCAGTTCTGGAGCAGCGAACATTTCCATAAGCCGGATGCCCTTATACAAACAGCTCAAAGCCAAAAACCCAGATTTCAATACCTTTGATTTTAGGGTCATGCAGTATCGCGAGTTTTTGTGATTTTGAAACCCTTATCTAGTGGCCACAAAGCTGTCTGTCGACACGCAGGCACACGAATTTTTGCTAGAAAAACCTTTCAGGTTTTCAAAACCTGAAAGTTTTAAACATCAGCATAGTTTCGAAAAAAAGCATGCATTCAATCTCAAATTCAGCACCTTTTGCGATTTCGAATAAATTATCGGCGTATAATAACTTCAAGGATCGCCATTGTTGGTGTTTTCCAGCAACAATCCCAGCCGATTGGGAATAAGCCAAAACCGATGTTCAAAGCATCTTATTTTATGTGTCAAAAATGTTATTATAGTTGCTGTAATTGAATAACATCAAGAGCGGCGACGCGATTTAGAACGATTTTTCAGTCTAAAAGTTTAGGGACTGAAACCGCCAACATTCAAAAGAACACCAACTTTAATTGCAAATAGGCAGCTTCTTTTTTAATTTTCACTAAATTCATGGCTTATTCATCATGCGAGATAACCAATGAAAAAAGTTCTACAAATAGCCAATGGCATCGCTTTGGTAAGCACCATATTTATTAATTATTTGTCTAACACTGGCGCAATCAATGGCACCACCATTGGCCAAGTGAGCAACGACATGAAATCCCTATTCACTCCCGCAGGTTATGCCTTTGCGATATGGGGTTTTATTTACTTGCTCCTCATCGGTTTTATCGTGTATCAAGGACGCAGTTTATTTGTAAAGGTTAGGGATGACGACTTTGTGTTGCGAATTGGTTGGACTTTCGTCATTTCTTGTGTGGCAAATTCTGCCTGGGTGTTTTGTTTTCTTTACGGTTACACGGGATTATCTTGTGTGTTTATCTTCTTGCTATTGTTATCCTTGCTTAAAATCGTCATTGATAACTCTATGGAGCTTTGGGATGCGCCCATGTCGGTCATTGCCTTTTTGTGGTGGCCCTTTGTGTTTTATAGCGGCTGGGTCACCGTGGCCAGCATTGCAAATGTATCGGCTTATTTAGTGAAAACAGGATGGGACGGCTTCGGTATTTCTGCAGTGACTTGGACCCTAATAATGATCGGGGTTGCACTAATCGTCAATCTCGCCATCACTTGGAAACGCAACATGCGCGAGTTCGCCTTGGTTGGTGCTTGGGCTTTGGTTGCCATTGCGTATGCCAATTATGAAAAGCATGATGTTATTGTGTATTCGGCAGCATTGGCAGCCGCGATTTTAGTGATAAGTAGCGGCATTCATGGTGCGAAAAACAAAGACACCAATCCTTTTAATAAATGCAAGGAATATCTTCAAAATAAGGCCTAAGCTAATCAGTGATCTTGCTAGAGGTGTTCGGTCGGTAAGGCTTCAGTGCCATACCGATTTTTAGAAGGAGAAGTCATTTTCTTGCAGTCTTTCTTATTAATTACGCGTGTCCGATTAAAATGCTTAAAAAAGTCACTAAGCAACTTTTGAATCCTATGGATTAAGAGGTTTTACGATTGACATCTAGCTTTTTGAAAATAATTTTATCAGGCCTGAGATGAAGTTTTTAATTTAAAGCCTTGCTGTTTGTCAGTTAGTTTCAATTTAGTCTAGGTTCTAGGTTCTAGCAGTCTTGGTTCTTATATCGGATAACAATGATTATTAATTTTTTAGAAAATCAAGGTCTTTCTCGTTCCTAAAAATGATTTCTTTTCTTCGGAAAAACCTTCCGTTAAATCAAAATGCGAAAAAATTCAAAGGCGTTTTCAATACATGAAGTTGCTTTTGCATTTGAGTTATGACGATGCCTTCCGCGGTAAAAACAAACATAAAATTACAATTCATCCCAATATTACCACAACTCGGTACTTCACATTTTAAAAAGCGCTGCCCGTCAAGGATATTTGCTTCAAATCAAAACCATACCAATTATGAGCACACTAGCCAAAATTTTCATTTTTGCGATATTAAGCCAAACCTTTTCGAACGCGCAAGAGCCAAACCTAAAAAGCATTACGGTAAAAATTCAAAACTTAAGCTCCAATCAAGGGATGGTTTATGTTGCGCTTTATAATGCCGAAGCCACCTTTTTAGGCAAGGGCATTCAATCCTCAAAAACAATGGTTAGCAATAAAAGTTGCGAGGTTGTCTTTAAAAACCTGCCAGAAGGCGTTTATGCAGTTTCCTTTTTTCACGATGAAAATGGTAACGGGAAACTTGACACTAACTTTATGGGCATTCCCAAGGAAACTTATGGTTGCTCCAATAACGCTCAAGGCTTCATGGGGCCACCAAAATGGAGCGACGCCAAATTTGAGATGAGTAATGAAAATATAGAACAAACCATAACACTTTAATACAATGAAAAATTTAATAGTAATAGTCGCAGTGCTAATCTCTGGAATAGTGACCGCCCAAACCAATTATGAAAAAGGCATGGAACAAGCCTTCGCCCTCTGGCAAGACAACAAGACCGATGCCGCCAAAAACCTATTTGAGCGCATCTCAAGTGCTGAGTTGGATAATTGGTTACCCCATTATTACATTGCCCAAATAAACAGCCTAGAAAGTTGGGATGAAACCGATGCCCAAATATTGAAAGCCAAGTTGGACAAGGCACAAGAACATTTAGACCTCGCCATGTCTATGAGTAAGGATAATGCGGAATTATTAGTATTGCAAGCCCAGGTGTTGACCAATTGGGTGGCGTTTGATGGCATGACCTATGGCATGAAATACAGCGGGAAAATCACAGAACTGTATCAAAAGGCAATGGCCTTGTCGCCAAACAATCCGCGTGTGGTTTTGGGTAATGCCGAATGGAATATGGGCAGCGCCAGATATTTTGGCAAAGACACCAAGCCCTATTGCAAAGATGTGGAAAAAGCCATAGAACTTTTTGCTAACTTTAAACCGGAATCTGAATTTGCTCCAAATTGGGGTAAAGCGCATGCAGAGGCCGTTTTTAAAAGCTGCGAATAATATAACAAAACGATTATGGTAAAGGCATTTAAAAGTATCATCATTACCTTCATTATGGGCTGTATCGTTTACGCCATAGCGAAATTGATATCTGGTGGTTTTGCTTATAAGACCATCAATGCCTTTTTGATTGACTTTAGCTTTTACCAATTGTACACTTTTGTGCTCAGATATGCCAATTCGCTCTTTTTTAATTATATGGAACAGCGGCAATGGCGTAAACAAGACACTCTAAAACGCATCGTTCTTGGTATTTTGGGCTCTACCATCATTACTTTGATTTGCTTATTCTTTTTGAGGGTTGGCGTTGAGGTCTATTTTTTTGGGATGCCTTTTGAAAAATTCATCGCCAATGAAAGCTGGCAAGGCTATTCTTTTGGGCTCTGGATTACCTTATCAATCGTTTCGGTTTTTCACGTGATTTATTTTTACAATAAGTACCAAAAAAATAAAATCAAGGAACAAAAGGTTATTGCAGGCACTGCGAGTGCGAAATTTGATGCGCTTAAAAATCAACTGGATCCCCATTTCTTGTTCAATAGCCTTAATGTGCTTACCAGTCTTATCGAGGAGAATCCAGATAATGCCCAGAAATTCACAACCTCACTGTCAAAGGTGTATCGCTATGTTTTGGAGCAGAAAAACAAGGATTTGATCCCCGTAGATGAAGAGTTGGATTTTGCTAGAACCTACATGATGCTTTTAAAAATGCGTTTTGAGGACAGTATAATATTTGAGATTCCAGACCGGGCTTCAAATCCCGAGAGTAAGGTGGTGCCTCTGTCATTACAGCTGCTTTTGGAAAATGCAGTAAAGCATAATATGGTGACCAGTACAAAACCATTGCACATTAAAATCTATGAACAGGGCGGGATGTTGGTGGTAGACAATAACCTGCAGACCAAGCAAATCGTTAAAAAGAGTAGTGGCGTGGGCCTGGAGAATATCAAGCAACGCTATAAATTATTAACCCATAAAACCCTTAGTATCGCCGAAAACGCAGGACGTTTTACTGTTGCCATCCCGATGCTTACCAAACAAACTTCCATAATGAGAACCATAGAACCAATAACAGCTTATGACGATAGTTACGTTAGAGCACGTAAACGCGTCGAGGAATTAAAGGAATTCTACTACAGCTTATTATCCTATTGCGTCGTAATCCCGTTTCTTATCTTTATATATTATCAGTACACGCCTGGCATCATCCAATGGTTTTGGTTCCCAATGTTGGGCTGGGGCATGGGCTTGGCATTTCATGCCTATAAAGTTTATGTGAATGACGGCATGCTAGGCAAAAACTGGGAAAAGCGTCAAATCGAAAAATATTTACGCGAGGAGGAAGAACAACAACCTTGGAATTAAAATACACACATCATGAAAAAAAATGCAATTGAACCCTACGGCGCAGAGCAGGATAACCCTCATCTAGAACATACTGAGGCTTACCAAAAAGCAAAGCAACGGGTCAAGAAAATTATTGGATTTTATTGGCACTTGGCAGCTTATGTGATTGTGAACCTCTTTTTGCTAGGCTTGTTTAGCATCCAAAACTTAAATTTTTGGAGTTTCGGTACCTTCTCAACCGCCTTCTTTTGGGGCATCGGCCTGGCATTTCACTTTTTAGGTGTTTTTGGCTCTTTTGGTTTCTTCGGAAAGGAATGGAAAGCGCGAAAAATAAGGGCTTTCATGGATAAGGACCGAAGAAATCATTTGTCTGCATTGACCACATCAGACTCTAATTTAGATCGTGATCTCTATGAACTTGCTAGCAAAAGAGTGGAAAGGCTCAAGGGATTCTACATACATCTCAGCGTTTATGTAGTTGTGAATTTGCTCATCGTCGTTTCTAATATCAATGATTTAGAACCTGGAGAAAGCTATTTTAAATGGCAAAATTTTATAACCTTGGGTTTTTGGGGTATTGGCATATTGGCGCATTCAGCTTCCGTCTTTATACCTAATCTACTTTTCAATTCTAACTGGGAAGCCCGGAAGATGCAGGAGTTTATGGATAAGGAAGTTGAGCAGCAGCGGTGGGAGTAAGGATTGATTTAGTGTTAGGGTCGTAGTTGATTGAAAGAAAAAAGAAGATGGAAAAAAGAACCAAGAACCAAGACTAGATCGTAATTGGCTTATGGACTTTATGAACGCGAAGCATGCTAATCATACAATCTTGAAAAAATGATGTTTTTACTTGGCTTATGGGGCATTTGAAAACGCTGCCTCGGGTTTCTGGAAAAACAATTCACATCACAAAGTCTCGGGAATCGACCTCGCCAATTCACTCTAAAAACGAAGACATTCGTAAGACCCTGAGTGACGTATTCAACTTAAGCCGGTCGCATTATCTAAAACTTATGCGAAATCAAATATAGTTTGCTTAGGTCTTTCAGTTTTTTAAAGCCTGAAAGGTCTAACTATCAAATTATTAACAGCTAAAAACAATTGCTATTAATAAACCAATCCCAAAACCGCAATAACTGTTTTTATTTTGTAAATTTGCCTGCGTTTATAAGCGCAACATGACAACTACTAAATACATTTTTGTAACCGGAGGCGTATCCTCCTCACTTGGCAAAGGCATCATTGCTGCATCTTTGGCAAAACTGCTCCAAGCCCAAGGTTACAGGACCACCATACAAAAACTCGATCCTTACATCAACGTTGATCCCGGCACGCTCAATCCCTATGAGCATGGCGAATGTTATGTGACCGATGATGGTGCTGAAACCGATTTGGATTTAGGCCATTACGAGCGTTTTTTAAACGTGGCTACCAGCCAATCCAATAATGTGACTACTGGTCGCATCTACCAAAGCGTGATTGAAAAAGAACGTCGCGGTGAATTTTTGGGCAAGACGGTTCAAGTGATTCCGCATATTACAGATGAAATCAAACAACGCATCCAGATACTTGGCAATTCTGGCGATTACGATATCGTGATCACCGAAATTGGCGGTACCGTAGGTGACATTGAATCCTTACCTTATATTGAAGCCGTGCGTCAACTAAAATGGGATTTGGGTGAGCACAATGCCATCGTAATCCATTTAACTTTGGTGCCTTATTTGTCGGCGGCCGGTGAACTAAAAACCAAACCTACCCAACACAGCGTAAAAACCTTGATGGAAAGTGGTGTCATGGCCGATATTTTGGTTTGTAGAACAGAGCACGAGTTACCATCAGATTTGCGCGATAAGTTGGCAAAATTCTGTAACGTGCGTCGCGAGGCGGTTATTCAATCCATTGATGCCTCTACCATTTACGATGTGCCCAATTTGATGCTGGAGCAAGGTTTGGATACTGTGGTTTTAAAGAAATTGGAGTTGGACAGTTCCGAACCCGATTTAACGCGATGGAATCAATTTTTACAACGTCATAAAAACCCAAAGGGCGAAGTAGTGATTGGCTTGATTGGTAAATACGTTGAGCTTCAGGATTCTTATAAATCCATTTTGGAATCGTTTATTCACGCAGGTGCAGAAAATGAAGTCAAAGTTAAGGTACAGTCAATTCATTCCGAATATATTTCAGAAAAAAACGTCGCCAAGAAATTTGCGCATTTAGACGCGGTTTTAGTGGCGCCAGGTTTTGGGGAACGCGGCATTGAAGGTAAGATTGCAGCGGTAAAATATGTGCGCGAAAACAACATTCCGTTTTTGGGAATTTGTTTGGGCATGCAAATGGCAGTGATTGAATTTTCTAGAAATGTGTTGGGCATTGCAGACGCCAATTCTTCAGAAATGGACGAGAACACCAATAATCCCGTTATCGATTTGATGGCTTCACAAAAAATGGTGACCGATAAAGGCGGCACCATGCGTTTGGGAGCTTGGGAATGTGAGCTGGTGGAAGGCAGTATCGCCTATAAGGTTTACCAAAACAAAACCATCAAGGAACGCCATCGCCATCGTTATGAATTCAATAACAAATACAAGGCGCAAATAGAGGAAGCTGGCATGAAAGCCACCGGGATCAACCCAGAAACCGGTTTGGTTGAAATCATCGAAATCCCAGCGAATAATTGGTTTGTTGGCGTGCAATACCATCCAGAATATAAGAGTACGGTTGCGAACCCGCATCCACTGTTCGTGGCTTTCGTCAAAGCAGCTTTAGATTATAAAAATAGGGTTATAGATGCCAACATGGCACAAAATTAATATTGGATAGCTTTTTGGTAAGTCCAAACTAATTACGAGAAAAGACTTAAAAGGAATTAGATGTCCTTGAGTATCAACTAAAATTTATATGGAAGAAAAAAAATTTGACGTCAAGTCCATCATAGGATTTGTATTGATCTTCGGAATATTACTCTTTATGATGTGGAGAAACCAGCCCACACCAGAAGAATTAGCAGAGCAGAAAAGATTAGAGCAGGTTGAAGCCAGTAGGCAAGCCGATGCTGCGGAAAAAGAAGACGATACCAAAGTCATAACCGAGGAAGATTTTTCTAGCGGAAATGCCATTGATTCGCTTCAGCTAGAAAATTTAAAGAATAAATTGGGTGCTTTCGCCTATTCTTCGACCTTGGCTTCTGCCTCGCAAGATGAAACTGTGGTAGAAACGGATGTTCTTGAAGTCACATTCAGTAATAAGGGGGGCTTTATTTCCGAAGTTAAACTGAAGAATTTTGTTGATTATGACTCTGTGCCCATCTATTTAATTAAAAATGGCAACCAATATTTCAATATCAATTTCGGTACTTCAGATAACCGAATTTTAAACACCAAAGACCTATTCTTTGAGCCTAGCGTCACTAAAAATGGCGATAATACGGTGGTTTCCATGCGCTTAAAGTCTTCCGAAGATCAGTACTTGGAATACCGCTATGAGTTGCAACCAGACAATTACATGATGGATTTTTCAATAGAATCCAATGGTTTGGGCAATGTCATCAACAGTTCACAGGATGTTAATTTAGATTGGAGACTCAAGACCTTTCGGCATGACCAGAGCATTACCTATGAAAATCGTTACACACGATTGACTTACATGCATGAGGGCGATAAAATTAGCAAGCTAAATCAGTCTGGAGAAGAGGAAGAAATCATAGAGGATGCGAGATGGTTATCATACAGGCAACATTTTTTCAGCTCCATTTTGGTGGCAGATCAACTCATTAAAAAGGCCCGGATCTCTACAGAGGATTTGGTTGAGGATGAAGAAGTAGATTCGGTGTTTACCAAGCAATTCGCTTCAAAATTCCCATTGACCTTTAATAATGGGGAGGCCAGCAATGATTTTCAGCTCTATTTTGGACCTACAGATTCTAAGATCTTAAAGCAGTATGATTATGAGTTGGATGAGAGTATTCCTTTTGGTTGGGGTATTTTTGGGTGGATCAACAAAGCGCTTTTTATTCCGCTTTTCGGATTCTTAAGTTCCTTTTTACCTTATGGTATTGCGATTATTGTGATGACCATTCTTATCAAGTTGGTAATGTCTTTTGTACAATACAAGCAATTTTTGTCACAAGCAAAAATGAAGGTGCTCAAGCCTGAGTTGGATGCTATTCGCGAAAAGCATAAGGACAACAAGATGAAAGCGCAGCAGGAAACCATGGCCTTGCAAAATAAGGCAGGTGCGAGTCCGCTCGCCGGTTGTTTGCCAGGCTTGATACAATTGCCAGTGTTTTATGCACTGTTCATGTTTTTCCCCACAGCATTTATATTACGTCAAAAAAGTTTCCTTTGGGCCGATGATTTATCGTCTTATGATGTGATTGCACAATTGCCAATCAAGATTCCTTTTTACGGCGATCACGTGAGTTTGTTCCCAATATTGGCGGCAATTGCCATTTTCTTTTACATGAAGATGACCACAGGTCAACAAATGGCTGCGCAACCCACTCAGGAAGGCATGCCAGACATGTCTAAAATCATGAAGTACATGATTTATTTCTCCCCAATTTTGATGTTGGTGTTCTTTAATCAATATGCTTCCGGTTTGAGTTTGTACTACTTTGTTTCAAACATGATTAGTATTGGGATCATGTTAGTCATTAAGAATTACATTTTGGATGAGGATAAAATCCACGCTCAAATTCAGGTCAATAAAAAGAAACCTAAAAAGCAAAATAAGTTTCAGAAGAAAATGGCTGAAATGATGGAGCAGGCAGAGCAGCAAAAACAATCACAGAAAAAGAAGTGATAATAAACGCTTGTTTACAAAAATAACTTAAGCCTATGGAACTAAAATCCCATAGGCTTTTTTTTGGCAAAACATCAAACTTAAAAAAATAGGAAGAATTTTAGGAGATCAGCCATACCGATTTAAACCCTTATTACCGATGTTGAGATTGTTACATGGGTTTCAAATCACTCAAATGTTGATGGATTAACCAAATTTTAAGGGATAACCCCATTACCAAAATGGATGCACTATCAAAGACTCGTCAATTAGAACGCCTCAATTAATCGATCGCATTTATAAATAGGATGAGTGCTTTAAAAGTTTTGGCTGCTTCTAGCCAAACTAGAACACCGTTTAATAAAATGTGTGTTGCTTTGCATCATTAAGTGAGAATGCATAAGACTAAGATTGTGTCAAAGTGGATCATTACCGCTTTGTCAAGAAATACTTCAACCTGACAAAGTTTTAGGGAGACCCTTTCTTAAACTTCTTATTTCAATAAAAAAAAAGCGCCTTCAGATTTCTCCGAAGGCGCTTTCACTTGATAGTAACTGAATAATGCTATTAATCAATTTAGTATCAATATGCTTTTAGATTACAACTGAGGTAAAACAACCTTGTCGATCGCGTGAATCACTCCATTCACTGCTTGTACATTGGTCGCAACAATATTGCTAACTCTTCCGTTAGGGTCGGTTAAAGTAGCACCTCCTGTTATGTTTGCTGTTAAATCGGCACCCAATGTGTCAATAAGCAGTCCGTCAGATAATCCTGAGGCTTGCACATTTGCTCCTGCAACCACATGTGAATTTAAAGCTGCTATCAAAGTAGCCGTTGGGATATCGCCAAAACCAGCCACCTCTAATTCAACCAATAACTCATCAAATGCAGTATTTGTTGGAGCAAACACTGTAAAAGGAGCCGGACTTGTACCATTTGGGGTTGACAATGTCGCGACGTAATCGTTATCTGGCGTCAAAGTTGTCAAAGCGGTTACAAGTGTTGAAAAGTTTGGATCGGCAGTTGCAAAAGTCACAACAGTTGGTAAGCCAATTACTGCATCTACAATATGGATTGTGCCATTAGTGGCATCAATATTAGCCGTTTCAACCGAGGAAATACCGTTGAATTTCACACCATTGCTGGTGTTGAAATAGATGCTTAACTCATTGCCGCCAGGTCCAGTAGCACTCGTGTTGGCATAGTTGGTGCCGTTAGCTTGCAAATTCTGTAAATCTTCAGCTTCTATGTCTCCTGCGATCACGTGGTTTTTTAAAACCATAGCTAATACGTCGGTTGGAACATCGCCCAAGCTCGCAAAATTATTATCTGCTAAAAAAGCAGTAAATGCCGCGTTGTTAGGCGCAAGTACCGTAAATGGGCCACTTCCCTTTAGTAAACCTACTAAATCGCCATCGGCAGCTTGAAGCGCTGCAACCAAAGATGTTAATTGCGATGTAGAAATAGCAGTATCCACTATATCTCTTTCCTGTACAATAATAGGAGCGTCGTCATCATCACTACAGGCTTGAAATGCAAGCACCACTAATAGTAATGGTAAAAATTTTAAAGTTTTTGAAATAATCTTCATTTTTTTCAGTTTTTTTGTATTAATATGGTTAATAATAAATTAGTCCGTTTAACAAAAATAGATAATGATTAAACAAAAAAAATACTGCTTAACGTTAATTGTAATTTTTTTAACATTGATTACAAACGCCCAATCCTTAGTGAATCAGTACGATGAAGCGGGTAAGCGGGATGGTCTTTGGAGTAAGAATTTCGATAATACCACTCAACCTCGTTATGAAGGTGAGTTTGACCATGGCAAGGAAATAGGGCTGTTTAAATTCTATACCTTGAAGCAGGGTAAGAGTGTGTTGAGCGCCACAAAACAATTCAATAAAAATAATGACAATGCCGATGTGACCTTCTTTTCTTCCAAAGGAAAAAAAATAAGTGAAGGTCAAATGGACGGAAAACTGTACGTTGGAAAATGGCTATTCTACCATAATAAAGTTGATGCTGTCATGTCTGAAGATTTTTATAACGACGAAGGTCAATTGGAAGGTAAAAAGACCATTTTTTATCCTATTGGAAAAATAGCCGAAACCTCTCACTATAAAGCTGGTAAATTAAATGGAGTGACTGAGGTCTATGCTGAAACTGGGGTGCTTTTAAAACAGTACACCTACCAAAATGATGAGCTCCATGGTGCCGCAAAGTACTATGATGCCAATGGCAAAATTGCTGCGGAAGGTGTTTACCAACACGATCGCAAGCACGGCATCTGGACTTATTACCTTGATGGGGAACTCGAGAAAACGATTGACCATACCAGACGTAGCCAGAACCCGAAACAGTGAATTGAGTCCTCGGTCTCCAGTCCTCAGTCTTCCGTCTTCAGTCCTCAGTCTTCGGTCTTCAGTCCTCGGTCTTCAGTCTTCGGTCTTCAGCCTTCCGTCTCCAGTCTTCGGTCTTCAGTCCTCCGTCTCCAGTCTTCGGTCTTCAGTCTTCAGTCCTCCGTCTCCCGTCTCCCGTCTCCCGTTTTCAATCCCATTGTGGGATGAAATCATGAGCCTAAGGAGTATCAAGATTTTGCTCCCGTGATAAGAACGATGGCGCAACAATCCAATACAAATAATTCGAAAAACATGCTTGAAGTCCCCCTTGGGGATTTAGGGGCAAATCCGTAATTTTGCAAATTCAAAAGCACAGGTAAAATGAAAAGAGTAATTGTCGGACTTTCGGGAGGCGTGGATTCAAGTGTTGCAGCTTATCTTTTAAAGCAGCAGGGCTATGAGGTCATTGGTCTGTTCATGAAGAACTGGCATGATGATTCGGTCACCATTTCAGACGATTGTCCTTGGTTGGATGATAGCAACGACGCCATGTTGGTGGCCGATAAGTTGGGCATTCCGTTTCAAACTGTCGATTTGAGTGAGCAGTATAAGGAACGCATTGTTGATTATATGTTCGAGGAGTACAAAAACGGAAGAACCCCAAATCCCGATGTACTCTGCAATCGCGAAATCAAGTTTGACGTATTTATGAAAATCGCCTTGGATTTAGGAGCCGATTACGTGGCTACAGGTCATTACTGCAGAAAAGGCAGTCTTGAAAAAGACGGGGAAACCGTTTATCAATTGCTTTCTGGAGTGGATAATAATAAGGATCAATCTTATTTTTTATGCCAGTTATCACAAGCGCAATTAACCAAAGCCCTCTTTCCTATTGGAGAACTAACAAAGCCAGAAGTGCGGGAAATCGCCAAAGCGCAAGATTTGGTTACAGCCGATAAAAAAGATTCGCAAGGCCTTTGTTTTATTGGTAAAGTGCGTCTGCCTGAGTTTCTTCAGCAAAAATTAAAGCCGAAGGAAGGCCTGATTGTTGAGATCCCGAAGTCACTGGAGAGCTTTTCCGTGGAAATGCCGGAATTTGAGTCTAAAATTGACGAACTTCAGTTCTTAGCCCAAAAGCCACACTATCAAGTTTCCGAAGGAAAAGTGGTTGGCAAACATCAAGGTGCCCATTATTTTACCAAAGGCCAACGTAAAGGTTTGGCGGTTGGCGGTACGGTGGAGCCCTTGTTTGTGATTGATACCGATGTGGATGAAAATGTGATTTATACAGGGCAAGGGCATTCACACCCCGGACTTTTAAAACGCGTTCTTTTTGTCAATAATGACGAGCTACATTGGGTTCGTGCGGATTTGGCACTCAAAACCAACGACAGCATGGAGGTTATGGCGAGAATTCGTTACCGACAGAAATTGGGTAAAGCCACACTTTATAAAACCCGCGACGGACTCTTCGTCGAGTTTGAAAACCAGCAATCGGCCATAACCGAAGGTCAGTTTGTGGCTTGGTACCTGGATGACGAATTAGTGGGTTCGGGCGTTATTTCTTAACTTGCTTAGCGACCCTAGCAAAAAGACACGCCGCGCTATGGGGTCAAAAATAGAAATTTATGAAAAGATCAGTACTTATTATTTTCGTGTTGTGTTGTCACAACTTGATTGCCCAAGAAGATGCCTGGGTTTATTTAACCGATAAGCCCAATGTTGAGGCCTCTATCAACAATCCCATTTCTATATTGACCCAACAGGCCATTGATCGTAAAACAGACCAAGGCATTGCAATCGATGTACGTGATGTGCCGGTGAATGAAGCTTATATTACACAGCTCAAAAATGCGGAAGGCATTACGGTTTACGCAAAATCCAAATGGTTTAATTCCGTTTATGTACGAGGAAGTGAGACCGATATAAGTGCCTTGATGACCGATTTTGATTTTGTTGCGACTATTGATTTTGCAGATGCCGAATTAAATGCCCTGTCCCGAAGTACGATTTCATATAATAAATTTGAAATCGAGGAAACCTTGGTGAATTTCAATTATGGAAACACCCAAAATCAAGTCGAAATGATTGGTGTGGACGACTTGCATCTATCCGATTTTACTGGAGAAGGCATTATTGTGGCCGTCATGGATAGCGGTTTTCCTAATGTCAATACCATGGGTGCTTTTCAGAGATTACGAGATAATGCCGATCTTTTGGGTGGCTATGACTTCGTGGATCGCACTGAAAACGTTTACGATTTCAACCAAAACGACCACGGAACAAAAGTGCTTAGCGACATGGCGGGTTTTATACAAGATCAATTTGTAGGTACTGCTCCAGATGCTTCTTACTACGTGTTTAGAACCGAAGATATCTTCAGTGAAACTCCTGTTGAAGAAGCTTATTGGGTGGAAGCTGCAGAACGGGCAGATAGCTTGGGAGTTCAGGTCATCAATACCTCTTTGGGCTATAAAACCTATGATAACCCCAATTACAGTCATAGCGATGCCGATTTAAATGGCAGTACGACATTCATTACTAGAGGCGCCAATGTTGCGAACGAAAAGGGTATTTTGGTCATCACTTCCGCGGGGAATTCTGGTCAGGCAGGTGTTGGTGCGCCGGCAGATGCCACTGGCGTTTTGAGTGTTGCTGCCGTGGATGCGGAAGGCAATTATGTAGCCTTCAGTTCACAAGGCAGTGCTTTTCAAGCCACCCAAAAACCCGATGTCGCAGCTCAAGGCTTTGCGGCAGCGGTTATAAACCTTAACAATGCCACCGTTTATAATAATGGTACCTCTTTTAGTTCGCCTATTTTGGCTGGCGGCATCGCTTCCTTATTGCAAGCCTTGCCAAACACAAGCCATGAGGACATCAAAGCGTTAGTTCGCATGAGCGCCTCACAATATGAGAATCCTGATTTTTTGTTGGGCTATGGCATTCCAGATTTGAGTCAAGCACTTGCCATAGGCTTATCGGTTGAAAATGAGGCATTTTATGGGCTGAAGGTTTTTCCCAACCCAGTTGGCAATACGCTTCATATAACACAGCAATCCCGAAGTGAAACTACCAAGTTTCGACTTTTGGATGTCCTCGGAAAAACGATTCTCAAACAAAATTCCAATACTCTGGAAACCCAGCTGGATCTCTCATCATTGAATGCTGGTATTTATGTGTTGCAGATTCAGTCTGAAAAAGCATCAAAAACCTTCAAAATCATTAAACGGTAAATGAGCACTAGAATCACTGAACTCTTCGGAATACAATATCCCATCATTCAAGCCGGCATGATCTGGAACAGCGGCTGGCGACTGGCATCTGCTGCCTCCAATGCTGGTGCACTGGGACTTATTGGTGCAGGTTCGATGTACCCGGAGGTCTTGCGCGAACACATTCAGAAATGTAAAAAAGCAACCGATAAGCCCTTTGGTGTCAATGTGCCCATGCTCTATCCCAACATCGAGGACATCATGGATATCATTGTGGAAGAGGGTGTTAAAATCGTATTTACTTCCGCAGGAAATCCTAAAACTTGGACCTCTTGGTTGAAAGATCGTGGCATCACGGTGGTGCACGTGGTAAGCAGCCTCAAATTTGCTCTCAAGGCTCAAGAAGCAGGAGTGGATGCTGTGGTGGCAGAAGGTTTTGAAGCAGGTGGCCATAATGGAAGAGAAGAGACCACCACCTTGACTTTGATCCCAATGGTCAAGGAACAATTGGAAATACCGCTCATTGCCGCTGGAGGCATCGCCACAGGTCAAATCATGCTGGCAGTTATGATTTTGGGTGCCGATGCAGTTCAAGTTGGCAGTCGGTTTGTGGCTAGTGCCGAGTCTTCAGCACACATCAATTTCAAGAATACAGTGGTCGATGCTAAAGAAGGCGCCACGCAATTGACCTTAAAGGAACTCGCTCCGGTTAGGCTCATCAAAAACAAATTCTTTCATGAGATACAGGCGCTTTATGAAAAAGGCACAACCAAAGACGAGCTCATTCAATTATTAGGACGTGCCAGAGCCAAAAAAGGCATGTTTGAAGGCGATTTAGAAGACGGTGAACTGGAAATAGGTCAAATCGCAGGTCTCATCCACGACATCAAACCGGCAGCTCAAATCGTTGCAGATTTGGTAAAGGAGTTTGAGCAGGCCTTGATTTCAGCGCGACAAATCAAGATTCTTTAAGTGTGGCGTATTACCCTAGAGAAGCAAAATATCAGTAGATTTTGATATGGCAGAGAAGCTATCAGTGCCTTGAGGAAGATGCTTTTTTTGGGAAAGCTATTCCGTAAATATAAGCTAGAGGGTTTATGGATCATGAATTTCATACAAACCTATAAACAACAAAAAGAGGCCTGAGCCTCTTTTTGCTTGAAACGTTTCTTAACAACCAATTTTTAAATCCCTCTAAAATAATAGCTAAAAAAGTTTCTGCCCCAAATACCTAACCTACTACAATAAAGTATTGGAAATATAAATATAATACTTTATACGAATTGAAACTAATTCAAAATCAATTTTATGAAGATTTTAAGACTATAATGCTTTAAATATCAGTTATTTGATCACTTTTTTTTGGCTTATCTGTCACAAAGTCATTTCAATAGCACATTAAATCCTACATTTGCAGCTCTTAAAAAATAAACCTTGATTTTAACAAATTATACTAGGGAATTTGGGTACAATCTCAAACTCGCCTATCCAGTTATTTTGGGTATGCTTGGCCATACCTTTGTTAGTTTTGTGGACAATGTTATGGTTGGCCAATTGGGCACTGCAGAATTGGCCGCAGTTTCCTTGGGTAACACCTTCGTGTTTATTGCCATGGCCTTAGGTATAGGATTTTCTACGGCCATTACCCCACTATTGGCCGAGGCAGATACCTCCAACAATTTTAAAGATGGGAAATCGGCGTTTAAGCACGGCCTATTTCTATGCACTGTTTTAGGAATAGCGCTATTTCTTGTGGTATTGTTGGCAAAACCCATCTTATACCAAATGGGGCAACCCTTGGAAGTGGTGGATTTGGCCATTCCGTATTTGGATCTGGTTGCATTTTCACTGGTGCCATTAATCATTTTTCAAGCCTTCAAGCAGTTTAGCGATGGCTTGTCTATGACCAAATACCCTATGTATTCCACCATCTTGTCCAATCTCGTCAATGTGGTGCTCAATTATGTATTGATTTTCGGGAAGTTCGGCTTCCCAGAAATGGGCTTGGTTGGCGCTGCCTATGGTACCTTGGTTGCTCGATTCGTCATGTTATGGCACCTGTGGTGGATCTTGACTAAAAAAGAAAGATCGAGACGTTTTGTGACCCAAATCAAGTTTTTTGTATTGGATAAATTGATGCTTAAAAAATTAATCCACCTGGGAGCGCCCAGTGCGATGCAAATGTTTTTTGAGGTGCTCATCTTTACATCGGCAGTTTGGTTGAGTGGTTTGTTGGGTAAAAATCCGCAGGCAGCCAATCAAATTGCACTCAACCTGTCATCCATGACCTTTATGGTGGCCACAGGTTTGAGTGTCGCCGCCATGATTCGTGTGGGCAATCAAAAAGGCCTGCACCGCTATCATGAATTACGCCGCATTGCGATTTCCATTGTCTTTCTGGCGATATGTATGGCGATGTGTTTTGCGATTCTATTTGCGGTTTTCAATGAAGCTTTGCCAAAACTCTATGTAGATTATGATGATGTGGTAAATTTTGAAGACAATATGGAAGTGATCAAAATAGCCTCCACTTTAATGCTCGCAGCAGCTATTTTCCAAATAAGTGATAGTATTCAAGTAGTGATATTGGGCGCGCTTAGAGGGATGCAAGATGTGATGATGCCAACCTTTATCACCTTTGTTGCTTATGGTTTAATCGGATTTCCTGTAAGTTTTTTCCTTGGCAAAGAAGAGGCCTATGGCAGTTTCGGCATCTGGATGGGGCTTTTGGCAGGTTTGAGCTCGGCTGCAATTTTATTGTGGATTCGTTTTAATTATCTTACTAAAGCCTTAATTTTGAAATCAAGTAATTTGAAACAACATGGAACTACCTAAATACATTCTTGGCGATAACACCGATTTACCAAACGCCATATTCGTGATTCATACTGAATTCCCAAGATTCGTGATTAATTTAGAAGACGATGAGGTCGAGTGGTTGGAAGAATTTGACCAGCACGATGAAAAGGAAATCGAGAACGAAATGGAAAATCTCATCCAAGAAGCCACCGCTTTTTACGATAGGGAAGTTTCTAGATACGACGAGAAGTGATAGATCAGATTATACAATACGATCAAGATTTGTTTCTCTATCTCAATGGGCTTGGCAACGTCTACTGGGATGCCTTCTGGTTGGCCTATACCGCTAAGTTTTATTGGATTCCTGCCTATGCGATTTTGGCGTATTTGCTTTTCAAGCAGCTATCGCTCAAGGCATTTTTTCTCCTCTTGGTAGTTGTTGCACTCATGATCACGTTCACAGACCAAATCACTAATGTGTTTAAACACGGTTTCGAGCGCTTTAGGCCCTGTCATGAGCCCGGTGTCATGGAAGTGATGCGTTTGGTAAGAGACGGTTGTGGCGGCCGTTTTGGTTTCTTTTCGGGGCATGCGAGCAATACCATGGCCTTGGCGATTTTTATTGGCGCTACCTTGCACAGCAAATACAAGTTTTTGATTTATGTGATGGTGGTTTGGGCTTTAGGCATGGGCTACAGTAGAATCTACGTTGGTGCGCATTACCCGATGGATATTTTGTGCGGCGCCATTTTTGGAGCCTTCTCGGGGACTTTATTTTTCCAATTGCAGCGTTTTCTGCAAAAGCGATTTCAACTCAATTAATGTGCTACTTTCTGTGAAGTAAAAATAATTCGGCCTGCAAGCGATTGTTGTAGCCACGCGTTTCTGGAGCCGGCAGGTTGAGATCATAGCGATCTATTTTTTCAATGGTATAAACAATTTCAAGGCTTTTTCTATCCGTTTCGCTAAGATTGGTGGCGACCAATGCTAAGGTGTTGTTTTTCGGAAAAACAAAACCAGTGTCGTCCTTCAAAGGCAGAAGCTTAGCCCCATACTGCCACAGTAATTCCGGGGAACTGTTATAGCCATAAACCGGGATTTGTTTCGCCTCCATGTCTTCAGCTAAATTGGCAATGCTTTTATAGTTATCGCTTTTTATGGCTTCGGAAAGTGGTAGTCCAAATACCAAAAGGCTAACAAAAAATAAGATGCTTAGATAAAACACCGTCTTTATTTGTTTCTGCTTCAGCTGAAGCAGTAAAACAAATCCAATGCTAACAGATGCTACTGAAAGCAATACATACCAAATCCAAAGTCCACTCAAGTCTTCAGCTAAAAACAGGTAAACCACCACCGGAATCGCCAAGGCAATCACAGCAATCAGCCCAAAATGGAAATACACGGGGATCGTTTCACGTTTGTCACGCATCGTTTTAAACTGCCTGATTAAATATTCAATGTAAAACCCAGTATTCAGCGCCAACGGGATTAATACAGGCATGAGGTAACGCGATTTTTTTTCAGGAATGACAGACAGTAGAATCACTGCAAAAATCGTCCAATACAAACTGAATTTATAAGCTTTCAGGTTTGAGACCCGCGTTTTTAGATACGGATAAAGCAGACTCACAAATGCAGGAATGGTCCAAATGCCACTTTGCGTAAAAAAGCTCCAGTAATAATAGAAGGGTCTCACATTATAACTGGTCCAATTGCCAGTTTCCGTTTCGGCAATCGCCAATAAAGTCTCGGGATCTTCCAAGCGCACGTAGAGATACCAGGAGCCTCCAATAATGACTGCCAACAGGAGGCTGCCAAGAAATGACAACAAAAGCTTTTTAGAAAACCTATAGCGATACGAAAACCCAAACGCCAGCAAGAACGGCAGCAAAAGCACGTAAAATGACACCGGGCCCTTGCTCAAAATGGAACAACCTATGAACAACCCAGCAAGCAGACTTCGTTTTAAATAGTGCGTATGGTCCTTAAAAAGCACAAACAAATGGTAAATGCCCATGAGCATAAACCCGTGTGTAAAAATATCGGAAGGTGCCTCAAAGGCAATCACGATCACATACAAGGAGCTAATGCTTATGAGCGCCGTGTTAAAACTCTGACTTTTATTTTGTGTCAATCGTTTGGAGAGCAAAAAGACATAAACCCCTGTAATTAATACAAACAGTACGGCAGGAAATCGAAAGGCCACCAAGTTTTTAATCCCAAAAATCAATCCAAAAATGGCGGTAATCCAACTCGGTAAGGGTGGTTTTTGATAGCGAGCCTCGCCGTTCATGGTGGTTAAAAGCCAGTTGCCATCTGTGATCATCTCCCTTGCGGTAATGAAATTTCGGGCTTCCATGATGCTAACGGGAAGGACGTCTAAGTGCAACCCGAGCATCAGGAGCAGCAAAATGCTTAAACTTAAAATAGGCTTATTGTATAGCTTCCTTAGCATTGGCTTTTTGAATGAGATAAATATTTCGGGTATAAATGATGGAGCCCAACCCGTGACCTAAGATCAAGACCCAATCCTCACGAATAATGGCATAAGTTAAAATAAGCATGGAGCCAACAAGACTCAACAACCAAAATCCGAAGGGTAGGGATGAGGTTTTTCTAATTTCAGAATAAAACCATTGGTACACAAAGCGCAAGGTAAAAATGACCTGGGCGATAATGCCCAATCCCAACAGCCAAAACGGAATCGCTTCATTTTTAAAGAGCAAATTGACATCAATCTTGTTATTGTTGAAATAATAAATGACAATCAATGCCGGGAAAACGAGCAAAAACCAACGTACTGCCGTCGGGTATTTTTGCCACTGCTTCTGTAACTGTAAATTCCTGATGTAAATGTAATAGGTTAGAGATTGGCCAAGCATGATGGAAAAATCGTAACGTAAATACCCGTAAACAAATAGGAGTACAGAAGCCAAAAGGCTCAAGGCCCAAAAAAGCGTTGGGGTAATGACACGTTTTTGTTTTTCTGAAGCAATCCATTGAATGATCAATCGCGACGAAAACAAAATTTGCGCGATAAAACCAATCCCATAAATCATCCAATTGCTCATGCGCTAGTCTTGGAAACCGTGTAATTGATGTATTTTTTCTTCATCCACAAATACGCAAAGCAATCCATCAAAGGGCCAAACAATCGGTTCCAAAGTCCGAATTTCGCAGTTCCAGCCATACGTGGGAAATGCTGCACGGGAATTTGAATCACTTTTCCGTTTTGCAGCAAAATCATCGCTGGCAAAAAACGGTGCAAGCCTTTAAACATTGGGATGCGCTTGGCATAAGCGGTTTTGATGACTTTGAGCGGACAACCCGTATCATCCATGCCATCGTTGGTAAAAGCTCGGCGAATGTTATTGGCGATTTTGGAGGACATGTTTTTAACGAATTTATCCTTGCGGTCGGCACGAACGCCTGTTACCAAATCGTAATCCCCAACATGCTCCAAAAGTTTATTGAAATCCTCAGGTGCGGTTTGCAAATCGGAATCGATATAACCCACGAGTTCAGTATCGACATAATCAAAACCCGCTTTAATGGCGGCGCTCAAGCCTCGGTTTTCGGCAAAAAGAATATAGCTAAAATGGTCTTGGCGTTTACAAATCGCTTCAATCAACGACTGACTTCCATCGCTGGAGCCATCATTTACAAATAGGATTTTAGTGATACGGGTCGCGATTTTAGTGTAGGAGAGCAATTCTTGCTCTACACGTTCCAAATTATCTTCTTCGTTGTAAACCGGAACGATAATCGTGAAAGTATAATCCATTTGATAAAGGTTTCTGCTGCAAAAGTATCTTTTTTATTAGTATGGAGCGGTAAAAGCATTTGGAAATTGCTGTTAGGCCGAATTTTTAAGGATTTTTTGCTTTCCCAAGACTATTAGAAAGGGAGTGGCTAGCACAACCATAATCGTTTATTCACTATTTAGGGAGTTGAAGCCGTAAACAGTCCTAACGGACTTAAACAGAAAACAAATTAGGGAAATCAAAAATCAATTGTTGATACATCCCATTTAAAATTTGAAATAAATGGATCCTAAGTCTTAAGTCAAAAAGTCTTCAGTCTTAAAAGCGCATTCCCGATTTTTTTAAGCGACTCCAAATGATTTCAATTGACTCAAAAATCCTTATTTTGTAGTCCTAAACGCGAATAATGAAAATACTGGTTACAGGAGCAGTTGGTTTTATAGGCTCACATGCCGCAGAGCGACTGCATAGTTTGGGACATGAAGTAATTGGCTTGGATAATTTCAACGATTATTACAGTCTGGATCTCAAGAACCTGAATGCAAAAGCACTGACTCAAAAAGGCATTGCCATTATCAAAAAGGACCTGCGCGACGCCGATTTAGCAGCGTTTCTTCCGAAGGATATGGACTACATCTTCCATTTTGCAGCCCAACCAGGGATTTCGCAAAGTTCCACTTTTGAAGATTATTTCAGCAATAATATTTTGGCGACCAAAAATTTGATTGATTATGCTGAAGGCTGTGCGCATTTAAAGTTGTTTGTCAATATTGGCACTTCATCCATTTATGGCTTAGAGGCCACTTTTCCAGAAGATGTCGCTTCAAAGCCTGCGTCCCACTACGGAGTCACCAAATTAGCTGCGGAACAACTGGTGCTTCAGAAAAGTCGGGAAGCACTATTTCATGCCTGTTCCTTAAGATTGTACTCCGTAATCGGGCCACGCGAACGTCCGGAAAAAATGTACACGAAGCTTATCGCTTGCGCACTTAATGGAGAAGCCTTCCCTTTGTTTGAAGGTAGTGATAAACATTTGAGAAGCTTTACCTATGTAGACGATATCGTTGATGGTATTGTGAGTGTGATTGGCAAGGAGACGAAAGTGAACGGCGAAATCATCAATTTAGGCACTGAAGTAGAGCATACCACAAAACAAGGCATCGAAGCAGTAGAGCGGATTTTAAACAAAAAAATCAAGCTCAATGTCATTCCCAAAAGACCTGGCGACCAATGGCGCACCAAGGCAAACATTGATAAAGCGAAACGTTTGCTTGATTACAACCCGCAAACCAGTCTAATGCGCTCTGTGGAGCAGCAGGTGCAGTGGTTTAAGGAGAATTTTAAGTAAACTTCAATGTATTGTCAGCATAAAATAGCTGATCAAAATTTAGGATTCCTTAATTTGATCTTTCATCTGCTCTCTAGAGAAATACAATGCCAGAGACATCGCAGATCTAAAGGAAAACAGCCAGGCTTTCAATCCCGCCTCCAGCGGAATCGCATAATTGATGTAATTTACCATGAATATAAAAGTTTGTGTATATGGCTTTTTCAATCTACCGAAGCCTTTAGCATGAATTTTTCAATATTATTTAATGAGCGATTCCATTTTTATACTGTGATATGCGTCAACATGAATTTCACGTCATACCTAAAATCCTGTTGTACGGGTGCGACTCCTCTGGAGTCGAAACAAACAACAAAATATCACATTTCTATAAACCTTCAATTCCTCTGGAATTGTTTGTGGCAGTAAAATTTTGTTCGTTTTTCTTATAAAATCTTGAATCTTGAATCTTGAATCTTGAATCTTGAATCTTGAATCTTGAATCTTGAATCCTGAATCTTGATCCTTCAGCCCTTAAAACCAAAACAGAGACCTAAATCGAGCTCTCTGTTTTGTTACAACCACAATTTTTATTTTAATCGCAAACTTCCTAGTTGGTCAAAGACAAGTCTAAAATTCCATAATCAATGCTGTGCTTTCATTTTGAAAATGACAAATGTTCTTATCACTTATCGTTTGCAAGAGAATCTTGCAATTAAAGCATTGCATCATAGACTGCACATGCAGATCATCTTTAAACAAACGCACTATATCCAGTAATTGCGCGCCCTACGATAAGGGTATTGATTTCCTTGGTGCCTTCATAGGAATAAATGGCTTCCGCATCTGCAACGAATCTTGCGACGTTGTATTCCAGCAAAATACCATTGCCTCCCATGACTTCCCTGGCATGGCTAACCACGTCTCGCGTTCGCATGGAACAGAAGACTTTGGCTAAGGACGCGTGCTCATCGGTCAATAAGCCTTGATCTTGAAGTTCAGATAAACGGTACACCATGGTTTTCATGGCAACCAAATTGGATAGCATTTCCACCAAATGATTTTGCACCAATTGAAAGGAAGCGATTGGTTTGCCAAACTGCTCCCGTTTTTTGGTGTATTTCAAAGCATTTTCGTAAGCACCCCTTGCGCAACCTACTGCTTGCCATGCCACGCCAGCTCTAGTCATTCGCAATACTTTTGCGGTGTCTCTAAAGGAATTGGCGTTTTGTAAACGGTCTGTTTCCTTGATGCGGCATTCTTTTAAAGTAATGATGGCATTTTGAACAGTTCTCAAAGCCATTTTATCCTCGATTTTTTCCGTAGTAAAACCGGGTGTGCCTTTTCTTAGCAAAAACCCCTTGACTTTGTCTGAAGTTTCATCCCGTGCCCAAATAATGGTCACATCGGCAAAAGCGGCGTTGCCAATCCATTTTTTCTGACCGTTGAGCACCCACTCATCATTTTCAATCCTGCATGTGGTTTCCATCCCGCCAGAAACCGCGCTTCCCACGTTGGGTTCGGTAAGCCCGAATGCGCCAATAAGCTCCATTTTTTGCATTTTTGGCAGCCATTCCTGTTTTTGTTCCTCGCTACCGCAGAGGTAGATGGAACCCATGGCGAGCCCACTATGTACGCCGAAAAAGGTGGAAATGGATACATCAACCCGTGCCAACTCCTCTGCAATGATCCCTTCCATGACGAAAGGCAGGTTTGGGCAACCGTAACCTTCATAGGCAACGCCACAAATGTTCAATTCGGCCATTTTTGGAATGATTTCATGAGGGAATTCCGCTTTTTTCCAATAGTCATTGGCGATGGGTTGGATTTCATTTTCCATAAAATTGCGCACCCGCATTTGAATGTCGCGTTGTTCTTGGGTCAGCTTTAAATCCATATCATAAAAATCGCCGTCAATGGGTGGCAGTTGGTGCTGACCTTTTTTGCCTCTTTCGGTAAGCATCTTCATCATTCCGTCGAGCTGCTTTTCATCGAGCTCGCCAACGGTTTTCATGATTTTTGAAATGTCTATTTTTTTTGAAATTTCACTGAGTTGGTTGAAATCCACTTCTTTCATGAGGTGAATCACATTTTTTATTTTGCTGAACAATTGCATGGCGTCTAAAGTTTATAAATTCCTTTTCAAGTTAAATAAATTAAGTCTGCCACGGAAATATATTAACGTTGCGTTTTGAATTGGGGCGTGAAGTTGAAGTTGAAATTGAAATTGAAATTGAACTTGAACTTGAAGGTGAAGATGAAGATGAAGTTGAAGATGAAGATGAAGACGAAGACGAAGATGAAGATGAAGACGATCCCGATAGCTATCGGGAGAAGACGATCCCGATAGCTATCGGGAGAAGACGATCCCGATAACTATCGGGAGAAGACGAAGACGAAGACTAAAACGAATCTCGCGCAGCCCTGCGGTAGGGGGAAAGTGTGCAGAACTGAAGGCTTTCAAATTCAACCAGTATTTTGTCCTACGTCTTACGTCACAAGTCTTAGGTCTTACGTCTTAGGTCAAAAAGTCCTAAGTCAAAAATTCCTAAAGCTGTTGTTGGATGAAGTTATTTACAATACATCACATCTCTTGAAATCGGAGTATCTAATCGTTCAATCCCAACAAATAGTCGGCAGCGACAAAGGGCGTGGTTTTTCCATCTTCAATAAGTTGCAGTTGCACTTTCAGTTCGGTCTTGATTTTTTGGCGATTGAAAAAATCAGATTTCAAACGGTCTTCAATGGTTTGCAGGAGCCAGAATTTGTTCTGTAATTTTCGATGCCGCTCAAAAAAACCAGTCTTTTTTGTGTGTTCTAAATAGGAGCTTATCATTTCCCAGATATCGGCAATACCTTCGCGTTGCAATGCACTGCACAGTATGACCTTGGGCTGCCATTGGGAGTCTTTTTCAGGATATAAATGTAAGGCACGATTGAATTCCACTTTGGCCAATTTTGCGGCTTTAAGATTCTCGCCATCGGCCTTATTGATGGCAATGGCATCTGCCATTTCAATGATGCCGCGTTTGATGCCTTGGAGTTCGTCTCCTGCACCAGATAGTTTCAGCAATAAAAAAAAATCGACCATGCTGTGCACCGCAGTTTCACTTTGGCCAACCCCAACGGTTTCTATAACAATCGTATCAAAACCAGCAGCCTCACAGAGAATGATACTCTCACGGGTTTTCCTAGCCACACCGCCCAATGAAGTTCCAGAGGGAGAGGGTCTGATAAAGGCATTTTCGTTTTTTACCAAATCGTCCATTCGGGTTTTATCGCCTAAAATACTGCCTCTACTAAGCGTACTGCTTGGATCTACAGCCAGCACGGCTACTTTTTTGCCTTCCGAAGTTAAATGGATGCCAAATGCTTCAATAAATGTGCTTTTGCCAACACCCGGAACGCCAGTAATACCAATGCGTACAGATGCATTGGCATGTGGGAGACAGGCTTTTATAATGGCGTTAGCCTGATTTAAATGTGATGGATTGGAACTTTCGACCAAGGTAATGGCACGACTTAACGCGGTAATATTACCTTCTAGAATTTGAGTGACCAAGGCCTCGGTTGTAGGCTGGGTTTTTCGTTTTTGCTGAATTTTTGCAATCGCGGCTGCATTAGATAATTTGGAGCTTTCAATGCCCGCCTTCTCTTCCAATGCCGATTTTTTAAAAGCCTTAGCCAATGTGAATTATTTTTTTTCTTCTTCCTCTTTCATTACTTCTAAAGGTACAGCAATTTTAGTGTGATCCCAAGCCATGGTCAATTCTAAATTATCGGTGCTGTTGTCAAAGGCGATGGTAAATTGCTCAACTGCATTATTGAGTTTCTCAACAGGAACATCAATTTCCATGATGTCATAATTGGGATCCCACATGGGCTGCATCTCAGCATCCACGCCCCAGGGGTATTGCTTGGTGTTGAAAATAACGTTCCAAACGCTATCTTTAGGAACCGTCCATAAGGTGTATTTTCCCGCCGGTACAAGAATCCCATCCACCATTAAGTTTTTGTTGGTCTCAAAAGTGGTGGCTTCATTGGCACCTGTGCGCCAAACTTTGTTGTAAGGAACCAAGCCGCCAAAGATGTCACGTCCTTTTTTAGAGGGGCGGTTATAAAACACTGCCAGTTTTAGATCGTTTAATTTAAATTCTACGGTGTCTTCTGGACTTAACCGATTGCCAAATAAATCTTCCACGAAGGTGGAATACAAGAATAAACCAAGTGCAACAACAAATAGAAAAATCAATAGGCGCTTTAAAAACGTATTCATAGAAATGGGGATTGTGTCAATTTTTGTTGTAAATATAATTGAAATTGGATTTTTACCTAAGCTGTTAACGAGGTTTTATTATAATTATTGAAAATTGGGATGGTATAACACGGACTTGAGACCGCTTACCTTTGAAGCACCCAGCACATGTTGCAATACATATAGAAGCCGAGACTCTATTTTGACTAATTGATATACAGCGTGTTTATTTTATTTTTGAACCTGTTGATTGCTTGTTTTGTTAAAGATAAAAAAGAAACAAGATAGATGGTAATTATTTGACATCTAGCAGGCTAAGTACAAAAAAATAAAACTGGATCGCTGATTGCAACACTCGCTTTTTCAAGTGCTTTAAAAATGCACGTTACCAAAAAGCATATGATTCACTTTAGCTTTTACTGTGCTGAAAAGTACAAGTCACGAACATAAAATTAAAATTAAACCGGATTAGCGCTCTTTGCCCTTAAGCTGAAGGTAGACCTCTATTGAGAATCTCTAAAATGTATATTAGGGGTATGCCCATGCCTTGCTTAGAGAAAGTGGGTTCTCTGGAAGCTCTGGATAATTTCGAAAGCTGCGTTGTTCTATAAAATTGCTGAGACTACTCAAAAGATAGGGCCGAGGCTTTGTCTAAAGTTTTAAAAGAACTAATTTAGTATCCATGAAGAAAACGCTTGAACAGCTTATTAAAGCCTTACCAGATTGCTCGGTCTTGGAGCCTTCTATCCCTAAAAACCAATTTGTCGCCATAGATCTATCAAGAGACAGTGATGTTTTGAACCATATAGATGTGTCCTCATCCCAAATCTTGGCCGCTTACATAGACGACTATATTGCAGAAAAAAAAGCCAGATACGCTTATGGTGGTTATATGGAAGTACGCAATATTTACCAGCGCAGCACGTATTTCAAGAACAACATGCCCAGTAATGAGCGCTACATCCATTTGGGTCTTGATATTTGGGCACCTTCGGAAACCAGTATTTTCACTCCTTTGGATGCGACGCTTCACAGCTTTAAGAACAATATCAATTTTGGCGATTACGGACCCACCATCATCTTAAGACATGAGATCGAAGGCACTGGGTTCTATACGCTTTATGGGCACCTGAGTTTGGAGTCTTTGGCCCATCTTGAAATAGGGCAGACTTTTAAACAAGGCGAACAGATAGGTGCTTTGGGTGACGCCAGCGTGAATGGCGATTATCCGCCACACTTGCATTTCCAAATCATGGCCGATATTCAGGATTATTTTGGAGATTATCCTGGTGTAAGTTCCAAACAGGATTTTGAATTTTATAAACAGAATTGTCTGGATCCTTCGTTTTTACTGGGGTTGGAGTGATATTAAGTTGTGGCTTTAGTTGGTAATGTCAATGCATTGAAACTAGGCGAATCGATTATTAGTTTTTGCTTTGCTTTTTCATCATTGCTTTCAAATCTTAAACGGCATTCTCGATATTATCATTTTCCAGCACTTCCAAAAAAGTCTCCCTTGACACCTTTAACATCCAATTTGACCTTAAACAAACTCCCGGCGAAAGGATATTGCTCTTTCTCATCTTCGGTCATGTCCAAACTTGAGCTTGTGATGTAAAGCACATCCAGATTTGGGCCACCAAAAGCGCAGGAAGTTACGTTATGGGCTGGCACTTCCACTTTGGAAAGTAGTTTTCCGGATTTTGGGTTGTAGTTAACCACCGCATTGCCATTCCAAAGCGCCACCCAAAGCATATCGTTTGCGTCGATGGTCATTCCGTCCGGAAATCCTAATGATTCATTCACTGTAACTGCTACCCGTTCGTTCGTAATTGCACCCGTAGCATCATCATAATCATAGGCCTTTATCTCTAAAGTTGGCGTATCGATGTAATACATCGTGCTTTTATCCTTGGTCCAAACGATTCCGTTGGAGATGGTCACACTGTCCTTTTTGAGGGTAGCCTCGCCATTTTCCGTGACCATGTATAAATTCGCTTCGTACTGTTTTTGATCCAAGGCCATAGAGCCTACCCAAAGTCTGCCTGAAGGATCACATTTTCCGTCGTTGAAGCGGTTGCTTGGGATATCGCGTTCTATTTCAGACACTAATTCTAGATCCCCACTATGTACATCGATGTTGTAAATGCCATCCTGCAATGCCACAACAGCTTTGGCGTTAACTGCGGAAGGCACCACGGTACCAATGCGAGAGGGCATTTCCAGACTTCGGTTGGTTTTGGTTTGCGGACTGTAGATGTGCAGTTGCATGCCTTCAATATCAACCCAATAGAGTTCTTGGGTTTTGTGATTCCAAAAGGCACCTTCGCCCAATTGGGACTTGGTTTCATACTCCAAACTGGCTTCATACTGTTTTACCTGCGGAAGGATTTTAGTCTTGCAGGAGCTGATTGCTATGAAAAGAAATAGATATAGTAAGGGCTTCATAAAGATTGTATGTTGTTTAGAAAGCGGAAGCATTTTCGTTTTTTGATTCATTTAATAAAATTGAAATGTACTGCGAAACAACAAGGTTGCAGAAATATCTTGAAGCTCAGCCACCCAATTTTTTAGTTTTCCGCTAGCGCGAGCGTTTCGCTCGTGCCCAAGAGATGCGTGTTGGTATTGTCACAAACAATCCAAACCTAGTGTGACGAAAGTTAACTAAAAAACCGAACACCTCGCAACCGGGGATGCCATTGTTGGTGTTTTCCACCAACAATCCCAACCGAGTAGAGCCACAGCTTGATGAGTACGAATATTTACGTTATAATCTTTTATTCCATTGAAATCCAAAAGAAGTACAAAAGTTCCCCGCTAGCGCGAGCGTCTCGCTCGTGCCCGAGAGATGCGTGTTGGTATTGTCACAATCAATCCAAACCTATTGAGACGACAGTTAACTAAAAAACCGAACACCTCGCAACCGGGGATGCCAGTGTTGGTGTTTTCCACCAACAATCCCAGCCGAGTAGGGCCACAGCTTGATGAGTACGAATATTTACGTTATAATCTTTTATTCCATTGAAATCCAAAAGAAGTACAAAAGTTCATTCAAATAAAAACGCATTCGATCTTCATTGGGACATACTTGGTTTAGAACTATAAACCAACATCCATCTAGCGAGAAGATGTTGGTGGAAAACACCAACATCGGCTTTTCAAATCCAATCAAAGTTGGGACGTGAGATCTGTGTTGAACTCCAAAAGAACTCAAAAGCTTCAATTGGATGAGAACACACTCGATCTTTGATTTAGAACTAAAAATCAGCATGAGTCTAGCGAGAAGATGTTGGTGGAAAACACCAACATCGGCTTTTCAGCACCGAACAAAATCGGTATGCGAGATTTGTGTAGAAACCCAAAAGAAGTCAAAAGCTTCAATTGGATGAGAAACACACTCGATCTTTGATTTAGAACTGAAAATCAACATGCATCTAGCGAGAAGATGTTGGTGGAAAACACCAACATCGGCTTTTCAAATCCAATCAAAGTTGGGACGTGAGATCTGTGTTGAACTCCAAAAGAACTCAAAAGCTTCAATTGGATGAGAACACACTCGATCTTTGATTTAGA
>NZ_VORM01000126.1 GCF_007997225.1 Subsaximicrobium wynnwilliamsii
CTCGCTGTCCCTGACGCTGAGGTCGAAGACGGTCACTCCATCGGCAACCCCGTCGTCACAGAGCTGCAGCGGCGCTGGCAGCACCGCCACCGGTGGCAGGTCCACGCGGATCTCGAAGCTGCCGGTGCCGGCGCAGCCGTTGCTCTCGCCCTCGAGCCTCACGAAGATGGTCTGCGGGTTGCCGGTGTTGGTGTAGTTGCCCACATTGGGGATCGGATCGTTGCCGCTCAGGGCATCCGCAGCGCTCAGGTGGTAGGTCAGGATCAGGTCGAGATCGGCCGCCAAGGGGGGCTGTGACTCCGTGATCTCGGTCTCCTTGGTGTTCAGGTCGAACTGTGCGAACCCGTCGGCATCGCTGTCGCACAACACGTAGTCGCTGATCGCGGCGGGCACCGCTGGCGTGGGGTTCACGATGAGGACGAGCTCCACGAGCGTCGCGCAGCCGGTGGCCACGGTGGCGCTCTCAACCCGCGCGTGCAGCACCTGGGTGCCGGCCACGATGTTGCTGTAGGGGCTGCCCACTGCGTTGACGCCGTTCTGGGCATCGG
>NZ_VORM01000127.1 GCF_007997225.1 Subsaximicrobium wynnwilliamsii
CAACGCTCTTGAGTATGATTAGTTGCGTGTCTCAAGCAGTAAATTTAGTAAATAAAAACGAACTAGCGAATCCACGAGGATTTTCGGAAGAAGTACAGACCTAGCAATTAATTATACGCGATGTTGGCTAAAGTAGTTAGATGATTTTGAAATTTTTGAAAATGTTCCGTTGGTGCAGTGCGTAAGAGTGAGATATGCTTTGGCCAATTCATGAGTTTAAGTACAATTCGATTTAGCAAGCAAGTCGGCAAGTGAGCCTAATTCCGTCACTATTTGGTCATCGTTAATATTAGGCTTTAATTCCGCAACGGTTTTCAATTCCGCAACCTTGCTAAATTCAGAGTGTTGTTTGGTTCCGCAATCTTGTTTGAAACTCTTTTTATTTAACTCGGTTTTCTGTGAATTGTTTTTCAGATAGTGATTCCATAAACCTACTAAAAATCCGCAGAAATTTGTTTCCGCATGATGTCACGAATTAGCTCCTAATAAGTCTGGATTATGAATTTACTTGCTAATTCTGCTATTTTAGCCAACG
>NZ_VORM01000014.1 GCF_007997225.1 Subsaximicrobium wynnwilliamsii
CTCGTTCCTCTTTAAAATGTGTACGACAGCTCTTTTCGTCTGTGAAATGAACTCCAAAATCAAATATATTCATAATCAACTGTTTTAATATCAAGTGAATATACGATAATTATTTCATTTTAGGGCTGTTTGCGGATATACAAATTTTATTTTAACCTACAATTGACTAACTTTGGTAAGTTTCTGTTAATTTCAATTCATTTACGTAGCTACTTATTTCTGAAAAGGACTTCGTTTGATTTTGAAAACTGAAACTCGGCGCAGTATTTTCAGATTCAACTAACCAATCGCAATAATCACAAAAGCTATTCTTATGAAAGACCTCAAATATTTAGCTGCCTTTTCTATTCCGCTCGTGGCTTTTATAAGCCTTTATTTTAAAGGTGCATTTGTATTTCTCACGCCTGTTTATGCTTTCATTCTTATTCCAATATTCGAATTGATTTTTACTGTGGATCCTAAAAACTTGTCTTCAGAAGAACATAATGCGCGCCTCAAACGAAAAGTTTTCGATTGGTTGCTATATCTCAATCTCCCTATTGTTTATGTCTTGATTGGCTTCGGCATTTATCAAATCACACAACAACCGCTGGCTACTTACGAAATTGTAGGAATTGTCATTTCCGTAGGTATCGTTTTAGGCGTCAACGGCATCAATGTCGCACACGAATTAGGCCACAGGCATACCACCAACGAGCGTTTTTTGGGCAAAGCGCTGCTGCTTCCGGCTTTGTACATGCATTTTTTTATAGAGCATAATTATGGGCACCACCTTCACGCCGCTACTGCAGAGGATCCTGCAACCGCCCGCTACAACCAGACCGTATATGGGTTTTGGTTTACTTCGGTATTTAGACAGTACGTCAATGCGTGGAGTATCCAGAAGACACTATTGAAAAATTCCGGTCGCCCTTTTCTCAGCCTAAAGAATGACATGTTTTGGTATAGTATCCTGCAACTGGTTTATTTAGCAATGTGTTTTTTGTTCTTCGGCAAAATGGCGCTTATTTTCGTAATCTCCGCAGCCATTGTGGGCATTTTGCTTTTAGAAACCGTCAATTATATCGAACATTACGGATTGTTGCGCCTCAAGACCAAATCGGGTCGTTATGAACGTGTTCAAGAAATGCACTCCTGGAACTCCAACCACGTCATCGGCAGAATCGTGCTTTACGAACTTACCAGGCATAGCGACCATCATTTCAAGTCGACCAAAAAATACCAGATTTTAGATTGCCATGATGAGAGTCCGCAAATGCCTTTTGGATATCCTACATCAATGGTTTTGGCGATGGTTCCTCCAATATGGTTCAAGATTATGAACAAGCGCGTGCCTAGACAGATGCTGCTGAATTGAAAAAAACAGTATAGAACATAGCGACTAGCACATAGATTCATAAGGAAATGAATCGTGCTTTTAGATTATCTTAAAAACCTTCGCATTTAACCTCATTTTGTGTGAATTCTTTTGATTAGGCTATGTGCGACTTCACTAGAGTCGGTTTTAAACGCCACTCGTTGCCAAAAACCCCAAACTTTCATATCGCAAGCTTGACCATTGAGGCTTGAACCTTTATCTTTGTTATTATAAAATCACATGCGGTCTTAGATCGTTGTGACTAATCGATAACCTTTCAATTCAATAAGATGAACAAACCTGTTCGCGTGCGTTTTGCACCAAGCCCAACTGGACCACTACATATTGGTGGGGTACGTACTGCCCTATTCAACTATCTTTTTGCCAAAAAACACAAGGGCACATTTGTGCTGCGCATTGAAGATACCGATCAAACTCGCTACGTTGCAGGTGCCGAAGATTATATTGTTAAAGCACTCAATTGGTGTGGTATTCCCTTTGACGAAGGCCCCAACAAAAATGAGAAATTTGGTCCCTACCGACAAAGTGAGCGTAAAGACCTCTATAAAAAGTATGCAGACCAACTCATTGAAAGCGGTCATGCCTACTATGCTTTCGATACCGCCGAAACCTTGGATTTCCATAGAAAAGACCATGAAGCCAAAGGCAAAACCTTTATCTACAATTGGCATAACCGGCAAAAGTTGGATAATTCCCTATCACTTTCAGCAGAAGCCGTGCAGCAAAAGTTGGATGCCAACGAGGATCATGTCGTTCGCTTCAAGTCCCCTCAAGACGAGACCCTTCATTTAACAGACATGATTCGTGGCGATATTGAGATTGACACCAATATTTTGGATGACAAAGTGCTGTTCAAAAGCGATGGCATGCCAACCTATCACTTGGCCAATATTGTGGATGACCATTTAATGCAGATTTCCCACGTGATTCGTGGCGAAGAATGGGTGCCTTCCCTAGCGCTTCATTATCAACTTTACGATGCCTTTGGTTGGGATATTCCACAGTTTGCGCACCTTCCGCTAATTCTTAAACCTACTGGTAAAGGAAAATTGAGCAAGCGCGATGGCGATAAAATGGGCTTTCCAGTGTTTCCGTTAGAGTGGACCGATGCTGAGACTGGAGCAGTTTCCGCAGGTTATAAAGAGAATGGTTATTTTCCTGAAGCCATGGTAAATTTTTTGGCATTATTAGGTTGGAACCCTGGTACCGAACAAGAAATTTTCACTTTGGAAATCTTGAGCAATGTCTTTGAATTGGAACGCGTCAACAAAGGCGGTGCCCGCTTTGATCCAGATAAAATAAAGTGGTTTAACCACCACTACATGCAAGAACAACATGATGCCGATTTAGCTAAAGCATACAAAGCCTCGCATAAAGCCTTAGCAGATATCGATATTCAATATATCGAACTTGTAGTCGCTTTAATAAAGGAACGCGCGACCTTTGTAAGTGATTTTTGGGAATTGAGCAGCTTCTTTTTTGTGGCGCCAAAAGATTTCGATGACAAAGCCTATAAGAAAGCAATAAAGGACGACACTCCGGAATTGATGACACAGCTCATACAAAAAGTGACCACCAATGCTGAGTTTACAATAGAAAGCCTTCAGGAGGATATTAAAAGCTGGATTACAGATAACAACATTGGCTTCGGAAAAGTGATGATGCCCCTGCGACTGGCGCTAGTGGGCGCTTTACAGGGTCCAGATGTATTCGATATCATGTTTATGATTGGTAAAGCCGAAACCGTGAAACGAATCGATACCTTATTGGCATCCATTTAATTTTAAGCTGAAAAGCCTAAACTACGTCAAAATATAGCTTATTTCAGTAAGAAGCCTAAGATTACAAACCCCCTTAAACCTTCAATTGCCATGGAAAAATTTATTTTAATACCCATACTCTTTTTCGGATTCATCATCTTGATCTCGGCTTTTTTTATAGTCAATCAACAAACCGCAGCCATTGTAGAGCGCTTTGGTAAATTTCACAGTGTGCGACAATCGGGATTGCAACTAAAAATTCCCTTGATCGATAAAATTGCTGGGAAACTGAGTTTGAAAATCCAACAATTGGATGTGATCATTGAGACCAAAACATTAGATGACGTCTTTGTGCGTTTGAAAGTATCTGTTCAATATCGTGTGATCAAAACCAAGGTTTACGACGCATTTTATGAGTTGGACTATCCGCATGAGCAAATCACTTCTTACGTTTTTGATGTGGTTCGTGCAGAAGTACCCAAAATGAAACTCGATGATGTCTTTGTTAAAAAAGATGACGTTGCATTGGCCGTAAAAGCAGAGCTCAACGAGGCGATGTCCACTTATGGCTTTGATATCATCAAAACCCTTGTAACCGATATTGACCCAGATGCGCAGGTAAAACAAGCCATGAACCGAATCAATGCTTCAGAACGTGAGAAAATCGCAGCACAGTTTGAAGGAGACGCCCAACGGATTCTTATCGTCGAAAAGGCCAAGGCTGAAGCAGAAAGCAAGCGTTTACAAGGTCAAGGCATTGCCGATCAACGTCGTGAGATTGCACGTGGGTTGGAAGAATCGGTTGAAGTGTTGAACCGTGTGGGAATCAACTCCCAAGAAGCCTCTGCGCTTATAGTGGTAACACAGCATTATGATACGCTACAATCGCTAGGTGAGGAAACTAACAGTAACTTGATTTTATTACCAAATTCGCCACAAGCCGGAAGCAGCATGCTTAACGATATGGTTGCAAGCTTTACTGCAAGTAACCAAATTGGCGAGGCCATGAAGAATGCAAGGAAGAAGGAGGATGACTAAAACCACCTCAAAAACCGATATTGATTTTTGCAACGTTACATAAACCCATTAAAGACCGCTCTACTTTTGAAATCCTGAGCGGTCTTTTTAATAGGCTTTAGAAAAAAAGATGAGATAAAAAAAATGCCTCAATTCAATTTGGGGCATTTTTATTGATGTGGAAGCGAATCAATGCTCCTCTTCGTATTTTTTGATCATTTCTTTTAGAGTATTCAAATACGTCTCAAGTGATTTTTCATCCATCTTGGCATTTGTGTTGGCGCCTTCTGGCAAAGTATCCTGAGTTTCATCCAAATATTTTTGGAGCTCGGGATAGTTTTCCTCTATGTCTCTGGCTACCGTTGAAATCTCGGTTAATATCCTACTTGCTTTATCCATGATTGATGCTGATTTTATAATGTGAGTTAAAAGTTAGTCATATTTGGGAGCCCATCAAAATGTTAAATTGCTTTTAACTGTAATTTCACAGAAAAACAGAACATAGAATGAAGAACCAAGAACAACGACTCAATTTCAACTAACTCATAGGCTACATTTTTTAGAGATATATTTTGATCATATACACTGTATTCTTTTTCTGAAATGCTTGAAATAGCACGTTTCAACAAAATTCCTAAATAAAAAATTCAATCCTTAAAAGGATGGCGTTCTTCCCAAACTTGCACAGGATTCATGTATGTCACAATCAATTTCAAAATGCGATTCGCCAAAAATGTATTGCTGTGTTTGATATAAACAGCCATAGCATAAGGTTTAGCACCCACAGAACTTTTGATTTCCATGGCGGTTCTTGCGAAAATAACACTTTCAAATCCCTGTTCTATCCCAAAAAAAGCCATGTCATACAACATATTGAGATACATTTGATGCTTGTGCTGCAAATTTTGATCATAACCCAAAAAATAGGTTTCCAAATGATTTCCGTTTAAGATCAAGCTATAAAAACCAACCAGACGCTCATCCATAAAATGACCGAACAGTTTAAATTTAATACCCAGCTGTTTTTTCAACTCATAAAAGTGTGTTTTAGGCAACTTAAATGAATTTACACCTGCATTGTCCGACACGCTTTCGTAGAGGCCATAAATAGCTTCTTTATGGTTTTCAATCTCCACTAAGTTGAGTTCTTTGCTAATTATTGGATCTGCCTTTTTCCTGGCCGTAGCGTACCGCCTTCTGTACTTTTTATTGAAAACTGCTGTATATTCGTTTGTAGATTTCCAATGCTCGGGAATGTTAAGAATCATATTGGGCTGCATCTGTACTTTGTATAATTTTTGACTTCGGAAGAAATCCGTACTTGCATGAAGCGTATCGTTTTCAAAATAATCCTTAAAGGCGATAATGCGAATTTTTTTACCGAACTGCAGCTTGATATCAGCAGAAAGTTGGGCGATCGCTTTCGTAATCGTTTCCAGAAAGTCCCTTTGCGAAATGGCTTCTGAAGCAAATGAAAGTCCGTGTTGACCTGTATGCATCAAATTGCCAACAACTAAAGCATTTCCCTTGGCAATCTTCGCTACTAGATCTTTACCCAATTGCTTGTACCAAAGCTTTTGCGATTTTCTAAAAATGTCTTGAGCATAAAGTTCCACACGCTGCACAATAGCAAGACCTACTAGGCCTTCCGCAGAAAAAACGCCCACATAATAGGAGCTTATATTGGCTGGACTGGCATGCTCCAAAGCCTTTAAAAAGGGTGTTTTTAGGAAGATATCTTCCGTAGAAAATGCATTCCATTCCTTCGGAAGATTCTCTACTGAATTATAAATTTTAAAGTGTATCAAGGCAGCAAATAAAACGGTTTGGCAGCAGTTTACAAAATTAATATTAGGTCATGAAATATAGAACACCGCTGCCTTAAAAGACTTAAACCCTAAGACATGATTCCAAATTACTAAATGCAAGCGCTATACTATCAGAATTTCAAAAAAAAAAGGCTATTGATGGTTATATACTCACATATCTTGGAATATTGAAATCATTAAATTCCCAGAGGACACAAACCTTATGCCTCGTCTCAAATCGATTAATTTGGACTAATTCCAGCCACAAATAATCGCGCCCATAATCGTTAAACTCAATGTCCAAAAGCCGGTATTGATGAAGATGTATTTCCAACTGCGGCGCTCAAATAAGGCATTGATCGCAATGACTGGAAAAAACAGAAACAACGCAGACAAAAACCCATGCAAAGCGCCATGTTTGAAGGTTCTAAAAGCGGTACCATAATCGTCCATAAAGGCCTGGTAAGAAGGCAACGCTGCTTCAGGGTTTCCTCCCATTAAGCTGTAAACTCCCATTTGGTGTATGACCAATAGTTGCACTGAAAATGCAAGCACAATGGCCAATAGCAAGCTAACCCCATAAATAACCGCTACGTTGCTGCTTCTAAATTTCTCTTCGGTCATGCCTGATTCTCGCATCCAAAGGATACCCAAGGTTTTAGGATGGTACCACAACAGACTAATTACGATTGGCACTGCAGAAGCCGCTAAAATAGCGAGATAATTGAATTCCATAAGATTGGGTTGTTTTATGATTATTTCTCGTTAAGTTGATAATTATGTACTAAAACCGATGCAGATAGTTGAAGTGTTTTTTCAAGTTCTCGAATCATCTCAACCGTTAGCCTCTTTTTTATATTCAGAATTTCTGACACCCTACTTTTTCCTCCTATGATTCCAACCAAGTCCTTTTGACGCATGTTGAATGCTTCCATACGTATTTTTATAGCTTCAATTGGGTCAGGTGCTTCGATTAAATAATGTTCATTCTCATAATTCTCAATTGATAAGGACAAAACGTATGCCTCATCACCTTCCTTAGTATCGATTTCTGCATCGAAAATGACCTCTAGTCGACCTAGGGCGTTTCGGTAATCAATTTCAGATTTATTAGGTCTCAATTCCATAATTAATTTTTTAAACGGTATTTGCGTCTCTAATTACGAATGTAAATATCAACCACAAACGGCCATTCAGCAATGAAAACTTTGAAGGCGTAAAGTGTATAGACCTAACTGGTTATGAAAACCTCTTAGGTCTTACAATCATTACGTAAAATGCCGTTAATCATTAACCAACAGCATTCGCCTCAACCACCAAAGTTGTGTTACTATCAGCTTTTGCACTCGCCAAAAATTCTTCGATTTCTGTGTTTCTTTCCTGACCGTTTTTAAGCAATACACTCAACATTAAAACCGTGGCGATGCGGGTTCCCGTTTTTTTGACAGAGGTGTTGAACAAGTCTTGAACCTCATCATAACTCACATCTTCAGCTAACTTGAGGATTACAGTCTTTGTTTTTTGTTGCTTGTCTTCTGGTAAGTTAGCGTATTTCTTACCTAATTTCTTTATTTCATCAATTGCTGGACGCTTTTGCTGCTGTTGCGCTTGAGGCGTGTTTTGCTGCTGCTGAGGCTTGGGTTTCTGTTTTGCCCAGGAATCCCTTAAACCAACAGTTTTGTTGAAAACCAGCAAATCTTCAGTAGAATCATCATCCACATTAAAATACCCCAAACGCTGAAATTGAAACCGCTCTCCTACCTTGGCTTCCGCCAAACTTGGTTCTACAAAAGCCTCAATGATTTTTAGAGAATTGGGGTTTAAAAATTCCATGAAATCGGTTTCAGGATGTGAATCTGGTGCTTCATCCCTAAACAAACGGTCATATTCGCGAACTTCAACCTTAATAGCGTGCTTAATGGATACCCAATGCAAGGTGCCCTTCACTTTTTGTTCGGTATCTGTGGAATAGGTGCAATGGATTTCTGTAATGTTACCATTGCTATCTTTGACCACAGTTTCGCCTTTGATGATATAAGCATTTTTCAGTCTCACTTGTCCGCCCAGTTTCAACCGAAAAAAATTGCTGCTTGCTTCTTCCTTAAAATCATCACGTTCAATATACAATGCCTTCGAAAAAGGCACTTTTCTGAAACCAGCACTATCATCTTCCTGATTATTTTCAGCCTCCAGCCACTCCTCTTTTCCATCGGGATAATTGGTAATAATCAATTTTACTGGATCTAATACCGCCATGACCCGTGGTGCAGAATAATTCAAATCCTCTCGAATACAAAACTCCAACAAGGACACATCGATCACATTTTCACGTTTTGCGACCCCAACTTTATCAATAAATTGGCGGATTGATTTTGGCGTATAACCACGTCTTCGCAAACCAGAAATGGTAGGCATTCTTGGATCGTCCCAACCAGAAACAACACCATTCTGTACCAATTGAAGCAATTTACGCTTGCTCATGATGGTATAACTTAAATTCAAACGTGCAAATTCACGTTGTTTTGGTTGCATTGGTAACTCATTTGAAGCATATTGATATACATGTTCTTTGAACCAATCGTAAAGTTCTCTATGAGGCTTAAACTCCAGAGAGCACAAACTATGCGAAATCTGTTCGATATAGTCACTCTCACCGTGGGTCCAATCGTACATTGGGTAGATGCACCAATTGGCTTTAGTACGGTGGTGTTCTTTTTTGAGCACGCGGTACATAATGGGATCACGCATCAACATGTTGGGGTGTTGCATATCAATTTTGGCCCGCAAAATATGCTTACCTTCGTCGAACTTCCCTGCCTTCATGCTTAAGAATAGCTCTAAGTTTTCATCGACAGTTCGGTTGCGATAAGGTCCATCAACACCTGGCTCGGTAGGTGTACCCTTCTGGGTTGCCATCGCCTCACTGGATTGGGAATCTACGTAAGCTTTGCCATCTTTTATGAGTTGAATCGTCCAATCGAAAAGTGTTTGAAAATAATCTGAAGAATAAAGCTCATTTGCCCATTCATAACCCATCCAAGCAATATCACGTTTGATGGCGTCTACGTATTCCTGCTCTTCTTTTGCAGGATTGGTATCATCAAAACGCAGGTTTACCGGCGCGTTATACTTTTCACCAAGCCCAAAGCTAATGCCTATTGCTTTTGTGTGCCCAATGTGCAGATAACCATTGGGTTCTGGCGGAAAACGAAAACGCAGCTTATCCTTTGACAACCCGGCTTTTAAATCCTCCTCTATAATGTGCTCAATGAAATTGAGCGATTTTGGTTCTTCTGACATGTCTTACGATTATAAAACAAAATTAAGTAATTATGTGCTTTTAAGTGCGGTTTTTAATCATTAGTGTCAGCAGACACTCAAGACCGTTAAGCCACCAGAATCTAGAATGATCTCAAAAGCTTTCGGGATGATACTAACTAACTGATAAACAAACTTACCCATATACATGTTTGAGCTAAATCTTGATTTTTGTACTATTTAAATGTTAAACATCAAATCACTAGAATCAGGAAATCATCTAAACAATTGGAACTACATCTATTCTGAATTAATGCATTGAATGAGATCGATTTTAAAACAGAATAACTAATTTTAACGAAAATTAAAATTCATGCAACACAGAAATTATAAATGTCCCAAGTGCAACAATACCACGTTCAAAACAGGACAAATGCGCGCCACTGGTGGTACTTTATCAAAAATATTTGATGTGCAAAACAAGAAGTTTAGCAGCGTGACCTGCACCCAATGCACTTATACCGAATTCTACAAGACCAAAACCAGCGGATTGAGTAATGTATTTGATTTTTTTACTAGTTAATTATGGGTACTATTAAAGTTGAAAATATCCGGGTTTTTGCGCACCACGGTTGTTTAAAGGAAGAAACCAAGATTGGTAGTGATTATCGTGTGGATTTGAAAGTCCAGGCGAATTTACAAACCTCTGCCAAAAGTGACAAATTAAGTGAAACAGTAGATTATGTATTGCTCAATCGCATTGTGCGCGAGGAAATGGCACAGCCCTCCTATTTGTTGGAAACTGTAGCCAAACGCATCTTAAACCGCATATTTATGGAAGATGCATTGGTCACAAAAGCATGCGTCTATGTGAGTAAATTGAATCCGCCTATTGGTGGTGACGTAGAGCGTGTCACCATTAAAATGAGTGAAAGTCGAAAAAACGCGGTCTAACTAGCTTACAAGGCTAATTTTTTATACATTTGCAGACTCATTGCTAAAACGATATCCTGATTTAGCAGATATTGGCATCATGGCCGAGTGGCTAGGCACAGCTCTGCAAAAGCTGCTACAGCGGTTCGAATCCGCTTGATGCCTCAAAACCTTCAAGTTTTTTCTTGGAGGTTTTTTTATACCCAAAGATCTCGGAGGTTTTTTATACAACTTTCAATTAGATGTAAAATGGGATTGCCACAGTTGCCAAAATGTTTAAAACGTAGCTAATCAATAAGCTCAAGGCATAAAACCCTCTGGAGCATTTCAAAAGATTTCTTCCTGAAATGATTAGATAGTTTTACTATAAGAAACTGCTGATTATATCGAATGCATGTATTTCTAGATGCAGTTTGCTTCGTGCTTCCCATTAACGACAAGCCATCTCAAAAAAGAACACTTCAATTAAACCAAACCGCATAACGCTGGCGCCTTAGACTCAGTGCGAGCGCTTCTTCCATTTGGAGTGCTTCTAATCTAGTGTCTAAAGGGTCAATATGATTGTACAGACTTGGTCTCAAGTAAGTCCCGTATTTTTCAACAATGTTTGCAGAGAGTTTGTGTCCTTTTTTGTTTCGGTATCCTGTTTTATGTTGCAAAAAACGCTCTTTTGCGGTTTTGCTGGTCATGCCAACATACAAACATTGCAACACTCCATTAAATTGCGGGTTCGCCTCACGGAATTTACGGTTTTCAGTAAATACTTTTTTGGAGAGTTCTACCACGTAGATGCGATATTGTGCTTTTGGCATTGGCTTTTAAAATGGGTTTATAAACTTTGCTCTATGGTTTCTTGCAAACGCTCGGTACCACTAGGAAACAGCCCTTGAATAAGCAACAAGATACCAAAGCCCATGATCACTAAGGACACTATTTTTTTTGTCTTATAAATAAGCTTAGGCGTGAGACGGTTTCTAAGGCGTTTGGCAACTGCGATTTTTATTAAATCGGTAAGAAAATAAACACCTAGCATCGTAATGATAAATACAATCACACCATTTTCGCTTTCAGTCACTGTACTGCCAATCACAATAAATCCCAACCAGCCAATTAAAACACCAATATTTATAAAATTGAGCAAAAACCCTTTGACAAAAAGTTTTCCCAAGGCGTTTTTTTCGATATTCACTTTATAATATTCCTTAACAATGGATCGATAGGATTTGGAGGTTTTTACGAAGGTTATCAAACCATAAGCGATAAGAATAACACCTCCCAGGATTATGAAATTGGGATCGTCCTTTAATTTTTCAACCAGTTTATTGGTACTGTAAAAAGCCACTATAATGAAGACAATATCGGCTAAGATTACACCCAGATCAAATATAATAGCACTCCTAAAACCTTTAGTAGCACCAGTTTCAAGCAGTACAAAAAAGACTGGACCAATGGTAAAGGCCAAAATGATCCCAAAAGGAATTGCTGCTAATATATCTTTTAACATCTAGTGAATCGCTTTACTACAAAGCTAACAAAAAAAGATGCGTATTTCACGTGAATATTTACACGATTAGCGCATGCGTTGGATACGACCACCAAAGGTGGTTTTTTCCTTGATATTTTGAGGGTTCCCGTAGATGTAGACATCGCCTCCTGCGATAACTCTAGCGTCCACATTTTCACTGGCATTGACATTGGCCTCACCAGCCGCTTTGATATCTACCTTTGTGGTTTTGGTTTCAAAATCCTTACCCTCATAAATACCACCTGTATTTAGTACAATGTCTTGACTATTGGCTCTACCACGGGTTTCAACAATCCCTCCTGTGACTGCCCTGATATTAACTTTATCCACATCCAAGCCTATTTTTAGTCTGGCCCCTTCTTGAGCTTTCAGGGCGATTTGGTCTTGCTCAATGAGTTCGTTGGCGGTAATATAAGCGCCTTCATTAGCATCAATGATTTCTAAATTTGTATAGTATACTGAGACGAAAGTACGCTCGCCATTGAAACTCTTATCCAGTTTCATCCTGATTTTAAGCTTGCCATTCTTGTTGATAACCTCCACATCCTGAATATCATCTCCAGTAATTTCAACGCGATTTTCATCGGCTTTAATCAAGTTGACCGCAATCAAATCGAAGACCTTGATCTCGGTAAAATCGTCAACTTCCTTTTGTATAGGGTTTTGAGCGAATGCATTTAATGCGAATAGAAAAACGAGAAGATTTGCAATGGATTTCATCTTAAAGAAGCGTTTAGTTATGTATGTACGTATGTTTACGAGGTAAAGATGACTTAACTGAAGAATTGTTACACTTAGAGAAAATTATAACCACGAATTGAATGAACACCCATTCATTTGAATTGTAGAATATTGGCATTAATTCGAAAAAATACCGACTTATTTTTACTCGGCCACAAAAACTGCAGTACCAGTAATGGAAACAATCAAGGTATATGAATTTGCCAAAGGTTCAATATCCACCCTTATGCCAACCACTGCATTAGCACCAAGTGCCTTGGCATTTTCCCGCAATTTTTGAAAGGCCTTTTCTTTAATGGATTCCAATCCCGCTGCATACACTTCATAATATTTACTGGTATTGAACATATCCTTGAACGACAGATTTGCACCCTTGTGCTTATAGCTGCTGTCATAGGCAACACCTGTGACAATACCCTTATATTCTGCAATTTTAAAACCTTCTATGGAATTTGTTGTGGTAAGAATCATGAGTTTTGTTTTGTAATTGGTATGAGTTTCTTCGAAATTGTTACAAATTTATATTATTTCTGAAACTAATTCCCAAAACCGATGGATTACAAATATAGAACCGAAAGTTAATGTGCTGAATGCGTTAAGGATGGAAGTGGCATCCTTTTTAATTTAATCTGGCCATTTAGCCAGATTAAATTAAAAAGATATAACGCACAGCCTGACCTAAAGCCAAGCTTACTTGGCTTTAGGTAACGCCCAAAACATAAAAATAGGTGTGAAACAGATTGCTAAAAGACTAAGCTTCGTGCTTTCCAATCAGGGTAAAATCCAAGTGTTTTTTGACCAGATCTGTTGATTTTACTTTTACAACCACTTCTTCGCCCAATTGGTACATGATGTTATTTTTCTTACCAATCACCGCGTAATGATCTTCGTCAAATTGATAGTGGTCGTCTTTCATATCGCGCACGCTTACCATGCCTTCGCACTTGTTTGCAATAATTTCAATATAAATACCCCAATCGGTCACCCCTGAAATCACGCCTACAAACTCTTCGTTTTTATGGTCTTCCATAAATCGAATTTGCATGTATTTGATACTGTCACGCTCTGCCCTAGTGGCCAAGCCTTCCATATTGCTGGAATGGTTGCACTTATCTTCGTAAATATCTTCATTGGCCGATTTACCGCCTTCCAGATAATGCTGCAACAAACGATGCACCATCACATCTGGATAACGACGTATTGGCGAGGTAAAATGGGTGTAATAGTCAAATGCCAATCCGTAGTGGCCAATATTACGCGTGGTGTACTCCGCCTTGCTCATGGTGCGAATGGTCAAGGTATCCACCAGATTTTGTTCTTTTTTACCATTAACCTCTTTTAAAAGATTGTTTAGGGAATTAGAAACGCTTTTGCGATCCTGCAAATTGAGTTTATATCCAAATCGTCCCACTACATTTTGCAAAGCTGCCAATTTACTTTCATCTGGCTCATCGTGAACACGATAGACAAAGGTCTTTTTGGGATCTTGTTTGCCTATAAATTCTGCCACCTTTTTATTGGCAAGCAGCATGAATTCCTCAATGAGTTTATTGGCGTCCTTACTGGTCTTGAAGAAGACTCCAATGGGATTTGCCTCTTCGTCAAGGTTGAACTTCACTTCTACTTTATCAAAAGAGATCGCACCAGCACTCATACGTTTACTTCGCATGATCTTAGCGAGCTCATCCAATTTTAGGGTTGCTTGAGCAACCTCTTGGGTGGTTTTATATTCCTTGCCACTAATCGCCACTTCTTGTGGGATGGTAGTATCAATTTTTCCTGGGTTTTTAATAACTTCGGAAGCCTTTAGTCCTAGATTATTTTCTATGATGGCCTGAGCTTCCTCATAGGCAAAACGCGCATCGGAATAGGTAACGGTTTTACCGAACCACTGGTCCATGATTTCTGCTTTGTCGTTTATTTTAAAAACTGCTGAAAAGGTATATTTCTCTTCGTTTGGCCTTAAAGAACAGGCGTTGTTTGATAAAATCTCTGGCAACATTGGCACCACACGATCTACTAAATACACTGAAGTGGCACGTTCATAGGCTTCATCATCCAATACGTTATCTGGTGTAAGATAATGGGAAACATCTGCGATATGGATCCCGATTTCGTAAAGTCCGTCTTCAAGAACCGTAAACGAAAGCGCATCATCAAAATCCTTGGCATCTTTAGGATCGATGGTAAAGGTTAGATCTTTTCGCATGTCGCGACGTTTGGCAATTTCTTCCTCAGTAATTGAGGTATCTATTTTATCTGCGAAAGCTTCAATTTCTGGTGGGAAATCCAATGGCAGGCCATATTCAGCCAAAATCGCATGCATTTCGGTATTGTGCTCTCCCGGTTTACCTAGAACCTCAAGGATTTTTCCGTTTGGTGAATCGGCTTTTTCTGGCCATTCTTCCAAAGCCACAAGCACTTTATCTCCATTTTCAGCATTATTGATCTTGCTGATAGGAACAAAAATATCGGTGTACATTTTATTGCCATCCACCACCACAAAGGCATAATTTTTATGCAATTGGATGACACCAACATACTCGCTTTTGGCGCGTTTGATGATGTTGGTTACTTCACCTTCCTGTTTTCCGCGGTTTTTGCGTTTATACACATAGAACTCTACCTCGTCACCGTGTAGGGCTTTGTTCATATTGTTGGAGGAAATATAGGTATCATCCTCAAAATCGTCTGAAATGATATATCCAGACCCTCTGGAAGCCATATCAACCCTACCAGTGTGGTACTCGTTATTATTCACAATCGCGAATTTACCACGTTCTACTTCTTCTATCTCTTCCTTAGCTTTGAGCTGTTGAAGCTTTTTTATGATTTGATTGCGACTACTGGCATCGTTGACCCCAATCTTGGCAGCAATTTGTTTGTAGTTGAAATTTTGGTTTCTATCTTTTTTTAAAATACTTAGAATGGTATTTGTAAGGTTGGAAATCTTATTATTGGAAGGTTTCCTGGTTTTTCGTTTTGTCATTATGTATGAAATCTTATTCTAGTCTTACTGAGTGCAAGACGTTATTAATTTTAATTCAATATTAGAAGAGGAGAAGTTATTGAATTTATACAAAACTACGGTTAAATTTTTTAATCATGTTTAGTTAAGGTTAAATTTAAGAAAAACCTTGTTATCAACATATATATACATATCATCAGTTTTCTTTTAAAATTTTAAAAATAAATGGTGCTTATGATGGGTTGTTAATAGTGACCATAACTTTTAGGTCTTTTGCTTTGATTAGTCACTTATCGCATTTACTTAATAGGAAGTTAACAATTAATTAACATACAAAGGCCTTATAATGAATGCTATCTTAAGAGCTATCAACAGCTGTTAACAACCCCAATCCACAACTTAAAGGTAACAACTTATTTCAAAATTTATGTTAGCAAGCGCATGTTTTACCTCTTAAAACTCCTCCAAAGAAAATGACTAAGTTTTTTGGTGGTTCATTTTAAGATCTGGTTGGGAAAATTTATTGGATATTACTAGTAAAACTTTTTAGCACTTGTGAAGAGATATGAACAAGTAATGAAACGGAAATAGACGGAAGTTAACAATGGTGGTTTATTGTTGATAAGTCTAATTAGTGCTTATCACAAGTTGATTGATATAATTTTTATTTCTCAAACTAACTAAAAATCAGTTACTTAAAAATATTATGTTGTTCCGGAATCTTCTCAACCTCGAACACGACTGCCAGATGGATTTATATAAAAATCTGTTCGAGATTTGAGCCTGTAAATTTAGATCAATTACGTTCCATTTCGTTTTTAAACAGAATGAAACTCGGTTTAATCCCTGCAGAGGTTTTTATTCCACGAGGCTATTGATTAATCTACGCACTTTAGTACATATTTGGAATTGCGCAAACTATTTTGAGTGTATTAAAAGCATGTGTGTTATAAGGAGCCCTTTTACTAGCAATTTTTTAATTATACAGTTTACCTAGTTATAATAACAGAGGCTTTATCTATTTTTGTAAAAACACAACTTCACATGATGACCATCTCCATAGGCAACGATCACGCAGGTACCGAGTATAAGAATGCTATTGTTAAGCATTTAAAGGCTAAAGGCCATACCATCAATAACTACGGAACAGATAGCAATGATAGTGTGGATTATCCAGATTTCGTTCATCCGGTCGCAAAGGATGTGGCTGCGAAAAAAGTGGATTTTGGCATCATCATCTGCGGAAGCGGTAACGGTGCCAACATGACCGCAAATAAACATCAAGAAGTGCGATCTGCACTTTGCTGGACTAAAGAAATCACAACTTTGGCAAGACAGCATAATGATGCAAATATTTTGAGCATCCCAGCACGATACACTGCCGTACAACAAGCTATTGGGATGGTAGATGCGTTTTTGGAAACCGCTTTTGAAGGCGGTCGTCATCAAAAGCGGGTTGATAAAATTCCTGCGGAACACTAATTTATGGATCATTCTCATAATCATGGGCATTCACCAAGTGAGCTTTCTGGTAGAAACTTGGTTATTTCCATTTTTCTAAACATCATCATTACCATAGCTCAAGTCATAGGGGGCTTGCTGTCTGGCAGTCTGGCATTATTGAGCGATGCGCTGCATAATTTTAGTGATGTCCTGTCTTTACTGATAAGCTATATAGCAAACCGCTTTTCTAAAAAAGAAGCCTCCTTAAAAAAGACCTTTGGCTATAAACGTGCCGAAATTTTAGCAGCCTTCATCAATGCGGTTACTTTGATTATTGTTGCCGTTTTATTGATCATTGAGGCTATAAAGCGCTTTCAGAACCCCCAAATCATTGATTCCAATTTAGTGATATGGCTTGCCATCATTGCTATACTAGGGAACGGTTTTAGCGTGTTATTGCTCAAAAAAGACGCTAAAAGTAATATGAACATGAAAAGTGCCTATTTGCACTTGATCACAGATATGATGGCTAGTGTTGCCGTTTTGATTGGTGGCTTGCTCATGAAATACTATCAAATGTTTTGGGTAGATAGTGTTTTGACTTTGGCAATTGCCATTTATCTCATTGTTGTGGGTTATGATTTGCTTAAAAACTCATACAAGGTGCTCATGCTTTTTACACCAGATACCATTGAGATTGATGATATCGTGAACGTGGTGCAACAAATTGAAGTCATAAAAAATGTACACCATGTTCATATTTGGCAGCTTAATGAAGATGAGATCCATTTAGAAGCCCATATCGATTTCAATGAAGACATCCAATTGTCCCAATTTAATGAAGTACTGCATGAAGTGGAGGCATTGGTGTACAAAAAATTCGGCATCAATCACTTGAACCTTCAACCTGAATTTGGTAAGAACGATACCAAAGATATCATTGTGCAGGATTGATGCGTATTCACAAACTTTAGGCGCTCATTCAATTTCAGTAAACTTAAACATTTTACAATGTTCCTTCCCTTTCACGTTCCCAAAACCATTCTTTTCAATCGTGTCAATTTTTAAATTTATAACGCAAGTCTAAGGTTTAGATAAAGCTTAACTTAAAAGTCAAGTTCGAAAACGTTTAATCTAAATTGCAATAAAATGGAACGATTCAAAGATAAAGTAGTCATCATTACCGGTGGCTCAGGAAGTATTGGTTTTAATACCGCGCAGAAATTAGCTTCTGAAGGTGCCAAGATCCATTTGGTGGATATTGATGAGGATGCTTTGAAATCTAAAGTGAAAGAAGCGAAGAAAAAGGATTATAGCATGTCATATTCAGTAGCAGACGTCACAAAAAGCAAGGATGTTGAAACTTACGTGAAAGACTGTATTAAGCAACATAAAAAAATTGACCTATTTTTTAACAATGCAGGCATTGAAGGGGTGGTCAAACCAATACCCGATTACCCTGAAGAGGAATTTGATAAGGTCATGGCGGTTAACGTCAAAGGTGTTTACCTTGGTATGAAATACGTCATGCCAAAAATTGAGGATGGCGGAAGCATCGTAATTAGTTCCTCTGTTGCGGGGCTTCAGGGCACTGCTGGTATGGTGGGCTATATAACCAGTAAACACGCCATTATTGGTATCATGAGAACCGCAGCCTTGGAGCTGGGCGAACGCAAAGTACGGGTCAATACTGTAAACCCTGGTGTAGTAGATAGTAGGATGATGCGCTCTTTAGAAGATGGTCTCAACCCAGGCCATGGTGATGATGTTAAAGAAGCCTTCGAAAAGCAGATTCCTTTAGGCCGTTACGCTAAAGTTGATGACATTAGCAACATGGTATGCTTCCTGTTTAGCGAAGATTCTGCTTATTGTAATGGCAGTGTGTATCAAGTAGATGGGGGCATGCGTGCTTAAATTGTGTAATTTTTATTCGGAAGTTGTACAACTTACAATAATGCTTACTTTTGAATCCTAATACTCTAGGATGCTCAATATAACTATTAAAGGATTTTCAGAATTATCAACTGAAGCACTCTACGAAATCTTACAGCTGCGAAGCGAGGTATTTGTAGTGGAACAAGACTGTGTCTATCAAGATATCGACGGAAAGGATCAAAAAGCGCTTCATGTTTTAGGATATGAAGCAAAAGAATTGGTGGCATACACCCGCATTTTTAAGCCGGGAGACTATTTCGAAAAATCCAGTATTGGTAGAGTAGTTGTACGGCAGAAAAAAAGAAAGTTCAACTATGGGTATCAAATAATGAGTGCTTCCATAGAGGCTGTAAAGACGCATTATGGTGAAACCGACATTAAAATTTCTGCTCAGGCCTATTTAAAGCGCTTTTATAATAATCTTGGTTTTTTTGAGGAAGGTGAAGGGTATTTGGAAGATGGCATCCCTCATTTTGCGATGTTTAAAAGCTAACCTTTATTAAGGCTATCATTGGCATAGGTGACTAAGATCTCAACACGACGATCTAATTTTGGATCTCCTCCCAAGGGAAATTTCCTGCGCATTCCCACATATTTCATGCGTTCTTTGGCAATACCTTTTTTGGCCAGATAGTCATAAATGAATTTCGCTCTTGCGACAGATAGATTTCGTTTTTTGGTTTGTCTATCAATGGCATCTCTACTGTTTTGCGTACAGCATACGTGGCCTTGGATGGTAAAATAAATATCTTTACGTTTTAATAACACTTCTGCCAACTCTTCCAAGGTTGGTTTAGACTCAGCAAGTAATTTGCTATAGCCTGTTTTAAACAGAATGTTTTCTAGTGTAAACTTATCACCAGCCTTGAGCTGCTCATCCAATAATTTCTTTAGATCCTGCTTATCATTTGCTAATTCTGTTTCTGTTTTCTTAGGTTTCGGAGGAAATACTGGAGAAACCACGATTTCCACTTTGCGATTGAGACTCCGTATTTTGTGAATATCATCTTCCTGAATCAGTTTCAGAAGAATTTTACCTTTACCATCAACATTCGTGATGATGGACTCGTCAAATTCGTTATTTGAGAAGATGGTTTTGATGGCATTGGCCCGCTCTTGGGATAAATTCATGTTATAGGTATCGCTGCCGCGGTCGTCTGTAAAGCCGTAGATGGAAACCTTTGCGATATCCATGCCCTCAATTTCAGAAATAAATAGAAGCAACCTGCTGTGCTCAGTGGATAGCACTTCATATTTATCGGTTTCAAAATAAACCTCGTGAGTCATGTCCTTTTGAGCAAAAAAGACTTGACTGGAAAGTATCAATAAGATAGGTAAAACTTTCATCTTCATTTTAAAATGGGATTCTAATATACCTCTTTTAAAGCTTACTTCAAACTATGCTCAAAATTTTTAATTTAAGTAATTTAAGTAATTACTAGGATTTTTCAAAATCTCAACCGCTTTCTGAATTTCAAAATTATGGGCCACATAATAGGTGTATAAGCCTTCTCTATAAAAATAGCGTTTCACTATTTCATCGGTAATCATAGATAACAATTGTGCTTTATTATCGTCAACGGCCTTGTCTTTATAAGTGTTTAAGGCTGTGATGAGCGCGTTGTAATCAGTATTGATTTCGCTTCCAATTTGTTCATCCTTGGCAATTTCAAAGGCATCTGCAAATGCTTTTTCAGTTTCGGTCTCAAAATCAAAATCATTTTTTGATAAGTAAGATTTAAACGCTTTGAAATCACCAGCGTTCAATTCAAAGCTATCCAAATCAGAGACCTCATTGTTGTAATAATAATCTGTGGCGTATTTAAATATGAGATTTTCTTCGATTATGGCTTTAGTTATGGGGCTCAGCTTGGTTTCATCCAATTCTAAATCGGGCTGTATGCCTCCACCGTCAAAAACAATTCTCCCTTTTTTAGTTTTGAATTCGTTGTAATTTTCCTGTCTTATGCGGGTGGCTTTGCCATTTTCGTCACGGTTCCAGTAGTCTAAAGCTTGAATAGATCGGCCAGAAGGCGTGTAATATCTAGAAATGGTAATTTTCATTTGCGTGCCATAAACGAGCTTTTTTGGACGTTGTACCAAGCCCTTACCAAAGCTACGAGCACCCACCACAACGGCACGATCCAAATCCTGTAAGGCACCAGAAACAATCTCGCTGGCCGAGGCGCTTCGCCCATCAATTAAAACCACTAAAGGGATTTCGGTATCAATGGGGTCTTTTTGGGTGTAATAGGTCTTGTTGTATTTCTCAACCTTGGATTTGGTGGTTACTACCAATTGATTTTTAGGCACAAATATATTTGTAACGTTAACCGCTTCACTAAGCAGGCCTCCTGGATTGCCTCGAAGGTCTAAAATCAATTTTTTGGCGCCCAGATTTTTTAGGGCTCTTATGGCACTAATTGTTTCAGAAGACGTCTTTTCATTGAACTTGCGCAACACCACGTAGCCTATGTTTTCATTAACCATCGAGTAATGGGGAACCGCATGAATGTCTACTGCCTCACGTTGTATGGTTGTTGATTTTGTTTCTCCTTGTCTTATATAGGTTACGGTTACCGAAGTGCCTGCCCCTCCTTGTAATAAATTACCCGCATCTTCCTTAAAATCGCCTACAGCAACATTATCCACTTTAATGATTTCATCGCCAGCTTTCATCCCGGCTTTATCGGCAGCATACCCTTTATAGGGTTCCATAATAACCAGTTTATCCTTTAGAGTAAGTACGTTTGCGCCAATACCAGTGTAATCTCCTGCATTGTTGATGCGTGCTTTTTCAACATCCTGCTCATTGTAATAGTTGGTATAAGGATCGAGATCGTTAAGCATGCTTTTTATGGCGGTATCCATCAAATCCCCAGGGTTGGTCTCATCAACATAGTTCATGTTTAACTCTTTGAAAAGCGTTGTGAAAATTTCAATTTGCTTGGCGATCTCAAAAAAGTCGCCTTTGAAGGCACTGGTGGTCGTAAAAATACAAATGGCCAAAATTGGGACAATGACCCGTTTCTTTAGTAGTGTTTTCATTAGGGAGCAGTTTTGTCTGTAAGTTCTTTCTCGGAGAATTTATTAAGGAGTTGTTGCATTTTTTTTTCTATTAAAGCGAAATCAACAGTCTCTTTTCCAATGTACAATATCATTAACGCAAATTCGTTGGAACTATTGTTAAAATAGGTGCTTTTGTGGCATCTGTACGCTTCTCTCATAAGGCGTTTGATATGATTTCGCTGTACGGCCTTTTTAAAATTGCGCTTACTTACTGAAACACCCGCCTTAAAAGCAACACCATCATCAAAACTGGTCTTCAAATAGACCATTCGCAACGGATATGCCGCAATCGAACGCCCCTCACTGAATAATTTCTCAATCAATTTTCGGCTTTTGAGCTTGTCTTTTTTTGAATAAGTGAGAGCCATAGGTCTAAAGTTGACAGGTTTTTGATTGTGATTTGGGAATGCAGCCAAAGTAATTAAATATTGCTTCGGAATGAAGCTATTTTGAAATAAAACTATATTACGAAGCCAAGAGGCTATTTCATTTATAGCGTTATGGGTATGCACCAGTCTCTATAAAATACTGTTGGCCTTTGTTCAGGGCTGCTCTAATTTAAAAGATTTGTTAATTTGTGTGATAACTTGGGGCAGGTCCTTGGCTCTAAAATTTAAACTTAATTCAAAGCTGTTATCTTTAAGCTTACTCAGCTTTAATTGACCCTTGGTTACTGGATAATAGCCATTTTGTCCTGGGCAAAAACAGACTCTACCAAAAGTGACATTGGCTTTCTTTAGGTCTTCGTCCTTTAAGTCCAACATTTCTGTGTCTGGATCTATTTCAATATAAATGAGTTCGTTGTATTGACCGTCGGCGGTATTTTCTGGGGTGTTTGGTATATATTCAAAACGCAGTAAGGTTTTATCACTAACAACTAATTTACCATAGGAGAGTCCATACTCGTCTTTTTTGATTTCGAAAGCTGAATTGGTCAACACTTCAAATGTGCAATTCCCATCTTCGGGACAGTCTTTCACTTGGTCATGCGTTTTATTTTGTGTATCGATGGATTTTGTGGGCTTGCAGTTTAAAGCCATTATGGAGACGATAAGAATACAAATAATTTTCATGTCCAAATATAGGATATTCAAATTTTAACCTCAAATACTTGTTGATTATTCGATATCAAATTATCTTTCATGGATAAAAAATCAAAACAATGAAAAATAATTACTTAAAATGTATTTCCAATTTTGTGTTTTGCATCTTAGTGTCGGCGCCAACATTTGCACAAAATCCCCGGTCTTTTTGGACTGAGGCAACTCCCAAGCAAAAGCTTGTAGCACCAGTAAACGCTGATGATTTTGCTACAATGCCATCAGCCAAGCATTATGTGCTAAACATCGACCAACTCAAATCGGCATTGGAAGATGCGCCAAGCAGAAAAGGGAATAGCAATCCTTCAAATGTGATTTTGGACTTTCCTAATTCGAGAGGCAGTTTTGACTCGTATCGTATCTTGGAAGCCTCAATAATGGAAGAGGCGCTGCAGAATAAATACCCAAACATGAGAAGTTATGTAGGTCAAGGCGTAAAAAATCCGTCTAGCCTCATCCGCTTTAGTGTTACACCAAAAGGTTTGAATACAGTTGCATTTACAGATCAAGGTATTGAATTGATCGACATTTCTGAAAATGGAGCCGATAATGAGTATTTAGTTTATAATAGAAGAGATGTAAATAATTCACAAGAGGAATGGATTTGTGATTTTGTTGACGATGTTGAGGACAATACTACTTTTGATGAAAGTGGCCTAGCTTCAAGAAATGCCAATGATGGCCAAATGCGTGAGTTTAGATTGGCCATAGCTTGTACTGTAGAATATGCTCAATTTCATGGAGGCACTGTACCAGACGTCATGGCTGCTATGGTAGAGGTCATGACAAGTGTCAATGGCGTTTATGAAAAAGATTTGTCTGTCACAATGGTCATGGTCGACAATGAGAGTATTATTTTTTTAGGCCCTGATGTAGAGTCAGATCCTTACACCAATTCCAACTCTAACGCTATGCTAAATCAAAACCAGACCACTGTAGATGCAAACATTGGTGTTGCCAATTATGATATTGGCCATGTATTTACCACTGGTGGAGGCGGCATTGCGGAGCTAAGGTCTCCCTGCACAGGAAGTAAAGCAAGAGGAGTAACAGGATTGCCAAACCCTATTGGCGATCGTTTTGCATTGGATTTTGTCGCTCATGAAATGGGACATCAATTTGGATCTCCGCACACCTTCAATGGCAACGCAGGATCGAATTGTTTGAACCAAAGAACTCAAAGTACCGCTTATGAGCCAGGAAGTGGTTCAACTATTATGTCTTATGCAGGTATCTGTTCACCACAAAACGTGCAATTGAACTCCGATGGTTATTTTCACCAAAAAAGCTTGCAAGTGATGTTCGATAATATCACCAGCGGATTGAGCCAATGTGCAACGCTCACGCCAACTGGTAATAGTGCACCTACCGCAGATGCAGGAACAAACTACACCATGCCTAAATCAACACCTTATAAATTAACAGGAAGTTCAACAGATCCAGATGGCATAGCATCCCATACCTACACTTGGGAGCAATATGACTTGGGTCCAACAGGAGCGCCTACCGAAACAACCCTCCTTGGCCCCATCGTAAGGTCTAGACAAGGTACTGTTAACCCTGTAAGATACATTCCAAGATTGGAAGACATTGCAGTAAATGGCGGTGTTTCCGCAGCATGGGAGAAATTGGCCGCTATAAGTAGACCATTGAATTTTAGGCTTACCGTTCGTGATAATGTTATTGCAGGTGGACAAACTGCTACAGATATTATGACGGCTACGGTAAATGCCGATGCAGGACCTTTTCAGGTCACTTCCCAATCAACCAACCAAATTGTTTGGACACCAGGTGACACCGAAACAATTACTTGGAATGTTGCGGGAACTACTGGAAATGGAATAAACACAGCCAATGTAAATATCTTATTATCTACCGATAAAGGTGTCACTTATGACACTGTACTGGCATCCAACGTTCCAAATGATGGAAGTCAAGATATTACAGTACCAAATGTAAGCGCGGCTTTTTGTAGAGTTATGGTCGAAGCTGTTGGCAATATATTTTTTAATGTGAACGAAGAATTTTTGGCCATTGGAGATTATACATATATACCAGGAAATGCTTGTCAAGATTATTTCTTTACTGCCGATATTCAATTGGAAGAAAATGCAAGTCAGTTTAGTGGCTACACCTTGCCAATTCCTGATTCTAAAACAATTACAGATATCAACGTTAGCGTAGATGTCACAACATCTAACAATGCAGAGTTGGTTATAGGAATTAGAGGCCCATACAACAGCCCAAGTGGCATTACCTATTTGCTTCAAAACGTCAATAGATGTCCTGGTTTACCCGATGTCATTGTTACTTTTGATGATGAGGGTGTTGTGAATCCTTGTACCGACACTAGTAACAATATCGCCATCCAGCCCGCTCAACCCTTGAGTGCTGCAGATGGATCTAACTCCCAAGGAGATTGGGTGTTTTTCATTGGCGATGTAGTTGTTAACAATAACTTTGCAACTTGGAATAACGTGACCTTGACCATTTGTGAGGAAGGTGGTTTTGAACCCGTGCTTAGCACAACCAATGTTGGCTTGGATGCTAGTTTTAGCGTATTTCCAAACCCCAACAACGGCGAGTTCACTGTGAAGTTCAATGGTACTTCAGGAAACGTTGATTTACAGGTCTTCGATATTAGGGGGCGCTCTGTGTTCAACAACTCTTATGATAGTGCAGGGGAGTTCAACCAAACCATTAATCTGGGTAACGTACAATCAGGCATGTATTTACTCAATGTGAATACCGATGCCGGTAAAGTCACTAAAAAGTTGATTGTTGAATAATCCACTTAAACCCATAATTATTAAAAGGCTCTTGAAATTCAGGAGCCTTTTTTTGTAACTTGGCTTTATGAACCTATCTTATTGGGAAATAAAATCTTGGCTTACCAATGTGGATTTCACCATTATTGGCAGCGGTATCGTTGGCCTAAATTGTGCTATTTCGCTTTCGCGGAAGTATCCCAAAGCCAAAATCCTAATTCTTGAAAAAGGAATGATGCCGCAAGGTGCCAGCACCAAAAATGCTGGATTTGCCTGCTTCGGAAGCCTTAGCGAGCTCATAGATGATTTGGGCACTCATAGCGAAGCCGAAGTGATTGAACTTGTTGAAAAGCGTTGGGAAGGTCTTCAACTGCTCAGGGAAATGCTGGGCGACAAGACTATAGGTTTTAAAGCTTTTGGAGGCTATGAGTTGTTTGCTGAAACTGAAAACGATTTATTCGAAACCTGCCTTTCACAAAAAGAACACATCAATTCTTTGTTACATCCCATTTTTAAAGCGGAAGTTTTTGAAACGAGGCCCAATAGCTTTCATTTTGAAAACATAAAAGACACCTATAGTTTCAATGCCTTTGAAGGTCAAATTGATACAGGTAAACTGATGGAAGCCTTATTGCTCAAAACAGCTTCGGCAGGTGTGAAAATCCTGAATGATTGCAGGGTTAAATCCTTTGCTGAAGACAATGCTGGTGTTCACGTGCATACGGAGCACTTCGATTTTAAAACTAAAAAACTGCTCATTGCCACCAATGGCTTCGCGCAACACTTCAACATTTCAGAAGTCAAACCTGCACGAGCCCAAGTGCTCATCACAAAACCCATTGAAAATTTGAGCATAAAGGGTACATTTCATTTAGAAAAAGGCTATTATTATTTTAGAAACATCGATAATAGAATACTTTTGGGAGGTGGGCGACACCTCGATTTCAAAACCGAAGAGACAACGGCATTCGGAGAGACCGAAATCATTCAAAATAAATTGGAAACTTTGTTGAAAACCGTTATCCTTCCGAAGCAAAACTTTGAAATAGACCATCGCTGGAGCGGCATTATGGGTGTTGGCAACCAAAAAAAGGCCATTGTAAAACAAATGTCCAATAATGTATTCTGTGGCGTAAGACTCGGCGGAATGGGCATCGCTATTGGCAGCCTTATTGGAAAGGAACTTGCTGAATTGACCTAATTTTAAGACATGATCAAACGCTTTTTTAAATTGATATTCAAAATCTTGTTTTGGGGTTTCGTAGCTTCGGTCTTTACTGTTGTGGTATTTAAATGGCTGCCAGTACCTATCACCCCATTGATGGTGATTCGCAATACGCAAGCTACTTCAACCCAAAAAAATAGGGGTTGGAAACACGATTGGGTACCTATTGAAAATATTTCAACAAATCTGCAACTTGCTGTGATTAGTAGTGAAGACCAGTTGTTCGTCAAGCACAATGGTTTTGATATCGAAGCCATTGAAAAAGCTTACGACAACAACCAGAAGGGTAAAAAAATAAGAGGCGCAAGTACCATAAGTCAGCAAACTGCAAAAAACGTGTTTCTTTGGCCAAGCCGAAGTTGGTTGCGCAAAGGTCTTGAGGCGTATTTTACGTTTCTAATCGAGCTCATTTGGAGTAAAGAGCGCATCATGGAAGTCTATCTCAACAGTATCGAAATGGGTCCGGGAATCTATGGTGCAGAGGCAGCCTCACAATATTGGTTCAAAAAATCGGCCGCCAAATTATCACGACAGGAAGCTGCCGCCATCGCAGCCATTTTACCAAGCCCATTGCGTTATCGTGCCAATCCTGCCACAGCCTATATTCAAGGTCGAAAAGCATGGATTGTGAAACAAATGTACTTTTATGGACCGTTAAATTACGAGAACACCGATGACAAATAGCACACTAAAACAAGAGTTGTTCAAGCAATGCAGCGCTTATGTGGCGCAAAAATTTGCGACCATTCAAAATCAGATTCGAGACGTGCAGGACGGTTTGACTTCTGAAACCAAAAGCTCGGCAGGCGATAAGCATGAAACCGGCCGCGCCATGTTGCAATTGGAACGCGAAAAACTGGGGCATCAATTGGCAGATATTGAAAACACCAAAGCAAACCTCCAAAAAATTGAGCCTTCGGCAGTTTCAAAATCCGTGATTTTGGGGAGCGTGGTTTTTACTACAGAAGCCAATTATTACATTGCGGTAAGCGCTGGAACGTTGACAATTGACGGTCAATCTTTTTATGCCATTTCTCCAAACACACCAATAGGCTTGCTATTGATGGGAAAAGTGATTGGCGACCAGGTTTATTTTAGGGAGGCTGGTTTTGAAATTCTTAAGGTTTTATAGATTCGAGGTTCCATACTCATGATGCTATGTCTTGGTCTTTCTGGCTTTAGTTGGCTTAGGTCTTTTCAATGGTTATAGATTGTAAAAAGCTTGTAGTTAAGAATCTAAAATCAACTTAATGTGTTAATCTCATAGCATGCTGTGAGGTCTCCTTTTAATTCAAAAACCAGTCTCAAGAACGACGTCTTTTTTGGCGTTTATCACGTTTCTTTCGCCAGGGTGCATTCTTCTGCCAGTCGCCTGCCATGATGCAACCATAAGGCATCACTTCATCAATGACAGTTCCGAGACTGAATTCGTCCATCTGCTGTCTTACAGAATTTGCATTTTTATAAGCGCTTGGCAATTCGGTAATGTCGATTTCTTTGGAAAAGAACCGAACGTCCAAACCTTTGGTTTCCTCTTTAAAGATTTGCATGATCGTTCCTGTCTTGTTTTTTCTATGCTGGGTTCTGCTCACGTTCCTGCCCGCACCATGCGGAGCAAATCCTAAATTGGAGCCTGTGGTCACGCCTTCAACAATTAAGACTGGCTCGCTCATGTTCAAGGGAATCAATCGTGGACCTGTGATGTCTGGCATAAATTTAGCATCTAAGGGCGTTGCGCCTTTGGCATGGTAGAACAAATCGCCATCCCTAAAGACGAAGTTATGCTCGTTCCAATATCTGTTTTCGATAGTTATCTCCAAGCTTTCAGCAACAGAGTTGTGCAGCACTTCATGGTTTGTTTTGGTCCATTGTCTTATCACTTGTAAAGCCTCCCAATAGGTTTTACCTTCTTCAGTATGAAAAGGTATCCAAGCATTTTGCTTCATGGTATCTGGCGACAATTCCTTTCTAAAGCGTTCTGCAATTTTCATACCTTTATCATACAATCGCGCTCCGGGACCACGAGACCCATGGTGGGTAACGAGCATGGTATTTCCAGTTTTTTTGGAAGTCCCAACAAAGAGAAAATGATTGCCATCGCCTTGGGTTCCCAAATGCGACCTAGCAATGGAAATCATCTGCTTATCGTTGAGCAGATTATTGTGCTCAAAAGCTTCTGATAATGCGGTAGGCAATTGAAATTGCGAATCCCTATCGCGACCGCCAGGACCAAAATGTGTCTTGGCGTGCGCTGCATCTAAAATCGTTTTCGGATTGATTTTACCGAAATCGGTCAACATTACAGAGCAGCAAATATCGGCACTGTGCATGCCGGGGTGAATGGCATTTTTGGCAACCGCAATGCCTCCAACAGGAATGGTTCCGTCTGGACCGGTTGGGCAAGCATCGGGCATGAGGGCACCATTGACCAAGGTTGGTGTTTTCATCAAGGTTTTCATCGAGTTCACTACCTTGAAAACATTATCCTGCTCCAAATCGCTATCTGCCTTGATGTTAACGGCAAAACCAATTGGTTTTGTATGAAGTTCAATACCTGCTGGCAATTTGAATTGCTCCAAATACTGCAGCATCGCCTCAGCCTCTAAGCGATTGGTATTGATGTGCGCAATGGCATCTTTCATCCATTTTCCTCGTCTAAACCCCATCGCGACCAAATCATTTCCTGTGATTTTTTTTTCTGTTGACATGCTGTTTGTTTTAAGTGATGCTACAAGAATCAAAGCTTGTTGCGCACTGTTTTGGCGCAGTTCATTTTTTAAGACTAAAACCTGTTGGATTATAAAACCCAAGGCTTCGTGACGCCAGGGGTATCTGAGAATCCCTAGGTCTCAATAACAACCATCTTAGTTTTTCCGCTTCTTTTGATGCTTTGATTTCTTGGCTTTCTCTGATTTCTTTTTCTTCTTGATTCGTGATATCTCAGTGTTGATTGAATTTAAAAAATCATCGTCGAAGCCATGTAATTTAGCCTTTTTATGCGCTTTTAATGCTTTTTTCAATTGATGTTGATGTTCTAAAAGCCTTCCCTGTAATGCATAAACAAGACCTTTGTCTAAACCTTTGACTTTAAATGCAAAGGCGATGAGTTTTTCAGCCTCCTCATAATCTTCATTCCAGAGCAATACTAAAATGTAATGTTCATATACTTTGAACAGGTATAGGTTATTGGCCAAAGCTGCAGCATAATAAGACTTGGCTTTTTCATAATCGCCAAATTGTTCGGCTTGCAAACGTCCCATTAAATACAAGGCATGGGGGTCATTGGCGTCGTATGCCAAGGCATAGTTGAGGTTTTCTGCTGTTTCCTCAAGGTCGTACGGGTAGGCGTCCATCGCCTTGAGCACGTAATTATTTAATAAACTTGTGTCCATTATTTTATGTGTTTTTGGTCGCCAAATTCACTCCACAGTGTTGCAAGAGCTTCAGCAACAGCAGCTCATTATTGTGAGCAATAGCTGTCTTTAAATATTGTTTGTAAATTTCCATTAGCGTTTTCGTGCTGTCTTAGTTTGAAAAAGCAACCCAAGAAAGGGAGTGTTCAACTGAGCCTCGTGCAACGCCAATGCGAAATTTGTTTTGTAAAACTGTTTTAGAAAAGAGTCTTGCAGGTTCGCAAGGTAACGGACTGAAAACAAAGCATCCGAAACAGTTTTAAGTGCTTCGGATGTGTTATTTATAAATCTAAAAGGTTTATTTAACTACAAGCACGAAGCATCACAGCAGGGAATTGGCCCTCTGGATCTATTTGATATGTGGTAAAAAAACGCATGAGTTCTAGTTTTAATATAACCTGTCTTTGGTTAGTGTGCGCTGCAAAGATTGAAAATAATTTTCGGCTTTTCAAAATTTATTTTTCCCAAGCTATCGTTTTTTAGCTCTTAATACGACGTATTAACTTTTTTATTATTTGCAAGGATTTTTTGAAATCTCCTGTTTTTATTCAGCTAAAGCTAATGAACCTTAGACTATTGCGCAGTAAATTTTATCATGCTTGGTATCCTAAAATCAGTCTAAAATTCAACGGGGTTGCCTTGGTTAATGTAATACGTCATCAAGAATTTAAGCTCTTATTTTGAAACTTTCTAAGTTAGAATCTGCCTATATTTAAACTTTCAAAAAATTCAAGAATTGGCGATGCAACCCATAGCAACAGAGGTATTGATTATTGGAGGTGGTTTGGCGGGATTATGTGCTGCCATTCATTTGTCAAAAGCAGGCTTTGAGGTTATCCTTATCGAGAAAAACAGTTATCCCAAACACAAGGTCTGCGGCGAATATGTAAGCAATGAAGTGCTGCCTTACTTGGAGTTTTTAGGAATTGATGTTTTTGCGGAAGGCGCCAAACGCATTTCAAAATTTGAGTTGACCACAACCAACAATAAGACCATAAGCGCCAATTTACCGCTTGGTGGTTTTGGGATGAGTCGCTATTGTTTGGATGCCATTTTAGCCGAAAAAGCTCAAGAAAACGGAACGAGAATCGTGCAAGACACTGTTACCGACATTCAATTTGAAGCCCATAATTTTTCAGTAGCCACCAAAACCGGAAACACCTATCGTTCAAAAATAAGCATTGCTGCTTTCGGAAAACGCTCTAATCTCGATGTGACCATGAATCGGGAATTCATTCAGAAAAAATCGCCTTATTTGGGTGTGAAAACGCATATAAAGGCTGAGTTTCCAGAAGATTTGGTTGCCTTGCATAACTTTAAAGGCGGCTATTGTGGACTTTCAAAAGTAGAGAGCAATGCCATCAATTTGTGTTACATCACGACCTTTAAGGCCTTTAAAAAGCATAAAGATATCGAGAGTTTTCAAGAGGAAGTACTTTTTAAAAACAAGGCGTTAAAGCATATTTTTGAAAACAGCAGGCCTGTCTTTGATGTGCCCTTGACCATCAGCCAGATTTCCTTTGAGACCAAGAGTCCGGTGGAAAACCATATCTTGATGTGTGGCGATTCCGCAGGGATGATTCATCCGCTTTGTGGCAACGGGATGGGGATGGCCATAAGAAGTGCTCAACTGGCGTCGCAATTGATAATTGAGTATCTTGAAAATCGAATCCCATCACGCGAAGCCTTGGAACATCAATACACCAAGCAATGGAATGCCAATTTTAGTCAACGCCTAAGCATGGGTCATGCGATTGCTGCGATATTTAGAAACGATTCGCTCGCTGCATTGTTATTGGGGCTTTTGAAACTATGCCCTTGGATGCTGCCCAAAATCATAAAACGAACCCATGGTAAACCGATGCAAGTAACATGAGCGTCTTAGTGAATACAAAACAGCGCTCGCAGGAGCCCGAAATCATGGACGACTTGGATTATAATGGTCCCATTCTCCATGATGCATTAGATAAATTGGCCAAAATCAATCAATGGTTGGGCGGCAACAAAGTGACCGTCAACGCACTCAAGAAAGCACTAAAGGACCATCCCAAAAGTGAGCCCATTACGATTATCGATTTAGGCTGTGGTGGAGGCGATATTTTAAGGGAAGTTTCGAGATTTGGCAAGAAACAGGGCTTTCAGTTTCAATTGATAGGCATTGATGCGAATGCGCATACAGTCGCTTATGCTTCGGAATTGTCTCAGGATTATGATAACTTGGAGTTTCTGGCGATGGATGTTTTTTCCGAAGCATTTGAAAACTTACAGTATGATTTGGTGTTGACCACCTTATTTTTGCATCATTTTACAGAAGAAGAATTGGTACATTTTCTAAAACCAGTGTTGGAAAAATCAAAATTGGGCATCGTCGTCAATGATTTACACCGGCATAAATTAGCCTATTATCTGTTCAAATTAATGTGTACCGCTTTTAATATTAAGAACAGAACCATCGTGGAAGACGGGCTGACGTCTGTATTAAGAGGTTTTAAAAGACCAGAACTGGAATCTATTTCAGAAAAAATCAATGCCAACTATGAGATTTCATGGAAATGGGCGTTTCGGTTTCTATGGCTTTTACGAAGTTAGATATTAGAAGTAAAAAGGAAGTTAGATATTAGAAGTAGTGAAAATCTCAGCGAAACAACCCACAGGGTTCGTGAAAATTAGTGAAATTAGTGTCTCATTTATATGAAAGTAAAAATAACAGCAGTAGCAAAACAACTCCCAAAATATTACAGGGAAACCAAAGATATCATTCCGTTTTTGAATGTGTGGTTAGACGGACAGGAAGAACGGTTCCAGCGCAAGGTCATCAAGCTCTTTGAAAATGCGGGTGTGGATAAGCGCTATTCCATCATGGACCCCGAAGAGGTATTTACAAAAACCTCTTTTCAGGAAAAAAATGACATTTATGCGCGTGAGGTCGTCAAACTAGGCGAGCAATCGCTCAAGAAAGCCTTGGATAAAGCACAGCTCAAACCAACCGATATTGACTACATCATCACGGTAAGTTGCACCGGGATTATGATTCCTTCCATGGACGCCTATCTCATCAATAATTTAAAGATGAAGCAGGATATCGTGCGGCTTCCAGTTACTGAAATGGGATGTGCAGCAGGAGTTTCGGGTATTATTTACGCTAAGAACTTCTTAAAGGCCAATCCCAATAAACGCGCCGCGGTCATCGCGGTGGAAGCGCCAACCGCGACGTTTCAGTTGGACGATTATTCCATGGTCAATATCGTGAGTGCTGCGATTTTTGGCGATGGTGCAGCGACGGTTATCTTATCATCTTATGAAGACGAGCAAGGTCCAGAAATTCTGGATGAAGCCATGTACCATTTTTACGATGCCGAAACCATGATGGGCTTTAAGTTGGTAAATACCGGCTTGCAAATGATTCTCGATAAGGCAGTGCCAGAAACCATTTCCAGTCATTTTCCTCAAATCGTACATCCATTTTTAGAGCGTAATGGCATGAGCATTGACGATGTGGACCACTTGATATTTCATCCCGGCGGAAAGAAAATCGTGCAAACCGTTGAAGACTTATTCGGAAGCCTCGGTAAAAACATCGACGACACCAAGGCGGTTCTAAAACTTTATGGAAACATGAGCAGTGCCACCGTTCTTTATGTCTTGGAGCGTTTTATGGACAGAAACCCTGCTAAGGGCGAAGTTGGGCTCATGCTCAGCTTTGGTCCGGGATTTTCTGCTCAGCGGGTGTTGTTGAAGTGGTAGTTGGGAGTTTTTAGTTGAGAAGCGGGTAGAGGGTAGGAGATAGCCCCTGGAATATAGAGAATAGACTTAAGACCTAGGACGAGATGACTTAGGACTGGAAATTTATAATAGATTTAATAGTGTCATTTTGATTGTGCTTGTCAATCAAAGCATTGTAATCCTAATTTAGAGTATAATATTAATGTCAGGCTGAGCGCAGTCGAAGACCCTTATAAGGACTAAATTTGATATGGTATTGCTGTCAGTCTGAGCGCAGTCGAATACTTTTGTAAGGACTAGATTTGATATAATATTGCTGTCAGGCTGAGCGCAGTCGAAGCCCCTTGTAAGGACTAAATTTGATATGGTATTGCTGTCAGTCTGAGCGCAGTCGAATACTTTTGTAAGGACTAGATTTGATATGGTATTGCTGTCAGTCTGAGCGCAGTCGAATACTTTTGTAAGGACTAGATTTGATATAATATTGCTGTCAGTCTGAGCGCAGTCGAAGACCTTATAACCAAAAAATTTGAAATGTATTTTTATTACGTTTATATCATAGAATGTTCAGATAAATCATACTATACCGGTATTACAAACGACCTTGATAAGCGCTATAAAGAGCATGAATTTGGTAAATATAAAGATTGTTATACATTTAAACGAAGACCTTTGATTCTCAAGTTTCAAGAACCCTTTAATGATGTTTTACAAGCAATTTATTTTGAAAAGAAGTTAAAGGGTTGGACAAGAGTTAAGAAAAAGGCTTTGATAGAAGGTGATTCTGATATGTTGCAAATACTATCGGAATGTAGGAATGCGACGCATTATAAGTATTATGGAAAGTGAAATAATTGCTTCGTATGCACTTCATAAGCTTCACTTAGGTACTTTTCAATGAAAACATATTTTCATTTCAGTAATGCTCAGTGTGACACCATCCTTGCAAGTTGACAGATAATTAATTGAAACCTAAGCTCTGAGATTCACTAAATTTGAATATAAAATTACTGTCAGTCTAATCCTAAACCAAACAAAATACAACTCATCGTGACACAAGAATTTAAAGACAAAAACTACTGGGCGCTCATTTTGGGAGGCTCTAGTGGATTAGGCTTGGCGACCGCCAAAACACTGGCTAAGCATGGCATGAACATTTGTATCGTTCATCGCAACTCAAGAGCCAAAGAAGCAGAAATCGCTTCAGAATTTGAAGAGATTAAAGCGGAAGGCGTAGCGTTCAAGGCTTTCAATACCGATGCTTTCAAAGCTGAAAAACGACAACAAGTTATTTCAGAATTGAAAGCGCTATTTGGACCAAACGGAAGCCTAAGAACCTTGGTGCACAGCGTTGCTAAAGGCAACTTAAAACCCATGTGGTCTGAAGATAAGCCGATGCTTAAAAACGACGATTTCAGCTTGACCATTAATGCCATGGCCATTAGTCTGTACGATTGGACCAAGGCTATTTTTGAGGCGGATTTATTTTCCGAGGATGCCCGCATCATCAGTTTTACAAGTGAGGGCAATACCAAGGCTTGGAAAAATTACGCAGCAGTTTCTGCAGCGAAAGTGACCTTAGAAGCCATTTCTAGAAATATTGCCTTGGAGTTTGCGCCATTCGGCATTCGCGCCAACTGCATTCAGGCAGGCGTGACCGATACGGCCTCCTTACGCATGATCCCCGGAAGTGAGAAGCTTAAGGCGCACAGTTTATTGAGAAACCCATTTGCACGATTAACCCAGCCCGAAGACGTCGCCAATGCAGTTTACCTATTGAGCAAGGACGAAGCCCGTTGGATTAATGGTTGCGTGATCCCTGTGGATGGTGGGGAGCATATTTCTTGAGTATTTTTGGTATAGACAAAGTAGTTGCAATAGATCTAAGTGCATCGTTTAAATTAGTGGCTCCGCCTGGGCTAATATTGAACTTAACACGTATTATTTCAAGATACTCAAAAATACCAAAATCCTCTTATTTCCTTATACGCTAATAATTACTCCATAATTAGCATATATTTGAATTAAGCTTAGATCGACATCCTGCTTTCCCTTATGAAGTATTCTTGTTTCAATGATTTAAACCTCAAGAAAAGTAAGATTCAGAAAGACCTGAAAAGACGAATAAAAGCAACTTAAAACAAATGTTGATGCAGACTTAGGTAGAACTCTTCAATGCAAAGCGTACCTGCATTTTTCTGTTATGCTGATTGAAGGCCCAAAGGATCTAAATTAATACACCCGAAAGACATTCGACTCAATCAAGCAATACAGTATCCATTTACATGAACTTCCTTGAATTGAATTGTAATATTCGGCCATAAAATTTACGCTTTTAAAAGAATTGATTTGAAGACCTATTTTAAAATAATTAAACAATTGACGCTGCTGCTAGCCTGCAATTTTTGTTTTATATTTTTCAGTCAAGCCCAAGAAAAAACCGTCTTACAGGATTTGCAAAGAGCACTTGATTCTTCCATAATCTACGACCAGAACAAGCGCCATAGTATCAACCTCCTAAAGACCCAACTTTCCAAAATCAATCCTCAACAATTGGAGGAAAAGTTCAATATGTACAATCGCTTGTTTGATGAATACAAAGTATTTAAAAGTGATTCAGCCTATTTCTATAGCTTGAAAGCAAAAGAAACGGCATCTAAATTAAATGATTCCTCATTGATAAATAAAGGATATCTTAATTTGGCAGATATAGCCATATCGGTTGGCATGTATAAGGAAGCCTTAGATTATCTTGAAAACATAAACATTGAAACTGTTAGGGCCATCGACAAACCTATGTACTTTGGTCTTTATGGTCGATGCTACAGTGATATGGCTGAATATAGTGGTCTGCTGGATTTTAGTCAGAAATACAATGAAATGGCACGTTTTTACAGGGAAAAAACTCTAAAACTTACAGAAGAAGGCAGCTTTTTCAATGTTTTTATGGCGGCATTTAATGAATACAGATCTGGTGGAGAGGATTCAGCAATAATAACTCTAAAAACGCTCTTGAAGCGAGATCTGGGTCTAGGTGAGTTGGGTTTGACAAATTATGTGCTAGGGGAAATCTATCAAGCCAAAGATAAGCTTGATTTAGCAGAGTATCATTATGCCCAAGCTGCTGTTGCGGATATCAGGAACTCCACAAAAGAGTCGTTGGCCATTATCAAATTGTCAGAACTGCTGTTCAAGAGAAATGAGCTTGAATTTGCCTCAAGACTCATACAAAAGGCCTTTGAAGATGCTCAATTTTACGGTGCCCAACAAAGGAAATTACAGGTTGGGGCTATTCTACCCTTAATTGATGAAGAAATAGTGAAGGGTGTAGAGAGTGAGAAAAGAAGATTATACATACAATATATTGGAGCAATCGCATTTCTATTGATTTCGATTCTTTTTACCTCCATTATCTTTTTTCAATATAAAAAGCTACAACGAACTAGGTTTATTGTTTCAAAAGCACATAATGATTTGAAACAAACGCACGAGCAATTAATGATGGTTAATGAAGAGCTTAAAGGTAGAAATGATGAGATTGTTATGGCCAATGCGAGATTATTTGAATCCAATAAGATTAAGGAAGAATATCTAGGACTTTTTTTTACTGAATATGACAATATTTTTGAAAAATTCAACAGCTTAACTTTAGAGATCAAAAAAAACCTTTCTAATGAAGATTACAAAAAAGCCATATATAATATCTCTCGTTACAATTTAAAGAAAGAGAAAGAGAAATTATTACACAATTTTGATACTGCATTCATTAAGTTATTCCCAAATTTTATAAATGAGTTCAATAATTTAATGACAGAGGGCAACAAGGTCAATCTAAAATCCAATCAAATACTTAATAAAGATTTGAGAATATTTGCCTTATTAAGATTAGGAGTAAAACATAATGAAAAAATTGCGCAAATTTTAGGCTATTCGGTAAACTCAATTTACGCTTACAAATCGAAAATTCGTAATAAATCCTATCTGAAAAATGAACTTTTCGACGAACAGCTAAATGTTAATACTACAATAGAAGCCTAGTTTAAATTGATATAGTTCAAAAAATAGTGTCAAAATATGAAATTTTAATAATTCAATTTCTATATTTTTCTGCTATTTCAAATTACATCAGTATCTTGAATGTCATATAGATACAATTTATTTACTTAAAAATAACACCTAAATAATCTATATGAAATTTTCAAACTAAAGTTTGAGCGTTCAATTTTTGTTTCTTTGAGTTTCATTGTATGCACAATTATCTATTAAGTGTACTATTTAAACTCAACGAATTCATAATGAATAATAAAAAATCCAATAGTAACAAGTCAGTCAACGGCCGTTACAAGTTTAGCTTTTGCGTTCTAATTCTGCTTTTGTGCTTTTCACAAAAAAATAGTGCACAAAATAGTGTATCAGGAAAAGTACTTGATGAGTATAAGGTACCATTGATAGGGGCAACTATACTCGAGGTTGGAACAAATAATGGTGTAGTTACTAACTTTGATGGGGAGTTTGAGATCGTTTTAAAGAATGAAAATGCCTCTTTGAAGATTAGTTATGTAGGATACATAACCAAACAAATTAAGGCGACTGCTTCAGATTTGGAAGTTATAATGGAAGCGGATGTCTCTGCATTGAACGAAATAGTCATCATTGGTTATGGGGAATCAAAGCAAAAAGACATAACCGGTTCAGTGTCCTCAGTTGAAATGGAGGACATTCAATCACAACCTTCTTCTAATATAGGTGACGCGATTCAAGGTAGGGCAGCTGGTGTCACGGTAATAACCTCTGGCCAACCAGGTAATAACCCAACGTTTAGAATTAGAGGTTCTGGCACTATAGGCAACAATGATCCCCTGATCGTGGTGGACGGAATGCCCCTCAACGGTGGATTGAACCAAGTGAATATGAAGGATGTGGCGTCCTTTCAAGTTCTCAAGGATGCTTCATCAACTGCTATTTATGGCTCAAGAGGGTCTAATGGCGTCATCATTATAACCACTAAAAGAGGAAAGAAGGGCAAAGGGAGACTTGACGTTGATGTATTTACTAGCATCCAGCAAGCCACCAGTTTATTGGAGGTTCTAAATGCGGAACAATTTGGAACATTAAGCAATGAGATTTTGGCAAACGGCGGGCAGCAGCCAAACCCCGATTTCGCAAATCCCAGTGCACTGGGTAATGGAACAGATTGGTTAGACGCATTTTTCACTACTGGTAAACAAACCAATGCTACACTGTCTTATTCTCAGGGTTCAGAAAAGTCAAATTTATATACCTCTTTGAATGTTTTTGATCAAGATGGAATTATTATTAATTCTGAATACACGCGTTATATATTGCAATTCAATTCAGATACCGAAATAAATGACCATTTAAAGTTTGGCAATAGTTTGAAACTTAATTATGATATTAAGAAAAATGGGGATAATAATATTCAGAATGCGCTATTGTCATTGCCTACTCAGCCTATCTTTAGAGACAATGGAAATTACTCTGGGCCTATAGGTCAGCCTATTTATTCTGGGGACGTGGAGAACCCTATTGGAAAATCAAATAGCGTTGAAAACTCAACTAAAGGCTATAATCTTCAAGGCGTTGTTTATGCAGAGTTAAGTTTTGCGAAACACTTAAAATTCAAGACCTTATTGGGCGTGGAGGCTAATTTTTTTGACACAAGAACTTGGGCGCCGTCTTTCAGTTGGGATTCAGATGTTTCAGAAAATGCGTTCTTGTCTGAAAGCTCAAATAAAAGCACCACACTTTTATGGGACAATACCTTGACCTTTAATAAGGACTATGATTCTGGAAGCTCATTAACTGCGGTAATAGGCACAAGTGCTCAAGAAAATCAGTTCAAATTTATTAGCGGGTCTATTCAAGGCTTCCCCAGTGAAAGCACCCAAACCCTTAACAATGGCTTATTGCAACCTACAATTAATGGAAGTGGTTCTGAATGGTCTATCTTTTCATTCTTTGCTAGAGGTCAATACGATTATAAAGACAAGTATTATCTTACCGCCACCGTAAGGAGAGATGGTTCTTCAAGATTTGGGGAAGGCAATAAGTACGGGACATTTCCATCGGCTGCGCTTGCTTGGAGAGTTTCTGAGGAATCGTTTCTAGAAAACTCAAATGTCATTAATGATTTAAAATTGAGACTTGGTTATGGGGTTACTGGTAATCAAGAGATTGGTAACTATTCGTTTGCTTCGGCCTATAATACAAATCTGTATAATTTTAATGGCAGCTTTGTCACAGCTGCAGTCCCCACCGTTTTGCCTAACTCTAATGTGCAATGGGAGTCGCAAAAGCAACTAAACGTAGGTATCGATGCAAGTTTATTCAATCACTTTATAGATGTTACAATTGATGGGTACATTAAAAATACCGAAGACATGTTGGTTCCTCAAACTGTCCCGATCACTTCAGGTTACTCAGATATCTTTGTGCCTTTTATCAATGCCGGAAAACTTCGAAATAAAGGCATCGAACTATTACTAACAACCTATAATATGAATAGAGATAAGTTTAGGTGGTCCACCGATTTTGTCTTTGCATATAACGATAATGAGGTTATCGATATCAATAGTGACACGCCTTTGACCACTGGAGGCATTGGCCTAAATTACACCTTAGCAAGAATTCAGCCGGGGTATCCAATCAATGTCTTTTATGGTTTTGTACAGGAAGGCATCTTTCAAACCCAAAATGAGGTTGATACCCATGCCGTTCAAGTACCAGGAACCAATCCTGCAACCAGCACATCGCCAGGCGATATACGATTTAAAGATTTGAACAGTGATGGGGTCATTAACGACGAGGATAGAACATTTATTGGAAATCCCAATCCAGATATCACATACTCATTGAATAATACGTTCACATTTGGAAATTTTGATTTGAGTGTTTTTTTTCAAGGGGTTTACGGTAACGACATTTTCAATGCCAATAGGTTATACACTGAAAATATGTCTGTAACTACAAACCAATCCACTGCCGTTTTGAATAGATGGCGCGGTCCAGGCACTAGTAATTCCATTCCAAGAGCGGTTTTTGGAGACCCAAACAATAACAATCGACAATCGACAAGATACATTGAAGACGGTTCTTATTTAAGACTCAAAAATGTCAATCTATCTTATAATGTGCCAACTGACTTTTATGATAATAAAACATTTTCATCAATTAAGGTTTATGTTTCTGGTCAAAACCTATTTACTATAACCGACTATTCTGGTTTTGATCCAGAGGTTGGGCCAAATGGCATTGATAATAACATCTATCCAGTAACAAGGACTTTTACCTTAGGAGCAACACTAGGATTTTAAAATTTAAACACTATGAAAAACTTAATATATTTAATAGTAGTCGCCATTTTATGTATTGGGTGTAGCGATGATTTTCTAGACAAGCAACCGCTAGACACCATAAATACTGAGAACTATCCACAAACTGCTGAAGAGTTAGTTACCGTTGTCAATGGCGCATATCAACCCCTACAGAGGCCGAAATTGTACAATTTGAGAATGTGGACATCAGATATCATGGCAGGAAACAGCATTGTGGGTGCTGGTGGTGGTACTGATGGCATAGAAACTCAAGATATGTCCAATTTCATTACCCAACCAGACAATGCAGGAGTGCTAGATTTATGGAGGGGTCCATGGCCGGGTATTTTAATGTCTAACATTGTGTTAGAAACCGCTCCCACATTAGACATTGATGAGGCCATAAAAAATAGATCCATGGGCGAAGCCTATTTTTTAAGAGCCCATTATTATTTTATTTTGGCACGGTATTTTGGCGATGTGCCAATCGTAACAGTGCCGCTAAATGCAGATGATGATCTATTCCCCCCAAGAGACCCTGTGAATGCCGTTTATGATTTGATCATATCCGATCTCAATAAAGCTATTCAATTTCTACCTCCTAAATCTTCATTTGGTCAGTCAGATTTGGGTAGAGCATCAAAAGGTGCTGCATTGGGTATGCTGGCAAAAGTACATTTAACCTTAGGGAATTATGACGAAGTGATCACTTTAACCACTCAAGTCGAGGGGCAAGGTTATGCCTTGAACATTAACTATTATGATAACTTCAATATAAATGATGAAAACTCCCAAGAATCGATGTTTGAAGTCCAATATGCTTCAGATGGTGGCTTTGGTTTTTTCTCTGATGAAAATCAAGCATCTTGGACAAGTCCATTTATGGGGCCTAGGAGCTCCAATTTTGTGGGAGGTGCATTTGGCTGGAATCAACCTACACAGGAATTTATGAATCAATATGAAGCTGGTGATTTGAGAAAGGACATATCAGTCTTGTATCCAGGTGGTCCAGATTTTGATGGAAACGCCTACCAAAGCTCTTATTCGACGACAGGATACAATGTTAGGAAGTTTTTAGTTCCTTTAAGTGTTATTCCCGGTTACGACAATAGTCCCATGAATTTTCCCGTCTTGCGTTACGCTGATGTTCTATTAATGAAAGCTGAGGCGCTAAACGAACTGGGACAAACCAATGAAGCCCAAAATTATCTTAATATGATTAGAAATAGAGCTGGACTTGATGATATCGAGACAGGTTTGAGCCAAGTTCAATTTAGAGAAGCTGTACTCAAAGAACGCCGCTTGGAATTGGCTTTTGAAGGCCAAAGATGGTTTGATTTAATTCGTGTCAACAATGGTCAATATGGTCTTGATTTTTTACAGTCGATCGGAAAAGACAATGCAGCACAAAAGCACCTTTTGTTTCCAGTGCCTCAAATTGAAATCGATCGAAATCCAAATCTGACCCAAAATCTAGGTTACTGATCAATAAAACTATACAATGATGAGAACACATATAAAAGTGAAATTTGTTAGCGTGATTTTTTTGACGGTAATTTTTTCAGCATTTATGTCCTGCGATGATGAGCTCACTAATGATGCTTTTGATCAAGAGGATACATTAGCGCTTAGCATCTCTAATGAGGATCTTGTTTTGGAGGAGTTGTTTTTTACCAACAAAGTAAATTTCAATTGGACCACAGGAACAAACCAAGATACAGGAGCAGCTATTACATATACTTTAGAAATGGACATGGCTTCAGGAGATTTTACAACGCCTTTGGCCACTTTATTCTCGGGTGTTCAGGCCACTTACAGGTATGAAATGACTTACGGCGATTTGAACAATTTGCTTTTGGATAGTGGATTGAACCCAAATGAGTCTCATCAGTTATCCGTGAAAGTCACAGCTACAATTGCTGATGCCTCTGTGGCTGAGCAAACAGCAGTAACAAATTTTACGGTAACTACGTTCAAACCCATAAGCTCGCGTTTATTTATGGTAGGTGATGCCACGCCAAATGGATGGGATCTTACCAATGCAACTGAAATGGTACCCTCTACAAATACGAGAGGTGTGTTTACTTATGAAGGCGGTTTAATACCTGGTAATTTTAAGTTTGCTGTCAATCAAGATGGATGTTTCTGCCAAGATTTCTATACGAAAGACGCTACTGATGATACACTTATGGTTTATAATGAAGGTGGCAGTGGGGATGATTTGCAATGGACGATTGACCAAGCGCTTGAGCCAAATGAGAATTATAGAATTACGGCCGATGTATTAAACTTGACTATCATTATAGAAGTTGTTGAATCAAGTGTTGATACGCCGCCTTTCAGCACGCTTTGGATTGTAGGAGATGCGACTGAAAGTGGATGGAACATTGATGCGCCAATAGCATTTAATCAAGATGAGGAGAATGCCTTTTTATTTTATTATGAAGGCCAATTCAATTCAGGGAATTTCAAGATTTTTGCAGGTCCTTTAGGCGATTTTTGCGGTCAATGGTATAGACCCTTTACAAATAACGAGGTGATGGAGAATGGACCAGTCAATCAAAATTCAGGATGTGATTCTGACAATAACTGGCTGGTAACGGAGCAAATAAAAGGAAGATATAAAGTTGTTTTGGACACTCAAAACAATACCGTTTCATTTAATAAAATCGCTTTATACATCATTGGTGATGGGGGTCCAAATGGTTGGAATATTAGCACTCCGGCACCAATGACATACTCAGATGGTGAATATGTTTATACAGGTCCTTTAGGAGCCAACAATCCAACCGGGGAATTCAAAATATCAAAATTCAAGGGCGATTGGTGCAACGGGGATTGGATAAATCCTGCCACAAATGGGCAATCCATAACTAACACCAATTTTATTAACACTTATGATTGTGATGGCCCTGATAATAAATGGAAACTTCAAACGGGCCAAGCCGGAAACTACGAGATTCGAATTAATCTAGAAACCGATCAAATGACCATAACTGCCCAATAATAAATAGTTTAAAACACATTAAAATGAAGAATTTTCAGTTAAAATATGTTCAAACCGTCAAGGCTATTTTTGTGCTGCTTTTGTTAGTTTCATGCGATAGTGATGATGACGCCATAAATTCCAATCTTGAAATTCAAAGCCCTTCATTATCATACAACGAGGTGCTCAACCTATCAAAGGATAAGGCAAAATACAATGCTGGTCAAGAAGTTAACTTCAGGGTTAATGCTGTCCACCCAAATACGACAATTAGATATAAACATCTAGGAGAAACCATCCTTGAATCACCATTGACAAGCACATCTTGGAGCTGGACACCGCCCATGGATGACTTTAAGGGTTATATGGTAGAATTGGTTAAGAATACCAATGGCGATGAAACCGTTTTGGGCACTGTAGGTGTGGATGTATCAACAGATTGGACCAAATTTCCACGATATGGTTTTCTCTCAAACTTTGGGAATATTTCTGAAGCGGAAAGAAATGCAGTCTTAGAGAACTTAAAAAATTTCCATATCAACGGACTCCAATTTTACGATTGGCATTATAAACACCACATTCCCTTGCCGGTAGATACCAATGGGAATGCTGAAAATTCATGGCTTGACTTATTCAATAGAGAAGTAACTTATGAAACTGTCGACGGTTATATCAACAAAGGTCATGAACTGAATATGGCTTCCATGTTCTATAATCTAATGTTTGGAGCTTGGAAACCAGAGGAAGGGGATGGGTTCTCTAACCAATGGCTCCTCTACAACGACCAACTTCATAATAATATAAACGCTCATGATTTGGGGGATTTTGGAGATATTTTAGTCACTAACCCTGCAAATCAAGATTGGCAGAATTATATTTTCAGCAAAACAGAACATGTGTATCAAAACCTAGATTTTGATGGTTGGCATTTAGACCAATTGGGAAATCGAGGCAATGTTTATGAATATGGCGGGTATCAGGTAAACATGCCTAACGCCTATCAGGATTTTATGATGGCAGTGACTGAAGCTTTCCCTAATAAGAATCATGTCTTAAATGCAGTTGAACAATATGGTCAAGATAAAATCCTCTCTACACCTGTCAATTTTGCCTATAGCGAAGTGTGGGATAGAGTTCAATATGCTGATTTGGTAGAAGTGATTATGGAAAACAATCAAATGTCAAATAATGAATTGAACACGGTTTTAGCGGCTTACATGAATTATGAGTCTTCAGAAGGTAGTTTCAACACCCCCAGTGTTCTATTAACAGACGCCGTTATATTTGCCTTTGGTGGCGCCCATCTGGAACTTGGAGAGCACATGCTATCACGGGAATATTTTCCTTACAACAATCTTTCAATGGATGCTGAACTCAAAAATAGATTGATGGAATACTATGACTTTATGGTGGCTTATGAAAATCTCTTAAGAGATGGTGGGAGTTATACATTACCCAATGTTTCTTCAAGTGATTTGGGAGTGAATAATTGGCCACCCGTATTCGGAAATGCATCGGTAGTCTCTAGAAAAGTTGAAGACCGAGAAGTATTTCAATTATTGAATTTTAATGGCGTTTCCACATTGAGCTGGAGGGACAATGCCAAGATACAAACCAAGCCCAACGCGTCCCAAGATTTTGAAATCACTATTGCCACAAATATGACTGTCTCCAAAGTATGGTTTGCCTCACCAGATTATAAAGGCGGCGCCTCCCAAGAATTGGAGTTTCAAAGCAACCAAGGTCAAATTACAATCAAGGTTCCCTATTTAGAATATTGGAGCATGCTTGTGTTTGAAAACTAAAATTATAGCCATGAATACAATTTTAAAATATTTATCATTAGCTGTTATTTTCATGTGTTTTGCATGTAGCAATGACGACAGTGACATCATAGAATATCAGCAACCGGTCGTGGATTTTTCAAATGAAGCTATTGAAGGAAATTCGCAACTTTTGAGCTTCACAAATTTAAGTGAAAATGCGACAAGCTTTCAATGGGATTTTGGCGACGGAAGCGATAATTCTTATGAGAAACATCCTAGTCATCTTTACAATCCCGGAGGTGCCTATATGGTAACATTGAAAGGTTTCAATGGCGATAAAGCAACTGTTATCTCAAAAGAGATTATGGTTGCAGGAAATCCTGTTGCCAATTTTTCCTATACTACCGACGCCATTGTATTGTATCAACTAAATTTTGAAAATTTAAGCCAGAATGCCGATAGTTTTCAATGGGATTTTGGTGATGGTGAGGGTACTTCAACAGTAGAAAATCCAAGTTATACGTATACATCAGCTGGAACATACTCAGTGACGTTGTTGGTTCAGGGCGCTGGAGGTACTAATTCCACTTCCATAGATGTAATTATTACAGAACCCCAACCCAGTTATGATGCCCTTTACATTGTAGGAGATGCCTCTCCTAGTGGCTGGAACATTGGATCTCCGGAGGCATTCACTCAAAGTAATACCGATGCCTTTATATTTACTTATCAAGCCGTTTTGACCGCTGGAGAATTTAAAATATCAACCTTTCAAGGGGATTGGTGTGATGGCGATTGGCTTAACCCTCCAAATAATGGGGATGACTTATCAGAAAATAGTTTCATTACAACTTCAGGTTGTGAGGGGCCAGACAATAAATGGATGCTAACTTCTGCTAACGAAGGAACTTATTTAATCACTGTTGATTTATCTGACCAAACCATAGTTTTTGAATTGCAATAAGTGAGTAATCGAATATCCGTGAATCAATCATAACTAATTGATAATGTTCAATTAATGACCGAATAAGCTTTTGCCCCGACCCTAAAGGGTGGCTCATTCTAAACCTATTTATTTAATTGAGAATTTTTGCTTAAGCCGCGGCTGATGGGGCAAACAAAAATTCAGGTTGCCAAACGAGATATTTAGTGCTTATGACTAAATGAGGACATAAAAGGTAAATAATTAAGCACACATAAACAGGACATCAATCAGGAAAAAAAATTTCTGATGAGAAGATTAATTTTTCAATTTATATCGTAAAACAACTAAAATCAAAGATTATGAAAAAAACTACTATTACATTTTTAGTGTTATTCGTTACTGGACTATTCGCGGTAAATGCTCAGGATTATATGGGAATCGTTGGTGATGCAACACCTATAGGTTTTACCCCCACAGGACTAGCCATGGCGCAGGATTCAGGGAACCCTGACCTATTTACCTATGAAGGCGTACTAAAACCAGGACGTTTCAAATTTCATTTGGTAGAGGCAGACTGGTGTGTTGGCGAATGGTTGAATGCAGGAGTTGAAGACCAAGATTTGGCGTCTAATAACTATATCACAACTACGGGTTGCGATGGACCAGATAACCAATGGTTAGTGTCAACATCTGGCAGTTACTCAATCGTTGTTGATTTAGGACTTGAAACCATTTCAATTTCGACTTTGCCATATTATCCAAATTTATATTTAGTTGGCGATGCGACTCCCAATGGATGGAATATGGATAATGCAACACCCATGACGGTAGATAGCAGCAATCCGGCCCTGTTTACTTGGACCGGTCCTTTAGTTGCTGGTGAGTTTAAAATTTCAACCGCAAAAAGCTTTGATGATGGATGGGATTGGATTCATCCTGTAGCTCAAGCTCAAGACTTAACTCTAGATACTTATGAAATTCTAGCTGCCGGCAGTGGAAGCGATAACAAATGGGTCATTAGTAATCCAGATGATTATACATTTACTTTGAATTTACAAAATGCTACACTGCAAATTGAGCAGGGAACTTTAAGCGTGGATAACTTTCATAAAATTGAGATGTATCCAAATCCAGTTTCCCAATTTATAAATCTTGATTTCAAAAACATTGTTGAGGCCAAGGCTGTAATCTTTGATGCTAAAGGTTCTAAAATATACGAAAAAAAGCTCAACTCAAGCTCTAATTATTTAGACCTGTCAAACCTTAATGTTCAAGGGCTTTTGTTTCTTCAAATCACAAGTGAAACCTATTCCGAAACGTTTAAGATAATTAAAAAATAGACATCACTATGAATAAAATATACAGCCTTATTTTAATGTTTTTTATATTCAGTTTTAGTTGGTCACAAGATCAATTAAATGTGATTGATGCTATAACTCATAAGAATAAGGTTGTATTTACATGTGAAAACAAGTCAAAAATTTCACTTGAATTTTTAGACTCAAAAAACATTAAGTTTTGGTTCTCACCCAACGGAGAGTTTGTTCGAAATAATGAATCATTCGCAGTAATCAATGCGGTTTTTGATGAAAATTACACGATCAATGTCAACGAATCCTCATCAGTATATGAAGTTTTTACTGAAGATTTACGTGTGATGGTCCATAAGTCGCCATTCAAAATTCAAATCTTTAATAAATATCAAAGGTTGATACTTGGAGATACTGTTGAGCAGCCTTATGTGGTGGATGGCACAGACATAAAAACCAGCAAAGTGTTGCGGCAGGATGAGCATTTTTTTGGCTTGGGCGAAAAAACTGGAACCCTGGACCGAAGAGGCAAATCATATACCATGTGGAATAGTGACAAACCCTGTTATTCAGAAAAAGAAGACCCACTTTATAAGAGTATTCCTTTTTTTATGAGTAGTTATAATTACGGGATTTTCTTCGATAACACCTATAAGACGCAGTTCGATTTTGGTAAAGACTCAACGGATTCTTTTTCGTTTTCATCACCTGATGGTCCTTTCATTTACTATTTCTTTTACGGTAAAGATTACAAAGAAATCATTAAAAGCTATACCAAATTAACTGGCAAACCAATTATGCCTCCTAAATGGGCATTTGGATGGGCACAAAGTCGTGGGCTATTAACCAATGAAACACTTACAAGAGATATTGCTCAAGAATATAGAGAGCGAAACATCCCATGTGACATCATTTATCAAGATATAGGCTGGGTTGAAGGCCTTCAGAATTTTGAATGGGCGAAAGAAAAATATAAAAACCCAAAAAAGATGCTTTCAGACTTGGCAGATACCGGTTTTAAAGTCATCGTTTCCCAGGATCCCGTTGTTTCTCAAGCTACCACCAAACAGTGGGAAGAAGCAGATGCAAAAGGGCTTTTCGCCACAGATATTAGAACAGGAGAATCCTACGACATGCCTTGGCCTTGGGGTGGAAATGCTGGCGTTGTCGATTTTACAAATCCAAAAACTGCGGCTTGGTGGGGCGATTTGCAACAAATTCCTATCAATGATGGTGTCAAGGGATTTTGGACAGATATGGGAGAACCTGCCTGGAGTAATGAAGAAAGCACAGATAGGTTAAACATGAAACATCATTTGGGGATGCATGATGAAATCCATAATGTTTATGGACTCACTTGGGATAAAGTGGTAACCGAACAATTTGAAAAACACAACCCAAATCAGCGTGTTTTTCAAATGACACGCGCTGCATATTCCGGCATTCAACGCTACGCCTTTGGGTGGTCTGGTGACAGCGGAAATGGTGAAGATGTGACTGATGGTTGGGCAAATCTGGCAAATCAAATCCCTTTAGGTCTGTCCGCAGGTTTGGGATTGATTCCGTTTTGGACAACAGATATTTCAGGGTATTGTGGCGAAATTACAGACTATCCCGAATTTGCTGAACTCTATGTGAGATGGTTGCAATTTGGGATTTTCAATCCCTTGAGTCGCGCCCATCATGAAGGGAATAATGCGGTAGAACCTTGGCTCTTCGGTAAGCAAGCTGAAAAAATAGCGAAGGCATCCATAGAATTAAAATACCAATTACAGCCCTACCTGTATTCCTATGCGCGTCAATCTTATGACACCGGGATTCCAATAATGAGAGCTTTGGTTTTGGAATATCCAAAAGATGAAAACACCTTCAACATCGATGACCAATTCATGTTTGGAGAATACTTATTGATAGCGCCAGTAGTAGAAGAAGGAGCAAAAACCCGAAGCGTTTACCTTCCAAAAGGCGAATGGATTGATTATAATAATCCAGCGACGACATACAATGGAGGCACAACAATCAAGTACCCAGTCACTTTGGAAACGATTCCAATGTTTGTGAAAGCGGGTTCAATCATTCCAAAATCACCAATTGTGCCATACACAGGTGCGCTTAAGAATGCGCCTGTTATTTTAGAAATTTTCCCGTCTAACAACATGAATTCTTTTGAGCTTTATGAGGACGACGGCGAAACCAACAACTACAAGAATGACGAATTTGCCCTTACTAAAATTGAGGCTGAAAACGCTCCAAGCATTTTGAAAGTTGACATCGATGTCCCACAACAGAATGAGTTCAAAACAGAAATTAGAAATTATCTCTTAAAAATACATACCACTTCAAAGCCAAAAAGGGTTGAAATAAATAGCAATCAGATAAAACCAGTGTCACCCTCTAAAATCTCCGAAAATCTAAACACAAACTTTAAGGAATCAAATTATTTCTTTGATGAGAAAAATCAACTGTTGATGATTAGATTGCCAGACACTAAATTAAGAACCGAAATCACAATTTTCAATTAATAGATCCACAAAATGACAAAACAAATTTTAAGCATCCTCACGCTGTCTCTTTTTATTAGTATTCAAGCAATTGCGCAACAAATTGTTTCGCCTGACAAAAGCATCCAACTGAACTTCTCATTAAATGCGGAAGGCGTGCCAACCTATCAAATGTCTTTTAAGGACAAAGAGGTCATTAAAACCAGTCGTCTGGGTTTTCAGATTAAAGAGGATGAGCAAGATTTGAAAAATGGCTTTACCGTTGTGAATTCAGAAAACTCAACTTTCGATGAGACTTGGAAACCAGTTTGGGGAGAAGAAAGCGAAATCAGAAACCATTATAACGAATTGTTGGTAAGTCTCAAACAAGAACCATCGCAACGCATTATGAACATCAGATTTCGAGTGTTTAATGATGGCGTGGGTTTTAGATACGAGTTTCCTGAGCAGGCCAATTTGGGACATTTTGTGATTGAAAAGGAATTGACCCAATTCGCCATGACCAATGACCATACTGCTTTTTGGATTCCTGGGGATTATGACACACAGGAATATGATTATATCGAATCGCGACTATCAGAAATACGCGACTTGATGACCAATTCAATTACTTCCAATCTCTCCCAAACCTCATTTTCACCAACCGGGATTCAAACCTCGTTGCTATTAAAAACAGATGATGGCTTATATATTAATTTACATGAAGCCGCATTGATTGATTATTCAACAATGCATCTTGAATTGGATGATAAAGATTTCGTGTTTAATGCTTGGTTGACTCCAGATGTTCAGGGGAGTGGTCCTTATATGATGGCTCCAGCAACAACACCATGGCGAACCATCATCGTTAGTGATGATGCTACAGATATTTTGGCATCAAGAATGACCTACAACCTAAACGAACCCTCTAAAATTGAAGATACTTCTTGGATTAAACCCATGAAATACGTTGGGGTTTGGTGGGAAATGATTACAGGAAAAAGTTCTTGGGCTTATACCGACGATTTGAAAGCGGTCAAATTAGGCGTTACCGATTACACAAAAACCAAACCGAATGGAAAACACGGCGCCAACACCAAACACGTCAAGGAGTTGATTGATTTTGCCTCCGAACATGGATTTGACGGCGTTTTAGTTGAAGGATGGAATGAAGGATGGGAAGATTGGTTTGGACATTCCAAAGATTATGTGTTTGATTATGTGACACCCTATCCGGACTTCGATTTGGAAGGCATTGAGACCTACGCCAAAAACAAAGGGGTGGAAATGATTATGCATCATGAAACCTCATCTTCTGTAAGAAACTATGAACGGCATCTGGACCAAGCGTATCAGTTTATGAAAGACCATGGTTACAATGCTGTAAAAAGCGGTTACGTTGGTGATATCCTTCCACGAGGAGAAAATCATTACAGCCAATGGATGGTAAATCATTATCAATATGCAGTTGAAAAAGCAGCAGAATATAAAATTATGGTCAATGCCCATGAGGCAGTTAGACCAACGGGAATAGCGAGAACTTATCCTAATCTCATTGCTAATGAATCTGCACGTGGCACCGAATATCAAGCTTTTAGTGGTTCCAAACCAAACCATGTCACGGTGTTGCCTTTTACAAGATTGATTGGAGGCCCTATGGATTATACCCCGGGGATTTTCGAGATGGATTTGAGCAAATTAAACCCTGATAACAAATCCCATGTCAACAGCACCATTGCCAATCAATTGGCGCTTTATGTTACGATGTATAGTCCATTGCAAATGGCGGCAGATTTGCCAGAAAATTACAATCGCTTTCTTGATGCCTTTCAATTTATCAAGGATGTTGGCCTAGACTGGGAAAAGAGTGTGTATTTAGAAGCCGAACCAGGCAGTTATATTACCATTGCCCGAAAAGAAAAAGGAACCAATGACTGGTTCATTGGTAATGTGAACGGTAAGAAAGATAGGGTTTCTGAAATTAGCTTAGACTTTTTGGACAAGGGTAAAAAATACCTTGCCACCATCTATTCAGACGGAGAGGATGCCAATTACAGAACGAACCCGCAATCTTACACAATTAAAAAAATGAATGTCACTTCAAAGTCAAAATTAAGTTTGAAAAGTGTTGAAGGCGGAGGTTATGCGATAAGTATTATTGAAGTGAGGTAATTGTATTGTATTTTGACAACTCATTCCTATGTGAAATGAAACTTACAGTTGTCGTCTCCTTTGGAAACAAACAATCCGCAGAACGTTTATTTTAAACAGTCTGCGGATTTTATTTTTTGTGGTCCACCTGGAATGACATTGATCCATTTAAATAACTATAATTCAAAGTAATAGAATGACGTATTAAATTTGGATATCAAAATAGTATCAAGAAAAGGCATTTTCGCTATATCAGCACCAAGTTTATCCTTTAATACAAAAATCCAAACAACCAAAGTGGTAATTTAGTTATAGGATACGCTGCATCATCAGCAACTACAAAAGCATTTTTTATACCGCTTATTTGTTTGTTGGTTTTGTCTTTGCCTCCAACTTCAAAAGTAAACATATCGTCAACTAAAAAATCACCTTGATTAGGATATGAAACTTTATGCCGAACTGCAACTTGGGAAATAAAATAGGTTTCCCGTAAGTTTCCCTTATTTGGATCAGCCGTTGAAAATGAAAAGGCAAGATTTGGGTTGTCTAAATACACTTTTTCAGGCTTTTGAAGTGTAGCCAAACTTATTCCCGATGCATACAATAGCCTTATTAACTTTGCTTGCTCTAAAAAATGAAGATAGGTTACTACAGAATTTCTATGAATATCACTTTTTGAAGCAATATTGGTAATATTGGGCTGAAAGGGCACGTTAGCAGCAACTACATTTAACAATTGTAACATCTTTTTTGCATTGCGGATGTCAAAACCTTTTAGCTCTGCCATATCATACTCCACAATCAAGCGCAGCAATTGTTGCAAACGAGTGGCATAACCTTGTTTGTCTTCCATTGAAAACGGATAATATCCGTACTGTAAATAGTCTTTAAAATAGGCTAATGGTCTAAAATCAGAAGAAAATAGTTCTGTCCATTTACGATCTACAGATAGCATGTGCTCTAATGATATAGGCTCAAAATCATACAAATCGTTAAATGCTAAATATTCACGGAATGAAAGACCAGGCAAGGTGTACATCAACATTCTCCTACTTAAATCGCCTTCTTCTCTAGAAATATCAATAATGGAGGATCCTGTGAATACGATCTTAAGGTCTGGATAGAAGTCGTATAAGTTTTTTATATGTATAGACCAATTTTCGTACTTATGCACTTCGTCTAAGAAAAGATATACCCCTCCTTTTTTAAAGAATTCTTCGGCTGTTTCTACTAATGAATGTGTTGTAAAATAAAAATCATCTAAAGACCAATAGGTGCCTTGTGTTGGCGCTAACCGCAACTCTTTTAGCTTTTGTAACAAAAGTGTGGTTTTACCAGTGCCTCTTGCGCCTTTGATACCAATTAATCTGTTATTCCAATTTATCTCATGGTATAGGTAGCGTTTTTTTTTAGTGCTGATCCGTTGCACTAATGCTGCTGACTTTTCTAATAATTGCTCCATGGTGCATATTTAGATGTGCAATATAGTGTATTTATTGCATTTCCGTGTGTGCATATTGAGTCATTTTAATCTAAGTTCAATATTAGGATTTAATAAAAGTGTTCTAATCTAAAAAAGGATATAGCAGTGAAACGTTGAGTTATTAAAAAAAAACCTTCAAGTCGAAGGGTTTCGTGGTACGGCTTGGGCTCGAACCAGGGACCACCTGTCCCGATAGCTATCGGGAGCGTCAGGTGGATTCCCTCTTTATTTTTTCTAGGAGTTCAAGATGTTTTTTCAAGTTTAGAACATAGGTCTTGCTCTTCATGGATTTTATCTTAAGTTCCAACCTTCTAGCATTTGGGAAGTTTTTGGTCTCAATGTTTAAAAACAATACCCAATCATTGGCAGTCGAGGTAAAGGTGCTTTTGCCATACTTTCCTTTATTGTGGTTATGGATGCGTTTATTCAAGTCTTGACAGGCACCCACGTAAAATCGGTTGAGAGAATTACTGAAAAGTATATAGCAGTGGCACATTGGGCCAAGGTAATAAAAAAACCCTTCGGATGAAGGGTTTTCTAGTGGTCCCACCTGGGCTCGAACCAGGGGCAATTGAACACCATATGATTCTGGCAGGCAAGAGGTCACCGGTTCTCCCGAGGCGTCGGGACGGCATTCTCCACTAGTATCCATAGCGCTTCAAGACTTTTTGACTTTTGAAGCTTTTTTCATTTATACTCAATTTGCACGTAAACATAGTTAAAATCAAATTTGGTAATATGTAATGCCATTTGGTTTACTTTAATAGCTCTTCTCTCTTTGCGGAATGTTTTTTTAAAAGTTTCATATCCTTCATTTACTTTAACCTTCAATGCTAGATTAAGGAATTTAAGTCCCAAGAGGTCAATTAACGAGACTACTTAAAAAGACCAAAGAGGGAACTCTTAGGGCGAGGTTTTACTTCAGGTTATAAACTGGATTGAAAATCAATGGTTTCATTAAACCTGTTATACAGATTTTACCAATTTTCTCCTCTTCATTTCATTTTTTATCAAATATAGCTCTCTTGAAGTCTGACCCGCTACGGAGGTATTTTCTTCTGCTCTCCTAAACAAAAATGGCATTACATCTCTTACTGGACCATATGGCAGGTACTTTGCAACATTGTATCCGAAGTTTGCGAGATTGTAACTGATATGGTCACTCATGCCGAAAAGTTGACCAAACCAGATTCGTTTATCATTTTCTGCTATTTTACAACGCTGCATAATCTGCAATACTAAATAGGTGCTTTCTTCATTATGTGTGCCGACAAACAAAGCCATGTTTTCCAAATTCTTTATCATGTATATAAGTACTTCGTTAAAGAGTGCATCGGTCGTTGCTTTATCCTTGCAGATGGGATCTTGATATCCTAATCTAATTGCCCTTTCCCGTTCTTTTTCCATATAGGCGCCCCGTACGAGTTTCATACCTATCTTAAACCTACCTTCAGTGGCCTGTTGATGCAGTTCTTTTAGATAGTCCAATCTATCATGACGATAGAGTTGTAGGGTGTTAAATACAATTGCTGTTTCTTTATTATATTTAAACATCATACTTTCTGCCAATTCATCAGCAGCATCTTGCATCCAACTCTCTTCGCCGTCTATTAAAATAGGAACATCATACTCAAATGCTTTCCCACAAACCCGGTCATACCGATTTTTAATTCTATTCCATTCAACTTGTTCTTCTTGTGTCAGCTTTTTCCCCGCTGTCAATTTCTCATAAATCTCAAAACGGCCAAACCCTGTTGGTTTAAATACTATATAGGGTATGGCTTTGTTATGTCTGGCGTACTCCAGAGTTTTCAGAATTTTAAACATCGCCTTGTCAAATTGCCCTTCTTCTTCTTTCCCCTCTACAGAATAATCTAAAACAGCATGCACATTTTTTGAAAACATTCTATCAATTACCGGTAAGCAATCGTCTTCCGTGATTCCCCCACAGAAATGGTCAAAAACGGTAGAGCGAATCAATCCTTCGACGGGCAAACGAAATTTTAGCGCAAACTTGGTTACTGCAGCTCCTATTTTCACCAAGGTATCCCGTTTTATCAATTCGAAAAGAAAGCGCGCCCTTTCAAGTTCTGAATCTGATTTAAGCGCTAAAGCAGCTTCGGTATTATCAAATATTTTTTCCACTTAGTTCTATTTTCAGTGTATTATTCAAAACAGCGTATAGCGCACCTGAAACGATTAAAGATTGAACTGCTGGTATTCCAATAGGAAATTGATATTGTGTTAAATATCCTACCAAAAGACCCGTCATAATACTTATTGTAGCTAACCAGTTCCAAGATTTTTCTGTTGTAAACACCGTTTTACTTACAAAAAAATAATGCGCCATAATAACTCCGGCTATAACAGGAACTATTAATGCTAGCGTATAAAGGAAATTAACAAACTGGTCCATAATGCCCAATAATGCCAATATGATTCCTATTACAGCGAAAACCAGCGTCATTGTTTTTCTACCTTTGTTATCATGTAGATTAAACATATTGCACAACACCAAACCACCCGTATAATTACTTACCAATTGACTGGTCCACGTTGCGACCCATAACACCACAAAGCCCCAAGCAGGAAAACCAAGTTCTTGCATCACCTGTACGATATCTGAATTACCAGTACCCATAGACATTATACCACCGACTATAAACAGTGGGAAACCTACGATGATAATGCCCAACGGAATTAAAATATTGTCTCTCCAGGTAGGCTTTGCAAATCTTGTATAATCTGGTGCAATTAACCATTGCGCAACATTAATACTGATAACCAGATTGATTGCCCCAATAAAAGACATTGAGCCTTCCGGGTTCCATGTGGTTATTTTTTCCCAACCCATATTATTTATGGATAAATAGAGCGCTACGGTTACCAGCAGCAATCCCGCTGGTATGGCTACATAATCTACCCATTTGATGGAAGCATATCCTAAAATGGAAGGAATCGCAAAAAGAATACCGATACCCGCAGTACTTAAAATATATAACAAGAAATTTTCATCTTTATTAATGCCTACCAAAGCACTAAAAGCATCTGCGGCAACAGAGGTCTGTATGGCCCACCAACCTAAAGTCAAGGCTAAAATGACAATACCTACTATGATTCGTGATTGCTCTTTTCCAAAACTTAATGATGCCAGTGCCGACGATGTTAAGCCTGTTTTTGCACCGATATAACCCTGTATGGCGTTACCTATCCATTGAAAAAATACAAGCGCTATCATTAAAATGCCTATAATTTCTAAAAGACTAAAATTGCCTATTAGAATACCTCCTATCAACAATACCGGAATACAAAACTCTAAGCCGCCAAAAATAAAAGCGGGCACATACCAAGGTTGTCTTGCATTTTCTGGGATAGCTTCTGATGCATAATCAGTATGTTCTTGTGAGTTTGTTACTGTATTTTCCAATTTTAATAATTTAGTGATAGGTTCTCTAATTCAGTTTATGCATAGCCGCTTGACGTCCTAATGGATATTCTGAATTTTGTGAACATGACCACCCTTTAGTCCCGATAGCTATCGGGAGGGGCAAAGACATATTCGGCTATGGGATATTAAAATTAACTTTTAGCAATGTATGCGGATATACGTTTCAGTTTTATGTTTCCTTAAACAAAAAGAAAAGGATTTTACTATCCTCCAAGGTTTCGGTTTTGCGGATTTCGTCTTTATTTAAATAAATTAAATCACCCTGGTTCATGACTTTTTCGTTTCGATCTTTGGTTATAACCTTTAATTTACCAGAAACCAAATAGGTTATTTCATGAGCATCTAGTGTCTTAAAGGGAAGAACCTGTCCTTTCTTTAAAACTACCGAACCACAATCTACAGCTACTCCTTTTTCTTGTTTTTGGATGACATATTTTAAATAATCATCATTTTCTGGATAACTTAATTTTATAACTTCCATATCTTAAGCAATTAGTTATAGTCCTGCCATTTTAGGGTAATGTTCCAAAGCCTGGTCTTTGGTAATGAAGCCATTCTTTAAGTCTCTTTGGATTTTCTCTATTGGTCTGTTTTTAGGATTACCATAACCACCGCCTGTAGCGGTCACCAATTTTACCCTGTCACCCTTATGCAACTTTACGTTTGTCACAACATTGTAAGTCTCTTCAGTACCATCTGTTCTTATTACTGTAAAGTAATTATAGCTCCCTTCTTTTCCATTAAAAAGCCCCCATGTAGGAATTGAATACCCTAGAAAAGCTCCAGTTAAGAAAGCCTCTTCAGACAATATTTTAAAAGTTAGATATTGACCATTCCCACCTTGAAATTCACCGTATCCACCTCCTTCGTTATGAAACGCATATTCTTCTACTACTACTCCGTATTTTCTTTCTCGCGTTTCTGCTGGAATGTTGTAAGACTCTCCGTGTGCATAAGAGAATTGTCCACGATTTCCATCGTGAGTGGCACAAGCTCCCCAACCTCCAGAAAGAGGTTCTGCTTGAACGTAAAACTCATTGGTTACGGGATGAATACCAGAAATATACGTCACACATACCGATCTAAAATGTCCAGCGGGTAATTTATCTGGCACAACAGGGCCTAATGTTTTTAGCAGTAAATCTATTGCCGCCAAAAACACTTCATAATAAACAGATATTGGTGCAGGTGCTTCTGCACTCACGATTGTCTTTTCTGGACAAATTAATTTTACATGCTTAAAAGAGCCATTATTGGCAGGTAATGTTGGCGTTGTTATAGATTTAAAAGCTGCTCTAACTGCAGTTTCTAAACCTGTTCTTGATAAATTCAGCGGACCTTTTAACTGTTCGTGAGACCCTGTGAAATCACAGGTCATATTCTCATCTGATATTGTTATTTTTAATTTTATTGGAAAAGGACCATTCCCAAAACCATCATTTTCTATCCATCCTGTATTTTCATAAACTCCATTCGGAATTTTTTTCAACTCTTTTAAGCTAATTCGTTCCCCATATTCCATGAATTCTTCAGCAGCTTGTTTATATGCTTCCAAACCATATTTGTCTATGAGTTTTATAATTCTTTCTGCACCAACTTCATTTGCTGCAACACCAGAAAATAAATCCCCTAAAGTACTTTTTGGCAATCTCACATTGGCCTCAATCATTTTAACGATGGCTTCATTTATCTTTCCTTCTTCCTTTATTTTGATAAAAGGAAAATGCATCCCCTCTTGATAAATTTCTGTGGATACGGTTGATACTGAACCTGGGTTTGTGCCACCTATATCTGTCCAATGTGCTTTATTCACAGTAAAAGCTACGCGTTCACCTTTATAAAAAATAGGCGTGATTAAGGCAATATCTGACAAATGTGTACCACCGCCAACATAAGGCGTATTCGCCATAATGACATCACCTTCTTTTAAAGGATTGTCTTCTCCAAATCGCTCTAATGTTTCTTCTACCACAAGGCTCATTGCGGCCAAAAAAGTAATTACCCCATTACCTTGCGCAAGCAATCGTCCTTCCCCGTCTGTAATACCGACGGCATAATCCAGTGCTTCGTAAATTATAGGACTCATACTGGTGCGCTGAATAGTTTCAAACATGGCTTCACCAATTGAGATTAAGGAATCCTGAATGATATCTGATGTAAATTTATTTAAACCCATGATTACTGTATTTTACTGATAATAATATTTGCATATTCATCAATTCTAAATTGATACTTTGGCGGAACAACTGTTGATGTAGATTGTTCTACAATAATTGCAGGGCCTTCAATCGTCATACCGGGGTCTAATTTATCCCTATCAAAAAAGTTGCTATCATGGATACCATACACATCAAAATCTACTTTTTCAGTAGTAATTAATGCATCTTCTACTGTATTGCCCCTTGACTCAACTTTACCAATAACTGGCTTGTTTACGATGACCTCTGCAACAAGATGATAGTTAACAATTTCAATATTTGTGTCCGCAAGGCTAAACGCATATCGCTTCTTATGTAGTTGATGAAAATTATTTTCTATTTCATCCATTTTCAAATTGGATAAACTGGCTAAACCGAGCTTTACCGAATGTTCTTGCCCCTTGTATCGCAAATCTAAATAATACTCAAATTTGATATCTTCTTTTTGATACCCATCTCTTTCATAAGCTTTAATGGCTTCGTTTTTCATTTCTTTAAAGACATTCTTTAAAGCTGAAAACTTATCCTCATTCAAGTCCATAACGTCTGTACGAATGTAATCTCTTCTCAAATCTGACATTAACATTCCAAAAGCTGAAAACACACCAGCATTTAATGGCACTATGACCTCGGGCATTTGTAGTTCTTCGGCCAAATATGCTCCGTGCATGGGGCCACCACCTCCAATAACGACTAAAGTAAAGTCCCTTGGATCATAGCCTTTGTTTACAGAAACACTTTTCAGGGCATTGACCATATTAGAATTGGCAACGCGAATAACACCACGTGCCACTTCTTCAATAGTCATATCCAATTCTTCACAAAGGGGTTTTGCCGCTTTTTCCAAACTGTCAAAATCCGGTTTTAATTCACCCCCTAAAAAGTAGTCTTTATGTATGCGGTTACAGACAACGTTGGCATCTGTTGTTGTAAAATCAGAACCGCCTTTACCATAGGACGAAGGTCCTGGGTTGGCAGCAGCACTTTTTGGTCCAACGCGCATTTTTCCTCCATCATCTAACCAAGCAATACTTCCTCCACCGTTTCCTATTTCTACAATATCAATAACTGGTGTAAGAATGGGAAAGCCAGCTTGGGTTTTTGTCTTTTCGATATTATACGTTGTTACTATTTTTGGTGTTCCATTTTCAATCAAGGAACATTTCGCTGTGGTGCCGCCAATATCCAACACCAATAAATTTTCTTTACCTATAGTTTTACCCAATACCACGGCACCAAGCATACCACTTGCTGGGCCAGATTCAATTAACGTTATTGGGTTTGCTTTTACATCTTCCACGGTAGTAATTCCACCATTGGATTGCATGATGTACAAATCATTTTTGTATCCTAGCTTTTGTAAATGATGGGTTAGATTATTTAAGTATTTTGTAGCTAATGGTTTTACATAAGCAGAAAGCACAGTGGTGCTCGTGCGCTCATATTCTCTCCATTCCCTAGTAACTTCATGCGAAGTTATAACTTCGAATTGTGGGTATTTAGCACGAATATAAGTCGCCAATTGTTTTTCATGAATAGGATTTTTATACCCATGTAAAAAGCAAATTGCAATGGCTTCTACACCTTCTTCTATAAATGCTTCTATATGTTTATCTACTGATGTATCATCTAATGGCGTAATAATTTCTCCTAAATAATTGATACGTTCTTTGACTTCTTGCCTTAAGTACCGCTCTACAAACGGCTCTTCTTTTTTAAAGTTGAAATTGTACAAGTCTGGTCTTGTGCCTCTGGCAATTTCTAGAACGTCTCTAAATCCTTCGGTGGTGATCAACGCTGTTTTAGAACCTTTCCGTTCTGTAATGGCGTTAATGACTACGGTTGTGCCGTGAGCGAAAAAATCAATGGTATTTAAATCTAAATCTATTTTTTTAATAGCATTTAAGATCCCTTTTTCGAATTCGCCCGGTGTTGTGCTGGATTTGGACACCTCGACCTTTTTGACTTCTTTGGTTTCTCTATCGAAATCGAAAAAAACAAGGTCAGTAAAAGTGCCTCCAATATCTGTTGCGACTCTCATATTACTTAATTATTTAGTATTTACTCTAACTACAATTTTTCCTACTTGCTGATTTGATAGCATATATTCATAGGCTTTTTTGTAGTCTTTGAAATCAAAAACTTTACTCACTACTGGTTTTATTGCTCCCTTTCCAACTCTATCTAAAATGTAAGCCTTGCATTCGTTTAATTTAACGATGTCTTCTACATGGTTAAATTGAGAATAGGCATCCATTGTTGCTTTTTTTCTAATTAATGGGACTAGGGGAAATAGTGTTGGGTTTGGATCTAATAATCCATAAATAATTACAACAGCCCCTGTTGATAACGCTTCTAAATATTCATCACAAAAAGCTCCAGCGACAGGATCATACACAAAACTCACACCTTTTCCATTCGTTATTTCCATCAATCTTTTTTCGACTGGCTCTTCTTTTGTTACAATTAGATGATCTATGCCAAGTTGTTTTAGCTCCTCTTTTTTAACACTTGTTCTGGTAGAACATATGGCAATAGCTCCGGCATCTCTTGCCAATTCAAAACAACCATATCCTGCAGAACTAGAGATTGCTGGAATAAAAACATAATCTCCTTTTTTTACGCTACCAATATGGAATAAGGCAAAATAAGCAGTAGAATATTGCATCCAAATAGAACAAGCTTCTTCAACCGTTAAATTTTTAGGTGCTTTAGTTAAATAGTCTTGGGGCACAACAGCATACTCGCCTTGCACACCATATTTAGCGGTATTAAACGGTATGGAAGTCACTCTATCGCCTACTTTAAAATCGGTTACCTTGTTGCCGACCTTAACAACTTCACCAGTGGCTTCTGACCCAATTCGTGAAGGAAAATCTGGCACTGTTGTATGGAAACCTTGGTAATGAAGGACATCAGCTCTATTAAGGGCAAAGGCATCTACTTTAAACAAGACCTCATCATTCTCAGGGTCTTCCATGGTTACATTCTCAAGAGCCAATACATCTAACTCTCCGGTTTTGTGGAATCTTATTACGCTACAATTAATTTTCATGTTTTTTTATTTCAGTTTAGAAAATGTATTAACCATCTCCCCAGTTAAATTTAGGTAGGGAAAAGAATTAAAAATCAATTATTATATTGTATTTAGAAGGTATAAGAAAGGTCAATACCCACTGTCGTCGGCGTATTTGGAAATCTTAAATTGTTGAATCCAAATTCGGCTGTTGGAAAAAATTCAGTATTGAATTTAGTGTCAAAAATATTATTTGACCATACCGTTACACCGAAGTTATTTAACTTCAGATTGACTCTGGCGTTCACAAGTGTATATGGTTCTTGTTTGTATTCTTCCAAAGGATCCCAGTATTGCGTACCTCTACTATCTACATTAACATGAAAGCCTAATGTTGATTTCTCCGCTAATTCAAAATTAGCATTGGCACCAATTTGAAACGTACTTTCTATTGTAAAAGGTGAAGTATTTCCGCTAACATCTACTTCTTCGCTTGTTTCATAATCAAATGCTGCAGCGTTGGTCAATCTGTTATAAACTCCTTTTTTTATCTCACCATCGTTTAATCCTAAACTTGTAAAGAAATCTAGGTAATTGGTTGCTCTGAATTTTAGTTCAGTTTCGAATCCTGTAATTGTAGATTCCTCAAAATTATAAATACCTAAAACAGCTGGAGTCACAGGAATAAAGGTGTATTGTTGTTGATTTTCGAAATCGATACGGTAAAATGCGTTATTGAAAATAATTCTATTGTTCAAGAAACTTGTCTTTAAACCAAGCTCGTAGTTATTTGTAAATTCCGGCTCATAAGTCCTTCCAAATTTTACAGTTTCGTCAGAATTGAACCCACCACTTCTATAGCCACGCCCATAATTGGCATACCCTAATATCGTTTCAGAAAATTCATACGCCAATGAAAATTTTGGTTGCCATACGGTAATGTCATTTTCTATGCTAGTGTTTGATATGCGAGATTCATTTGTGAGTTTATCATAATCTACACGTACCCCAGCAGAAACTGTGAACTTTTCGGTCAATTTATAGTCTACAAATCCAAAACCGGCTAATGTCTCTATGGTATTATCATCGTCGTTCCCAACCAATGGGTCCGTGCTATAATTTGCGTTTTCAGCAGAAGCATCTACAAAACCACCTTCATAATAGGTTCTGTTTAGGAAGGTAGAAGTGTTTAAATAGCGATTACTATTTTGGTACAATGTTCCAACGGTGTAATCAAATTTGGAGTCCTCACCATAATCTGAGGTCAACCTAAACTCTTGGCTAAACGTATCTGAGTCTGATGTTTGAGATACTTTACTAAAAGCATATTGAGAATAATCATTTTCCCCAATGTAATAACGTCTGGTGGCATTAAAAGACGTAACGGATTGAAACTTTGCTTTGCTCAACGATCCTTCTACCTTAAGGCTACTCAGTGAGTTCGAGAGATCTGAATCTCCCAATACATCACCGAACGGTTCATTAGAATAGTCATCATCTGCAAGTACAGGAATGGATGGGTCAAAAAGATCGGTTTTAGTTACATAATAGTTACCCCCAGCTTCGATCTTGAAATTATCTTGGACAAAAACGGCCGACCATCTTGGGCTAAACCTATATTTCAATTTTCCTCTAAAATTAACTTCCTCAGAAAAATCTGCTTTTTGATTTAAAAAGGTATTGTTAATCAAACCATCAAAACTGCTATACCTACCTGTAACACTATAATAGAACTTGTCCTTGGTGAAAGCCCCAGAGGAAGAGAGCCCGGCGCCATATAGCCCGCCATTACCCGCTGTAAGCATCACTTTTGTTTTATTCTTGTTTGTTGGATCTTTTGTTACAATGTTAACTGCACCTGCGATGGCATTTTTACCATATAGCGTACCTTGAGGACCTTTTATAAATTCCAATAGCTCAATATCGTACAATGACATATTCATGGCACTTGCATCTGGCAATGTCATACCATCTATTACTACTGCGACAGGAGATTCTGCATTTCTAATTTGTGAAATTCCACGAACGGTAAGAAAATTTACACCTGGTTGCTGTGCTTGTGTAAAAGTAACATTTGAAATTTGTGCTGTAAACGATTGAATATTGTCAATGCCACTAGCCTCTATCGTAGCAGCATCGATCGCAACTGTAGTTTCCGGTAAACTTTGAATGGCTTGTGTTCTAACACGCGCCTTACTTGCAACAGATCTAAACCCTTGTACAGTAACCCCCTCCAATTGACTGGCCTCCTCTTCTAATATTATGTTTAGAAAATTACCATTGATAGTTACCACTTTTGTTTTAAACCCTAAATAGGACACTTCCAATTCTTTGGTAGATTCTGCCACCGATATAACGAATTCACCATCAAAATCAGAAACCACCCCATTGGTCGGGTCTGATTTGTCAACTATTGTTGCTCCCGCAATAGGGTTTCCTAATGAGTCAACAATAGTACCCCCAATATCCTTTGACTGTTGGCTATAACATACCTGTGCGAGTAAAATGAAGAATAAAAATAATTTTTTCATAATCGAATTGTTTGTTAGCAGTGCTTTGAATTATCGATGGCCAATATATATTTATTATTTATTAACTGGAATTATTCCTATTAACTTATTATTTAATTAATTAAATAGGAATTCAACAGGAATTATGTTATAATTGGCTTAATATAAACATTTAAGACGATGTCCAAAAGAGGAATTGAACTGTCAAATAATTTTTATCTTGGTTTGCACAAAGAGCTTTTACAGCTTTTTTATAAGCATAATTCCATAGAAATTAAATCCTTAACGGTTTTCCAACTTTATGGTTTTGGCAACTATGACGAGGGGAGCGCAAACCTAAAAAGCTTCATCACTGAGAAAACAGGCAAATGGATTAACGGGAAATATTTATATAACAAAAAGAGAGAAATAGATGCAAGTCACAAGACAAAAATTAAGATAAGAAGAGACTACCTAACCATTTTAGTGACAGCCGCGGGCTATCAAGGCTACAATGACTATCTCCAGAATTCCACTTACATCAGTGCTGATGTTAGAGAGGTAGAACAAGCAATATTGCAAGGTTCCGTTAAGAATGAACATGTGCTATACTATGTAGGTTACTACGTAGAAGATAGGCGGTACTACATCAAATCAAAGTTCACAATATACCAATTGAAATCTGCCTCTTGGGAAATCTTATATTGGGAGAGAGATGAAGAGCCCACTACATATAGTTATTTTGGAAAATGCGTTCCAACGGGAGATAGTGCTTTATCTTTTTACTTTAGCAAAGAAGATTCCAGTTTGAACAAAGAATGTTTTGTGAATTTGTTTTATGGTAATAATATGAATAATAAACCCGTGCTTCTAGGTGCCTATTGTGGTTTTGACAGAAGCAACAATCCCGTGATAGGCAAACTCATTTTTGAAGAGGTAGCTAATGCGGAAGCACAGAACGAAAAAGTAAGAAGCCATGAAATAAATCCGATATTTCATCACCATCTTTATTCACAAAGATTAGAAGTAGATGGTGTTTTGCCCCATAAGGATTCTGATTTAGCCGTCTCAATCAATCGTTTGGAGATAATTAATTTTTTAATTGGCAGCTATAGAGGGTATTATCTAGACAGTAATGACTACCTCATTCCAATTTCTTTTCAAGTTATAAATGAGTTAGGGGAAATTAAACTCAAAATCAATAAGACCAATTTTGAAGGTATAGGAAGATTAAGTATTACTGAAAACTATTTGATTTCTGAATTTAATAAAAAAAATCAACCTTCTTATTCGCAATTCTCTTTGCAAGTTCAACCCTTAGAGAAGGATTTGTTCGTTAGTCATATGTTAATTTATACGGGAGGTAATGTGATCAATGGAAAAGGTCTATTGTGGAAGATGGACGAAAAGAAATCAAAAGAGATTCCTCTAACCAACGAATTCTATATTAATAAAAGTGATATAGAGCCCGAAAAGGTTGAAAAAATAAATCAATATCTCTGATGTTAAACTGAATTACTTTTCAAGATTTACCAGATAAATCCTTTTTCTTTAAATCCCGGGTCTTGAATTTTATGTGCAAATAAAAAAAGCTCCCAAGAATTAAATCTTGAAAGCCTTGAATTTACTAGTGGTCCCACCTGGGCTCGAACCAGGGACCACCTGTCCCGATAGCTATCGGGAGAGTCAGGTGGATAAGGTTGTTATTTTTCTACCATCTCTTGGTATTTCTTAAGGTTTAGGATATAAGTCCCTGTATTCACGAACTTTATCTTTAGTGGTAATAAAAAAACCCTTCAGATGAAGGGTTTTCTAGTGGTCCCACCTGGGCTCGAACCAGGGACCACCTGTCCCGATAGCTATCGGGAGAGTCAGGTGGATAAGGTTGTTATTTTTCTACCATCTCTTGGTATTTCTTAAGGTTTAGGATATAAGTCTTGGCCTTCACGGACTTTATCTTTAGTGGTAATAAAAAAACCCTTCGGATGAAGGGTTTTCTAGTGGTCCCACCTGGGCTCGAACCAGGGACCACCTGATTATGAGTCAGGTGCTCTAACCAGCTGAGCTATAGGACCGTTGGTTATTTTTTATTTCAATATGTTCACTTATCCTGTACCACCTGTCCCGATAGCTATCGGGAGAGTCAGGTGCTCTAACCTCCCGATAACTATCGTGGAGAGCTATAGGACCGTTGGTTATTTTTTATTTCAATATGTTCACTTATCCTGTACCACCTGTCCCGATAGCTATCGGGAGAGTCAGGTGCTCTAACCTCCCGATAACTATCGTGGAGAGCTAAAGGACCGGTTTAGAGGATGCAATATTACTACTTATTTTAAAATCTTACAACAATTTTAGGGCTTTATCTCTTGGCACAGCTCAATCAAAACGCCATTGCTGCTTTTGGGATGTAAAAAAGCAATCAGCTTATTGTCAGCCCCTTTTTTGGGAATTTCGTGAATCATCTTAAAACCTTCGGCTGTTAATCGTTTGATTTCGGCCTCAATATCATCTACGGCAAAGGCAATGTGATGGATGCCTTCGCCTTTTTTTTCAATGAATTTAGCAATGGGACTTTCTGCGGAAGTGGCTTGAAGTAACTCCACTTTATTAGGACCTGCCTCAAAAAAGGAGGTCGTGACCTGTTCACTTTCTACGGCTTCGGTCTTGTAATGTTTTTTTCCGAAGAGCGCAGCAAACAACTCATTGGAAGCTTCAATGTCCTTGACCGCTATGCCAATATGTTCTATTTTTGTTAAGCCCATGGTTTAATTTCGATTTAAGAATTAGTGATTTAGAAGCAATAATAAAGACTTGGTTCTAATTAGTTGACAAACAATTTTTAAACAACCCGATTTTTAGGGTGCTTAAGTTTTTTGTAAATAAATAAAGCTTTGATATTCAATATGTTTAAAGGCCTTCTGAATAATTCCTTGAACACGAAAAACCAAAAAATCACAACGGCAGTTTCAAGCTTGAACAGGAGTGGATAAGTTAATCGTTTGGTGCCTTACTTCCGAAGCAATTCCCCTTTTTACCCTCAAAAATAAGATTTTACTCAAATATCGCCTACTTTTGCAGTCTAAAATACGGTATGCTCGCATACGACCACTTGAAAGTTGTTCCACCAAATTAACGATGATCGATTGAGAACGACTTAAAACTCAAAATTATGGAAGAAACAAATAGACAAAAGAAAATAGCAGGCATCTTGCAACAAGACCTCGCCGATGTGTTACAAAAAGCAGCTACCGATGGCGGTTTGCGAGGCGTCATTATCTCTGTAAGTAAGGTCAATGTGACCGCAGATCTATCGGATGCGAAGGTTTTTTTAAGTATTTTCCCAAACAATAAAGCTGCCGAACTGTTGAAAGGCATCAAATCAAATACGCCATTGATTCGCCATGAACTCGCACAACGTACCAGAAATCAACTGAGACGCATGCCTGTATTGGAATTTTTTGTGGATGATTCTTTAGAATACATTGAAGGTGTTGAAAAAGCACTCAAACGTGAAGAGGATCCCATCAAGGACGCCGATCTGCTTTCTAAACGTAAAAAATCCTAAGTGAATTTTGCCCTTTATATCGCTAAGCGTTACCTTTTTTCCAAAAGTAGCAACAATGCCATAAATATCATGACCATTATTGCAGCTTCAGGAACCGTGATTGCTGCTGCGGCTTTATTTATTGTACTCTCGGGGTTTGCGGGCTTAAAGACTTTTAGTCTGGAGTTCTCTTCATTTGTGGACCCCGATTTGAAATTGTTTCCTTCGGAAGGCAAATCGTTTTTATTTACAGATGCTGAAAAATCTGAAATCCAAAAGATCGATGCGATTGAGGTCTACTCCAAGACCATTGAAGAACGTGTGATTCTCGAGTTTGACGATAAGCAACAAATCGTGACCTTAAAGGGGGTGGACGAAAATTTCACTAAAGTCACTGCCATCGATTCCATGGTGTATTATGGCAGTTGGTTAGATCCTGAAGCGAGTCAAGTGGTTGCTGGCGGCGGAATTTCGAACAAATTGGGCTTTGGGATTCTCGATTTCTCCAAAAGTCTGAAAATATACGTGCCTAAACCCGGAAAGGGTCAAATCACTTCCATTCGTGGTGCTTTCAATAGCGTTACTGCTTACAATGTGGGCGTTTTTGACATCAATGAAGACCTTAACAACGAGGTGATTTTTTCCGATATTGAGACCGCTTCCTATCTCGTCAATTACAAAAAAAACCAATTGTCTTCCATAGAGTTTAAGCTCAAAGATGGCGCAAACCAAGCGGAAGTGGCGCAGCAGATTGCCTCCATCTTTGGTAATAAGGTTAAGGTTAAAAACCGAAATCAGCTTAACGACGCGCTCTACAAAATGCTTAATACTGAAAACGTAGCGGTGTATCTTATTTTTACGCTAGTCATCATCATCGCTCTTTTCAACGTGGTTGGTGCGCTTATCATGATGATTTTGGATAAGAAGGAATCCTTGAACACGCTCTTTAATTTGGGCACTACCACAAAGGATATTCGGCTTATTTTCTTTTTTCAGGGGAGTTTAATGACGGTGCTTGCTGGTGTTTTTGGATTGATCATTGGCTTTGTGATCGTGTATTTGCAACAACAATTTGCACTGGTTATGATTACCCCTTCTTTACCTTACCCTGTTGAAATCCAAGGCATTAATTTTGTCATTGTGCTTGCCACGATTTGTACCTTCGGAATTCTGGCCTCAAAATTGGCTTCGCAACGCATATCGAAGAATTTGGTTAAGAGTTGATGCATGCTTCAGTGATTTCTCCTCGCAGAGGCGCAAAGCCTTGCTAACACATTCTTTTTTCGCAAAGTCGGAAGGATGCAAAATGTTCCTGACAGGTTAATTTCAAAATATACTTTAATGAATCTATCAAGAATATCAGATTATAAAGTTAGCGTATGTTCTCTCTGGGTCTTCGCGGCCCAGCCTACCGGCAGGCAGGTTTGCGAGCAACTTCATCTTCATCTTCATCCTCATCCTCATCTTCAACTTCAAGTTCAAGTTCAAGTTCAAGAAAACTGATCATCCCAAAAACCTCCAACACCTCCTCAAAGGCTGCGAAAACAGCTGCTGGATCAGTTGATGCACTTAAAGTAATTGTTACAGTCGCGTCGGGTTTCTAAAGCGCTCTGCGGCCCAGCCTACCGGCAGGCAGGTTTGCGAGCAAATTCATCTTCATCTTCATCTTCAAGTTCAAGTTCAACTTCAATTTCAAGTTCAAGAAAACTGATAATCCCCAAAAACCTCCAACACCTCCTCAAAGGCTATGAAAACAGCTGCTGGATCAGTTGATGCACTTAAAGAAATTGGTACAGTCGCGTCGGGTTTCTAAAATACTCTGCGACTCTGCGCCCCAGCCTACCGGCAGGCAGGTTTGCGAGCAAATTCATCTTCATCTTCATCTTCATCTTCATCTTCAAGTTCAACTTCAACTTCAATTTCAAGTTCAAGAAAACTGATAATCCCCAAAAACCTCCAACACCTCATCAAAGGCTGCGAAAACAGCTTCTGGATCATCACTGGTTACCATTTTCATGCGGTAAGTTTTGAAATCTGGGATGCCCTTAAAGTAATTGGTATAGTGGCGTCGGGTTTCGAAAACTCCCAGTTTCTCGCCTTTCCAGGCAATGGACATTTCTAAGTGTCGGCGAGCAGCGTCCACACGTTCTGCCATGGAAATTGGTCCAAGGTGCTCTCCCGTTTTGAAGTAATGCTTCACTTGTTTGAAAAACCAAGGATTGCCAATGCTGGCACGACCTATCATACAACCATCAAGCCCAAAACCATCTCGCATGAGCATGGCTTTTTCTGGGGTATCCACATCGCCATTTCCAAAAACAGGAATGTGCATGCGCGGATTGTTCTTCACTTCGGCAATCGGCTTCCAATCGGCTTCGCCTTTATACATTTGGGCGCGGGTTCTTCCGTGGATGGAAATGGCCTTGCAACCCACATCCTGCAAACGTTCAGCAACCTCAAGGATTTTAATGGAATCGTGGTCCCAGCCTAATCTTGTTTTTACGGTCACTGGTAAGTTGGTGCGCTTAACCATTTCTGCAGTGAGGCGCTCCATAAGACAAACATCTTTCAAAATACCAGCCCCAGCACCTTTGCTCACAACCTTTTTAACCGGACAGCCAAAATTGATGTCGATGATATCGGGATTCGATTTTTCTACGATATCGATAGTTTGCAACATGCTTTCCATATTGGCGCCAAAGATCTGAATCCCAACAGGACGCTCTTTCTCATAGATATCTAGCTTCATCACACTTTTTGCGGCATCGCGAATGAGGCCTTCGCTGGAAATAAATTCTGTGTAAACCACATCGGCACCTTGTTCTTTGCAAAGTGCACGGAAGGGTGGATCGCTCACATCTTCCATAGGTGCCAAAAGCAATGGGAAATCCTTAAGTTCTATATCGCCTATCTTTATCAAGTGATTTATTTTTTTGCAAAATTAGGGATTTTTATCAAATAGACCTCACAGGTTTAGGAAACCTGTGAGTTTTAAGCAGTTTTGATTTTATTTTAAGTCATGATGTTTTTTACGGGTTTGTGATACCTCGGATTATTATGGTCAAACACACTTATCTTCAGCCAGTCTTTTGAGCACCCAAAGTCCGTAGAAACCCAGAAACAATTCTGCAACAGTGCCAAACACATAACCTGAAGTTGGGATGCCATCCATAAGGATGCTTATAATTCTGCCGAAACCCAATCCCAACATAAAAATCAAGTTCGTGATTACAGCGGTTTTGAGATACTGATTTTTAAAAACGCCCAAAATCCAAAGCGCTGAAAACCCCAAATACAAGCCCATAATGGCTTTGTAGAAATTATGCTCATCAATGGTTTCTAAAGACATATCAAAACTTAACCCTGGATTGAAACCATAGACAAAAGCGATAGGAACGACGATGCATGCCGAAATGATGAGGTGGATTTTGTTGATGAAATCTGTCTTGGTTTTCAATTTCTTATCTTAGACTGTTCAAATTATTTGATAATCTCACAAAACCCATGTATAAGCACTGCATAAATAACAATTGCTGTTCATTAAAACGGGATGCCTAAGGCAACAGCGATCGATTTTACATTTTAAAATTATTGATGTAGCCGAAGGAGTAATCAGGGCTGAGTAGAACGCCCTTTCAAAGAAATCCCGACAGCAACATTGGGAGCGATGGGATTAAAACTCTAATGCTGCTTCCACTTCTTCCTCGCCGCGTTTAACCACTACCTTGGTTTTATCGCCAGTATCAAAAGCACTCAATGCTCGCATGTAACTCATCATATCAGTTACCAAACTATCGCCTAATTTAACCACGACATCTCCTTTTTGAAGCCCTGCTTTTTGAGCGGGCTTATCTTCACTAATCCCATCGATGCGCATGCCTTTACCATCAAATAGATAATCGGGCACAACGCCTAAGGTTACTTTAAATCTTGGTACATCTTCACTTTCGTTTTTTGTTTTTCTGAAGGGCAATTTGCCATTATCGTCAAGGTCGGAGATGATGTCGAAAATATAGCCTGAAATCAAGGCCATGCCCTCGATATTCAATTTTTCGGTGTCGTCACCTGGCTTGTGGTAATCTTCATGCTGTCCTGTAAAAAAGTGCAGTACGGGAATATCGGCTAAATAAAAAGAGGTGTGGTCACTTGGCCCCACGCCAGATTCGTTTTCAATGATCTTGAAGTTGGCATTGTTTGCTTTGACGACCTGTTTTAAGATTGGCGACGTGCCCAAGCCATAAACCGCGAGCGTGTTGTTGTTTTTTAGTCGGCCCACCATATCCATGTTGATCATATAATTGGCATTTTGGAAATCTATCGTGGCATTCTTCGTGAAGTAATTAGAGCCCAAAAGTCCCATTTCTTCTCCAGAAAAGGCCATAAATAAATAGTTGTTTCCGGTATTTGCAGATTTTAATTTTTGAGCTAAATTGAGCATTACTGCAACGCCACTGGCATTGTCGTCTGCGCCATTATGGATTTGCTGCTCCTTATCCCTGTAAAGCGAGCCTTCAGCACCATAACCCAAATGGTCGTAATGTGCACCAATTATGATGGTGTTTTTGGCATTATTATCTAAAAAACCAATCACGTTGATTCCAGTGATTGTGCTATCGCCATCCTTCACGTTGTATTTTACCTCTTGATGCGGATCGGTTTTTGGCTTAAACAAAAACTGCTGAAAATAGCCATCTGTACCTTTTGCTTCAAGTCCCATAGTTTCGAAACGCATGGCAATATAATCGGCGGCTGCTTTTTCTCCTTTGGTTCCAGTTTGACGACCTTCCAATTTGTCATCTGCCAAAAAACTCACATCCTCTTTGATGCTTACTGGTTTTGATTTTTCTTCGGAATTGGGCTTGCAAGCGATTAAAACTGTTAGAAAAAGGATAAGTACTATGTTTTTCATGATGATATATCTTAATTTTGTTCAAATTTAATCAATAATTTAATCATTACGAGATCTCAAACATTAGAAGCGCCAAGCTTCTTTGAATTTAAATGCACATGAAATACGCCTACCTCCTAATCCTCTCAATCTTATTTTTTAACTGTAAAAACGAACCTAAAAATTCTTCTGAAGCAAAAAAAGATATTTCTGAAGTGGTTGAAAACACAGCATCCGATTCGCTGATCTATCCTGAGGAAAAACATTTTAAATCCATGCGACAAGTCACTTTTGGCGGCGACAATGCGGAGGCTTATTGGAGTTTTGATGACCAGCAATTGGTGTTTCAATCGAATAATAAGGATTGGGGCGTGAACTGTGACCAAATGTTTTTGATGGATCGCGACGACACGTTTAAAGATGGCAAGCCACCAATGATCAGTACTGGAATGGGACGAACCACCTGTGCCTATTTTTTACCAGACAATAAACATATTATTTATGCCTCCACGCATTTGGGTGATAAAGCCTGTCCAGATACGCCTTTGCGCAAGAATGGAAAATACATTTGGCCCATCTATGACAGCTATGACATTTTTGTAGCCGATTTGGAAGGCAACATCGTAAATCAATTAACCAATGAAGTTGGCTACGATGCAGAACCAACCGTATCTCCCAAAGGCGATAAAATTGTGTTTACCTCTACAAGAAGTGGCGATTTGGAACTCTATACCATGAATATTGATGGCAGTGATGTCAAACAAATTACCAATGAATTGGGCTATGATGGTGGGGCTTTCTTTTCTCCCGACGGCACAAAACTCATATTTAGATCGTCTCGTCCTAAAACCGAAAAGGAAATTAAAGACTACAAAGATTTGTTAGCGGAAGGCTTGGTGGAACCCACCGAAATGGAACTCTACATCTGTAATGCCGACGGAAGCGAAATGCGACAATTAACCTATTTGGGGAATGCCAACTGGAGTCCGTTTTTTCATCCCTCCGGAAATAAAATTCTGTTCTCCTCCAATTTTGAGGCCGAACGCGGCTTCCCGTTTAACTTATACTTGATTGATCTTGATGGAAAAAATCTGGAACGCGTCACGCATAGTGAAACCTTTGATGCCTTTCCGGTATTTTCAAACGATGGGAAGTATTTGGCATTCTCCTCTAACCGAAACAATGGCGGTGGTCGCGATACCAACCTCTTTATCGCCGAGTGGCAAGACTGAATTCTTGAGCATTTACCTTCGATTGGGTAGGGTTAGGAATCTGCTCCTTTTAGATGGTGTTTTGATGAAAGGAATTGCTAGGTAATAACGGCCTTAGCGCTTCCGAATTCAGGAGAACTTTATTTTTTTTAGGCGATTTTTTCCGTAGAAACACGTCTAACTATAGATTATAATTTTGCTACTTATCCAACCGCTTTAATTCTTCTAAATCGATACTGCGTTCGTTGGTCTCTAAACGGGTGTTACCAAATTTATATCTAAAGCCTACTTTTATATAGCGATTATCGATGTCCGATTTTCCAAAGCTAAATTGATTTTGATAGCGTACACGAGTCCTTATGTCCTGTGCGTTGAAAATATCGCCAACAGAAAGCGATACAACACCTTTTTTATCGAGAACACTCTTTACGACCGAGAGTTCTGAAAATAAGCGCTCATCAACCGTTTGAAATGCTTCTAAATGATTGCCATAATAGGTTAAAGATAATGTTGCACTCAAACTATTATCTTCTAAAAAGCTAATGCTGTTTTGGAGGATTGATAAGTTAGACCATTGATTTTGGTTGACAACGCCATTTCCAAAATCGGTTTCTTCCTCTAAGTTGAAAAAGGACGTGACCGCATATAAGTACCAGCGATCGGTCACGTTGAAATAGGTGGCAAAATCAAATCCAAACTCTATGGTTTTGTCAAAATTGACGTTGATGTATTCAATGATATTGGTGTTGTTATCTTGCCTGGGGATTTCAGAAATGGCGCCATCTAAATTTTTGTAATAGGCTTCTACTGTGAACATATTCAATAAACCAGCACCAACAACCACGTGATCGATAAAGGTGGGCACTAAATTTGGATTCCCAGAAACGACATAATTTTCATTTAAAAAGAATCGGAAGGGATTCAAATCGGCATAGCCAGGTCTTGAAATACTGCGTTTGTAGTTGGTATAAACGTTATAGTTGTCTGTTAGGTTGTATTGCACGCTTGCATTGGGAAACCACTCCAAATAATCCTGTATGTTTTCAATGCTGGTTGCTGCCGATACGCCTTCAATATTTGTTTGTTCTACTCTCAAACCAGTGCTGATGCTCCATTTATCAGTATTTAGGGAGTAATTGGCATAAGCGGCATAAATACGTTCGTCATAATCAAAGACATCGGAGTTTAACGTATTCAGGCTTTCGGCACCTGTGTTGAGGTTCACGTCAAATTGAGTGAGATCACTAACTGTTCTGGTACTGGCATATTTTACGCCGGTTTCAAAGCTTGATTTATCATTTAATGGCACATTATAATCCAATTTTGAGGTAAAGATTTCTGTATCCTGATTGGCGTTGGTATTAAAGGCAGAGGCATTGTCAAACGTGTTGTTACCGTCATAAAAATTACTCAACACGCCTTGGTTGCGTTCGTAATTATAGGTGGTAAAATGTGCATTGAACAGCAATTGGCCTTTACTGAGCCTGCGGTTAAAATTAAGATCGAAACCAAGATTGTACTTATCATCGCGCGAAAGGTTATCGGCAGTGAAGCGAGATAAAAAGTTGGCGTTTTCATCTGTAATAATGGTGTTATTATCAATGCTATATCTAAAATAGGGCAGGTAAAAAGTATTGGCAGAGAAGCTCAAAGTGTGAGTGTCGTCTATAAAATAGTCGAAGTTGGCATTTAGGCTGTGGGTTTCAGATTTGGTGTTTCGGTTTGTTCTTGATCGCCAGCTTTGGTCTAAGCTATTGGTGTCATCAAGGTAATTAACGGTATCGTCGCCATCGCGATTGATTTTATCTTTGGAATAATTATAGTTGATATTAAAACTTATTTTTTTATTCTTAAAAAAGTTGTTCGATCCAAAATCGTATCTCGGGAAAACGCCTTGTGTGTAGTTTGCGCTCAGGCTTCCGCGGTAACCGGCAATTAAATTTTTGCTCATTTTGATGTTGAGCACAACACCACTTGCTGCATCATAGCGCGCAGAGGGATTGGTAATCACTTCCACTGAGGTCACAGAATTTGCAGAGGAACCATCCAATAATTGATTCAAATCTGCTGAAGACAGATACACTTGTTTGTCATTTATGTAAATTGTTGGTGTTGCACTTTTAATGGTAATGGCATCATCAACCACCAGCACACCTGGTGTGTTTTTTAGCACGTCAAGCATTGAGCCCTCTACCAAAGCGGTATTTTGAACGTTAAAAATCAGTCGGTCTGCTTCTCGTATGAGGCTTGGTTTCTTGACCGTGATACTTACCTGATCCAAATTTTCTGAAGATTCTTGAAGCATTATTGGTTCAAGTTTTAAATCTTCCGTCAAGACAATGGTTTCTTGATGACCATCAAATCCAATAAAGCTCGCTTTGAGTATGTAGGTATTCTTCGGAAGGTTTTTCAGCATAAAAAAACCTTTATCATCTGTAGAAATGCCTTTAATTACGGTCTCAGCATCTTCAGAAACCAAAAAAACATTTGCAAATTCAATAGGCTGTCCATTGGTATCCAATACTGTGCCTGAGATGGAGTACTCCTGTGAGAAACAAAACAATGTGGCGGACAATGTGAGAAATAGAAAGTAGGTTTTCAAATGAAAAATGAATTTAGAATCGCAATATAAGGCATGTTTTTTAATTGTATTTACGGTTTTCCCGTAATTAGGAAAGTTTTTTCATAACTAAAATCGGTACACTTTGCTCGATAAATCAACTATATTTGCAAATCTTAATCCCGATGAATTAAGCCTTTATGAAACAAGCATGTTCAATATTTTAACACCCAACGGAATGATTAATAGCGAACCGCACCTGGCTGCGGGCAGGCAGGAGTGTCCATAAAGAAACAATAGATATAAGCACATGAAACATATTAGAAATTTTTGCATTATAGCACATATTGACCACGGCAAAAGCACTTTAGCCGACCGCTTGCTCGATTTTACAGGTACTGTGACAGAGCGCGAAAAGCAGGATCAGTTGTTGGACAGTATGGATTTGGAGCGAGAGCGTGGCATTACCATTAAATCGCACGCCATTCAAATGGAGTATGTTCATGAAGGGGTTAATTATACGCTCAATCTTATTGACACCCCGGGGCATGTTGATTTTTCTTATGAAGTTTCGCGGTCAATTGCTGCTTGTGAAGGCGCTTTACTTATTGTTGACGCCGCACAGAGCATACAGGCACAAACGATTTCCAATCTTTATTTGGCTTTGGAAAATGACTTGGAAATCATTCCCGTACTCAATAAAGTGGATTTGCCAAGTGCCAATCCCGAGGAAGTTACCGATGATATCGTTGATCTATTGGGCTGTAACCCCGAAGATGTCATTCATGCCAGCGGAAAGACTGGTTTTGGTGTTGATTTGATCTTGAAAGCAATCATAGATCGCATTCCGCCACCAAAAGGGAATATTGATGAACCTTTACAAGCCTTGATCTTTGATTCGGTTTACAATCCGTTTCGAGGTGTGGAGACCTACTTTAGAGTCATTAACGGGGTAATCAAAAAAAACCAACTCATCAAATTCATTGCCACTGGTAACACCTATGGTGCCGATGAAGTGGGCACTTTAAAGTTGAAACAATTTCCACGGAATGAAATTCGCGCGGGTGATGTGGGTTATGTAATCACGGGAATTAAGGAAGCCAAGGAAGTCAAGGTTGGTGATACCATTACCGATGCCAAAAACCCCACTCAAAATCCGATTTCGGGGTTTGAGGATGTGAAGCCCATGGTATTTGCAGGGATTTATCCCGTAGATACCGAAGATTATGAGGATTTGCGCTCTTCCATGGAAAAGCTACAACTCAACGATGCCTCTTTAGTGTTTCTGCCCGAAAGCTCAGCAGCCTTGGGATTTGGTTTTAGGTGTGGATTTCTTGGCATGTTGCATATGGAAATCATACAAGAACGCTTGGAAAGAGAGTTTGATATGACCGTTATCACAACGGTACCTAACGTTTCCTACCATGCCTTTACCCATAAAAATCCAGAAGAGATTGTTATTGTCAATAACCCAACCGATTTACCAGATCCCTCTACTTTAAATCGTGTTGAAGAGCCTTATATCAAGGCGACCATCATTACAAAAGCCGATTTTGTGGGCAATGTGATGTCGCTATGTATTGAAAAACGCGGTGTGATTACCAACCAAACGTATTTGACCACCGAGCGTGTGGAGCTTACTTTTGATATGCCTTTGGCTGAGATCGTTTTTGATTTTTATGATAGACTTAAAACAGTCTCCAAAGGCTATGCGTCTTTTGATTATTCGCCAATAGGCCTGCGCGCTTCAAAACTGGTGCGTGTGGATATTTTGCTGAATGCTCAACCCGTTGATGCTTTGTCTGCCTTGATTCATTTTGACAACGCCTATCACATTGGTAAAAAGATGTGTGAAAAGCTGAAGGAATTGATTCCGCGACAACAATTTGACATTCCTATCCAAGCAGCCATTGGCGCCAAGATTATTTCCCGTGAAACCATTAAGGCTTTGCGAAAAGATGTTACCGCCAAATGTTACGGTGGAGATATTTCACGTAAACGTAAGTTATTGGAGAAGCAGAAAAAAGGAAAGAAACGGATGCGCCAAGTGGGTAATGTAGAGATTCCTCAGGAAGCCTTTATGGCAGTCTTGAAGCTCAACGACTAAATTCCTGCGCACCTGCCTACCGATGGGTAGGAGCACAGGAATCCCATGCTACTTGCAGAAATTTGATTTTGAGTAACGATTCTTCAGCGCCAGTTTTGCGTAATTAAATACCAATCAAAGGTCGGTTGAAGGCATCAAAAATCGAAGGATAGACCTTTTAGGTTTTTAGAAATTCAATTCCTGCGAAAGCAGGAATCCCATGCCAGGAGCAAAGCATCTGATTTAAAGTATTAATTCTTCAGCATAAAATAAGGGTAGCGCATTTGAAAGCCTAGACCTCAGGAACCTCTTCGTTTTTCAGTTCCTCAACATCAAAGGGTTTGCCGATATAAACCAATTTCCAACCGGTTTCGATAGCTTCGTCCTTTTTGTGAAAAGAAGATATGATATGAAGTTCACCATCGGCGTCTTTTAGAAATAAAGGGATGATATCCTTGTCATTTTCTGTGATTTCCACTAAGCTAGAGTAGTGTGCAGCATCCCTTAGATCAATTTCTTGAATGGAAGGGTATTTTCTGGTGACTTCAGATAGTCTTATATAATCATCAGTGCGAGAGAATAAGCCCTCCTTTGGATAATTGTTGGAATCGTTCATCTCATCACTGGTAACCAACCTAAAAGATCCGTTTTCACCAAACTGTTTTCCAAAACGGCTGATGGCATATTTATTAATATCGGAGTTGGCGGTCATTGCCATGATGTACCCAACGTCATTCAATTCGATATTATCATCCAAATTATCTGAGTAAATATTGGTGTTCAATGCTTCAAGTCCTAAATCTCTAGCCTTGGCGATGTTGGTTTGGTTGCTATCAATAAGCACAACGTGTCTGCCATTGATTTCCAGATAATGTCCTAACAATCTGGATACTTTTGAAGCGCCAACAATTAAAATACCATTGGACTTATCTAAAAACACGCCCACAATTTTGGCAAACAGTCGGGCAGTGGTAGCGTTTAATAGTACTGTGCCTAAAACAATAACGAATACTAAAGGCGTAATGTATTCTGCATCCACAACGCCAATTTTAGCTAATTTAAGTCCGAAAAGGGAAGCAATCCCTGCCGCGACAATACCTCGGGGTCCGACCCAACTAATAAACAATTTTTCATTTAGCTGGAGTTTAGATCCATGAGTACTCAAAAACACGCCAAGAGGACGTATTACAAAAACAATGACGGCAAATAGAATTGCGGTTTTCCAATTATAAATGAGCAGTAACTCCTCATAATTGATGTTGGCAGCCAATAAGATGAACAAAATAGATATGAGCAACACACTCAGGGACTCTTTGAAATACAAGATGTCTTTCAAATAAGGCGATCCAGAATTGCCTAGTACCATACCCATGACCACAACCGCCAATAGTCCAGATTCGTGTGCAAAAACATCAGATAGCACAAAAACCCCTAAAACCGCAGCAAGGGAGAATACATTCATCAAATAGTGAGGCACTAATTTCTTATTAAGGATGAAATTTAGGGCATGGGCAAAGCCGAATCCAAAGGCAGAGCCAAAAAGCACAATTTTCCCGAACTCAACCAAAGCGGTCTTGGTAAATTCACTACCAGCATCCACACTTATAAACTCATACACCAGTACCGCAACTAAGGCACCAATGGGGTCAATCAATATTCCTTCCCATTTTAGTACTGCCGAAACGTCTTTCTTCAAAGGAATGTTTCTTAAAATAGGCGTGATCACGGTAGGTCCCGTGACTATGATCAATCCTGAAAACAAAAAGGAAATTTCCCAAGAAAGTTCGAAAATAAAATAGGCCGCTACCGCAGCGCCAAAAAATGTCACAACAGAACCAATGGTAATCAATTTTGTAATTACTGGACCAACATTCTTGATCTCGCCAAGTTTTAGTGTGAGTCCACCCTCAAATAATATAATTCCAATCGCAAGGGACACGAAATAAAACAAGCTCTCGCCAGGGAACAGGCCTTTACCAGGGGAAAGAACTCCAGATTCATTCATTATAGGCTCATTCCAAATAGGTTCAATCCATTTGGTGCCATCATCAGAAAGAAATTCCGCGGAGATTGGCCCTACCAAAAGACCTATCAAAATCAAAGGTAGAATGGCAGGAATCTTGAGTTTCCAGGCAACCCATTGTGCTAATATTCCCAGTATGATTATTCCCGCTAATTCTATCATATGTCTTTTTTGATGCGCCAAAGATAATTGAAACGAGATATAAACATTGAGAAATGTGCTAAAAATAGAATTGGAACCTTGATTGAGTTAGAAATGATTGACCATTGTTAATCAAAATATGGTTTTTTTTAATTGTGATGAAGTTGAAGCGTATAGAGGTTTCTACCTCCTAAGGGCAAGCGAAATCGATATGACCTATTCGCAGTGGTAAATGATGACCTATCGATGGTTGTTCTCGGTTGGCTTTGACAAAAAAAAGGAAATGTTGAAATTCACAAAATCATCCAACTCGCCATCGTTGGATTTTACCATGCGATTTATAAAATTAGGCAGAAATCTCGTTTTCAAACCCGATTCCTTTGCTGTGATGTTCATTTATTCAATTGGAAATGGTATGTTTCGACTTGTTTAAAATGTTAATTATTAAAAAGTTAGAAATGTGTCAAAGTTTATAATATTGATTGTTTTGGTATCACGGCAAAGTGGATGATCTCTAATCCTGTTCGGTTTTTTCCTTATCTTCGGAAATGTAATACAGTCGTTTCAGGCTTTTCTTCAGCAAGGTAAATCGGTAAACGCCAATAAGGAAAAATATGGCACTGAAGCCCAAAGATAAAAACGCCAAAAATTTGAAATCGGCAAAGTCCTTTAACTGAAACAACCCAATCCCGCCCAACAGTAGGTATAATGACGATCTAATGTAAGACAATAGTGTACGTTCGTTGGCCAATCGCGTACGTTCAATCGCCAAGTAGTCCCTTAAAATCACTTCTTCATCTGGTTTGAAATCACGGCCAAACCTAAGCAATCTCATATTCTGTATCTTAAGCGGCGCTTTTGAAATGCGTTTCATGGGTATTAAATTTTAGCAACTTCATAAAAATAGGGTATTTTGATTGAGCGTTCAAAGATAAAACCCGCAAAAAAAATGTTAAAACTGCGCTAATTAAATCGTCGCTGCAAGCGTTTTGTTCATTGCTTTTAGTATTTTGCATGACGATAAATGTAATCTTAATATGCAATTATATCCCATTAACGCTGGTAATTTTAAATTGGACGGTGGTGCAATGTTTGGTGTAGTCCCCAAATCACTTTGGAACAAAACCAACCCTGCCGATGCCAATAATATGATTGATATCGCAGCACGTTGTTTGTTGATTGAGGATGGTGATCGTCTAATTTTGATCGATACAGGGATGGGTAACAAGCAAAGCGATAAATTTTTTGGCTATTACTATCTTTGGGGCAATGATAGCATCGATAACTCACTCAAAGCACATGGTTTTCACAGGGACGATATTACCGATGTGTTTATGACGCATCTTCATTTTGACCACTGTGGTGGCGGTATCCAATGGAATAAAGATAGAACGGGTTACGAGCCCGCATTCAAAAATGCACGTTTTTGGAGCAACCAAGACCATTGGGATTGGGCGACACATCCCAATAATCGTGAAAAAGCATCCTTCCTTGAGGAAAATATTCTGCCAATTGAACAAAGTGGCCAATTACAATATACAGCACTTCCAGAAAACGACTTTTTAAAGGATTCCAAATTGGGTTTTGATATTTTCTTTGCCAATGGGCATACCGATAAGCAAATGATCCCAATGATTGAATATAAGGATAAGACTATTTGTTTTATGGCCGATTTGCTCCCAACAGTAGGGCATTTGCCACTTCCCTTTGTCATGGGATATGACACCAGACCTTTGTTGACTCTTGATGAAAAGCAAAAATTTCTAAACCTTGCAGCAGATCAAAATTATTACCTATTTTTGGAACATGATGCACATAACGAGATCATTACTGTAGAACACACTGAAAAAGGTGTTCGATTAAAAGAGACTTACACTACAAATGCTATTTTTAACTAAAATCAATTAAGAACTTAGCATGTTGAAAGCCTTATCGCCTAACGGGATGATTAATAGCGAACAGCATCTGCCTGCCGGTAGGTGTGATAATTAAAAACACTAAATATAAACACATGAAACACATTTTTAAACCTTTCATTTACTCAATTTTTGCTGCATCGATACTATTTGCTTGTGGTGGTGGATCCAGTTTCGTTTCAACGCCTATTGAAAATATTGACACCTCTCCAATCAAGGAGAAAGAATTAACCACAACCGAGCTCAATAGCTGGTCACACTTAGATCTGGCTAAAGATACCATCCCAGGGATGAGTGTGGATAGGGCCTATTCAGAACTCATTAAAAACAAAAAGGGTAAAACTGTTATTGTGGCTATCGTAGATTCTGGCGTTGATATTGATCACGAAGATTTAAATGGCGTTATCTGGACCAACAAAGACGAAACTCCAAACAATGGAAAAGATGATGATAATAATGGTTACGTAGATGACATTCACGGATGGAATTTCTTAGGTGATGGTTATGACGAGCAATTGGAGTACGTGCGCTTAATTGCTGCAGGGGATAAAAATGCACCAAGATATGATGAAGCAGAAGCCTTATACAACAGCGAGTACCAAAAATGGTTGGGTAGAAAAACCCAATACGATCAAATCTACCAACAAATCACAGTTGCAAATGATGTGTTGACTAAGCATTTTGGTAAATCAGACTACACCAAGGCAGAAGTGGCGGCCATTAAAAGCGATGATGAAGAATTGATGCAAGCTGTACAAGTAGCACAATTTATTTATGGCAATAACATGGATTCCATGGCCATTGCCATTGAAGAGATCAAAGGTGGCGTGGAGAGCATCAATGACCGTCTCAATGCTGATTTGAATAAGGATTTGAAAGGGCGTAAAACTGGAGATGATCCTAATGATTTTGATGATAAGCCAGGTTATGGCAACAACAACCCAAGACCTTCCACCAAGTCTGAAAGTCACGGGACTCATGTCGCAGGTATCGTAGCTGCAGAGCGTAACAATGGGAAGGGTATGAATGGTATCGCCAGCAATGTTGAAATTATGGCCGTGCGTACCGTGCCTAATGGTGATGAGTATGACAAGGATGTTGCAAAGGCGATAAGATATGCGGTAGACAATGGCGCTAAGGTGATCAACGGTAGTTTTGGTAAATCCTTTTCACCACATAGTGATTGGGTAAGGGATGCCATAAAATATGCTGCAGAAAATGACGTGCTTTTTGTTCACGCTGCGGGTAACGATAGTGACGATATAGATGTTGCATCCAACTATCCAAATGATGCGATTGGTACAGGACCAGAAATTTCAGATAATGTGATTACTGTGGGAGCGCTCGCGCCAAACTACGGGTCTAGCATGGTGTCAAGCTTCTCCAATTACGGCTTGGTAAATGTAGATGTGTTTGCTCCTGGAACTGATATTTATTCTACAATGCCAGAAAACGAGTATGATCTCAATAGTGGTACTTCCATGGCAGCGCCAAATGTGGCTGGTGTTGCAGCGATGATTCGTTCTCAGTTTCCAAGTTTAAATGCATCACAGGTCAAAAAGGCCATTTTGGATTCAGGATTACCAATCCAAGCGGAAGTGGTTATTGGCAAGGATAAGGAATCAAAGTCATTATCCGAAATCTCTAAAACAGGTCGCATCGTTAACGCTTATAATGCTTTGATCTTAGCCGCTAAAATGGCAAATTAAAAAACCTAAACCTAAATCTAAATTAAACAAAACCTAAAACACACTAAATGAAATTATTCAGTATTAGTATATTGGGTGTTCTTTGTACGCTTTTCTCTTCGGAATTGATGGCGCAAAGCCCAAAAATGGAATACAAAACAAACGGCTATTGGCAACAACAGGCCGATTATTCCATGGAGATTGACATGAATGTCAATACCTATCAATATAAAGGAAAGCAACAAATTGAATACACCAACAATTCACCCGATGTTTTGGATCGTGTCTATTACCACTTATTTTTCAACGCCTTTCAGCCAGATAGTGAAATGGATGCAAGGCTTAATAGCATTCCTGATCCTGATGGTCGAATGGTCAATAACTTGGGCACTAAGGAAAATCCAAATTATGAGAGTCGTATCTCCATCCTAAAACCAAATGAAATTGGCTATATCAAAGTCAACTCCCTTCAGCAAAATGGTAGACCCGTAAAATTTACGATCGATGGTACCATCATGATTGTAGATTTGAATACCCCCATCGCGTCTGGCGCTTCTGTTGATTTTGACATGGTTTTTGATGGGCAGGTGCCTTTACAAGTGCGACGTGCAGGACGCAACAGTGATGAAGGTGTTGCACTCTCCATGTCACAATGGTATCCTAAAATGGCAGAGTATGATGATGAGGGCTGGCATGCCGATCCCTATATAGGTCGAGAGTTCTATGGCGTTTGGGGTAATTTTGACGTCAAGATTACCATCGATAAAGACTACATGATCGGTGGTACTGGTTATTTGCAAAACCCAGATGAAATTGGCTTTGGATATAGCGAGAATAGCGTTAAAAAACAAAAAAGCAAGAATTTGACCTGGCATTTTGTAGCACCTAATGTTCACGATTTCACTTGGGCAGCAGATCCAGATTTTGTGCACGACACCATGCAGGTTCCCGATGGACCTTTGCTTCACTTTTTATATAAAAAATCGCTTGATAAGCCGTTTTTGGACTCCTGGAAAAAGCTTCAGCCAAAAACTGTGGCCTTGATGCAATATTTTAGTGAGCATATTGGAGAATACCCTTATGAGCAGTACTCGGTCATTCAAGGAGGCGATGGCGGCATGGAATATGCCATGTGCACCTTGATCACTGGAGAACGTAGTTTTGGTAGCTTGGTTGGTGTTACTGCCCATGAATTGGCCCACACTTGGTTCCAGTTTTTATTGGCGACCAACGAGTCCAAACACGAGTGGATGGATGAAGGGTTTACCACATACATTTCCTCTTTGGCCATGAATGAGATCATGGATCCCAAAAAAGACAATCCATTGGCAAGTGCTTACAGTGGCTATTCTTACCTAGCAACCTCTGGTTATGAGCAGCCTTTGACAACACATGCCGACCGCTACAATGTCAACCAAGCGTATGGCATCTCGGCCTATAGTAAAGGCGCGGTGTTTATTGCACAATTGGCATATGTGATTGGTGATGATAATTTGAGGAAAACCATCAAAAAGTACTATAACGATTTTGCTTTTAAACATCCCAAGCCAGCCGATTTTATACGCACGGCAGAACATGTGTCTAAACTGGAATTGGATTGGTACCTAACCGATTTTGGCCAGACGACCAACATCATCGATTATGGAGTAAAAAGTGTGGACGGTAAAACGATCACTTTAGAGCGTTTGGGCAATATGCCAATGCCTATAGACCTTGAGGTGAGTTATACAGATGGTTCTACGCAAAGTTATTACATCCCTCTGCGCATGATGCGAGGTGGCAAGCCCACGTTGGCAACCACTATTGATAATTGGGCATGGGCCTATCCAACTTATAGCTTTGCTGCAGCAAGCACAGTGAAGTCGGTTCAAATTAATCCAACAGGCATGATGGCAGATGTAAATGATACCAATAACGTGTTTCCTAATACTGCGGAAGGTCAATAAACAACCTTTAAAAGAATAATAGTAAGAAGCTCTCAATTACGATTGAGGGCTTTTTTCATTTCAATACGGAAGGTTTCTAACCAAACGGAATCGTCTCTTTTCTAGAGCTTGGATGTTTTGAAGGCTGAGTCTTTTGAATGCGTTCACGACGCCACTGAAATTTTAAAGCGGCAGAAGGGCAACGATTGATTTGTTTAACGATGAGGTCTGTAGAGGCAGCATCTAGGTCTATCCATGGGATGACCGAGTTTCTAAAAACAGCAGATAACTCTTTAGCGCAGCGCTCGGCATTGACACACTGGCTCGGGTTGTAGGTCACAGTAATGTCTGCATTACTGAAAACGTTGGGAATGGTTTTCATAAGTAGGTCATTTCGGGGTTTGCAGCAAATTCAATCTGTTCGTATTAGAGTTTGAAAAGATCATAATTTCGATTAAATGTATAAAATAATCGGCGAAACACCAAAATTCAGTGAATATTTGTTTTTTTTACGTGGTTATGTTCAGAAACTGCTATTGATACTTTAACTCATGTATTATTTTGAAAGCGGCCTGTGCTGAGCGCAGTAGGAGTAAGGGGTATTATTGCTTTACGGTATGTCATGATTATTTAAAACTGACTAATAGGCATCCTCAAATTCTGAAGTGAAATGGAACTTGATATTGGGATACTTCTGCTGCGTCATTTGCAGTGAAAATGGTGAATCGGCCAAAAACACCAATTGATCTTGTTTATCTTTCGCCAAAAAGCGTTGCTTTACCCTCAAAAACTCCAGAAATTCCTCACTTTTAGAATCTTTTGCCTCTACCCAGCAGGCTTTATGCACGTTGAGGTTTTCATAGGTGCATTTGGCGCCATATTCGTGTTCCAATCGGTATTGTATTACTTCATATTGCAGGGCTCCAACGGTTCCAATTACTTTTCTTCCGTTAAGTTCCAAGGTGAATAACTGTGCGACACCTTCATCCATCAATTGATCAATGCCTTTGTTGAGTTGCTTCGATTTCATTGGGTCGGCATTGTTGATGTATCTAAAATGCTCGGGAGAAAAACTTGGTACGCCTTTATAATTGATGGTTTCGCCTTCCGTTAAAGTATCACCAATCTTAAAGTTGCCGGTATCATGAAGTCCAACGATATCACCAGGATAGGAGATATCAACGATTTCCTTCTTTTCGGCAAAAAAAGCATTCGGACTAGAGAACTTCATTTTCTTGTCATTTCTAACATGGAGGTAAGGCGTGTTTCGCTTAAACTCGCCAGATACGATTTTCACAAAAGCCAAACGGTCTCTGTGGTTGGGATCCATATTGGCATGGATTTTAAAGACGAAGCCGGTAAACTCCTTCTCATCAGGATTCACCAGGCGCTCTTCACTTCTTTTAGGTCTTGGCTTTGGTGCAATTTCCACAAAGCAATCCAAGAGTTCGCGCACCCCAAAATTGTTCAATGCCGAGCCAAAGAAAACCGGTTGTTGCTCGCTTTTAAGATATGCCTCTCTATTGAACTTTGGATAAATACCTTCTACCAATTCTATTTCCTCACGTAGGGTCTTTGCAGCTTTTGTTCCGAGGAGCGTGTCCAATTTTTCAGACTTAAGATCTGAAATCTCAATGGTTTCTTCTATATTTTTGCGGCTACTGCCACTAAACAAGTTGATGTTCTGCTCCCAAAGATTGTAAATGCCCTTAAAATCGTAACCCATGCCAATTGGGAAACTTAAAGGCACGACGTTGAGACCTAATTTCTGTTCGATTTCATCCAAAAGGTCAAAAGCATCTTTCCCCTCGCGGTCCATTTTATTGATGAATACGATCATTGGGATATTACGCATACGGCAAACCTCTACCAATTTTTCGGTTTGCTGCTCCACACCTTTGGCGACATCAATAACCACGATCACACTATCAACAGCGGTTAGCGTTCTAAAAGTGTCTTCAGCAAAATCCTTGTGACCAGGGGTGTCAAGAATATTGATCTTAATACCGTCATATTCGAAAGCCAAGACCGATGTGGCCACACTAATACCACGCTGGCGTTCAATCTCCATAAAGTCACTGGTAGCGCCTTTCTTGATCTTGTTGCTTTTTACAGCGCCCGCTTCTTGAATGGCACCGCCAAACAACAGTAATTTTTCGGTCAAAGTGGTTTTTCCGGCATCTGGGTGAGAGATGATCCCGAAGGTACGACGTCTATTGATTTCTGATTTAAAACTCATTTTTTAGATAAAATAGACTGCAAAAGTAGTTATTTTATGTGCATTCGCGATATGGATGCTTAGGTTTACTTTATAACAAAACGTTAAAAGCGGCTATTTTTGATCGAGTGCCATAAATTCTAGCGTTAATGTAAAAATTAGTTGGTATTTTTGCTAGCTATGACAGAAGAACGTGTAATTTTAGTAAACGAGCAGGACGAACAGATTGGCACCATGCCTAAAATGGAAGCCCATGAAAAAGCCATGTTGCATCGTGCCTTTTCGGTATTTGTATTCAACGAGCGAAAGGAATTGATGATTCAACAGCGTGCAAAACATAAATACCATTCACCCTTATTATGGACCAACACTTGCTGCAGCCACCAACGTGTGGGAGAGCGCAATGTGGAGGCAGGGAAACGAAGACTGATGGAAGAAATGGGTTTTGTGACTGATTTGACTGAAAGCATTTCATTTATCTACAAGGCGCCTTTTGATAATGGCCTAACCGAACACGAGTTTGACCACATCATGATTGGCACGTTCAACGATGAGCCTAAAATTAACCCAGATGAGGTTGAAGCTTGGAAATGGATGGATCTGGAAAGTCTAAAAACAGATATGAAAACGAACCCAAAGCAGTATACGGCTTGGTTCAAGATTATTTTTGATAAATTTTACGATCACATAAATATAACCGAATCATGAAGGTAACCGTTAGTAGAAAAGCCCATTTCAATGCAGCCCATCGTTTGTATCGCGAGGATTGGAGCTTTGAAAAAAATGATGCTGTCTTTGGAAAATGCAACAATCCCAATTTTCATGGCCACAACTATGAGCTAGTGGTGCATGTCACTGGGGAAATTGATCCTGAAACCGGTTTTGTGATGGATATGAAAGTGCTTAAAGATCTCATAAAAGCTGAAATTGAAGATGCATTTGATCATAAAAACCTCAATGTGGAGGTGCCAGAATTTAAGGAACTCAACCCAACTGCTGAAAACATTGCAGTGGTTATTTATCAAAAACTGAAACCGAAGTTAGAGGCTTCCGTTGATTTGGAAATCACCTTGTACGAAACACCTCGTAACTTTGTTAGTTATTCAGGTAACTAGTACACTCATAATTTTCAAAATGCATTCGCATCCATGACACCAGCTTTGTATCCTATAAAATTCGAACCTATTTTAAAAGAAAAAATCTGGGGAGGTAAGAAGTTAAAGCGTATTCTACACAAGAAAAGTGATCGCCCCAATGTTGGTGAGAGCTGGGAAATAAGTGATGTGGATGGTGATGTGTCTGTGGTGGCTAATGGAATGCTTAAAGGCCAATCTCTCAAACAATTGCTCCAAGATCATGGAAAAGAGATTTTGGGCGAGCACAATTTCAAAACATTCGGTACAAAATTTCCTTTGCTCATAAAATTCATTGATGCCAAGGCCGATTTATCCATACAATTGCATCCCAATGATGAATTGGCTGCTAAACGTCATAATTCTTTCGGAAAGACCGAGATGTGGTACGTCATGCAAGCCGATCAAGATGCTAAGTTAATTGTGGGATTCAATCAAGAGATGAATCAAGCGCTTTATCTGAAGCATTTGAAGAACAATACTTTGATCGATATTTTGAATGTTGATCCCGTAAAAACAGGCGACAGTTATTTTATTGATGTGGGGCGTGTGCATGCCATTGGAAGTGGTGTATTGTTGGCCGAAATACAGCAAACCAGTGATATTACCTATCGTGTCTATGATTGGGACCGTGTGGATGATCAAGGGAACGCGCGTGAGCTTCACAATGATTTGGCAATTGATGCTTTTGATTTTGACATGCCAGATGATTTTAGGCTAAGTTATGCTTCCGAAGCCAACAAAAGCAATGATATGGTAAGCTGCGCTTACTTCAAGACTAGTTTTGTGCATGTGACGCAAACCCTTCCGAAGCAAAACGACAAAGATTCTTTTTTCATTTACATTTGTGTGGAAGGTGAGGCGCAGATTGTGTCAAATCAAGGCACCGAAACGATTAAATCTGGGGAAACACTATTTTTACCTGCAGCTATAAAACAATACCAACTGGTATCAAAAAACGCAAAATTGCTAGAGGTTTACGTTTAACTTAAAACGCTGTTGTTTTGATTTCTAATTCGATTTTTCAAACGTTGATACGAATGAAATGCCTATTTTTGTCAAAAATTTTAAATATTTTATACAATGGCAAATGTTAGAGACCTAAAAAAAGACATCAATTTTGTTTTAGGCGATATTATAGAAGCGGTTTACGTTTGGGAATACAACAATACCGATAAGGGTACCAAAGAAAGCGAAGCCATCATAAGCGAGGCTATTGCCACATTTGATGAGTTAATCGCAAAAGTAAACGCTAAGAATGTGGAAGATAATAAAGCACATTTTAAATCCATTCGACAAGAATTGGAAACTAAAGGTCGCGAGCTTATTGAAAAGATCAATAAATTGGGCTAAGTCTAAGCTAAAATGACACAAAAAAAATCCCGAATGCAATGGCGTTCGGGATTTTTTTATGAAATGGGCAATCGTTTAAGCCTGTGTTTTCTCATCTATGCTTTCTTTGAGCATCACGCCATATTTGGAGTTTTTGATGTTATCATCTAAAGCGTCGTAAATTTGTTTTAGAAATTTGACACTTGTATTTGGGATCTCTGAAATCGCGAGGTACGGCGCCAGCTCGCTATCTTTATGATTTATTGCAAAATTGATGGTGTAGAGATACTTTCGTTTTAAGAGCCCGTCAAAGTCTTTTTGAAGCTGATTGGTTTTTGCAGAATCCTGTGCCATTTGCGATTCCAAACGCTCTTTCAGCATGTCTAAATTCTTGTCATTGAATTTGGACATCATCAAGAGATACTCATCCAAAAGCGCTTGCTGTTTTGAACCTTTGACCTTGGCGTTGTAATTAAAGTTTTTTAAGGTAGAATTGATTTCGGTAACGCCTTTGTCGGCAAAAAACACAACAGTACCATCTTCATCATCATTTTTATCTAAGGTAAGAAACAATATTTCTGGTTCTTCAAGTGTGGCGTGCAGCTCAAAGCTAGAGTTTCCGTTGATCTCTAAGGAATCCAGAGTGACCAAAACCGAATCTTGCTGTCTTTTCAAAAACACGGTGCCTTTTTTTAAGTCTTCAATACTGCCTTTTAAAGTAAAATCTTTTGGCTGTTCATTTCCGCAGGAAAACAAGACGAGTGTGATTAAAATTGCTGCAAATCTTTTCATGGTATCTTTTATAAATTGGGTGCGCAAATATCCTATAAAAAACATAGAAATTCAGCATGTCGGTGAAAAACATTTACAAGTTCTTATTGAATGGATTCTTTATTTGGTTTGAGTTTTTAGCTTGGTCATGATTTCCAATTGTTGTGGAAGCGCGTAGTGCTTTAAAATCTAAATGAAACAGGTAGGTTATTTGCTTTTCAGTTACAATGATGTCCATGCAGGCCAAAAGATTGGATCTTGTGTTTAAGAGTGACCGTTAATGATCCCAGTCGAAGTGAGCGTTCTTAGGTCTTGGCAAAGAACCATTAACTCACAGCAGCCAACTGCATCAAAATGGTACAGCCAATTGCAGCGACCGTCCCTACAGCATAACCAAATACTGCCAATAAAACGCCAACCGTTGCCAGGGAGGGATGAAAGGCAGCAGCTACAATGGGAGCAGAGGCTGCACCACCAACATTGGCTTGGCTGCCAACAGCCAGAAAGAAGTAAGGAGCCTTTATCAGTTTTGCCATACCAATAAGCGATAAGGCATGTATGCTCATCCAAACCACGCCAATTGCGATAAGACCAACATTGTCAAAAATTAGTTTTAAATCCATTTTCATGCCGATGGTAGCCACTAAAATGTAGATAAATACGCTTCCATATTTACTCGCGCCTGCACCTTCCATATTTTTTGCTTTGGTAAAGGAAAGTACGATGGCAATAATCGTGGCAATACTAATCATCCAAAAGAATTCAGAATCGAGGAAGGTAAAAATGTTCCTGGTTGTTTGGGAGGTAATTCCTGAGACCACCTTTTTGAAGAATGGTGCTAAGAAATTAGCGCATAGATGTGCAATACTCACTGTACCGAAGGCGATGGCAGCAATGATCATTAAGTCGGTAAGTGTGGGATTTCGTTTTACGTTTTCTGAAAATTCAGACATTCTTTTCTTTAAGGCTTCAATCGAAGCGGTATCGGCTTTCAACCATTTGTTGATGCGATCTCGTTTGCCAATGCCTATTAAAATGATGGCCATCCAAATGTTGGCAACCACAATATCAACGAATACCATTCCGCCATATTTAGCTTGGTTGTAACCGTAAATTTCCAGCATTGCGGTTTGGTTGGCGCCACCACCAATCCAACTTCCCGCGAGTGTTGAAAGACCGCGCCAAACGGCGTCTGGACCAACACCTCCAACAGTATCTGGCGACACTGATGATATAAGCAAGATAGCTATGGGGCCGCCAATGACAATACCTATGGTGCCTGTGAAAAACATGACCAAAGCTTTCCAGCCTAGATTGAAAACACCTTTTAGGTCAATGCTAAGTGTCATCAACACGAGCGCTGCTGGTAACAAGTAGCGACTTGCCATATAATAAAGACTGGTCTTGTTTTTTATGATTTCGCCACTCTCAGAAACCGTTTCCCATTCTGGAGCAATCAATCCCGAGGTCGTTAAAATCGCAGGAATCATATAAGCCATGAACAAACCAGGAACGATCTTGTAAAATTTTGGCCAAAACCCTGTTTTGATGGATTCGGTAAAAAACACAAACCCCAAGGACAACATGAGCAGCCCAAAAATTATCGTATCATCTGTAAAAATTGGCGAGTTGTCCATCTAATGCATAGTTTAGTGCTGCAAAATACCAAAATAAAGGCGCATAAAAAAGCGACTGTTTCTATGAGTCGCTTTGATCTGTTTTTTTTGACTTGGGTAACCGGTTATTTTCTTTAAGATATTGCATAAGCATCCATTCGATTTGTCCGTTGGTGCTTCTAAACTCGTCTGAAGCCCACTTTTCAATCGCTTTTAGCATGTCTTCATTGACACGCAGTGCAAATGCTTTCTTTTTGGCCATTTTTATTTTTTTATAAACGCAGCAATCGCATCAACTAATGCTGATGACAACGGAAAATCGGGTTTGGTATAAGAAATAAAATTATCATAATCATCGACGATGGTTTTGAGCACATGATTCATATCCTTAATGATGACCAATTTTGAGTTGGGCTGGGCTTTGTGAAGTGTTTCGGCATCTACCACAGCGACTTGTAGATCCTTATCTCCATTTAAAATCAGTATTGGCATTTCTAATTTTTTTAGTTCTTCGGAAGGATCGTAGGCCATCCAAGAAGCCATAAAGGGCTGAGTGGGTTTGTTAAAGAGTACCATTAAATTGGGATCTACTTTAGCAATGCTTCCAGTGTCTTGGAGTTCCTTGAAGTGTGAAACCACTAAATTGGCAAGGGAGTCTCCATTTCTTGCGCGCACTTGTTCTATGAGCGCTTTATCAATGGATGTGCTCGGGCCTGCAATTGAGATATACTTGTCTACATGCTCATGATTTGCCAACATAGCCACCAATGAGCCTTGACTATGCCCGATGAGGGTAATGGACGAAAATCGGGTATCATCCATAAAATGAGCGATGGCCAAATTCACATCTTCAGTAAAGGCATAAAAACGCATATCTTTCATCATAAAAGGGACGTTTGAAGCTGTTGCAGAGCGCTTATCATACCTATAAAAGGCAATGTTTTTAGACACCAAACTGTCACTAAGCTGTTTGATGTAATTGGCACTAGAGGGCGCTCCAGCTTGATTGCCATTGCGATCTACATTACCTGAGCCATGTACAAAAATGACCAACGGTTGTTTTGTTTCCCCAGTATGAAACGTGAGCGTTCCAGGCAATTGGATGCTATCATTGCTAATCAAAATTTCTTCGGAAATGATCTCGCTTTGAGACATCCCAAAATGGATGAAGCAAAACATAAATAGCAACAGCAAATACAGTCTTTTTCGCTTCAAAACATAAGTTGCTGTGCACATCAATGTAAGTGCCGGTTTTTTCTCTAAAAGACAATTAAATGGCTTTAAGGACATTTCTATTTCAGGCCTGTTTGTTTTCATTTTGAAGGCTTTGACCATGGCATTTATAATAAAATAAATTTTAAATCTGAAACTGCTAGCAAAGCTTGGGTTCCCCAATGTGATGAGATAAGCATTGGGATTCACAATTGATCGTCTAATGACTAATGACTCAAGGTGCCCGTGTTAAGAACAGGTGAGGCCTCTTTATCACCACATAAAATGACCATAAGGTTGCTAACCATGGCCGCTTTTCGCTCGTCGTCTAAGTGTACAATTTGTTTTTTGCTTAATTCGTCTAAAGCCATTTCCACCATGCTTACCGCACCTTCTACAATTTTATGTCTTGCTGCAACAATGGCGGTTGCTTGCTGGCGTTTAAGCATGGCATTGGCAATTTCGTTGGCGTAGGCCAAATAACCAATTCTGGCTTCCAATACTTCAATGCCTGCTATGGTAAGGCGCTCATCTATTTCTTTTTCCAATGCTTCACTTACCTCATTTACACTAGACCTTAGGGTAATATCTTCGTCTAAACCTTCATCTGCAAAATTATCGTAAGGATACATACTGGCCAATTTTCTAACCGCAGCATCGGTTTGTACGTGAACAAAATCATTATAATTATCCACATCAAAAGCTGCTTTATAGGTGTTTTTGACGCGCCAAACTAAAATTGTACTGATCATGATGGGGTTACCTAATTTGTCATTGACCTTCAAGCGTTCGCTGTCAAAATTGCTGGCACGCAATGAGATTTTTTTCTTGGTGTAAAATGGATTTACCCAATAAAACCCGTTTTGTTTTACAGAGCCCACGTATTCTCCAAAAAGCAATAATACGCGTGATCCATTTGGTTGCACCATGATAAATCCGGGTGCTATCACTAGAGCGCTAATTGTGGCAATTACAAAAAAGGGACTCTCGAGCATGATCATGGCTGCAATACTTCCGAAGAATAAAAGAAGATTCACTGTTAGCATGAGGTAGCCATTGGCTGGTACGATGATTTTTTCTGCTTTCATGGAAAGGATGGATTGGTTGTTAAGTCAAAATGATATTATTTTGATATCATAAAGATATATGAAATATTTTTTAAATACAAATCAGTTTTGGCACAGGATTTGATTTAAGCTGGGTAACAATGATCATGGAGATGCTTACCGAGGAGTGATTACCTCAATTGGCGGAGTGACATTGACATTTTGGTTGGTTAGTGAAAAAGCGTCTCATACTTGAGGCGCTTTTTTAATGTGTGCTAATTTTTAATGTGCCAGAGTAGAGTCAAGAGCTATTCTATTATAATATTCATCTTCATCTTCAACTTCATCTTCATCTTCATCTTCATCTCCAAGCTAAATCGGATTGTACAAAAAGCTCCGAAACTTTGGGTTTCGGAGCTTTGGGTTATTCATCATCTTTTGGCTTTTCAATCACAAAGTCTTCCATGAATTTGGTGGTATAATTACCAGCTAGATAATCGGGATGATCCATAAGCTGCCTATGAAATGGGATGGTGGTTTTTATACCTTCAATTACAAATTCGTCCAAGGCACGCTTCATTTTATTAATGGCTTCGAGACGGGTTTGCGCGGTAGTAATCAACTTTGCAATCATGGAGTCATAGTTTGGCGGAATCACATAACCGGCATACACATGAGTATCCAATCTTACCCCGTGGCCTCCTGGAGCATGCAGTGTCGTGATGCGTCCTGGGGATGGTCTAAAATCGTTAAATGGGTCTTCTGCATTGATCCTACACTCTATGGCGTGCATTTGTGGTAAATAATTTTTTCCTGAAATGGGCACACCTGCAGCCACCAAAATCTGTTCCCTAATCAAGTCAAAATCAATAACTTGTTCTGTTATGGGATGTTCCACTTGGATACGCGTATTCATTTCCATGAAAAAGAAGTTGCGATGTTTGTCTACCAAGAACTCCACGGTACCCGCACCTTCATACCCTATATATTCTGCCGCTTTCACGGCTGCTTTACCCATTTTATCGCGTAAGGCTTTAGTCATGAAAGGGGAGGGCACTTCTTCTGTCAATTTTTGGTGGCGACGTTGTATGGAACAATCGCGCTCTGATAAATGACAGGCTTTACCTGTAGAATCACCTACAATTTGAATCTCAATATGTCGTGGCTCTTCAATGAGTTTTTCCATGTACATATCGTTATTTCCAAACGCAGCTTTTGATTCTTGTCGTGCAGAATCCCAAGCGTCTTTCAGTTTTTCATGTTTCCAGACGGCGCGCATCCCTTTTCCTCCACCTCCAGCAGTGGCTTTGAGCATTACGGGATACCCTACTTCTTCGGCTAACTTCTCACAGTGCTCAAAATCTGAAATGATACCTTCACTTCCAGGGACGCAGGGCACTCCAGCTTCTCTCATGGTGGCCTTTGCGGTGGCTTTGTCTCCCATTTTGGAAATCATATCTGCGGAAGCACCAATGAATTTTATGCCATGTTCCTCACAAATTTTTGAAAATTTTGCATTTTCAGAAAGAAATCCGTAGCCAGGATGTATGGCATCGGCATTCGTGATTTCTGCAGCAGCAATGACATTGGGTATTTTGAGATAAGACTCGCTACTTGCTGGTGGGCCTATGCAAACGGCCTCATCGGCAAACTTGACGTGTAAACTTTCGGCATCTGCTGTAGAATAAACAGCAACAGTTTTGATGCCCATTTCCTTGCAGGTCCTAATAACACGCAGTGCTATTTCCCCTCTATTGGCAATTAATATTTTTTTGAACATAACGTTTTAAATATTTAAAATCTCAAATTCCAAATTCCAACAAATTGGGATTTATTTTTTGGAATTTTAAATTTGGTTATGATGGATCTACTAAGAACAAAGGTTGGTCATATTCAACTGGTGAGGAGTCATCAACCAGAATCTTAACGATTTTTCCGGAGACTTCAGATTCGATCTCGTTGAATAATTTCATCGCTTCAATGACGCAAAGCACATCGCCTTCTTTAATGGAAGTGCCTACCTCAACAAACACAGGTTTGTCTGGTGATGCTTTGCGGTAAAATGTGCCTATAATTGGTGATTTGATGGTAATGTATTTTGAATTTTCGTCAACAGGTGTAGGGGTCGCAGTCGTTGGTTCAGTTGCTGTGGGTGCGGCCGGTGCGGCTTGTGCCATAGGGGCGTTCATTGGTATTTGCTGTACGTAGGTCGTATTTTCACCCTTGTCTTCGGAACCGGTTTTTATTGTTATTTTAATGTCATCCATTTCCAATTTAACCTCACTCGCGCCAGATTTAGCTACGAATTTGATTAAGTTTTGAATCTCCTTAATATCCATAATGATTAGATTTAATAATTAAAATAGTTAGTTGTTAGTTAGTTTGTTATGAATTGTAGGCCCATTTGAAATAAATGGAGCCCCAAGTGAATCCGCCTCCAAAAGTCGCGAATATGATTTTGTCATTTTTTTTGAGTTGTGATTCGTAATCGCTCAATAATAGCGGTAAGGTGGCAGAGGTGGTATTACCGTATTTTTGGATGTTCATCATCACTTTCTCTGGCGGTAAAGCCACTCTGTTGGCCGTAGCCTCAATGATTCTTTTATTGGCTTGGTGCGCCGCAAGCCATGTTATATCGTCATTTGTGAGGTTGTTTCTCGCTATGATGCGCTCGGTCACATCGGCCATGTTGAAGACCGCATTTTTAAAAACGGTTTTCCCTTCTTGGAAGAGATAATGTTTTCCTTGGGAAACGGCTTCCGGGGTTGATGGATAAGAAGAGCCTCCATAGGTGGCTTGAAGAAAATCACGACCACTTCCATCGCTTCTTAAAAGTTCGTCCTGCAAACCAAGACCTTCTTCATTGGGTTCAAATAAAACTGCTCCGGCGCCATCACCAAAGATGATGCAGGTTGCACGATCTGTGTAGTCGATCATGGAGGAGTTTTTATCGGCACCTATCAAGAGCACTTTTTTGTATTTTCCAGATTCAATGTAACGGGCAGCGACAGACATACCATAAAGAAAACTGGAGCAGGCGGCCTCGAGATCAAAGGAAAAAGCATTGACTGCGCCTATCTCTGTGGCTGTAAAAGCTGCGGTCGAAGCGGCTTTCATATCTGGGGTTGCCGTAGCAACGATTACCAATTCAATCTCTTTTGGGTCTAATCCTTTTTTATCGATTAAGTTTTGGGCTGCATTGATGGCTAAAAAAGAAGTGCCTTTGCCGTCTTCCTTTAAGATCCTTCGTTCCTTGATGCCTGTTCGCGAGGTAATCCATTCGTCATTGGTCTCAACCATGGTTTCCAAAATTTGGTTGGTCAAAACATATTCTGGTACATAGGCTCCTATTGCTGTGATTGCAGCGGTGATGTGACTCATAAAAAAGTTTTAAGTACTCCCAAAAGTTGGGAAATCCTTTAAAAAAGATAAAAGTGGTATGAAATTACTGATTTCTCAAGGATTATTGCGCAAATTAAGTTGTTTTTAAGACTTTGAAAAATTAAACATAAAAAAAACGCTCGACTTGAGCGTTTTTATATATGCATGCATAATACTTTATGCTGCGTTTTCTTCTTTTTCTGAATTGTCAATCAACACCTGGCCTCTGTAATACAATTTGCCTTCATGCCAATGTGCTCTGTGAAAAAGATGTGCTTCTCCTGTGGTAGGACACGTTGCAATTGTTGGTGCAGTTGCTTTGTAGTGTGTTCTTCTCTTATCTCTTCTTGTTTTAGAAATCTTTCTTTTAGGATGTGCCATTTTTTATGTTATTTATCCGTTAATAGTTTTTTTAATGTATTCCAACGAGGGTCAATTTCCTCTGATGTTGCTTCTTTTTCTTCTAGGTTCTTTGGTCTTAACTCTTCTAACTTATTGAGTATTTCAGAATCTAAGGTTCCATCTTCAACGCCCGGATGAATCCGTTTTGCTGGCATTGCCAAAATGATGGTCTCATAAATGTATTGGGCCACGTTGATTTCATATTCTCCGTGTGGGACAATCAAAATATCCTCAAACTCGTCATTGTAGTCTTCTCCAAATTTTATCACCAACTTGTACTCGCCATTGATTGGCTGTGCATAAGGTTCATTGGTAAGGTCACAATTCACAGTTACCATGCCTTTCACTTTGAAAAGCAGTTCTAATAAGGTGGTCTTTTTTTCAAATACGATATCTGCTTGGATATCAACATCTTGAAAATCATCATACTCAAAATTCTCAAAGAACTTTTTATCAATCTGATAATCAAAATGGTGAGTGCCTACTTTGAGACCAACAAATGGTATCGTAAAATCCTTTAGGGGCTTCATCATCACATTCATTTTGAGCCTGCAAATATACAAATATTAATCAATTACAAGATAGATATCAACATTTTTTGTTTATATCTTCTTTTGTCGTTTTTTGAGCGGATTTTTACTGTAGATTTTATAGTTGGTTCTCGTTTTAAAAATATCCATTGCCATAAAAACCGCTGCTTTAAATGAGCCATGGTCTGCCTCACCTTTGCCTGCAATTTCAAAAGCAGTGCCGTGATCGGGCGAGGTGCGTATCTTATTTAAGCCCGCAGTGAAATTGACGCCATGACCAAAAGAGATGGTTTTGAAAGGAATGAGTCCTTGATCGTGATAAGCTGCAATGATGGCATCAAAATTTTTGTAGTTTTTTGATCCGAAAAAGCTATCGGCTGCATAAGGACCATAAACCAACTTTCCTTTGTTTCGTAATTTTTCGAGCTCAGGTTTGAGAATGCTATCATCTTCGGTGCCAATCACGCCATTGTCGCCGGCGTGCGGGTTGATACCCAAAATGGCGATTTTTGGTCGTTCTATTGCAAAATCCTCTATTAAGGATGTATAGACGGTATCTATTTTTTCTGAAATAAGGGCTGCGGTTATCTGGGCGGAAGCATCCTTCAAGGGAACATGGTCGGTAAGTAAACCTACTTTTAGTGTTTCTGTGACCATGAACATCAAACTCTTTCCACCCAATTTTTCAGCGAGATAATTGGTGTGACCAGGAAATTTGAACGATTCAGACTGTATATTGTGCTTATGGATTGGAGCAGTGACCAGAACATCGATGTCTTCACTTATAAGCGCTGCAGTGGCTGTCTCAAGTGATTTTACTGAATAGGCTCCAATTTCAACATCTTCTTCGCCAAAATTGATGCTTACATTTTCTTTCCAAACATTGAGCACGTTGATTTTTCCGTCCACAATTTGGTTGAGGTGATTGATCCCATGAAAATTGATACTGCTGTTAAAATGTTTTTTGAAGAAAGACATGGTTTTTATGGAAGCGAAAATCACAGGGGTGCAAAACTCCAACATGCGACTGTCTTCAAAAGTCTTCAAAATGATTTCTGAACCAATGCCATTGAGATCTCCTATTGATATGCCAACTCTTATATTTTTGTCTTTTTCCATGCCTATATGATCTGTTGTGTGTAATTTTACACTTGCAAATTTAACTAATTATTCGACACTATGTTTACAGGCATTATTGAAGATTTGGGAACCATAAGGAAGTTGCAGCAGCAGCAGGGAAATCTACAGATCACTCTAGAGAGTAAGATCACTTCTCATTTGAAGATAGATCAAAGCGTGGCGCACAATGGCGTGTGTTTAACGGTGGTTGATATTAGCGATGATCTTTACACGGTTACAGCCATTAATGAAACTTTGAAAAAAACGAACCTATCCAATCTTGAAGTTGGCGATAAGGTCAATTTAGAACGCGCCATGAAATTGGGCGATCGTTTGGATGGGCATATCGTGCAAGGCCATGTGGATCAAATTGGGCTTTGTGAGGCTGTAAGCGAAGAAAATGGAAGCTGGCTATACACCTTTACCTACGATGCCTCCATAGGCAATGTGACCATTGAGAAAGGGTCTGCCACTGTGAATGGGGTCAGTTTAACCGTGGTCAATTCAGAAAAGGATCGTTTTAGTGTGGCCATCATTCCCTATACGTATGAGCATACCAATTTTAAGCATCTAAAAAAGGGATCAAAAATAAATCTGGAATTTGACGTGCTCGGGAAATACATTCAAAGATTATACAAAGCACAAGCCTAGCTAATCTTTGTAATGTTTTAGGGTTTTTTTGATACCGTAGAACAAACCTGCAATGACGGCGATAGTAGTCGCTCCATCAATTGGCAGACCTGGAGGTCCCGGTGGACCAGCAGGTGGAGGTGGTCCGGTCGTACCACCCTGTCCAATGCATACAAAACTTATTAATACAAATAAGATTGAGGCAATTATGTTCTTGTTTTGTATTCTCATTGTGGTGTAAATGTATAAAAAAAACGCAATCGACAAAACTAATTCATGAAAAAACATCCATAAAACGCATAAAAATACGATAAAATGCTGTTTCTGTCGTCCCTGGGAGCTCTTTTTATTCGGATTCAAATATATGCTATTTTCAACAAAACAAATATAATATTGATTTTTTTAGCCTTGGTTAATCGTTATTTCGTTGATTCGCGCAATACTTACGACGAAAAGTTGAAACGGTTTTTGATTTCAGCAAGTTTAAGACGCTTAACGGTGCATGCGGTCCAAAATTTCAATGACATCGGCTTTTTTTCTTACTGAAACCGGTACATGCTGCCCATTTTTCAGCATTAAATAGCCACCGTCGGTTTTTATAAACGCACTAATGCATTTGATGTTGATCAAATGACTTTGGTGCACTCTCAAAAAACCATAAGGCTTTAACAAGTCGGCGAAGTACTTTAGAGTTTTGGTCACGAATATCATTTGCCCATCTTGTAGATAAAATTTAGTGTTATTGCTATCGGCTTCACAGCGTACAATTTCATCCAAATTAACGACGATGATCTTATCTAGAGTATGCAGGGAAATCCGTTCGGGCGGTTTATGGGGCGACACCAAACTGTCCTTTAAAATATTCAAACGTTCTTGTGACGGTTGCAGTTGGGCTTTCGCACGGGCTAGGGCTTCAGAAAGTTCCTGGTCAGAATAAGGCTTGAGCACATAATCGATGGCGGCAAATTTGAAAGCTTTAATGGCAAATTCATCACTAGCGGTCACAAATATGATTTTTGAAGAGAGCTTCGGAAAAATCTCCAACACGTCAAATCCAGTGCCATCACCTAACATGATATCTAAAAATAGAATATCTGGCTCTTGCTTCCGAAGTGCTTTTGCCGCCGCGACCACAGATTGTGCGGTGGCAATGATTTTAATATCGGGGTGTTGGCTTTCTAAATCACTTTTTAAAAGCTGAAGGGCATCTGTCAAGTCTTCTACTATAATGGCTGTAAGCATGATGTTGGGTTTCAATAATCGGTTTCTAACGGAATCTTAAGTACGATTTGCGTGCCTTTGATACTTCCGTCGTTATTTTTTAATTCTGTAATTTGGAGTGCGTTTTTCCCAGAGATGGAAGCCAAGCGCTCTTCGGTCACTTTCAAGGCCATGGATTGATGGTCGGTTTTTTGCTTCTGTTTTTGGGCTTCGTAAATGCCAATGCCGTTATCGCTAATGGTTACGTATAGCAGGTCTTCCGTAGTCTTAAAATTCAGTTTCAATTGGCCTAGTGCTTCCACTTTTGAAATCCCGTGCCGGATTGCATTTTCAACAAAAGGCTGGATCAACATGGGTGGAATTTGAATCGCCTCAGCCTCATAATCGCTGTCCAAATGCATTTCAAATGCAAAGGGCTTTTGCGCCATCAATTGCTCGACCTCTATATAATGTTGCAAGCTGCTCATTTCCTCTTCAAGACTAATAAGCTCTTTACGTGAGTTGATAAGCGTTTCGCGCAGCAAGGTGGCAAAACTTTGTATGGTGGCATTCATTTTATCGGGTTTGGTCTTGGCCATTGCCTTGATGCCATTGAGCACATTAAACATAAAATGCGGATTCATTTGCAAGCGCAAAGCCTTCTGCTCCAATCCCAAAAGGTGGTTTTCTAATTTCAGGCGTTCTTGGGCCGCTTTATTTTTCCGCTTTAAGCGTCTAATATAGGACCAGATGAGGATGCCAAGTATATTGAGTATCAATGCCGCCCCAGCCCATTGAACTATTGTTTTTTGATACCAAGGGCTGTCAATATAAAATGAAAAGCGTTTGGGTGTACTTTCCTCCCAGCGTGAATTTCTGGAAACCACGGTAAACTCATAGCTGCCATAGGCCAATCCCGAAAAATTCTGGGTGTTCTCCTTGCTCCAAGGGCTCCACTCGGTCTCGTTGAGTTTGCTGCGATACTCAATATCGTTGGGATGGTTTAAATCGATGCTTTTGTAACTAAAGCTCACTTGGGTCTGGTCTGGCTGGAGTTTCAATACTTTGGCAGAATTGGTCCAATCCTGTAAATTAATGCTGTCTACCGATTGATAGGCCACTTTTACATCGTCAAAAAACACTTTGGGCTTTTGGGAAATGCTGGTTTGTTCATTCGGCTGAAACTCGGTCAAACCATAGATTGCACCAAACCAAAGATGACCTCGAGCATCTTTATCTACTGCGTTTAGGCAAGTCTCCATGCCTAAAAACCCGTCGTCTCTGCTAAAATGATAGACTTCGGTAATTTCATGTTCTGGATTGAGTTCTATTTTATCCACACCACGCTCTGCACCTGCCCAGAGATAACCTTGGTCATCAAAAATAAGTTGAAAGCAATTGTCTGAGCTTAGGGGTTTGGCGCCTTTCAACTTTTTAAAATTGAGTTGATCGCCAAGTTCTGCCCACCAAATGCCTTTACCAGCGGTGCCCAAATAGAGGGTGTTGTTTTGAAATAACATGGAATTGATGGCGACATCCTGGTCTAAAACCAATCCTAAATGGGTCACTTTTCCGTTTTTAATAAAGCCCAAATGTCCATTTTGTGTGGCATACCAAATCTGGTCTTTATGAGGCACAATCTGCATGATGTATAAATCGGCAATGCCTTCTGCGGAAGCAAAAACTTTATATATTTTAAAATTTTCGGTTTTAGAATCAAAACTAAACTTTACTATTCCACTTGAGTAAGTGGCTGCCCAAATGGTGTCTTTTTCAATTTGCAAGCTTCTAATCCAATCGTATGGAAAGCCAGTTTCGGTATTTAAAACATAATCTGTTACGGTTTTTAGCGGAATAGTCACTTGCTTCAATTCATCTATGATACTATTGTCTCGCAAAATGGTGTCTCTTGTTTTGGTCTCTCGAAACCACAGCCCGCGACCGTCACTTCCAGACCAAATGTTTCCGTTGTGGTCACTTGCTAAGGTTTTTATTTTCACTTCGGAAAAATTTTCTGGAGGCAAAATGGTATGAACTCCCAAAGGGTCAATTTTACTGAGGCCTTGTTCAGAATTGGAGAGCCACAGCCCATCATTGGTACTATGCACTGCATAAATGCGATTGCCCTTCAACCCGGTTGAAGTGTCATAATGCTTGAAATTATTCTGAAAATACTTGTAAAAACCACCGCCAGACGTTGCAATCCATAAGTTAGATTGCTGGTCTTTCAATACCATACGTACATGAGGCACCGATAATCCATTAGTCGTGCTGATGGTTGATGTTGTGCGGAAGGTTTCCGTATCAATAATGGAAATTCCATCAGAATCTGTCGTTACCCAAAGCGCGTTACTGTTTTGAATGCTCATGGTGTTGATGCGTAAAGGTTCACGCATTAGAAGCGCGTCTTCAAAATGGTTTGGATTGAATATAAACGTGCCATCGTTAAAGGTCGCCGCAAAAATGTTGTCCTCATAAAACACGAGCGCGACAAAGTTATTAGACTCCATTTTTTTGATAGTTCTGGTTTTTTCTGAAAGATTTGAGAGTTTAAACAAGCCAGATTTTGATGCTAGCCAATACTGCTTTCCGTCGAAGACCAAATCGTTGAGATGGGCTTGATCCAAAGCTGCCGTCAACTTGATTTTTATGGGTTTTAAATTTGCCGAAATCTCATAAAGCCCGCGCGCTGTCAAGGCATAGACTTTGTTGCCGAAGCTTTTGAAACTGTTTATCTGTGGCATTGGGGAAGACACAAAATTAGTCTTGAGAAGAACTGAAAGTCCGCGTTTTGTACCCACATACAAGGTGTCATTCATGGCCTTGAGCGCATGAATATAATTGCTGTTCAAGCCATTGCTTGTGTTGAAGACTTTAAATTCGCTGCCATCAAATCGTGCCAAGCCACCACCTTGGGTGCCTAACCAGAGATAACCCTTAGCGTCTTGCACCATGTCAAATACTTGTGATTGCGGCAAACCATCTTCTAAAGTGAAAGCGCGTAACTGCTCGTTTTGGCCTTGGAGCGCAACACTTATTCCGAAGAAAAAAATAAAAATTGGATATGCTAAGAGCTGTTTCAAATTAGACAAGGCGATTAGCATGCAACTTACAATTTTGGGCGCAGATTTGAAATAGTTCACGAGATTGATTTTTTTGGAAGTATTCAGTTTATTAAAATAGAGCAAAGAGCAAAGGATCAAGATTTGATTTGAACGAGTTGAAGAGTATTTTCGGTTTTATCTTTCGTAAAAAAAATACGGAATAATGTTTTGGAACAGAGCTATTGAAAAAAGCGCTGTGCTCCAAAAGAAACACAGCGCTCCAAACAAAAAACAAATCAACAATTAATTTTGGGCTTCAAAACCACAAGCATAGGCATAGTTTGCGTTTTCATATTCGGCTTGCGTAGCAGTTAAGAAGCTAGAAGCTTGCTCGAATTTGTCATTTTTAAAGAGAATGTATTTTGCAGTGGCGTTAATGGCGGTATCCTCATTGGTTGAATCTCCGAGGCTTATCACATCCTTGTTGCCAACGGTGTCACTATCCAACAACCTAACTTTGGAGAAATGTAGGCTATCAGATTTGATAAAAATCTTGTCAATTTCTACGCCATTCTTCACGGCTCGCATCTGGAAACGCTTGTAGCCTTTATAATCAAGACCTGCTTCGCCAAAAACGAATTTCACTTCGGGATTTACGTGGCTTACCAAGGTTTTTTGCGAGATGAGTCCGCCCCAGATCCAACCAATTTGCGGCCCCATTTTGATTTTGTACCATCTGCTTTTGACGCCATTGATGGTTTGGGCGGTTTCACTTTTGGCCAGAAGTCGCACATTGGTGCCAATCGTGATGGTGGTTAATTGCTCGCAGTGTGCAGAAGCACAATCTCGCAAAGCCACATCATCTCCCATGAGATATTGGGAAGCTTTTTCTGCGGAATTGGAGTACACATCAAACTCAACTTCCTCTTGGGCAAAACTGAATGATGCCATTAAAAGGATGGCGATTGCCAGACAGCTTTTTAGGATTTTTGTTGGTGTGATCAAGGTTTCAACTGTTGCGGTACTGTTCTTTAAAGTCTTCATAATATTAAAATTTTTAAGGTTTGTATTATTATCTGACTCAAAGATAGAATGGACACTCCCTAAAATTTGGACGGCTTTAGTATTCGTAGGGGATGCTTTAGAATTCGTGACTATAATGATCATAGCACTTAAAAAAAGCTATGGTGTTGGGACTCGCTAGGGTTGATTTCTCGGTATTGCTTTCAGAAAAAACATTCAAAGACGTAGAAGATAATGGATGCTACAAATGGCAAAAGTCTCCACTTTGAGTTTCGAGTTCAAAGTTTAAAGTGTTAGGTCGCCTTTAAATCAGAACGAGAAGAAAAAGTCCTTTTGGGGATTTAAAGAGAGGATTTAGTAGAGGGTTTGAAAAATGATTATTTTTATATGCATAGCCGCTTTGCGACCTAATGGATATTCTAAACTTAAAAACGCAAAAATTTTTGTTTCCGCCATCAGTTGCGGCTGAAGCAAAAATTTTAGAATTAGTCTAAAATTTGAGAATATGACCACCCTTTAGTCCCGATAGCTATCGGGAGGGGCAAACACATATTCTGCCGTGGGATATTAAAATTAACTTTTAGTACTGTTTGCGGATATACGTTTTTTTTTCATTGTTGTCCGATTAAACTTTTATAAACAATGATTTTGTTAACAGCAGCAGGGTTTTAAGTCTCTGTTGGGCATTAATGTTTTTTTTAATTAAAAATCGTCAATCGTCAATCGTCAATCGTCAATCGTCAATCCTCAATTTCTATTTTCTTCTCAAAAACTTCCTGCACCAAGGGCACTCCATATTTGCGTTCTAAACGTCTTACCGTAAAGTGGGCACTAGCCATTTTTTGGAAATGATTTACGAAGATAAAATTTAGTGAACCACCGCTTACTGCTCCCAAAACGGGAATGGCCTGGGCCAAGAATTTTTCGCTCATGAATAAGCTCAATCGCGAGGCGATTTTGGCGACAATGTTGCTCAAGGTGCTTGAGCCCATGACGCCAACCGATTTCACTACGGTTTCCAAACCCATCTTAATACCCGATGCCGAAATGGTCTTTAAACCAGCATCTAAAGTAATGCGTGTGCTGTAATAACTCGTTTCGACACCATCATCGTCTTTTGACTCGCCACCCAATGCAAATACTTGGAGGCAGGCCAACTGTCCTTCCAAGGAATAAATATCTTCGCCTTCACTACGGGCAATATCCATAATGGTTCGCATCAGGAATTTAGTGGTTACACCTAGTTCAGACACAAAAATAGCAGTGCCAATACCCGTAGTTGAACCGAAAAATCCGCTTAGCGCACCACTTCCTGTTACCACTGCCCTATAAGTGGCATTGGAGGGTTTTTTAAAAGCTTTGTCTTTTTGTATGGTAAGCAAATTGGCCTTGATGATTTTCATTAACACATTTTGTGTGGCAGTTTGCAACTTATTCAATGCTTTCTCGGGAATGTATTTTATTTTCGATTCCACAACATTGCCCAAGCTATTGACACCTTTAATCGCCCAACCTAAATTGTGCATGGTATGTTTGGCCTTTTCTAAAGCCTCTAGATCTTCGGGATTGATACGTTGGATTTGGAGTGTCAATGTTTTATGAATTTTGTTTTCTTTTGTGAATCAAAGCAAGTTAAGCTTCTGGCTGTCGTTAAAAATAATAAATTTATAAAGACAAGGCGCTTAGAAAAAAGCTAATATTTTAGAGTCAGCAATTTCTCAGTTTTCAATGTTGCCAAAAAACGTTCGGTTGTAATGGGAAAAGTCTAAAAAATGCTTATTTTGTTGCTAAAACTGGAATGTTTCAATTTGAGATAGACCAATCCCAAACAGCCTATCCCAAGACCTCAATTGTTATGAACAGCCATGCTATTTTAAATCTTTTGCCTTATCAGGATCCTTTTTTATTTGTAGATGGGCTAACTTCCATAACTTCGGAAGGTGTTGAAGGTTACTACACGTTTGAGAGTGATTCCTATTTTTATGAGGGTCATTTTAAAGATAATCCAGTAACACCAGGTGTGATTTTAACGGAATGCATGGCGCAAATAGGGTTGGTATGTTTGGGTATTTTTTTGCTGAAGGAAAGTCTTTCAGGATCGAATTCACCACAAATCGCATTAACCTCAAGTCAAATGGATTTCTTTCTACCGGTTTTGCCGGGAGAGAAGGTAAGGGTGGTTTCAGAAAAAGAAGTATTTCGGTTTCAAAAGCTGAAATGTTTGGTTAAGATGTATAACGAAAAAAACGAGTTGGTGTGTCGCGGCAAGCTTTCGGGAATGATGAGCGCCGGTGGAAAATAGACTATAGAATCAAGAACAGAGAATTAAGACTTGATAATAACTATTTGATGAAAAGAAGTATTTCTTATTGGGCAGATGAGATTTATTTGGAGACCAATAAGGCTAATGATAAAGAGGGCTAGTCTATTGCGCAGAATTTCTGGGATGATGAAAGCTGTTTGAGAATAGAATCAAGAGTCAAGTACAAAGAATCAAGACTGGGTTATAATTATTTATCAAAATGGGGCTTCGATTCAACTTTAGTTCGCATAATTATGGTTTCTGAAAGGCTCTGATTATAATGGATAATTGTCTAGCAAACAGCTAAAAAAATCTAAGTTTTCAACCAGTAACGGAAGCTGTCTTTTCTTTTGGCTCTTGCAGTCCCGATGTTATCGAGACGGTTTTGATTCTAATTTGGAATCACAAAATTAAAAAAGAACAAACAATGAATAAAAATAGAGTCGTCATTACCGGTTTAGGTGTTGTGGCGCCCAATGGTGTGGGATTGGATGCTTTTTCTGAGGCCATTAAAACGGGTACTTCGGGCATTACCTTTCATCAAAAACTGAAGGATTTGAATTTTTCCTGCTGTATTGGTGGGATTCCGCAGATTTCAGAAGAAAAAAAACTGGAATACCTTAGTCCTTTGCAATTGCGTGGCTTTAATTCTGCAGGGATTTTATACGGGTGTATGGCAGGGATAGACGCCTGGAAAGATGCTGGTTTTGAGGTTGATGCCAACAGTGATTTGGATACCGATACGGGATTGATCTTTGGGGCAGGCACTTCGGGGATCGAGAAGTTTAGGGAGGCCATACTCAAAGTGGACAAAGGTCAAGTCAAGCGCATGGGCAGCACGGTTGTGGTGCAAACCATGGCCAGTGGCATTAGTGCTTTCTTGGGAGGTATTTTAGGTCTTGGCAATCAAGTGACCACCAATTCTTCTGCCTGCACAACGGGTACTGAAGCCATTCTCATGGGCTACGAGCGCATCAAAAACGGGCAGGCCAAACGCATGTTGGTGGGAAGCTGCAGTGACGACGGCCCTTATATTTGGGGCGGTTTTGATGCCATGCGCGTCATGACTTACAAACACAACGATTCTCCAGAAGCAGGATCCAGACCCATGAGCGCGACGGCCAGTGGTTTTGTGCCTGGCTCTGGTGCGGGTGCTTTTGTGTTGGAATCCCTAGAGAGTGCTTTGGAGCGCAATGCCAGCATTTACGCTGAGGTTTTGGGCGGAAACGTCAATTCTGGTGGCCAACGCAACGGTGGTACCATGACTGCACCAAATGCTGAGGCAGTACAACGATGCATTACAGATGCGCTCAAAAATGCCAAAATTGCCGCTCAAGACATCGACGCCATCAACGGCCATCTAACGGCCACCTCCAAAGACAGTCTTGAGATCGCCAATTGGACGCAAGCACTTGGGCGTAGTGGAAATGATTTCCCGTACATCAACTGTTTGAAATCTATGGTGGGGCATTGTCTACCCGCTGCCGGAAGCATTGAGTGCGTTGCCGCGGTGCTTCAGTTGAAAGAACAGTTTGTGTTTCCCAATATCAATTGTGAAGACATCCATCCTGAGATTTTAGAGCTGATTTCCGAAGAAAAAATTGTTAGGGAACTGCTCAAGACCAAACTTGAAATCGTTGCAAAAGCCAGTTTTGGTTTTGGTGATGTCAACGGTTGTGTTATCTTTAAATCCTATTCTGAATAATCTCAGCATTTAACCTAAATATGTCCCCAAATCGAGGGAGTTGCTATGACCAAAGACGAACTTATTTCCAAATTGAAAGCTATTGTAAAACCGTATGTGCAAGATGAGGAGGCTCTTGAAAAGCTGTCTGAAGACACCGACTTTATAAGTGACCTCAAAATCAATTCTGCCAACCTGGTGGATGTAATCTTGGATGTTGAGGATGAATTTGACATCAGGATTGAAAATGACGATATGGAAAAAATGACCAATGTAAAGGCGGCTATGGCTATCGTTAACGAAAAGTTGGCTGAAGAATGATTGGCAATGATGTTGTGGATTTGGCTCAAGCAGCCAAAGATTCCAACTGGCGTCGCCCGCGATTTTTAGACCGAATCTTTACTGCGCAAGAGCAGGAATCCATCTCAAATTCTAACAACAAAGATCAAACGGTATGGCTGCTTTGGAGCCTAAAGGAAGCTGCCTACAAGGCCTATGTGCAGGAAACAGGGCACAAATTTTTCAATCCCAAAAAATTGCGTTGCCAAATGATGTCTTCTACGGAAGGGATTGTCGAAATCTCAAAGCGCAGGTATCGCACAACTTCCAAACTAACGGAAGATTTTATTCACAGCATCGCTTCGACGGAAGCACATGAGCAAAATTTGAACGCTTGTTTTCCGCTTAGTAAAACCGATCATGGCTTTCAAAGTGAAGCAGTGCGTTCCGTTTTAATAGAAACGCTTTCAAAAGACAATTCTTTCCGAAGCACCAATTTACAGGTCAGAACAGATGATTTGGGCATTCCCAGTCTGTATTCTGAAAACAGAAAATTATCGAAAAGGCTGTCCTTTTCGCATCATGGGGCGTATGGCGCTTTTGTTATATCTTGATCACTAGAGAAACATCAGTCCCTGTTGGGATGGGTTCTGGATGTTCAAAAAATAACTGCTGTTGCTCGGTTTCAGCTTCAATTAAATAATAGGCACCTTTGAAATAGGAGTGTATGACTTTAGCCTTGAGGTCAGAATTTTCTACCACTTGCAATTGATGGGCATAGACTATGTTTTGATCAATACTATTGAATTCCCTAAAAAAGGCTGCCACTAAAGCTGTTTCTGGATTTTTGTACAAGGCTTTTGGCGCAGCATTGGCTGCGATTTTGGTGTTGTTGAGCACCAACATGCGGTCTGAAAACCCAAGTACATCGTCTCGATCGTGCGTGGCAACGATGCAGGTAATGTTCTTGTCCTTGAGATATTTAAAGACTTTTCGTCGCAAGCTTTGTTTCTGGAAATTATCGATATGCGAAAAAGGCTCGTCCAGCAGAATGATTTCGGGTTGTTTCGCAATGGCGCGCGCTAAGGCGACCCGCTGTTTTTGGCCGCCACTAAGGGTTTTGACCTTGGTATTTGCGAAGTCTGTCAATTCTACCACTTCCAATAATTCGGCAATGCGTTCCTTTTTCTCTTCCGGATAAAAGTTGGACAGAAATTTTCCCACGTTTTCAGCTACTGAGGTGAAGGGCATCAAGTCAAATTCTTGGGCTACATATTTCATGAACTCGTATCCCACCACCAGATTGTATTTTGGGCCAAGGATTTGTTCGTCTTTCCAGAAAATTTCGCCTTGGTCTAAGTCGTATTCACCATGAAGCAGCTTGAGCAGCGTGCTTTTGCCAGATCCGCTTTCGCCAATCACAGAGACATGCTCGCCTTGACGCACCTCGAAGTTGAGTTGTTCTAAAACGGAAGTAGTATTGTAACTGAAAGAAAGTTGATGGACTTTGAGCATTTTTGAGATTTTTTGCAGGTTATTGCGTCCTGCAAGGTTTTCAAAACCTTGTAGGTCTTTGCGGCTTTTGAAATATACCTACAAGGCTATTGCCTCGTGCTTCGCAATGACACCTAACAGGATTGCAATGGTAGTAATATTTCTAATAAGTAAGTTTATAGCGCACTTCTAAACTGCTCCAAAAAGCGAACGTCATTTTCGCTCAACAAACGAATGTCGCTAATTTGGTGCAAGAGCAACGCAATACGGTCAATCCCCATTCCAAATGCAAAACCAGAATATTCCTTAGAATCGATACCGCAGTTTTCGAGTACATTGGGATCTACCATCCCACAACCCATGATTTCCAACCAGCCTGTGCCTTTGGTCATTTTATAATCGGTCTCGGTTTCCAAGCCCCAATATACATCGACCTCTGCACTAGGTTCAGTAAACGGAAAGTAGGACGGTCGCAAACGAATCTTGCTTTTCCCGAACATTTCTGTAGTGAAATATTGTAGCGTTTGTTTTAAATCGGCAAAACTCACATCTTTATCAATGTAAAGGCCTTCCACTTGGTGGAAAAAGCAGTGTGATCGTGCCGAAATGGCCTCATTACGAAACACGCGACCCGGAGAAATAGTACGGATTGGTGGCTTGTGGCTTTCCATGTAGCGCACCTGTACCGAGCTGGTGTGCGTGCGCAAGAGCACATCTGGGTTGGTTTGGATAAAAAAGGTATCCTGCATGTCACGTGCGGGATGGTATTCGGGCAGGTTCAATGCGGTGAAGTTGTGCCAATCATCTTCGATTTCTGGACCTTCGCTCACATTGAAACCAATGCGGGAGAAAATATCGATGATTTGGTTCTTCACAATTGAAATGGGATGGCGTGCACCAATCTCAATGGGCTCGCCAGGACGGGATAAATCGCCATAAACGCCTTTGGTTTCTTCTTTGGTCTCCAATTCTTCTTTAAGAGCGTTGACTTTTTCTTCCGCAGTGCTTTTTAGCTTATTGATGATTTGACCAAACGCTTTCTTCTGGTCATTGGGGACATTTTTGAACTCGGCAAAATAATCGTTGAGCAATCCCTTTTTGCCTAAATATTTAATGCGGAAGGCTTCCACTTCAGCTGTAGATTGGGCTTGAAAGGCTTCAGCTTCTGCGATAAGTGCTTTGATCTTGTCTATCATGGTCTTAAAAAATGAATGGCAAATTTAGGGTTTTTATCTAGATTTGCGTCAGCAACGTAGGCATTTGTTATGCTCTTAAAGTTACTGAAAAAGCAACTTTAAAGCGACTGCCGAATGCTGTCTGCCGATTTGCAGGCGTGATCCCAAATAAAATCACTCAATAAAATCTGTTTCCAAAAAGTAGTTGACGATGGCATCTTTCATCAAAATGCTTTGCTCACCAGCTTTTAGGGGAGGCAGTTCTTCCTTGACTATATAATGTGGCCAACCTTCTTCGTCAACATAATCAAATTCATAATAGCCGTAGGGCATGAGCAGCTTGCAAATGGCGATGTGCATCAAATCCAATTTATGGTCTTTTTTGAACTTGCGATCCAATTGTCCCAATTCCTGAACGCCTATCAAATAGATAATCGCATCCAGATCCAAGGGGTCACCATCGGCAAATTTGGCAGATAGTTTATGGACTACCAGTTCCCAGCGTTCCTTTAATTGTTCGTCTCTTGCCATGTTGCGGTTTTAGGTTTAGGGGTTCAGGGTTCCGAATTCAAAGTTCAAGTTCAACTTCAAATTAGATTTCAAAAGTAGTCGCTATTTGAGTGTTGCCCAATTAAAAATCGCAAAAATTACGTAGGTTTGTTGAAACTTGTTTTTCAAACTTATGGCGATTATTGACATTGTTTTAGTGGTGCTCTTGCTTTTTGGTCTCATAAGAGGCTTTATGAAAGGTTTTTTTGTGGAGGTCGCTTCATTGGTGGCATTGATTGCGGGCGTTTATGGCGCCATCCATTTTAGTGATTTTGCTGCAGAATTTCTAGACAGTAAGGTCGATTGGGATGAAAAATACATCAACATTGTCGCATTTGCAATCACGTTTATTGTCATTGTGCTAATCATTGCCATGGCTGGGAAAGCTTTAACCAAGTTAGCCGATTTTGCAGCTTTGGGTATTTTGAATAAATTGTTGGGTGGTGTTTTTGGGCTGCTAAAAATCGGACTGATTTTAAGTGTGCTGCTCATTGTTTTTGATACGATGAATGCCACAATTCCCTTAACAAAGAAAGAAGATCTGAAGGATTCCATACTCTACGAACCTGTAAAATCCTTGGCACCCATGATTTTTCCTGAGCTTCTAAAGAAGGGCAAGGAGCAGTTGGAGGAGATTGACGAAGAGGAGCCAAATACTGAAGTATAAATAATACCCATCCTTAAAAACAATTTTTTTGAATAGGGTGTCAATCCAAATGATAGATTTCCATAACATCCTTCAAATACCTTTCAAAATCAATTTTCAAATTCACCAGTATGGATATCAAAAACCCGCCCGTGTGCTTTTAAGTACGTTCTCTAATTTCATGAATTGGTTTTAGTATTTGTCCTTGACGTTATCCTTGATCCATCTCATACAGGTGTCAAAATTCTTAAACAGATGTTTTTCGGGGATGAGGTCTGGAATCATACCAAAGCGTTCCATCATATATCGTGGTTGATTTAGTAAATCAACTAGAAGCACATTTATATTGTCTTTTCTCAAATCTACAAGCGCATCTTCCAGAGCATATAAACCAGACTGGTCAATATACTGCATGAGGTTCAATCTTATAACTACCGTAGAGGCTGTTTTTGGGATTTGACCCATGAGGCTTTGAAAATCGCTGGTCGAGCCGAAGAATAATGGGCCTTTCACATGTTTGATAAACACTTCTTCCTTTAGTTTCTCTGGAAAGTCCATCTCATCTTTCCAAACTTCTTCCTTGAGCGATTTAACATCTGAACGTTTCCCGGTCAAATCGCCAATTTTTTTCATGAACATCAAGGAGGCGATTACCAAACCGATGCCTACAGCATAAACTAAATTCCAAAAGGTTGATAAAATCAATACTACGAGCATGGCCAATACCTCTGAACTCAATTTAACAGGGCCTATTTTAATATCCTTTGGAAGGCTGGGAATTGCTTTCAAGCCCTTATAATCCATCACACCTATACCCACCGTAATCAAAATACCGGCCAATACTGCTGCTGGAATTTGTGATGCAATTGGCCCTAAGGCCAATAAAATCACCAATAAAACCACACCCGTAATCATCCCAGACAATTTGGTCTTTCCCCCAGATTTGATGTTGACCACAGTCCGGATTGTGGCGCCAGCACCTGGGAGTCCGCCAAAAATAGCGCCAATGCTGTTTCCAATCCCTTGGCCCACCAATTCTTTGTTGGGTTCGTGTTTGGTCTTGGTCATATTATCTGCTACAACACTTGTCAATAGCGAATCTATGGCTCCTAAAAGTGCAAGGGTCAATGCAGTAAAAATGTAAGGCGTGATGCTTGAAAGTTGAAATCCAGTAAAAATTTCTAAATTGGGTATTGGGAAACCGGTTGGGATTTCTTCGATTGGTCTATAATTTAATTTGAAGCCAAACGCAATGCCAGACATGACCACCAGCGAAACAAGAGTACTAGGCACGGCGGTGGTTATTCTTTTGAAGCCGTAAATGATAAAAATGGTGCCCAATGCGAGCACTAATTCCAGCCAACTGATTTGTGTGATGGCTTTTGGCAGTACTTTCAGGGTTCCGAGAACTCCTGAAGCGTCATTACTAGCTAAGGTTTTGGACTCTTTGAGGATGTCGGCTTCAGAAATGGACTCAGCACGACCAATGGTTTCCTTGAAATCTTCCAAAGCTAGGATGCCTTCACCTGCTTCCTCGCTTAGTATGTTTTTTAGAATGGTTTCTTCAGCTTGAGGTTTATATTGATTCACGTAATCCATATCCTCTTTTGGGTAATAGCCAATGGCTGGAAGTATTTGAGTCACTAAAATAATTACCCCAATAGCGGTCATAAACCCTGAAACCACGGGATAGGGAATGTACCTAATGTATTTACCAAGCCCCAAGGCGCCCAGCGAGATTTGCATTAGGCCTGCCAATAGGAAAACGGTTAGAATTACAGGTAGCGCCTTATTCACATCACCATCGTTAACCGCAATAATGCTCGCAATAACTACCATACTTACTGCCGTCATTGGCGCTGTTGGCCCTGATATTTGAGTACTGGTACCACCAAAAAGCGCAGCGAAAAAACTTATAAATATAGCACCATAAAGGCCAGCAGTTGGGCCTAAACCAGATGATACGCCAAAGGCTAGCGCCAAGGGTAATGCAACGATACCTGAGGTAATACCGCCAAAAGCATCTCCCTTGACATTAGAAAATAAATTTTTCATAGGCTTAGCCCTTTATGTGAATTAAGTTTGACGTTCATAAACTAACGAACGTCATTATAGCAATTTGGTCTAGACTACTGGTTTTAAAAAACGGGTTTATATAGCCAACTCTGACGCTTACCTTTTTTTTGATTTAGCCACTTGAACCGCCGTAAAGCCTGTTTCTATCGAAAATTGAAGTTTCAGTATTTAAGGACACTTCGTTAGGTGCAGAAAGGTAATATTTATTCGTTTCTTTTTTACTTAAGGGCATATTTAATCCTAAAAAATAGCGCAATATTAGTTTAAAATCGCCTTCTACAAAACCTTGCTCAAACCTTTAGTGATGCTGTAAAGTACTACTTTTAAAATGGTTGCTTGCTTATAAATTGCTGGTAGGTGCTATGTTCATTTACCTCTGCCTTGACATTCGTCTCGCTAAAACCTGTACTTAGTAATAATTGCTAGTTTCAAAATAGATTAGCAATTTCTAAAATTACGCTTTTGGGCATGACAATAAACTGAAAGCGCCAACATAAGTGTTAGCGCTATCAGGTTATTTTTTTCAATGATTTTACACATCAACTGTTGAGTTATTCATAAAAAGTGACTTCGCCAGTATTGATGTCATACATTCCGCCAACGATATTAATTTCATTATTATCCTCCATTTCTTTCAGAATAGGACTTTGCGCTCTAATCTTATCCAAAGTAAGGATGACATTTTTTTTAGAAACGTTGTCAACAAATTCAATATTTTTAGAGTTGCGCAAACTCTTATCAGTTGGCTCATTAACCGCATTAACTGCCGGTGTGATCTTTGCTAGCATGTTGGTTAGATTGCCCAGTTTAGCATCGTCACAGGCACCTTTAATGGCACCGCAACTGGTATGGCCCAAAACCACAATTAATTTTGTTCCTGCGAGTTTGCTTGCAAATTCCATGCTTCCCAGAATATCTTCATTGACGAAGTTTCCAGCAATTCTAACGCTAAAAATATCACCTAAGCCTTGGTCAAAAACTAATTCTGCTGAAACTCTTGAGTCTATGCAACTCAAAACAGTTGCAAACGGAAATTGGCCATCACTAGTGTCATTTACCTGTTCCAACAGGTTTCTGTTAGCCTTTAAATTGTTTTGAAAGCGTTGGTTACCTTCTTTTAAATAGTTCAATGACTTTTGAGGGGTCATTGTGGCTTGTGTTTCTTTGGTATGTGCTTTCATATGTATATTATTCTAAAATTATTTTTTAAGGTGTTAAAGGGTGTTTTCATGACGTGAAGTTTCACGACTTAAAAGTAAGGAAACATTAAGGCTATCCATGATGCTCTGAATATCTGGGTCTATCAAATTTGAATTGGAACGTGTTGCGTTAACTGTTCGATCTACAAATAATAGGTTGACCTTATTTAGCGAGAGGTACTTGGATAGGCTGTCTATCGCATTGTCACCTTGTTGAAAGACATACGTTACTAGGTCTTGATCACTTACAGCTGTCTTTTCATCTAATGCGTTTGAATTTTGAATGATTTGAAAGCATTTGAATGGTTTTAGACAATGGCTTACCAAATCCTCAGCAAAGTCTATATTTAAATTTTGCGCTTCATTATTGAGTACGCCTAATGATAATTCCGTATCTGGTGCTAAGGCATTGGTATCATCGGCTAGCATGATAATGCCATTATAATTGTTAAGTACAAATTGCGTGATACCATCACCAATGAACTTAATCATTCTTGGTTTTCGTTTTCCTAAAACGATAATATCAGGCTGACTCTCCTGGATGTGCTTTTCAATTTCTGCTGGCACATTTCCAAAAGAAAATTTGAAATTGATGTCAACACCATATTCTTTCACAATTGGGGCGATCATCTTCTGTATGTGTTTTTCGGTAGCCATGTAGTTTTCATTGATGGCCCGCATAGCCGACAATTGATTTTCGCTTTTTACAACATCTGTTGGTTTTTTAACGTGTAAGAGTTCAATATCTGCACCAATCATTTTAGCCAGGCATACAGTGCTTTTTAGAGTAATGCCCGCGGCATCTTTTAAGTCTGAAAGAACAAGTATTTTATATGCTTTGTTTTTCATGATTTCTAACTTAAACTGATTTTTGACTTGGGCCTTAATTTAAAGAATTCGGTAAAGCTTTCTGGATTTTCAATGACTCCTCGCTTTGAAATCAACTTTATGTCTATGTTTCTTTCTTTGGCTTTGAACGCAAAATCTTCCAATATTTCGATAATGTCATGGTCCAGATAGCGTGTTTTGGTAACGTCAAACTCTAAATAGGAATCTCTTGGTAAACTATCCAGTTCTTTTAAAATAGCCCCTTTGTTGAAAAATGTGACTTCTTCTGCAAGGGTCATTTTTATTTTATGCTTGCCATTGCTCTTATCCTCAACATGTAAAAAGTGAGAGTTTTGGTAGCTCTTAATTAAAATGACCACAATGCCTACACCAAGACCTAAACCAATTCCTATCAATAGGTCGGTAAATACAATTCCACCAACTGTAACTGCAAATGGCACCGATTGTTTCCATCCTAATTTGTACATTTTTTTAAACAACGCAGGTTTTGCTAATTTGTAACCAACTACCAATAAGATTGCTGCCAATACAGAAAGTGGAATCATATTAAGTAAACGAGGTATAAGAACGACCGCTATTAATAATAGAAAACCGTGTAAAATTGGTGATAATTTGCTTTTACCACCAGATTGAATATTGGCAGAACTTCTAACAATTACCTGCGTAATTGGCAATCCACCGATTAATCCTGAAAGAATGTTTCCTGTTCCTTGTGCCAACAGTTCTCTATTTGTAGGAGTTACATTTTTTTCTGGATCTATTTTATCAGTAGCTTCAACACATAATAGTGTTTCCAAACTTGCGACCAAAGCAATGGTAAAGGCAACAATCCACACCTCCATATTGGTAATGACTGCAAAATTAGGAAAACTAAATTGCCCCATAAAAGATTGAATATCGTCGGGGATAGGCACGTTTACCATGTGTTTCTCTCCAAGAAAGAGTGTTTCGCTATTTTGAGTGATTGTATAAAACAAGATTCCAAGAACAACCACCACAAAGGGCCCTTGTATTATTTGAAACACCTTTGACTTTTTAGTTAATACTTTGTCCCAAAGAATCAATAGTAGCAAACTAACAATACCAATCAATGCCGCACCAGGGGTTATATTATTGACAATAGCCAAGATCTCTGAAAAGGTGTTTCCACCATCATTCTCAAAAAATCCCAAATCCCATGCAGATTTTTCATCATACCCAAAAAAGTTAGGGATTTGTTTTAAAATAATGATAATTCCAATTCCTGTAAGCATCCCTTTGATGACAGAAGATGGGAAATAGTAGCCAATGATCCCTGCTTTTAAAATACCGAAAACCAACTGGATCACACCTCCTAATACAACGGCGACGAGAAAGTTTTCATAACCCCCTAAAGTGCCAATGGCGGTAAGTACAATTGCTGCGAGTCCTGCTGCGGGACCACTTACTCCTACTTTAGAGCCACTCAAAGCTCCAACTACAATACCGCCAATAATTCCTGCTATTAATCCTGAAAAAAGTGGCGCTCCACTAGCCAACGCGATACCCAAACATAAAGGTAGTGCGACAAAAAAAACAACTACACTCGCTGGAAAGTCGCTCTTGAGAGTTTTAAACATAAATAAATTCATTTGTGCCATTGAAATTAATCAATGGCTTTTTAATAATAATTTTGGTGGACTAAGTCTGTCCAATGGCCTTGAAAATTGTTAAATGAATTCAGGAGGGGGAGAAAATAAATTAAGGTGTGGTTTGGGGTAGTTCTTAAAATGATATACTGTTTTGTTTGAACTTTTTTGAAGGTAAAGCAACTCTACTTCTATTGGAGTCACTGAAACGAGTAATTTAGCCTGCTTAATCTTTTGGCCATTTTTATTCTCTTCTTCGCTAATGGTGTAAAAACAGGAAATATCTGCCGTATCGTCTATGGCCATAAGAACTAATGGCGCAAGAATAAACGACAAGAAGATGATAGAAAAAAAAATAGAAATAGATGTTTTAGCCATAACAGCCGCAAAGGTAACCTCTATATTTTAATATGTTGTTAAAGAATATTTAAAACGTCTTTACTAGTTTGATATCCTCATTCATGACCCAGCCTGTTTTGCCGTCGGCCAATTTGATTTTTTTCCAGTTATCAACGCTGTCCAAAACTTGTACTTTTGTGCCTTCATGAAGTTTAAAGGCTTCAGTACTTCGTAGATTGGGTTCACTTTTAATTTGGGCTTCTTTGGCAAAAACAATGGCCGGTTGGTTGTTGGCAACTAAATCATGACCGTGATAAGCCAAGCCGAAGGAGGCAAAAACCAATAACAAACACAAAATGCTTGAAACAAATGCAAAACGCTTTTTACCTGTGGAGCTAACAAAGAAGTAACTGATAAATAGAATCACAAATAAAATTGCAAAAGCCACTGAAATCTTTGCCCAAACCTCATAATAAAAAGTTTTGGTCCATGAATTCATCAACTTGGCTAAGCCTACTTCTGGCACAGTATCAATAGCATCCAAAGTCATGTTTTTGGCAAAGGCCATGTTGTTTTTTATGTCCTTATCATTGGGATTGAGAAGCGATGCCTTTTCATAATAATAAATGCTTGGGGCAATATGGTTGAGCTTGTAATGTGCATTCGCCATGTTAAAATACAGTGCGGCAGACTGCTCACCAGAGTCCATAATAGCCTTGTATTTTTGCAGAGCCTCGGTATAGTTGGCATCACTGTATAATTGGTTGGCCTGCTCAAAAAGCGTATCATTTTGCGAAAAGCTGAGCGCGCTCAATAAAAGTACCATGGCGATTAAGAACTGTTTCATACTTATTTTATGTCTTTATCGATTACAGAAATGGTTCGTGCTGCCTTTTCATAATCCTGTTGCATTTCCACATTGGTAATTGGGGTGTAACGCGCCAGTTCACAATGCTGTAAAATGCTAATGAATTCGGCAACTGTAGCTTGATCCACTTGTTCCTTCAATAAAATTTCCTCAATTTTTTCTTTGCTAAAATCACTGGTCTCAATATGGATTTTACCTTTTAAATAGTTATGTAAGGCACGCTCCAGGGCAATGTAGAAGGCTTCTTTTTGACCTAGTGATTTTTTGGCCTCACTCAAATAACGTTTGGCCAACCTATCGGCTTTTCTAATTTTATTTCCGAAGACATCTGCATCACGCTCCTCTTTTTTCTTGCGATAAACCAAAGCCAGTGGGATGGCCAATAGCGGAAGCAACATGCTGCTCCAGAAAACGCTTGAATTGAAAAAATCGGGCTGATTGATGGGTTTTAGTTTCGCATCGGTCTTGATATAGGCGAATTGGTCGTTGCTGAGTACCACTTTTTGTTTGTTGCCTTCAGAAGCAATCCTATTATTATCACCGGCAGTTGAATTGATTGGGCCTTCAATCACATCAATCACAATCTCGCCAGAAGACACGCGCTTATAGGTTTCAGTGTTTAAATCGAAATAAGAAAAGGAAATACTCGGGATGGGATATTTGCCCTTGTACTGGGGCACCACCGTGTAATTGTCGGAAATGGAACCTTGCATCCCACCCAAATCGGTACGCACATTCTCATTATGTTCTGGTTCATAAACCTCCAAGGAACTTGGTAATTTCAATTTGGGCAGCTGAAACAATTTCAGGTTACCGTTGCCTGTGACTTCCACCTTGGCTTCCAAGGATTCGGAAGCATTCAGCTTGGATTTAGAGGTAATCACATTGAATTTGAAATCGCCAACCGCCCCAGTGAAATCTGCTGGTTTGCCTTCCTCTGGCAATGGTTTGACGTTAATGGTTCTGCTTCCTGCGGAAATGGTTCTAACGACTTCAGCCATGTGTCTTCCGCCGAAAAAATCACGACGATTAGTAGGTACTTGCACCGTAAGGTCTAAAGTTAAAGGTTCGATTTCCAGTTTACCTGTTTTTTGCGGATAAAGTACGGTCTTTCTTAAAACGACATAACGGTAAGCTTCGCCTTTAAAAGTGCCATTTTGAGCTTGCAGGTTTTGCATTTCAATTTTCTGGCTCCAAAAATCGTTATATTTTGGGCTACTGGTCTCGCGCCAATCGGTTACACCAATATTTTGTGACACGTAAAGTTTATAGACGACGGTAATGGCTTCATTTAAGTACGGATTCATTTTAGAAACCTCAGCCACCAAGTGTAAATTTTCCTCTGCTTTCGCCACAGAGTTATTTGGGTCATTGGGCCGTTGTACTGGAGCGGTAACTAAAACGCTAACGGCATCGGTACTAAAGGTTTCACCCTCAATTTCTATGGTAGCTTTACCAATTTTGAGCGTGCCTTGTCTTGTGGGTGCTAAAAAATAACTGTAAGTTTTCGCATAGGAGCGAATGCCGTTCATCCAAGAATTACTTACCGATGTATTAGGACCACCTACTACTGTAAAATCGGCAAAGTCTGGCGGATTGAAATTATCGCCATCTTTATTCATCTCAAAATCGACTCGTAAGCGCTCGTTTTGACCCAATTTGGTCTTGCTCACTTTGGTCTCAAATTTAGTTTGGGCAAAAGCCATACTTGTGATAAGCATGACCAATATTAAAGGGATGTGTTTTAAGCTATTCATTTTTTATTTTTAATCGCAGTGGGCACTTCAAACGTCCAAGTTCGTGCGTCCAGCTTGAGCCTACCAGTCTTTTTCAGATTTGACAGGTGTGCCTTTTTGTTTTTCAGCATTCATTTTTTCCTGAACTTTTTGCTCTTGGTTATTCATGGCCTCCAATATGTTCTTTATTTGTTGTGGCGATAGTTGACCGGGTTGTTGTTTGGGTTGGCCTTGGTTCTCTTTTTCGTCTTTTTTATCGTTTTTGCCTTCGTCCTTTTTATCGTCTTTAGGTTTTCCGTTCTCTTCTTTTTTGTCGTCGCCCTCTTTTTGATCTTCTTTTTTATCGTCGCCCTTATCGTCGCCCTTATCGTCTTTCTTGTCCTCTTTATCTTTTTTATCGTCTTTGCTTTCGTCCTTTTTGTCGTCGTCCTTATCCTTTTTTTGATCTTCTTGCTTATCGGCACATACTTTGGCTAAGGCATAATTGTAACGGGTTTCGTCATCGCTTGGGTCATTGCGCAAGGCATCTTTATAGGCTTCAACCGCTTCTTTGCACTTTTTATTTTTCATTAAAATATTCCCGATGTTATGGAAGGCTTTGTGTTTTTCGGTTTTGGTTTTTCCGTTTTTTGCAGCTTGTGCCAAACGAAATAACGCTTCGTCATAATTGCCTTTTTCATAGTAGGAATTGCCCAAATTGTAAGTGCCAGCAACGTTTGTGGGCTGCTCTGAAATGGCCTTTCGGTATTCCTTTTCCGCAGAAACATAATTATCGGCATCTACCAATTCATTGGCGTGGTAAACAAAGCCATTGGCCTTTTTAAGCGAGAGTTGTTCTTGTTTTAGTTCGTCTTTATCTTGGGCAAAAAGTAAGAAAGTAAGAGAAAAACATAAAAGCGATAGTGTGAATTTCATAGGTTTTAAGCGTATTTATTGCTTGTTTACAAAGGGACTACCAATTTATAAAACATCTGGACTTGTTATAGTTAAAGATTTTATAAAATAATTTTTCGCTTTCCCCTAAATAGACATCAAACCGTCCCAAAAATTTGGGACTGCTAGAGTCAAGAACCAAGACTTGATTGTGATTTAATGATGGGGATTCAATTTCTTTACCATAAGATTGGGTAATATCGTTTGGCTTCAATACTTTTCGTCTTAAGTCCTACATCCTACATCCTACATCCTACGTCTTGGTTCCTGGTCCTATTTTCAGAAGTCCTCATTAAAAAGATTGAGTCGTTTCAACCAAGCGGTCTTACGTTCTAAAAAGAAAATATCTAGAAACAGAAAGAAAAGTCCTAAGCCCAAAAACCATTGGAACTGCGATTCGAAATCGGCAAATTGCTTGGCTTCAAATTCGGTTTTATCCATTTGATTGAGAATGTCCTTGATGTTGTCAATCACTTCAGATGTGTCATTGCCATTGAGATAAACGCCATTAGCTTCTGCAGCGATGCGTTTGAGGTTCTCTTCATCCAGCCTAGTGATGACGGTCTCGCCCTTATTGTCTTTTTTATAGCCAATGATCTTGCCATTTTGCTTTAATGGGATGCGGCCACCCTTGGCTTGGCCAACACCAATGGTATAAATACTGATGCCTTCTTTTTCGGCTGCCTCAGCGGCATTGGTGGCCTCGTCTGTATGGTCTTCACCATCGGAAATGATGATGAGCACCCTATTGGTCTTTTGGTCATCGTCAAAATAGGTCTTCGAGAGATTTATGGCTTGGTTGATCGCAGTTCCTTGCGAAGAGAGCATGTCGGTATTCATATTCTGAAGGAACATTTTTGCAGAGCCGTAATCTGTTGTTATGGGCAACTGCGGAAAAGCGGTGCCAGCATAAGCAATAATCCCAACCCTGTCACTGGTCAAGCTATTGATGATTTGTGTGACCAGTTGTTTGGATTTTTCTAAGCGGTTGGGTGCAATATCTTCGGCCAGCATGCTTTTTGAAACATCTACCGCAAACACAATATCCACACCTTCACGTTTAACGGTTTCCAATTTAGTGCCTACTTTTGGGTTGACCAAAGCCAAGGTTAAGCAGCCGAAAGCTAAACTCAACACAATGACTTTTAAAACGGATTTAAACACCGATTGATTCGGACTCAAACGCTTCAGTAAGGCTTTATTGGCAAAGCGTTTCTGTGCTCGGTATTTCCAAAACTGAAGCATGCCAAACAGCAGCAACAGCAGCGGAATGATGAGCAGCGTCCAAAACCATATTTTTTCCTCTAATTGAAATTGAAACATATTTTTTTAGTCTTCAGTTTTCAGTCTGCAGTACTCCGTCTGCATTCTTCAATCTTTGATATTCTATCTATTTATTGATATTTTTATTTTTACTTTGAATTTGGATCTTAGCTTATAAAATTTTATTTTCCTCTAACCTCTAACCTCTAACCTCTAACCTCTAACCTCTAACCTCTAACCTCTAACCTCTAACCTCTAACCTCTAACCTCTAACCTCTAACCTCTAACCTCTAACCTCTAACCTCTAACCTCTAACC
>NZ_VORM01000128.1 GCF_007997225.1 Subsaximicrobium wynnwilliamsii
GCACAACGCTCTTGAGTATGATTAGTTGCGCGTCTCAAGCAGTAAATTTAGCAAATAAAAACGAACTAGCGAATCCACGAGGATTTTCGGAAGGAGAACAGGTCAAGCAATTAATTATACGCGATGTTGCAAGTAGTAATCACGGCTGTTTCTAGTTTAGTTACAATTTGGATTAGAAGTGCGTTCTGCGTGGAATTCGTGAGTTCAGTTTGCCGCAACCGAGCTAATTCCGTAAGATAGGTCAATTCCGCAAGAGTGATTTTCAGCGTTCTGATTCTCATCAGCAAAAATTTTTTTATTCCGATTGGTGGCGTAAGGGTCAGTTACACTGTTATCGAAATTCAGTTTTTTTACGATGCATTCAATTCCGCATGAGTGAGTAATTCCGCAACTTGCTTTTTGGCTTCCGTTTCGGATTCCGTTTTCTGATCTTTAAATACTGTTGGTTAAATTTCTGATTTTGAGGCTTTCTAGAAAGACCGAGTATTACTTGCAACGCTCTTGAGTATGATTAGTTGCGTGTCTCAA
>NZ_VORM01000129.1 GCF_007997225.1 Subsaximicrobium wynnwilliamsii
TGTTCTGACCCCAGGTATGCAGCACCGCGATCATGCCCATTCTGCCGCCCAAATGTTTGGGGTTGTCCCCAAATTGCCGCAAGGTCTGCCAAGCGGCCCTGAACAGACTGCCGTACACTATTTTGCCATGGCTCAAAGCGTAGCTGTTGAATTCGCTAGGAAGGGTAAACACCAAATGAAAATAGGGAACGTTCAAGAGTTCGCCTTCCCGTGCCCGGATCCACTCCTCGCGTTTGTGCCCCTGGCATGTTGGGCAATGCCTGTTCCTGCAACTGTTGTAACTGATGTGCAACGCGTGGCAACAGTCGCATTTATCTATGTGTCCGCCCATAGCTTTGGTCCGGCATCTCCTTATCGCCTGCAGGGCACGGCAGTGCCAGGAGGTCAGGCTCAGACTTTTGAGCTGTAGCTGCTCCATTTCCAAAACGTCGGCCACCGTATGTCGGGGACGCATCAACCGTAGAGCTTGTCCAGCGGGGAAAACCTCGAACCACTGGGCAGGTTGGCCACGTGCAGAT
>NZ_VORM01000130.1 GCF_007997225.1 Subsaximicrobium wynnwilliamsii
TGCCACGAATACACGAATGTTATTTGGTTTGCTGGGTTGAGGACGCGTTACGAAAGATATTGGGGAAGGTTATTCGGTATGAAGTATAGTACTGCCACGAATACACGAATGTTATTTGGTTTGTTGGGTTGAGGACGCGTTACGAAAGAAAGTGGAAGCTTCTTCGATATGGATTATGGTAATGCCACGAATACACGAATGTCATTTGGTTTGCTGGGTTGAGGACGCGTTACGAAAGATTGGGGAAGGTTCTTCGATATGGATTATGGTAGTGCCACGAATACACGAATGTTATTTGGTTTGCTGGGTTGAGGACGCGTTACGAAAGATATTGGGGAAGGTTATTCGGTATGAGGTATAGTACTGCCACGAATACACGAATGTTGTTTGGTTTGCTGGGTTGAGTATTCGTTATGAAAGAAAGTGGAAGCTTCTTCGATATGGATTATGGTAGTGCCACGAATACACGAATGTTATTTGGTTTGCTGGGTTGAGGACGCGTTACGAAAGA
>NZ_VORM01000131.1 GCF_007997225.1 Subsaximicrobium wynnwilliamsii
TAAGAGCTAATTCGTGACATCATGCGGAAACCAATCTCTGCGGACTTTTTAGCAGGTTTATGGAATCGCTATCTGAAAAACAATTCACAGAAAACCGAGTTAAATAAAAAGAGTTTCTAATAAGATTACGGAACCATACAATTGCGGAACCAAACAACACTCTGAATTTAGCAAGGTTGCGGAATTAATGCCGTTGCGGAATAAAAGCCTAATATTTACGATGACCAAATAGTGACGGAATTAGGCTCACTTGCCGACTTGCTTGCTAAATCGAATTGTACTTAAACTCATGAATTGGCCAAAGCATATCCCACTCTTACGCACTACACCAAAGGAACATTTTCAAAAATTTCAAAATCATCTAACTACTTTAGCCAACATCGCGTATGATTAATTGCTTGGCCTGTTCTTCTTCCGAAAACCCTCGCAGATTTTCTAGTTCGCTTTTATTTGCTAAATTTACTGCTTGAGACGCGCAACTAATCATACTCAAGAGCGTTGTAAAA
>NZ_VORM01000132.1 GCF_007997225.1 Subsaximicrobium wynnwilliamsii
AACGTTTAGTATAAAAGAAGTAGGGCTGTAAATAAGCAATAATTATTCGGATTATCCACAAGCCAAATCTTTTGCATTTTGTTTTATATTATTCATCTAAAAGCCAAATCAAAAGATTTGGCGACTTCGCAAACAAGCCTGAACCATTGGGTTTAGCACTTACTTGCCCTATTTTTTTTATACATTGTTACCACCAGTTTTTTATTCCCAGTAGTTCTCTCATTCGTTCGTTATACTTATAAAGAATTCTGTGTTCTGATAAAATTCCGCTCATTTTTTCAGGATATTCAATTTCGAACCCGAATTCATTTGCCTTTAATTCTAATTGTTCAATAAATTTTTTCGAGTATTCAATTCCGTTTCCGAGTAAGTATCTTTTTTTTCCAGCTAAAAAATCTTGTTCAGCTCTTTGAGTATTGAATTTATTGTAAAATTCAGGTGCTTTTGTCGAATCAATTTTATTTGAGAAATGGTAATCATAAACTTCAAATTCGAGACTGTCTT
>NZ_VORM01000015.1 GCF_007997225.1 Subsaximicrobium wynnwilliamsii
CTAACAAACATGCGCTAAAAATAGAAAAATAGCGCTCTGGGACACCCATTTTTAACTAAAAAAAATCACAACTATTTGAATATAAATAACTTATGAATATTGACTTTTAAAATTGTCGAAAACAGGAAAACCATTCCATAGGGATTTGGGATTTAGGGATTAATGCTTAAAGATAAGCAGATTTTTGTTATGCTCACTTATTAATTCTTTCAACATTATTGACCGTTAAAGAAATCTACGAGGTGGTTTTAATTCGATTTTTTTAGGCTATTTGCGGTTTTTTAGACTGTGAGTCCTGTAATTTGTTATGATTGAACAGTTCTAATTTTATAAAAGTCAAAATACAATCACATTGCTTATCAGTTAGTTATAATCAAGTCTCGAATCTTATGTCTCGAAGCGAAGCGCCTGACTGCCGGTAGGCAGGGTCTTAAGTCTAAACCGCACTTTGTGGTCTTGAAAGCAAAATACTCACTGCATTACCACCAAAGCCTACGGCATTAATCATAATACGATTGATTTTTTCAGGTTTTTCAGACGCTAGATAAGGCACGGCAATACATTTTTGATGTTGTAACATGAGCAGCGCCATTTCAATGCTCAGTAAACCAGAAGCGCCAAGGCTGTGGCCAATCTTCCATTTATTGGTAGTCAACACTGGCATGCTGTTGTAAAAAAGGGTTTTTATGGCGTTTAGTTCCGCTTGATCGCCTTTGATGGTACCTGGCGTGTGGGTCACAATCACATCTATGTCTTCTGGCTTGAGATCGCCTAAAGCCATGCTCATGGAACGTTGAAAACAATCGGCATTGGTAGATAAAGACACATTGTGTTCTAGGAGTTCTGTAGCGTAGCCGATACCGATGATGTGAGCCAAAGCATTTGAAGCTTCGCCTTTTTCCAAACAGATTACGGCTGCAGCTTCACCCAGAACCATACTGTTTTCGGTCTTTTCGGGATTTAATGCCTGGTTGGGGAAATTAGAACTCTCAAGCTTGGGGTTTGCTCTAGAATAAATCTTGAGTGCCTGCATCTGCGCAATTGTAAAAGGGGTTAATGGCGCTTCACTACCACCCACTAAAAACTTGCCGCACATGCCTGCGTTCAGCCAAGCGATGCCATTGAGTATGGCGTGCAGAGCGGTGGAGCAGGTAATGGAATGGGAGATTTCTGGACCTTGGGTTTGCAAATCATGCGCCACCCAAGAGGAAATATTTCCCAGCGTCGTGGTGGGCGAGCTTAAGGTTTCCGCTTTCTTGTTTTTGAGAAATGCCTCGTGGTATTTCTCAAAAAGTGCGGTGGCACCGCGCGAAGAACCAATGTTGATTCCAAAATTAGCGCTGGGGTTCCACTTGGCATTTTTTACCGCCTGCCTTGAGGCGAAAATGGCAAAAAGCACCGAGTCGTCCAAAGATTTGTATTTGGAATCGGAATGTTTGAGTGCCTCTATTTCTTGTTGTAAGGCTTTCGGAAGTTGTGCCACCAAAACACCAGCTTTTTCAGTAAAGCAATGTTGGTCATTCAAATAGGAATCCCAAATGGCTTCGGGTGTGCTTCCCAAAGGGGAAATAGAGGATAATGCAGTTATTGAAATTGGCTGTTGCAATGAAGTTGGTTTTGGGCAAAGATATTGATTTGGGAGGAGTTTGGGGAGATGGATGTTAGTAATAACAATTTTAAAAAAGAAGGGCCAAAAACCTTTTAAATGAAATTTATTTAAACAAAGACGCTACAAAACTAAGAAATCACTAAGCGTCATGATTTTTGTTTTTTCAATGGCTTTTAAAATCAGTAAGTCTTTGTCTCCCGTTATTAAATAATCTGCTTTTGCGTCTACTGCAAGGTTTAATAAAAAGTTGTCTTTTTTATCTCTGCATATCGCAATACTGGATTCTACTTCTACTAGCACCCCAAATTGGTCTAAATATGCCAATATTTTCTCAATATCTTGTTTCGAAAAATAGACCTTAAATTTTGGTCGATTAACTACAGCAATAAACTCTTCAATTAATTCCGTGGAAAAAACCAGGGTTACCATTCCGGTTTCTAGTAGGTCGTCAATTTTCTTGAATTTTTTAGAAATCAAAAAACAATCCATAGATTTGTATCTAAGATCAGCTTTTTATTTTTCATATCTTGAAGTTCTTATTGCCTCAACTTCTTTGGTGATTTCTGCGATTGATAAGCTTTCTTCAGATTTTGTCCTTAGTTTTTCAAGGAGCTTTGAGAAATCGGATTTCTTAGAGACATTATTGATTTTAATCAATTTCAAATCAGCCAAATCTTTCAATAATTTTTTGGCTTTCGGATTTAAGATATTAATGCTAAGGGTTTCCATGGTTCTCAGGGTTTGTTAAATTTATGAATTAATTTGAATTTGTAGATGATGAACAAATAATTTCATGAACTTCCGCTCCAATTTTTGACCTGTCAAATTTCCTAGAATTAAAACTTCAGAGGTTTTCACAATCTGTGAGATCTTAAACCTGTTAGGTCTTAAAAATTAAACAATTTCCAAAGCCCCTTCAATCACTTCATAAACTTTATCGAGTTCGGCATCGCTTATCACATAGGCAGCTTGTATGTAAATGGTATTTCCTAAAGGGCGCAAATACACGCCATGTTCCATAAAGTGGTTATATAGGGTGTCACGAAGGTTGCCGTAGCGTTCGTTTTCGACGTCTAATTCCATAGCGAAAATGATTCCTTTTTGACGAATCGATGCCACTTTTGGGTGGCTTTTGATGCGCTCACCAAAGTCCTGATGACGTTCAGTAATGTGTTTGATATTGGTTTGAATGTCTTCCGAAGTCAATAATTCTATACAAGCTAAAGCAGCGGTGCAGGCCAATGGATTTGCGGAATAGGTGTGCCCGTGAAACAGCCCTTTATCCATCTCATCACTATAGAACGCGTCGTAAATTTTTTGGCTGCAACTGGTTATCGCCATGGGCATCAAGCCGCCGGTCAATGCCTTGCTGAGGCAGATGATATCTGGTTTGGTCTCCATATAATCGGAAGCAAAGTACTTGCCTGTTTTGCCAAAACCGGTCATCACTTCATCGGCAACGGTGATGATGCCAAACTCATTGCAAAATTTCAAGATTTGGTCTAATCCTTCCGCATCATGCATTTTCATCGCTGCGGCACCTTGAACCAAGGGTTCATAAACAAAGGCTGCGATGTCAAATTCCAATGCTAATTTGCGCAAATGGTCTAAGACCATGTCATGGTTGGTGTCATCTGGGGTTGGGATGCGCTTGACGTCCATAAGAAATTCTGCAAAAGGACCGTTATAGACCGAGAGTCCGCTCACACTCATCGCTCCCAAGGTATCGCCATGAAAACCATGTTCAAAAGCGACCAGCACATTGCGTTTTTGACTCTTATTGGAGTGGTATTGCAGTGCCATTTTTATTCCAATCTCAACGGCTGTTGACCCATTGTCGCTAAAAAACAGCTTGGTTTGGTTTTCAGGAAGAATTTTACAGAGGGCTTCAGAGAGTTTTATCGCGGGCTCGTGCGTAAACCCGGTAAATACCACTTGGTCCAAGACCTGCATTTGCTCAGCAACACGATTGGTAATGTAGGGGTTGCAGTGCCCGTACATGGAGGTGTACCACGAGGCAATAGCGTCGATATAGTTGTTGCCATCTTCATCGGTAAGGGTGCAGCCTTTGGCTTTGCTAATGGCAATGGTGTGGGGATGCAGCTTGTGTTGCGTCAAGGGGTGCCAAAGGTGTTTTTTATCGCGTTCTTTTAGAGTCATATCATTGTGCCACGCCTGCCTGTCGGCAGACAGGAAAGCGGGAATCTTTAGGTTGTTATATTAAATTTTGAGCAGACCTCATTTTGTTTTCAATGAAATGAAGCTTCAGGTCATGTCTTGTTTAGGCCACTACAAAAATAACTATTTTGTGATGCTTGCTTTTAATTTTTCAGCATATTCTAAAATCACGTTTTGGTCAAAATAAGGTTCTTCCTCAATTCTTCCAATCACTGGGACTTTACTCATGCTTGTTATGATATCTTCTGTGGAAGTGTTTTCATTTCCGCAGAAAATAATAGAGGCATCCAGCCCTTTCTGTTTCAGTAAATCCAAGGTCAACAAGCTGTGATTGATACTGCCCAGATAATGTCTCGAAACCACAATGACCTTATAATCGGGTTGGATGAGGTCGAGAATGGTTTGCGTTTTATTGATGGGCACCAATAATCCACCAGCACCTTCAATCACGAGATGGTTCTTTGTTTTTGGTGCTTTGATTTGTTCTAAATCTATGGTAACCCCATCAATATCGGCAGCAGCATGCGGACTCATGGGCGTATTGAGCGCATAAGCGTTTGGATGGAATTTCGATTTCTTGTTAGAAATGAGGCGCTGCACTTTCTGGGTGTCGCCATTATCAAGGTCGCCCGCTTGTATGGGTTTCCAGTAATCGGCCTGTAGTGCTTCCGTAATTATTGCGGAAACGATGGTTTTGCCAACATCGGTGCCGATGCCTGTGATAAAATAGGTGTTCATAATTAATTATTTATTGTTTGCCAAACCGCGAAAGCAGGTGGGTTTAAATGGTGATGATAAGCTTTTTGAAAATAACCGACTTTTTGGGTTTTAATTAGCATTAATGCGACGATTTATAGGTTTTCCTATCAGTTGACTATTTTAAAATCTTGTTGCTACTTTTATACATTACCTGTAGTCTTCCCAATACTTTTTTGGACTTACTATTTTGGTTTGTTCAAAAACCTTCATAGTAAAGTCATTAGTGTTTCCGGTTATAATAAAATTCGCATTCGAGATTTTTGCCAGTTCCAACAGTCGGTTGTCTGGTTCGTCCGCGATTATATTTAATTTATGGGTTGGTTCGTATGTTTCAGCCATTTCGCTTATCCTTGCGATTAGGAAATCGGCATTTGTTTTAAAATCAATAAAACCGGCGAATTTTGGTCTCCTCAGTACTTCAATATATTCTTGAAGCATCGCATTTGAAATACAAATAGTTGCATTTCCCTCGATGCAATAATCTAGAATGAGATAGGGATAATTTTTTTGAATTAAGGCAGAAACGATAACGTTGGTGTCAAGAATTACTTTTTGCATTTCTATGGGCTTTTATCTCATCGTTGATTTCCTCCATAGAGATTTTAGAAAGCCCAGATTTATCTGCCAGTTTGATACTTTTTTCAAGGGTTTGTTTTGTTATTTTCTTTCCGATAATCTCAATGAGTTCTGAAAATGTTAGCGTGTTTTTGTTCAAACCCAATTGGTTGAATTCAAAATCAGTTATTTGGAGGTTTATAGATTTCATAATAAAATGCGTTTAATCAAATTTACGAAAAATTAGGTGTTATTTCTTACCTCAGCCTTGCATCTAATTTCATCTATGCCCATCAAGCCGATTTCGGCTTCACATCTTCCACCGAAAATTCCTTTCCGCAGGCATCACATTCGTATTTGTAGAGCGTGTGGAAGGGCAAAGTGCCCGACACCAAACCAATAACAAAAGCCAATAATGATTTTAGACTGTCAATGGTGGAGTAGATTTCGATTTTCTCACTGTGACAGTTTGGGCAGTGAAGCGCGTTGCCATCATCGTCAAGTGCATATTGCTTGATGCTGCTCAAAATATATTGGGCTTTCATGGCATCTTTAGCCTTGACCCGCAATTTGACGCCACCAATGGCGTTGCTTACCAGCGGGTCGGTATCGATGGTAAAGCGATCCTGTAAAAAGACCTCAATGTCATCTGCCTCCAATCTGCCTTTGATAATTTGGGCTTCCGAAGAATATTGAAAGGTCGCTATGGTTTTAAAAGCGTCACTCATGGGTATCGCACTAATGGTTATGCACTTGTAAAGATAGCGAGTAACTGCAGTACTTTGCTAATCGCATCGCGAGAATTATAGGCGTGAATGCAAAATCGCAAACGTTCCTGGCCTTTGGGCACGGTGGGAGAGAGAATGGGCTTCACATCGAAACCGTTTTGCTGAAGCTGTTGCGCCAGCTTTTTGACCTTCTCATTTCCAGGAACCACACAAGATTGAATTGCCGAGTCACTGTCTAAAAACTGCTGCTCAAGTTTTAGACGTTTCAATTCCGCTTTAAAAAAATGGATGTTTTCCGCTAATTGCGCTTTCGCGGAAGGGTTTGCGGGTGGGTTTGACAATGCGGTATAAGCAAATTTTAAGGTCGCTAAACTGTGCGGCGGAAGCGCTGTGGTATAAATAAAAGCGCGGCAAAAATTGATGAGATAGTCCTGAAGCTTTTTGCTTCCCAAAACTGCTGCGCCATGGCAGCCCAAGGCTTTTCCGAAAGTGATGATTCTTGCAAAAACCTGGGCTTCCAACTCAAGTTGGGGGATGATGCCATTTCCATTTACGCCAAAAACACCAATGGCATGCGCTTCGTCCACAACCAATAGTGCGTTGTAAGCGTCGCAAAGGGCAGAAAGTCTCAATAAATCTGGCGTGTCGCCATCCATGGAAAACACCGATTCTGTAACCACATAGAGTGTATTAGTTTCGAATGCTTTGTTAAATTGCCTTTTTAATTTTTGTTCTAAATCTGCGATGTCATTATGCTTGAACTTATTGGCCTTGGCTTGACTCATCCCAATGCCATCGCGAATGGAGGCATGGCAGAATTCGTCGTAAAAAATAAGGTCGTTTCGCTGCGGTACAGCAGTGAAAAAACCCAGATTGGCATCGTAACCCGAATTGAAGATTAGAGCGCTTTCCGACTTATGGAAATCGCTCAGTATTGCTTCAACGTCTTCATAGAGTTTGTGATTGCCAGAAAGCAAACGTGAACCTGTGGCTCCGTTTTGATTAAGCTCATGTTCTAAAAGATAGCGATGTGCTTGGTCAAAAATGCTTTTCTCTCTTGAAAATCCCAAATAGTCATTGGAGGAGAAATCAATTAGCGTATTGGGCTGTCCCAAATGTCTAAAGGAACTTTCTGCAGTTCTTTGATCGAGTTTGTCTTGAAGTTTTTTAGGAAACATGTGCAAAGATAAAAAAGAACCTAGACCGCTGCGCTGTTAGAACCAAGAATCTAGACCAAAATTATGGTCTTAAAAAGTACAAAATGCCTGAAGTCTTATTTTGACTTCCAGCTAATACCATATTGAATCTATACTATTAATTCACATGCAAAATTTGCCCGTGGGTGCGGTAGTTGTCTTTGTCTACCCATTGGAAGTTGCCTTTTTCCGTGGCATCCAAGAGATTTATATTCAAGGCATCTGCTATGTGTGAGGCCACATCGAAGGCCTCTTTGGCGTCTTCGGTTCTGTGGACCGTTATTTTTTGATTGTTTTGCAAAAAGAGATTGAGCAGAATGACTGGTTGGGAATTGGTGGTTTCAGCGGTAACGATTCTAACGGTGATATGTTCCGTGGTATTGAACACCGAAATGTATTCTGGCTGGTCCAATGGTTGCCATTTTCCAATTTTAACGCCTAAGACCGAAATAATTTTCCGATAGGTTTTAGATTCTAAATCAATTTCTGAGCCTTCGGTTTTTAGAAGCATGTAGGCAAAGATTAGAGACACAATTCCGAAGATATTGAGATCTGCAAATGCGATAAGTGCGCCTGCGATAAAAAGAATGCCTAGTGCAATATGCCAAATAGGTAGTTTTTGGGTGTAGGCTATTATTTTGGTCATTTTGTGAATTTAGTGAAAAATTCAGAGTTTTTTAAAATTCCAAATTCCAAATTCCAAATTCCAAATTCCAGATGCCAATTGCTGTCTCTCCTGGTTTAAGCTTCATCGAATTTTTTTCGGTAAATTATCAATTAAAGACAATTAATTATTGTTTATCAATAATAATTAATATATTTGTTATCGAGAAACAATAATTACAGTCATGAGTAGTAAACAAATATTTAGTGTGATGAAGCTGTTGTCTTGGCGATTTGGTTGTTGAAGACCTCTATTTTTTATTTGGTCATCAAAGTCTTTTCAATACTAAGTCTAGACAGGCCTTTTGATTTGAAAGTGACAAGGCTGGTGTCTAAAATCGGGTATTTTGCTTTTTCCATGGGGATTGTCGCCTTGATTGCTGAAGGGTATAGCAAGGACATCTTAAAAAGAGGTGCAGTATTTCAATTCAATTGGGGCGCCTCAGAATACGTGTTTATGGCTGGACTTATTTACATTGTTGCTGTTTTATTTAAACGAGGGATTGATATTCAAACTGAAAACGAATTAACGATATAATCATGAAGAAACTTAAATTTTTGAATGGCTTTGTGATAGGCTTGATGGCTTTATTTGTACTAATTATTCTCGTTAACCTATATATAGGTGAGATTTCAAATTTTGGAAAAACCTTAAAAGGATCATACGATCAAGTTGTATTTGGCCAATGGACGCCTTACTTATATCTGCTTTTCTATGTGCCTATTTTGGTTGCTCTACTTTATATCCAACGAGGGCTTATGACAATTTTGAAGGATAATCTATTCAACATCAAAAGTGCAAAACGGTTTAAAATTGCATCAACACTACTATTCATAACAGGAGTTTTCGGTTTAATTTTCGATAGCATTTTATTTTTGAATTTAAAGGGAGTAGTCGGTTTCGGATATCTGGGGCAGGATGTGCTCATCTTATTTATTGGAATTATACTCAACATCGTTGCCGACATTATCGTTAACGGAAGCAGTCTAAAAACCGAAAACGAACTAACCATTTAATCATGAGAAAATTAACGATTTTAAAAAGTTTGGTAGACTTTATATGGATTATAACCTGCATCCCCTTGATCCCGATATTGCTGTTTTTTGCAGTTTACATCTTCATCAATGATGAAGCCATCTCATTGTTTATCAATTCGGGTGATGGGGCTATGGATTTTTCCTCAGTGTGGACGAAGGTGTTTTTGATATTACTTTTTGTTCTAATTTATGTGGTTATTTATTGTGTGTACCTATTCAGAAAAACACTGAGAACCTTTCAACAACGCAAGCCATTCTCGACTGCAGTTATTGATAATTTCAATACCATTGGAAAATTATTGGTAATTTCTGGAATTTCATTCTCGCTTTTAGTTTTTAGTTACAAGTTGGTTTTTAAAGCTAAATTTGAAATTAGTTTAGGTGTTACACCCTATTTGGGGATCGTGTGTTTAGGATTATTCTTTTTGGTCTTGAGCGAGGTGTTTAAAATTGCCAAAACGGCTAAAGAAGAAAACGAACTAACCGTATAGCCATGCCAATCCTCATCAATCTTGACGTCATGCTCGCCAAGCGAAAAATGCAAAGCAATGAATTGGCAGACCTCGTTGGCATTACAGCGGCCAACCTTTCGATTTTGAAAACCGGAAAAGCCAAAGCCATACGTTTTTCAACCTTGGAAGCCATTTGCAAAGCCTTGGATTGCCAACCTGCAGATATTTTGGAGTTTCACGAGCACCCATGAATTTGTGGTTATCAATAGACCTGAATCCTAAATCCCTCCAGAGGGTTTTATTCCCCGGGCCTCCCTCGAAATACAAAGAACAGCTTTCAATGCGTACCTCATGGGTTTGCCCCGAGCTTATGGATTACTAAACCTAAAAATCGTTGTATCTTGGAAGCTTAAAATCTTATGCTATGATGCGCTATTTTTTCGGTTTGGTATTTATTGTATTCACGCTTAAGCTCCAAGCCCAAGTGGCTTCAAATTACACGATTTCCTTTGAGAATGCTGTTCAGCACGAGGCACAGGTAAAAGCGGAGTATTCAAATTTGAAGTCCGATACGGTGACCTTGTCCATGAGTCGCTCCTCACCTGGCCGTTATGCATTGCACGAGTTTGCCAAGAATGTTTACGACGTGAAAGTGACCAATGCCAATGGCGACACATTAACAACTACCCGTCCGAATCCTTATTCTTGGCAAGTCACCGGTCACAACGGAAGCATCAACCTAAGCTATACCGTATTTGCCAATCATGGTGACGGCACTTATGCGCAGGTCGATGAAACCCATGCACATCTCAACATGCCTGTGGTATTTATGTATGTTCCTGAACTTTCAAATCAAGAGATAGAAGTTACTTTTGAGCCTCGAGAGGATCTCAATTGGAAGATTGCCACCCAATTGAAACAGCAACAGGGAAATAGGTATTATGCCAGAGACTTGCAGTATTTTTTCGATAGCCCAACGATATTGGCCAACTATAAAAAACGAAGCTTTAAGGTGGGCGATCAAAACATAAATTTGGTGTTGCATGACGAAGAAGCTTCTGAAGCGCAAGTGGACTCCTATTTTGAGGACCTTAAAAAAATTGTGCTGGAACAGAGGAAGGTTTTTGGTGAATTACCCGCTTACGATTATGGCGAGTACACCTTTCTCGCTTGTTACATGCCCAATGCGACTGGCGATGGTATGGAGCACCGAAATTCCACAATAGTCACCAGCACCACGAGTTTGGCAAATGGTGGCATTAAAGACAACATTGGAACCGTGGCGCACGAGTTTTTTCACTGTTGGAATGTGGAGCGGCTCAGACCACAATCTTTGGAACCTTTTGATTTTTCAAGAGCCAATATGAGTGGCGAACTTTGGTTTGCGGAAGGCTTTACCAGTTATTACGATGATTTGTCAATGGTTCGCTCAGGCGTGATTACGCCAGAAGCCTACATCCAAGGTTTGGTAGGCACATTCAACTATGTGTGGACGTCGCCCGGGCGCCAGTTTTTCAATCCGATTGAGATGAGTTATCAGGCGCCTTTTGTGGATGCTGCAAAATCGGTTGATGAGACCAATCGGGAAAACACCTTTATTTCCTATTATTCCTACGGAAGCAGTTTGGGATTGGCATTGGATTTATCGCTTCGGGCGGAAGGCTTGAACCTGGATGATTATATGAAACGGATGTGGCAAGACTTCGGTAAGACAAACACATTCTACACAATCGAAGATTTACACCAAACGCTAAACACTTACGCAGGCACGGATTTTGGAGACGCATTTTTCAGCAACTCTATTTATAAAAGCGGGATGCCAGATTATGAAGCTTTACTGAAGCAGGTTGGCGTTGTATTGGAAACTAAAGATGAGATTGGTTTTGGAGCCTATGTGCGGGATCAAGTGATCCTGAGCAATCCGAAAATGGGGACATCGGCCTATAGCTCCGGATTTCAAAAAGGCGACACCTTGTTGCAATTGGATGCGATTCGTTTGGATGGAAGCGTTAGCCTTAATTCCGTATTGAGCACGTTTAAAGTGGGCGATGTAATCGCTATACGCTATAAACGCTTCGGAAAAGAAAAAAAAACCAATTTGACCGTGCAAACCGAACGCACTTACGCACTTTCATTGATCCCAAGCACAGACAAGGCATTCACTAAAAAAATGGAGCAGGGCAGAGGGGCGTGGTTGAAGCAGTCTGAATAGTACAGAGTATTAAGTATTAAGAATTTAGACAAGAGAAAATAGAGGCTAGAGTTTAGAGGCTAGAGTCTAGAGACTAGACGCTTTTGTGACGAACTGAGAAACTTCAGAATAAGAAACCAATAAATCCTATCAGTTGGGCAGTCTTTAGGCTATGTTCTAAAACAGAAAACTCCTATAAAAAAAACGTCACACTTATTAGGCGCGACGTTTTTTATTTTTGTGTTGGGATTGCGCTTAATCTACTAAGAGAATCACTTTATTATCTTTCATTTCGATAGTGCCAGAATGAATTTTGACCGTTAGGGTCTTGGCATCTGTGGTGCTTGGAATGACCAATGCGTGTAACTCTTCCATATCAATGGCGGATGCATTGCTCAACTTGATTTTGATAGTGCCTTCAGCTAAAGTGGCAACAATGGCGGCGTGATTGTTCAATAGTTGAAACTCACCATCTATACCGGGAACGATTACAGACTCCACGTCGCTGCTCAATAAAGTGGCTTCTGGAGAAACGATTTCTAAATACATATTTTTTAAGTCTTCAGTTTGCAGTCTTCAATCTTGAGTCCTGCGAACTGCAGACTGTGGATTGAAGACAGATATTTATACTTCCGCCAACATCTTATCACCAGCTTCTATAGCTTCCTCGATAGTCCCTTTAAGGTTAAAGGCAGCTTCTGGTAAGTGGTCCAATTCACCATTCATGATCATGGTAAATCCTTTGATGGTTTCTTTGATATCCACCAAAACGCCTTTCAATCCTGTAAACTGTTCTGCCACGTGGAAAGGTTGCGATAAGAAACGTTGCACACGTCTTGCGCGATATACGGCTTGCTTATCTTCTTCAGAAAGTTCTTCCATACCAAGAATCGCGATGATGTCTTGTAATTCTTTATAACGTTGTAACAACTCTTTGACGCGTTGTGCACAATCGTAATGTTCTTTTCCTAAAATATCGGCAGTTAAGATACGTGATGTAGAATCCAAAGGATCTACCGCTGGATAAATACCTAGCTCGGCGATTTTACGAGACAATACGGTTGTAGCATCTAAGTGGGCAAAAGTAGTTGCAGGAGCTGGATCTGTTAAATCATCTGCAGGTACGTAAACCGCTTGTACAGAGGTAATAGAACCACGTTTTGTTGAGGTAATACGCTCTTGCATGGCACCCATTTCTGTTGCCAATGTTGGTTGGTAACCTACCGCAGATGGCATACGACCCAAAAGTGCCGATACCTCAGAACCTGCTTGTGTAAAACGGAAGATATTATCTACGAAGAATAATACATCTTTCCCTTGGCCTTCGCCAGTACCGTCACGAAAATACTCTGCAATGGTCAATCCTGAAAGGGCCACACGAGCACGGGCTCCAGGTGGTTCGTTCATTTGACCAAATACGAAAGTCGCTTTAGACTCCTTCAATGCGGTTTTATCGACCACAGATAAATCCCATCCGCCTTCTTCCATGGAATGCATGAAATCGTCACCATATTTGATAATGCCAGATTCTAACATCTCACGAAGTAAATCGTTACCCTCACGAGTACGTTCACCAACACCGGCAAAAACCGAAAGTCCACCGTGACCTTTGGCAATGTTGTTGATCAATTCTTGTATCAATACTGTTTTACCAACACCAGCACCACCAAAAAGACCAATTTTACCACCTTTTGCATAAGGTTCAATCAAATCGATAACTTTGATACCGGTAAACAATACTTCTGAGGATGTGGAAAGGTCCTCAAATTTTGGTGCCTTTCTGTGGATAGGCAAGCCTTTGTCTCCAGATTTTGGTAAGTTCCCAATGCCGTCAATGGCATCTCCAATAACGTTGAATAAACGTCCGTAAACGGCTTCGCCAATTGGCATTTGAATTGGTGAACCAGTTGCAAATACTTCAGTACCTCTGCTTAAACCATCGGAAGAGTCCATGGCAATGGTACGAACGGTATTCTCGCCAATATGCGATTGTACCTCCAATACCAATAAGGAATCATCTTGATTTTTGATCTCTAAAGAATCGTAGATTTTTGGGAGTTCTACACCAGCTTCGAATTCAACATCGATTACTGGGCCAACTATTCTAGCAACTTTACCTGTAACTTTTGACATTACTTATGTGTTTAATGTTTAGATATTTCTTCGGAATAAAATGCGTTTCAGAGGGAACTGATTACACACGTTTTTCGCGCTGCAAAGATAGACGTTTTAATTTAAAATGAAAGTTTATATTTTGGCTTTTTCAAGCACAAAAGCACCATCTTTCATTACTATAGAAAGATGGTGCTTTGTATTGATAATAATCAGATTCAATTTATGTATAAACCAGTATAATCAATAGGGTTTACAGTTGGTAAATTTGAACCGTACTTTGTGTTAATGAGCCCTATCATTTGATTTGCAATTACAGCGTATCCTCTAGGTGATGGATGGACGCCGTCTAAAGAGAATGTGCCTCCTGTTACATAATCGGCAGTCAAGAATGCACTTCCCGCTTGGAATCCATTTGAAGCAACACCACCAAAAAACGTATTCACGTCAAAGAATGCTAAGTCATATTGTGTTGCTAAATTGTTTATTGTTTGATTGAAAGCAGCTGTTGCATTTTGAATTTCAGTGAGTTCTGTAGGAATAACAACCCATTTATCTGCCAAAGGTAGTGACACACCTTCTACTGCAAATTGATTTGCTAAGGCCTCTGGTAAACCTGAAGCTTGTAGGAAATCTGCTTGTGCTTCGTTAACTGTACCAATTATTGACGAACTAGGTAATACTAATAGATCATTAGCATTAGCTTGCCTTGCTTGGCCATAGACAGCTCCAAATAAATTAGCTACAATAGGCGCTGCAGCAGCTGGCAATCCAAAAGATTGTACGAATGCAGGGAACGTTGGGCTAGCGTTTAAGACCGCTTCAATTTGAGCAGATAAGTCCATTAAACTTTCATCTTTTATTACTACTGCACTAGCAGCTGTTTGAGAAAAAACGATTTGGCGATCTGTAGCATTAGGAATGCCTTGACTTTCTAGAAAAGCAAATACCTGGTTTAATTGGCCGAAGATGCCATTCAAAGTCGGGATTTGCGGTCCAAAATCTGGATCAGCAGGACTTAATGGAGCGAATGGTACCGTTGTAAAATAAGGTGCATCTGTGACATTTGGGATATTGGCAATAATTCCATTTGGGGTATTTGTTGCTAATGAGGCAACTATTGCGTTCATAGCACCATCAAATGTGGCCTGATCTGTTATTGGGTCATAATCAGGAGAATCAATATTGCTTTCTCCGCCTGATGCAGCATAGCCTAACACATCATTATTACCTATCCATAATGAAAAGAATGTTGGGTTTTGAGCCAATGCATCTTGTAACACTGATGCGTTTGGCGTTGACGCCATTCTAATAAAGTATGGATTTGCAGTTTCTGAGACTAAATTAGCTATGTTTCCATATCCTGTTTCTAATAAATCAGAACTTTTTGCTCCTGGAACTCCCATGTTATTAAATGGGCCAGAAATAACATTGGTTATGTCTGTTGTTGGAGTTCCACTTACGGGGCCGGGTGTTTGACTTGCTGGATTAAATATGAGTCGAGGCCCTGCAATTTGTGTTCCTGCTAATAATAGTCCTCCTACATTATCATTAATTAATGGTTGTGTAAAATTACCTCCACCTGCTAAAGCGAATTGCTGCGCTAAAATATTGGGAAAAGACGCTTCTTGACCTCTCATGAATAAAGTACCATCAGAGAATCCTGCTGTTAAAGAGTTTCCTACGGCAACAAAAGTTGTGAAATCTGCTGTTCCGCTAGTATAAACTGGGGAAGGCGCCGTTTGGGTTTCTGGGATTAGTGGGTCAGAAAGTGAATCGTCGTCACTTTCACATGCTGTAAATCCTATTAAAAGGATGGCTAAGAGCCATATATTATTTAATTTCATAGTTGTATTTTTTATTGATTGATTGTCCATGATACAAAGTATTGTGCTCCCACTTGTCCAGCACCTGGCGCACTCACGTAGTCATGCGAAAGAATATTTGCACCACCAACCTTAAACATTGATTTAATTGAAGGTACAGCGAAGTTTACTTGCGCATCTATAATGTTTCGTGCTGGTAAAATACCATCAGCAAATGTAGATTGCCATAAATAATTATCATTCCATCTCCAGTTGACATTGAATCCGAAGTTTTTCAGCAAATCGGTTTTACCAAAAGATGCTTTTACTTTGTGCTCAGGCGTATTGAAACTAGTTTCAAAATCAGGATCTTGGGACTGATCGAAATCTAATTTAGCATAGGTATAACTCACTCCAAAGTCAAAACCATTTAAGACACTGGTTTCTACACCTATAGAGCCACCGTAAGAATTAATTTCTGCATCTGAGTTTGTATACGTTTGATAGGCTTGAAAATCTCCATTCTGTAATGCCAATAATGACAATGTGTTATCTCCAACCTCTCCATACAAAGGTGTTATCACTGTTCTATTGGAGATAAAATCTTCGTATGCGTTATAGTACACACTCATGTCAATTACAAATCTGTTGACTTTACCCCTATACCCAACTTCATAGGCCGTGACTTTTTCTGGTTTTACCAAATTCACGTTGGCAGCTTGTGGGTTTCCGGCTGCTATTGAGGCTCTGCTAAATGCGTTGGAGTATGCATCTCCACCATTTAGTTGAACCGTGTTTGCTCCAACAATATTTTGTCCTGAAGCACTTAATTGAGAACTAGTAGCGGTATAACGATCTAAGTTATCAAGAGCAGAACCAACTAATATGGCACGTCCAGCGTTGAGACCTATAAATAAATCTTGTGTTGTTGGGTTTCTAAAACCTGTTTGGAAAGAGCCACGTATGTTATGGTTGTCGTTTTGATCGGCAGTATAATTAAAAGATAATCTAGGGGATAAAAAACCATCAAAAAATTCAGACTTGTCATATCTAATAGATCCTGTTAGTTTTAAGCGGTCATCCACTAATTTTTTCTGAATTTGGGTATATGCACCATATTCAATGTATTCAATAGGACCATCAAAATCTGTATAAATGGTTCCTCCTGAATTGAGCGAGTATTGTCTCCAAGACCCTCCTACTTGAATGTCTGCGAAATCTATGACATGGCCAAGATTGTAATTGACATCTCCATGATAAATTTTTGAGTTATCGGTAAATTTAGAACCTGTTGTTAAATCGCCATCTGAAGTTATTCTATCAAAAGTTTCTTCAAACTCGGCGGTTCCAGGCAAAAGTCGTCCTGTGTCTGCTGCAGCTCTAGCTGCTAAGTGTGCTGCATCGATTTGGCCTTCAGTGGGATTTGCGAAAATGCCTTGGCCTGCCAAATTGCCAATAAAGGCACCGGCGTATTCTGTAAACCACTGCCTGTCTGCTTTCCATGCTCTGTTAATATTTATTCCTGTAAATCGCGAATCGTACGAATTACCTGATTTTTCTGCTGTGGTGTAAATTCTTGCAAAGAAATTCTTGTTTCTTACTTCCAATTTATGCTGCTGCATAAAGAAGTCTTTGATAGAATATCTATTAGCCCCTTGATAAATTGTACTCCCTCTACCTATTTTAGAATTCAAAATGATTTCAAAATCGTTCGCCCAAGGCTTAAAATGCAAAGAGAAATCGGCTTTTAAGCTTTCGGCATTATAATCCATAAGGTCGCGTTCTTCATACCCTGTTCTACTTACAGTAGCTGCGCCATAATTGGTCAATACAGGAATCGGTAATGCACCAGCTGCTATTTCATCGAAATCTAAAGGTGTAGACACCTCATCACCATAAATATTTAATCCATCAAAAGAAGGATCCAACCTTGTTTGGCCAGGATCGTTAAAGTCTCTATAGTCTGTGGCGAACCACTCTGTACCGTTAAGAAAGGATACAGACGCCTTGGCTGCAAATTTATCAGAGAATGCCTTTGCTACTCTTATGCCTGCATCTACAAAATTATTATCTCCTGCATTATCACTAGAAGTTATTCCTGTTTTCGCGTAGAAACTGACCCCTTGATGATCAAAAGGATTTTTACTGGTCATGAACATGATACCGTTGAATGCATTCGCTCCATATAAGGCAGAAGATGCACCAGGTAAGAGTTCAACGCTGTTAATATCAAGTTCAGACATTCCCAAAAAGTTTCCTAAAGCGAAATTTAAGGCAGGAGACGAGTTGTCCATACCATCAACCAATTGCATAAATCTAGTGTTTGCGAAAGAAGCAAAGCCTCTAGTGTTCACAGACTTAAAGGTTAAACTGCTCGTATTCATGTCAACGCCTTTGAGATTTTCTATACTATCAAAGAATGATGGTGAAGATGCACTCTTGATATCCTTCAAACCAAAACGTTCTACAGTAACGGGCGATTCAAAAATACGCTCAGGAGTTCTAGAGGCAGAGATGATTACCTCATCTAAAGACGTACCTTCAGCCATTGAGAAATCGATGGTTTGACCGTTTTGTGTGACTTCTTTAGTTATGGTTTCAAAACCAACGCTACTCACTTGAATTGAAAATGGCGGTTGCTGATTGATTGTAAGCGTGTAATTTCCATCAAAATCGGAAATGGTCCCAGATGATGTGCCCACTACGATAATATTGGCACCTGGTAAGGGTTGGCCAGTATTATCTGTGACTTTACCTTTTACTGTAGTCTGTGCGAAAGTTAGCGCACAACACAACAGCATCATAGTTTTCAGAATTGTTTTCATTTTAGGGATTTAGTTATTTGGTTAATTTTAGTAGAGCAATATAAATAATTTAATGAGATAGCCATCAAAAATGTTCAAATAATTATGCGTGCATAATAGTTTTTAACAAAATACGGCTAAGATATCTGATAATATGACAAAATAAAAGCCGAATATGAAACATTTCACATTCGGCTTTAGGGTATTGATTTGTTTTTAGCCTACTCTACAGTAACTGCTTTTGCCAAATTTCTAGGCTGGTCTACGTTTCTTCCCAACATTAAGGCGATGTGGTAAGACAATAGTTGTAATGGGATCGTGGTAAGTAGAGGAGACAAAGACTCCAAAGATTCTGGCACCTCGATAACGTGGTCTGCCAATGCTCTTACTTGTTCATCGCCTTCAGTGACGATACCAATGATTTTACCTTTTCTAGACTTGATTTCTTGGATGTTGCTCACTACCTTTTCGTAATGGCCTTTTTTGGTGGCAATCACGATTATAGGCATGTTCTCATCAATCAATGCGATCGGGCCATGTTTCATTTCGGCAGCAGGATAACCTTCGGCATGTATATAGGAGATTTCTTTTAGTTTAAGTGCACCTTCCAAAGCTACGGGAAAATTGAAACCTCTTCCGAGGTACAGCATATTTGGTGCATCCTTATAAATTGCAGCAATCGATTTTACCAGATCGTCTGATTCCAATGCTTTTTTAACTTTGTCAGGGATCAACTCCAATTCTAGCAATTGAAGTCTATAATCTGAACTTGAAATAGTCCCTTTGGCGCGCGCCAATCTTAGCGCAATTAAAGTAAGCACTGTAATTTGGGTAGTGAATGCTTTTGTTGAGGCCACACCAATTTCTGGGCCAGCATGGGTGTAAGCACCTGCATCTGTTTCCCGCGCAATAGTAGACCCTACCACATTGCAAACACCAAAGACGAAGGCGCCTTTAGATTTTGCTAGTTTGATGGCAGCCAAAGTATCTGCTGTTTCACCAGATTGGGAGATGGCAATTACCACGTCTTTTTCGTAAATGACGGGGTTTCGGTATCTAAACTCTGAAGCATATTCCACTTCAACTGGGATTCTTGCCAAATCCTCAAAAATATATTCTGCTACCAAGCCGGCATGCCAAGACGTGCCACATGCGACAATGATGATGCGATCGGCATTGAGAAAACGCTTCATGTTATCTTCAACCCCGCTCATTTTAATGATGCCTTTGTCGCTCAACAAGCGTCCTCTAAAAGTGTCGAAAATGGCACTAGGTTGCTCATGGATTTCCTTGAGCATAAAATGATCATAGCCGCCTTTTTCAATCTGCTCCAAATTGAGTTGTAGTTCTTGGATATAAGGATCTACCAAGGTGTCGTCCTTTATTTTTCTAATCTTCACACCTTTATGACGTCTTATAACGGCCATTTCTTCGTCTTCGAGGTAGATGGCACTTTTGGTATATTCAATAAAAGGAGACGCATCACTGGCTATAAAGTATTCATCGTCACCAACACCAATGGCCAAGGGGCTTCCTAGTTTTGCGACGACGATTTCATTAGGTTTGTTTTTGTCAAAAACCGCGATGGCATAAGCGCCAACAACTTGGTTCAAAGCAATTTGAACTGCTTTTCCCAATTTGAGATTATCATTTTTTTGAACGTCTTCTATAAGGTTGACAAGGACTTCGGTATCTGTTTCAGATTTGAAGGTATAGCCCCTTTTAATAAGTTCTTTTCGCAGGGAATCGTAGTTTTCAATGATCCCGTTATGGATGATCACTAAATTTCCAGAGTTGGAATAATGTGGGTGTGAATTCACATCGTTTGGCACACCATGTGTCGCCCATCGTGTATGGCCAATGCCTAAGTTGCCTTTCGTTGAAATTTCACTTTCAATTTTATGTTCTAGGTCGGCAACCTTGCCTTTGGTCTTGCATAATACAATATCATCGCCGTCATAAAGTGCAATACCTGCGCTATCATAACCTCTATATTCAAGCCGTTTTAGACCCTTCAAAATGATTGGGTAAGCTTCTCTATGGCCAATGTAGCCAACAATTCCGCACATAAAATTTTAGTTATTAGGTTCTGTATAAAAAATCTCCAAATAAAGCTTCTTGGCTTCATTGGTAGTGTTATTGCCATAAAGCACCGTGCCATTTGGTGATAGCACTGAACTGATTGGCGCTTTCAAATCAGAATCATCAGTGGTAAGTACATCAGATTGCATAGCGTTGCTCTCTAAATTAACATTTGTGGAGACTGCAATGCCCAATTTGACATTGGTGGAATCTCTCAACAGCAAATTGTTGATGTGCTCTGTAATTCGCATTCTGTATTTAATTCCCTCGCCGTTTGGTTCATTGCCTACACGCTCTAAAACTCCCAGATGGCCTGGTCTTGAAAACCTTGGTATAGTGCTATTGGCTTGGTCAAAGAAATAATCCACCAAGGGTCTATTGTTTTTCATATCATACAAATAAAGACGAAAAGGTTCTTGGCCATTCACTAAGTTTTGATTGACATGAAATATCAGGTTGGCTTCGTTGACGAGCTTTGTTTGGCTTATAAATTTTCCGTTGGCATCAGTTTCCACAAAGTCTTTTTTAAAGGCTTCAAAGCTATTCTCTCCAGCGGTATCGTCTAAATCCTCACCGTTGAATAAATTTATTTCAGCTACAGACCCTGCTCCTCCTTTGAGATAGAGATTTTCGTCGCCGGTAGTGGCGTTGCCATTAGGTATTGAAAAATCGTTTGATAGAAAGTTGGCCCGGTTTGGGCCAAAATTGATGGCATATTCAAATTCTAAAGGGTCTGCATCTGCATCTTGTGCTGGTCTGGTGTAATTAATCGTGATATTGGCATTGGTAGAGGCCAAGTTTAATAAGACCATGCTCCCAGTATTGCCAATTTGCTCTACCTTGAAATAAAGTCCTCTAAAATAATTATTGAAATTACTCGCATTTTCTAATTCAGGCTCACCTTGCTTCGCAATGATTTTATCAACCCAAAAGGCTTCGGGCAATACAATGCGTAATGAGGGAGCTAATTTAGAAGCATCCTCACCATCTTCCTCAATTGTGATTTGACTTGGGTCTGGAACAAAATTTTCGATTTCGTAAAGAAGCTGGTTCTCCAATTGGCCACTATTGATCATATCCAACCCAGTGTCTCGGTTGGAGTAATAGTTTTGCGATTCATTGGTAGTAGAATTGGGTTTAAAGTCGCGTAAAAAGTAATTATTCTCAAAAATCTTTAAATTCACAGCGCCGCTGCCATAGAGCGAATCCAATCTATAGATTGTCTCGCCTTCGGCATTAATTTCGGTAGGCGTGCTAAAATATGGAATGGTAAGCACTACAGAGGTTACTTCAACATTTTCGCCAAACGTAGGATTGAATGTAGATGGCCGCATTTGGGTCACAAAACTTGCTGTGGTAGTGCCGTAATTGGGATCATTATAAACTCCGAGGATATTTATGGGTAAATTATTGGTCTGCACTGGATTTACCGCCTTGGTAAAGGCGATGACATCATATTTGTTTGAGTCGGTGCCAAAGTGGGAGGCATTGTCGTTATTAATGATGTCAGATTCTAAATCGGCAAAATCTCTTTCACAAGCGATGAAGCAAGTAGATACTAAGCCGATTACGAATAGGTATTTGGAGGCAATTGATGTCGTTTTCATGTACGCTTTACTTAATTATTAAGTACTTTGGTGTTATAGAATTCAGAATATTGATCTGAAAAATCTTCGATTGGATAATAATCCAGAACCGGTTGTTCTATAGATTTGAGGTGGGCTTCCAGTTCTTCCGGAAGTTCCTGAGAACCTCTAATTATGGCGTCGGAATTATCTATGGCCACTTTCATGAGGTTGTTGTAAGTTGGGTTTTCCAAAGCTTTGATGCTGTTTTCATCGAGATTGTCAAACCTGATTTTCTTAATCATGTTCTTATCTAACGTCCCTTCAAAGCTTTGATTGTACACAGAGGTCACAATTTTACTTTCAGTAAATAAAGGTTCTGTCTTATAAAATTCTTTGAGATATAAAGGTAAAAGTGACGCCAACCAACCATTGACATGAATAATGTCTGGCGCCCAGTTGAGTTTCTTGACGGTTTCAATAACGCCTTTAGCAAAGAAAATGGCACGCTCATCATTATCTTTAAATAACTGGCCATTCTCATCGGTCAAGGTCGCTTTTCGTTTAAAATACTCTTCATTATCAATAAAATAAACCTGGATGCGTTCTTTAGGGATAGATGCTACCTTAATGATCAATGGCATATCGAGATCATTGATCACGAGATTGATACCAGATAAGCGAATGACCTCATGAAGTTGGTGTCTTCTTTCATTGATGTTACCATAACGAGGCATAAAAATTCGTATCTGTCCGCCTTGCTTATTTACCATTTTTGGTGCTTCAAATGACATTGAAGAAATTTCAGTTTCTGGCAAATAGGGTACTACTTCAGACGACACATACAATATTCTCTTATCTTTCATTCGATTATGGTTTATTCTATTACTAGGGGTTTTAAGAGCAATCTAAAAAACAAAATTGGTTGTGAAACCAATCTTTAATATCGATTTGCAATCTTGATTCTTATTTATGGACACAAAATAAAAAACATGCAAAATTACAAAAATTTATGCATATTGTCCTTAAAATATTAAGTTTGCAGGCTGTTAAACTTTTGTTAGTACATGAAAATTTTTGAAAATAAAGAGGATTTAACTGTTTTTTTGGACGCCAAAAAAAACAAGGGATTGGCGGTTGGTCTTGTACCTACCATGGGTGCATTGCATGAAGGTCATGTCTCCTTGATTTCAAAAGGATTGGCCGATAACGACTTGGTTGTGGTAAGTATTTTTGTGAATCCTACTCAGTTTGACAAAGAAGAGGATCTTATCAAATATCCAAGAACATTAGCTAGTGATATTGCGCTTTTGAAAACCGTTTCCGAAGAAACAATCCTCGTATTCGCACCAAGTGTCGCCGATATTTATGGAACCACGGTCGCTTCTCAACACTTTGATTATGATGGCTTAGAGCATGAAATGGAAGGTCGATTTAGAAATGGCCATTTTGACGGCGTTGGTACTATTGTCAAGCGTTTGTTTGAAATTGTGAAACCCCAAAAAGCCTATTTTGGTGAAAAGGACTTTCAGCAGTTGATGATCATAAAAAAACTGGTAGCTATTGAAAAATTACCGGTGGATGTGGTGGGCTGTGACATATACAGAGCCAACGATGGTTTGGCCATGAGTTCCCGCAATATGCGACTTGCACCAGAATACAGGGAGGCTGCACCATTTATCTATAAAATGCTTCAAGCTGCTAAAACCAAGTTCGCTACAGATAGCGCGCAGCATATCATAGATTGGGTCAATCTACAATTTGAGAATAATGAATTGCTGGAGCTGGAATATTTTATTATTGCCAACGCCGAAACCCTCAAATCCATTGAAAATAAGACCACTGAATCGTCTTTTCGTGCCTTTATTGCGGTGTATGCCGATGGTGTGCGACTCATAGACAATATCGCTTTAAATTAATTATCTTTGCCGCATGCAAATACAAGTTGTAAAATCTAAAATACACAGGGTCAAATGTACAGGAGCAGAGCTCAATTACATTGGGAGCATCACCATTGATGAGGATCTCATGGACGCTGCAAACATCATTCAAGGCGAAAAAGTTCAAATCGTGAACAACGATAATGGTGAACGTCTAGAAACCTATTGCATTCCTGGACCTCGTAAGTCGGGCGAGATTACCCTAAATGGTGCAGCCGCTAGAAAAGTGGCAGTGGGGGATACGCTCATCTTGATTACCTATGCCTTTATGGATTTGGAGGTGGCTAAAACCTTTAAGCCTTCTCTGGTCTTTCCTGATGAAGCAACCAATCTTTTGAACTAAGACCTTGAATAAATCGACTGCCAAATTCCTAAAAATAACACTCCCTTTATTATTAGGAGTGGCGCTGGTGTGGTATTCATTGTCAAAAATTTCTACGGAAGAATTACTGCGCTATTTCAAAAATGCAGATTACCTCTACATTATAATTGGTTTAATCTGCGGACTGCTGAGTCACTTGTCGAGAGCTTACCGTTGGAAATTCATGATTGAACCCTTAGGGTATACCCTGAGATATGCCAATAGTATCATGGCTGTTTTTGCGACCTATTTGGTCAACTACACGATCCCGAGAGCAGGCGAAATTACGAGAGCCACCATTATAACCAATTATGAGGGCGTTCCTTTTGAGAAAACCCTAGGCACCATTGTTGCAGAACGTATTGCCGATATGTTCGTGCTTCTTGCAATTATCGCCTTGACCTTGTTTTTGGAATTCAACTTCATTTATGATTTTTTCATGCAACGTTTTGATGCTTACAAGCTATTAATAGCGATTTTGATATTCGTTTGTGTTGCAGTGGGCTTATTTTTATTCATCAAAAAAAGCGGGTCTAAATTAGCGATTAAGATACGTGCCTTTGTATCGGGTTTGATAGAAGGTGCGCTAGCCATTTTCAAGATGAAGAAGAAGTGGGCTTTTATTGCCCATACACTGTTCATCTGGCTCATGTATGTGCTCATGTTTTATGTGACCACCTTCGCCATTCCAGAAACTTCAAACCTGCCTTTAGCGGCCATTTTGATTGGTTTCATTTCAGGAAGCTTTAGCATTGCAGCCACCAATGGAGGGATAGGCTCCTATCCCGTTGCCATTTTTGCGGCTTTTTCCATATTTGGTATTGCGGAAGAACCTGCCATAGCCTTTGGTTGGATCATGTGGTCATCGCAAACGCTTATGGTCATTGTTCTTGGTGGGCTTTCGTTAATTTATTTGCCTATATATAATAAAATTAAATAAATCTTTACCTTGCTGCATTCAACTAAAAGTTTCTTGATTATGACTAAAGTTCTATTCTTTTTTGTTTGTGTGCTAAGTTTCAACTTAGTCGCGTCACAAGTCATCTATGAATCTTTGGAATCTTCAAAATTGGGGGAATCCCGAGATATAAAAATCCAATTGCCGCGCGGTTATGATCCAGAGAGTGATGTGCTTTACCCATTGATTATTGTGATGGATGGCGATTATTTGTTTGAGCCAGTTGTCGGGAATATAGACTACCACTCTTATTGGGGAGATATGCCAAAAAGTATTGTGGTAGGGATCAATCAAAGAGAAACACGAAATGAGGATTTGTCTTATAGTGCTGAAACCTACTTTCCTTCAGATGAAGGCTCACGTTTTTTTGAATTCATTGGTATGGAACTTATTCCATATATCAATAGTAAGTATTTAACCTCTGAATTCAGGATCATTATTGGCCATGATTTGAGCGCCAATTTCTTAAATTTTTATCTCTTCAAGGAGGAGCCCTTATTTCGGGGTTACATTGCATTTAGTCCTGAACTTTCTCCAGAAATGGAAACCAGATTGAGTGAGCGCTTAAAGACCCAAACAGAAGACACGTTCTATTACTTGGCAACAGGAACCAACGATGTCAATGAATTAAAGCAAAAAATTTTACAGTTGGACAACAGTCTTAAAAGCGTCGAAAATCCAAAACTGCATTACAGGTTCGATAATTTTGAAGATGCCGATCACTATTCTTTGGTAGGCCTCGGCATCCCTAAAGCCATCAACGAGATCTTCGGTCTCTTCAAGCCCATCAATAGAAAGGAATATGACGAAAAAATGCTTACCTATGAAGGTAGTCCTTACGAGTACCTCATGAAAAAGTATGAGGACATTGAATTCTTTTATGGCTTCGAGAAGAAAGTGGTGGAAAACGACATACGTGCTGTGGCCGCTGCAGCTAGAAAAAAGGGAGACTTAGACGCCATGAAGGATTTGTCTAAACTGGCGAGCAGAGAATATTCTAAATCCATGATAAGCGCTTACTACACGGGTCTTTATTACGAGATGGATGGCAATACCAAAAAAGCACTTCAAAATTACCAGTCAGGCTTATTGCTCACAGAATCCCAGTTCATAACCAAAGACATGCTTTTGGATAAAATTTATGAGCTTCAAGATAAAAAATAGTCCGAAAGCGCAGTTCGTCGAAAAAATTAGCACTTAAACTTATTTTTAGGTATGTTTACAATCCCAAATCTAAACCTACTTGACAATGAAAAGAGTTCTACTTTTTACTTGTGCCTTGCTGTTTTGTGGTACAGTGTTATCACAAATGAAGCGCGAGCAATTTGAATCCCGAAAGCTCAACGCCACACGTGAGCTTAAAATCCAACTTCCAGATAACTACGATCCCGAGTCTGATTTGAAACATCCGGTCATCATTGTCTTTGATGGCGAATATCTGTTTGAGCCCGTGAGTGGTCAAGTGAGTTTTCAAACCCATTTTGATGAAATGCCAGAATCCATTATCGTGGGCATCATCCAAGGGAAGGAACGCTTTTATGATTCGTATTTTGATGAGGTCACAGGTTTGCCAATAGAATCTGGGAAACGCTTCTACGATTTTGTAGCAGAGGAATTGATTCCTTACCTAGACGCTAAGTACAATACGAGCAAATTTAAAGTCGCGGTGGGCCATAACCTTATGGGTAATTTCATTAACGCCTTTTTATTTAGCAAAGAGCCCGTTTTTGATTCCTATATTAATTTAAGCCCAGATTTCAAGGGTAGCATGGGTGTGAATGTGGCGAAAAGATTGGCTTTTCTTGACAACGAGATCTTCTATTACCTGGCGACTTCAGATGGCGATATTAGCCATATCAACGCCAGCATCCATGAAACCAACACTGCAATAAAAGCGGTTGACAATAAAGCCTTGACTTATTATTTTGATGAGTTGAAAGGGGATTCCCATTACACACTTGTGACTGGGGCGCTTTCTAAAGCGATGGATAAGATTTTTGAATTGTACAAGCCGTTGGATGATAAGGAAATAGAGGAAAAGATAATGCCTTATGAAGGTACTCTTGACGATTACATTACAGATCGCTACAACAGGATCGATGATTTATTTGGTATTTTCAAACCTATTTCTGAAGAGGAATTTGAAAAGCTCATCGAAATCGCAAATAGAAGGGAAGACTTAGAGTCTGTTTATAAGATTGGCAAATTGGCCAATGCCCAAAATCCAAACTCTGCCTTTGGCACCTATTACATGGCCCAATATGCTGAGAAAAACGGCAAGACCAAAAAAGCAGTTAAACTTTATGAGTCCGCGCTGGTTTTAGAAGACATGTCCCACATTGATAAGGAATTTATCATGACACATATTGAGGGACTTAAAGTAGTTGAAGATGACACCGAAATAGACGAAGAAGATGGCGAAGAATAAAATATCCATAGTATCCACAGATTACTTTTTCGAGTGGTTGTACCTAAAGGTCAAAAGCAACGTATTGATCAATATGCCACTAAAATTGGCAGCGATCAAGCTATTATCTCTAATGGCTTGGTTCAAGGAAATCAATTAAAATAGCTAATTTAGCCGAAAGTTTCAATTAAGGAAATCCTTATAAACTGAAGCAACTATGGCTAAATTAAAAACGACCTTTTTCTGTCAAAACTGTGGTGCCCAATATTCCAAATGGCAAGGGCAATGCACAGCTTGCAAGGAATGGAACACCATTACCGAAGAAGTCCTTCAGAAACCTGAAAAAAGCGATTGGAAAATGCCTTCCTCGGCATCCAAACGTGCTTCACAACCGCTCAAGATCAACGATATTGATACGTCACAGGAAGCGCGATTGGATACTGCCGATCAAGAATTCAACCGGGTTTTGGGTGGAGGTCTCGTGCCTGGATCCTTAACGCTTTTGGGTGGTGAGCCTGGAATTGGCAAAAGTACGCTGTTGCTTCAGGTGTCGTTGAAATTGCCTTACAAAACCTTGTACGTATCGGGTGAGGAAAGTCAGAAGCAAGTGAAAATGCGTGCCGAGCGCATCAATCCAAGTCCGAGTAACTGCTATATCCTTACCGAAACCAAAACCCAGAACATCTTCAAGCAAATCGAGGCGCTGGAGCCAGACATCGTGGTTATCGATTCCATACAAACCTTGCACAGTGATTATATAGAATCTTCCAGCGGCAGCATTTCACAAATCAAGGAATGCACTACCGAACTTATCAAATTTGCCAAGGAAACCTCAACACCGGTTATTTTGATTGGCCACATTACCAAAGATGGCAACATTGCAGGCCCTAAGATTTTGGAGCACATGGTAGATACCGTGCTTCAGTTTGAGGGCGATCGCAACCATGTGTTTCGTATTTTGAGGGCGAATAAAAACCGATTCGGTTCTACCAATGAACTGGGTATTTATGAGATGCAAGGCTCTGGTTTGAGAGAAGTTACAAATCCTTCCGAAGTATTGATTTCACAAAAAGATGAAGAGCTTTCTGGCAATGCCATTGCAGCGACGCTTGAAGGCATGCGACCGTTGATGATTGAGGTGCAGGCCTTGGTAAGCACAGCAGTTTATGGCACCCCACAACGCAGTGCCACCGGCTTTAATGCCAAGCGACTCAATATGTTGTTGGCAGTTTTGGAGAAGCGCGCCGGGTTTAGATTGGGCGCAAAGGATGTGTTTTTGAATATTACGGGAGGCATTAGTGTTGATGACCCCGCCATTGATTTGGCGGTAGTGGCGGCCATTCTTTCTTCTAACGAGGATGTGGCACTGAAACGGGATTTTTGTTTCGCTGCAGAAGTAGGCCTTTCCGGAGAAATACGTCCAGTGCAACGTGTGGAACAACGCATATTGGAGGCCGAAAAACTAGGGTTTTCAACTATTTTTGTCTCTAAATACAATAAGATCAGCTTAAAAAAGACCGCTATAAAAATTCATCTCATTTCCAAGGTTGAGGATTTGGTCGGAATTTTAGTCTGAATTATAAACGTTGAGATTAAATGGCTTGCTGAATATTACTAATGTAATTTTAACCGAGAAAAGCTTGGTACTTCAAAACCGCAATTTCGAGCTCAATTCAACACAAATAAAAAACGGTAAACCCATAGACCATAAGAAGCATAAATAGCAATAATCACCATGAACACACAAATTATGACACGAAAAATTTTATACGCAATTTTAATTGGCACAGTTCTATTTTCCTGCGGAATAAAGAAAATGTCAAACGACGAAATTGCCCAAACCACCGAAATTTTAGTTGCTAAGAATAAAGCCAACAAAACACTCAAAAAGGAAACCACTGAAGGTGCTCTAACCGATAAAGATGGTTACAATGACATTGGGAAATTCAAATACTCGGTGTATTATGATGAAACATCCAAAGCGCTTTACCGCATCGAAAATATTGAAATGACCGATGTGACGCTTACCGAAACCTATTATTTCAAAGACAACGACCTCTATTTTATTGAGACTTTAGAGTCAAGCGCAGCAGAAAAGGCCATCTACACCAAAGGTTTTGAGTTACTAATGAAAAAGAATGCCTCAGATGCCGAAACGAAATTACTGATCAATAAGGCGAAGCGATTTAAGACTGCGTTTAAAAAGTAATATTAAAATGAGAAACCTGGTTATCATACTATTTTTTCTTGCAGCAAACCTTGGGTCTGCTTCAGTTGAAAAGAATGAGACTCGCAAAAATTACGATAACTATGAAGATGCCACAATTCATTTTTTAGATGGTGCCTCGGTGCGAGGTTATGGGAAAATCATCAGCACTTTCAAATCTATAAAATCAAGTTTAAGGTACGCTTGGATGGCGAGGTAAGCAATTGGGGTGAGGGTATGGTTAAAGGTATTACCATGCACAGGAATTCACGTGATGTTGATTATAACTACGTATCTGTAATGCACAAATCAAGACCTAGTTTGCTTGAAGTAATTGAGATAGGCAGTATTTCTATATTTATTGAAGAGACCTTGGTTTATAAAAGTGCTGGTATGGGAGGGAATCCAAACATGCCAGGCTTCCCTGCTACTGGATCAACCATTCGTCAAGAAATTGACATCTTTTTATTGAGAACTAAAGATAAAAAAGCTTCAAACTTAGAAGCTGTCTTAAATTTCAAAAAAGCAGCATTAGAATTTTTTGAGGATTGTCCTGTGTTGCTCAAGCGCATCAAAAACAGAGCCTATGGAAGGGGTGATAGTCTCGAAATGGCTTATTATTATAATGATTTTTGCGCGGAGTATTGAAACAAAAATCGGGTGATTTTTGGTGGAAACACCAACAATTTTTGATAGTGTTACTTTTCTTTAAATGACCATATTGAAAGCCACACCCAAATCACAAGTTTTGGCAAGCGTTTGCCATTGTGCTCCAAGGGCGCTGTCATCGTCAAGATGAGGAAAACAATTTATGACTAAAACTGCATTCACAGCCTAGTATTCTAAGTAGGGCAAGGCCTCTCAAAACCAAAACCCCAAATTAAAATACCAAGTACTTTCCTTTAATTCTGGTGCGTAGCTGTACTTCACTTGAATGGGCCCCAAAAAAGATTCGATTCCATAGCCCAAGGCATACCCTCTGTAATCGGGAAGCGTGAACCATTCACCAGTTTCAAAAATATTATTGTCAACGTTGGCAATATTGGCCTCTAAGGTAAGGTGGTGCTTTTGGAACAATTTGTAATCCATACCCACGTAACCTTTTACGTAGCTATCACCAATCAAGGAGATATAGTCATAGCCCAAAAATGGGATGAAATTATTGATAAATTTATTGCCATACCCGCCCAAGGCAAAATTTAGGCTTTGCGTATTGTCTTCTCCAACCTTAAAGCCCCCAGAAGTCTTAAAATTAAAGGATAATCGGTTGCTTACACTAAATGCATAACCTGCCTCTGCCTTGGCAATAGAAAACTCAGTAAAATTGGTGTTAAAACCCGAGGCCAGTAAATACGTGTGGAAATAACCACTAAAATATAAGCCGCTTGAGGGATAGTAGGGGTTGTCATAAGTGTCTAATTTCAAACTCCCGAAAACACTAAAATAATCGGTGTTCTCAAATACAAAATCGCCGGTTTGATCGGCAATTGTTATGGTTTCCGATTTTACGTTTAAACGTTTATGTTCCGCCCCCAAACTAATCGCAAAATCCTTTCTAAACAAGGTTTGTATATAAAACTGATTGGTTTGATCTCTCAACTTTACATCGATTTTATTGATGCCGGTTCCTGCAATTTGAGAGTCATCTAAAAACAATTCAGCATTGATGCTTTTCTGGAATTGATTGTATCGTGACCTAATGCCAATACTCCAATAAAATCCCTTATCGATTAAATACTCAAAATTGTAACGCACATTATCACCCAGAATGATGTCTAAGCTCGCAAAATCATTTTTGAACAACAAGCGTTTTTTGGTCAAGTTCAATAAGGCTGCACTTTTATAGACGTCATCGTAATGCAGGCCAAACTTAATGAAGGTCGAGATCTTGCTTTCCTTTAAATTGGCTTCGAGGTCATAGCCTTCTTCGCCTTTAGATCTTTTAAAGGCATAAATGAAGCTGTTGAAATTATTAGTGGCAATTAAATTATTGACACCTCGGTCAAAAAGGTCATAGTCTACCGTTTCATTACCTTTAAGTTTCAGTTTTCCCATGATATAGGCTTTGGTATAGCGATCATTCCCCTTGATGTTAATGCTATTGATGCGAATACTGTCTTTAGAGCGCAGGTCCATTTTTTCGCTAATGACTCCAGACCCATATTTGGTAAGCGTCTCCAGCTCGTCCAATTTATCCAGGGCTGCCTTGGCCCCGCTTTCAATGATTTTTCGGCCTTGGCTGAAATCAATGACTGTAAAACCCTTGATATCGGGATTGATATAGATATCGGTTTTTTCGCGTTTCGGGATCATGTCTTTTATGGTCCTGAAATTGTTGATCTGCAAGAGTACATCTGGTGCAGAGGTCATGTCTTTGCGAGTGGCTAAACCATCTTGAACATCTACACCAATAATGATATCAATTCCCTTCGCCCTAAGCTCCTCAATGGGGTAATTATTGATCACGCCACCGTCAATAAGCAGTGCTCCATCAATCTCGACAGGTTGGAATAAGGTGGGAAATGCACCACTTGCTGTAACGCTCAATGCCAGGTTGCCAGAATCCAAAATCACTGCGTTTCCTGTTTCCACATTGGTGGCCACACAAAAGAAAGGAATTGGCAATTTATCAAAATCGTGGATCTCGCTTACGTGAAGTGTGAGCTTGGAGAGTAGATTGAAAACATTTTGACCTCGAGAAAGGGAAGAGGGCAGTTTGAGTTTAAACCGATCAAAGGGCAATACAATCGCATATTTTTCGGTATTGTCCCGCTCATACAGGGTTCGTGAAGATCGCGGTATGATATCATTGATGACATTGTCAAAATTGACAGAATTGAAAATGGAGTCCAATTGTTTGCCTGAATAGCCTGAAGCATATAAAGAGCCCACAATGGCGCCCATACTGGTACCAGCAATGTAATCAACCTTGATGCCTAAACTATCGATGACCTTGAGTACGCCAATATGCGCAAAACCCTTGGCGCCGCCGCCACTAAGCACCAAACCTATTTTTTTCGGGTTTGGCTGCTCAAGGTCTTGTGCTGAGAGTGCAGCACTAAAGAGTAAAGTTAGTATTAGGAGGGTTCTTTTCATGTCTTGTCATAAAAGGCTCTTATTTTTTGAGCTCTTGAAAGTCCCACGACCGCTTCTAAGTCTTTTTTTGGTGCTTCCTTAATGCGTTTCAGTGATTTGAATTTTTTCATTAAAGCCACAACCGTTTGCTCGCCAATGCCCTCAATGGTTTCCAACTCGGTGGTCAAAGCGCCCTTGCTACGGCGGTTTCTATGATGCTCGATCCCAAAACGGTGGGCTTCGTTACGCAAATGCTGGATGACCTTGAGCGTCTCGCTCTTTTTATCCAAATATAAGGGAATTGGATCATCTGGATAGAATAATTCTTCCAAACGCTTGGCAATCCCGATTACGACAATCTTGTTGCGGAGCCCAAGCATATCAATACTTTTTAATGCGGAAGAGAGCTGCCCTTTTCCGCCGTCAATTATAATGACCTGAGGCAAGGGCTGCTCTTCTTCCAACAGGCGTTTGTACCTGCGATAGACCACTTCTTCCATAGAGGCAAAGTCATCTGGGCCTACAACTGTCTTGATATTGAAATGTCGGTATTCCTTTTTGCTGGGCTTCCCATCCTTGAATACCACGCAAGCCGCCACAGGGTTGGTGCCTTGAATGTTGGAGTTGTCAAAACATTCGATGTGCCGCGGCTCTTCCCTAAGGCGTAGGTCCTTCTTCATCTGTGCCATGATGCGATTGGCATGGCGGTCTGGATCCACAATCTTGACTTGTTTGAAACGTTCCATGCGGTAATATTTGGCGTTCCGAAGTGAGAGGTCCAGGATTTTCTTTTTGTCGCCTAGTTGAGGCACGGTCACTTTTAGGTCTTCGCCCAAATCCATTTTAAAGGGCACATAGACTTCCTTGGAGTTGGAATTGAAGCGTTGTCTGATTTCGGTAATGGCCAGTTTCAGTAATTGTTTATCGGATTCGTCGAGTTTTTTCTTGATTTCCAAAGTGTGTGACCTAATGATACTTCCGTAGGATAATTGTAAAAAGTTTACATAGGCATAGCCCTCGTCGCTCATGATGCTGAAGACATCCACATTGCTTATTTTTGGGTTAACCACGGTGGATTTGGCCTGATAATTTTCGAGCACCTCAATTTTATCTTTGATATGCTGGGCGTCTTCAAACTGCATGTTGGCAGCGAGGTCTTTCATTTGGGTCTTAAATTGAGACAAGGAATCCTTAAAATTCCCTTTGATGATCTCGCGAATGGCCTTGATGCTATCGTTGTAATCTTTTTCAGTTTGCAAATCCTCACAAGGTCCTTTGCAATTGCCTAAATGGTACTCCAAACAGACCTTATATTTGCCCGTTTCAATTTTTTCTTCGGAAAGATTGTAGTTACAAGTGCGCAGTGGATAAAGGCCCTTGATCAAGTCTAATAATGTTCGCACCGTTTTCATGCTGGTGTAGGGGCCGTAATATTCAGACCCATCCTTAAATATCCTGCGGGTTGGGAACACTCTTGGGAATCGTTCTTTTTTAATACAGATCCAAGGGTAGGATTTATCGTCCTTAAGTAAAACGTTATACTTGGGTTTGTAATTTTTAATGAGGTTGTTTTCCAGTAGAAGAGCATCTGTTTCGGTCTCGACGACAATGTGTTTGATGCTGGCAATTTTTCTTACAAGTACCCGTGTTTTGCCATTGTCGTGGGTCTTTGTAAAATAAGAACTCACCCTTTTTTTGATGTCTTTGGCCTTGCCCACATAGATTAGTTTATCCTCGGTATCAAAGTATTGATAGACGCCAGGTTGGTGTGGCAGGGTTTTGATCTGTATGTCTAAAGTGGGTTTTTGCACAATCCCAAAGGTAGCATTTCAATGGTTAGACTTATTGTATAATTTAAAAAATTGTTGCGACTTTGTAGTTGTATAGCGTCGCCAAAAACCATGGCATTGATGACCTTAAATTTTTTTTATCAGAAAATGGACTTTAAACCTTGTATTTAATCATTTCTACACAAACAGATATGTTGATAAGACATTTATATAGTATTCTGTAAGGCTCGTATATAAGAGATTGAAAGCTTATTCCTACAAAATTTAACATAAAATGTTAAAGTTTTACTGAAAAACAGATTCAAATTACGGTTTTACCGTACTGTCTAAGTTTGACGAGGGTTGCGAAGCGATTTTTATTTAATATGAAAACTTGGAATATCCCCCCCCACTTATATATCTTTGAATTGTTGGATATAAACGGATTGGACACCTGAGAAACTGTTCAATTCTTAAATGGACAACATAGTATTGCAATATGAACAGGTGCCTGTTTTTTTTATTACTTATGTTTCTCGTTTTTTTTAGTTTCTCAATATTCTAAGTTTCTCTTAATTTAATTTTATTCGACCTACTATAAGTAGGTCACAAAATCTAAACACATGAAAAATTTATTTTTTGCGCTGGCTTTTATGCTAGTTGGAACTTTTGCTTTTGCTAATGATTTTTGTGAAGAAACGTCTATCAATAGTAAAGATAAATTAGAAGAATCATCTGAAAATAATGAAAAAAAGAATTTGGTTGATGCCAAAGCCGCCGAAGGGCCTTGTTTTATTATCGTTCAAACGAAACACAAAGATGGAACTCGTACCTTACACGGGAGCGTTTATACCGCAGAACCCGGGTGTAGCGGTACAGCGGTACTAACAATCAACGAACAATAATATTTTAGCTATCTCAAAAAATCTGATTTTTTGAGATAGTATTTTAAAAGATTCAGCTATGGAAAAGTTTAGTTTAATTTTCTTATTATCAACATTTTGTGCTTTTGGTCAAAATATTTCAGGTGTCATAAAATACAAAGAAACACTCAATTTAGGCGATCCCGTTGAAAGGCATTGGTCTTTATATTTTGATGACAATCAGTCCATTTACTTGGAAACAAATAGTTTTGAGACAAATAGCCTTACACCAGACTTTAAAGAAAAAAGCGAGAAAACATCAAATAAATCTGATGAGCTTGTGATAAATGTTGATATTGATGAATTCTATGTTGCCTCATCTAAAACACAATCTTTAAAATCACAACAAATAATAGCAGCTGAACCCTATAAGGTTGTTGAAATACTTCCGAAAATAGAATGGAAGCTAACAGAAGAAAAGAAAAAGATAAAAAATTTTAATTGTCAAAAAGCGGTAGGCTACTTTAGAGGTAGAAGTTATATTGTTTGGTTTACCGAAGATATTCCAACAAGATTTGGGCCTTGGAAACTAAGCGGATTGCCTGGCGCAATTTTGGAGTTTCAAGACAAGACGGGACAAATTAAATCAATAGCCTTAAAAGTGGAATTGACATCCGACTTAAATATTGAAAACATTATTAATTCCAAAGCGTTTATAGGGAAATCACTCTCGATTGAAGCGTATGTTGAGAAAAAACAAGACGAGAATGTTCTTATGCTTAAATACGCAATGGCAAAATTGGGCAGAGAAGCAAATATTCAAAATGTTGCGCCATATGAAAGAGAAGGATTTGAACTTAAATATGAATGGGAATAATCGAAAGGAAATTCATGTTTTCTCATTAGTGGTATTTTTTACTGTTCAAAACTTATGCTTCGCTCAGATAAATATTTCTGGTCATATCAGCGACCATAACGACCATCTATATTCCGTCAACATTATCTTAAAAGATAGCATCTCAAAGTCAATAGTTGCTTATACCTACTCTGACGATAATGGGAATTATCAATTAAAAGCAGACAGATACGGTCAATTCAATTTAGTATTTACATCGCTTGGACATGAAACTAAAATCATTCCTGTAATGTTGAAGCCGAAACAAAGTAAGATTGAAATTGATGTCGTTTTGATAGAGAGAACGACTAATCTAAAGGAAGTAATCATAAATGCGAACGTACCGATGTCTATAAAAAAGGATACGATTACTTTTAAGACCAAATTTTACAGGCAAGGTAGCGAGCAAACAATAGAAGATTTACTAAAAAAAATACCTGGAGTTCAGATTGATAGCGAAGGCACCATCAAAATAGGCAACCAGGAAATTGAAAAACTCATGGTTGATGGCGATGATCTCTTTGAAAAAGGCTATAAAATTCTATCAAAAAACATGCCGGCCTACCCCATAGAGGCCGTCGAAATTCTTAAAAACTACTCCAATAACCGCTTTCTCAAAGGTGTTGAGGAAAGCAACAAAGTAGCTTTAAATTTAAAGTTAGACGAAAAGTCCAAACGCATCTGGTTTGGAAATCTTCAACTTGGAGTTGGTAACGATAGCTTTTATGAGCTTAAAGGCAACTTAATGAACTTTGGCAAAAAGAACAAATACTATTTTTTAACCAATTTAAACAGTACTGGTTACGATGCCACGGGTGACATCGAGAGTTTAATTAGACCTTATAGATCAAACGCCCCTGCAAGCCTCGGCGACGACCAGACTTTGAGCTCACTTTTAAATTTATCGCCAAACCAACTCAATTTTAAAGAAAGCAGAACAAATTTCAATAATGCCGAATTGCTTTCATTAAATGCCATTTTTAATCCTACCGAAAAATTGAAGATAAAAACATTAGGTTTTTTCAATTGGGACGAGAACGATTTTTTTAGAAATAGTATTGATAATGTAAAAGTGAGCGGCGCAAATTTTACAAATACCGAAGACTTTAAACTGCGAAATAAAAAACGCATAGCCTTTGGAAAGCTAGACCTAACTTACAACATTTCCAAAACCAAAATGCTTGAAGCCACCACAAAGTTTAATAGAGGTAATTTTGATGATAATTCCAATCTGATCTTCAACGGCAGCTCAACATTAGAAAATCTTGAGCATCAAAATAAATTATTTGACCAAAAAATAAGCTATACCAACAAGTTTAAGGCTAAAAAAGCGTTCTTAATCACAGGACGCTTTATTGATGAAAGTGCACCGCAGCAGTATGAGCTAAACCAATTTTTTTACCAAGAGTTGTTTCCTGAAAATTTAGATGCCAATAAAGTTGCCCAAGTTAGCAATATCCAAATGCAATTTGCGGGTATAAATGCGCACCTGTTGGATCGTAAGGAAAATGGTAATTTGCTGGAGTTGCAAGTGGGCAATACCTATAGAAAAGATAGGTTGTTAACCCGCTTTTCACTTTTGGAAGATGGCACCGTTTTAAATCAGCCTGAAAGGTATCAAAACCAAACGAATTATCAAGTCAATGATTTATACTTTAAAAGTAAGTATCGTCTTGAAGTTAAAAATATTGGTCTAACCGCTAAATTAGATCTACACCAGTTTTTTAACCAATTGCAAAACAATGAAAGCACTGCAAGTCAAAATCCATTTTTCATAAACCCAAGTATTGGCTTAGACTGGACAATAAACAACAAGAACAAAATTATATCGTCTTATGCCTACAACACTACCAATGCCAAAATTTTGGATGTTTACAGCGATTTTGTCTTGACGGGATTTCGTTCCTTTTCAAAAGGCACTGGCGGCTTCAATCAATTGGACGCCTCAAGTCTAATTTTTAATTACCAATTGGGCAACTGGAGCGATCGGTTTTTTGCCAATACGTTTTTAATTTATAGCAAAAACCACGATTTCTTTTCAACCAATACTCAGATTGCGCAAAATTATATTCAGTCAGAAAAAATACTGATCAAAGATCGGGAATTCATCAGCATCAACTCAAAACTAGACTACTACTTTAAATTTTTATCCTCAAACCTAAAACTGGATTTGGGATATACTCAAAGTGACTTCAAAAACCTTGTTAACAATTCAGGTTTAAGAGAAATAACATCAAATAACTACAAGTATGGTCTTGAACTGCGCTCTGGCTTTAAAGGCCTATTCAATTATCATGTTGGTACAAAATGGACAACAACTAAAATTCAAACAACAATCCATAATAAGTTTACCGATAACATCAGTTTTCTGGATCTGTCTTTTGTATTTAACAAGAGGCTTGACATTAAGCTACAGACCGAACGTTATTATTTTGGAAATTTACAGACAGATAAAAGCTATTATTTTTTAGATTTCGACGCTCGTTGTAAACTCATTGAAAATAAAGTTACTATTGGTTTATCGGGCAAAAACCTGTTCAATACAGCACGATTTAAAACCTTCTCCATAAGTGACATTGGCTCATCAACGACCGAGTACAGGCTTTTGCCAAGATTTGTACTTCTAAAATTGGAATATCGTTTCTAAAAAAACGTCCTTAATTCTCATTAAAAATCTATATTTCAATAGCACTGTCTTTACCCAAATTTTAGCTTCGCACAAAAGACCATCACGATAAAATCAAAATTCTCAAAAGGACTATTTAAAAATTTAAAATAGCAGTTTTTAATCGAAAAAAATGACTGCTAAATACCTCGTCGAAATTCATTTTCACTAACTTGCGGCACTACTTTATGCATCATTATGCCCAAAAAAATAATTGGAAGAATAGACAAAGCCGATTTCCCTACGCTGGATCTATTTGACATCGACATAAAAATTGATACTGGAGCTTATACCTCATCCATACACTGCCATAAGTTTTATGAGGAGGATGGCGCGCTCAAATGCTTGTTTTACGACAAGAAACACCCCTTATACAATGGTAAGAAAATCGTTTTCAGAAATTTTACCACCACCAAAGTAAAAAGCAGCAATGGTATTGTGCAACAGCGTTACAAAGTAAAGACCTCGGTCATTTTGTTCGACAAAAAATACCGTATCTATTTGACCTTGAGTGATCGTGATGACATGAAATACCCTATCTTAATCGGGCGTAAATTTTTGTTGAAAAAGTTCATGGTAGATGTTGATCTTAAGCATTTATCCCATAAAGAGAAGACTAAAAAATTAGAAAAATAAATCCATCAAACACCATCCATTATGAACATCGTTATCCTGTCTAGGAACCCTCATTTATATTCTACCAAACGTTTGGTGGAAGCTGCAAAACAGCGCAAGCATACGGTAGAAGTCATTGACCCCTTAAAGTGTGAAATCATCATCGAAAAGAAAAATCCCGCAGTGTTGTACAAAGGAAAACCTTTGGAGGGTGTTGATGCCATAATCCCAAGGATTGGTGCCTCCGTTACATTCTATGGCACCGCTGTGGTGCGTCAATTTGAAATGATGAAAGTCTTTTCTACGGTAGAGTCCCAGGCATTGGTAAGATCGCGTGATAAGTTGAGAAGCTTGCAAGTGCTCTCAAGAGCCGGATTGGGAATGCCAAAAACCGTGTTTTCAAATTACACAAAAGATGTTGCCGAAGTGATCAAATACGTGGGTGGTGCTCCTTTGGTCATTAAATTGTTAGAAGGTACGCAGGGCTTAGGTGTCGTTTTGGCTGAAACCAATAACGCAGCCGAATCAGTCTTGGAAGCTTTTAACGGTTTACACGCTCGTGTGATTGTGCAAGAATTCATCAAGGAATCTAAAGGTGCCGATATTAGAGCATTTGTGGTAGATGGCAATGTGGTGGGTGCCATGAAGCGTCAAGGTAAGGAAGGCGAATTTAGATCCAATTTACACAGAGGCGGAAGCGCAAACATCATTCAACTGACTGATGAGGAGGAAAATGCAGCCTTAAAGGCCGCCAAGTCCTTGGGATTGGGCATTTGTGGGGTAGACATGCTGCAATCGGCACGTGGGCCACTTATTTTGGAAGTGAACTCCTCCCCGGGTTTGGAAGGCATTGAAGCCGCTACCAAAAAAGATATTGCGAAAACCATCATTCGTTTTATTGAGCGGAACGTTTGAAAAAAGAGGCTAGAGCTTAGAAAAAAAGAAAATAGAGCATAGACTATAGACGCTATGTAATAGAATTCTCGTTTTTTCTGAATGTGGCTTTTAGGGAAACTGAAGACTGTGAACTGGTAACTGAGGACTGAATACTGCGACTGCGATCGAAGATTACTTGAATAGGACTAATTAAGAATATAAAAAATACATGGGTAAAAAAGAGGCCAAACTAGAAGACGCACTTGATATTTTAGGCGTGAAAGTCGCTAAGGGCAGCAGTGCAACCTTAAGTTTCAATGTGGCCAAATTGCATACCCAGAACCGTATTGATGTGCCTATAATCATTGCGCGCTCCAGAAAACCTGGACCTACGGTTTTGATCACAGCGGGCATTCACGGCGATGAGATCAATGGGGTGGAGATTGTGAGACAAATCATTGCCAAGGGGATCAATAAACCTAAGATTGGAACCATCATCTGTATTCCCGTGATCAATGTGTTTGGATTTATTCACATGGATCGTGAGTTTCCCGATGGTCGCGACCTTAACCGCGTGTTCCCTGGGATTCAAGGTGGGTCTTTGGCAAGTCGCGTGGCGTTTCAATTGGTGACCGAGATCTTACCGCATGCCGATTTGGTAATGGATTTCCATACTGGTGGTGCTGGACGATTCAACGCCTCACAGGTTAGGATTGTGCAAGACGACCCCAAACTTGAGGAATTGGCCAATGTTTTCGGCGCGCCCTTTATTCTGTATTCCAACAACCTTAGTAAATCTTTCAGAAATACCTGTCAAAAACTGGGTATTCCTATTTTGCTTTTTGAAGGCGGAAAATCCTTTAACATCGATAATTCCATTACCAATACTGGCGTTAATGGTGCCAAGCGGGTCTTGAACCATCTGGGCATGCTGGGTGCAAAGTTCAAGGTGTCTGCGCCTAAAAATCCGTGTATCAAGATTAAGGAAAGCAAATGGGTACGGGCGAAATTCTCGGGCATGTTCAAATCCTCGGTGCTCATCAATTCGTACGTAGAGAAGGGCGATGTTTTGGGTAACATTACCGATCCCTATGGCAGTTTCAACCATTTTGTAAAAGCGCCAAATGCTGGCTATGTGTTCAATATCAATGAGTCTCCCATCATTTACCAGGGCGATGCCATTTTTCACCTATCATTAGACGTCAACAATGACCAAATTAGAATTACGGAAAACCTATAAAGTGCTTCGGAAGTCACTCTCACCTGAAGACGTCGAAGAACTCAGTCTCAAAATTGCCAATCAATTGCTAAGGCTTGAGGTTTGGTCTCACGACTTCTATCATATTTTCTTGAGCATCGTAGAATTCAACGAGATCAATACGGATTATATCCTCAACATTCTTTCTGGCAAGGACAAACACATTGTTCTCTCTAAAAGCGATTTTGAAACCCAAGAGATGCAGCACTTTTTATTGACCGATGGCACCCGAATCAAAAAAAACAAACACAACATCCCAGAACCTATTGATGGCATTGCCATTGACACTTCAAAAATTGATGTGGTTTTTGTGCCCCTATTGGCGTTTGATAACAGCGGACACCGCATTGGTTATGGCAAAGGGTTTTACGATAGGTTCTTGAGCCAATGCAGACCAGAAACCATCAAGATCGGGCTTTCCTTTTTCAGGGCTGAAGCGCAGATTGAAGAGGTTTTTGATACCGATATCAAGTTGGATTATTGTGTGACGCCAGAGGAGGTGTATCGGTTTTAGCGATTTCAATGCACTCTGGCCTTGACTGCGGCGGGGATTTATTTTGGGGCAACGTTGGGTTGTTTCACTGCTTCTTCTTCATCTTCTTGAAATGCCTTCCTATTAAAAAAGATCAATATCCCAATGCCAGAGCTTATCGCCATGTCGGCAACATTGAACACAGGCTCAAAAAACGTAAAATACTTTCCGCCGAAAAGGGGTATCCACTCGGGTAAAAAGCCACTCCACATGGGAAAGTGCAGCATGTCTACCACTTTGCCATGAAATAGCGTGTCATAACCATGTGCTGGTAAAAATGTGGCAATTTGGCCTTGACTGGAATCGAAGATGATGCCGTAGAATGCCGAGTCGATGATATTGCCCAAGGCTCCTGCCAAGATTAGTGCGATGGCAAAAATTAAGATACGACTGCTCTGGTTTTTAACCGATCTCACCAACCAATACCCAATACCAAACACCGCAAAAATACGAAACACCGTCAAACAGACCTTCGCGGTCCTATCACTAATACCCGGTATAAAATCACTAATCTTAGTGCCCCAGGCCATGCCTTCATTCTCGACAAATAAGATTTGAAACCAATTAAAAACCACAATTTTGTCATGCAGTGCAAAATGGGTCTTGATGTAGAATTTGCTTATTTGGTCGATCAGCAAAATAACGAAGATTAAAATCGTGGCTTTTTTAAGTGACATAATTGTGCGAGTGGTATCTAAAAAAACAATCGCCTTAATTTACATTAAAGCGATTGTGATATAAAGTTTTGTAATCCCATGTTCTCAATGGTAATCCTAAGATTTCAATCTTTTAGGCTATTTTATTATTGCATGTTTTTAGCTTCGATACTTAAGGTAGCGTGAGGCACGAGCTTTAAACGCTCTTTATTGATCAATTTGCCTGTGACTCTGCAAATGCCATAAGTCTTGTTCTCAATGCGGATTAAGGCATTTTTGAGATCACGAATAAATTTCTCTTGTCTAATCGCCAATTGGGAGTTAGACTCCTTGCTGGAAACCGCACTGCCTTCATCAAAAGCCTTGAAAGTTGGGGAGGTATCATCTGTTCCGTTGTCGCCATCGTTCATATAGGCACTTTTGATAAGGTCCAAATCACGTTGCGCTTTTACTATTTTATCTTGGATCAATAGTTTGAATTCGCCTAAATTATTATCGGAATAGCGTTCTGTATTTTCTTGTGTCATGGTGTTAGATTTTTTCAATAAACAATTTAGTATTTACCTCATCAAAAGCGATTTCTATGCCTTCGTCAAGCTGTTCTAAAACTTCAAGTGAATCGGTTAATGTTTCGGTTTTTATATATTCTAAGTTGCTGTCTATTGCATTAATAATATGTTCGTCTGTTTTAAATTTTACTGAAATGCGATCGGTCAATTCAAATCCCGAATCCTTCCGAAGATTTTGTATGCGATTTACCAATTCTCTAGCGATGCCTTCTTTTCTCAATGCTTCAGTCAACGTCACATCCAATGCAACGGTCAATCGCCCTGAACTTGCCACGAGCCAACCTTCAATATCTTGTGAGGTAATCTCTACATCACCGCGTTCCAATATAATGCTTTTTCCGTTGATTTGGACTTCTAAACTACCGTTTTGCTCGATAATTTTGATTTCTTTGGCGCCAAAGTTATTAACAGCTTGAGCCACAGCTTTCATATCGGCTCCAAAACGAGGCCCTAAAACCTTGAAATTCGGTTTGATTTGTTTTACCAGTATGCCTGCTTCATCCTCCAAAACTTCGATTGCTTTTACATTAACTTCAGACTTAATGAGGTCTGCGACTGCTAAAATCTCCTCTTTTTGAGTGTCGTTATCAAAAGGGATCATGATTTTTTGCAAGGGTTGGCGAACTTTTATTTTCTCTTTTGCTCGTAAAGACAATACCAAAGAGGAGATGATTTGTGCGTTTTCCATCTTCCGTTCTAAGCTCTTGTTAACAAATGCGCTGTCAAATTTTGGGAATTCTGCCAAATGAACGCTTTCAAAGTCTTCTTTTTTGGTGACCGAGTTGAGATCCAAATACAATTTATCCATAAAAAACGGAGCGATAGGCGCACCCAATTTTGCTATCGTGACCATACAGGTGTAAAGCGTTTGGTATGCTGAGATTTTATCGGCCTGGTAATCGCCTTTCCAAAAACGCCTTCTGCTCAAACGCACATACCAGTTACTCAAATAATCTTGGGTAAAGTCTGAAATGGCTCGTGCAGCCTTGGTAGGCTCGTAATCGGCATAATAATCGTCCACTTTCTGGATCAAGGTATGCAGCTCTGATAAGATCCATCGGTCTATTTCCGGACGCTCGTTCAACGGAATATCGTCTTCCGCGTAAGCGAAACCATCTAAATTGGTATATAAAGTAAAGAAGGAATAGGTGTTGTAAAGTGTTCCGAAGAATTTGCGCTTCACTTCCTCAATGCCTTCCAAATCAAATTTCAGGTTGTCCCAAGGGTTGGTATTGCTAATCATGTACCAACGCGTGGCATCGGCGCCGTAGGTGTCTAAAGTTGTAAACGGGTCCACCGCATTGCCCAAACGTTTGGACATCTTTTGTCCGTTTTTATCAAGCACCAATCCGTTGGAGACGACGTTCTTGTAGGCTACATCATCAAAAATCATGGTCGCTATGGCATGAAGCGTGTAAAACCAACCTCTGGTTTGATCTACACCTTCGGCGATGAAATCGGCCTTCCTCCAGATTTTTTCAACTTTCTCCTTATTCTGGAATGGATAATGCCATTGTGCATACGGCATACTTCCTGAATCGAACCAAACGTCAATCAAATCGGCTTCACGGTACATTTTTTTACCGCTTGGTGATACCAAAATAATGGCATCAACGATGTTTTTATGCAGATCGATCTTGGCGTAATTTTCTTCGGAATTGTTTCCGATTTCGAAATCTGCGTAAATGTCAGATGGCATGAATGCCGTCTCTACGGATTTTTGCATTTCATGCTTCAATTCCTCGACCGAACCGATGCATATTTCTTCCTTTCCATCTTCGGTACGCCAAATTGGTAATGGGATGCCCCAATATCTGGATCGTGACAGATTCCAATCATTGGCATTGGCCAACCAATTGCCAAAACGCCCTGTGCCGGTAGATTCTGGTTTCCAGTTGATGGTCTTGTTCAGTTCCACCATGCGCTCTTTGACATCGGTTACCTTGATGAACCAGGAATCTAATGGGTAATAGAGAATGGGTTTATCGGTGCGCCAGCAATTTGGGTAGCTGTGCTTGTATTTTTCGACCTTGAAGGCTTTGTTTTCATTCTTCAGTTTAAGCGCCAAACGCTCATCAACGCTCATGTAGCTCTTTAGGTTCGAAATGATAGACTCTAAACTCTCTTGTTGTTTTTTTAATTCTGAAGTCAATTCGCTTTCAGATAAATATTCCGATTTCACATATTCGCCTGCAAAACCGTAAATTTCATCTTGCACTTCTTTTCGGAAGCGTCCCTGTAAATCGACCAAAGGCACCAAGTTCCCGTCCTCATCCTTGACCAATAATGGTGGGATTTCTGGGGAGGCCTGTTTTGCCACCAAGGCATCGTCTGCACCAAAAGTTGGCGCCGTATGTACAATTCCTGTACCATCATCTACGGTTACGAAATCTCCTGAAATCACTCTAAAAGCATTTTCAGCATGGTCATTTGGTAAGGCATAAGGCAATAATTGCTCGTAAGTAATGCCTACCAAATCCTTGCCCGAAAAGGATTTCACCACATGAAACGGAATTTTTTTATCGCCATGCTTATAATCCAGCAATTCCGGTTTGGACATAACCTCGAAGAACTTGCCAGAGAACTGATTGTTGACTAAGTTTTTTGCCAAAACCACGTTCATAGGTTCAAAAGTGTATTGGTTATAAGTTTCTACCAACACATACTCGATTTTTGGCCCAACGGTCAAAGCGGTGTTACTGGGAAGCGTCCAAGGCGTTGTGGTCCATGCTAAAAAGTAAATATCGCCTTCGTCTTGAAGAAAGTCTGGGAGAGTATCTGCATTCGCTTTGAATTGTGCCACAACTGTGGTATCGGTCACATCCTGATAGGTTCCCGGCTGGTTAAGCTCGTGGGAACTCAAGCCAGTGCCTGCCTTTGGTGAATAAGGCTGAATGGTATAGCCTTTATAAATGAGTTTTTTATTATAGATTTCCTTGAGCAGCCACCAAACAGTCTCCATGTATTTTGGCTCGTAAGTAATGTAGGGATCTTCCATATCTACCCAATAGCCCATTTTTTGGGTAAGGTCGTTCCAAACGTCGGTGTAGCGCATCACTGCTTTGCGGCAGGCGTTATTGTAGTCTTCTACAGAAATGGTTTTACCAATATCTTCCTTGGTAATGCCTAATTCTTTTTCTACACCAAGCTCAATGGGTAAACCGTGGGTGTCCCAACCTGCTTTTCGTTTGACCTGAAAACCCTTCATGGTTTTATACCTCGGAAAAATATCCTTTATGGCTCGTGCCAAAACGTGGTGAACGCCTGGCAATCCGTTGGCAGATGGTGGGCCTTCAAAAAAGACATAGGGTTCTTGGCCTTCTCGAGAGGTCACACTTTTCTCAAAGATGTCGTGCTCTTGCCAATACTTAAGAATGTTCTCTGCGACTTTTGGTAAGTCAAGTCCTTTAGATTCAGGAAATTTAGCGCTCATGGTAACTGGATTCTAATCAAGTCGCGAAATTAAGGTTTTTTGATAAAATAGCGTTGGGTTCTTGGGAAAAAAGGAGGGCAGCAGAGATTGATACTCCCACAGCATCGGGATCACGAATTTTTTAGTTTCGTAGTGATGTTGGTAATGATGAATAGGATAAACCAAAACTGACTCAAATGATTTTGTGATGAACTTTTCTATGAGTAGGTCGTGGCCACTAATGGCTAGTGCGGCATTTGAAAAAATAGGGTTATAGCACGAAGGTTGGGAACGCCATAAAGAGGTCAAAAAACCAACGGAAACTCAAAAAGTTGCTGTTGCGACCTTAAAGTTTAGACCGAGGGGAATATTAGAACTGTTGTCTTCTTCCTCAATAGCCTTTTTCTAGGCTAAATTTAGAGCGCCTATTTCTTTGCGCGAATTATTCCCATGGTATGCCGATGGTTTCAAGCTTCGACGATTTTAGTATGATTCTTTCCAAATTCAAAACTTAAATCTTATTTTGAGCACATTGTAATTTTGCTATTTTATGGTGTTTTTAGATGAAACCTTATCATTTCCTCATGTTTCTCAGGCTTCGGCGGAAGGCATTCTTGCCATTGGTGGCGATTTGTCGCCCGAGCGTTTAGTCTTGGCTTATAAAAGCGGCATCTTCCCTTGGTTTGATAGTGATGAACCTATTTTGTGGTGGTCGCCAAATCCGCGGTTTGTATTGTTTCCGGAGCAATTGAAAGTTTCCAAAAGTATGAAACAGGTGCTGCGGAATGCGAATTTTGAGCTAAGTGTAAATCATGATTTTGAACAAGTGATCGACACCTGTTCCAAAATGAAGCGCGCTGGGCAACCGGGCACTTGGATTACCAATACCATGAAAGCGGCTTATCTGAAATTACATGAATTGGGCTATGCAAAATCGGTTGAGGTCTGGCAAAATGGAGAATTGGTTGGCGGCCTTTATGGCGTTGATGTTGGTAATGGCCTGTTTTGTGGAGAGAGCATGTTTGCAAAAGTGAGCAATGCTTCAAAAGTGGGTTTTATCAGTTTTATTCAAAATAGCGAGTATAAGCTCATTGATTGCCAAGTCTATACCAACCATCTCGCAAGTTTGGGCGCGAAAGACATACCAAGAGCTGCGTTTTTGAAGTATTTGGAATAGATTTTAAGTGATCTAAAGTTTCAAATCTAACGATGTATTGAAAAACAACTCATGATCGGTATTCATATTGAGTTTGTCTAAACGGTATTCCAACCCTAATTCCAAATTAAGGTCTTTGCTAAGCAAAATCCCTATACTTGGCGAAATACGGTATTCAAATTCAGGTTTTGAGATTTTGGATATGCTCCATAAAGCTTCGTTGTACAAAACGAAGTAGGTTTCACCAACATCCAATTTTAAACCTTGCAGCGGCACATCTAGGGCTAGGCGATAACGGTATCTAAAAACAGTTTCATCTTCATAAAAGCGCTGCTCACTTCTAAATCGATGCCCAAACCGGAGTGTGCTGAGTAAGGTTTTGGTGTTGAATTGCTGGGTTAGACGAATCTCACTGCTGGAGTCTTCAAACCAATCGCGGTTTCTCAATTTCAAACCTAAGCTTATACTACTTTTCAAATTGAGTCTTAGGGTTGAAAAATGGCTTAGTTCCAGCTGCCTCGTTTTAAATAGGGTTTCTTGATTGGTATACAGAAACGCCCGTGTTCCTAGCTCAAAATTGGTGCTGTAGGTATCGCTGAAATCATGGTTGATAGAAAAAATATTTTCGGTGAACATTTCTAAATGCTTCTGCGAAAAACCAAACAGAGGACCTAACAATAACAGCCCGATAATATATTTAGTACAGGATGTACTCATAGCTTTTTACTGTTAATTGGCGTGCTTTGATGAATGTGCCTGTTGGATCAAATGTTAGTTCTTTCAATAGCCATTTCTTATCAGTTTTAAGGTAGGCAATGATTTCATAGCTGGGCTGAAATTGGTGTTTTTCTGAAATCACCCTATCCATAAAGACTTTTACAACCATGTTGCCATTGTATCTATAGTGTTCTTGTATTTTGATGAAATCATATTTCTCAAAATTATTTTTGAGATAGTCTTCTATGGCCAACATTTGCTGCTTTTGAATTTTAGAAGGTTTAATTTTCTTCTCGATGTCCTCAAGTTTTCCGTTGGGGTTGAATTCTAGACTATACCAATGTCCTTTGTATTTGAATTTACTTTCATAGCTCGTTTTATCGCCATCTGTTTCCTTGTAAAAACGGATGCGTTTTGTGCCTTCCGGAAGCTGCTGCAAAAGTACCTGGGCTTCCTTAGGAAAATTGGAAAGCTCGATTCGTGATTCTTTTTCGTTTTTTTTCTGTGCAGATACCTTCAGCATAAAACAACCTAGCAGTAGCACGATCAGTCTAAACTTCATCATATCTAAAACAATTTATTTCATGATCGTTAATTAAACCCGTGGCTTGCAAGAATGCATACATCACGGTGGAGCCCACGAATTTGAATCCGCGTTTCTTGAGGTCTTTGCTAATGCCATCGCTCAACGGGGTATTGGTAGGCGCATTTTTATGGTTTTCCAACTTATTTTTCAGCGGTGATCCATCCACAAAATCCCAAATGTACTTTGTAAATGATCCAAATTCTTCTTGGATATCCATAAAGGCTTGTGCGTTGGTAATTGCGGACTGGACTTTTAATTTATGTCTTACAATGCCTTCATTTTTAAGTAAGGCGTCCACTTTTTCCTGATCATATTTGGCGATTTTTATATAATCGAAGCCATCAAAAGCAGCTCGAAAATGGGCGCGTTTGCGCAAAATCGTAATCCAGCTCAAACCCGCTTGAAAGGTTTCCAAAACGAGAAATTCAAAAAAAGTGGCATCATCCTTTACGGGAACGCCCCATTCCTGGTCATGATAGGCTTTATATAAAGCATCACCTTGGCACCAGCCACATCTCGGTTTTTCCATAGCTAATTATTGTATTCAAAAATAGTAAGATTTAGGGTAACCTTTCGTCTTTAGTTGAGTATTGTCCCGAAAAGGTAAGGCTTTATGACAAGAGTCATTTGTTGTAACTTGCCACTAAGCTAAATTGCAAACCTAAAACAGACTTATTTTGAAACACACCGCTACATTAGATACAATTATTGCTGAAAGTTTAGAGCGCGCCATTGGCTATCCCGAATACCGTAGAGTCGTGCATGATTTGGCTGAAGCAGGAAGGACTTCCGGACACGAAAAAACCGAAGAAATGGCCAACTACACAAAACTCAACGATAGCCGAATGAAACGCTGGGACAAGACTTTAAGGCTTTCTGAAGCGCAAGTGGTAAAAATCAAAAGCCTTAACAGCTCTCAAATTTGGCTGGTCATTGCCGAAAGCTGGTGTGGCGATGCTGCCCACGTGATCCCGGTGCTGAATAAAATCACGGAAGCTTCAGAGTACATCGATTTAAAACTGGTATTTCGCGATGAAAATGAGGCGCTCATGAACCAGTTTTTGACCAATGGCGCAAAATCCATCGCAAAACTCATCATGATCGATAAAGACAGTGGTGAAGTATTGCATTCTTTTGGGCCACGTCCGTCTTCAGCCACAAAATTGGTTAACAATTATAAAACTAAACATGGTAGCATCACTCCAGAATTCAAGGAAGAACTGCAACTCTGGTATAATAAGGATAAAGGGCAAGCGGTGATAAGCGATATTATTGAGTTATTGGATTTGTAATGCACTGTTATTATTAATCAAGAAGACCTTGAAGCGATCTAATTTTAGTCAATAGGGAATAAGCCGTTTAGAATCCTAGTTGAGGGGCTTAATTTTTTCCCTTAAAGTAATAGGTGATGGACCCAATTTGCTTGTTGTTATTGGCATCTTTAGAAAACAAAGCGCTTCCGGCATATTCTAATGCAGCATCAACAAGGCATTTGTTATCGCTGGATGAAGAAGAATTGATATAAGTATCGGTTACATTGCCTTCAGAATCCACGGTAATGTTGACCACAATCTTTCCGCTCACTTCACAGAGATACACAGGGGGTGGCAATTTGACTTTCGTACGATTCACCAGTGAAAAGGAAACACTACTATTTTTGTTTCCAAGGCTTGTTTTTTTGTCTTTTTCTGAAGAATGCATCGCCAGAATATCATTGGCCTTATTGAATGAATGGCGTTCTTGTTCCTTTATGGCATAGCTTTTTGAGGCGTTGTAGTCGCTGTTGGAGGTTTGCACATCGTTTAAATCTTCCACACTTGCTTCGGAAGGCATTGCAACTTCCCGTGACACATTTTCTCTATCATTAGACATGGATTTGAAATTATTCATGACCTCTTCATAAGCCTTGTCCTCATTGTAAGCCTCGTTGGTGCCACTATTGGCCTGTTCCCGGGCTTCGAGTTCCTTGATGCGCTCCATTTTCTCAAGTTCCTGAGCGGTTTGGGGCTCCATTTTGTAGAAACTCTCTGATAGAAATGCGGTGGTCTTGGTTAAGTGAAAACTGAACAAGCCCAGCACTACCGTTCCTGCTAGGAGCGCGGTAATGAATATAGCCTTATGTTTTTCAATAAAATTCAAGCGGAAAAAATTTAGTTTTCAATTAGTAACCTATATACGGGAATGTACAGAAAAAAGTTGATATCTGAAGAATTCTAGGCGGTTTGGTTGATTAGTTAAATTCAGAATTCAGAATTCAAAATTTCGTGTGAGGAATCGTCAGTTTTGGATATTTTTTTTAGCCAAGCTTTTTTAACAAGCAAAAGTTTCAGAAAAAAGATTGTAATTATATTTTACCAACTACCAACTACCAACTACCAACTACCAACTACCAACTACCCACTAACTACTTCAGTCTTGCAATAAAGTCTTCCGGCAAAACCGCATCCTTTACATCAAATTCTCCAATCTTTGTGCGTCTTAAAGCTGAAAGATGAGCGCCAGAGTCCAACGCCTTTCCGAAGTCATGTGCCAAGGAGCGAATGTAAGTGCCTTTGCTGCAAACCACTTTAAAATCGACTGCATTGCCTTCAATATGGGTAATGTCAAATGCTGAAATGTGCACGCGACGGGATTTGATTTCAACCGCTTCGCCAGCTCGTGCGTATTCGTAAAGCCGTTTTCCGTCTTTTTTCAAGGCTGAAAACACGGGGGGAAATTGATCAATATCGCCAATAAACTTTTTGGTGGTAGCATGAATTTTATCTTCAGTAATGTGCTCGGTAGGAAAGGTCTTGTCAATTTCAGTCTCCAAATCATAGGAAGCTGTGCTGCTACCCAAAACAAAAGTGCCGGTATATTCCTTGTCCTGGCCTTGGAAACTATCGATTTGCTTGGTCATTTTGCCGGTGCAAATAATAAGCAAACCAGTGGCCAAAGGATCTAATGTACCCGCATGCCCCACCTTGATTTTCTTGATATTGAATGCTTGGCGAATTTCCCAGCGCAATTTATTGACCGCTTGAAAGGAGGTCCAATGCAACGGTTTGTCTATGAGTAAAACTTGTCCGTTTTGAAAGTCTTCGGCCGTGCTCATATCGTTGTCAATCTGTAAATGAAAAAATGAATGATCAAAAGTGCCACTCCTAAGACAATGCGGTAATACCCAAAAATCTTAAATCCTTTTTTGCTGAGGTAGTCAATAAAGGATCTGATGGCAAGCAATGCCACGATAAAAGCGATAACGTTGCCAATAATGAGATAGTTGATCTGGTTGCTTGTCAATACAAAACCTGCTTGGTAATAGTCGTAACCCTTTTTGGCGGTTGCTCCAAACATGGTGGGCACGGCTAAAAAGAATGAAAATTCGGCAGCGGTTTTTCGATTTAATTTTTGGGTCATCCCACCAACAATGCTGGCGCCACTTCTCGAAGTTCCTGGGATCATGGCCAAACATTGAAAAAAGCCGATTTTCAAGGCGGTCAAATAACTAATTTGAGTATGTGCTTCTGGGTTTTGTGGGTCTTCAACTTCGTTGGCCTTAAACCAGTCGTCTACTTTGAGGAGGATAAAACCGCCAATAATTAGGGAGATGGCCACGGTTATGGGGCTTTCTAAAAGCTCGTCGATGACATCGTTGAGCAATAAGCCCAAAACCACAGCGGGCAGAAAGGCCACTAATAATTTAAAATAAAAATCCAGACTTTGGAAAAAGCGTTTCCAATACAACACCACGACCGCTATAATAGCGCCCAATTGAATGACGATGGTAAAGAGTTTGGTAAAATCGTCGGTAGCGATCCCCATGAATGAAGAGGCGATGATCATGTGACCGGTGGACGATACAGGCAAATATTCAGTAATGCCCTCGATGATGGCTAGGATGATAGCTTCAATGAGATTCATAAATACTAATTTCGAGGTTGGTTAATTTCGAGGTAAACGCTGAACTGTCACACTATTTTTTAGAATCGGCGTCTTTATTCGGGTTTAGCAAAATCGCATACACTTGAATCCCAAAACCGAGTAAGACCAAGGTTGGTGCTAATCTAATACGTCTCCAATTGAATATTTCAGGATTGAACACGTTGGGATCATCGCTGCCTCCACCTGCCATGAGGGCAAAACCCAGCGCGATGCAACCCAAACCAATAAGCATGAACTTGTAGTTTTTGGCACCGAAGATAAAATCGTTTTTTAAAGTTTCTTTGCGTTTCTGCTCTCCCATGATTCTCTTGTTTTCTGTAATAAAATGTTACTAAAGCGCTGCAAAGTAACGATTTTGTTGGGACAATTCCGTTAAGGTTTTGTCAATCTCATTGTTTATTTTTTGAGCTGCCTTCTGTAAAGGCAATTTGATCAATTAAATTTTCAAGTGTTTGCAGCTGCTCGTTAGAATCGTAAGAGATAATGATAGATACGCTAAAGCCTCTGTAAATGGTGGTCATATATTTTTGGCTGAAAGAGGCATCCATATAATTCCCAGAAACGGTCATGACGTCAAAGTCTTTTCCGCCAATGTTTTTTGAGCTGTAGTCGTCTTCAAAAGTGTAATTAACGACGGTTTGTTGCATCATTTTTTTTGCTTCATCCAGATAGTCACGACCGCGTTTCACTTTGGGGTACATATTCGTGTTTTCGGCAACGATGATGATGGAGTAATTATAGGCTACAGCAGCTTCCATTTCATAGCGATAGGCAGCAAACAGGTTGGCGGTATTGATTTCATTAGCCTTTACAGCCTGCTTTGTGCCCTCGTTGGTGATGAGTTCAGTGCCAAGATTGGCAATATCGTTCATTTCTTCGGGCGTTTGCACGTTCCAAGAATCGTCAAATGCAAAACGCATGTCAAAATAAGCGTTGGTATAAACGCCATTGCTAATGCTTCCGTAGTCAAAATTATTTGGAAGTTTCTGGTCTTGCTTACAGCCTAAAATGGAAACCAAAGCCAGTACACATGCGAGTTTTTTCAGCATAGAAACATAAAATTAATCAATATTGTCCGTCAAAGACTTAAGACCGTCCCGATAGCTATCGGGACTGCAAGACATAAGACTTGATTCGTAAACATTTGATAATTAAGCCTATCTGATTTTCATTTTTAACTTCAAAACTTAAAATATCTTTTAGAGTTTGAGCAAGCTATTTTATTTGAAATTTGCCTAGGAGCTTGCTGCTGTTAACAAAATCTTTGTTTATAAAAGCTTAATCGGACAAAAATGAAAATTAATAATAAAGGTGGTCGGTTTTTAAATTAAGGTAACGCTGTGTAGCGATAAAGGTGCTGATCCCAGTGATCAAAATGCCCAAGAGCAAAATACCTATAAAAAGCGAAGCAATTAACACAGGGCTCTGCAGCAATTGCAGTTCTGGGAAGGTTTTGTCCATATAATACAGCACAACGCCCATCCCCAAAAGTGCGACGATAGCACCAACAACGCCCAGTTGTACGCTTTTACCAATGAATGGTCTCCTAATAAACGATTTGGTGGCGCCCACCATTTGCATGGTCTTGATGATAAAACGTTTGGAATACACCTGCAATCTTATGGAACTGTTGATGAGCAATACGGCAATCAAGGTAAAAAGTCCGCTCAGGATCAAGACCCAAAATGTGATTTTCTTGACATTGTCGTTCATGAGTTCTACCAAGTCGTTGTCGTAACGAATTTCCTCAATAAATTTCTTGTTGGCTAGCTCCTCTGTAATTCCGTCTAAGGTTTCGTTGGTCACATAGTCTGCCTTCAGATAAACATCTATGGAATTCTGTAGCGGATTATAACCCACAAAATCCATAAAATCTTCCCCGGTTTCGGCTTTCATCAACTCGGCAGCTTCTTCTTTGGAGACATATTCAGTCTTTTTTGTGTATTCTGCCATGGCAAGGCTCTTTTCAAGCTGGTTGATTTCCACTTCCTTGGCCGATTCGTTGAGATAAATGGTCACAACCACCTGTTCCTTGAAATGATCGGCGACTTTTTTGGCGTTTAAGACCAAAAGCCCCAAACAGCCTAATAAAAACAAGACCAAAGCGATACTGATCACTACGGAAACGTACGAGGAAATTAACTTTCGTTTTTGGTACTGGTCAAAAGTGGACGCCATAAAGGATTTGGATTAACGCTGTAAAAATAAAAAACAAAACAGTATAGTTGAGCAAAAACACATACAATTTGATATTGGTTTGAGTAATTTTGAGTTTTGTAATTATTTTGGATTTGGACCTAGATTTTTACTGCTCGTGATAATTTAAACAGGCAAAGCTCAAATAAAACATGTACTCTGCGAGTCAGTTAGTTGCGATTTAGTCTAGATTATATGTTCTATAAGCAAAGCGGTCTAATATTTTAACCAGAAATTATGAAACAAATTGTTCATCCACAGTATTAGAACGATTAACTTTTAAATGTGTTGTAATACCTTTAAATTTGCGCGATCAATCTGTGTGCATAACGCAATTAATATGGCGCTCGTCGCCAGTATTTGAAAAGGATCCAAAAGCAAGCAAAATGAATTACGATTTTAATAATATCGAACAAAAATGGCAAGACTATTGGGCCAAAAACCAAACCTTTAAGGCCAGCAATCACAGCGATAAACCTAAATATTACGTGCTCGATATGTTCCCTTACCCCAGCGGTGCGGGCTTGCACGTTGGGCATCCCTTGGGTTACATTGCCAGTGATATTTATGCGCGTTACAAACGGCATAAAGGCTTCAATGTGTTGCACCCGCAGGGTTACGATAGTTTTGGTTTGCCTGCGGAACAATACGCCATCCAAACCGGTCAACATCCTGCGATCACTACCGAAACCAACATCAAGACCTACCGTCGCCAATTGGATCAAATCGGATTTTCTTTCGATTGGAGTAGGGAAGTGCGTACCAGCGACCCCAACTATTATAAATGGACCCAATGGATTTTTATTGAATTATTCGAATCCTGGTACAACCTCGAAACCGATAAAGCAGAATCGGTTGACACGCTCATCACAAAATTTACTTCGGAAGGCAATGCCGATGTGAAGGCAGTTTGCGATGATGATATCGCTACTTTTTCTTCGGAAGAATGGCAACAATTTTCTTCGGAAAAACAGCAAGAGATTTTACTTAAATACAGATTGACCTATCTCGCAGAAACCGAAGTAAACTGGTGTCCAGCACTAGGAACGGTTTTGGCGAATGATGAAATCGTGAACGGGGTTTCAGAACGTGGCGGACATCCCGTAGTGCGAAAAAAAATGACCCAGTGGAGCATGCGTATCTCGGCCTATGCTGAGCGTTTGCTGCAAGGTTTGGAAACCATTGACTGGACCGAAAGTCTAAAAGAAAGTCAGAAAAACTGGATCGGGAAATCGGTGGGTTCTGAGGTTAAATTCCCCATCCTATCCTTCCCCCAAGGGGAAGCGAAAGCGGGCTCTGATAATCGACCTGGATATATGACGGGTGGTAATAATTCTCATTTATTACTTGAACGTGCCAAAGAAATGCGAGCAAACCCTACTCAGGCTGAAGCTGCACTATGGGAGTGTTTGAGAAGTAAAAAAATCGAGGCTAAATTTAGACAGCAACATCTCATTGGCGATTTTATCGTTGATTTTGTGTGTTTGGATAAAGGTTTGATTATTGAGGTTGATGGAAAAATCCATGAAAATCAAATAGAAGAAGATCAGAAAAGAACTGAGCGATTGGAAAACGATTTTTATAAAGTGGTTCGATTTTCCAATGAAGAAGTGCTCGGTAATACCGATGCAGTTCTCAAAACTATTATCGCAGAATTAGAACAATTGGAATCTGTAAAAGATAAAAAACACGAGAGTGAGCAGCATTGGAGTGAGCAAGTCCTTCCCTTGGGGAAGGATTTAGGATGGGATATTGCTGTATTTACAACTAGACCAGACACTATCTTCGGTGTTAGTTTTATGACCCTCGCTCCCGAGCACGACTTGGTTTCCCAAATTGTTACAGAAGGGCAAAAAGCCGAAGTTGACGCCTATATCAAATCTACAGCAAAACGCAGTGAACGTGAGCGCATGGCAGATGTGAAGAGCATTTCTGGGGCATTCACAGGCGCTTATGCCGAGCATCCGTTTACAAAAGAACCCATTCCCATTTGGATTGGCGATTATGTTTTGGCCGGCTACGGTACGGGTGCAGTCATGTCTGTGCCTTGCGGGGATCAACGTGACTACGATTTTGCAAAACATTTTGGAATCCCGATACCGAACATCTTTGATAAGGTTGATATTTCCGAAGCCGCCTACAGCTCTAAGGATAATGTAGTGATTACCAACAGTGATTTCCTTAACGGAATGAACTATAAAAAGGCAGCTAAACGCGCCATTTTTGAACTTGAAAAACTGGGTCAAGGTACAGGTAAGACCAATTACAGATTGCGAGACGCGGTGTTTTCAAGACAACGGTATTGGGGCGAACCGTTTCCAGTCTATTACGTCAACGGGATGCCACAAATGATTGATCCTAAACATTTGCCCATACGCCTACCGGAAGTTGAAAAATACCTCCCCACCGAAGAAGGCGAGCCGCCTTTAGGAAGAGCAGATGTTTGGGCTTGGTGTACCGAAACGAATCAAGTGGTTTCTAATGATCAAGTGAATGATACCACTATCTTTTCTTTAGAATTGAATACGATGCCAGGTTGGGCAGGAAGCTCTTGGTATTTTTTCCGCTATATGGAACCTGGCCTTTCGGCAGACGGGGAAAGCAAGCGTGAAGAAACATTTGCAAGTGAAGAAGCCTTGAGCTACTGGGAAAACGTCGATTTATACATCGGCGGAAGCGAACATGCCACAGGCCATTTGTTGTATTCTCGTTTTTGGGTCAAGTTCCTTAAGGATCGCGAATTTGTAAGCATTGAAGAGCCGTTTAAAAAGTTGATCAATCAAGGGATGATTTTGGGGACTAGTGCTTTTGTTTATGGATTCAGCGTTGGAATAAAAAATATAAATCCTAAATTGGAAGTGCCTCTTAATAAAATACAGCGTTACATTATTCCTAGAGAATCATACCTCAAGGGAATAGAGGGCAATTATGATGAGCTTATATTAAGTTTAGTGGAAAAACATTTGAGTCATTATAAGGATGCTGGAAACGTAAATATTGAGTGGGACTTAGAGTTGTCGCCATTTGTTCCTATTCATGTCGATGTAACAATGGTTAACTCATCCAATGAACTCGATATTGATAAATTTAAAAGTTGGCAAGAAAATTTTAAGACATTGCAGTTTGTAACTAATGAAAATGGGAAATATATCGTTGGTCGCGAAGTCGAAAAAATGTCCAAATCCAAATACAACGTGGTTAATCCCGATGCAATTTGTGAGCAATATGGTGCCGACAGTCTTCGTCTCTACGAAATGTTTCTCGGCCCCTTAGAACAAGCCAAACCATGGAATACCGCAGGCATCACAGGAGTACACGGTTTTCTTAAAAAACTTTGGAAACTTTACCACCAAGGCGAAAACGCAAGCTTCAGCGTCATCAGTTCACCTCCCTTGGAGGGGCTAGAGGAGGTCTCAGCTGAGGCTTTTAAGACCTTGCACAAAACCATCAAGAAAGTAGAGGAGGATATTGAGAACTTTTCGTTCAATACTTCAGTATCTACTTTTATGATTGCGGTAAACGAGCTCACTGCGCAAAAATGCAATCACAAAGACATTCTTGAGCCTTTACTCATTCTGCTATCGCCTTATGCGCCACATATTGCTGAAGAATTATGGAATAAATTTGGACATGCCGAAAGTATTTCAACAGCTCCTTTCCCTAAGTTTGAAGAACAGTATTTGGTAGAAAGCAGCAAGAATTATCCCATTTCCTTTAATGGGAAAACGCGATTTACTTTGGAGATCCCATTAAGCCTTACCAAAGAAGAGGTCGAAAAAATTGTAATGGCACATGAAAAAACCCAAGCACAACTCGATGGACGTGTACCGAAAAAGGTCATCGTCGTACCGGGAAAAATTGTCAATATCGTGGGATAAAATTGTCAAAATCCCAAGGTGGGGACCGTATGATGTAGTTGGTGTGATCTTTTTCGCTGCTTTTGTGATCTCCACGTCATTCTTTTATTTTAATGAATGGCAATTTAACGCGGAAGACTGGAAAAGAGCGCCATCAAAGCGTCATGAAATGGTTGACGACCTGCTTGATTCCGAAATTCTAGTAGAAAAATCGAAAGAAGAGGTGCTAATGCTTTTAGGTGAGCCATATTCGGATATTGATAAAAATCGAGATATTTTTCGCTATCGATTGGGAACACCTCCTTCGTTTTTCAAACCGGAACGCGAGCAGCTTTTCATCGTTTTTGAAAAAAACATGGTTGTGAGTGTGGCCTTGGCAAATGAATGATCTTAGCTAGATTGATTTTGATAAATCTATAATCAATGCTTTAAATTCTACGAATTCTGTAAAAATTTTCAGTGCCCACGGTTTTAGTTGGTCAAGCCTGTTTTTCATTGTACTTTACTTCTCATAAAATTGTAACCTTATGATTATTGGCATCCCAAAAGAAATCAAAAACAATGAAAGCCGCGTCGGGATGACTCCCGGAGGCGTATTTGAACTCACTAAAAAAAAGCACAGTGTTTTTATACAGAGTACAGCGGGAGAGGGCAGCGGATTTCCAGATAAGTTGTATACCGAGGTTGGTGCTGTAATTGTTGATAGCATTGAAGAGGTTTACGCTAAAAGCGACATGATCGTCAAGGTAAAGGAGCCTATTGCTTATGAGTATCCCTTGATTAAATCAAACCAATTGCTGTTTACGTATTTTCACTTTGCATCAAGCCAAACCTTGACCGAGGCCATGATCAAGAGTAATTCAGTTTGTATTGCTTATGAGACTGTTGAAGATGAAGATGGTACCTTGCCTTTGTTGACTCCAATGTCTGAAGTTGCAGGTCGTATGGCCATTCAGCAAGGCGCTAAATACCTTGAGAAACCAATCAAAGGTCGAGGCGTTTTATTGGGTGGGGTTCCTGGAGTTCCGCCAGGGAAAGTGTTGATTCTTGGGGCAGGTGTTGTTGGCGTGCAAGCTGCAAAAATGGCTGCAGGATTAGGCGCACATGTCACCATCATGGATATTAATATGAAACGGCTCAGATACGTTAATGACGTTATGCCAAGTCACGTCACTACAGAGTTTTCTAGTGAATATAACATTAGAAAGCACATCCAAACCCACGATCTCGTGGTTGGAGGTGTATTGGTAAAAGGTGGAAAAGCCCCAAAATTGATTACCAGGGATATGCTCAAATTGATGCGGCCAGGAACGGTAGTTGTTGATGTAGCTGTTGATCAAGGAGGCTGTTTTGAAACAACGAAGGCCACAACCCATGAAGATCCTATTTACATTATTGATGATGTCGTGCATTATTGTGTGGCCAACATGCCAGGAGCAGTGCCTTATACATCCACTTTAGCCCTTACCAATGTGACTTTGCCCTATGTTTTAAAGTTAGCCAATACTGGTTGGGAAGCTGCCTGTGAGGCAGATGCTACTCTGGCTAAAGGTTTAAATATTGTGCATGGCGAAATTGTGTATGATGGTATCGCTGAGGCTTTTGCTTAATTGCCTATAATACCAAGACTGACACTTCTTCCGTTTTATATTTTAGAAATCAGAATGGCTTGTTTTTTGCTATAGACTAATTCTAAAAAGAAAAATAATTATGGGAGGAATAGGAATTGGGTATTGGATCTTAATTGGTGCCATCGCTCTTGTGAGTTGGTTGGTAAGCAACAAATTGAAAAAGAAATTTGAAAAATATTCAAAAGTCCATTTGCGCAATGGCATGAGCGGACAAGAAATTGCCGAAAAAATGCTTGCTGATAATGGCATTTCAGACGTTGAGGTCATTTCGGTAAAAGGACAGTTGACCGATCATTATAATCCTAAAAACAAAACAGTTAACTTAAGTGAATCCGTTTTCAACCAACGTAACGCAGCCGCTGCAGCAGTGGCAGCACATGAGTGCGGTCATGCGGTGCAACATGCCCAAGCTTATAGCGCCTTAAAAATGCGTTCGGCTTTGGTGCCCGTAGTTTCAGTAACTTCTGGCATGTCACAATGGTTGGTGATTGGTGGTTTAATCTTGGGCGCTGCGGCGGGTGCAGGTTTTGGGTATTGGATTGCAGTGGCAGGTTTGGTGTTTATGTCGTTTGCGACTTTATTCAGCTTTATCACATTGCCTGTGGAATACGATGCCAGTAATCGCGCTTTGGCGTGGTTGAAAACTGGAAATATGCTTACGCCCGAAGAATATAAAAGCTCTGAAGATGCGCTCAAATGGGCGGCAAGAACTTATCTCGTGGCAGCCATTGGCGCCTTGGCGTCTTTACTATATTGGGCAATGGCCGTTTTTGGTGGTCGCGACTAATACATTTTAACTTTTGATTCACTAAAACCGAAAGCCTATATTTCATAGAGCTTTCGGTTTTTTTGCTATTTTAGTCCACTCAAATTAAAACTTACTTAAGGAAAATACCAATCAAAATCAATTTGACCAACCGGGACAATTTGATGGTAAATTAGTGGTAAGCCAATTAGCGACCGACGCCCGTGTTGCCTTTTACAAAAAGACCTACGCCCACGTCGCAGGCGGTGTTTTGGTATTCATTCTTTTTGAGTGGCTCTTGCTGCAAAGCGAAACCATTGTCGATTTTACCTTATCCTTGACTCAAGGCTGGCGTTGGCTCATCATGCTTGGTGGCTTTATGTTCATTACCAATTATGCTGAAGGCATGGCGCTAAAAACCAAAGACAAGAACAAACAATACCTCGCATTCGGACTCTACATTCTCGCGGAAGCCTTTATTTTTGTGCCTTTGATATATATTGCAGCCTATTACATGGAGTCTGGTCCAGAAATCCTTAACCAAGCGGCTATTGTGACTTTGGCTTTGTTTTCAGGCTTGACCGCTGTAGTTTTTGTGACCAAGAGAGACTTCTCTTTCTTAAAAACCGGATTGACCATTGGCTTTTTCATCGCCATTGGTCTCATCGTTGCTGGTTCGCTCTTCGGATTTAATCTGGGGCTTTGGTTTTCTGTGGGGATGTGTTTGCTGGCGGGAGCCGCGATTTTATACCAAACCTCTAATTTGATCAATAAATATGCGGTAGATGAATACATTCCAGCATCCTTGGGCTTGTTTGCGTCTTTGATGTTGTTGTTTTGGTATGTACTTTCGATATTTATGTCAAGAGATTGAGACTTCTTAAAAAATTCTTCCGAAGGAAAAAAACACAGGTATCCTAATCTGGAATGCTTTCTTATAGTGGAATGAGAAATACATCTTCAAGCTGTACTGAAAAAGGCGGCAATCAAAAATTACAATACAATGCAACTAAAAACGATTAAACCAATTGTAATAATACTGTCCCTTTTTTTTTATGCAATGCTCAGGTCAAAATCGCGAGCCGACAGAAACGGCCGAAGCTAAAAGAGTACGGCAGGATTCAATCATTAAAAAATATGTTACAAATTGTGCTAAAACTTATAATTATAAGTCGCAAATGCCTGAATGGCAACAATGCCTTGATGCCGGTTTAAAAGTTGACAGTACCGTAGCCTATTTTTGGCAACTAAAGGCAATGCCATATTTTAAAGCAAGAAAATATGAGGTTGGTATGGTATATATCGACAAGGCCGTTAAGTACGACCGTAAAAGATATCTAAGCTACAGAGCTTTTATCAAATGTATTTTTGCCAAAACCTATAAGGACGCCATTACAGATTTTGAGGCCTGTATAGAAATGGAAGGCAATACTTATGTCATGGACCATACCTATCAATTTCACATTGCTTTGTCTTATCTACAGTTGAATGAATTTGAAAAAGCCGAAGCAATCTTTAAAAAAGATATTAGTGAACAGGAAGAAGAATGGGGTGAAGCCCACTATCTTGATTTGTTTTATTATGGCATTAGTAAATACGAACAAGGCAAATGGGAAGAAGCCCTTTATGAGTTCAATAAGTCATTAGCAATTGCGCCCATGTTCTCAGATGTGGAGTATTATAAAGCACTTTGCTTATACCGTTTAAGTAGGTTTGATGAATGCCAAGCGTTATTAAAAACAGCCAAAGAACACGCTGAAGAAGGATTTTCGTTTAATGAGGATAATGCTATTTATGAAACTTATCCTTATCAGGTAAGATGGTGAAAAAATATAAATACTTCCGAAGAAATAAAAAATAGAAAAAGCATCCTTATTTTGGGCTGCTTTTTTTGGTTTAAACCGTTTCAAACGGTTCTTAGAACGTTGGCCTTCTGAAGAGAAGTCTAAAACATATTTGATAAAACAATTTTTTCCGCAGAAAAAAACCTAAATCTTAATCTGCCTATCAATTTGTTGGTTTAAGGAAATAAATGTTTCCGTTCTTGAAACGCCGGTAATGGATTGAATATCCTTGTTGAGCACTTGCATCAAATGCTCATTGTCTTTACACAGTATTTTGATGAAAATACTCCAATTACCCGTGGTGTAGTGGCATTCCAAAACTTCGGGGATTTTTTGAAGTTGCTTGACCGCTTCTGGGTTGCTCATCGCCTTATCCAAGTGAATCCCGATAAAAGCCATCGTGGTGTAGCCCAAAATCTTCGGATTGATGACAAATTTAGAACCCGAGATCAAACCCGATTTCTCCAATTTCCGCAGGCGCTGATGTATGGCAGCCCCAGAAATCCCAACGTTACGCGCAATTTCCAGAATTGGCGTTCGCGCATCTTCCATCAAGGCACGTAGGATTTTTTTATCAATCCCGTCAATTTGAATATTTTGATTGATTACTTTCATCTCAGTTCTCGCGCCTGTCTGCCGGCAGGCAGGAAAGCAGGAATCTTCGGTTATTAACTAAATTAGTATTGTAAAAATTTCATCTTCATTCTAAACTTTCAACGGATTACATTCCTGTTTGGGTCGTTCGCGACCGACCCCTACTTCGTCTTCAACTGCAATTAGTCTATGCTCTATGCTCTATATTCTTTTTTCAACTTCAACTTCAATTTCAACTTCAACTTCATCTTCAACCTTCATTCTAAACATTCAACGGATTATACCCCAAATAAGGCACTTCCTTTTCAGTAAACACAATACCAAATTCTTGTAACTCTTTTAAGATGGGTTGGTACACTTCCTTATTGATAGGGATTTGAACACCAGGGGTGGTAATTTTTTCGTTCAAGATGGCCAATGTGGCGATTGCAACGGGTAGGCCAACGGTTTTTGCCATGGCGGTATACGTTTGATCTTCGCCAATAGTGACCATGGTCGAGTCGATTTGATATTCTTTGCCGTCGAGTTCGTATCCAAATTTGTGGTACATGACCAGCATGTCCTTATCGTCTGGACCCAATTGCCAGCTGTCCATCAATATTTTCTGAAGGATTTCTGCAGGGGTTGCTTTTTTAAGTGCCACCATTTTCTTGTTACTGAAGATGTCTAGCTCTATCAACTTGTCCCAGACAATATCGTCTTGATCGATTTTTAAGGCCATTCTAAATTTCAACTCCACAGAATCTGTTGGGCTGTAAGCTAAAAACGCATTCATAAAATCTCGGTAACTCATGTTTTCGCTGTCGTCAATGGTGTAGCTATCGTCGGTTAAGCCCAGTTGCACAAACATGTTCCAGGCACGACTGTAACCCACACGTCTCATAGAACCGCGATAAAGTGTCTTGATGCTATCCAGACCATAAATCGATTGGTATTTGAGCGAATCACGATTGGCGTAGGCTTCAAATCTTCCGTAGCCATCGATTTCCAAAAACTCGGTACGTCTAAACAAACGGTGGTAGGGGATGTATTTATAAGTGCCTTCCTGAATGAATTTTGCCGCGCTGCCTTGACCGGCAACCACCACATTTCTTGGGTTCCAAGTGAATTTGTAGTTCCAAAGGTTATTGTCGCTTTCTGGAGCTACCAAGCCGCCAGCAAAGGATTCGAACAAGATGATTTTGCCGCCTTTTTCTCGAATACGGTCCAAAACGTCCATGGCGCTCATATGATCAAGTCCTGGATCCACGCCAATTTCGTTCATGAAAACCAGTCCTTTATTTTTTGCCGCCTTATCCAAATCGGCCATTTCACTGCTCACGTATGAAGCAGTGACCATATTTTTTCCGAAGCTAATACAGTCTTTGGCCACTTCAATGTGATAGCGTGCAGGAAGCATGGAAATCACAATATCGGCATTCTCAATGGCTTTTTCTCGAGCAGATCTGTCAAAAACATCCAAAGCAATGGCTTGAGAGTTTTTATGATCATTGAGTAAATTTTTGGCGTTTTGAATGTCTTTATCGGCAACAATGATGTGGAGGTCCTCTTCTTCAGATTTATCCAATAAATATTTGAGAAGGTAGGAGGTCGATTTCCCTGAACCTATGATTAAAATCTTTCGCATAATGGGTTTTGTTGAGTAATTTCGTAATGAAGTTGAGCAACTTCATTACGAAATTACTAAATACTCAGGGTTATAAAAACCAAAACCGCAAATATTATGAATAAAATCTGTCTCCTTATTGCTGCTTTTTTAGGAATTGTTGCCATCGCATTAGGCGCATTTGGTGCCCACGGACTAAAGGAGTTGATTCCTGTCGCCTCACAACTCACTTTTGAAACAGGGGTTAGGTATCAAATGTACCATGCGATTTTTCTACTATTTATCGGAAGTTTTGGTGCACTCAGCTCAAAATCCCAACGCAGCATTTGTATTTTGGTAACGCTTGGTGTGCTTTTGTTTTCTGGTTCAATTTATGCTTTGGCGACAAATAATCTGAGCAGTTTTGATTTTAAAGCCATCGGCTTCATTACGCCTATAGGTGGATTATTGTTGATAGTGGCTTGGGTAATATTGTTTGTAAATATTCTCAAAATGAAGACCGATAAATCCTAAAATAGAGCAGCTACTTTAAAATATTGTGTAATTTTGTCGCCTAAACAAAAACAACAAATTATGGTAGACCATACACAAACTACGAAAACGATTGCGCTGGAACACTATGGCATCAAAAATGCCAAGGTAAGATATCAATTACCGCCAGACGAACTTCAAAAAATCACAGTTGATAAAGGGCAAGGAGTTGAAACCGCCTCCGGAACGCTGGCGGTTAATACTGGAGAATTTACCGGCAGGTCGCCTCAAGATCGTTTTATAGTTAAGGACGATATTACAAAAGATCGCGTTTGGTGGAGCAATATAAATATTCCATTTGAGTCTGATAAATTTCAGAAATTATATGACAAGGTAGCGGATTACTTATCTGAAAAGGAAGTTTTCGTAAGGGATAGCTTCGCTTGTGCCGATGAAAATTACAAGTTAAAAATTAGAGTGATTACCGAGCATCCTTGGAGTAATATGTTTGCTTATAACATGTTTTTGCGTCCAACGGAAGCAGAGTTGGAAAACTTCACGCCAGAATGGACCGTTGTTAACGCACCGGGTTTTATGGCAGATCCAGAAGTGGATGGCACGCGTCAACACAACTTCGCTATTTTAGACTTTACTAGAAAAATAGCGCTTATTGGAGGTACAGGGTACACCGGTGAAATCAAGAAAGGCATTTTCTCTGCGCTTAATTTTATCCTTCCTGTTTTTAAAGAAACCATGCCCATGCATTGTAGCGCCAATGTTGGTAAGGATGGTGATACCGCTATTTTCTTTGGTTTGTCTGGTACAGGAAAAACCACCTTATCTACAGACCCCAATCGCAGTTTGATTGGCGATGATGAACATGGTTGGACCAAGGAAAATACCGTGTTCAATTTTGAAGGTGGCTGTTATGCTAAAGTGATCAATTTGTCACAGGAGCACGAGCCGGAAATTTACGGAGCCATAAAAAAAGGAGCCATCTTGGAGAATGTGATTCTCAATGGAAAAGGAGAGGTTGATTTTGAGGATACATCGATTACTCAAAACACAAGGGTGAGTTACCCTATTTATCATATTGATAACATTAGGAAACCTTCCATTGGTAAAAATCCTAAGAATATCTTTTTCTTGACGGCCGATGCTTTTGGCGTTCTACCTCCAATCTCCAAGCTAACGCCAAGTCAAGCAGCGTATCACTTTATTTCTGGATATACGGCTAAAGTTGCAGGCACTGAAGCTGGTGTTGTTGAGCCCGTTCCTAGCTTTTCAGCGTGTTTTGGAGCGCCATTCATGCCTTTGCATCCCGCAAAATACGCAGAGATGCTGAGTGAAAAAATGAAAGCATCTGGCGTAAATGTTTGGTTGGTCAACACGGGTTGGACCGGTGGCCCTTACGGTGTTGGTACGCGTATGAAATTGAAATATACCCGAGCGATGATCAATGCGGTGCTCAATGGCGAATTAGGACTTTATGATTATGACCACTACCACATCCATTCCGTTTTTGGGGTGGCACAGCCAAGAACCTGTCCGGGAGTTCCTGATGAAGTTTTGAGTCCAAGAACAACCTGGAACGACGATGAGAATTATTACAAGACAGCATTTAAATTAACAAATGCCTTCCGTGAAAACTTTAAAAAGTTTGAAGCCGATGCAAGTGAAGCCACAAGAAGAGGCGGCCCACAGCGTTATGCCTTCTAAAGCTTAGTATTCTAAATTTAAAAATAGTGTTATAAAAAAAGTGCGATCTCATTGAGGTCGCACTTTTTATAAGTAATTTTTTTCTAACTTCTAACTTCTAACTTCTAACTTCTAACTTCTCGCATTACTTCCGCTTGTTCATCTTATCAATGTATTTGTCTAAAGCCATGGTCATGGAAGGTGTTTCAGGTGTTGGCGCAGCAATGTCCACTCGCAACCCATGGTCTTCAACCGCCTTGATGGTGGTGTTGCCAAAAACTGCAATACGCGTTTCGTTTTGTTTGAAACCAGGAAAGTTATGAAAGAGCGACTCAATCCCAGACGGGCTAAAGAACACCAATATGTCATAAGTAACGTTCTCAAGATCGGAAAGATCACTTATCACTGTTTTATAAAACACGGCTTGTTTCCATTTCACATTTAAACCATCCAGAGTCTCAGGAACCTCAGGTTTTAGCTTATCTGTGGTAGGCAAAAGGAAGTGTTCATCCTTGTACTTTTTGATTAGCGAGGTCAAATCTGAAAATGTGCGCTTGCCAACGTAGATTTTACGTTTTCTATAGACCACATACTTCTGAAGGTAGTAAGCAACAGCTTCCGATTGGCAAAAATACTTTAAGGAGTCTGGTACTTTAAAACGCATTTCATCGGCAACCCTAAAAAAGTGATCCACAGAATTCCTGCTGGTTAAAATAATAGCGGTATAATGGCTTAAATCTACTTTTTGTTGTCTAACTTCCTTAGCATCCACGCCTTCAACATGAATGAATGGTCTAAAGTCTATTTTTACTTTTTGCTTTTCCTGTAGATCGAAGTAAGGCGAATTTTCTATTTTAGGTTCAGGCTGAGATACTAAAATGGTTTTCACTTTCGTCATAGTCCTTTGAAGTAGTTTAGGCGTTGCTGTCTATAATTAACTTAGATAAAATTAGATAGGGTCCAATTTCAAGTGCGCAAAGATACAAAATAAAATAGAATATGTTGTTGAGCAGTAATTTTTGATACATTTTAAAGGTGGAGATAAACCCAACTAGATTTATTATAACAATCACTATTAAAATGCCATAGATTAGTGATTTTGATGGAGTCAAAGTATAGATCAAAATACAATTAACGGGCAACAGTATAAATCCCGTATAATTTTTAAATGTTGTTTTTTGAAACAAATAAGAATCAATGATCGTATCAATTTCAAACAGGCTGCCAATTAAGCGCTCTAAAAGCACCTTACTTAGAAACAGCACGCCCACACCAAACAGCAACTTGAAAAATTGGTCGAGATCAAATGCTGATGGATGTACCAAGGTAGAATAACAAACATAAGCGAAGATTGCTACCGAAATAATGAAATTCACAAAATAAAGCGCATCAAAACCATCGATGAACTTTTGGTCTCTAGAATAAATCTTGAGGTATTTAGAATTGCCCAGTACAGAAATAAAATCGCTGTAGCGATGCGCAAACAAATATTTGGACAATGCCACTGCAACCAAGCCCACAGTCAAGGCAATCGTGAACCAATCGTTTGAAACAACTTCTCTTAGCATGGCCTAAAATTATGAAGAATTGTTGAGCAAATCACATATTAACATTGTTTATGAGATTTAGCATAAAATAAATATTTAAAACGCTTACTTTTGCCTTGAAACCAAGCTTAAAACCTAAGATTATTTTTTGATGAAGGACGCTGTAGTGATCATACCAACCTACAATGAGATTGAGAATATTGAAGCCATTGTAAGAGCAGTATTTTCACAGAAAAAAGCGTTCGATATTTTGGTGGTAGATGATAGCTCACCCGATCAAACCGCGGCAAGAGTCCGGTTTTTGCAAAATGAGTTTAAGGGGCAGTTGCACCTACTTTCACGATCAGGAAAAACAGGTTTGGGAACCGCCTACATCGCGGGGTTCCAATGGAGCTTGGAGAAAGATTACCAATATATTTTTGAGATGGATGCCGATTTTTCCCATGATCCCAATGATCTCAGCAAATTATATCATGCCTGTGCGGTGGGTGGTGCAGATCTCTCCATAGGGTCTCGTTATGTTAATGGTGTGAATGTGGTAAATTGGCCAATGAGTAGAGTCTTAATGTCTTATGGGGCTTCAAAATACGTAAGGTTTATCACACGCATGAACATTTGCGATACCACAGCAGGTTTTGTATGTTACAAACGCAAAGTTTTAGAAACTATCAATCTCAAGGAGATCAAGTTTGTGGGCTATGCCTTTCAAATAGAAATGAAATTTAAGGCTTATTTGAAAAACTTCAAGATCGTGGAGGTGCCTGTAATTTTCACAGATCGGGTTAGAGGCAAATCAAAAATGAGCGGCGGCATTATTTCCGAAGCGATATTCGGTGTTATAAAAATGAAATTTAATAGTTTTTTTAGATCTTAAAATGGAAGGAAAGACCATACTTATCAAAAATGCCAAAATCGTTAACGAAGGCAAGATTACTGAAGGCGACATCTATATTGAAGGAGATTATATTAAGGAAGTGGCAACTTCCATAAGTGCAAAATCCTCTGAAGTAATTATTATAGATGCTGAAGGCAACTACGTGTTTCCAGGCGTGATAGATGATCAAGTACACTTTAGGGAGCCAGGTTTAACGCATAAGGCAGATATTGCTTCAGAGTCTAAGGCAGCCATAGCTGGTGGGATAACCTCTTATATTGAGATGCCAAACACCTTACCTCAAACCACGACGGTTGAAAAATTGGAGGAAAAATTTGCCATCGCTGCACAGAGTTCTTTTGCCAATTATTCGTTCATGTTTGGTGGCACGAATGATAATTTGGATGAGATTTTAAAAGTGGATCCTAAAACCGTTGCGGGATTGAAATTGTTTTTAGGTTCTTCCACAGGAAATATGTTGGTGGATGATCCTAAGGTTATCGAAAAAATATTCAGTAGTACCAATATGGTCATTTCAGTGCATTGTGAAGATGAAGCCACCATCAAGAAAAATCTCGAAGCCCATATCGCTAAGTACGGTGAGGATATTCCTATTGAGAAACATCCTATTATTAGGAGTGAGGAAGCTTGCTACATATCATCCTCCAAGGCTATTGAATTGGCTAAAAAAACGGGAGCGCGTTTGCATGTGTTTCATTTATCAACTGGGAAGGAAACCAAATTGTTCAGCAATAAATTACCTTTAAAAGATAAAAAGATCACTTCGGAAGTATGCATTCATCATTTATGGTTTTCTGATGAAGATTATCAGAAGAAAGGCACTCACATTAAATGGAATCCTGCGGTTAAGACACCTAAAGACAGGGATCAACTCTGGAAAGCCTTATTGGATAATAGAATTGACGTGATTGCTTCAGACCACGCACCACACACCTTAGAAGAAAAAAACAACAAATATCTCAATGCACCTTCAGGAGGACCCTTGGTTCAACACGCTTTGGTGGCCATGATGGAAATGCACCACAAAGGCAAAATTTCTGTGGAAAAAATCGTTGAAAAAATGTGCCACAATCCTGCAATTTTATTCCAGGTAGAGAAACGCGGTTTTATAAAAGCTGGCTATTTTGCAGATTTGGTAATAGTGGATGCTAATAGTCCATGGTCTGTGAATGGCCAAAATATACTCTATAAATGTGGTTGGTCTCCTTTTGAAGGCACCACTTTTAAATCAAGAGTTACCCACACCTTTTTAAATGGAAGCTTGGTCTATAATAATTTTAAGTTTATGGATGTCAAAGCTGCAAAACGATTAACTTTTAACCGATGAAATATCTAATGTTACTTTTGATATTAGGTTTGGGCATGGGTTGCGCTAAGGACATTAGACCAAAAAAGCCTGATAATTTGATCGCGAAAGAGCAAATGGTCAATGTGTTGTATGATATCGCTATTCTCAATGCGGCCAAGGGAGCCCTTAAGAATGTTCTAGAAGAAGAAGGTATTTATCCGCAAAAGTACCTTTTTGAAAAGCACAAGATTGATAGCTTGCAGTTTGCACAGAGCAATGATTATTACAGTTATGACGTATCCACTTATGAAGAAATCATAGATCAAGTGAACGCCAAGATCGAAGCCCAAAGGAAAATTTATGAGGATAAAGTAGACAAGGAAGCCAAACGTCAACAACGCAAAAAAGACTCCATACGTAAGTTAAGCGACCGTGTGAACCAAGCCTTGATCAAGCCCGACGTAAAAGCAAAGACCGATACGACTCAATGAGTTTCTTTAAAATCCTTCAGAAAATAGGATCCCACATTTTTGATGGAGTCTTCCAAACCTGTAAACTCAAATCCCAAAGCTTCCTTGATTTTCGAATTATCATAAAGGGTCTCACTAGTAATCGAATTTGCCATGTGTCTGGAAAGTTTCCGGCGTTTGCCAAAGACTTTGTGGTTGAGCCAATCCAAACGCCAAGCCACAGCCAGCAAAAACGGACTCGCCTTTTTATTGGGTTTTTTCACATTTAAAGCTGCGGCAACCGTTTCTTGAAAGATTTGGATGCTTTGGTTCTTAGCGATTAAAATAAAACTTTCGTTTTTAATGCTGCTCATCATAAGTTGTTGCATGGCACTCACAACATCCCAAACGTCCACGTAAGCCGTGCTGCCCTCAGGATAGTAGCGAAGCCCATTATATATGGATGTGAACAAGCTCCCGCTACCACCACTTTTCCAAAAACCAGGTCCTAAGATAACTCCAGGGTTTATAATAACCGCGTCCACGCCTTCTTGTGTGCCACGCCAAACCTCAAGTTCTGCGCCATATTTAGTAATGGCATAAACACTGTTGTCTTGCTCTGGGTTCCAGTCGCTAGTCTCTGTGATGGGCGTTTCTGGGTGGGGTGCATTTCCTAATGCAGCAATTGAGCTTACGTAGCACAGCTTTTCAATGTTATTGGCGATGCAAAGGTTCACAATGTTAGCGGTGCCCTTGATGTTGATTTTACGAAGTTGGTTGTATTTATCAGGTTCAAAACTCACGAAGGCTGCACAATGATATACATGAGTGACATCTTTAAAAGCTAGTTCCAATAAGGGTATGTCGTTGAGGTCTGCTTCAATCCATTCAATGCGATTGTAAAGTTCGGCAACGTTTTCATTATAATAGGCAAACACGGTTTTTACGCGCTCAAGGGTGTGTTCGCGCCTGTAAATGGCTTTTACGCATTCGTTCTTGCTGAGCAAATCATATAACAAATGCGACCCTACCAATCCTGTACCTCCTGTGACTAAAATCATGGGCTAAATTTAAGCTTTTTTTACCGATTGTATTTTTTGTGGTTATGCCTATAAACCTATCTTTGTTCAAGTTTAAAAAAGCACCCATTATGAACACCAATTTTGTTGAAGAATTACGTTGGAGAGGTATGTTACATGACATCATGCCTGGCACTGAAGAGCAATTGAACAAGGAAATGACCACCGCATATATTGGCTTTGATCCCACCTCAGATGCGCTGCATATTGGCAGTTTGGTGCCTATCATTTTATTGGTGCACCTTGAAAAAGCGGGCCATAAACCTATTGCCTTGGTTGGTGGCGCTACGGGGATGATTGGCGACCCGTCCGGTAAAAGCGATGAGCGCAATCTTTTGGATGAAAAAACACTCAACCACAACGTTGCTGGCATAAAAGCGATTCTATCGCGGTTTTTAAATTTTGATGGCACTACAGAAAATGCGCCAGTCTTGGTCAATAATTACGACTGGATGAAAGATTTCAGTTTCATTGATTTTGCTCGGGACGTAGGGAAGCGCATAACCGTAAATTACATGATGTCTAAAGACTCGGTTAAAAAACGATTGAGTGGGGAAGAAGGTAATATTGGTATGTCCTTCACAGAATTTACCTATCAGCTCATTCAGGGTTATGACTTTTACCATTTGTACAAGCACCATAATTGTGTATTGCAAATGGGCGGAAGCGACCAATGGGGCAACATTACCACAGGTACTGAGTTGGTAAGGCGCATGCATGTTGGCGAGGAAGCCAAAGCCTATGCAATGACTTGCCCATTGATCACGAAAGCCGATGGTTCTAAATTTGGAAAGACCGAAGGTGGAAATATTTGGTTGACTGCCGATAAGACCTCGGTTTATAAATTCTACCAGTTTTGGCTTAATGCCAGTGATGCCGATGCTGAAAAATACATCAAGATCTTTACTTTTTTAGATAGGGACAGCATTGAATCCTTCATTGCTACGCATAATGAAAATCCACACTTGCGTTTATTGCAGAAGCGTTTGGCGCAAGAGGTCACTACGTTTGTGCATTCTCAAGAGGAGTTTGAAAATGCAGAAAAGGCTTCGCAGATCTTATTCAGCAAAAGCTTCAAAGCCGATATCAAAACTTTGGATGAGCAGACCTTTTTAGATGTTTTTGAAGGTGTGCCGCTGGTGGAAATTTCGCGAGAGACTTTTAGCTCCTTGGATATGATTGGCGCTTTGGCTGCCGAAACCAATTTCTTGGGATCCAATAGTGAAGCGCGACGGGCACTTAAGGAAAACGCAGTTTCGGTAAACAAGGAAAAGGTGACGGAAGATTATCAGCTTAGCGAAGACGATTTGATAAACAATAAATACATCATTTTAAATAAGGGGAAGAAGCATACTTATATCATTAAGGTGTCCTAAAGCAATAGATTTCAATAATAGTACTGTGCGCATCAGCATTGTAAGATGGCAAAATAATAAAGGAGTGATCCCGAGGCTTTAGGGCTTGCAAACGCATTTGCCGCAAGTAAAAAGTGAACATAAAAAACGTCCCGCAAGTAGCGGGACGTTCAACATTAACCAATCAACTATTATAACGAAGCTAATCCTTCTTTTTCATAGAACTCTAAAAAACTACTATTCTAAATTCATAGCTTCTCCCGCTTAGTCGTGAAGCTTCTTCATAACTTTCGCCGTTTTAATGACTTAGATGTTAAAGTATTGCTAAAAAAATTCAGAAATAGTTGTGGTCGCCTATATAGAAAGTGATGACATGCGATTTTATGATCCGTGAGCAAAATTATAGAGAGGTCTTATTTAATCCCTCCATGGGGTTTTATTCCCCGAGGCTTGCCTCGAAATACAAAGAACATTTTTCAATTCATACCTTGTGGGCTTGCCCCGAGGTAATTGATTTTGTCTTGAAGCGACTTGTACAGAACCCCAAGTGATATAGGCGCTATTTGATCTTAAGCTAAAGCACCATCAAATTGCATCCTCTAATGTCGCTGGTATCAAATCGGCCGATGATTTCAAAACTATGGTCTTCATGAACGCGACCAAGGTCTTGCGTGGCAATAAAGGCGCAGGAGTTCACATTGGCAAGGTCAATGACGTTAATGCCTCCGGTTTTCCCTGCTTGTTGCAGTGTTAAAGCATCTTCGGGGTCTCGCGTAAGAATGCGCATCCAATTGGGGCATTCAAAAATCCCATCTCCTTTGGAGTAGGCCTGGCTGAGCAATTCGGTCATGCCATATTCGCTATGGATGGTGTCAACACCAAATCCGTTTTTTAGGATTTGATGCAACTCTTCGCGCACCAGTTCCTTACGTCTGCCCTTCATGCCACCTGTTTCCATGACAATGGTATGTTTTAAGCTGAATTGATACTGCTCCACCAAATCCAATAAAGCAAAGGACACGCCTATGAGCAATACCTTTTTGCCTTCACGATCCAATGCCAGTAGTTTTGATTTCAATTTATTGATAGTATCCAAATAAAAACCGCTTTCTGGATGTTGGGAATGCTTGATCATATCGTCAACCATATAAATGAGTGACGCCCCTTGGCGTTCTAAATAGCTTGGCAATAGTGCCAAGATGACGTAGTCGGTAATGTTTCCGTAGAACTGCTGAAATGCTTTACGGAAACTGGCCTCATATACAGTTAAATCGGTAACCCCATGTTTACTGGTGCTGCTGCCTGTGGTTCCGCTACTGGAAAAAGTGGCTTGAATGGGGAGTGTTGAGCTCTTAATCTCATGGCTCTTGAAGAACTGGATAGGCAAAAATGGAATATCTGCCACAGTTTTCACATCACTGGGATGTTTACATAGCAAATCACAAAAGGAACGGTAGACCTTATTGTGCTCAAACTGAAATTTGAAAACGTCTAAGGCAGTACGTGTAAATTCTGCTTCCGAAGCAATCGAAAAAATGCGGGTTGGCTCAATCATCTTTACAAAAATAACCAAAGAACTCGAACTGACTTTTTCTTTTGCCAACGAATTATACATTTTACATCCTAATCGTTCTATGTTTAGCTTCCGAAGCCACTATAATGCCTCCATAAAGAATGGGATTCATGCGTAAATGCCAGCATTTTGGGATCTCACAAATCGTCAATACAAGTCATAAAAAAAGACCTGAAAGCTTTTTATAAGCTCACAGGTCTAATATTGAATTTATGCTGTTGTTTAAAAAACAAGCTTTACTTAATCACTAACTTTTTAGTTACTGATGCCTTATTTTGAGAAATCTTTAAAATATAAATCCCACTGTTTAAAGCAGATACATTTAAGCGATCATGAGTCAAAGTTTGATTGATGACGCTTTTTCCTAAAATGTCAAATACTGTGACAGAAATGGCATCATTATTAGCACTAGTAATGTTCACGAATCCTGTTGAAGTTGGGTTAGGATACACAACGACTGAAGTCGCATCAAATTGGCTTACAGAAAGAACGGCCACGCTAAAATCGTCAGCATCTCTAGCCGTAATGTAGTATGCATTACCAGATCTTTCCGTGAGGATCCCCGTAATATCTGTAACCATGGTTGGTACATTTGCACCAATATAATCTGCAGAGAAGAAAGCAGTTCTAAAGTTGAAAGTTTCTGCGCCTTGGCCTTGGGTTAATTCATATTCTGTACCTGTAACAAATGTAGGCTCAGTGTTATCCATCGTAACCGCAGTAATCGTAACCAACTCCGACTCATAGTTTTCAGCATTTGCGCTTAGCATGGCTAAAGTTACAGCTTGTGGTGTAAGCGCATTAGCGGTTGAGCTCGCTGCAGCAGAATCTTCAATTGGTGTAAATTGAAGCGTGCCACCAAATTCAGAAAGCGTACCTACGATACCAGTAATCCCATCTGCAATGTTATAAGCAGTGCTCATAACACCTGAAGGGTCATCAATCAAGATAGCGCCTGTAGCATCTTCGACGAATTTTTGATTTCTAAAACTTTGTTGGTAAGTCAACAGGACCTCGCCAGTAAGTTCATATACTTCACCTGAAGCCCCAGCTCTAAGAGCAGCTATGTTAGCCACCGTGTTTGATGATAATACACTAAAGGAAATTGTATCAGAATCCAATATACCGCCATCTACCAAATCAACAGTGACGTCGTAAGACTCACCATCAGTAGCAGTAATCTCAAAAGGACTTGTTACGCCATTTGTAGTAGATCCATTGACTGTGATATTGACGGTCTCAGTACCTGAAAGATTGTTGGTTGTAAATTCCACATTAACCGTGGTAGTTCCAGGTGCCAATGTTGCGCCGTTTGCAGGTGATAAAATGTTGATGGCAGGTTCAGTGTTTTGTGTGATTGTGTAAGTGCCAACGCCACCAATAAGGGTTTCAAAAGTATCTGCACCACCTTGGCATGTTCCTAATCCGTTCAAAGCTCCTGCGCCTCCAAAGGTCCAATTGGCTGCATTAAAGCTGCTATCAGGACCGGTGCCATTTACTCTTTTAGCATAAGAATCGGCGTATTCCCAGGATTCTCCAGAACCATCTACTGTATCAACGCCATATTGATCAATTACCGTTGTGCTGGCTGTTAAGATGATTCTAACTCTATCGTCTCCGTTAACACTCATGGTATTGGTAATTAACACTGGGGCAGAAGCCAATGAAGGAAATTCTGTAGCAATGGCGTCAGTACTGCTTGAAATGCTAATATAAACAAAATCATTTGTGACTTCCCCAAAACTTGAGAGGTCTTGAGCGTTCCCCCATGTGACGTTGGCATTGGTTTGATTCTCTAAGCTATAGTCTGCAAAATCAACAGTACCATTGGCATAGATTTCAAGTAATTTCGGGTTTCCACCACTACAATCACCATCTACAATAGAAGTGATGATAGGATTCTGCCCAAATGAAGCAAAACCAATCATAAATGTTAAAGCTAAAAAGTAAAGTTTTTTCATAAGTATTTAGTTAAATGAGTATATTGAATGAGCCGTAAATATAGATACATTTTCGAGCTTAAGCGAGAAAAGTTAGCCTAAACAAAGGATTTTACGATTATATAACATTGAGTTAAAGTTACCTTACAACCAGTTTTCTAGTCGCAGTAACGTTGTTTTCCTCAATCTTTATGATATATACTCCAGGGGTTAATTTGGAAATGTTGAGTTCTTTCCCAAATAGAGAAGTGCTGACGATTCTTTTACCTAAAACATCGAATATGTCAACAGATTTAATAAGGTTGCTTTTTGTAGTGATGTAAAGTTTACCATTGCTCACGGGATTGGGGTAGATGGATAGCCCTTCAATTGTTTCAGTTTTTGGTGATTGTTGCAAATCAGAAGATTGCGCAAAACCAATTGAACTAAAGCCTAGCGTGAATGTGAAGAAAATAATGAAGACGTAATTTTTCATTCCATAGAATTAATTTGAAATAAAAATAGTGAATAACTGCTATCGCTCCTAATAATTCAATGTTAAAGATTTGGTGTTTCATCGAAAAAGACATTTTAAAAATCAGGGTTTTAAAGTTAACTTAAGGTTATTAAAGCATGACTTCGTTCTAAACTTTACAATTTACCTTTACCTTTACATACATATTGATGCGCGCAATTTCATGAAAAAAACAGACATAAAAATCCTTTTGGTCGACGATGAACCAGACATTTTAGAGATTGTTGGATATAACCTAATAAATGAAGGCTATAAGGTCATCACTGCAAAAAATGGTCTGGAGGCAATTAAAATGGCAAAAGCGGAGCTTCCGCAATTGATTATTTTAGATGTCATGATGCCAAAGATGGATGGCATTGAAGCCTGTGAGAATATTAGAAAAATACCTGAATTAGCAGAAACGCTTATTGCTTTTTTAACAGCTCGGGGTGAGGACTATTCGCAAATGGCTGGATTTGACGCTGGAGCAGACGATTATATAACCAAGCCCATCAAACCAAAAGTATTGGTAAGTAAAGTTAAAGGGCTCCTTAGAAGATTAAAGGAAGATGTAGTTAAAGAAGACATCATCAAAGTAGGCAACCTTGTGATCAATAGGGAAGAATATAAAATCATCCTAAAAGGGAAAGAAATCATCTTGCCAAGAAAAGAATTTGAATTGCTATCTTTGCTAGCAACAAAGCCAAACAAAGTTTTTAAACGCGAAGTTATTTTGGATAAAGTTTGGGGCAATGAAGTGGTTGTTGGCGGGCGCACTATCGATGTCCACATTAGAAAACTCAGAGAAAAAATTGGCGATAAACGTTTTAAAACCATTAAAGGTGTTGGCTACAAGTTTGTAGATTAATGAATAAGAAATTAAAAAAAACCTATAAGTTCGCATACAAGACGTCTTTGTATCTCACTTTATTTATGACGCTCATCTTGGGCGTTTTTTTATATCTATTGCAGGCCTTTGACATTATATACATGCTGGTCTTTGCAATTGCAACTTATTTCGTTTCCTTTTTGACCATACAACATCGGGTGGAGCGTTTTATCTATCGAAGAGTTCAAAAAATCTACGACGATCTCACCTTGTTAGAATCCACCTCTCTGCGCAGGCAGCCCATAACCACCGATATGGCAACCTTGACTCGCCAAATTGATAAATATGCCAAAGAGAGAAAAATAGAGATTGAAACCCTCAAAGTACGTGAAGAATACCGTAAGGAATTCTTAGGCAATGTTTCGCATGAGTTAAAAACACCGCTCTTTACCGTACAAGGCTACATATCCACCTTATTGGATGGGGCTAAGGATGACAAAGCCTTATTAGATAAATACCTTATGCGTGCCAACAAAGGTGTGGAGAGGCTCATTTATATAGTCAAGGATTTAGACATGATCACCAAATTAGAGGTGGGTGATTTAAGCCTAAACATCAAAGCGTTTGATATTGTAGATTTAGTGCAGAGCGTGATTGAGCTTTTGGAAATGAAGGCTGCCAAGAAAAAAATCTCCCTAATTTTTGATAGGGACTACTCAGAGCCCATCATGGTCATGGCCGATCGGGAGCGCATCCAACAAGTGCTCACTAACCTTGTCACAAATTCCATAAAATACGGCAAAGAAAAAGGCACTACCGAAATAAGTATAGAAAACCTCATCAAAAACAAAGTTATTGTGCGGGTAACCGATAATGGTGAGGGCATTGCAAACAACAATATCCCGCGCTTGTTTGAGCGTTTCTACCGTGTGGATAAAAGTGGTTCTCGAAAAGAAGGAGGCTCTGGTCTTGGGCTTTCCATAGTGAAACATATCATTGAAGCACACGATGAGCGCATCTATCTCGAAAGCGAATTGGCCGTGGGGAGTGAATTTTCATTCACGCTCGAAAAGGCTAAATAGCGATTTAAAATCTGTAGGACAATCTAAATGGCTTAAGCCCTTATATCGTTCAACTTCAACCAGCATGGCAACATTAAATTCGCTTTGTTTGCAAAATGGGGCCAAGCCTAATTTGGCCATGCGTCTTGCTAGGTATTCCTGTTCAAACTGCCCAGGAGTGGGGATGAAAAAAGCCTTTTTATCAAGCTTTGACAAATCCATGATGCTTGTGTAACCAGATCGCGAAACCACCAGCTTACTCGCATTTATGGCTTGCTCCAATTGCGAACTGGTCATAAAATTATAGCTGGTCCAATTTTTTTCTTCGGAAACCTCCTGCGCTTCCTCAACTTTACCTTTAACGAGCAAAATCTGCCCCTCATGGTTTGCCAGTTCTTTTAATAGTTTTTCCTCTAGCAGGGTGCGTTGTGGTTCAGGCCCAGAAAGCAAAATCAAAAGATCATAAACGAAGTCGGTGTTTTTTTTGCTAAATCGACTCAAGGGCCCAACATATTTGATATTCAAGCCCGAGGTAGAACCATGACCTAGCCTACCACTCAAATTTGAACTGTCTTCAACATCGGGCACCCAACAGGCATCAAAACGTTTGATGAGCTTATGTTGTATGCGCGTGCTCAGCCAAGTGGTGTTTCCGCTCAGGACTTGAAGTTGATGCGTTATAAAAACGGAAGGGATGTCTTCGTGGTAAACACCAAATCGATTGTCGGAAATGATTCCGTCAATCTGATGTGCTTTTACCAGTTCTGAAGTCAAACGGTGTTCCTTTTTGATGGCTCTCAAGATTTTGGGTGTGTTCTGAAGCATTTTCAGCTTGAAGAAACCGGCATTTTTTGAATAGCGAATCTGGTAAGATGGCAACGCGATGCAGGTAAGTGTCTCAAATTCCTTCCGCAGCAATGCCAATGCAGCACCATCGCTTGCAATAATAGGCGTAAGACCCTGCGACACCAAAGCTTTGATGATTGGGATGCAGCGCGTGGCATGACCCAAGCCCCAGTTTAAGGGAGCTATAAGAATACGTTTTTGGGAGGTGGAAGTCACAACTTAGCCATTTTGGAAGAGTCTTTTGTCAAAACAAATATAAAGCTAAAAATGTTTCCTTAATTTTACCGCTTTAAATCTAATACCGAAAATCGTTAATTTGTAAGGTGGGAAGTAAAAATAAACTTAAGAGATTCAGGGAAAATGAAACCTTTGACAATGTGTTTCAGCCAAAACGGGAGGATCTGGTAGATGCAGCTTATGAATTGCAGGGGCAATGGAATGCCAAGGTGTTCAAGAATGATCACCCTTTGGTGCTGGAGCTGGGTTGTGGCAAAGGAGAATACACTACAGCATTGGCCAAGAAATTTCCGAACAAGAATTTTATTGGTATTGACATCAAGGGAGCACGTTTTTGGCGTGGCGCCAAATCTGCCCTTGAAGAGGGTTTGCCCAACGTGGCCTTTTTAAGGACCCAGATTGAATTGGTGGATGAGGCTTTTGGAAAAAGCGAGGTCGATGAAATTTGGATCACTTTTCCAGACCCACAGATCAAATACAAACGTACCAAACATAGAATGACCAATTCTATTTTTCTAGAGCGGTATAAAAAAATCCTAAAACCTGAGGGCGTGGTCAATCTCAAGACAGATAGTGAGTTTATGCACGGTTATACCTTGGGCTTGTTGCATGGTGGAGGTCACGAAGTGTTGTACGCCAATCATAATGTCTACAAACAGGAGGGAAGTCCAGACGAGGTCACCAGCATCCAAACCTATTATGAGTCTTTATATTTAAACCAAGATAAACCAATTACGTATATTCGGTTTAAAATAAAGTAGATTTTGAGCATTACTGTCATCTTTTTTCTAGGTTTATTAATAGCACTCATTGGGGTGATCCCGCCGGGCTTACTCAATATGACGGCAGCAAAAATCAGTTTAAAGGATGGGCATCCTAGTGCCATAGTATTCTCTTTGGGTGTGTGTTTGGTGGTTTTTTTACAAACGTATATTGCGGCGATGTTTGCTCGGTATATGACCAATCATCAAGATGTGGTTGAGATCTTGCAACGTGTCGCTTTTGTGATTTTTGTGCTCATTACCATTTATTTTCTTTGTGTTGCAAAAGGTGATGCACAACCAGATGTGGAGCCACATGCCAGAAGCAAACATAGCCGATTCTTTCAGGGGATTTTCCTATCGGCCATTAATGTGTTTCCCATTCCCTATCAAGCTTACATGACCATTACCATTGCCTCTTTTGGCTGGTTTGTTTTTGACACCACCAGTATTGTGACCTATTGCTCTGGTGCCACCACCGGAACATTTGTGATGTTATACATGTATATGTTTTTCTTCGATAAGATAAAAGCCAGGAAACTCACCTCGCAAAGGAACATGAATCGCATGATTGGCGCTATAACATGTATTATCGCGATCGTTACATTTATAAATATCTTAATGGAACTTTAAATGTTACCAGAAACCCCGAGTTTTTTTGAGCGCGTTTATGTAGTGGTGCGTCAAATTCCTTACGGAAAAGTGACCAGTTACGGTGCAATCGCCAATTATTTGGGTGCCAAACAAAGTTCCAGGTTAGTGGGCTACGCCATGAATAATTCCCACGGTAAGGATGTGCCTGCACATCGCGTGGTTAACCGTAAAGGCTTGCTCACAGGAAAACACCACTTTGAAGGCACTAACCTCATGCAGCAGCTTTTGGAAAGTGAAGGCATTGTGGTTGTGGAGAACCAGATTCAAGAATTTGACAAGGTGTTTTGGAATCCTTCGGAAGAACTGCGAAATTTATAAAATTCCAAATTTCGTCTTCAACTTCAACTTCAACTTCATCTTCGTCTTCGTCTTCATCTTCATCTTCAACTTCAACTTCAACTTCATCTTCATCTTCGTCTTCATCTTCATCTTCGTCAATTTCAATTTCATCTTCTTTCCGCTTCAATCTTTATTAGTTATCTTTGTTCTTTAGAATTAATCTTAATAAAACAACGAGGGTTTTCAGTAGCAAGAAACCATCAATATTAGTCTTTATACATCATGAAATTAAATAAACAGGATATATTAAAAGCGCTTGAACACATCACTGTGCCTGGAGAAGGTCAGAATATGGTGGATAGCGGTGCGGTTAAAAACGTGGTCACTTTTGCAGATGAGGTCATTGTAGATATTACGATCAACAATCCAAGTTTGCAGGCCAAGAAAAAAACCGAAGTGGAAATCATGAAAATCATTCATGATAAGGTTTATGAAAAAGCCAAAATCACGGTCAATGTCAAGGTAGATGCGCCCGAAAAATCGGCAACCAATACCATCAAAGGGAAAGAAATTCCTGGCATACAGAATATCATCGCAGTTGCCTCAGGTAAAGGTGGCGTGGGTAAATCCACGGTGACCGCTAACTTGGCGGTAACCCTTTCCAAAATGGGCTTTAAGGTGGGTGTTCTGGATGCAGATATCTACGGACCTTCCATGCCAATTATGTTCGATGTGGAGTTGGAGCGACCCGTTGCAGTCAACATCGACGGCAAGTCAAAAATGAAACCCGTAGAAAATTATGGGGTCAAAATGCTTTCCATCGGCTTTTTTACAAAGCAGGATCAAGCGGTGGTATGGCGTGGGCCTATGGCAGCAAAAGCACTCAACCAAATGATTTTTGATGCCGCATGGGGCGAGCTCGATTTCTTATTGATTGATTTGCCTCCAGGCACTGGCGACATCCATTTGAGCATCATGCAGTCTTTGCCAATTACGGGCGCTGTGGTGGTGAGTACCCCTCAAAATGTGGCTTTGGCCGATGCTAAAAAGGGAGTGGCAATGTTTCAGCAAGAGAGTATCAATGTTCCGGTTTTGGGGATTATTGAAAATATGGCTTATTTTACACCAGAAGAATTGCCAGATCACAAATATTATATCTTCGGAAAAGAGGGAGCTAAAAATCTTGCTTCCGATTTAAAAGTCCCCTTTTTAGGAGGACTGCCATTGGTGCAAAGTATCAGGGAATCTGGAGATGCGGGACGTCCGGCAGCAATGCAAACAGGAACAACCTTAGAAAAAGCTTTTGAGACCATAACCCAAAATGTGGTTCAGGAAGTGGTAAGGCGTAATGATAAGTTGCCACCAACGGAAGCGATTAAAATCACCACCATGGCAGGTTGCGCTGCGGTAAATAAAAAATAGACTACGAAACCATTCGTTTGAATTTTAAGACAACGGTCATTTCTTCGGAACATGAATAAATGTGAAATTTATAAATAATGAACATAGAAGAATTAAGAAACAATATAGAAAAAGCGCTGGATGAGATCCGTCCGTTTTTACAGAGTGATGGCGGTGATATTTCACTGCTGTCTATTGAAGATGGCAGGATAGTCAAAGTCCAGCTACAAGGTGCTTGCGTAGGTTGCAGTGTCAATCAAATGACGCTGAAATCTGGCGTTGAGATGACCATTAAAAAGTACGCACCCCAGATTGAACAAGTCATCAATATTGAGGCTTAAGGCCTGCGCAAGCAGGATTTCCATCTAGATAATCAAAATGTCTAGTCATCTATGAACAGGCACTTGTTTAAAATGACAATAGTCATAAAACTTGATGAAAATAGCGCTTAACTTTGATGCAAATTAAACCGGAGCTTTTGAGCTGAAGTGCCCAATATTTCGGACTTCAATTTTTAAAATTAAAATTCAGGATTACATTTAGCTTGTGCAGAAATTAGAGGAATAGGACGCCAATTGCGTTCAAATTAAAAAAAAATTCAGGTAGAAATCTTGAGATTCCTGCCTTTTCAGGAAAATATGATTAAAACAGATATACTTATTATTGGAGCGGGACCCACCGGACTTTTTGCCGTATTTGAAGCGGGTTTGCTTAAGTTAAAATGCCATTTAATAGATGCCCTGCCTCAAGCAGGCGGCCAATGTTCGGAAATTTATCCTAAAAAACCCATTTATGATATTCCAGCTTATCCAGAAATCCTTGCGGGCGATCTTACCGATAAATTGATGGAGCAATGCAAGCAGTTCAAACCAGGTTTTACCATGGGGGAACGTGCCGAAACGATTGAAAAACAAGAGGACGGAAGCTTCATCGTGACTACCAACAAAGGCACAAAGCATCAAGCGCCTGTGGTCGCTATCGCTGGCGGTTTGGGAAGCTTTGAGCCCAGAAAGCCATTGATTCCCAATATTGCATCCTTTGAAGATAAGGGGGTCGAGTATTTTATCAAGGATCCAGAAGTCTACAGAGACAAACGCGTGGTCATTGCTGGAGGAGGAGATTCCGCATTGGATTGGAGTATCTTTTTAAGCGCTATCGCCAAGAGTGTGACTTTGGTACACCGACGTAACGAATTTCGTGGGGCTTTGGATTCCGTTGAAAAAGTTCAGGAACTTAAAAATCAGGGTAAGATCACTCTAATTACCCCAGCAGAAGTGACCAATGTGGTTGGTCATCATAAAGTTGAAGCGGTTGTAATCGCTCAAGCCAAAAACATCGAAAAGGAATTTGAGGTGGAATGTGATCATTTCATCCCCTTGTTCGGTCTTTCTCCAAAACTCGGGCCTATTGCCAATTGGGGCTTGGAGATTGAGAAAAACGCCATAAAAGTTAATAATTCATTGGACTATCAAACCAACATCCCTGGTATTTTCGCCATTGGTGATGTGAACATCTACCCTGGCAAATTGAAACTGATTCTTTGTGGTTTTCACGAAGCGACCTTGATGTGCCAAGCAGCCTATCAAATCATAAATCCTGGTAAGCGCTATGTCTTAAAATACACAACCGTAAGTGGTGTAGATGGTTTTGATGGCACACGAAAGGAGTCGCCCAAGGCGGTGGTTAAGGCGATAGATTAAATTAGTGTTCAGTCTCAGTCTCAGTTGGCAGTTGCTTTAATTGAGCAACCTGCAAGGTTTCAAAAACCTTGTAGGTTTAGTTTAAAGTCAACTAAAAGCTGAATTATATTTGCTTCAATCAATTCTGATTAAAGACATGACTAGTAGATTCGTTTAAGCGTCCTTCAAGGTTTAAAAAGCCAGGTAGCTCTAATAGGAGAACAACTAAAATTACAGGCTTTCAATTAGGACAGGTAGCTAGATTTAGAAACAACTAACTTAACTCTTACAATCTCAGCGAAACCTCTGTGAATCTCTGCGTAATAAATATGGAAGAACAAGATATAAACATAACTATCATAGATAGAGAAGGCATAAAACACCAAATTCAAGCTCCAACCGATATGGCCATGAACTTAATGGAAGTGGTTCGCTCTTACGAATTGGCTCCAGAAGGCAGCATCGGCATTTGCGGTGGGATGGCCATGTGCGCCTCCTGCCAATGTTATGTGCGATCCAATCACGAACTGCCAGAAATGCAGGATGAAGAGGAGGCTATGTTGAGCGAGGCTTTTTATGTGAAGGACAATTCCCGCCTTGGCTGCCAAATCCGGATTACCAAAGATTTAGAAGGTTTGGAAGTAGAATTGGCGCCTGAGTCTTAATCGAAATAAAATGAGCCTGCTTGCCTGCAGGTTATCTCAAGAAAGCGAGCTGAAAAAAAAATCACTTCAGTAAATCTCCAAATTTTAATAATTAGTTTTCACTACCCACTACCCACTACCCACTACCCACTGCTTACTACCTAAGGCCTAATCAAGCTTCTGCAGTACAATTGGAATCATTCGCGCTACAAATCTAGCGTATGCCAATTTTGAAGGATGCAAACCATCCGAAGCCACTAAATCTGGATTTTGGATTCCTTGTCGCGTGATATCGGTTATGTTTAAGAAAGTGACCCCTTGAGCTTCACAGTAATTTTCAGCAATGGTATTATAGACATTGAGTTCTTTAAATATCGTTTTAGCATTACCGCTATTTTGACCGTAAGGTGTAAAACCATAATCAGGTATGGAAAGCACGATGACCTTATCTTTATCGCCCTTTGTGGCCCTAATGGCAGTTTGCACCAAATCTGAAAATTCCTTTTTATAGATGGATAGAGACTTATCTTGATACTGATTGTTCACACCGATCATTAGGGTTGCGATGTCATAGGAATTTGCGATTTCTGCTGAAGCAATTGCGTTTTTTAATTTAGTTGTAGTATAACCTGATTTGGCAATGACTCGTAAGTTAACCGGTCGATCAGATGTAATATTGGCTAGCAAACTATCCTTAAGTTGTTCTGGAAAGCTACAACTATCGCAAACACTTTCTCCAACGGTGTAGCTGTCTCCCAAAGCCAGAAGGTCAATGCTAATGTCGGTGGGTGCAATAGGCGCTTTCACAACAACGCCACTGCTGCTGCAAGAGCTGATAAGACCGACTGTGAAAATTATAAGAAGATTTTTTTTCATGACTTTGAAGATTCAATTTCTGAAACAAAAAAATACTTCCGTAAGTTTGGAAGTATTTTTATTATTATTTCAGCTCTAATGTCCTTGCTGTATTTGCTTAAAGATTCGTGCCTTCGCAGGAATTACTTGAAGGCGCTGAGGCCTGTAATATCCAATCCAGTTATCAATAAGTGAATATCGTGAGTCCCTTCATAAGTGACCACACTTTCAAGGTTCATCATGTGTCTCATGATGCTGTATTCTCCAGTGATGCCCATACCACCCAACATCTGTCTTGCGTCTCTGGCCACTGTTAGCGCCATATCCACATTGTTGCGTTTGGCCATGGAGATTTGTGCTGAGGTTGCCTTGCCTTCATTTTTTAACTGCCCTAATCGGTAGGCCAATAATTGGGCTTTGGTGATTTCGGTAATCATCTCCGCCAATTTCTTTTGTTGTAATTGAAACTGTCCAATGGGTTTTCCAAATTGTTTACGTTCTTTAGAATAGCGTAAAGCAGTATCGTAGCAATCCATCGCAGCACCAATAGCACCCCAAGCAATCCCAAAGCGCGCGGAATCCAAGCAACCCAAAGGCGCACCCAGTCCCGATTTGTTGGGCAACAGATTTTCCTTAGGCACTTTCACATCCTGAAAAATCAATTCACCCGTTGCACTGGCACGAAGCGACCATTTGTTGTGTGTTTCGGGAGTTGAAAAACCTTCCATCCCACGTTCAACGATGATGCCGTGAATACGACCTTCTTCATTTTTCGCCCAAACCACTGCGACATCACAAAATGGGGAATTCGAGATCCACATTTTTGCGCCATTTAAAAGGTAATGGTCGCCCATATCCTTGAAATTGGTGGTCATTCCACCAGGATCGGAACCATGATCGGGTTCGGTCAAACCAAAAGAGCCCATCCATTCTCCAGATGCTAATTTTGGCAGGTATTTTTTACGTTGCGCTTCGTCACCGTATTTCCAAATGGGATACATTACGAGTGAAGATTGCACAGATGCTGTACTCCTTACACCAGAATCGCCACGTTCAATCTCCTGCATGATGAGGCCGTAAGAAATTTGGTCGAGCCCTGCGCCACCGTATTCCTCAGGAATGTACGGGCCAAAAGCACCAATTTCCGCAAGACCTTTAATGATCTGTTTCGGGAATTCGGCTTTTTGGGCGTATTCTTCTATGATGGGAGAGACATCGCGTTTTACCCAATCCCTAGCGGCATTGCGCACTAATTTATGTTCTTCTGTAAATAAATCGTCCAAGTTATAATAATCTGGGGCTTCAAAAAGATCTGGCTTCATTATGGCGTGAATTTGTTTGTTTGCAAAAATAACGAAAACGATTGCAGTTAACAATTTAATGCTTCTTTTTCCGAAGTTTGAAAGGCTTTAATTTTTGTGAATACTTTAGAAGTGACACAAAGCAAACTGGTTTTGAAAAGCGCGGTGTCAGTCTGTTTTTTTTAATAAATAGGCATAAGCTTCCATGTTTTTGGTGTGGTCAAATATCACTTTTAACACGCCTATCAAAGGCAAAGCGATTATGGCGCCTACAACACCCCACAATGCGGAGAACAAAATGATGCCGAAGATGGTCATGAAAGGGTTCAAATTGATTTCGTCTCCAATGATCCAAGGCGTTAGCACATAATTCTCAACGAGCTGGGCTGCCGAAACCACGCCAATTACAATGAGTGCCGGCGTTGAACCTGCATAGAGGTAGGAAAGAATTACCGCAACCCCACCTCCAATGATGTTCCCCACGAAGGGTACTATGGAAAATAGTGCTGCGAACAAGGCTAAAAACAAAGCGTAAGGGACGGAGCCGAGCATAAACCCAAGATAGTAAATGCCAAAAAGGAACAACATGATTTTTCCTTTTCCCACGAAATAGCTTTTTGTGATTTTAGCGGCAGTTTTCAACAGGGAGCTTATCGCTTTTTGATCTGAAAACAGTTTTTTGAAAAAATTCACAAACTGCTGCTTTTGCATTAAAAAAAGAATGATATATACAAAAATGATGAGCGATTGCGAGAGTAGGGTCATCAGGGAAGATAAAAATGCACCGGCAAAATCTTCAGCATTTTTAACCAACTTTTTATTATTTTCAATGTAATCTTGGTAATCCCAATTGAGGCTTTTGTTTGCCCATTGTGATAGTGAGTTCAGTTTTTCGGTCGCTTTGTCTCTAATCGTTGACCAGTCTTGTGCCATGTTATTTATTTGAGAACTTAGAAGCCAAAATAGCAACGAAAAGATCACAATCATAAATAGAACCGATAAGGTTATGGAGAGCCAGTTTGGCAATCCCAGGCTTTTGAGCTTTTTTACAGGAATGTCGAGCAAAATTGCAATGATGGCAGCAACCAGTAAGGGCATGATGAGGGTTTTTCCGTAGTAAAATAATGCCAGCAGACCGCCAATAATGAAAAGCATCTTTATCAAGTTAACTGCGGAAATATCTATTTTTTCAGTGTTCAAGCGCGAGGGTATAAAAGGTTAGACAGTATAAAACTACGTCAAAATTTGACAAAGCGGAAGCTTTAGTTTGTTATAAATTTAAATAGGAGCCATTTAAAAAGAAACGATCCAGATTTATAGGAAGGGTTTTTCCGAATAAATAGCCCAAAATTTCTAAGAATATCACAAACATTGGCGAAGGGCTACATCTTCAAATAAAAATCCTTGGTCAAATGAATGTAATCGGCTGTATAATTGTGGCGTGTGGTTTCAATGATGAGTTCGGAGATTTCAGGCAAGGTTTCAGCGAACGAAAAATCAATAAGACTTCTTTTGATTTCTGCGGAAGGCGTTCCGCGTAAGCGACCTATTTTCTGCGGAAAAAGTGAAAAGGTCTTGGCCAAGCTCTTGAATTTTTCTTCTTCGGAATAAGGAATAACCACACAAAACCGACCCTCTTCAGAAAGTAATGTTGCTACGCTTTCCAGTAAATGTTCAAAAGGCATGGCGTCCTGAAAGCGTGCGGTTTCACGAGATTTGGACATTTTTTCGCTTGCTGAAACTTCGCAATCTAAGGTGGCCAAATGAAATGGCGGGTTGCAAATGATGAGGTCGTAAGTGTCATCAGTCTCGGTAGCAAATTCTTCCAAAGCGGCATGGTAACAGAACAAGCGGTCACTCCAAGGCGAGCTTTCAAAATTATCAACACATTGCTCGTAAGCAGCATCATCGATTTCAATCGCGTCTATCATTTCAGCGTCACTTCGCTGCGCCAGCATCAAACCCAAAACACCAGTGCCAGCGCCAATATCCAATATAGAAAAGGGATGATGCGCAATCGTTGCCCAAGCACCCAAAAGCACTCCGTCGGTACCGATTTTCATGGCACATTGGTCTTGATTGACACTAAATTGTTTGAATTTAAATGCTGTTTTCATTGGAATGAAAGTCCTTCCCTTAGGGAAGGATTTAGGATGGGCTTATATATAAATCAATCAATCCCTCTGGCGTATCCACAAAAATGGTTTTGTTCTTTTTATCCACTTTTTCAATAAAAGCATCGTTCATTGGGATCAGGATTTCGGTGCCATCGCGATCAATTTCAAATAGGGATTGTGCGGTAGAGTCATTGACTGCCGTAATAATGCCAACGGTTCCAAAATGTTTGTCTTCGACAGTAAACCCTATGATTTCATGGAAATAAAATTTATCGTCGTCCAGTTTCGGCAGGAATTCCAAGGGAAGATAGAGTCCGCATTTGAGTAGTGAATCGGCATCAGCCTCGGTATCGACATCTTCAAACTTGACGCGCAACAATTCCGATTTATGCAGCTGTGAGGACGCGATGAAAAAGGGAACGAGGTTATTGCGAAGGTCCACAAAAACCGAATCCAGGTCTTCGTATAGCTCAGGCTCATCGGTATCCAATTTGATCATCAGCTCGCCTTTAAAGCTGTATTTCTTAACGATTTTCCCTAAGAAGAAGCAATCTTTCTTGTTCATGTGAAATGGTTTTTAATTTCCGAACTATCGAAAACAGCTAATAAATGGTTTCTAAATAAAACGTATAGCATTGGTGCAAATTTAAGAAAGCGTTTTGATTTGGCTTTATCGCATTGCATTTCTTGTTTGACTTATGCGCCATCAACGGAATCTTTGGTGTCCTTTTATATAGCAAAAGCCAAACCGAGAGGATACAAACAGATAAAATCGCGATTTTTCATGATTTAGATTCAAGTTTGAACTGCGGGTTTAGAGTACTAAGCCATTTTTAATGGACTTAAAAGTAAGACATTGGATTGAGATAAAACAGTTTACGCCAACCTTGTTTGTCGCTGTCAATTCGCCAAACATAAGGGATCACTGTCATTATGGAATAATGCAAATGAGGCGATTTTCCAGCAGCATTGCCGGTAGCACCCACTGTGCCTATCACAGTTTCTTGATTCACAAACGAAAGAGCGCTTGATCGCAAAGTGTCCAGGTGTGCATAGTAATGCAAGCGCCATTTGGGACCCAATATGAGCAGCACATTGCCACCCATACGTATGTTGCCCGCGTATAAAACCAATCCCGCTGTTGATGCATTGATTTTGCTGCCTTTTTCGCAAAAATATCCACGCCTTTATGGGTGACCGATTTCCCCCAGCGATAGAACCAAAAGGATTTTGGGTTATAATCTGAGCTGTTTGCACCTTGCACAGGCATTCCTAAATCCCTCCTGAGGGTTTTATTCCCTAGGCTTGTCTCTAAATACAAAGAACATCTTTCAGTTCATACGTCGTGGGCTTTTACCGAGGTTATTGATTTTTTTCGGAATCAGTAACCCAATTATCAATACAGTGACTAAGAGAATGAAAATTTTCTTGCGTTTTCTCAAGTGATAGTTGGTTTCATTGCTTGGCGAAAGGCCAAAAAAAAACTCCGGTACATGTGTATCGGAGTTTAAAAGTATAAAAAAGGAGGTCTTAGGCTTCTTTTTTCGGTTCTTTTTTGTCTTCGGCAGTTGCGTCTTCAGTTGCTTCTGCTTCTGGTGTTGCTTCAGCGTCGCCTTCAGCTTTTGCTTCTTCAGCTTCAGCGGCAGGTTCTGCTTGTGGCTCCTCTACAGGAGTCGCAGCTGCAATTCTTGCTTCATTGACTGCTTTTTCTGCAGCAAGTGCATCTGCTTTCGCTTTTGCATCGGCCTGAGAAAGATTGTCGGTTTTAGCTTGAACTTTGTTGCCTTTTTCGTCTAACCAAGCATTGAATTTCTCTTCTGCTTGCTCTTCAGTCAAAGCCCCTTTTCTAACGCCACCAGCTAAGTGATTTTTTAGCATGGCACCTTTGTAAGAAAGGATTCCTCTAGCTGTGTCTGTAGGTTGTGCACCGTTTTGTAACCATTTTACAGCACTATCAAGGTTGAGATCAATAGTTGCTGGATTGGTGTTTGGATTGTAAGAACCTATTTTTTCTAGGTATTTACCGTCTCTTTTTGCTCGTGCATCTGCTGCTACGATCCAGTAGTAAGGTTTCCCTTTTTTACCGTGTCTTTGTAATCTGATTTTTACTGGCATAAATAATTAATTTGTAAGGTTCGCGACCTTTGTTATTAATAAGGCGCAAAGGTACTACAATAATTCAATTTGCGATACTTTATTTTTATTAGATACGCTTCTAATTTTTCATATGTATCTAACTAACAACAATGTTTTGAAATTTTATCATACTTTTGAACCTTCATAGCCTAAGTCTTAACCAATTTTTACCTCTTCTTAGTGTAGAAAAAACAACATACCAAATGAAAAAACTAGCATTACTTTTTATAATTGCCATTAGCTTAGTGAGTTGCGACGACACCGAATTCAACGACCCCGCCTTTCAAGGCAATAAGGATTATGTGTTATGGCGAGCAGACGCTTTTAGCGCCAGTATTGATGATAACGGATTTTTAACGATCACTGGCAGCAACAATGTTGAGACTGTGAATCTAAGGGTGCCAACGGTTCAAGTAGGTACTTATGTGCTGGGCGAAGTGAATGCTAGAGAAGCCCAAGTAGTTACAGTGGACGGCACTGTGTATTCCACCAACAATAGGCCAGCAGATAGTATTTCTTTATATCCTGAATTGGGATTTGTGAAGATTGATGAAATCAGCAATAATACCTTTACCGGGACTTTTGAGTTTTTGGTTTTTGATGAATCTGGGCTTAACTCCATCGGCTACAACGAGGGGATTTTTTATCGGGTGCCTTTGGTCTCTGGCAACTTTCCTACTGAAATCGTAACCTGTGAAGATACAGAGGCGGCGGTTTCCAGTACAAAATTAGCTTACTTCGATTCTTTTTCTTCTGAATTGGCTTATATAGATCGTGAGACCTTTATTAATGCCTGTCAGGCCTATGGCGTGGCATTGAACCGAAAACTTACATTTTGCTCAGATGCCGATGGCAGTGTCGCATCCGATATTGAGGCCTTAAACAGCTGTGCATTTCCTTGTGATTTTGCTTTGGTAAACCGAAATACCGCTGAAGCCGCATTCAATGCAGCTTCTATTGGTCAATATGTTGATGCCTGTGCCAATTATGAGTTCTATTTGCAACAGCAAAAAGAGGTTTGTGGCGATGCAAATGGCGCGATTCAAAATGCAATCGATGCCTTGACTTGTGGCGATGCCGATGCAGATGGCATTCCAGATAATTTTGAGGATTTCAATGGCAATGGCGATTTATTGGACGACGATCTGGATAATGATGGTACGCCTAATTATTTGGATAACGACGATGATGGCGATGGCGTTTTGACCCTTTATGAAGCCAAGGACGAAGACGGCAACCCAGCCGATACCGATGGCGATGGCGACGTGAATTATTTAGATAATGACGATGATGGCGATACTATTTTAACCATTGATGAAAATGCCGATCCTAATATGGACGGCAATCCAGAGGACGCCTTAGACAGTGATGGAGATGGTATTCCCGATTATTTGGATGCGGAATAATACTAATAACCTATTTTTCTTCGGAAAGCCCAGACCAAACGGTCCGGGTTTTTTGTTTACAACTCCTGAAGAATTGGCTTTACAAAAACAGCGGTTCTTCGTAATTTTATAAACTTACTTTTTTTGAAAAATTCTTCAGAAAGTAAATCAACATTTTTTTATAACGATTTAATTTCTCCCCTTGGGGGAGACTAAGAGGGGAAATATGTATTTAATCTTCGATACCGAAACCACAGGCTTACCAAAACGATGGGACGCCCCCATTACCGATACTGAAAATTGGCCGAGATGCATCCAAATCGCTTGGCAATTGCATGACGAGATGGGCAACTGTATCGAGCATCAGGATTATCTTGTTGAACCCGAAGGTTTCAATATTCCCTATGATGCTGAGAAAATCCATGGAATTTCTACGGAATTAGCCAAAGAACAAGGCTTGCCGCTACATGAGGTTTTGGAAAAATTCAATACAGCTTTAGCGAAAACCAAATTTGTGGTGGGACAGAATGTCAAGTTCGACCTCAATATCATGGGAGCGGAATTTGTGAGGGAAGCCATCGAAAATAAGCTTCAGCAATTACCAGTTTTAGACACCTGCACCGAGCATACGGCCAGTCTTTGCCAAATCCCTGGCGGAAGAGGCGGGAAATTCAAATTGCCAACGCTAACCGAGCTGCACCAATTTTTATTTCATAAGCCTTTCTCTGAAGCACACAATGCCACTGCCGATGTGGAAGCCACCACGAGATGTTTCCTCGAGCTCATCCGTTTAAGAAAGTATACCAAAGAACAACTTGACGTTCAGCCCGATTATTTTGAGCGATTCCATAAGGAGAACCCGCAGCCAATTCAGCTCATTGGTTTAAAACACATCAATCTTAAAAAAGAAAGTGCCAAAATCAACGCGCGGCTTCAGAAGTTGCAAAATGATGGCATCTCTGAAGCAGAGATCAAGGAGAATATTTCCGAATTAAAACAAGTCGATTTTGTGCATTTGCATAACCATTCGCAGTTTTCGGTATTGCAATCCACCATTAGTATCGCCGATTTGGTTTCTGTAGCTGCAGAACAAAAAATGCCAGCGGTAGCTTTGACCGATCATGCCAACATGATGGGGGCTTTCCATTTTGTGAAGGCCATTAACAGCCACAATAGGGCAGTTGGCGCAAAAAATAAAGAGGCCAAGGAGCGCGGTGAACTTCCTAAAGACAAGGAAATCAAAGGCATTCTTGGCTGTGAATTTTTTGTTTGTGAAGACCATACCGATAAAAGCCGGAAGGACAATGGCTATCAAATCGTGCTCATTGCCAAGAACAAAAATGGCTATCACAATTTGGCAAAACTCTCGTCGCACGCTTTTGTGGATGGGTTTTACTATTTGCCAAGAATCGATAAAAAATTGATTCAAAAGTATAAGGAAGACCTCATTGTATTGACCGGAAACCTTTACGGCGAGGTGCCAAGCAAGGTATTAAATGTTGGTGAAAATCAAGCCGAAGAAGCCTTGCTTTGGTGGAAGCAGGAATTTGGCGAAGATCTTTATATGGAGATCATGCGTCACAATCAAGAAGATGAAAACCGCGTGAATCCTGTGCTCATCGACTTCGCCAAAAAACACGATGTGAAATTGGTGGCGACCAACAACACCTATTATTGCAAAAAGGAAGATGCCAACGCCCATGATATTTTATTATGTGTTAAGGACGGCGAAAAACAGGCCACGCCAATTGGTCGCGGTCGCGGGTATCGCTATGGCTTGCCAAATCAAGAGTATTACTTTAAATCGGCAGAAGAAATGAAATCCTTGTTTAAGGATGTGCCAGAAGCGATAAGTAATATTCAGGAAGTGGTTGATAAAATTGAAGGTTTTGAGTTGGCGCGCGATGTGCTCCTGCCAGCGTTTGATATTCCTGATAAATTTAAGGACCATGCCGATTTAGCGGACAAGGGCAAACGCGGTGAGAACGCCTATTTGCGACATCTCACTTATCGAGGTGCCGAAAAACGCTACAGTGATCTTAGCGACGACATCAAAGAGCGTCTCGATTTTGAGCTTAGTGTCATTGAAAATACTGGCTATCCCGGTTACTTCCTCATTGTGGAAGATTTTATCCGTGAAGCCCGAAACATGGACGTTTCCGTGGGACCTGGTCGTGGTTCGGCAGCAGGCTCGGTGGTGGCGTATTGTTTGTGGATTACCAATATTGATCCCTTAAAGTACGATTTGCTTTTTGAGCGTTTTCTAAATCCAGACCGTGTGAGCATGCCAGATATCGATATCGATTTTGATGATGAAGGGCGCAGCCGGGTCATGGATTACGTGATCCAGAAATACGGTTCCAATCAAGTGGCGCAAATCATTACCTACGGTACCATGGCTGCCAAGTCTAGTATTCGGGATACGGCTCGTGTGCTGGATTTGCCATTGTTTGAGGCCGATCGCATCGCAAAGTTGATCCCCACCATGTCTAAGCTGAACAAGATATTTGGTTTTTCAGAAAAAGAATTGGGCAGTAAATTTAGGGCTGAAGATCTCGAGAAAGTCAATGAATTGATCAGTATTTCTCAAGGTCGCGGCCTCGATGCGGAAACCGTTAACCTCGCCAGAATCTTGGAAGGCTCGGTTAGAAATACGGGAATCCATGCCTGCGGTGTGATTATTACGCCAGATGATATTACCAAGTTTGTGCCCGTGGCCTTGGCAAAGGATTCCGATTTGTATGTGACCCAATTTGACAACTCCGTGGTTGAAGATGCAGGGTTGCTGAAGATGGATTTCCTCGGCTTAAAAACGCTGACTTTAATCAAAGACACTGTGAAAATCGTGAAGGCGAAGCACGATATTTTGTTGGATCCAGACAGTTTTCCCTTAGATGATGAAAAAACCTATGAACTCTTTCAAAAGGGAGAAACCGTAGGTGTTTTTCAGTATGAATCGCCGGGAATGCAAAAACACCTCAAGGACTTAAAACCCACTGTTTTTGAGGATCTCATTGCGATGAATGCATTGTACCGCCCGGGACCCATGGAATATATCCCGAGTTTTGTACGCAGAAAGCATGGCGATGAAGAGATCGCCTATGATTTGCCTGCAATGGAGGAATATTTGCAGGAAACCTACGGGATTACCGTTTATCAAGAGCAGGTGATGTTACTCTCCCAAAAGCTGGCAGGATTTACCAAAGGTGAAGCCGATGTGTTGCGGAAGGCCATGGGGAAAAAACAAATTGCGGTTTTGGATAAGATGAAGCCGCAGTTTATTGAGCAGGCCGCTGCCAAAGGCCACGATGCCGATAAACTTGAGAAAATCTGGAAAGATTGGGAAGCCTTCGCAAGTTACGCCTTCAATAAATCCCACTCCACCTGTTACGCTTGGATTGCCTATCAAACCGCCTACCTAAAAGCCCATTATCCTGCGGAATATATGGCAGCGGTGCTATCCAACAACATGAATGATATCAAGCAAGTGACCTTTTTCATGGAAGAGTGCAAGCGCATGCGCCTTCCTGTTTTGGGGCCAGATGTGAACGAGTCTTACTATAAGTTCTCGGTAAACCAAGCCGGGGCAGTCCGTTTTGGGATGGGAGCCATCAAGGGTGTTGGTCACGGTGCGGTTAAAACCATTGTGGCACATCGCAAGGAAGAAGGCGCCTACAAATCCATTTTTGATTTGGCCAAACGTATTGATTTACGGGCCGCCAATAAAAAAGCCTTTGAGAATTTGGCACTCGCAGGAGGCTTCGACGGATTTGGAACCACCCATCGGGCTCAATATTTTTTAGATGAAGGCGATGGAATTACCTTTTTGGAAAAAGCCATTAAATATGGCGCCAAACACCAAGAGAATGAAAATTCAGCCCAAGTGAGTTTATTTGGTGCAGCCAGTGATGTGCAAATCGCAGAACCCATGGTGCCAGCTTGTGAAGAGTGGGGCACCATGAAAAAATTGGCGCAGGAAAAAGAAGTGGTGGGCGTCTATATTTCTGGCCACCCCTTAGATGATTTCAAAACCGAAATGAAAACCTTCTGCAGTGGTACTTTGGCAATGTTCAATGAGATGGGCAACTATGTGAATCGGGAAGTGACCTTTGGTGGCGTGGTAACCGATGTGATACATCGGGTAAGCAAGCAGGGTAAAGGCTGGGCCATTTTTATGGTGGAAGATTATACAGATAGTTACGAATTCAGGATTTTTGGAGAGGAATATTTAAAATACCGTCACTTCTTGGTGCAGAATAACTTTGTGTACGTCAAATCCTTTATTCGTGAAGGCTGGGTCAATAGAGAGACCGGTAAAAAAAGCGACCCGCGATTGCAGTTCAATAGTTTTCAGTTGCTGCACGATGTCATGGAAACGTATGCTAAAAAGCTTTCCATAAAATTGGACATCAGGGATTTGAGAGAAGATCATATTGAATTGATTAATCGTCTTGTAAAATTACACGAAGGCGAAAAAGCATTGAGTTTTGTAGTGTACGACAATGATGAAAAGATAAAACTCAACATGCCGAGCAGAAAGCAAAAAGTGCATATTTCACAGCCATTTTTAGATCAACTGGAACAACATAACCTTCCTTATAAACTCAATTAATAATTTTATCACATGCCGAAAGTTACTTATCGGCACTGCACTTCGCATCTAGATTATCATATATATTACTTGCGAAATCGAGAGTTTAGCGCTGTAAATATCTAGACAAATCTTATTGTGGATTTATAGTCTTCAGTTTATTGGTTTTTTGCAATTCACCTCCTCGCGGTGCCCAAAGGACGAACATTCAATTATTACTAAAATTGAATATTCCAAATACGAATTTGCGCAAGGGATGGAAGCGGCATCCTTTTTATTTGGTGGCTGAGCTTGTCGAAGCCACCAAATAAAAAGATACAGCGAACAGCCCGGTCCCCGATACTTCGGGGATGTGCCAAAAAAATAAGACCAACCTTGTGGCATATAAAATGAGTTGTGCGTAATTATCCTACCAACAAAAGTCATTGCAAAACCCAGAAATACGGATAATTTAATTAATTTTGTACGTATAACTAAAATATTATGGATACAAAACTGACATTGAAGCTAAATCAAGAAATTATCGAGAAAGCTAAAAAATATGCTTCCGATAAAAAAATAAGCCTATCTAGAATCGTTGAGTTTTATCTTCAAGCCTTAACAACTGAAAATAAAAAAGATGATTTCGAAATCTCTCCTTTTGTGAAAAGTATTTCAACCGGAACAAGCATTCCTGCTGATTTAGACCATAAAAAAGGATATTCAGACTACTTATTGGAAAAACACAAATGAAAAACAGACTTTTCATCGATACAAATATTATGTTGGATTTCCTTGGAGAGAGACATCCGTTTTATGAGCCAATTGCGAAATTGGCAACTTTAGCGGACAAAGGAAAAGTTAAAATGCTGGTCTCCCCAATTTCGTTTGCAACAGTAAATTATTTTCTAGCAAAAAGTGAAAGTTCAAAGATAGCGAAGGAAAAACTTAGAAAATTTAAAATAATCAGTGAAATCTGCAAATTAGACGAGCAAACAATTGAAAAAGGCTTAAATTCTCCATTTAAAGATTTTGAAGATTCACTTCAATATTTTAGTGCTGTAGATTCAAATTGCGATATAATTATTACAAGAAACGGAAAAGATTTTAAAAAATCTTTAATTCCAGTGATGACAGCGGAAGAATATTTGAACAGCATTCGGACAATATAAGTACGCACAACAAGCCGTGTATAATTAATGGCTTAAGCTTGTCCTAATCCTGAAAATCCTTTCGGATTTTATAGTTCCTTTTATTTGCTATGTTAGTGCTTGAAATACGCAACTAATCCTCCTTAGGGCCGTTACAACTACCGCTCAAATGAAATCTAATTTGTGAATTCAATTGAGATCAAAATTAACATGCATTGCCGAGATGAATGTTTGGCAATAAGGAATTTGGTTTTAGATTGGAAAAAGTAAATGTGTTGCCCATAGAATTGTTGTCTTGATTAATCGCTATGTCATGATTCAATTTGAGAAACGCAATAACACTCATAAACTCCACCAATTCAGTCATAACCAAAACAAATGTTAAGCCTACAAGTTTTAGTGAAAATTTTACCTAATTTTGTGACTTAAACAGAAGTTAAACATTTAGAACATATAATTATGGCATTAGAAATAACAGATGCAACCTTTGAGGAAACCGTATTAAAAAGTGATAAGCCCGTAGTGGTTGACTTTTGGGCGGCTTGGTGTGGACCTTGCAGAATGGTTGGACCCATCATTGATGAGATCAGCACCGAATATGAAGGAAAAGCAATTGTAGGTAAGATGGACGTTGATGCAAATCAAGAGTTTGCTGCCAAATATGGCGTGCGTAACATCCCTACGGTTTTGGTATTCCAAAACGGAGAGGTTGTAGGCCGTCAAGTTGGCGTAGCACCTAAAAATGCGTACACTGATGCGATTGACGCGTTATTGTAGTAGATAAACCAAAAGAAATGATAAAAGGTTTGCCATTATGGTAAACCTTTTTTTATTTTTAAAGCAAACAAATTAAACATGAGCAAGCAAGTAAAAGCACAAGACATTATAGATGGTAAATTATTGGAAGACCGCAAGGTGTTTCTCTGGGGACAAGTGGATGACAAATCGGCCAAGCACGTTGTGGACCGATTGATGTATCTAGACAGCTTAGAGACTAAGGATATCCATTTATACATCAACAGTCCTGGTGGGTATGTGACCGCGGGATTCGCAATTTATGATTGTATTAAATCACTCAACAGTGAGGTTTCCACCATTTGTACCGGTTTGGCGGCATCAATGGGGTCTATTTTATTGTCGGTAGGCGCAAAAGGGAAACGTTTTATCCAACCCAACGCCAAAGTCATGATTCACCAGCCAAGTGGCGGTGCGCGTGGCCCAGCCAGTGATATAGAGATTACCGCTCAGGAAATCTTAAAAACCAAGGAATTGAGCGCCAAGATTTTGGCAGAGAACTGCGATCAAACCTATGAGAAAATCATGAAAGATTTCAACCGTGACCATTGGATGGATGCTGAAGAATCTGTGGCTTACGGGATTGTGGATGGTGTTGCCTCCTAAATTGCCCACTAACCCCCAAAGGGGGAATGTGGCTGAATAGGATCAATACATTTATTTGCACCGGAATTTTATGGTCGTAAGAAAATAGTACATAGCGATATATACAAGGAAAAGACTAAGCGTTGAATTTAAACTTTAGGATAATTAGAATTTACTTTGAGCGAGAGCATTAAGTACTGGTTCTAAAAGCGTCCCAAAACGATAAGAGTCTTGTTCACAGCAAAATTAATACTTCTCCCCTTTGGGGAGACCTAGAGAGGATGGATTTACAAGCAGAACTCAATAAAACAGGCGGATTTAAAAACCTCGACTTACTTGCCAAACAAGTGGTCGAGGGTTTTGTTGCTGGGATGCATAAGAGTCCGTTTCATGGGTTTTCTGCGGAATTTGCTGAACACAAAATCTACAATCAAGGTGAAAGCACCAGGCATATTGATTGGAAGCTTTTTGCCAAGACCGATAAGCTGTACACCAAGCGCTATGACGATGAGACCAATTTGAGGTGCCATCTCATCATTGATAACAGCAGTTCTATGCATTATCCAGATTTGAAGGCCTTTAGCATCAGTAATTTAAACAAGATTGCTTTTTCCGCTTTAGCTTCCGCAGCATTGATGCAGATTTTAAAAAAGCAGCGCGATGCTGTTGGGATGAGTATTTACAGTGATGCCTACGATTATTACGCACCCGAAAAGGGCAGTGAGCGCCACCATCAAATGTTGTTGTCCCAGCTAAGTGCAATGGCGAGTACCAAAGTGGAGAACAAACAAACAGAAACTTATACCTATCTGCATCAAATAGCTGAGAAAATCCATAAACGATCCTTGATTTTCTACTTTACAGATATGCTTCAAACCACATCAAACGATGCCAAATTGTATGAGGCTTTGCGACATTTAAAACACAATAAGCACGAAGTGGTGCTGTTTCACGTGTTTGATGGGCAAAAGGAACTCAAATTTGATTTTGACAACAGGCCCAGACGTTTTATAGATGTGGAGACCAATGAATTTATCAACGTTTACCCAGACACCATTAAGGAAGGTTATGAAACTGCGGTAAAAGATTATTTTAAGACCATAAGATTAAAGTGTAGTCAATATCAAATCAAGTATGTAGAGGCAGATATCAACAAGAGCTTCGATCGTATACTAACCACCTACCTGGTAGAGCGGCAAAAATTTATTTAGAGATCGGTCAAATTATTAGTAAAAATATTTGCGGTATTGAAAATGGGGTGTATATTTGCAACCGCAATAAGGCAACGGTTTGGTAGTTCAGTTGGTTAGAATGTCGCCCTGTCACGGCGAAGGTCGCGGGTTCGAGTCCCGTCCAGACCGCTCAATTGCTAAAAAGCTTCAATGTAAATTGGGGCTTTTTTTTAGCAATATTATGATGTTGTGTTGTTCCGATGAAAGTTGGGACGTAGTTGTAAGATATCCAGTCAAGCTGGATGCTTACCAATGAAAGGCTTTCCTTTTCTGTTTTATAACAGAATCGGGATGCTTTTTTGTTTTAAGGTGGCGTCAAAATCATAAAATCCTACTGCAACTTGTCGATTGTACTCTATTCTTTTTGCATGTTATCGTTTAATGGGATAGTTTGCAAGCTCAAACAAAATGAGCCAACAAAAACTAAAAATGTATGCCCAAATTTACCCTAACTATCCTATGTTTTGTAATCATAGGAAAAGCCTTCGCACAAAAAACCTACGATTATCCAGTTGTTTTAAAAGATTCTACCAGCGATTCTTATTTCGGTACGGTAATTAATGATCCTTACCAATGGATGGAGAATGTGAATGACGAGCGCTTGACAGCCTGGTTCGATGCTCAAAGCAAATTGGTGAGAAAGGTTAAACGGAAATTGCCAGTGATGGATCTAAGAACACAAATTACCACCATGTACAACGGCGTAAGGGAAGACGATATTGAGGGTAGCCCGGGCGATGACAAAATTGAGAAATCTAAATATGAATTTAAGTATAAATACCAAAACCTAAACCGTTCCCCAAACCTATTGTATCGATTAAGGGATCAAGGCAATTATAAAAGATTAGTTGATATCAAGGATTTTACCACAGATAAGGATGAGAATATCGAAATCGTAAGTAGGAATGTCAATGAGGACGAAGACCTAGTGGCTATAAAAATAGCACGTAATGGTAGCGATTGGTGCGAACTCTACTTTTTCAATTTACAAAATGGAGAGCAGTTTGAGCACCACCTAAAATACATCAGAAAAGGCGGTGACCTGGTTTGGGATGACAAGAACATGTACTATGATCGCTATGAGGCAGCAATTGAGGGGCGAGAACTCTTGGATATGGCGACCGGACAAAAACTATTTTATCACGAGCTTGGCAAGCCCCAATCAAATGATCATTTGCTTTATGTCAACCCTGATAACACCGGCACCAATGGTTTCACTTTTGGAAAGTTCAATGACAAATTGTTGTTCTATAAACCATACCTGCATGAACAGGTTGTGTATCGATCTGTTTCAATCGCAACGGTAGATGACATGGCCATCGATTTTAAAAATGCTTTCATCTATCCTAATGAGCGCTCATTAGATCTTGCAGTAGAAGCCCTTTTTGGTGATAAGATCTTAATCAAAACCAACTGGAATGCTCCAAATGGCCGCGTATTGCTTGCAGATTTGAACACGCCCAATCAACCAGTCGAATTGGTTCCAGAATATGACGTGATGCTCAAATATCTCAGACGTCTTGGGAAAGATAAATTTGTGTGCGTTTACAAAAACGGAAATAGTGAATTGGCTCTGATATTTGATCTGGAAGGAAAGCTGCTAAGAAAAATAGAGTTCCCTGAAGGCAAAAAGGTAAATTACCTCTATGAAAATAGCAAAACTGCTACCTCTACGCAGTTTAGCGTTTCATCATTTTACCACCCTGAACTTTGGTACCAATTGTCTTTGGAAGATTTAACCTTTGAACCAACAATAGCCTTATCGGTACCCTACGACCCTGAGGCTTTAGAGACCCGATTTGTGAACTACACATCCAAGGATGGTACCGAAATCCCAATGTACATTACCTGTTTGAAGGACGTGGAATTGAACGGGGAGAATCCCACCTTATTATATGGTTACGGTGGCTACGGCATAACTGTCGAGCCCAGCTATAATGCGTCTAAGGCGCTTTGGTTGCTTAAGGGTGGTATATTAGCGGTTCCAAATGTTAGGGGTGGAGGTGCTGAAGGTTTGGATTGGGGTTTACAGGGACGCCGTTTGAATAAACAAAATACGATCGACGACTTTATCGCTGCGGCAGAATATCTTATTGAAGAAAATTACACCAATAGCAGTAAATTGGGTGCTAATGGAGGCTCACATGGCGCACTGTTGGTTTCGGCAGCCGCAGTGCAAAGACCAGCCCTTTTTAAAGCGGTTGTGGCAGAAGCTGGCCCTTATGATATGCTTAGATTTGGCAATTATACCGTAGGCGCTGTCAATACCAACATCAATGAATTTGGTACGGTAACTAATCAGGAGGATTATGAAAATCTAAAATCGTATTCGCCACTACATCATATAATGGAAGATGTAAAATACCCTAATATGCTATTGATTACAGGTGATGGCGATGATCGCGTGCCTCCATTTCATACCTATAAATTTTTAGCAACGCTTCAAGAAAAAGCCAGTGCCGAATCGCTGTTCTTGTTGTACCAGATTCCTGGGGCAGGCCATGGTGGTGCCTTAAATGCCAATGATTGGTTTGATAAATTAGTGTATAAATATGCCTTTTTATACGGGCAATTATTCTGAATAACTTCGGAAGTGATTTGGTAAATACACAGCGGTTTTTCTTCTTTTGTAAAACGTTTTATCAGTGACTTATCCTCTTTGCCATAATGTAAGCAATGAGCTGATGTTTTTTAATACTGTATTGATTGTTATGGCTCTAGTTTAATCAACTGTAGATTCTTTAAATTCAATTTTAAATCCAGATATTTGAGCTGTCTCAATTCTAGAACATTCAATTATTCACCTTAGGGTCTGGGCAAAATTAATTGAATTTTCGGCATCAGGTTCTTGCCCCTCCCGATAGATACAGGGATTAGAGGGCGACATGATGCCTAAAATTGTAATGCCCAGTTATAATACCTGGTTTAAACTAGAGCCATTATTATCTGTTTCTAAATGCATATTTTCGGTTTCTCGAGGAAATTAGACTTAGGTTGAGCAACTACCAAACCCTTATAACGAGAATTGTACTGCTCAAAATTAATTTTATCAACAGCTTATGGACAATTATCTTGCCAGTTTATGCATTTCGTCGAAGTAATATAGCATTTAACCGATATAAATTTTTAGTTCAACTCAATTTGTTGTAATTTAGACATTCCTAGCAAGCCCCTAAGCATCACTTGTTAAGATAATTAATCAATCCATTTTTTGCACAGCGCGTCATTCGGCGTCTGTCTTCCCTCAACCATTAACATAGTTGGGGCATTTTTATGCCCTATAGTCATAATCCATTCTTCCCTCGATTGGTGCTTTTTTGTGCCTTGCAATTACTAAATATTAACAACTGACCAATACTAAACCCTAAAATCACATTTTATGAAAGTTCTAAAAATTACTTTATTTTCTATTTCAATGCTATTTTTAACTGTTTCCGGACAAACCAGTGACGCGGTTACCAAAACCGAGAAGCCTCAGGTGGAGTCTTACAAGCAAATCGATTTTGTGGCACACATTAAAAAGGGCGTGAAGATTCCTGGACAAGGATAGGATTTCCATACTCATTTCATGTAAAGTCCATAACTCGAAAGCGTTATGGACTTATTTTTTGATTTCTTCCATGTGGTACCTTAAATCGATAAAAAACGATAACTTTGAGTACCTTATGACTTGAACCTTTGAAATACTTTCATTTTATTTTTTCACTTTGCTTGTGCATTTGTTTTGCTATGAGCGCACAGCAATCAAAACCCATCTTGGACAGCATCCTTGAACTAAGGGAATTGGCGAACAACAAAACGCTGTCTCCAGAAGAGCGGTTGAAAAACGCATTGAATGCCAGTGAGTTGTCCAGCAAAACAAATCAGGATTCAACCGTTTTGAATAGCAACCGCATTTTGGCATATTCGTACTTAATCAACAGCGAGTTCGACCGATTTGCAATGGTGAGTCAGGATAATTTGGATCTTGCGATCCAGTTAAACGACTCATTGGCCATCGCTATCACGAGCAAGAATTTAGGCTGGTATAATTATGCAATTGAAGGTGACAATCTCAAAGCCTACGATTTTTATCTAAGAGCACATAAATATTTTGATGCCTTGAATGATCTACAGCAGAAGGCAATCGCATTATCAAGTATTGCAACGATTCAATATGATGAAAAGGACTATTTGGGCTGTGAGGAAAATGCCATTGAGGTCTTGAATATTCTCAACACGCTCCAGAATCAAACGGGCGAAGCATTATATGAAGACGAATACATTTGCTTGAACCTTTTGGGAGTTGTGACCTTGAAGTTAGAGAATTATGAGCAATCCATAAAATACCACCAGCAAGCTGCTGGCCTTACCAAGTATTTGTCTGAAAAGGACATGTTGAGCTTGCAAACAGAGAATAACTTGGCCATAACCTACAGGGCCGACGGTAACTTTAAAAAAGCATTGGCCATTTATGAAGACATGCTCGAACGTACTGAAATACTTCGTGAAGACCCATCCTTCTACGCGCTGGTGATCATAAATTTCAACACCACGAAATTCATGACTGGTGATTACGATTTTAGGGAATTGGAAACCGAGTTTCTAAAGACCTATAAAATGTCAGATAGTATTGATGACAGGTACACTAAGCTTTCAGCGGCCATAGACGTGGCTAAATTTTATTTGGCAAATGATAAAAAACAGCTTGCCATCCCTTTTGCTAAAGAGAGCTACACCATCTCCAAAGACATCCCAATAAACGAGCTCTATTTGGAGTCCATGCTCCTATTGGCAAGGTTGAACAATGGAGAAGATAGCCAATCTTATTTGGAGGAGCATATACAACTTTCGGATAGTTTGTTGAAGATCGAAAGATCTGTAAGAAACAAATTTGCACGTATTCGCTATGAAACCGATAAAATTGAAGATGAAAATCAGCGTATGTCCCAGCAGCGTATCTGGTTATCAATTGTATCCATCACACTTTTGTTGGCGCTGTTTTTATTGTATATTGTGGTAAATCAACGTGCAAAAAATAAGCAGCTCAAATTCGAGAAAGACCAGCAAAAGGCCAACGAGGAAATCTATAATCTCATGCTGTCGCAACAGGATAAAGTGGATGAGGCAAGAGCCAACGAGAAAAAAAGGATTTCCCAAGACATGCATGATGGTATTCTCGGGCGGCTTTTCGGGACGCGGTTGAGCTTGGACAGTCTAAATTTTTCCGAAGGAAAGGATGCCATTAGATCAAGAGCAAATTATATTGTTGAACTAAAAGGGATTGAAGAAGATATTAGAAAAATCTCGCATGACCTCAATAGTGATTTTGTCTCTGGCTCCAACTTTATGACCATCGTTTCAGAACTTATCGAGAAACAATCCAAAGCTTACAAGCTGGAGTACCTTTTCGATTTTAGCGATGCTGTGGATTGGGAAAGTATATCCAACAAAACCAAAATAAACATCTATAGAATCATCCAGGAAAGCCTTCAAAATATCTATAAACACGCTGAAGCTACGCGCGTTGAAGTTAGGTTCACTCTAGAAAGTAAAAGTGTTGGCCTGCAAATCAGTGACAACGGTAAAGGCTTTGACGTCAAAAAAAGCAAGAAAGGCATCGGACTCAAAAACATCAAATCAAGAGTTTCAGAATTGAAAGGAAGTTTACGCTTTGATGCTGATATAGGCAAAGGCACGAACGTTATAATCAACATCCCATATAAATCTTAACCCAATGAAAAACATTTACATTTTAATGGTAGACGACCATCCCATTATTATTGAAGGCTATCAAAACACCTTGATGGCTACAAAAAATGAGGACCAAACTTTAATTATAGATACGGCCAACAATTGTGACGCTGCGAATGTTCTGCTGCAAAAGGCAGCAGCAGAAAAACCTTACGATATCTGTTTTTTCGATATCAGTTTGCCACCTTCTGCCGATGGGGAGATAAAATCGGGCGAAGATCTGGCAATGATTTGCCGCGATCTCATGCCAAATACAAAAGTGGTGGTATTGACCATGTTTAATGAGTCTTATAGGATTTACAGTATCGTAAAGGACATCAAGCCAGACGGATTTCTAATTAAAAGTGACTTGACTTCAATGGAGCTGGCAGAAGCCTTTCAAGTCATTCTAACAAATCCGCCCTATTACAGTACCACCGTTAACAATGTTCTCAAAACTTCAGTCATAGACAAGACCTACATTGACGAGCACAATCGCAAAATTCTCTTTTTATTATCTCAAGGGGTCAAGACCAAGAATTTGGTGGAACATTTGGATTTGTCCTTGAGTGCGATAGAAAAACGAAAGAAACAGCTCAAAATGTTATTTTCAGTAAGCGATGCAAGGGACGAAACGCTTATTGAAGCAGCTCGAGCCAAAGGATTCATTTAAAAAAATGTTAAAATTTAGTTAAAACCAGAGATTTCAAGCAGCGCTCAGCTATCGATAGGCCTAGAGACTACGGTTTTACCGTAATCTTGTTACGGTAAAACCGTAAATGAAATCGAATCACTAAACTTATATTTGAGTATTCAACAACCTTTTAGTCCCTCTAAATGTTTTGTTGCGTTAATAGCAGAATAAAACCCGACATTATCTCATTATGATCGGGTTTTTTTGTGCGGTATTTCCAAGGTTCCATCATGTAATTTAGTGGTCATTCTTTAAATGTTTTCTTCGGAAGGTGTCCGTTGCCAACCGGCATTGTTTTCACATATCGAAATTGAATTCAGCCATGAAATCGCCATCGCTATAAATTTTAACAACTAAATCATTAGTTCAAACTAATAATTTAGTTATATTTGAATCTTACTACTTAGTACGCTATACTTAATACTATTCACAAATGAAACAACTTACCAAGGCCGAAGAAGAAATCATGCAAGTGCTCTGGCAATTGGAAAAAGCCACAGTAAAAGAGATGATGGAGCTGTTGCCTAAACCAAAACCCGCTTACAACACCGTGTCCACCATCGTGAGAATATTAGAAAACAAAGGTTTTGTGGATTATGAAAAGCAGGGCAAGGGCCATCTGTATTTTCCCTTAATGCCCAAACAGGAGTATAGCAATCAAAGCCTAAATACGCTTGTCGATAATTATTTTCAAGGCTCATTTAAAAGTATGGTTTCGTTTTTTGTGAAGAAAAACGATGTCGATCTCAAAGATGTTGAGGCCATGCTCAAAGAAATCACTAAAAACAAAGATTGATCATGATACATTACATCTTACAAGTCGTCGCGTTTCAGTTGTTCTTCCTCATCATCTATGATTTTTTTCTTCGGAAGGAAACCTTTTTCAATGGAAACCGTGCCTATCTGTTGGGCACCACAGTGCTTTCCGTAGTTATTCCTTTCATCAAGATTGATGGCATTAAAACCATGGTCTCCCATCAATTTGTGGTGCAATTGCCCGCAGTCATTATCGGCAACACCCGGCAAGCGCCTATAATTGATCCGGAAGTCGCCAATTTGGCGGGCATTAGCATAGCGCCAGAACCGATTTCCATGTGGAGCCCCATTTTTTTCGTTGGCATGGGTATCGCAGCAGCGCTACTTTTATTTAAAGTTGTTAAATTATTGGGGCTATACTTGAAGCATCCCAAACGCTGGAGCGGGAATTTGCGCATTATCGACCTAATCAATAGCAGTGCAGCCTTTTCTTTTTTCAACTATGTTTTTTTGGGAGAGCGCATACAGCAGCAAGACCGCAGTGCGATTTTGGAGCATGAGTTGGTACACGTTAAAGAAAAGCACACTTGGGACCTGCTATTTTTTGAGTTGCTGCGCATTGTATTTTGGTTCAATCCTTTGGTGTACATGTATCAAAACAGGGTGGCCACCTTGCACGAATACATTGCCGATGCCAAAGCAGTGAAACACCAGAGTAAATCACAGTATTACGACCAGTTGCTGGCACAGGTCTTTGAGACCCAGCAATTCTCTTTTGTCAATCCGTTTTTCAAGCAATCATTAATCAAAAAACGAATTCTCATGTTAAGTCAATCAAAATCCAAACAAATCAATCTGCTAAAATACGCACTGCTCATTCCACTGGTTTTTGGGATGCTATTTTATGTCTCTTGCAGCAAACAGTCCTTGATGGATGATGACCCCGCTGCTTTTGATTTGAGTCAATATTCCTATTCTTTGGAAAAAGGTGGCGAGAAGAGTCCCGAGATTCAAAAGGTACACGACGCCTACGAAGATTTTCTAATCAACCACCCGGAGTATGTGGGTTGGGCTGAAATCGATGAACAAGATGATGTTGTTTCATATTCAGTGCATTCTGTTGATGACGAAGTTCCAGAAGGTTATACTGAAATGGGATATATGTTTCCAAATGGAAGCACATATATTTCCTACATGAATTTCCGTCCAATTGGAAACTCTAAGGTTGAAAGAGAAATTTCAGTTAATCATGATTATGACGGCGCGGAGGAAGTTCCTTTTTCAGTAATCGATGAGGTGCCTACCACCAAAGATTGTTTTGAGAACAACAACAGTAATGAAGACCGCCGACATTGTCTTTCAGATTTTGTGGCAAGTCATGTGAACAAAAACTTCAACATAAACCTTGCTACCCAATTGGGCTTAACCGGCAGACAGCGCATCCACGTGATCTTCAAAATCAATACAGAAGGCGATGTTGTGAATGTAATGGCACGAGCGCCGCATCCAGCCTTGGAGAAAGAAGCCATTAGGGTTCTTAAATCCCTGCCTCAATTCATTCCTGGGAAACACAAAGGAAAACTGGTTATGGTGCCTTATTCCTTGCCAATACTTTTTCAGGTTAATACTGATGATATCAATACTGCTCCAGAAGAAAGCAATACCAACGAAACTATGTATGTTGAAAAAATAAGGTTCAACACAGATCGTGATCTCGTTGAAGTCCCTTTTTCCGTAGTAGAGGAAGCACCGCGTTTTGAAGGCTGCGAAAATCTATTTGATAATCAAGCAGTTCAAGACTGTACCAGTGATGCCATAAGTGCTTTTGTAAACAAAAACTTCAATACAAAGCTGGCTAAAACTGCTGGATTGACGGGCAAGCAACGCATCAACGTCATATTTAAGATCGATACCAATGGAGATGTGATTGGCATCAGATCCAGAGCGCAAAGCCCAATTTTAGAGCGTGAAATTGAGCGGGTAATCAAGATGTTGCCAAGATTTATGCCTGGAAAACAAAAGGGTAAACCAGTGGTAGTGCCTTACAGTTTGCCAGTTATTTTCGTGGAGCAATAACTCAATTTCATGCCATGAGAAAACGATTTTTTATTAGGCTCTTAGTGCTGTTGCTAGGTTATGCTTCCCAGGCGCAAATGGGGGTCATGTCCACCGCCGACAGCCTGTATGGCCATGGTAATTTCACGAAGGCAATCTATGTTTATAAAACGCTTGAAGACCAAGATTTGGTGGCCGATAAAATTGCAAAATCCTACCTGGCCATCGGTAATTACGATGCCGCTTTAAATTATTACAAACAAAGGGTGGAAGCGCATCCCGACGATGCGCTCAGCATCTACGAGTACGCCAAACTGCTTTCGCGAACAAAGCATTACGAGGCTTCCATTGCGCAGTTCAATACCTTGATGAATATCGATTTTCGCAATCCCAATTACCATTATGAAATGGGCTTGGCCTTGGACCGCATGGACGATTCCACCGCCATAGACCGTTTTATCGCCGCTTATAAATTAGACGATACCCACCAAAAGGCCATTTTCAAAATCGGAAAATATTATTTAAAAAAGCGCAAGCACGAGATTGCCAACCAATACATTGACAAAGGTCTGGAGAGCTATGCCAATAATTTGGAACTCATTAGCCTAAAAGCGCAGAATTATTATTACCATTATGACTATAAAAATGCGCAGATCTGGTTTGAGAAGCTGCTGGAAATGGGCGAATCTTCAGAATTCATCCATGAAAAACTGAGTATGGTCTACGCGGAATTCTCAGAGTTCGAAAAGGCGATTGAACAGCGTAAATTGGCGCTAAAGTTCAATCCGCTTGATGCCACTGCCTTATTTGTGATTGGTACTTATTACGAAAAGTTGGAGGATTTCGCCACTGCGGAAAGCTATATCCAGCAATCCCTAAAGCTCAAGGATGTGCCTTTGGATTTTGAATATCAAAAACTGGGTTTTGTGTTGAACCGGCAAAATAAATTCAAGGAAGCCATAAAAGCCTTCCAAACATCCATTAAAGAAGACCCTGAAAATGTGGCTTCGGAATTCTACCTGCTCATTACCAAAGATAAATACTACGCCGATTATGACGCCAAAGTGAAGCTGTACGAGGATTTTTTAAAGAAACACCAAGACGCGATGTTTAGCGAATTTGCCAAAAAACGTTTAAAGGAATTAAAGGATGAGCGGTTTATGAAGGAGTAGTTGACGTTGAACTTGAACTTGAAATTGAACTTGAAATTGAAGATGAAGATGAAGATGAAGATGAAGATGAAGATGAAGATGAAGATGAACTTGAACTTGAACTTGAAGATGAAATTGAACCCAAGATCGAATCTGGAACCGAAGCAGAGTCAAGACTTCAGAGATCATCAATCGTTAATCTTAAATCGTTAATCAAAAATTTAGTCGGCAGTTTTTAGTCCTCAGTTTGCAGTCAAAGTCGCATTTGCAGTTGCCTTTTACAATTGAAGTCACAATCCAAACTTCAGTATTCAGTATTCAGTATTCGATATTCGATATTAGTTTTGATCATGGAATGAAGTTGCTGCCAAAACTTCAGCAATCAAAAATCGTTAATCTTAAATCGTTAATCAAAAATTCAGTCGGCAGGCGGCAGTCGGCAGTCTTCAGTCCTCAGTTTTCAGTCGCAGTTGCCTTTTGAAATCGAAGTCACAATCAAAACTTCAGCATTCAGCGTTCAAAATTCGATATTCGATATTCCGTCTCCCATCTTCCGTCTTCCGTCCGCAGTTTACAGTCCCAGCCTCACTTGCCTTTTAAACTTGAAGTCACAATCAAAACTTCAGCATTCAGTGTTCAGCGTTCGATATTCGATATTAGTTTTGAGTGTGGAATGAAGTTGCTACCAAAACTTCAGCAATCAAAAATCGTTAATCTTAAATCGTTAATCAAAAATTCAGTCGGCAGTCTTCAGTCCTCAGTTTGCAGTCACAGTTGCATTTAAAATCGAAGTCACAATCAAAACTTCAGTATTCAGCGTTCAAAATTCGATATTCGATATTCCGTCTCCCATCTTCCGTCTTCCGTCCGCAGTTTACAGTCCCAGCCTCACTTGCCTTTTAAACTTGAAGTCACAATCAAAACTTCAGCATTCAATATTCAATATTCGATATTAGTTTTGATTGTGGAATGAAGTTGCTACCAAAACTTCAACAATCAAAAATCGTTAATCTTCAATCGTTAATCAAAAACTCAGGCGGCAGTCTTCAGTCCTCAGTTTGCAGTCAAAGTCACAGTTGCCTTTTACAATTGAAGTCACAATCCAAACTTCAGTATTCAGTATTCAGTATTCAGTATTCGATATTCGATATTAGTTTTGATCATGGAATGAAGTTGCTACCAAAACTTCAAAAATCAAAAATCGTTAATCTTAAATCGTTAATCAAAAATTCAGTCGGCAGTCTTCAGTCCTCAGTTTTCAGTCGCAGTTGCAGTTGCCTTTTACAATTGAAGTCACAATCCAAACTTCAGCATTCAGCGTTCAAAATTCGATATTCGATATTCCGTCTCCCATCTTCCGTCCGCAGTTTACAGTCCCAGCCTCACTTGCCTTTTAAACTTGAAGTCACAATCAAAACTTCAGCATTCAGTGTTCAGCGTTCGATATTCGATATTAGTTTTGAGTGTGGAATGAAGTTGCTGCCAAAACTTCAAAAATCAAAAATCGTTAATCTTAAATCGTTAATCAAAAATTCAGTCCTCAGTCCTCAGTTTGCAGTCCGCAGTCATAGTCACAGTTACACTTAAAATCGAAGTCACAATCAAAACTTCAGCATTCAGCGTTCAAAATTCGATATTCGATATTCCGTCTCCCATCTTCCGTCTTCCGTCCGCAGTTTACAGTCCCAGCCTCACTTGCCTTTTAAACTTGAAGTCACAATCAAAACTTCAGCATTCAGTGTTCAGCGTTCGATATTCGATATTAGTTTTGATCGTGGAATGAAGTTGCTGCCAAAACTTCAGCAATAAAAAATCGTTAATCTTAAATCGTTAATCAAAAACTCAGGCGGCAGTCGGCAGTCGGCAGTCTTCAGTCCTCAGTTTTCAGTCGCAGTTGCCTTTTGAAATCGAAGTCACAATCAAAACTTCAGCATTCAGTATTCAGCGTTCGATATTCGATATTAGTTTTGAGTGTGGAATGAAGTTGCTGCCAAAACTTCAAAAATCGTTAATCAAAAATCGTTAATCAAAAATTCAGTCGGCAGTCTTCAGTCCTCAGTTTTCAGTCACAGTTGCAGTTGCCTTTTACAATTGAAGTCACAATCAAAACTTCAGTATTCAGCGTTCAAAATTCGATATTCGATATTCCGTCTCCCATCTTCCGTCTTCCGTCCGCAGTTTACAGTCCCAGCCTCACTTGCCTTTTAAACTTGAAGTCACAATCAAAACTTCAGCATTCAATATTCAATATTCGATATTAGTTTTGATTGTGGAATGAAGTTGCTACCAAAACTTCAACAATCAAAAATCGTTAATCTTCAATCGTTAATCAAAAACTCAGGCGGCAGTCTTCAGTCCTCAGTTTGCAGTCAAAGTCACAGTTGCCTTTTACAATTGAAGTCACAATCCAAACTTCAGTATTCAGTATTCAGTATTCAGTATGGAATTCCTACATAAAGCGTGACTATTTTTATTAAGCCGCTTTATTGATTAAATTTTCTAATTTCAGTTGCATTTCCAATGGTGTTCTATACCCCAAGGTTGAATGGATCCTTTTGGTGTTGTACCAGCTTATATATTCTACCAGGCACGCATGCAGCTGTTCACTCGACGCAAATCTATATCTATTTGTAC
>NZ_VORM01000133.1 GCF_007997225.1 Subsaximicrobium wynnwilliamsii
TTTTTTAAACATGGTATTGGATTTAAAATTTAGCTACAAATTAATAAATCTATTACATTTACAGCAAGAACATCCAATCGGAACGGTTCAGGCGGGCTTCCGACCGGTAGGGAGGATTCGTTCAACAATGGCTATAATTAATACGGGCTTTAGTGATTAACCCTAAGTTTAGAGCTTATAACCAAGTCCGCCAAAACTTTTGATTTGGCTTTAGAACAAAAAAGATAAAACAAAATAAAAAGATTTGGCTAAGTGCTTAATCGAAAGTTTACTACTTTTAATTCCCGCACTAACCATAGCCGAGACGTTGCCAGTAATTTGCCAAAATTGCGAAAACTAATTTTATATTGAACAAACAACAACAAATGCAACGCCAATAAAATTAAAATACGGAATTAGAATTTTAACGAAATAAAAATGACTTTAAACAATAAGATATTACTCAACAAATTTCTTTTACCTTCAATATTGTTGATTATTCTAATAATCTATGTTTTAAGTC
>NZ_VORM01000016.1 GCF_007997225.1 Subsaximicrobium wynnwilliamsii
TGAGGTCGAAGACCCCGAAGCCGTCGCTGTCGGGATCGCAGTACTCAAGAGGGGCAGGGTCGTTCGCGACCGGAGCCTGCTGCACCGTGAGCACCAGGCTCGTGGTCGCATGGCAACTTGTGGTGTTATCCTCTACCCTGACCAAGACGACCTGGCCGTTGGCTTCGTTTGTGTAGGGGATCGGCAATGCGTCTGTATCGCTGTCGGCATCGGCTTGGTCCTTATGGTAACTTACCGTGTAGCCGGGATTGTTGCCCGTGACCTCGCTGTTCTTCATGCTAAGGTCGATCGAGGTGATACCGTCTGGCACGCCGTCGTCGCAGACTTCCAAGGGGGTGGGATCAAAAATGATGGGCAAAGGCTTGACCACTAAATCCAGACTCCCTGTATTGGTACAAAAAGTCGAAGTATTCGTTAAACTATAAAATATGGTTTGTGGCGTTGCAATATTGCTGTAATCATTTGGCAAGGGATTATTGCCAGTTTCAGCATCTTCAAGACTGAGATAATAGTTTACGCTAAGATTGGCTTGACCATTGATCACTTCATCCGTTTTTGAAGACAAGTCAAATGTTTCCGTTTCATCGCCTGATGTGTTATCATCACACAACTCATAATCTGAAATTTGAGCAATCTCAGGGATTTCCTCGACAATTAGAGTCAATTCCGCAATAGCGAAACAACCTGTGGCATCTGTTTCCAACCGCGCATACATTGTTTGGACGCTTGGGTTTATATTCGTGTAAGGACTTGCTTTTGGATTATCGCCGGTATTGGCATCCTCTTGCGACTCGTGATAGGTAAGTGTAAGGTTGGTTTGACCTCCAACAATTTCCGCAGTTTTTAAAGTCAAATCGAAACTTGCAAAACCATCAAAGTCATCATCACACACTTTTAAGGGAGCAGGTGTAGTTGCTATAGGCAGGGGATTAACTACCAATTCCAGAGAGCTAGTATTAAAACAACCCGGATCGCCAACGGATGCAACGCTCACAAAAATGGTTTGATTGTTTGCGTCCACATTAACATAAGGACTTGTCAATGCATTCGTGCCACTATCAGCATCGGCTTGGGATACATGATAAGCAACAGACGCGGTTGTAGGCTCCAAATCGCCGATGACCTCAACATCTTTATCGGTTAAGGTGAACATTGCAAAACCATCTGCATTATCATCACAAACCTCGAAAGGTGTAACCGCATTGTTGATTTCTAAACTGGTGTACCCAATTTCAAAAGGAGTGGTATCAAAACATTCTTGCGAAGTATCTGCAATTCGGGCGTAAATAACTTGAGGATTGGACACATTGGTATAAGGACTGGTTAACTCCGCCACATTATCTATAGCGTCTTGTTCAGTCAAATGATAGCTGGTAATGTAATCGTCGGGATTTTGATCGCCTAAAATGTTTTCATCATTATCAGTGAGATCAAATTCACCAGCAGTTTCATTGATACAGATCGATAAATCTTCGGGCGTATTGGCGACAGGACTTGGTTTAAATTCGACCAAAATAGAAGATGAGAACTGGCAATCTTCAGAAAAATAAACATCCACAGCATAAGTGCCAGGCTCAGTTACTGTTAGTGTTGAATTGGTTTCCCCCGCGATCTCCACACCATCCCTAAACCAAATATGGGCAGCTGTTGGCACGTTGGTATCCAGAAGCACATCTGCACCACCACAACCGGCTGTTCCAGCTGCTATGGTAATATCCTCCCCTAAGTTGCCACCAAGGTTGAAACTACCCGCTTTTAAGAAAACCCCAGAATCGTAGGCAGTATCCCTAGCATCTGAGATGACCAATTTGATGTGATAGGTTTCACCGGGTGTGACCGCTGACTGTGCGGTAAAAACTTCGGTACGTCCATCAAAACTCATTGGTGGTTGGTTTGAGGGCGTATAGCCTCCAAAATATTGCTCATTAATAGCCGCACAATTGCTGTTGGCTTCATGAATATTAGTCACCAAGATCGGGGTGGTTGTACCTGGCAAAACCGCCAGATTGGTTGTTGTGCCGTTAGAGTCTGTTAGCAAGAATGCAAAAGCATCGGAGAAATCACATTCAAATGAACCTCCATTGTACTCTTCTGAAGCCATTAAAAAATCAAAGCTGATGCTATCCGCCAAAGGCACAAAATCAAATTCAATGATAGAGGCATTATTTGAAACAATGCCCACGATTGAAGCCAATTGAGCATCTCCAGGCCAACTACTACCGCCGGCACTCAAGGCATTATTATTAGGACCCCTTACTGCAGTAGCATCTCCGGAAGTTAAAAGCACCCCGTCTGTAAAAGGAAACATAGAACCATCACTCACAAAATACCCAATGCCATTGACGCTGCTGAAATTTGTGCCGGTTGAAGACGTAATGTTACTAACCGCGGCGCATGGGCTATCAATTAACACATCCTGCACCAATTGCTCTATCGTAAATGCAGATGTATTGACCACAATGTTGGCTCCCACCACAAAGACTTGAATGGTAGTGGTTTCTGAGCATCCCAAGGGGTTATTATCGGTAACCGTCAAAATGACGTTATACTGGCCAGCGTTGGCGAAGGTTCTGGTCACTGTTTGACCTGTAATCGCCGGTCCGAAGCCAAAATTCCATTTATAGGTCGCTCCCGTGCCATCCGTCGCAAAATTGGCATTGCCCGTAAAGGTGACACTGTCATTTGCTGCAATTTGCACGACACCTGTTGCATTGGCTTCAGGAATGGTACTTTCAACAAATGGATCGATGTCTTGACAAGGCACAGCACAAATGATATCGGCAGCCCATCCTGTGGTTGTTCCACTTCCATTAGAAACGAATTGCACCGTAAGGCAGCCACTGGTATTCGTCTCTGATGCAATTACCTTGCCTGGGCCCGCCGCGCCTGAATAACTTCCAACAAGCGGTGCTGTAACATCGTCACCATCATAAATGGTAAGGACATCTGTGTTAAGTTGGGTGCTAAACGCTGTAAAATCAAGTATAATGAATGCATCGTCATCTGAGGGGCAAATGGTAATTATAAAGTTTTCGTTGTCGCCGTAAAAACCAGAGGCCCCGCCTGAATCATAGAATTTATCTGGCGCACATCGCGTAAACGCCCCATTTTGCATCACTAGATCCTGAGCCAGCGCATTTAATGAAAATAGAAAAAGAATGACGTAGTAGAGGTATTTCATGTGCAATTACAAATTTAGGGTTTTTTAGGTAACTGGACTTCAGGAGCCTTTAGGCTATTAAAGGCGGAATTTAAGAAATTTTAACTAAAAAGGTCTTTTTAGTGCTTACAAAAGTGATAGTTTAACAATTAATCCGTTCTATTAAATGCTAAACACGTGTAGGGCCAAATCACTATTGTTGATTTTTCAAAAAACCATGCGTGTTATCAAATGCTAAATATAGGCACACAATGGATTATCTTTGTTATTTTTGCAAAAAGACTTAGACATGACCACACATAAAATTTCAATCAAACCGACCACGAACCCGGCTATCTTAAAATTTGAAGCCGAGACGTTTTTGACACAGCAGGAAAGCTTTGAATTCAATAATATTGATGAAGCAAGTGCCTCGCCGTTGGCACAAGAACTATTCTACCTGCCTTTTGTGAAAAAAATCTACATTTCAGGAAATTTTATAGCGATAGAACGATTCAATATTGTGGAGTGGGTAGACGTACAAAATGAAGTCTCCCAACAAATTGAAGACTATCTAAACAAAGGGGGAGCCGCAGTGAATAGCGAAGCTACTAGCAACAAAACCAAAGTGCCGGTAAGTATTTATGCGGAAAGCACTCCAAATCCTTCCGTATTAAAATTTGTTGCCAACAAGAAATTGGTCACAAATTCGCACGAGTTCACATCCATTGACGAGGCCAAATATGCGCCTATGGCCACAGAATTATTTCATTTCCCCTTTGTGAAAAGTGTATTTATTGATGAGAATTACGTGTCGATAACCAAATTTGACATGGCAGAATGGAACGACATTACCATTGAACTGCGCGACTTTATAAGAAACTATATTGCAGACGCCAAAACCATCATCAATGAAGATGCACCTCAAGTGCAGCAGAAAAAAACGGAAGCGCTTGACAAAACCTACGAACAACTGGACGATACCTCCAAAGAGATCATCAATATTCTAGAGGAGTATGTTAAACCAGCGGTCGCCAGTGATGGTGGCAATATTGAATTTCAATCTTACGATCCCGTGAGCAAAACTGTGAAAGTAGTGTTACAAGGTGCTTGTAGTGGTTGCCCATCTTCAACATATACCCTAAAAAGCGGGATTGAGAATATGTTGCGTGAAATGATGAAAGGCCGTGTTGAGACCGTTGAGGCGATTAATGGATAGTTGCATCACTGCGCAGTATAAAATAATTTCCTATCTTTATTTTTATATGACGTAATACTTCTTTTACGTCTTTTTAAATCTGTTCTATGAAAAATCAAGTATTTCAAGCCATTCTATTTATTTTATTTTCATTTGTAGGTTATTCTCAAAACGATGATACTGACTCTTTCCAGCAAATTATGGATGGGAGTCCATATTCGGTTATGACTAAATCTATCAACTCAAAAGAAGTTAAAGGGTCACCTTATTTGTACGATATCTTTTTTCCTGCTAAAATCGCAGGGCTTCAAGAAAAGATTTTCAATGTTAGGTACAATGCCTATTTTGATGAATTTGAAATCAAGGATGCTGAAGACCAAATCAACTTAGTGAATAAAGATCTGCAACAACTAACAATTACCTTCTCCAATGATCAAACTGTTTTCATATCCTCCAGTTACCTAGACCAAAACAACCAAATCACGAGAGGTTATTTTGTTGTGGCTTCTCCAGAAAACCAGAAGAATCAATTATTGATAAAGAAAAGTAAGCGTTATAGCGAAAGCAAGCCGGCCAGATCAAGTTATGAGAAATCTAAGCCCGCAGAATTCGAGGAAAATAAAGACACCTATTATTTGAGATTGAGCGATGGTGTTGCGAAAGAAATCCCTCGCAACAAAAAAGACCTTGCCAACATGTATCCAAAACATTCCAAGGCCATTTTAGACTTCATCAAGAAAAACAGAATCAACACCACTGAGCGAGAAGACCTGGTTAAACTCGTTAAATACCTTAATAGTCTTCAATAATCACCGAAGCGCTTGTATTCAAAACGCCCGAATGTTGCTCTGAAAAATTTAGCATTCGGCGTTTTTTTGATATTTTTGCCAATCATTAAAAAACACATAGTTACATGGAATTAGAACGTTGGATAAACAAAGGTTATGAACTCTTGATTGAATATGGCCCAAAAGTCATCGCAGCGATTCTCATCTGGATCATCGGGTCATGGATTGCCAGGATGTTGATTAAAGGCATCAGAAAAACCATGGAAAGTCGGGACTTTGACATTAGCCTGCGCAAATTTCTTCTCAACTTACTCAGTGCTGCATTCAAGATTGTTTTGATCGTTGTTGTGTTGGGAACCGTCGGTGTAGAAACCACTTCCTTTGTGGCCATCCTTGCCGCTGGTGGTTTAGCCTTAGGTCTTGCCTTGCAAGGCACACTTGCCAATTTTGCGGGAGGCGTGCTCATCATGCTCATCAAACCGTTCCAAATTGGAGATTGGATAAAAGCCCAAGGCATAGAAGGCACCGTTAAAGAAATCTCGATTTTCAATACAAGATTGACCACCTTTGGAAACCAATCGGCGATAATGCCAAACGGTAAATTATCAAATGACAACATCATCAATTATACTAGGGAAGGCATTAGAAAAGAGTCATTGACCTTTGGGATTAGTTATGATAGTGATATCAAATTAACCAAGGATATTCTTTTAAAATTGGTGAATGAACAACCCACTGTAATGCATGAAGAAGGCAAGGAACCAATGATCGTGGTTGCCGAGTTGGCCGATAGTTCTGTAAACCTTTCATTGCGCTATTGGGCAAAAAATGAAGATTTTTGGGCTTTACGCTGGACGGTTCTTGAAGATGGTAAAATGCGTTTGGAAGCTGAAGGAATCGTTATCCCATTCCCACAAACCGATGTGCATTTGTTCAAGGAAGAAAACTAAGCTTTTTTCTTGACCATAAAATCCTTTAAATAAAAAGGCTCAAAATAGGCGACATCCACGATGTCGCTTTTTTTATACTTCACATAAGCCATAGCGCCCATTTGTGCTGCGGAAGGCAACTTATTTTCAATAAAAATAGCGTTTTCATGGCTTATGATGCGTTTCGTTTTCTCAACCCCGCTTCCCACGAAATAGACCTTTGAGCCATTTAATTCTGCTTGAAAAGACGTTTCATCCAGAATCTGAGCTTCAATTTCCCTGAGCAATTCATAATTGGTCTTAAATATGGCTGAGTAAACCTCCATACGTCTGGCATCCAACATTGGGATGATGAGACCATCTTCAGCTTGCACCTGATGCGCCAATGCTTCTAAAGTGGAGATAGCGATCAACGGTAGCTCCAAAGCGTAACACAAGCCTTTCGCAGCAGAAACGCCAATACGAAGCCCTGTGTAAGACCCAGGGCCTTTACTTACCGCAATGGCATCTAATTGGGATTTGGACACCTCGGCTTCCGTTAAAACTGCATCAATGATACTGTGCAGGGATTCGGCATGGGAATAATTGGGATCATTATCCTCCTTTAAAACCAAAGTCTCCCCTTTATTTGAAAGCGCAACCGAGCAATTGGTGGTAGCAGTCTCGATACTCAATATATAGGCCATAGCTTATTGCTTCGTCTTGTAATCTTTAATGATTTTGGAAATAACACCAGCAGTGAGTTTGTGGTTTGCCAAAGTTGGGAAACCCTCCCACCTCACAAAACCCTCTGGATCTATGAGGACTACATGTGGGATTCCTTGAATACCATACACAGTGTTCATGATCTTACTGGTATCCAAAGCGCTGTAATAGTTTATTTTTGGAGTGGTCATGCGCTTTACCTTTTCTTCAGTTTCGGCACTTATGCCTATGACGACCAGGCTCTCCTTGAACTTTTCACTATAGGCATTCATTTGAGGAATCTCCCGTTTGCAAGGCCCGCACCAGGTTGCCCAGAAATCTAGCATAATGAATTTGCCTTCTGTATCTGGTTTTTCGGTAAGCCACTTATCCAATTTCAATGCAGGTGCTTTCTTATTGATGTAGGACCTTGCCCAAAGCTGTTTGTCTTGCGCAAAGCCTTCCGAAGAAAACATGAGCAATAAAAAAAGTGTTGAAATGCAGGCCTGCTTTAAGTTCACGTTAATCCTTTTTATCTGAGATGACCTCAACCTTATCTCCAGCATTCAAGGTCTTTGAAACCACATTGTATGGGCCAGTGATGATTTGGTCACCTTCTGCCAAGCCAGAAACGATCTCGATATTGGTATCATCTTGAATTCCTGTTTTGACTACCTTAAGTTTTGCGGTACCATTGTCATTTATAAAAACGCATTCAAAGCGCTCTTCGTTTTCAGGTTCTACCGTATCGGCAGCCATTTTTTCGAAGCTTTTCTTGACGGAAGAGGTATCGGTCTTGATCACAATCGAGCTAATTGGCACTGCGACTGCATTTTTGCGTTGTGCGGTCATGATATCTACCGTTGCGGTCATCCCAGGACGAAACGGCGAATAATGTTCTGGTTTGCCTTCAGTTAAATCTTTATAAGACTCTTTTAGGATTTTAACCTTCACCCTGAAGTTTGTGACTTGATCGGCAGTCAATGCTTGGCCTGCAGAGTTGGCAATTTGGGTCACAATACCCTTGAATTCCTTTTTTAAATACGCATCAACCTCCACTAGGGTTGTATCGCCAATTTGCACCTTGACGATATCATTTTCATTAACATCAACCTCCACTTCCATATCCTTGAGATTGGCAACCCTCAAAATTTCGGTACCAGCCATTTGTTGGGTACCCACCACACGTTCGCCCAACTCTACGCTAAGCAAAGAAATGGTGCCGCTCATGGGTGCATAAATTGTGGTCCTGCTCAAATTATCTTGGGCTTCATTGACAGTTGCAGCTGCGCTTCTCACACCATAGTAGGCCGAGTTTTTTGCTGCTTCCGCAGTCTCGTATGCTGCAATGGATCTATCCCAATCTGCTTTTGAAATAACTCCTTTTTCAAACAAGATCTTATTGCGATCATAATTGGATTTTGCCTCCTTGAGCGACGCTTCAGCCTGCGCAAGACCTGATTTGACATTTTGGTAAGAGGCTTGCGATCTGTTTACGGCAGATTGTATAAGGTCTGGATTGACCTTAACCAAGAGTTCGTCCTTATTGACCTGCTGACCTTCCTTAAAAGGAAGTTCGATGATTTCACCAGAAACCTCACTGGATATCTTAACCTCAACTTCGGGTTGTATCTTTCCTGTGGCAGAAACGGTTTCGGTAATATCAATAAGCGTGACTTTTTTGACATCTACTTCCTTGAAGTTTCCCTTCTTACCAAACAAGTCCATTTTAGCTGCAATCACCAAGACCAATAGTAAAACAACAATAACTCCAATAATAATCTTAGTTTTTTTGGACATGGTATTAAAATTTCAATTCGTTAGCTGGCACTCCAAAGTAGAGTTCCAAAACCTTCAGTTTAAAAATATAGTCGTATTTGGCGTTATTCATATCTATTTTAGAATTGTCATACCGCAATTTAGATTGACTAAAATCGAAGGCATTGGTCAAGCCCACATCATAGCGCTCCTTAGCATAGTCATAAGCCAATTCTTGAGATTCCACAGCAGATTTTGCTGCTTCGTAAGATTTCAGTGATCCTTTGGCATCAACGTAAGCCTGATAAACGTTAGACTCCAAATCTAACTCTGCCTGTTCCAATTGAAAATTAGAACGTCTTAGATTAATTTCGCTTCGTTTAACATTAGATCGCGTTGAGAAACCATTAAAAATAGGAATATTAAGGCTCAGCCCATAACCAATACCATCATTTTGGTACAATTGATTGAAAAAAGGCTCAGCCCCTGCTTGACGTGTAATCGTATTGGGAAACTGCCCAACTACCGGTTGGCCAGTAGCCTCAACCACTCCAATTTGTTGGGTGACCAAAGGCTCATCTGGATCAAGATCCTGTATAAATGATTGCGCATTGGTAAACCTGGTGTCATACCCAAAAAACGCACTCAATGTTGGCAAATAGTTGCCTTTCGCAAGTTGGACGTCTTTTTTCGCCAGTTCCACATCTTGCTCAGCTATCTTAATTTCTGAACGGTTGTCCCTTGCACCAGACATGATTTCGGAAACACTCTTATCGGCTATTCCGCCATCCACAATATTATAACCGGCATCTTGCACGTCGAAAGTCTCATAATCCTTGATTAGGAGCAATTGGGCAAGACTAATGAGCGAGATTTGAATCTGGTTCTCAGCATTGACGATGTTTTGAAGCTCGCTTGCATTGATGGCCCGTATCTCCAGCAAATCCCCTTGCGGCAAAGAACCGGCGTCAACGAGTTGCTGTGTTCTTTCCATTTGTTCTATGGTCACTTCGTTTTGCGATTGTAAAACTTCAAGATTGGCTTTGTTCAAAATGACCTGTAAAAATGAATTGGCCACCAATAAGGAGATATCGTCCTTCATTTTTAACAAACGGTATTGACTAGCCAATTTTGCAATCTTTGCGCGCTGTACTTCACGAATGTTTCTAAGACCATCAAAAAGCGTGTAGCCAATATTACCTCTACCTGTAAACGAGAGAAAAGTGGTGGTTTGCGCATTGTTGGTAACCGGGTTAAAACTAAGTCCCGTATTTTCTGAAACGCTACTGCTTAAATTTAAGCTTGGCATAAAGTTACCCAAGGCAAGCAACCTATCGATATCGGTCGCCTCGAGATTCAGTTCGCTTTGTTTTACTGAAATATTGTTCTCTAAGGCATGCTCAACACATTCTGTAAGCGTCCACTTTTTGTTTTGGGCGTTTACTCCTAAAGTAATGAGCACTATTATTAAACTGACTATTTTTTTCATAATTACTGTATATGTATCTATTTACGCTTTCGTGTTACACAATTGTCAATGATTTATTGCTGGGCATAAGTAGGAATGCCTTGTACTTGGTTCCACACCTTTATTTTATCGTCTTTGGAAATGCCGCTTTTTACCTCAACAAAAATACCATCTGAAATACCCAATTCCACATCACGTCTTTCAAATTCCTGATCGCCCACTGCAATTTCCACAAAAGGTTTTTTAGTCTCTTGATCATACTGTACCAAGGCTTCTTTGATGGCCAATACATTTTCAGCCTTATCCAAAATAATGGACGCATTGGCACTTAAGCCTGCTCTTATAAAAGTAGAATCGATATTTTTTATACTGCCCTTAATCTCAAATTGAATGGCACCATTCTCGGCAACCCCTTTGGGAGCGATATAATCTAAAACCGCCTCAAATTTTTGATTCTCTATGGCACCCACTGTGATTTCCAAAGGCAATCCCTCTTTGATTTTCCCTACTTCACTCTCGTCTACCTTACCCTCAAAGATCATTTGTTTCACATCTGCCAAGGAGGCTATAGAGGTGCCTTCATTAAAATTGTTGGCCTCAATGACTTGGTTACCTGCTTTCACGGGCACATCTAAAACCATCCCCGAAACGGTTGCTCTAACCTGGGTTTGGGCACTGTTGCCCACACCGCTTGTAGTCCCTGTTTTGATGATGTCGTAATTTTGGGTAGCGCTATTCACGTTTATTTTGGCTTGCTCAACGGCTTGCTTGGTTTGTAAATAGGTGTTTCTTACACCCTCAAAATCATTTGCTGAAATCACGCCTTTATCAAATAAGGCTTTCTGTCTATCATAATTGGCTTGTTGGGTTTGCAAGTTGATTTTAGCAGTTTCCAACGAGGTTCTATTGCTGGCAATATTGTTTTTTGCACTCGTCAAAGAAGACACATTGGGAATAACTTGAATTTGGGCAATCAAGTCTCCAGACTTCACATACTGCCCAGCATCTATAAACACTTTTTCAATCACTCCAGAAATATTCGGCTTTATCAAGATTTCCTCTTTAGGCACTATGTTACCGGTGGCTACTGTTTTTACAGTAATGGTTTCCATGGTTGGTGATTCCGTGGTATAAGTCACAGGGTCTTCCTGGTTTTTTTTCCACAAATAAATTAGTGCTGCTGCAAAAACAACAACAATTGAGATAAGTAAGATGGCGGTTTTAGTTCTTTTCATGTGTTTGTAATATTAACTTATTTTCAGGTCGCATCTCGCTTCAAAAAAGAGATTTGAACTATTATTTTAAAATAATTTGAGGGTTTGATTGTTTGAGTTTTTTGGGTTATTCGATTCTTAAAGCGTCAACGGGTTTCATTTTTGTAGCGCTATTTGCAGGAATCAAGCCAGCCAACACTCCAGAAACCACTAGAATGATTAATGCCGTAAAAACCACATTCATGCTAACGCTTGGATTTGCAAAATTCTCTACCGGACCTACGCGGTCTAAAATAGTGTTCATGACGTAAATTACTATGGCGGCAAATGAGATGCCGGTCATACCAGAAAGAATGGTCAATATTAAACTTTCCTGTAAGACCTGGGATTTGATGCTCCATGGTGATGCCCCCAAAGCGCGTCTCACCCCAATTTCTTTGGTGCGCTCCTTGACGACAATGAGCATGATGTTACTTATTCCAATAATACCAGACATAAGCACCAAAGCGCCAACGAAATAGCCTACAAAGCTCAATATTGAAAAAAGACCGTTGATGCGCCCAAATTGCTCAGACAAATCATAATGCCCAATGGCCCGATCGGTAGGATCGATTTTATGTCGCGATTTCATCAAATCGAAAATCTGCTGCTTCATATCTGTTATTGAAGTTCCGTCGACAGCAGTAATTGCCATCCAACCCACATCTTCGCCTTGATTGAAGGCTTGCCCAAAGGTTGTGAACGGAATGTAAATGGTGTTGGCGTCTTCCTCCTTATCCCCTTGACTGTTGCTCATTTTAAAAGTACCAACCACCATAAAATTCACGCCATTAACCTTGATGTAAGTTCCCAAAGCGTCTTCGTTTTTTTCGTAAAGACTTTTAACAACCCCTGTACCAATAACACAGATCTTGCGTTTCGCTTCAATGTCTGAATAACTCAAAAATCGCCCCTGCAATAGGTCCATGGGCTGTTGGTAGATGTATTCAGGGTAATCGCCATAGATTTGAAATGCTCCTGTTTTAGTGCCTCTGGTTACATTATTCGCACCTTGATAGCCTCCAAGGGAATTTCTAGGTGATACGTATTTTAGATTGGGAATTTCAGATTTTATCGCTGCAACATCATTGATGTCATAGTTAAATCGCCTGCCCTTAGGCAGTCCTTTATAAGGTTTGGAAGTACTTTGGGTCCACATAAACATGGAATTGGTGGCGAAATCCCCAAAGCCTGCGGTCACACCATTGCTCAAGCCATTGGTCATCGCCAATAACAAGACCAAAATGGTAATGCCCCAGAACACTCCAAATGCGGTCAATAAAGTTCTAAATTTATTGGCGTTTAAAGCTTCTAGTATTTCGTCCCAACGGTCTCTACTAAACATATTATTCGTCTCTAAGTGCTACTATAGGTTTAATTTTGGCGGCTCTATACGCGGGAATGAATCCTGCAATTGCGCCTGCCAAAACCAACAAGAACACCGTGGTTAGCGCTATGTTGAAATCTACTTGCGGATATTTTATAAAATCATTTTCTATTTGAGGGCCTACAAGTTCCAAAAGTCCAAGTCCGAAAACAAGTCCGAACAAACCAGAAAACATGGTCACAAAAACCGCCTCCTGTAAAATCATCCCAACAATAGACATGGGCATTGCTCCTAGCGCCTTGCGAATACCAATTTCCTTAGTACGCTCCTTAACAATAATGAGCATAATATTACCAACACCTACCACACCGGCGATAATGGTACCTATGCCCACAAACCAAAATACGGCTTGAATGGTGGCAACGAGTGAGTAGATTTTTTGTGCCTCTTCTAAGGTGTTGTTAACGCGAACTGCACTTACATCATCAGGCGCCACGATATGGATTTCCTTTAATTGGCTCTCAATGCCTTGCGAGATGGCTTCAGATTTCTTTACGGCTTTATCAAAATTGTCTTCCATTTTCATGGTAAAAGACATATTTCTAATGTCTTGGCCAGCATTGAACACTCTTTGAGCCGTGGTGATTGGAATGTACAGCTGACTTTCCTCTCGCTCCCCACCGGGATCAAAAAACACGCCAACGACCTTAAAGTTTACCCCATAAACTGAAATATTCTTGTCAATGGGACTCTCATCCTTGAACAAGTCCTGTTTCATTTTATTGCCGATCACTGCGATCTTTCTGCTCTCTACAACATCTGAATGATTGACGAAGCGACCAGTTCCTATATCGGCATTTTCGATGAATTGATTGTCGGGTAGAACACCGCTAATTCTGTAATTTCCTGATTCGTTTCCGTATGAGACCGTGCCGCCCCAAACCATGAAGGTTTTAGAACGATATTCCAGATAAGGATCAAATTTTCGCTCAACAGCATCGTAGCTTTCATTGGTGAGCTGAACGTAACGCCCAGGATTTAAACCTTTATAACTTTTAGTGGTTCGGCTCGTCCTAACCGATATTTCATTGGTGGCATCCTGTTCAAACTGTGATTTCACTCCGTTTTCAATGCCTTTACTGAAACCTAGAAGAATGACCAAAATGAAAATTCCAGAAGCTACTGAAAGTCCGGTTAAAAAAGTACGCAACTTGTTTTTGCTTAGGGTTTCGAATATTTCCTGCCAGCGCTCGAGATCAAACATGGGCTGAAGCTCTTACTTGTTCAACAACAGAATCGTCTATGATGACGCCATCCTTAAGGTTCACAATGCGCTTGGTCATTTGAGCGATGTCATGCTCATGGGTTACCACCAAAATGGTTTTTCCCGCGTCATTAATCCCTTGGATCAACTCCATGACCTCATAAGAAGTTTGGGTATCCAATGCACCAGTAGGCTCATCGGCCAAAAGTACTTTTGGGTCACTTACCAATGCTCTCGCTATGGCAACACGCTGTTTTTGACCGCCAGAAAGTTCGCTGGGCAAATGATGCGACCATTGGGCCAGACCCACTTTTTCGAGGTAATGCATGGAGCGCTCGGTGCGTTCCTTTCTATTCATACCTTTATAATAAAGCGGCAGAGCCACATTGTCTAAAGCGCTTTTGTAATTTATAAGATTGAAGGATTGAAAAATAAAGCCTAGAAATTCATTTCTGTATTTGGCTGCTATTTTTTCATTAAGATTTTTGATGGGCACATTATCAAGAGTATAACTACCTTCATCTGCTTCATCAAGCATGCCTAAAATATTGAGAAGTGTGGATTTACCAGAGCCCGAAGAGCCCATTATAGAGACCATCTCGCCCTCTTTCACATCAAAATTGATGCCTTTTAGGACATGTACGGAGTTTTTCCCCATGTGATAGGATTTATGTAAATCTTTAATGCTGATCATAGTATAGGTAGTTAAGCGCTACAATATTACACAAAACACAGTCCCAATTATGCTAAGTATTTGTTAAGAGTAAAGATTAATGGGTATTTATAAGACGTCTAAACAGGAAAAGTGTTACAGGATCTTGAAGATTTATATGGTTTTTTTACCACGAATGAATTGCCAATAAATAGCAAAAGCAATACCAGCAACCAAAATATAGGGAACGGCCATGAGATACATAATGCCATCATTCACACCCACTGCAGTAACTTGACCTTCTTCGCTTTCCAATACCGCTCGGCACATGGCGCATTGGGCATTTGTTTGCAAAAAGAATACGAAGGAAAAGAGTAAAAAGAGAAGATTGCGTTTCATCACTAGAATGTGTTTATTTTTTGTTTTGCAAAGATAAGATACTTTGGTTTGATTCTGAAATTTTTGTAATAGGCGAAGCTGGGTCTGATTTTTTAGAGGGTAGAGGTTGGTAGGTGGTAGGTGGTAGGTTGTAGGTTGTAGGTTGTAGGTTGTAGGTTGTAGGTTGTAGGTAAAAAAAGTTGACCAAATAGTCTCTCTCTCAAAGCATATTTCTATAATTAAAATTGCTCCAGCTTCATTAAGACAAAACACGTTCATTTTCTCGAAACTAGAAACAAATGCCAAATTCCTGATACGCTATCCCTCTAAATTCAAGCCTACCATTTCCTCATAATCCTATTGATGCGCTTGGCCAATTTGCGTGAAGACTCCATTGGGATGAGATGACCGGATTTGCCGAAGGTGCTGAGTCTGGCATTTTGTATATGTGGCAGCACTTCCTCATGAATGTCATCCATACCAATCACAGGATCGCTTGTGCTACAAATCACGAAGGTTGGGATATCCAGGTTTTTTGTGGCCCAAGACACATCGGTACCCATGCCTTCTTTAATCCACCACCCCCAGGTTTTATATTCGATACGCAATTGACTCTGTACCGCATAATCGAATTTTTTCGGCTTCATACTTTTACATGTGGCGTTTTCAACCGTAATAATGGCTTCATCTTCGTCGGGATGGTGCAGCATGCGTTTTTTCTCATGGGCGGGCATGTTTTCTACAGTTGGTGGTGATGGCGCGATGAGTATTATTTTTTCTGGCGGATTCGTTTTCATCAAAAACGCAGTGAATAAGGCGAGTTTAGCTCCCATGGAATGCCCGCAAAGCACATATCGCTTCAAATCTCTGCCTTCAATTTGGGCTTTGATCCATTCAGCAAATTTTCGGATTGATAGCTCCTCCAAAGCTTCAGTGCCATTGAATCCTGGGAGATCCAGATAAACAGAATCGTAATTGTGGTCTAAATGTTTGTCGAGCCATTTCCAGCTTCCGCTATCACCTCCAAAATAATGGATGAATACAATCGTGCGCTTTTCCGAAGTCATATCAGTTTATTTTTCTTCAACTTTTTGATAAAAATAATGATAAACTTAAAACGGTCAAGACTTTGACTTGATATCCTTATAGAAATTTGTGTTTGGGTTAGCATTGAATGTTTTTCAGTTTAACCCCATCTGTTTGAATGAAGCAAGATTAGTCGTGTTTCAGTTAGACTATTTTTTCAATTGGTTGTTTCTTTAAAGGAGGAAGAAAAACACTAAATCATTGTTCAAATGCAAAAACCCAATCAAAGATTGATTAACCAGACCTGTATTGTCACTGGTGGAAGCTCTGGCATAGGCAGCGCTGTGGCAAAAGCCATTGCTTCGGAAGGTGCAAATGTGGTCATCAACTATAATAGCAGTAAAGCCTCTGCGGAAGAATTGGCGCATGAGATCAGTAAAGACAAGCGTGCTGGCGATGTCATTACCTGCCAGGCCGATGTAAGCCAAGAACAGGATGTGCAGCGCTTGTTCAAGACCAGCAAGGATCAATTCAAGCACATTGATATTTGCGTGTCTAACGCTGGTATACAAAAGGATTCGCCGCTTCATGCAATGCGTCTGGCAGATTGGAACAAGGTTATAGGCGTGAATCTCACTGGGCAATTTTTATGTGCTCGTGCCGCACTCAATGAATTTATGAATACCGGAATAAGAAAAGATGTTTCGCGCTCTGCAGGCAAAATCATCCACATGAGCTCGGTACACGAAGTGATTCCATGGGCTGGCCATGCTAATTACGCGGCTTCCAAAGGAGGTATTGCCATGTTGATGCAGAGCATTTGCCAAGGGTACGCCCAATACAAGATTCGCTGCAACAGCATTGCACCGGGCGCTATCAAAACCCCTATCAATAAGGAGGTTTGGCAAGATGAGGCAAAAATGAAAAAACTACTGAAACTCATCCCTTATGACGAAATTGGTGAGCCCAGCGAAATTGGAAGTGTCGCAAGTTGGTTGGCTTCAGATGAATCGGAGTATATCAATGGCACCACTATTTATGTAGATGGCGGGATGACCTGCTATCCTGGATTTACAACCAACGGATAATTTTCCGAAGCAATTTGTAAAAGATAGCTGTCAAGTTTTAAATTCCGAGGCACTGGGACTCACAGCTCTTAAATATTCAACTTTTGACCAGTATCATAATTGAAAATTTGTACCTCCGCTCTAATCATAAGAATTGAAAATGTTGTCAAGCCATCCGAATTTTGTTTGCCGCTGCCCTGAATCGAGCAAAAATTAAATAAACACTTAAAAAAAATATTATGGATTTAAAAATCAAAGGAAAAACTGCATTAGTAACAGGAGGCGATTCTGGATTGGGTATAGAAACCGCAAAATTTCTGGCCAGAGCTGGCGTAAACGTCATCATATCTGATAAAACTGCCGGAAAAGATTTAGATAAAGCGAAGGCGCAAGTTGAGAAGGAATGTGAAATGGGAGCTAAAGTCATGGCCATTGCTGCCGATATTTCCAACAACGACGAAGTCTTGGCACTCGCTAAAAGAATTGAAGACGAATTTGGTGGCGCACACATCATCTTTCATGCAGCTGGAGCCAGAGGTGCTGCAGGCGACTTTTTAGAGTTGACCGATGCTGATTGGATGAAGACCATTGAAATCGATTTGATGGGTGCGGTTCGGGTTGCACGTGCTTTTGTGCCACAAATGCAAAAATTGAAATGGGGACGTATGATTTTGGTGGCTTCGGAAAACGCCTTCCAGCCTTATATTGAGGAAAGCCCTTACAACGCTTGTAAAGCTGCGATCATCAATTTGGCAAAATGCCTGTCTCGGGCGTATTCCAAAGAAAATATTCTCATCAACTCCATTTCGCCAGCTTATATTGAAACACCTATGACGAACGCGATGATGGATGAGTTAGCGGAAAAAAGGGATACCACCGTAGAGAAAGCCGTGGAATGGTTTGTGAAAAATAAACGCCCGCATATTGCCATGCAACGCCGCGGTAGACCTGAGGAAGTAGCATCTGTAGTTGCTTTTTTGTGTTCCGAACACGCAAGTTTTGTGAATGGAGCAAATATTAGAATTGATGGTGGTGCTGTGGAATCGGCGTTTTGAAACCTATCCACTCTAAAATTGATAAACCGATGATTCCTGTATTTCCGGATGATCGGTTTTTTTTAAAAATCAATAAGCTCGGGGCAAGCCCACGAGGTATGAATTGAAGATGTTATTTATAATTCGAAGCAAGCCTCGGGGAATAAACCCCTCTGGAGGGATTAAAATCAAATAGCAGCATGAAAACAGGTTTGGTCTGGTTTAAAAATGACCTTAGACTCCACGATAATGAAGCGCTTTGCCAAGCCATCGCTCAATGCGAACGCGTGGTGTGTTGTTTTTGCGTGGAAGCTTCAATTTTTGAGGAACTCCCATTAGGCTTCAGAAAATCAGGAAGCAATCGGTTTCGATTTTTGGAGCAATCGGTGTTGGATCTTCAGCAGCAATTAAAAAAAATTGGCGGACAACTTATAATTAGCTCGAATGGGGCAGAACAAGACATTCCGGAACTTATTGAAATTTATGCCATCGATAGCATTTTTGCTGAAAAAGAATATGCTTCCGAAGAATTAAAACGCATCAAACATCTGAAAATGAGCTTACCAGAAGTTGAGTTCAATTTTTACTGGGGCAAAACCTTGTACCATCTTAATGATATTCCTTTCAGTATTGAAAAAATCCCGTTGACCAGCAAGGCGTATCGCATTCCCACTTCTAAGGAAAGCACACCAAGAGCTAGTTTTAAAGCACCAGAGGCCATCAGGCCACACCCCAAAGCAAAAAGCAACGCCTTTCCTTCGATTAAAAACTACGGGTTTGATAAAGTAGCCTATAAGAAGAGTGCTCCTTTTTTAGCTGGCGGAGAAACCGAAGCGTTGGCACGTTTAAAGTACTACAGCTTCGAAAGCGAAAGCTTGACAGGCTATCGCTGGACCCGCAATAAATCTCAAGGCTTGGATTACAGTTCCAAATTCTCGCCCTATTTGGCACTTGGTTGTTTATCACCGAGAACTATTTATGAAACTGTCAAGGCTTACGAAACTCAAATCAAGCGCAACCAAAGCACATGGTGGTTGATTTTTGAATTGGTATGGCGTGATTATTTCACCTTCAAGGGCATGAAATTTGGCGATCTTATTTTTAAGACGGAAGGCTTTAAGAACAAGCAGGTAAATTTTGAGAACAACCAGATTCATTTCAAACGCTGGCAAGATGGGCAAACCGGTATTCCGTTTATCGATGCGCACATGCGGCAGCTCAACCAAACGGGCTACATGAGCAATCGCGGCCGTGTGAACTGCGCGAGTTACCTCGTTCAGGATTTAAAAATCGATTGGAACTGGGGTGCTGCCTATTTTGAGTGCCAGCTTATTGATTACGACGTGAGTTCCAATTGGATGAATTGGCACATGCAAGCCTACGAAATTTATTACACCAATCCCGTACATCAAAGTTTGAAATATAAAGCGGAGGCCTATATAGCCCAATGGATTCCAGAACTTGCAACACTCGAAAGTGCCAAAATCCACGCACCTTGGCTTTATCCAGAGGCATTGAAAGCTGTGGATTATCCAGAGCCCATCGCCGTGTATCCCAAATGGTCAAGAGCAATTGCCAGAATTGAGAAAGCGGTTTCAAATTAAATCTTCGTTTGGTTCGGGATTTAATTTGAGTTTTAACTGAAAACTGATTCGTGATATTTAAAAAATCAAAGCCGCATAAGCTGGGATATTGAGTATCGCTTTGTGGGATTGATCGTCAAATGCCTCATTGACAATCTTTAGATTTTCTACAGGAAGCTCTGAAAATTGCGGACTGTATTCCTTAGAGACCGAGTTGAAGAGCAACTCACTTTTATCGGCATTTGAGAGACCCATTTCATAATCGGTATACTCTGTATTGCTAAAATTCATGACCACTAAGGTCGCGTTCTTGAAATCTTCATGCTGCGATCGTCTATAAGCCAAAACTTTAGTGTCTTGGTTCATATGGAGAACGCTCATGTACTGCCCTGTCAAGCCTTCCGAGTTAAAATTGCCCAGACGCAACGCACACAATTGCCTAAAAAGCTGTGTTATGGTATCATGTTCTTTTTCCTGTCTCCAATCGAGACCTTCATCATCCTTGAAAAATTTGTCCACCATAAATTCCTGGCCTTGAAAAATCATTGGAATCCCAGGAGCGGTCATTACCAGTACAATGCCTAAAATGGCACGTTTTAATGCAAATTCACTGTTGGCATCTCCAGGCTGTATTTCTTCTGGCACGCGCGCTTTACCGTTGGCGACCTCGTCATGGGACTCGGTATAAACCACCCGTTGGAAAGCACTTTCATTGTAACTGTAACACAGTGCATCGACAATTTTTTGAAGGTCTCGGTCTTGATCATTGGGCTGCTCCAAAACCTCTCTTACTGGATGCACAAATTTAGAATCCCACTGTGAACCATAGCCTAAACCGCCGTCGGCAAAAAGCTTGGTCACATTTTCATCACCTTTCAAATCTTCTGCAATCGTGATTGCTTTTGGATGGTTTGCCATAATTTCTCGGTTGATTTCCTTAATCATCAGGTTGCCCTCATCAATGGCATTACCCATTCCCAAACCACCTTCTTCATAACGTATGTAAGCCGTAGCGTCGAATCGGAGGCCGTCCAAATGAAATTTATCCAGCCACATAAGCGCATTATCGATGAAGTATTGTCGCACTTCGGGTCTGCCATAATCTGGCCTGGTATCGCCCCAAGGTGTTTTTGAGCGGTGGTCATTGTAGAAATAAATGCCACCCTTATCATTATTGGACCAGCCATCAAATTGCCACAGGTCAACATCAGATGGTCCCAAATGGTTATAAACCACGTCAAGGATGACCGCAATCCCGGCTTTGTGGGCTTCGTTCACTAAGTTTGCCAAACCTTCAGAGCCCCCATAATCATTTTCGACGGAAAAAGGTGCCGCAGGATTGTATCCCCAAGAAATACCCCCTGCAAATTCGGCTACTGGCAACAATTCAATGACGTTGATACCCAATTTCTTGAGATAGGGTAACTTTTTTATCACATTACCAAAGGTTCCCACTTTATCTTTCGCGCTTCGGTGGAAGGTGCCTACGTGAAGTTCATAGATGATGAGCTTGTTCCAATCTTCTATTTCAAAACCCTCGTCCTCCCAATCAAAATGAAAATCCTCAATCACGGAGTTCCCGTTGCTATTGGTCATTTGATAGGCGTAAGGGTCATTCCGCAGCAACTCATTACCACTTTCTGCATTGATGATTACAAACTTGTACTCGTCCCCTACCCTGGCTTTATGGGTTGCAATTGCCCAATAACCATTGGCCTCGTGTTTAAGTTTTAAGGCTTTATAATCCCAGTCATTAAAAGAACCTGTTACAAACACCTGTTTGGCATTTGGTGCCCAAACCCTAAAGGTTATGGTCTTATCAGAAACTGTGGCACCCATGCCTTGCGCAGTACTTAATTTTTTAGCCATTTGAAAAGTGGTTTTTATGTTAGTGGTTTACAAGCCATTTAAGCTTGAGATTGCCCAGTGTTTCATGCCATCCTGTAGGGCATCTTTGTCAATCTGCCTCGCTGATAGGTAGGGCTCCTAGCCATTTCTTTAGAGGCATGCATTACAGAAGATAAAACCTTGAGAAGGCTTTAATCGCAGCACTCCTACTTAAAAATTGGAGCGACAAATAAAAGCTTAAATTTTGCGCTTATGAGATCCTAACCATTTAAATTTTAGCGCATTTGACATGCGTTAAAAACAACTGAGAAGCGATTGAAAGTGACCGTAGCCAAAACAAAAATCAATAAAAAGCTGAATTCAAGTGCTTATAAATCAAACATAATAGGGTGAGATCATCACATACACCACAACACCGGTTACGGCCACATACAACCACAGCGGAAACGTGATACGGGCAATTTTTTTGTGACGTTCAAAATTCTTGGTAATCGCTCTCACGTAAGTTATCAATACGAAAGGAATGACGACAATAGAAAGTAGAATGTGTGTAATAAGAATGAAGAAATACACATAGCGCAACAGACCTTCGCCCCCAAACTTTGTGGATTCACTGGTCATGTGATAGGCCACATACATAGCCAAAAAAGCTACAGATAAGCCAATTGCGAACTTCATCAAATTTTCATGGAGTTTTAGCTTTCGGTTTTTTACGGCCACAAATGCAGCTATCAAAACTAAAGCAGTAAGACCATTGATACTGGCGTAAATTGGAGGTAAAAACGACAAAGGCTCCACATTGGGAATCTTTACCGTAAACAACACGGCCACCACAATTGGAATCGCTACAGAAAGTAACACGATCCATTTATTGTATTTTTTTTCTGCGGAAGGGGTTTCAACTTTGCTCATTATTCTTTCAATAATTTGGCAATGTCTTCCTTCAACATGCTTATTTCTTCTGTCTCACCATCTTCATCTTGTTGTTCTTCTTCGCTGATGATGCCTTTGTAGAAAATTTTTGGATTTCCGAAGTCGTCTTGTCGCGAACGCATAAATCCGTTTTTATCAATAAGTGCAAAGCTCCCGGAGTGTTCAAAGCCACCTTCCACCTCAGGATTTTCAGCAGCATAAATATTGAACCCTATGTTTGCCAAGGCGTAGATTTCTTCTTTGTTACCAGTCATTAAGTTCCAATTGGGGTTGGTAATGCCATAATTTTTTGCATACGCTTTCAATACTTCAGGAGTATCATACTCTGGGTTGATGGTAAATGCGGCTATCCCAAAATTTTCAAAACCCGTAAAGGTGTTTTGAATCTGCACCAAATTACGGTTCATTTTCGGACAAATACTCGGGCAGGTAGTAAAAAAGAATTCCACCAAATAAACCATGCCTTCATAATCTTTGTTGGTAATGGTATCCCCATCTTGGTTGACAAATTCAAAAGGAGGCACCTTTTTTGGACTGCCATTGATTTCAAGAAACATGAGGTCTGAAAGTTCATCCTTCGCATTGACGCTTATGGCACTGCTTCGGCTTTCATCCCTACTGATGTCACCGTTCTTTATCCTATCGACAATTTTTGGGATGAAAATTATCCCAAAAACCAATAGAACAAATGCAATACCAATGTACGAGTAATTTGTTTTTTTGGAGCTCATATTTTTATCTTAATACCCACGTGAAAATCGATACTTTGAATTTTAAAGCTTTGTTAGTCTTTTGCTTTGATATTATTCCCTCTTCTTGTGGAAGAATCAAAATCTCCTTTTCGTTTCTGGCGGTATTCTGTAAACAGTATTCGAATATCATCATTCATCTTGTTCTTGATTTCTGCCACTTCAATACAATCGTAAGAGTAAAGTGGGACAATAGGTGCATTCTTCTCCATTTCGCGCTCAGTTCTATCGTCTAACCTTCCGCGTTGCGCCAAGTCTTTGTCAATGATAAACACTTCGGGCGAAGACAAATCACTATCAAGATCCAATTTATTGTCCAAGCTATTAAAAACCGCTTGGATATCATTGGGTGTTCCGTAGGTATAATACCAAAAGCGCATGTCTTCATAATTGTTGATTTCATCATGCAAGGCCTTTGCTTGAGCTTCAGTCCCATTTGGAAGTAGAATTACAATTTGAAATCCCTTAAAGCCCTTGAATTTATCGTACACCAACTCTTTCAAATTGGAAGCAGCTGTCGCATAATTTAAAGGATTGTTTCCGAAGAATCCCAATATGGTGATCTGATCCTCCAGCTTTACTTGGTCTTGTGTGCCAGTATTAAAAAATTGCAGTTCTGCCACTTCATTGTCCACAATTTGCAACGGATCGTAATTATGCTTCGCAGGATACAAAAACAGTAAAAACACCACTGGCAAGAAGAATAAAATAATTAGTACGGCGACTGTTTTTTTTGGCATTTTCCCCATCTCTATTGCTTCAGTATTAAGTTGTGCAAAAATAAAAAAAGACGGTTTAAAAAAACCGTCTTTTGTGATACTTTATGTTAAAAATAACAGGTTAAAGGAACTAAGTCTTAAAAATCGGTTTTCAAGTATCCTCTTTTAAAAACGCTTTCCACATAACCGCCCTCTTGAAGCAGAATAAAAACGAGATAGCATACCAAAAACAAAGCCGTCCAAACAACCATTCGCCTCAAGGCTGATGTTTCATCTCTCATGTGCATAAAATCCCATGTAATATAATATGCTTTGACCAAGGTAAGCACGATAAAAATCCAGTTCAACACTTTCATGCCTATAAAACTCCCTTCGAGCACATCTGGCTTATAAATACCCAACACCACTTCAATTGCCGTGATTATGGTTAAAAGTATTAAAACACCCCAAATTTTTTGGGTGTTGGACTTAAATTTAAGTCGACCTTGAAATATTGCTAATTTATGTGCGTGTGCCATTATATTTGAGTGTCTAATTATTAAACGAGGTAGAAAAACGTGAATACAAATACCCAAACCAAATCTACAAAGTGCCAGTACAATCCAACTTTCTCAACCATTTCATAATTTCCTCTACGCTCATAGGTGCCTAAGATCACGTTGAAGAAAATAATGATATTGATCACGACTCCTGAAAAAACGTGAAACCCGTGAAAGCCTGTTATAAAGAAAAAGAAATCTGCAAACAAGGGAGAGCCATATTCATTGACGTGGAGATTTGCACCCTCAACAACAGTTCTACCATTGGCCTGAAGTTGTTTTAAGGATTCGTCTCTAGATAAGATGGTCTTAGCCCCATTTTCATCGAGGATCTCTGTTCTTACCAAGATGTTTTCATTGGCTTTTATACCATTTATAACTTCATCCATTGATAATGAAGGAATCGTTCCTTCACTGAGGAACCATACACCATCATTACTTTGCTGTTGTACGCGCTCACTATTGCCAACGATTGCGAAATCGTGAACCGAGACTCTTTTAAAGGTTTGCTCACCATCTTTGGTAACGTATTGCCCAAACTGGAGTAAATTACCTCCTTGTGTTTGCACGGCGCCGTAATCTCCCTTTATGAATGTTTTCCATTCCCAAGCTTGGCTACCAACGAAGATCATACCACCAATGATGGTTAAGAACATATACCAAGTGACCTTGGTTTTATTCATGTGGTGACCCGCATCCACTGCCAATACCATTGTAACAGAAGACATGATCAAAATGAAGGTCATAAAGGCCACATAGATCATAGGATAGTTACCGTGAAAAAACGGTACGTGGGTAAACACCTCATCTGCGATTGGCCAGGAGCCTGAGAACTTATATCTTGAAAATCCGTAAGCTGCCAAAAATCCAGAAAACGTCAAGGCATCAGACACGATAAAAAACCACATCATCATTTTGCCATAACTTGATTTTAGCGGATCGTTACCACCATCCCAAGTTTGGCCTTCTGCCCCAGTATTTACTACTGTACTATCCATATATAGCGTTTAAGTGTTAAAAGTTGCACAAAAATAATCAAATTATTTATCTAAAGAAAAATGATTATTCAAATTTTAAAAACATAAGCCCTCATTAGCTTCGTTAATTATAATGCCAGATTGAAATTGAACTGACATTTAAGCCAAATAGTACAAAAACAAAAACAGAAATAACCACAGTATATCTACGAAATGCCAAAAGGTTGCAGAGAGATCCACCCCCAACATATCTGTTGCGGTATATTTTTGTTTAAAATGATTATAAATTACAACCATTATTGAAAGGAGTCCTGCCATGACGTGCAAGATGTGAACTGCTGCGATCACGTAAATAAAGCTAATGGTCACATTACTGGTGGGGCCGGTAAAATTATACCCTTGTACAATAAACTCATTGAACCCTTGCAGCTGACTCAATATAAAGCCAATACCCAAACCAAAAGTCAATAACAACATGGTTGTTGCCAAACTTCTATTGTTTGCTTTTAGGGCACGTTTTGCCATAATAAAAGTAAAGCTACTAATCACAATCAACACACAGCTTATCAAAAAGGCATTTGGCATGGTATAATCCTGTAACCAATCCTCTCTTTGCCTACTTACCAGCACTGCACTGGTTAATCCTGCAAAAGACATGACCAATGAAATGATCCCAAACCAAAGCATCATGCGCTTGGCCCTGTCTTTTTTCTCTTCAAAAGTTCCTACGGTTAAATCCATCTATCTTATAAATTTATCAATTACATACACAATCTGTACTAAGGTAATATAACCCACACTAGCCAGCATGAGTTGCTTCGCTGCTTTTGCAGAGCGCTCCTTAAACAATTGAAGCGCGTAATACAACATAAAAACTCCCAATGCAAAGACTATGATAGCCGATACAATTGAAAGCTTTAAATCTCCTGTGACACCAAAAACGGGCACAATAGACACCAAGATGGTCCATATGGTGTAAATGATGATTTGCACTGCGGTCCCTTTATCGCGTTTACCTGTAGGCAACATATAAAAACCTCCCTTTTTATAGTCCTCAAACAAAAACCAGCCAATGGCCCAAAAATGTGGAAACTGCCAAAAAAACTGCAAGGCAAATAAGGTGCCTGATTCTATGCCAAATTGACCACGAGCCGCAACCCAACCCAACATAAACGGAATAGCACCTGGAATAGCGCCCACAAAAACCGCTAAAGGGGTCTTGGTCTTCAACGGCGTATACACACAGGTGTATAAAAAAATGGAAATGGCACCATACATCGCTGTGCGCTCATTGATCACGTACAAGGTGGCGATTCCTAAAATAGTAAAAAAGGTAGCGATTATAAATGCGGTGGACACAGACATGCGACCTGCAGGAATTGGCCTATTCTTGGTGCGATCCATCAAGACGTCAAGGTCTTTCTCGATGATTTGGTTGAAGGCGTTAGAGGCCCCAACCATAAAATAACCCCCAAAAGCCAAGAGAACCAAACTAAGAGCATCTACTTCAACAGCCCCCAGCATATAGCCCGCAATCGCTGAGAAAACAACGCTCACAGACAACCTAATCTTAGTAATTTCCTTAAAATCGGAAATCAAAGAACTCATGGAAACAGATAGATTTACAGTACTCAATTCCAGTTAATTTATTGCGTTTGCAAAGATAGTCTGAAAAATGCTTTTGAGCAATGCAAATTGTGTTTTATTCAACATATCCAAATGGCCTTTTAATTCGTAAGAAATTTTAGCAAAAAACCCCAAATTTATCAGTATCAAATCAGCACTTTTGATTTGGATTTCTTCGGAAATTGAAACGTATAAAATCGTGTTGGAAGCCGCTTCAGAAACAAAGCAGATTAGAACGATAATACTTAAAGTATAACTCCCACCGAATCATACATAAGGCTCTCAAAAATCGTTGTACCAGTTAAACACATCGGTACGAAGCCCAATATTAAACCAGGTGGTACTGCTTTTTGCAAGTGTTTCGGTCACGGCGTCAGGTTTAAAACTGCGAATGGTAATGTTGGTAAACAGGCGTAAATTGGTTGTTGGATTTATAATATAACCCGCTTGAAGATCGGCTTGAAACACATTTACTTGATTGCCCTGTGCCACCTCAATGCCAGAATTGGCGTTTCTATCGCGTTCGTCACTGTAAACGTTTCCGCCGTAATTGAAATCATCTGTAGCTGTGTTGAAGTCAAAACCTCTTTTTCCGAAGATCACTTTCGCATCGCCATACCACCGTTCATAATTGTAGCGGCCAATAAGGATGGCTTCACTAAAATTGGCACCCCAAAGATGCGCCATGGGCTGGTTGTTGTGCGCATAATTGAGTACGATGGAATTATGTGAGTAGGTGTAAGGTCTCACGCGATTGTATTCCATTTGAAGCAAAAGATTATCCACCTTAAAGGCATCAAAATATTTGACGCCCAATTGATAGCCGTACTTATTTTTCCAACTCTTCTTACCGCCTGTGATATCATTCAGAGAAAATTCATCCAGGATGAACTGGCCATAAAGATTGATTTTATTGTTCCATTTGTATTTTGCCGAAGCGCCTAAAAGGGCGTTACCAGCATCCTGCCCCGTTTGAAACTCGATGGCTCTATAAAAAATCACAGGGTTTAAATAATTTAGATCAACACCTCTGTTGTTTGAATCGGTCCATAGAACAGATTCAAACAGTCCAACATTCAAGCGTTTGGACACATTCCAACTCAAGTAATGGTTCGCCATGTATTTTGTCAAAAACGCTCCATCTTCTTTCACTTCTGGCCGCACATCACGCAGTGACATCCAGGTGTTAGTGTATTTTATTTTCCAAAAGCTGGTGTTGATCTTCACAAAAGGATAAGGACTCGTGGCATCACTCTGCAATAATGAGCGATACCCATCACCTATAAAGTTTTTTCCATGGCCAAATTGGATGTTTAAAAAATCAACTGGCGAATAAGTGATATAGGCTTCTGCCACGGGATAATCATAAGCATCCTCCTTGAAGCGTTTTGAAACACCTCGCCCGGGAACCACAGGCTCTCCATTGGATGCCTTGAGACTTTCGATATATTGGTTGAAATAATCTGCAAATCGACCCTGGCTCTCGTAAATAGAAGTTGAAAAATTAAATTTTTTGCCCAATCCTGCCTGTACCCAAATACCTCTGGTGTTGTTGAAGGTGCTACCAAATTCTGCCTCAGTATCCTTCCCAACCTGCAAATCCAAAATAGGATCTACGGTAAACCAATAATTCTCGCCTTGAACTTGGACCAGATGCTCGTTCCAAAGTTTTTTTCCCCACCAGCTATCTGTGGCTTTTTTCATGGTCTTTTTTTCGGCCTCAAAATCGTAATACTTCGCGACATCTTTATAAATATAGGGTTTGGATGCGGTATGGCTGTTAGTGCCCAAACCATTCATTTCCTGATCAAAGCGGGCATAATAATTATGTGTAAAAGGAATATTCAATTGGCTATCATACTCAAGGCCTTCGTAGGGTTTGATGCTGGCTTTGAGATCCTCATACTCTTGGCTCAGGTCTTCATTAAGTGTGGCATCTGTAATGGACGTCTTTTCTGTCTCAAGTTTTTTGAGGCTATCTGGTCTTATTTCTGAAGGATCTACCAGTGGGATTTTTATATCCAAGCCATATTGAAAAAAGGTTGGGTTACCATTATAGGTGCCAGGAACCAGCTTTGGAAGACTCTCAAAAACACGTTTGGTCTCTTCTTTTAATGTTTCATAAACGGCATCGGTATAAATTAACTTGATTTTACCCTTGGCGTCTACCTCAAATAGCACACTTACTTCGCCTTGATACCCATCGGCACCCACCTCTTGCGGCAGCTTGAAATTTTCAAAAATAAATTGATTGATCTTATTATTTAAACAGAGTTTTAGGTTCTCTATGGATTGAGATTCACATCCCGGGTAAATTGGAGCTTTTTCAAAATCTGAAGTATTTTGTGCCGATAGCACATTATAAGATAGAATAACACACAGTATAAGCAAATATCTCATGAAGCAAGCGCAACTTTATTTTGGTCGAAAGATACTGTTTTTTTCAAAACATGTCGCGAAAAGCTGCAGCCTATTAAAAGCCAAAAACTGCCATTTTAAAAGCCATTTTGCCGATTTGATTTTATCTATCAAAAGGTTTAAATGCATTTAAAATGACAGTTAAAAAACAATAGTTTACCAGCCATTAAGCTATGACGAAACTTAGTTTTGTACCCTAAAGACTATTGGTAGATTATAAAGCACCGAAACAGGTTTGTGTCTCTGCAAACCAGGCTCCATGGTTGGGATTTTGGCGGTAAGTCGCTTTGCTTCCTTTTCCAACTCTGGGTGTGGCGCCCTGGTAAGCACATCGGTAATACGGCCTTGTTTGTCAATTTTAAACTGGACGTTGATGCGCTGAGTACCCGTGAGACCTAATTCTAAAGCCAATCCCGTATCAAACTTATTTTGGATTAAGCGTGTGAGTTTTTCACTCATGCATTTTACCCTAGTCTCATTAGTCATCATTTTTTCACAGCCAGGATATATGGGCACGATTTCCACATCGTGCATATCAAATAATTCATCAGAATTTATGTCGTTAGGCTTTTCAATTTTACCCAAACTGTTTGGATCTACGGGATCTGAATTTGGCTGTGACTCATACAGGAACTCATTCTCATCTATAATTGGTGTAGCATTATCCACGATTTTCAAATTAGGGTCTTCGACGATTGGCTCGCTAATAATGTCCTTCTTCTTAGTGGCAATGGACTCCTCAGGTATGATATTAACAGCGTCAACCATGGTATCATTAGGCAATGCACTCAGCACATAATCTGGGTTATATGTTGACTTCTCAAATTTGAGCTCAAACAAGCCATAAGTGGCAAGCAGGCATAAAATAAGACCGACTTGAAAATACAGCGCGGAGTTTTTTTGTAAATTCGCATCATGCTTTTGTGATTTTCGCACTTTATCATTGCTCTGGTCAGCAATGTTGTGCGTTTCTTTGGGATTTCTCATAATATCTTATTTTAGATTGTTAATATTATGATAAAATCTCAAGAAGCATACCAAAGTAAAAATCCCATCTAAATTAATAGATGGGATTTTGAATTTATTAGGATATGTATAAGTTACACTAGTCTTGCACTTGAAATAAAATTGGCAATGAGTAAGGAACAGTCACTGCTTTACCCCTTTGCTTACCCGGTTTCATTTTAGGCAATAAACCAATAACGCGTTGTGCTTCTTTTTCCAATCCTGGATGTGGCGCTCTTGCGCGAATACCTATTATGTTTCCAGTTTTATCAATCTTAAAGATCACGTTGATACGTAAACGGCCTGAAAGTCCAAGGTCACTTGCCAACTCTGTATTAAATTTCTTATTTACGAAACTGGCAATTTTATCAGACATGCACTGCCTTTTAGCATTGTTATCCTTCTCGTTTTCACAACCTGGAAATACGGGAACGTTTTCAATGACCGAGAACGGCACCTCTATATCCTCTTCGATTTCTGCGACTTCCACTTCCTCAACCTCTACAATCTCTTCTTCTTGTGTAGATTCGGTAGATTCAATAACCGTTTCCTCAATTTCCTTTTCATCCTCTACGATTTCGATCTCCTCTGGCACAACTGGCGGCGGCGGCGGCGGTGGCGGTGGTATTATCTGTTGTTGAGTGATTGGGATTTCTTCTTCATCAAGATCACCAAGATCCACTAGGCCAATATCGATCACTTCCTTCTCAAAGGTTTTGTAGTTGATCGTCAAATAGGTCAAGCCCATCATGAGTGTCAACCCAACAGCGAAATAAAGTGAACTGTTTCTGCCAACGTCTGCCTTTGTACTTTTTTTAGATTCCATGTTTGTAAACGATTTAACGAATGCTAAATTAACTAATTTTTTATTAAATAAACAAGCTAAGCATTCTTTTTTAACTTCACTTCCTTTCGCATCCACAACAGCAGCATGCCTAATATTGCTCCAATGGAATTGGCTAAAATATCGTAACCATCCAATGTTCTGTAAGTTGTTAAAAGGTATTGTAATACCTCAATAATAATGCCATAGACCAACACCGCAACCACTGCGATAAAGATTCTCGACTCAAAGTTTTTCAACTTGAGCACATTATAAATCAGTATGGTAAAAATACTATAGGCTACAGCATGATAGATCTTGTCATCAAAGGAAGATCCCAGATCTGGCATGCCACCAGTATTGACCAAACTCCCGGCGGTAAGTGCAAACGCATAAAGCACAAGAAGCGGCAAAGCCCATTTTTTAAGCGCTAATAAGATCTTTGTAAGCATCTGCTGATAGTAACTGATCTATTTGTGAAGCATCAGAAAACCTGAGCTTAATCATCCATCCAGCACCGTAGGGATCACTATTTACTTTTTCAGGTTCATCTCCAAGATTTTCGTTGAACTCAATGATTTCGCCAGAAAGTGGCAAAAACAAGTCAGAAACAGTCTTCACTGCTTCCACAGTGCCAAAGATTTCCTCAACTTCTAATGTTTCATCCAAGGTTTCCACTTCTACATAAACGATATCGCCTAATTCGCCCTGAGCAAAATCGGTAATACCAATGGTGGCAATATCACCATCTATTTTTATCCATTCGTGGTCTTTTGTGTATTTTAGGTTCGCTGGTATATTCATTTTTCGTTCATTTAATTGGTCTTTGACAAAAATATAGGTTTTAGTGTATAATTACGATTAATTTTCAAGATTTAGTTGCCAAAATTATATCGCAAGGTAAACCCAGATCTAATTGTGGTTTGAGGAAACGCTGTTGAGATTTCATATTCTGAAAAAGTGTAATCAAAGTAGAAGATCGCGGTAAGGTTTTGTGTGAAGGCATAATCGGCAGAATACTTAATCCCCCAAATGGTTTGGCCTTGTGTGATTTGATTGTTCTCTACATCCAAATAGCGTATGATGGTCTTATTATTTCTAACTGAAATATCTGCCTTCATATTAAGATCGCTTTTAATGATTTGTTTAGGCCCGGCCAATTTAGAACGTATGCGAAGATCTTTGACGCGATAGCCTAAACCGAGAATGTATTCGTTTCCGCGTATTTCTGTCATTAAATTATTATCAAAACTTAAGGAAATAATTCTGTCTTTTCTCATTTCCGCAAGCACCTTGACTGAGTTATTCATCTCAAAATCCAATCTAAACAAAGGGTTAAACTGTTCTTCAAGATTGATATTACTAAAAATAATACGGTTCTTAAAATCACCCGATTGATCTAAAGCTGCTTCATTTAGTGGGCTATCATAACCCAATGCCGGATCTCCAGCGGTATAATCCAAATTGGTTCTAAATTGGTTTATGGTATAGCTAGAACGATAGCCATGCGTCAAGGAAAAACGTTTGAACTTGTCTTTAAACCACTTTATTTTCATGAAACCGGTATATTTTAACTGCCAGTTAGGGATAGGAATATCCCTAAATGCTGAAAGGCTAACTTTGTCTGGGCTACTGCCTTGATAAGCAGATAAAAATGAAGGCAACAATACGGCTTGACTGGTTTTTCCAAAACCTAAAGGATACCCTTCGGTATCTACTGGGATGTTACCATTGCCATAAAAAGTTCTAGCCAAACGCTGGGCCACTACCAAACGATTACCTCTAAAATCGTCAAAGGCTGTAGACTCGTTTTCGTCGCTTTTGCCAAAAGCAGTTTTAATCAATGCTGTGGAAATGCTGAAGTTTCCGAAGGCATTGGTAATCAAATTTTCATAAGCATCACTCAATCCATCGTCATCTGTATCTAATCCTACAAAGTTTTCAGTAATGTTGTGGGCATAGGTTCTATTTCCAAATAAATCGATCTTCAAATCCTCGATGACTTCAATATCGGCAGCAATATCCAAAATGCGGTTGGAGGTTTCAGCGTATTGTTGGTTAAAGTCTGGATAAACGGTCAACCATCCATTTCTAGCTACACGATCCCTAATATCTGCTTGGCTCCCAAAGGTATACCCAAATGTTGGCTTAAGTGTGCCAATAAATCCTGGTGTATTCAAATAACCTGGCAAAAAGGTACCGTTGTTTTCAGAGTAATTGATTTGAATACGCTTAACCATGGTCAATAAGCCCACAGCACTGTTTAGCGCTTTTTGACCGGCACTTTCTGTGTTTTGCGCTTCTGGGTCTGGGTTTTGAGCTGTCCTCGCAGATGCTGCAGTGTCATCCAATGATTTTGGGGCTGCGCTTCTTCGAGTTGCTCTAGTAGGTGTTTTCCTTTTCTTGACCAGCCCAATATGTTTATAAAGCGTCTCCATATTTAAAGTGGAGTTGATGTTATGGGTGTTTGCGTTTTGGATGGCATTACCAAGATTGTAAGTTGAAAACTCGCTATTTGGATCATTAAGATCATCTGGCACCCTTAAACTATTAAATAGATCAGATCCTTTTTGCCATTGAAAATCGCCGGTATAGGAGTATGTGGCTCTCAAAAAACTCAAGGTTGGGATTTTATAAAGTGGGATTTCATAATTGACTTGCAATTGCTGACTTTGGATGTTCGGGTCCCCAAAGTCAAAGAAGCCATCCCAAACGGTCAAATTGGGATCTTGTCTCCCATTGAGCACATCATTCACAAAATAATTTCTAACAATATTGGAGTTGGAAGCATTGAAATTTAAATTCAAGGCTTTCGTTAAATTGTAATTTATGGTGTACTGGGAGTTAAAATCATAATTTCTCCGGAAGAGTTCGGCCAAACCAATATTGTTACCGGTTAAATCTACTTCACGAAATTTCTGGCTGCTAAACTGTCTAATGATATCACTATTTACTGTGAAATTTGTGGGAATAGGATTGAAGTTGAAATCCTTCAAGATTTTCCAATATTTGCCCGTAAACAGTGAATCGTTCTTTTTGAACGGTTCTATACTCAAAGGTGCAAAGCTATAGTTGTAGTTGGCACCTGCCCTTAAATTTTGATCCAAGGAACGTTCAATTTCAAAATCGCGATGCTCCACCCTATTGTAGGAGTAGTTTATAGTAAAGTTCTCCACATCATAAAATCGTGGTATGGCATCTCCTGTACGCTGCTTTCTTACGCCAATAAAATTGATGCTTTTTCGCTTGGTATAATCTTCAGACCGTGTTCTAATGGTCTCACGTTCTGCTTCAGAATCCGCAGCATCCAAACGTGAATCCAAGGTAAGATCCCTATAGAACTGGTCATATTCTGGAGTGATCATTTCCTCGCCCACCCCAAAGTTGAATGGTATTTGAATGCCCCATTTTTTTGGCAATAATTGGCCAACATTGATATTTGTGACCAGGTCATATTGCTCAACATCTTCCCTACTGCGCTCATTAGGTCGCTGCTCTACCGAGCCAAAACCTATAGTGCTCTTTCTACCGGTAGCGCTTAAGGTCGCAAAATCGGCAATATTGGTATCCATTGCAGCAACTGCTGCCCAACCGCCCTCATTCTCTAAATCGGACAGGCGCAGCTCATTGAACCAGATTTCGCCACAGGCATTCATCCCGTTACCTCCCGGATTCTTAAGACCAAGCATCAAAACTCGCACATCACCAAAGTTAGGATTACCCTTAACAGTCACACGCTGTTGACCAAAGGTATGTTGATCAAACTCACCCACCTCAACCAAAGCATCGCCAATCACATCGTAGAAGGTTGGTATGGGGTCGGCAAGTGAACCATTAGAGATGCCCAGGGATTTTATTTTTTCCAAAACACTCAAATCCAAGTTGATTTCATTTTCCTCGGGCCAAACAGACTCTGAAGAAACAAATCCTGAAGACACACGAAGTGGCACTTCTATTTGATAATAGTTTTGCGTGAAATCGTTTCCCATTCTAATAAAAGCAACCAAGTCGCCATCGCTGAGGCTTCCGGTTTCTCCATCTTCAGCATGGATGAACATACGCAGTTTGTTGTATTGCCGCATGTCTATATTGATGTTCTTGAACACGCCACGAGAATCCCTTGGCTCCAACTCACAAACCTCTATTTGAAGCGATTGTTCATTTTGTCTTTGAATATTGTTATTGTTATTCAACCGTTCCAACACCACCCCTGGCGGCAACACATAATTACCTTCATTGTCTTGTAAACCAACAACTCCCACATTCAAAGCGGTGTTATCGGTATCATTATTTGGATCATCATCAAGAGCCAAGCGGTAACGTCTCCAATCACTTCTCACTAAATCAAGTGTCGCAAAACGCAAGGTGGTTTTTTGAGTGAAATTGGTCATGTACATTCTTGCAAATCGTATCGATCTAATGTCAGAAATGCCACCAACAGCTAGGGTAGGTTCAGAAATAGGAATTCTAAATTGGTAATAGGTCACATCGGCGGTTTGGCCATTTTGCAAAGTAATCTGGCGACTCTTAATGTCATTGATTTGAGGGTTATTGACGTTTAAGGAAGTAGGCGTAATGTCTATCTCATATTGATAATAACTATCAATGGTGTTCATGGTATTGTCGCGATTGATGTCTTCCACATCGGGCTGCGCGGTTGAGCCTCTATTGGTATTGGTAAACGTGTCTGGCGAGTTACCCTCCAACCCATTGTAAAAACGATACCGATCAAAAATATCACCATCGGTATTTAAGTAATACAAGTAATTATCATTAGATGGATCTGGACCAAATTCAGGGCCAAATTGCGCAATCTCGTCAGCATCTGCATAACCGTCATAACCAACATCTTGGTTTACGCGCTCTTGACCTGTGGTGTCAAACGTATAGATCAAGGATTGGTTTAAAGGCACCACCCCTCCAAATGAGGTTGGGTTAAGGCCTGAAATATCCCCATTTGCCGGTAAGCCATTTTCGTATTGTTTTTTACCGTCCTTAATGACATCTTCAGAAATGTTACCTAGGTTCACAAAAAGTTTTCCGCCGGTTGGCTGCGTAGTGTCATCTAAAAAGGGATCCATCAACCAGAATTCAATGTACTCCACATTGGCTTGTTCAAAATCGGTAGAGGTAATTGCTCTTGTGATTCCTGCCCAACTATCGGCTGGATCTAAATCGGCAACTGCTGCGGAAGGATCAAAATTATAAGGTCCTCTTTCGGTAGGATAATAGGTTAAATCCAATGAGTTGATCACCGTAGTCTGTCCTTGGACAATATCCAGTTGAGGAAAGATCTCGTCTATAAATATACGTCTGGTATATAGGTTAGACACATCATCATCATTGATTTCGTTAGGCCTCTGGTTGCTATAAAATATTGGGTCAATCGTGTACCAGTTCAATAAGGCACGGTCAAAACCGTTTTGCAGCCCCACATTATCCTCTTCGCCAAGACCGGGATATGACCTCCCTAAGCCTCTTGGTCGACTGGACAAAAACCAGGACTGCGGGGAAAGCAAACTGATTTCACCTTGAGTGCCTTCAAAATCATCGACATAAGCGGTTGCTTCATTATTAAAATCGGTACCCTTTGGAGCACCTGGCAACAAATAGGCAAATTCACCTCGTAAGGAGAGGTTGGATGGCACATCGGTATCTATGTTTGGCAATTTGTTGACCAATCTGGTTAAGAAAGGCACCTCAGAAGAATAATTGCCGTTAAAGCCGTATATGGTGTTGTTGATGGGCTCGGTATTATAATTCGCTTTTTGAGTGATTGGGCGTTCATTCAAATTTAACAGCGTGGCTCCCAATACAAAATTTTCATTGATCTGGTGCTCTATATTAATCCCAGTAAATCGTCTGGTTTGCTGCCCGAAGACGGCATTGTTTTCTACGGAAACATTAATTGGTGTGTTAGACGCCTTTAGGGCTTCATCGAGGATGTTGACACGACCTATTTGATAGTTCACGGTATAATCGACACCTTCTACCAAGGTTCTTCCGCCTGCGGTAACCACAACCGAACCTCGAGGCACATTAAACGCTCCCAAAGGAATACCATCGCTGCCAGAAGATTTATAACGCCCTTTGATTTGGAACTTGTTTTTTTCAGCCTGGTCTAACGCCGCGGTTTTGGTTTGTTTATAAAGAACGTCATAAACATATTTTTGCTGGTTCAAGTTATAGGGACTGTTAGCCGTATCACCGTTGTATTGATAATCAGATCCATTATCCATTTGGCTACCATCGTCATCCAAGACATCAAAGAGGTAACGACCAAATGGTTCTACTTTGGTAAAGATGATTTTTCCGTTCTGGGTCAAAACGGTAAGTCCTGGCACAAAATCGAAAAAACCATCACCTCCCAACTGCGGGTCGTTGTTGAAGTTGAGTCGGTCTAAATGAAAGAGCCTGATCAAGGGCGTGTCTTGGATCTCGACATCATCATTTGGATCAAAGGGAGAGTTGTTCTCAAAAATCGGGAATGTCGTACCTTCCACTGGAGTGATGTAATTGAGTGGTGAGGTTTCCGTATAAAAGATATTGAGTTTAAAGTCTTCACGCTGTAATTGGTAGGCACCCGTATCATAGATATTTTTCATCATCAAGTCCCAAATGGGTTGATTCACATCTGTAATAGGGCTCTTTAGCATTTTAACCACCAAACTCTGCGTGGAGCCTACTTGAATGGTCACATAATTATCATTGATGCCATCGCCATTTTGATCTGGACCATTATCTATAGTACCATCGCCATTCACATCAGAATCGCCTACATCATTTATGCCATCACCATCGGAGTCTGGGCCGTTATCCACAATACCATCCCCATCCACATCGGCATCGATATCGTTGGGAATACCATCATTATCGGTATCGTTTCCAGTGGAAGTGGCATTAACGCCATCATTGGCAAACTCACCCACTTGATACACGACGCCACCAACGGTGTATTGAAAAGCGACGGCTACAATCTCATCATTCAACAAGCGTTGGTTCAAGGAAATATAACCCAATTGTTGGTTGAGCACATAATCTCTATTTTGCTCCAATTTTTTGGCGTTTTCCAGTTTTCCAAAATCAAAACCTTCATTCGCTGGCACCAAAATACCTTGTTCAACGGTTGAAACATCACGCACTGCAGATGACAATAAGGAGCCTGCATTGCCAATATTGGTAGGATCAAATGTGTTGTTTTTATTATCTGGGTACGAACCTATTGGTACGTTTACGAAGTTTGTAGGCGGATTGACCAAACCAATATTGTCATTATCGGGGTTATTAGGATCCAACCCAGATTCTCCCAAATCCTGAAAAGCCACGAGATTACGAACGTTTTCGGTTTCGTTGCTTCGATTGGTTACCCAAACTTCAATCCTTGTGATTTGGATGTTATTTTCAATGTACGGATAACGCAAAAGCGAGCGATCATAAGTATCTCGAAAATAATGCGCTAAAAAGTAGTGTCTGTTTTCATCATAATCCAGTGCAAAAAAATCAAATTCATCCAAGGTGCCACCTCCTTGGGCAGTTACCGATTGGGATTGGGATTGTTGCTCAGAAAAAACAGCCGTTACTCTGGTTTTGCCAAATTGCAGCTCGGTCCTGACACCAAACAGACTTTGGGCACCGGTGATCAAAGAGCTATTGAGTGGCATGCTCACATTACCAACCTCGATCTTCCTTACGATATCGTCTTCAGTTGGTGTGTATTCCAATTTGACCAAGTTCTGAAAATCAAAAGTAGACTCGGTATCGTAATTGGCTGTGACTTGCAAACGCGTCCCCACTTTACCCAAAAGACTCAAGCTGATACGTTGGTCAAAATCGAACGTAAAGTTGCTTCGGTTTCTAGGAGAGAATGTTGGATTGTCTTGTCTTGTGAACAAAATACCCAAATCCATTTCTACAGTTCCCTGCGGAATAACCTCAATGGTATTGCCTCCAAAAATAGTTTCAAAAAGCCCGGAGTTCACATAGAATTCTGGCAAAAGATTTTTTTGCTGTTCTTCCGTGCCCTCCTTTTTGCCGTCCTTGGCATCAATTTTTTGTTGGTAGTAATTGCGTTGTTGCTCTTCAAGCACCAGTTTTTGATACTCGGCCGGTGTTAAAATGATGGGATAATTGATATTGAATTTACCTACCGTTTCCGTATAGATATAGCGATCCAACTCTGGATCATAAGTGTATTTTGAGATAATACTTTGTGGATTTGGCATTTGCAACCTGCCAAAAGAGAACCCTGTTTTGGTGGAGTCTTGATCTGCTGGATTGTCTTGGGCAAAACCAAAACCATTCCAAAACACCACAAAAGAAAGAACGAGCAACTGGCGTAGGGGCCTTGACAGCGTATTGTAAGTTAAAATCAAATCGTTATAGGTTTTTTAAAGCTTCTTTAATAAGGGTCTCTACACTAGCTTCTGGCTGCTGCGTAACGATTTTATCTATAACACGCTCGGCTTGTTTTTTAGCAAATCCCAACACCTCTAAAGCAGATAACGCTTCATCTTTGCTTGTATTGTTTTTATTAACAGAAACTTCATCAATATCATAAACTTTGAGTACTTTATCCTTGAGATCCAAAATAACCCGAGCTGCGGTTTTAGCACCAATGCCTTTTACAGATTGAATCAAAGCCACATCGCCAAGAGCAATCCCTTCTTTTACTTGTTGTGGAGACAGGGAAGACAACATCATTCTGGCTGTATTGGCGCCAATGCCGCTTACCGAAATCAACAATTTAAAGATCTCACGTTCTACAAGGGAAGAAAACCCATAAAGCGTATGTGAATCTTCGCGTACCAATAAATACGTAAACAATTTAAGCTGTTCCCGATCTGGAATCTGTGAGAAGGTGTGTAGTGAAATATTAAGCAAGTAACCCACACCATTGCAGTCTATAACTACATCGGTGGGGTTCTTTTCTACCAATTTTCCTTGTATGTGGTTGATCATTTGGTGGCTAAATTTGGAAACCCAAATGTAATAAAATTATTTACATTACAAAGTTGCTTATTCTGCGGAAGTCTCTAGCTTTTTTTGCTCCAATTGTTCTTTCTGCTGCGCATCGATCACTGCAATGGCAGTCATGTTCACAATTTCATCAACACTTGCTCCCAATTGAAGAATGTGCACAGGTTTGCGCATGCCCATCATTATGGGCCCAATGCTATCGGCCTTGTTGAGTTCCTTCAACAATTTATAGGTAATGTTTGCCGATTCCAAATTGGGGAAAATAAGCGTATTGACCTTTTTACCTGCCAACCTAGAAAACGGAAACGTGGCCTGAAGCATATCCTTATTCAAGGCAAAATCGGTTTGCAACTCTCCATCAACCACTAAATCTGGATGTCTTTTGTGCAAATACGCCACAGCTTCGCGCACCTTATCGGCGGTTTGGCTTTTTGAAGACCCAAAGTTGGAAAAGGAAATCATGGCCATCACAGGCTCCATCCCAAACATTTTTACCACACTGGCGGTCATTTGTGCAATCTTGGTCAAATCTGAAGCCGAAGGGTTTATATTTATAGAAGTATCACTTAAAAACATAGGGCCTCTTTGAGTCATCATCACGTTGGTGGTGGCCACTCGAGTCGCTCCCGGCGCCAAGCCAATCAACTCCAACATGGGTTTCACTACAGAGGGATAACTACGTGCATAGCCAGAAATCAAAGCATCGGCATCGCCCTCATTCACCATAGTGGCAGCGAAATAATTGCGTTCTCGCATTAATTTTTCTGCGGAATAAAGGGTGACTCCCTTTCGTTTGCGTTGATGCCAATACACTTTGGCATATTTTTTTTTGCGTTCCTCTTCCTCGTCAGATTTTGGATCGATGATCTCCAAATCAGCCTCAAATTCAATTTCCTCCATCAATTTTAGAATCACATCCTTACGGCCCAGTAAAACAGGAATGGCAATGCCTTCATCATGGGCTATTTGAGCCGCCTTCAGCACGTCCAAATGGTCAGCTTCCGCAAAGACCACGCGTTTCGGATTCATTTTGGCTCGGTTGATCAAGAGACGAATCATCTTATTGTCTGATCCCAAGCGCTCCATGAGTTCATTTCTATATTTTTCCCAATCCTCAATAGGTTCTTTGGCAACGCCACTTTCCATAGCTGCTTTAGCCACTGCAGGCGGCACCTCAACAATCAATCTAGGATCGAAAGGTTTTGGAATAATGTAATCCCTTCCGAAGGTCAAACGAGTCTCACCGTAGGCAATATTCACTTGTTCTGGCACAGCCTCCTTAGCTAAATTGGCAAGTGCAAACACCGCGGCCATCTTCATTTCCTCATTGATTTTAGTAGCTCTAACGTCAAGCGCGCCCCTAAAAATAAATGGAAATCCCAATACATTATTGACCTGATTTGGAGTGTCACTGCGTCCCGTCGCCATGATGATATCTTTCCTAGTTGCGACGGCAAGCTCGTAAGGAATTTCAGGATTGGGATTCGCCATAGCGAACACAATTGGGTCATCGGCCATGGAAAGCAACATGTCTGGATTCACGATATCTGCCATGGAAAGCCCTATAAACACATCGGCATTTTTCATGGCTTCGTCCAGCGTGTCTATTTTTCTGTGGGTGGCAAATTCTGCTTTTTCAGCGGTAAGATTATCCCTATCGTCCCTAATTACGCCCTTACTGTCGAGCATGACCATATTTTTGCGAGTCGCGCCGCAAGCTTGGTACAATCGTGAACAGGAAATCGCTGCTGCCCCTGCGCCACTAATTACAATTTGAACCTCTTCAATCTTTTTATCGGCAAGTTCCAAGGCATTCAAAAGGGCTGCTGCGGAAATGATTGCAGTACCATGTTGGTCATCATGCATTACCGGAATATCCAGTTCTTCCTTGAGGCGGCGCTCGATTTCAAAAGCTTCCGGTGCTTTGATATCCTCAAGATTGATGCCTCCAAAGGTTGGCGCGATCATTTTGACGGTTTGGATGAATTCCTCAACGTTTTCAGTACCCACTTCAATATCGAACACATCTATATCGGCAAAAATCTTAAACAGCAACCCTTTGCCTTCCATCACAGGTTTAGACGCTTCGGGACCAATGTTACCCAAACCTAAAACTGCGGTGCCATTGGAAATTACCGCTACCAAATTCCCTTTGGCAGTATATTTATAAACGTTATTCTTGTCTTTTTCGATTTCAAGACATGGTTCTGCCACACCTGGCGAATAGGCCAAGGACAAGTCCCTTTGGGTGGCATATTTTTTGGTTGGCACCACTTGGATTTTTCCGGGTGTTGGTTTGGCGTGATATACTAAGGCCTCACGGCGTCTGCTCTGTTTGCTCATAATGAATTGCGGATTATAATTCTGAAGAATTTGCTCTATTACAAATGTAAGGGTTTTGTTGTAAAGAATCATTAAGGGCCCATAAAGAACAAAGACCTTCTCGATTGCCATTGGGACTGTTAGAACCAGGAATCAATCTGCCTGCTGGCAGGTAGGGACTGCATTACAACTAGTTGGCAAACTGTTGTTTTTTTGGTTGTGCTTGGCAATAAGTTTCAGGCCCAATTAGTAATGAGAAAATTGCAGGTCAAGAAATGATGTGGGTTTTGAGTCGTTCTGGGATTTCACATTGAACGCGAATAATTATGTTGTGAAGAAGTGATGATTTTACTGCTAATAATTTGGAATCGCTCTCTAATGAAGAGCAAATCTCCTGTTGACGTTTTAAATATCCAAAACAACAGAAAACTTTAGACTTTAGAATGAAGCCCAAAACAAGAAAATCGGGTGCACAACACATTTGTTTCGATACACCCGATTAGATTAAAACCAACTCGATCGTTTGGTCGCTCATGGTCGCCTTAATGCCACTAAATACTTGGTTGTTCGCATTTTGCTGAATACCAAAGCACTAAAAAACGGTAATGCTATTGCCATGGTAAGCGTTCTAAAGCTTTTCAGTGCTCAAGTTGTGTTTTGTTCGTTCATAATTGGTTTTGGATTTTATTTATTTTTTCGGAAAGTCATCGAACATGTCATCTACAAATTTGGCAATTGCCGTGGTTTCATTTTGCTTAAATATTGCATCTGAAGCACTCCCTCTCCAAACGACTTCTTTACTATCGCTATCTACCAATCTAATTAGTAATGTCCCTTCTTTGTAGCGATCAATATCCCTCTCATAGCCAATAATACGGCTGTAGCTAGAGTAGTTATAATAATATTGATTTTGATAGTAGGGGCTCACGCCATAAGACCTCCCATAATTATTTGGATAGGTGGCATAAACCGGTTCTTGATCTACTGTTCGCTCTTTATCGGTCATTGTACTTAAAAGCACTAGTAAATCTGGATTATTACGATCCAGCTCGTAGCCTTTCTGTTTCATGTTTCGATTGACGCTCTCAATAATGGCTGTACCCACAGTAGGGTCGGTTTCAAATTTTTTCAAATCGTCAAAATTACTGTTAGGTAAATACGCAAAGCTGTTGTAGTTGCTTAAGTCTTTATCCACCAATTTTGCAGTGTTTACTTTGGGGCCACAGGATATCATTACTATGGCTAGAATGCTGTAAATAAGTCTAAGTTTCATGTGATTCTTTTAATTAGTGAACTTTAATATTCAAAAAATCAACCAACTTTGTGTGCGTAAAAAATTAAATTTTTGACGGAAAGAGGAGATGATCAGCAAAACTTATGGGGAAAAACTATTGAGTATACCATATTGCGTTTTCTATATCAGCCCACTGAATTCTTTTAAGCCTCTAAATTTCAAAGCGCGTCACTTAATTAATGGCACGTTTTTTAGAAGGCTTTTACTAAGAAGAATCAGGCAAGTTTCTCATTCAATAAAATAAAAACGCAATTGGCAGAAAATTTGTAGCTGAACATCTAATTTTCATGCTTTTGGGCACATTGGATTTTAGTTATGTTAGCGTGTTTGAGTATCGCTAAATAGCTACAATACTGAAAATTATTTGCTGAAATAGGTCGATTGAATAAGCACTGGATTCAACATTGAGGGTAGGTAACTCATCAACAACTAACGTTTCAAAATCTCCCTAAATTGATAAAAGAACCGCTCAATCAATCGTAAATCTTCAGTAATGATTTCTGCGGAACCGATCATCTCTTGCTTAAATTCTATTTTTTTGTTGTAAGAAGTCATCAATGTTTCGGGAAGTAGAACATCAATAAGATAAAATCCATCTTTATTGGGTAAGGCCGAAATATGCTGAACCGTTCCCTTGAGCGTCCCAAACTCGGTATCGGGATAATTATCGATACTGATATTAACCGTTTGGCCTACTTTGATCTTGCCCGAATTTTGTGCAGGCGTTTTGAGTTTGGCAATGTAGGAGGAGTTTTCCGAAGGGATAATCGTAAACACCAAATCCCCTTGATTGACGGTTTGGTTGACGTTGTAATAGTTGAGGAAGGATACTTTGCCTACTATATTGGATTGCAACACGTACAATTGCTCCCAATCACGAATGGCACGTTTTAATTGATTGAATGTTTGAATCACATTTTTTAGCAGTAACATTTCTTCCTTGACCCGTTCAATTTCGGTACCCTTACCTGTTTTACGGGCATTGCTTATGCCTTCACGGATTTGGGAGATGGACGATTCGAAATTCTTATAATTGCGTTCGGCTTGGGCAAAAGTCAATTGCTTGTTTTCAAATTCCTGCGCCGAGATGACGCCTTTATCGAACAGCGATTGATTACGGTCTAAATTGCGTCTTTCAAACTCCAATTCGGTCGCGTTGATTTCCTTTTGAGATTTTAAACTTTGCAGGCGACGGTTTAATTCTGAAATCGAAAATCGGTTCGCCAGGCTTTCATTGGAAAACGGTTGCAACTGCTTGTTCAGGGAATATTGGATATAGCTGTTCTCAAATAGAGCGTATTGGGCATCTATGTCGCCCAGAAAAAGAATGGGGAGGCTATCGATGGGAAACTCAAAGTTCGTCCTGTTGATTCTAATCGTATCGATGAGTGTTTTTAATCTATAAACATCTTCATAGTTGGCGGTATTCTCAATAATGGCCAAAGCTTTACCGGATTCTACCCTCTCATTATCTACAACCAAAATTGCTTCCAATTTCCCTGAAGTTTTTGCATACTCCTTTTGTGGCGGAATCGATGTGGTAATCAAGGCTTCCGCAGCAATCACATCGGGGTATTTTACAAACCAAGACACGAATAAGAGCAGTAAGATCAAGGCCAAGAACAGCACATTGCCCCAACGGATCATCCAATGCGGGACTTTGGTCAGGATTTCCTGGACTTCTTCGCTTCTTAATTCTATACCAAGCTCCCTAGCCCCCGAAGGGGTAACACTGTTCTGTGCTGACTCAGACCCTAATGTATTTTCGTTTTTTATTTCTTTATTATTATTCATTACTGTAATGTTCTTTCTTTCATGAAGCAGTTTCCTTCTTTTTTAAGGGTATGGGACAGGCTACGGTTCCCTTCCCTTTGGGAAGGGCTAGGAATAGGATTTTATTTTCCGAGTTCCAACTGATTTTTAACCAAATGGTAATATTCCCCTTTCTGTTTTACCAATTCGTTATGATTGCCGACCTCCACGATTTTCCCCTTATCCAACACCACGATTTGATGGGCGTGTTTTACGGTACTTAAACGATGGGCGATGACCACTACGGTTTTATTTTCAAAAAAGGTGTCCAGTTTTTCCATGATGGTTTTCTCATTATTGGCATCCAAAGCCGAGGTGGCCTCATCAAAAAATAGAAAATTTGGATTCTTATACACCGCTCTGGCAATCAATAAGCGTTGTTTCTGCCCTGTGCTCACGCCAACACCCTCCATGCCTATTTTGGTATTGTAAGATAAGGGCAGCGTTTCAATAAACTCACTTATATTTGCCACATCCTCAGCATGCGCCAATTTCTTTTTATCGACATAATCTTCACCCACTGCAATGTTCTGGGCAATGGTATCGTTAAAAATATAGCCTTCCTGCATGACCACGCCGCACTCATGTCGCCAAGTTTTTTGGGACACTTGTTGCAAATTATGATTGCCAATTTTAATCGTGCCACTATTGGGCTCGTAAAACTTCAATAACAATTTCATCAAGGTGGTCTTGCCACTTCCGCTCACACCCACGATGGCAGTCACTTTTTTAGGCGGAATCACCAAGTCCAAATCTTTTAACACCAATTTATCGGACCCAATATATCGAAAGGACACTTTAGATAATTGAATGTCAACATCTAAAGGAATCGTTGTAATCTTTTCAATATCCTGTTGCTCCTCATCGTCTTTGTTGTGAATTTCCGAAAGCCGATCTAACGAGATCTTGGCATCTTGTACCTCTCTAATAAAATTAATGAGTTGCGCAATGGGAGAGTTGAGCTGCCCAACAATATAACTGATGGCAAGCATCATACCCAGGGTAATCTCGCCATCGATGACCAGTTTTGCTGAAAGCACCGTAATAAAAATATTCTTGACCTCATTGATAAAGCTAGAGCCTACGCTTTGGTATTGCTCCAAGGCAAGACCTTCTATTGACACTTTAAACAAGCGTGCCTGTAAAAACTCCCAGCTCCATCGTTTTTGTTTTTCTGCGTTGTGCAATTTTATTTCCTGCATGCCATTGATCAACTCAATAACCTTACTCTGCTCTTGACTCACTACGGAAAAGCGTTTATAGTCTAAATCCTTGCGCTTTTTAAGAAAAATGATGATCCATAAAAAATAGAGAAAGCTGCCCAATAAAAAGATGCCAAAAAGTATCATACTGTAATAAGCTAAAACGAAACTGAACACCACCAAATTGACCATAGAGAACAGCACATTCAATGACGAGGTGGTCAAAATACGTTCAATGCGTTTGTGGTCGTTGATACGCTGTAGAATATCGCCTGTCATACGGGTATCAAAAAAGGCGATGGGCAGGTTCATAAGTTTGATAAAGAAATCGGATACCAAGGAAATATTGATACGTGTACTCAAATGCAGCAAGATCCAACTGCGGATGATCTCAATCGCGGTGCGCCCAATAAATAATGCCAATTGGGCAAAAAGAATCAGATAGATAAAATGGATGTCCTGGTTTTTGATGCCGACATCCACTATACTTTGGGTCAAAAACGGGAAGATCAACTGCAATATGCTGGCTGCGATTAAGCCAATGACCAGTTGCCAGAGGAAGCGTTTGTACTTAAAAAGGTATTTGGATAGAAATGAAAAGCCAAATTTTTGGTCTTTTGTTTCAAATTCTGAAGTGTAGAATTTTGCGGTGGGTTCAACAAGAAGGACTATCCCTTCTCTTGTTTTTTCGTCTGCATTATTACCAACCCATCTTTTAAGAAATTCATCTTTTGTATAATCTAAAAGACCATGGGCAGGATCGGAGACGTGAAATTTGTTTCTTGCTATCTTATACAGGACTACAAAATGATTTTTATTCCAATGTAAAATACAAGGAAGTGGAACATCTTGCAATTTTTCTAAAGCGATATTGACTCCAATCGCTCTCAAACCGATGCTTTCCGCAGCATCGCTTAAACCTAGAAGCGTACTTCCTGTTCTTGTGGTTTCTGCTAATACACGCAGATTTTGTATAATTATGATTTTACCGTAGTGCTTAGCTACAATTTTAATACAGGTTGGACCGCAATCTTTGCTCTCGGTTTGTTTGTAAAATGGAAAGGCTTTTTTCAATATGCTTTTTCTTAAAAATTCTCTATTCTAATAAGAATTTTTCTATCAATTTGATATTTTCCTTTGTATTTGGGCCTGGGGCATTTTCACTTACTAAATTACCACTTTTGTCGTACAGCAAATATCTTGGGATTGTTTTCATATTAAGCTCCTTATAAAAATTAGCATTTGGATAATTTACGGTCAATAGGTTATTTTCATTAAAAGAAAGGTTTTCCGTCATTGCTGCTTTTTCCCATTCTTCAAAATCTTTATCAATCGAAGCATATATAAATACTATATCCTTATCAATATATTTTTCTCGTAATTCCCTTGATGCTGGCATAGCAGCAAGACATGGTGCACACCAACTAGCCCAGAAATCAATATAAATCAACTTACCTTGATTATGATTTACTATTTCCGCTAAAGTTTTTTTGTTGTTATGCTTTGTTATAAAGTAAACCACTTTAACCTCTTCTTTTGACTCTGACATATTGGTTAAAAATTTATTTTTTATTGATGACAGAAGGATTGAGTCATTTACTTGTTTTCTAAATTTAACAAAATAGTTGTTAAAATCTGTTTGAGAGAAGTTAGAACCTATCTCAACTAAATTACTATACAGCAAAAAGGATTTGATCTGTTTTGAAAATAAGCTTGACTTTTCTATAGAGTCAAAATTTGACTTATGATCTCGCACAAGACGATTAGACTGCCTTAAATTTTTAATATCAAACGTATAGGCTGAATAATTATCAAGAAACTTTTTGTAGAAAGGATATTTAATTAAATCTTTCCTATTTAAGTCATCTATTAAAGAATCTTTGATTAAAAAATTCTTATAATCATTGAAGGGTAAATCATTATAAAAATTATACTTTAATTTATCTTTTTGTAAACGGTATTTAGATGCTGTGATTTGATTTAAGCTATACAAAGAATCTAAAAAAAAATCCTCTTTTTCATTTGAAGTCACTAGCTCTCGAACATAATTCTTACGTAACGTATCGTTATTTTTCATTAAGTTCTTATGGGATAAATAGTAAGAGAAAAAATCATAAGGTGGCATCTTATTTAGGTATTTAATTCTTTTATAGTCATAAAGATTACTTTGGTTTAGCATTTCTTCTGTACCAGTATAAAATGGAAACCCATCTCGCTCATAATATCTTATTGAATCTCCTTTTTTTAATTCAAAATAAAGATCATAATTACGATAATTATGAGTTAAAATAAATGTGTCCTTAATGGTTGCATATTCAAATTCATTTTCGTCGTCATTTAAAATAATCTCTTTTTGAAAACCATTTTCATTCAAAATATTTATTACTGACGTGAGACGAGATATTCTGTTTTCAAAATGAAATGTATCTGTAGGTTTTTCAATAAAATATATCGATGTGGTTTGGTAATCATTAGCTACAGGGTTTTTACGTTCTAGTGTTTTTCGGTCTTCTGTTTCATTTTTACAGCAGACGACTAAAATCAATAATATTAATAAACTCTTTTTCATAATTATTTAAACAAAAGCAGTGAAATTAGTCATCCTCACTGCCAATTAATTAAGGTTCGGTAACTTTACTATTAACAGCTTGCGCAACAATATCCGCAAGAAGAATATCCATTATCTACACAAAACTGATAATCCCCTTGAGCATCTGCAACTGATAAGCCAGTATATCGTGTTCCATTGACCACGGATTGACAACCGTCAGCAATTTTTCCACCATTGATGGTTTTCATCTCAACTCTCGAAAGTTGATCTTTCATTAAATTTGTATTAAAATTTTCCATAATAAAGATATTAAAATTTTGCCTACTCTGTTATAGCTTTTCGGCTTCCACTAAAAATACTTTTAAATTTCAAGACCAAAATTTTTTCCTTTTATAGCTAAAATAATGGGTCAATTTTATTAGTTGACCCATAACTTCAATCTAGTGCTCTGAATTGCAGTTTTGCCCAAAATTTTCTGGGCATGTCCCCCCTCCGGGACCCGAGCCTCCTCCACTTCCTTGAAGAATGCATTCCTGATGAGTAATCTCATAAACTTGAGCTTCTGGACATAGACCTACACCTATTCTTCTTCTGCCAGAACCGGTAACATTTTTCAATTCGTTTCTCGTTCAAGGTTTTCCAAATTCCAATAAATTTTTCATAATTAAGGTTGTTAAATTATTTACCTAACCTATTATAGCTTTTCGGCTTCCGCTATCTTAAATAATTGATTCCTTTTAGTTGATCAGTTGAGTTTACTCACATAAAACGCATTAGGAATTATCATCTTACCACATTTATATTTTCTTTAGAAAGTCTTCAATGTATTCCATCAAAGAATCGCCAAATTTATCGACTGCAATTATTTCTCCCTTAGAGTTTACAAGAATATTACGCGGTAATTGTTTGATTTGAAAGTCTGCCATAGCTGTCGATTTGACCCCTTTTAAATCAGAAATGTTTACCCAGGAAATATCATCTTCAATTGTAGCTTCCTTCCACTTATTTAAATCATTATCGAGAGAAAAACTAATAATCCTAAAATCCCCTTCATCAAAATAATCGTTCAAAACGGCTAATTTAAAATTCTCTAGTCTACAGGGTGCGCACCAACTAGCCCAAAAATCGATAAGTGTAAGTTTCGAATTTAAATTATTCGATTCAAAACTTTCAATTTTATTTTCCAATATACCTCTGCCCTGAATTGACTTAAATTGCGCTCCTAGGATTGAGGATTTTTGCTCATATTGATATCCCTGTGAATAGAATTTTTTAAAAGTGTCATTCAATTTCTTACCCCAGTAACTATTCTTGACATTCTCTTCAAGCTGCTCATAATATGGAAGATAAGCCAAGCTTAAATCCGGTGCACCATTCAAAATGTAAGCAACAGCATAGTTTCCCGGTTTTTGAACCGCTAAATCCCTAAATTTTTGATTTATCTCAAAACTTAAGTTTGAAAGTTTTTTATCAAGAATTTCTTTTGAGATAGTATTATTCTCAAAATCACTTTCAACTTGTTTTATTTTCAGAATCAAATCATGCTGAACTTGATAAAATTCGCTCCATGTGTTATGATAACTGGAACCTGTTTGTATTTGATACCAACTATTATCGACAAGACTATCTCCACTTCCTAAATCAACTTCAACTTGATAAGTACTTTCATTCTCCAATAAAATCTTGAAAGATTTACTTTCCCGACCATTTTCAAAGGATAACATACCGTTAATTGGTTCATCTAATTTCCCTGTTATGAAAAAAGTACTATCCTTTGCTATAGTTGCATTAAAATTTCTATTAATAGTCATACCAACATTTAAACTAATGTTCAAATTTTCAATATCTCTTAGATTAAGAATTTTACCTTTAATTTCAAATTGCGCAAAACTGAAGATTGGTAGAATAGTAACGACAAAAATTATGTACCTTATCATATCATTTAAGTTTAAAACCCCCTTTGCCTGCAAGAAAAGAGGGTATGGATATTTACTCTACAGACGCGCAACCTGGTGCATTATCGCAAAGACGTTTGCAATATCCTGAATCGCCTTCTCTATCTGGTACTACAACTTTTAGACCATTTGTAGCTGTAAGAGTGCATGTCCCCCCACCCACTATAATTTGTAGTTCTTTTCTGGTTAAAGGTTTAAACTCTTTTTTGTTTAAGATTGAATCTAACATATCTTTAATTTTAAATAACATATACTCTGAACATTTTAGAACTAGCAGAGTTTTAGTTCACTTGCAAGATGACTTTTTATGGGTATTAAATTAAATGCCCATATCATGAATTGAATTATCATATTTCAGGATTTTGTTTCATTATAATATCTTCAATCATTTAGTCGAAAAGCGACTGCTTATTTTGTCAATAAGACAAAGGATTTAGTGAAATGCCATACTCTATAAAGCTTATACATTTTGAACATTTTCGTTTATCACATCTACTATGCCTTTTTTACTTATGACATAACTTTAATGTTTTCATCCTTTGCTTCTAAAATTTGATTATCCCCAATCGATTCATCCATAAAAAATGGTAAATCAGCAATCCCATATTCGTTTATTAGCTTTTCAGCTTCCGCTATATTACTTTATCTAACATCTTTTCATGTGTTTGTAAAATGAAGCTTTCCATTCTTAACAGCTATATTACTCTGCGACACATTTACCACAATGACAGTAATAATTATTTCCATAGTCTAGTTTACAATACTCATCTACGCATGTTTCTATGTATGGCGGACAACCAGGTTTCGGCAGCCGCCCGCCACCAACAATAGATTTAAGTTCATTTCTGTTAAGCTTTTTCCCAATCAATTTTGAATTCAATGTTTTCATAATCATGATATTAAATTATTTGCCTACTCTGTTATAGCTTTTCGGCTTCCGCTATTTTATTTTCTTTAATCAATATGGATTTATCCTCTATCAATTCATCCATAAAAAATAGTAAATCAGCAATCCCATATTCATTTGGATAACGATAGCCATTTATAAACATACATGGCGTAAAATTGATATCATGTTCCGATAACCAAACTTGATTTTTTGCTAACAATGTTTCAAACCCACTATTTTCTTCATCTTGATACTTCCCTAACCATTTTTCATCATCTTTTGTTTCATACCAATAGTCCATGGCTTCATTAAATGCGTTATCTCCTTTATCTAATTTTAATTGAGTGATAATCCTTGCGAATTGCAGCAAGCGTTGATTTTTGGGATTCACGTTATATAAAACCGAAACATTTATGGCGTCGTCATATTTTTCTAAAAGCGTTTTTAGCATATATTGCGGGTCTTTACAATGCCCGCAAAATGGACTGGTCACTATACTTATACTGATATTGGCATTTGGGTTACCCAAAATAAGCTCATTGTCAGGAAGCTTGAGTCTTGAAGGTGCAGTCAACATCTTTTTAAAAATGGTATAGTTTCTCTTAAAGCGGTTGGCTTTTAATTCGTTTTCTTTTAAATGATTAAGTCTAGAAAGTAGATTTTTGAGCGTGTACCAGAACACAGTTGATACGCTTCCGACCAGTAAAAATTGAAGAGCTCCTTGGGTAGTTATTTCAAAATCGAGGTAATTAAAACTTTTTAAAAATACAACATAAGCCAGCTCTGCCAGAACCAAACCACTAATGGATAAGCAGATGGGACACCATTTTTTCTCTATGTATTTCTGGTAATAAATGGATAATGAAATAATAGGTACACTTAACGCTAAAAGCACAATTTGAATAGAAAAATAATCCATGGAAAGCCCTGAAATACCCATTACAAATAAGGAAACAATTTGAACCGAAAAGAAGACCACGCTTAAATCACTAAAACCAACAGTTTCCAATAGCTTCCATTTAGAAGAGTTTACCACGGTTTTACAATCATTGGCAGATGAAACCTGACAGAACTTATCCAACAATTTGCTTCTTGTTTTAAAAAGATCTTTTAATGCCGTTACCGAAAGAAAGAGACCAATTATCGGAAATACATAAAACAGGCCATACCATTTCATGGGAAGGTATTCAATTGATATTACTAAAAAGAGTATCGCAGATAAACCAAGTAGTATATTTAGGTAGTTGTTTTTGGGTTTTGGTTTTGAAATATTGTATTTATCACTTTCCGCAAGAAGTACTAAATCATCCCAAATATTTATAAAGTCCGATTTTGGGATATTGTGTTTTTTCTCTGTACCGTTGGTGTACCAAATGACATTTTCTTTTTTCTCTACAAAAGATAAAAATTCAGTCTTATCGTCTTTCAGTCTGGCAATAAATGTATTTGGCAACAGCTCAATCTGGGCACTATCCACATTAAAAGCACCATTGTGGACATTGAAGAACTTTAAGGTATCACTTATGGCCAAAAGGGAAGGATAGTCGGGATGTGAATTGAACTGGAATTCAAATTCATCGTTATCCAGAGCTATATTCTCTGCGTCTAAATATTGGAAAAGGGGTCTCAATAATTCCATAAAGCGATATATTTAATCACCTTATAAAGTTATCATTTACAATTAATTATAATAGTTGCAAAAGTGGAAAATAAGTAAGCAAAAGTGGAAAATCCTGTTTTTGAAGGCTATATTAGTCCTCTTTTTTTTGCATTCAGCACCAAATCCCTATCACTATCACCCTGTACTTCTAAGTTCCGTTTTAGACGACATCTCCTTTTGTCAATGGCAGACTTTGTAAAAGGTAAGAGTTCAACCAATTCCTTCATTTTCGCGCCATTGGACAGTTCTTTCAAAATAAGAAAATCATATTTATCCAACTCAATATCAATAAATGCCGTTTGTTTTAGGACATCAACAATGCTTCGACTATAATAGATACCTTTTAACAACACGTTGGTAATTGCTGTGGAGAAATCTTTAGTATCCATATCCTGTTTACAAATAAATCCTTCTGGATGAAAACGCTTAATGATCTTCTGTAATCTAAATCTATCTGAGTGAAATGTACAGACCATAATTTTGGTTTCTGGAAGTTGTAGCCTTATCAATTCACCTATATCCTCTCCCGAATCGATTTTTAGTTTTTCACATGGCGGCAAACTAATGTCCAGTATGACCAAGTCTAACCGTTTGGTCGGAAATTTTTCTAAGGCCTGATAAGCCATCTCGCTAGTTGACGCAGAAAAAACTTCAAACTGCTTTGAATAATCCTCAGCGCTTATAAAATTGAGCGCATTTTTAAAACCATCGACGATGGCAGGATGGTCATCAATAATTAAGACGTTGTAGGTTGTTTTCAAGAGTTGTGACATCTGTATAATCTGTTATTGAATCCATACTACTGATTCAAATAGGGTATTTTGAATATATTGGTATAAATTTACTGCTTTTTATGACAAATCGTAGAATTTACTTAAAAAAGTCTATCAAGTTCTAAATATTGATGCTTTGATAAGGCCCTATGCTTGAATCATTGAATATTGAACATGGTTATTCTAGAACAGATTACTTCTCCCGATAATTATCGGGATCGCAAAGGCCCTGGGAGAAATGGGATTCGTTTTGAAAAGTATGAGTTGTTTTTTATTATGGAAATGCAAAAATTCTCAACAAGCGATGGTGATTTGGAAATGGAAGTCTAAGATTCCTACTTTCGCAAGAATTCTACGTTACGCTTCAAGCCCTCAAACTTAGTCCGCTTTACAGCCGATTTCTGAAACACCTTATTAAAAGTGTCCTTCGTAATCTCTTCCCAATCTTTTTTGGTCATTGACAATAAATCGGGATGTGGGTTGAACAACGGTTCGCTGTGTGCTTTTGAGAATCGGTTCCAAGGGCAAACGTCTTGGCAGATGTCGCAACCAAACATCCAATCTTCAAACTGTCCTTTGAATTCTGTAGGAATGTTTTCCTTTAATTCAATGGTGAAATAAGAGATACACTTGCTGCCATCTACCACATAAGGCTCGGTGATGGCTTGGGTTGGGCAGGCATCGATGCATTTGGTGCAGGTGCCACAATGGTCGGTCACTGCATGGTCATACTCGAGTTCGAGATCGATGATCAATTCGGCAATAAAATAAAAGGAACCCACTTGCTGGGTCAATAAATTGGAGTGCTTGCCAATCCAGCCCAAGCCCGATTTTGCTGCCCAGGCTTTATCTAACACGGGTGCGGAATCTACAAACGCGCGTCCGCCAACCTCACCAATTTCGGTTTGAATGGATTGCAACAAGGTCTTCAGCTTATCCTTGATTACAAAATGGTAATCGGTGCCATAAGCATATTTGGACACCTTGAAGGTGTTTTCAGTTTGAGTGTCTTCCGGAAAATAATTCAATAGCAATGAAACGACACTTTTGGAGCCTTCCACCAATTTGGTGGGATCCAAGCGCTTATCGAAGTGGTTTTCCATATACTGCATCTCGCCGTGGGCGTTGTTCTTTAGCCAACGTTCCAAGCGAGGTGCTTCCTCCTCTAAAAATTCTGCCTTACTGATGCCACAGGACAAAAAGCCGAGGCGTTTGGCTTCGGCTTTGATGAATTGGCTGTATTTGGATTTTGAGTCTTTCATGAACGTTTTTCAAATTTCAATAAGGCATTTTTCGGTTTTAACGTAATCAAAGGAGTAATTTCAATAGTTTCGAATTCTGGAAATACTTTATAATTTTGAATTAACTCAGTAACTGCAATAATCATTTCAAACATCGCAAAATTATTACCAATACACTTTCTTGGGCCTGCTCCAAACGGAAAATAATGGGATGAGAATTTCCGGCTGCCTTCTTCAAAACGCTCTGGACGAAACTCTAGAGGGCGATCCCATAACTCTGGGTGACGATGAATTTCATAAACCGAAAACAGTAGATTTGATCCCTTTTCAAATATTTTTCCTTCAAAAGTATCTTCCTCAACATTCACACGATCTATAAAATAGGCTGGTGGATACAAACGCATGCCTTCTTCAATAACCTGCTGGCACACTTTAGATTTCATCACAAAAGCCATAAGGTCGTGACGCTCATTTTCATTTGACTTGATTTCTTCAAAGATTTTTTCTTGCCATTCTGGATGCAATGCCAACAATTGGAAAATAAAAGTAAGCGCATTAGAAGTTGTCTCATGACCAGCCGTAAAAAGAATTAGGATTTCATCAATCAGCTGCTCTTCATCCATATAGTTACCATCCTCATATCGGGCTTCCAATAGCATGTCCAATAAATCATCCTGCGGTTCTCCGGAAGCTCTTCGTGCATAGACAATATTTTTAAGGATCTGTCGCGCTTCTTGGACTAAATCTAAGTGTTTTTTTAAAATGCCACTCGCTTTAAACCACCACACCAAATAAGATTGTCGCAATTCTTTGACGAGCATCTGCTGTCCTGATTCGGTGATATGTTGTAGATGTTTGATGTCATCGGGATTTGCAGCAGCACTAAATAATGATTTCACCACAGTCTGAAACGCCAAGTCGTTAAAAATTGGAAAGACATCCATTTTTTTTCCAGTTGGGATACGCTTATACTCCGTCTGGATGGCTTCAAGCACTGTGTCCAATAAATTGGCCAATTGCTTTTTATGAAAAGCAGGCTGTATGAGTTGGCGTTGCTTTTTCCATAACTCGCCTTCAGAAGTCAAAAGACCTCTGCCAACATATTTGACCAAATCCACAGTTTGTATCTTGGACTTGGTATAATTGCGATGATTCTTTTGAAGCACGTACTCTGCAAATGCTGCATCACGCGAAAAAATCACATAATTTTTTAAACCAATCTTTAACTTGAAAGTATCGCCTTTTTCTTGAAAATTCTTCAAATGAAATGGCAATGGATTTTTGAGGATATTGATTGAATCTCTTATAAAACGGAATATTGAAACTTCTGGTATTTTTTGTGATTCGGTCATGGATGTCTTTCCTGCTATAATAGTTTAAAATATCTTATACAAAGTGAATCCTATTCCGATCAACCGTCCTTAACGCATGTTTGGGTTGAGAAAGCCAAAAGCATTAGAACAATCCACTTTGAACATTTCCCTTTATTTTCCCCAAATGTTTGTACGCCAACTCTGTCACTTCACGACCTCGCGGCGTACGCATGATAAACCCTTGTTGTATGAGAAAAGGCTCGTATACTTCTTCAATGGTTTCGGCACTTTCGCTAACCGAGGTGGCCAAGGTGGTAATCCCTACAGGACCGCCCTTGAATTTATCTATTATGGTGGCCAAAATCTTATTGTCCATTTCATCCAAGCCGTAAGCGTCCACATTAAGCGCTTCCAGAGCAAATCTAGCGATTTTAATGTCAATGGTGCCGTCGCCCTTAATTTGGGCAAAATCCCGAACCCGCCGCAGTAAAGCATTGGCAATTCTTGGCGTTCCACGACTTCTTCCGGCGATTTCCACAGCAGCTTCCATAGAAATGGGCACATTCAAAATAGATGCGCTTCGTTCTACAATCGTGGTCAACAATTCGGTATTGTAATATTGGAGTCGGCTTTGGATACCGAAACGTGCTCGCATGGGCGCGGTCAATAAACCAGAACGCGTGGTTGCACCTACCAATGTGAAGGGATTGAGATTGATTTGCACCGTTCTGGCATTGGGTCCAGATTCAATCATGATATCGATCTTATAATCTTCCATGGCAGAATAGAGGTATTCTTCCACAATAGGGCTCAACCGATGGATCTCATCAATAAACAACACATCACGTTCATCCAAATTGGTCAATAGGCCAGCAAGGTCGCCCGGTTTATCCAAAACAGGGCCAGAAGTGACTTTGATGCCCACATTCAATTCACTGGCCAAGATATGTGCCAAGGTGGTTTTACCAAGGCCTGGAGGCCCATGAAACAAGGTGTGGTCTAAAGCTTCGTTACGACCATTGGCCGCTTGCACAAAAATTTGCAAGTTTTCCAATATTTGGGCTTGACCTGTAAAATCGTCAAAGGACAAGGGTCGTAACTTTTTCTCTACTTCCAGCTCTTCTGGTGTGAAATTTTCGTCTGTGGGGTCTAGGTTTTCGTTCATCTTTAGTTCCCGCGAACGCGGGAATCTGTTTATTTTTAGTTCAAATCCATATTCGAATCTGGGTATTTCAATACTAATCTTGTGAAATTTGTTTGTTGGCTATTTTAATCACCAATGGCTTTCCATTGCTAACGCAATGCCTTCCGAAGAAAAAACCGAAACAATAACCAGTCGATTATGTCTTTCAAATATACAAAGAGTTAGTCAAGCATGTTTAATAAAAAAAGACCTTTTCAAAGCAAAGCTTTATCAAAAGGTCTTTTAGAATAGTATGATTTCTCGAAAACGATCCAGAAACTTCGGAACCGTTTCGTTTTACCGGGCTGTTAATGTTGCAGCTCTTCCTCGCCCTCTTTGAGCGGCACATTTTGCGGCACAAAATCTTCATCGTGACCAGGCTTAGAGTAATCGTAAGACCATCTGTATACGTGAGGTATTGCGCCAGGCCAGTTCCCATGAATATGCTCCACTGGGGTTGTCCACTCTAGCGTATTTGATCTCCAAGGATTTTGAACCGCCTTCTCACCAATAAACATACTGGCGAAGAAATTGTAAAGATATACCAATTGGAATGCCCCGCCAACCAACGCAAATACTGTAATCACAACGTTAGTGTTTTGCAAATCATCAAACAGTGGAAAGTTGGTATTGGTGTAATAACGTCTAGGCAAACCTGCCATACCTATGAAGTGCATTGGAAAAAACACCCCATACGCGCAAATAGCTGTTACCCAAAAGTGCAAATACCCCATGTTTTTATTAAGCATGCGTCCCCACATTTTTGGAAACCAATGATATATTCCCGCAAACATACCATATAGGGCAGAAATACCCATTACCAAGTGAAAGTGAGCAATTACGAAATACGTATCATGCACGTTGATATCCAGAGCACTATCTCCTAAAATGATTCCTGTAAGCCCACCCGTAATAAAGGTCGAAACAAAACCAATGGCGAATAGCATGGCTGGATTCAATTGCAGATTCCCTCTCCAGAGCGTCGTGATCCAGTTGAAGGCTTTTACTGCGGAAGGGATTGCAATCAACAATGTCGTAAAGGTAAATACCGAACCTAAGAATGGATTCATCCCTGAAACGAACATGTGGTGACCCCAAACAATGGTTGATAAAAACGCAATTGCCAATATAGACATGACCATGGCACGATACCCAAAAATTGGCTTACGGGCATTGGTAGATATTATTTCTGAAACCAATCCCATCGCTGGCAGGATCACAATATATACTTCGGGATGACCGAGGAACCAAAACAAGTGCTCAAACAATACTGGAGAACCACCTTGATAATGCAACACCTCCCCCTGAAGGAATATATCTGACAAGAAAAACGAGGTGCCAAAACTTCTATCCATGATTAACAGCAATGCTGCAGAAAGTAATACAGGAAAAGACACCACTCCAATAATTGCGGTTACAAAGAACGCCCAGATGGTCAAAGGCAGTCTCGTCATAGACATGCCTTTAGTACGCAAATTAATGACAGTTACAATATAATTTAATGACCCCATCAATGAGGAGGCGATAAAGATTCCCATAGAAACCAACCATAAAGTCATTCCTAAACCAGAACCACCTTGAGCCATTGGCAGTGCACTTAATGGTGGATAAATCGTCCAACCGGCAGCTGCAGGTCCTGCTTCTACAAAAAGCGACCCTATCATGATAACACTACTAAGAAAAAATAACCAATAGGAAACCATGTTTAGAAATCCAGAGGCCATATCACGAGCACCAATTTGCAAAGGGATTAATAGGTTACTAAACGTACCACTTAAACCGGCAGTCAATACAAAAAAGACCATAAGCGTACCATGAATGGTCGCCAGAGCCAAATAAATATCGGCATCCATAACACCATCTGGTGCCCATTTGCCCAAGAGTGCCTCAAAAAGCACATTAGGCTCCTCTGGCCATGCTAATTGCATACGCATCATCATGGACATCAAAACACCAATGACACCCATAATAGTCCCTGTGATAAGGTACTGTTTGGCAATCATTTTGTGATCTTGACTAAATATGTATTTAGTTATAAAAGTCTCCTTATGATGATGATGTGCTTGATCGTCGTGAGCTTCAATATCTGCGTGTGCTGACATAATCTATTTTCTTGTTTTAAAATCTTTTTTTAATCTTGTTTAATCAGTGAATCTTTGAACAATTTCTGCTCATTTATCCAAGCATCATATTCTTCTTGTGTTTCCACAATGATTTTCATTTGCATGTTATAGTGCGATTTACCGCAAATCTTATTACATAACAACAGATAGTCAAATTGATAGAATAACTCTTGCCCTCTCGCTTCAACCGCTTCACTATTTTCCTGTCTCAATGCATTGATATTGTTGACCTTTTCAACGATTGCTGGCCGTTGACGCATGTCTTCAGTAGTCACGGTAGGTGTAAAGCCAAATTGCGTAATCATACCAGGAACACAGTTCATTTGTGCTCTAAAGTGCGGCATGTATGCAGAGTGCAATACATCTTGGGATCTCATTTTAAAAAGAACTGGTTTACCCACAGGTAAGTGTAGCACGGTAGTGATGATATCATCTTGTGCATTTGGATCGGATTCATCCAAACCAAGAATATTCGCCTTATCTATGTCAATCAATCTTACATCGGCTAAGCCCAATACATTGTCATTGCCTGCGTATCTCGCTTTCCAGTTGAATTGCTGCGCATAAAGCTCCACGATCAAAGGATCATCGCTCTGGTCAATATTCATAATGCTCGTCCATGTAAATAATCCATAGATGATCAAACCTGACAATACAATTACGGGAATGAAAGTCCAAATAGCTTCCAAGGTATTATTATCGGCATAATAAAGCGCCGTACGTCCTTTTTCTCCTCTGTATTTGAAGGTGAAGTAGTATAATAAAAACTGGGTAACGGTTTGCACGATAAAGATGATTACCATCGAGATGATCATCAAGTTGTCAATTTCACTGCCATGTTCTGAAGCGGCGTTAGACATCAATGGCAAATCACCAATGTACCAAAAGCACAATATGGTTGTGATATAAATGAAAGCCAAAAAGCCCAGCATTAGATACCCGTTTATTTTGTTGTCGTTATCAGTTGCGACTTGGGTGGAATCTGCAGACCCTATCTGGGCCAAGTCAAATATCTTGACCATTTGCCAAATTGCAACTGCAACGAAAAGTACTATTATAATTGTTAAAAAAGCTGTCATTGTCGTTAGTCTTCTTTATGTATTTTATTAATAATGAAAATGTTCACTTTCTTTGATGAATGGATTGCGCTTAGCCATTAATGGCGCTTTAGTCAAAGCGGTAAATACCACTAAGAGAAACACACCTCCCAAAAGTAACATTGAACTTATTTCTGGGATACCAATATACCATTGGTCCCCAACTGTTGCCGGCATGATCATGTTGAACACATCGATATAATGACCTACTAAAATCACAATACCTGCCATCATGATAAACCAAGGCAATCGCTTAAAATCGCTGTTCATCAAAATCAATAACGGGAATACGAAATTAAGCACCACCATACCTAGGAATAAGAACTGATAATCTTCAAATCGCGTCACAAAATAAGTGACCTCCTCAGGTATGTTGGAGTACCATATCAACATGAATTGAGAGAACCATAAGTACGCCCAAAAGATACTGAAACCAAACATAAACTTGGCCAAATCGTGCAAATGGCTATCATTAACCAAAGGTAAATGCCCTATTGATTTGAGATAGATCGTTACCATGGCTATAACTGTTATCGCGGAAACCATCATTCCGGCCAAAACGTACCATCCAAAAAGAGTACTAAACCAGTGTGGGTCTACACTCATGATCCAATCCCAAGACACAATGGATTCTGTATATAAAAAGAATACTAAAAATCCTGCAGAAATACGGAAGGTCTTTTTAAAGTTTTTGTTATCATTTGCTTCATCTTGGGCAATTGAGAATTTCCTAGCAAAATGTCTATATAAAAACCATCCTGTCAAGAAGATCAAGCCTCTTATTGCAAACCAGCCTATATTTAGATAACTCGATTTATTTCGAATCAGTAAATCCTCTTTGACCACCTCGGGATCCATCCATATAAAAATATTGTAATGTCCAATTGTGCCTGATAAAATAGCAATGGCCAGCACAATCAATCCACCCGGAAGCATGTAAGCGGTAATACCTTCCATAACTCTTAGCAATAATGGAGACCAACCAGCCTGTGCGGCATATTGTATTGCATAAAAGGCAAGCGCTCCCAATGCTATTGTGAAAAAGAATAAAGCCGCAACGTAAATTGCAGACCAAGGGCGGTTTGCTATTAGATGCTGTACATGCTCAGCATGCTCGTCATTAACATGTGCATCAGTACCAACGTGTTCAATATTTGCGCTAGCAGGATCCTCTAGTGCGCCAATAGCATTAGCCTCATGTGCATTGTCGGAATGGTCTTCAACACCAGCGACTACATGAGCCTTGGTATCTACAGCATCTTCACCATGGCCAGCGTGCTCTGCAGCTAGCATTTCCTTTACATCATCCAAAGATTTATGAGATGTCATAAAACCGTAAACAACGCCAATAAGACCTAAAATCATTAGGACGAAAGCAACTGTTCTTAATTTACCTGAAATTGTATACATATCTATTTAATCTTTATCTATCTTATTTGGCTACGGAGTCTGTCGCTTTTTCAGTTTCAGCATTTACAGCTGAATCCTCTTTTGTATCCTTAGAACTTCCCTCTAGTTCAGCTTTCAACTGCATGACATAATCGGTCACTAACCAGCGTTCTTTTTCATCAATTTGATTTTTGTAGGACCCCATGGCATTTTTCCCGTAATAAATCACGTGATATACGCTACCTTCTGTAATGGCTCGGCCTACATCGTCAAAGCTTGGCACCCCAAGAATTTTTTCACGTTCCACTAAAATACCTTTCCCATTACCCTTTTTACCGTGGCAAATGCCACAGTAAATATCATAAAGTTGTCCGCCTTCGGACCCCTCCAATTCTTTAGGATCTAAAGGGTTTTCAAGGTTGGCCTTCGCTTCTAGATATCCATCATAATCACCAGCTATTCCTAATGGCAAGTGACCACCTCTGGGGATAGTTCCTTCTGCAGGCTCTTGAGCTTCCATGTTGTTATCAAAGACATCAGCTTCCTGATAGGCCTCATAACCAACCGACTCATACATATTGGGCATGTATTGATAATTACGAGAGCTTTTGCTGTTACAAGCAACCACACTCACAAAAATCATTACTACCGTTATTAGTTTAATTAAGCTCTTCATTTGTATCGTTTAATGCGCTTTATTAATTAAATTGATTTCCACAGCTCCGGTTTCTCTTAACAAATCAGTCAATTCCTTTTCATTGTTGTTTACCGAAATTTCCATTAAAAAATGGTCATCGGTTGTTCTAGGGTCTGGATTTTCTGCCTTTTTGAATGGCCACAATCTACTGCGTAAATAGAAGGTAATTACCATTAAGTGCGCCGCAAAAAACACGGTTAACTCAAACATGATAGGCACAAAAGCCGGCATGTTTTCAATAAAGCTAAAACTGGGTTTACCACCAATGTCTTGTGGCCAATCTTCAATCATGATGTAATTCATCATCCAAATCGATACCGCTAAACCTACACATCCATAGAGGAAGGAGGTAATTGCGATTCTAGTTGGCGCCAATCCCATGGCTTTATCCAAACCATGAACAGGAAAGGGGGTAAAGATCTCTTCGATATGGTGATGCGCTGAGCTCACCTTTTTAACGGCGGCCATTAAGACGTCATCATCTGTATAAATAGCGTGAATTACTTTTGAAGCTTCCATTTACTATTCTAGTTTATTAATTTTTTAGCTTGTCCGGACCAATCATCACGCTCTGCTTTTCCAGGGAAAGCACCTGTGATTTCATCCAACAAGTCATATTCTCGTTTTGTCATTTTACTCACTTGAGCATAGCTATAAATGCCAATGCTGTTAAGTGTTTCTTCCATCTTTGGATCTATGCCATTGATCACTGTGAGATCATCTGCCGTCTGGATTTCTGCATCAAATACACCAACGCCGATTAAGAGATTCTTTAATTGTTCCTTTTTATCTTGGCTTGGGACTGCATCGTGATGATCGTCACTTAACCTTAAGACTGATGTTCTTGAATCTGCTCCAGTGCCTACCAAGCTCTCTCCATTCTCTCTTAAACGCTTGTAACGCTCGCCAGAAGATTTCAAGATTGTTTTCACTTCGGCTTGTGCTATCACGGGGAATGTTCTTGCATACAACAAAAATAACACAAAAAAGAATCCTATAGTCCCTATGAATATTCCAATATCCACAAAAGTTGGGGAGAACATTGTCCATGAGGACGGTAAATAATCTCTGTGCAATGAGGTCACAATAATTACAAAACGTTCAAACCACATTCCCACATTCACCACGATGGATATAAAGAAAGAAAACATAATACTTGTTCTCAATTTCTTGAACCACATAAACTGTGGCGATAACACATTACAAGACATCATTAATAAATAAGCCCACCAGTAAGGCCCAGTTGCTCTATTCAAAAAGGCATACTGCTCATATTCCACACCAGAATACCAAGCTATAAATAATTCGGTAATGTAAGCCACACCAACAATAGAACCCGTTAACATGATGACGATGTTCATCAATTCAATATGCTGTACAGTAATATAATCTTCAAGGCTAGATACTTTTCTCATGATGATCAAAAGCGTGTTTACCATTGCAAAACCTGAGAAAATCGCACCTGCAACGAAGTAAGGTGGAAAAATAGTGGTATGCCAACCTGGAATTACAGAGGTTGCAAAGTCAAAAGATACAATAGTATGCACCGAAAGAACCAAAGGCGTTGCCAAACCTGCCAGCACCAAGGATACTTCCTCAAAACGTTGCCAGTCTTTTGCACGACCAGACCATCCAAAACTCAATAAAGAGTATATTTTTTTCTGAAAAGGTTTTACCGCACGATCGCGAATCATCGCAAAATCGGGGAGCAAACCTGTCCACCAGAATACTAGAGATACCGATAAATACGTTGAGATCGCAAACACATCCCAAAGCAAGGGTGAGTTGAAGTTGACCCAAAGTGAACCAAATTGATTAGGAATTGGTAACACCCAATATGCCAACCAAGGACGACCCATGTGAATTATAGGAAACAAACCAGCTTGAATAACAGAGAAAATAGTCATTGCCTCTGCCGAGCGGTTAATTGCCATTCTCCATTTTTGACGGAAAAGCAAAAGTACTGCAGAAATCAAAGTTCCTGCATGACCAATACCTACCCACCAAACGAAATTGGTAATGTCCCAAGCCCAACCTACGGTCTTGTTCAATCCCCATACTCCGATACCTGTGGATACCGTATAGATAATACACCCAATTCCCCAAAGGAACGCGACCAATGCAATTGAAAACACAATCCACCAAGATTTGTTTGCCTTGCCTTCAACAGGCCTAGCCACATCTATCGATACATCGTGATATGATTTTTCTCCTGTAACTAAGGGTCTTCTAATAGGTGCTTCGTAATGAGACGCCATAATCTATTATAATTGTTTCTTATTAATGTTTATGCTTCTGTTGTATTTCTTACTTTCACATGGTACTGCACATTCGGCTTGGTACCTACATGCTCCAATAAGTGATACATACGATCATCTTCTTTTAGTTTTGCAACTACACTTTCCTCATCGTTGATGTCTCCAAACTTAATCGCACCACTGCTACAAGCTGCAGAACAAGCTGTGTGGAACTCACCGTCTTCAATAACGCGACCATCGCGCTTAGCATCTAAAATGGTCTTCTGTGTCATTTGAATGCACATGGAGCATTTCTCCATCACACCACGAGAACGAACGGTAACATCTGGATTCAATACCATACGCCCTAAATCATCATTCATGTGGTAATCAAACTCGTCATTCTTATTATATAAAAACCAGTTGAAACGTCTAACCTTATAAGGGCAGTTGTTACCACAGTAACGCGTCCCCACACAACGGTTGTAAACCATTTGATTTTGACCTTGGCGACCATGTACAGTTGCTGCCACAGGACACACCGTTTCACAAGGTGCATGATTACAATGTTGACACATCACTGGTTGAAATGCCACTTGCGGGTTATCTGCCGCATGTTCCATTTCATCGTATGCATCGATGATTGATAAACCTTTGGTATCTTCCTTCTTGGTGACATCTTCAGTAAAGGTATCTTCCGAAGAATAATATCTGTCAATACGCAACCAGTGCATATCCCGGCTTCTTCTTATTTCCTCCTTGCCTACTACAGGCACGTTGTTTTCAGCATGGCAAGCGATCACACATGCGCCACAACCTGTACAGGCATTTAAATCTATCGCCAAATTGAAATGATGCCCCATAGAACGATCAAACTCATCCCAAAGATCCACTTTTGGCGAAGTCACTGGTGTTTCCTCGTGATTTAAGGACACCATAGCCATAGGATTCCAATACTGTCTCTCCCTTGTATTAAAGATTTCTAGTGTGGTATCCTTAATGATATCTCCTCGCCCCATCAATGTATTCTGCAACTGTACACAAGCAAACTCATGTATTCCTGCTTCTTTTTTGATGCTTACGTTTTGAGTTGTATTAAAGTCTTGGTATAAGGGGTAAGCGTTTACACCAGTTTTCATTTCATCTTTTAAGCCTGCTGTTCTACCATATCCAAACGAAAGACCAAGCGATCCCTTTGCTTGCCCTGGTTGAATGATCACAGGTATGTTTTTCACAGTAATCCCATTAACGGTAAGCTCTGCATAGTTTCCGTTGAGACCTCCAGTGGCATCGTTTGAGTGTTCAAAACCCAGCTTCTCAGCATCTGCTCTAGAAACCGTCACATAGTTATCCCAAGAAGTTCTGGTAATTGGATCTGGAAACTCTTGTAACCATGGGTTATTGGCTTGTTGACCGTCTCCCATACCTACTTTAGTGTATAAAGACAACTCCATACCCTCAGCTTTTGCAGAAGACACTAGGTCTCTTGCTGCACTGCCAATGGTTCCTATTGACATACCGTTTGCAGTTTCATTCGTGGCTTGATCCTCATCGCTAATTCCAACACCAACCACGGTGCTGTCGTTTTCATCTTTAAGATCAGTACCACTGATTTCGTTGGTTTGAGTGGATGCACTTCCCGGACTTGCACCCATAAATCCAGGCACATAGACACCGTCTTGAAGCGCCTTATTAAAAGAGTTGCCACCTAAAATACCACCATCCCAATTGGTCTTGATGTATTCACGGAAGCTCATATCACTTCCATTCCATAACAATAACGCTTGTTGAAATTGTCGCGTATCAAACAACGGTCTAATGGTTGGTTGCATTAAACTGAAGTGTCCTTTTTTAAGCTCAACATCTCCCCAAGATTCTAAGTAATGAGGTGCTGCTGCGATATATTGTGCTGCCAAGGCAGACTCATCTGCTTTCTGAGAGAAAGCGATGGATAATTCTGTTTTTTTAAGTCCTTCAGCAAAGTCTAGTGCATTTGGAAGCGTGTATAAAGGGTTTACACCACTCATAATGATCCCGCCAACTTTACCAGCCAGCATATCGGTCACCAATTGGCTTACTGCTTTATTACTTCCCTGTCTTGTCAAGATCGGGGTCGAAGGATCAAAAGCCTTACTACTTAAAGCACTGTTGATTGCCAAGGCCAAAGTTTGAGCATTTACATCGTTGATCCCAGTGGCCAAAACACCATTGCTTCCCGCCTTTTTCAAAGCTGAAGCCGCCTTTTGAACCGCTTGATCGATATTTTCAGGCAAATCTGTAGCCGCTGAGCCACCTGTAATTAAACTGTATAATCGCGCCAGTACTTGCTTTTGCTGACTAGGTGTGACAGGCACACGTTTATCTGCGTTTGCACCAGTGAGAGACATATTGGATTCAAATTGGATATGACGAGACATTCTGCCATTTTTAGGCACGCGACCTTTCGCATAACCTGCATCAAAGCCACCACCTTGCCAATCACCAAGAAAATCGGCCCCAACTGAAACTATGGTCATAGCCTTTTCAAAATCGTAAGTTGCCAATCCTCTGGTACCATATTTTGCTTCAAAAGCATCCAGTGCGGCAGATTCTGAAACAGCATCGTAAACGACGTGACGCACATTGCCATATTTGGATTGAAATTCAGCAATCAACTTTGAAGTTGACGGACTCGCAAAAGTCTGTGTCAACAAAACGATGTCCTTACCAGAATTCTTAATGCTTGATAAAGCTACGTTGGTTTCTGCATCAAAAGTCTCCCAAGTTATAGGAGCGCCATCTTTCATCGCAGACTTTACGCGCATGTTATCGTACAAGTCCAAAACAGAAGCATTAACTCTTGCATTTGCACTGCCTTGGGTTTTAGCCAAGGTATTATTTTCAATTTTAATAGGTCGACCTTCACGGGTCTTGATCAAAATACTGGCAAAATCAAAACCGTTTGCGATAGTGGTTGCATAATAATTGGCAACCCCAGGAATGATTTCCTCAGGCTGAACCACATAGGGAATGGATTTAACCACAGGGCCTTCACATGCCGCAAGTGATGCAGCTGCGGTACTAAAACCCACGTACTTTAGAAAGTCACGACGCGTAGTTGAAGAAGACTCCAATGATTTTTTGTTACCCAAAAATTCTTCGGTAGGAATCTCACTTACAAACTCATTCTGTTTAAGCGTCTCAACAATAGAGCTGTTTTCGTTTAGCTCTTCAACACTTTTCCAGTATTTCTTGTTTGATGACATATGATATAATTGAATTACTTCTTGTTAAAATTTTCATTTAGACCAGCGCAATGCCAATCTGCTTATTGTTTTGCAACACCGTTTCCCATTTTGATGGGAATCACTAAAACCAGATATTAGTAGTGACACTTGCCGCATTCTAAACCTCCCATTTGTGCAACAGTTAGCTTATCAACACCATATTTCTTAGACAATTCTTCGTGTATTTTCGTGTAGTACTCATTGCCTTCGGTCTTAACCTCAGTCTCTCTGTGGCAATTGATACACCAGCCCATAGTTAACGGCGAATATTGGTACATGATCTCCATTTCTTGCACCGGCCCATGACATTCCTGACATTGGATACCTCCTACCGCAACATGCTGCGAGTGGTTAAAATATGCAAAATCTGGCAAGTTATGGATACGAATCCATTTTACCGGCTGTGTTTCCCCAGTATAACTTTGATCCTCCTCATCCCAACCTACAGCTTTGTAAAGTTTTTGGATTTCTGCATTATAGTCGACACCATACTCCTCAATACCCATTTGTTGAGTTTCCTCAGCAACTTGATAGATGGATTTATGACAGTTCATACACACGTTTAAAGAAGGGATCCCAGAGTGCTTGCTCACACGTGCAGAGGAATGGCAATACTTACAATCTATTGCATTTTCACCGGCATGAATTCTATGCGAGTAATGAATTGGCTGTATAGGTTCATATCCTTGGTCAATGCCTATTTGCATGAAAAATCCATACACAAAGTACGCACTAGTTAACAAAAGTATAATAACCGAAACCAAAACTAAAAATTGATTTTGAACGAAAGCTTTCCAGATTGGGAAGCCCTTTTTCTTTTCAGCAGCCTCAACCGTTAAACCTTTAGCATCTGCAAAACGGTTTAAAGTTTTCCTTACCAAGACCAAAGAAATAGCCAATAGCGCAAATAATAATGCCAAGGCACCAAGAATTAACCTGTTTGAAGTTCCGCCACCTTCAGTAGTGCCAGTTGTAGCAACCTCCCCATCAACGTCTGCAGTCTTTTCTTCCTTCGGCTGTGCGGTATATGCTAAAATATCATCAATATCCGAATCAGAAAACTGCGGGTAAGCAGTCATCGCAACACCGTTATACTCCTCATAAATCTGGTTAGCATAATCGTCGCCAGATTTTATAAGACCACTACTGTTACGAATCCATTTGTAGAGCCAATCTCTCCCCAAACCCTGTTCCTCTTGCAACCTGGACGCAACGTTTCTTAACGCTGGCCCCGTCATTTTTCTATCCAATTGATGACAAGCAGCGCAATTGGTATTGTACAATGATTTTCCTTTTTCAGGATCACCATCTTGGGCGTACAATGATGTGGAGAACGTAAGTAAAATAATTAACCCTAAGTTGAGGAACTTGGAAGCTAATTTTCGGTAAATTACTTGTATCATATTGTTTGTAGGATTATCTTCTAAACTTTGGTACGGTTTTTTTCATTTATCATGGCTAAAAACCTTCTGAAAACTCTGGCAAAAATAACACTTAAAGTCGATTTTGAAAATGTTAGAGAAGCGTTAATTGCTAATTTATAAGGATTCTAAATAATAAAAAACCCCGCTTTCAGTTTAATAGTAGTGCTTAAAAACACCGCTCTAAAAAAAAATGATTTTCTTTGTAAAAAATAAAAATACAGCATGATTTATAACAAATTTAAAATAAGCCTTTTGGCGCTAACTTTTTTCGCTTTTCTGGGTAACGCATTGGCTCAACAAGGAAATGTAACGGTTGATCAACATAGTGATATCACCAAATTGCTGGAATATAAAAAGGATGTTAAAACCGTAAACCTTTATAAGATCCAGTTGGATTTTGGGTCTAGAGCCGAAGCCGAGTCCTTAAAAATCGAATTTCAAAATGAATTTAGTGAATGGCCTGCTGAAATGGTTTATGAAACACCAAATTACAAGGTATGGGTGGGCAATTTCAGCACCAGATTAGAAGCGGATATCGCGCTCCAGAAAATCAAGAAATCCTTTACTAAAGCCATGGTTTTTGAGCCGAAGAAAGAGAAGTGAGTTGGAGGCACGAAGGCTGAAGACTGAAGACTGGAGACCGCAGACCGAAGACCGAAGACCGAAGACCGAAGACCGGAGACCGGAGACCGAAGACCGAAGACCGAAGACTAAAGACTGAATACTGAAGACTAAAGACTAAAGACTAAAGACCGGAGACTATAAATCAAAAAAAGCGATTCCCACTAAAGGAATCGCTTTTTTTATGCACTTTATACTCGTTGCTTTTCAAGCCGTTTTATTTCAACTTCTTCTTGACTTCCACTTCTTGGAAAGCTTCGATGGTATCATCAATCTCGATATCATTGTAGTTTTTCAACTGGATACCACAATCGTATCCTTTTGCGACTTCCTTGGCATCATCCTTAAATCGTTTTAAGGACGTTAGCAACCCTGTATGGATTACCACACCATCCCTAATCAATCGGATACCTGAGTTTCTATAGATTTTACCGCTCAATACCATACAACCAGCAATGGTTCCTACTTTGGAGATCTTAAAGGTCTCTCTAATTTCTGCAGTACCAGTGATTTCCTCTTTGACTTCTGGGGACAACATGCCTTCCATCGCATCCTTAAGGTCGTTGATGGCATCGTAGATGATGGAATACATTCTTATATCGATTGCTTCCTTATCTGCAATTTGACGTGCATTACCCATTGGTCTAACATTAAACCCTATAATAATTGCGTCAGACGCTGTTGCCAGCAAGACATCACTTTCAGTAATGGCTCCTACCCCTTTATGGATGATGTTAACCTGTATTTCTTCCGTAGATAATTTCTGGAACGAATCGGTCAATGCTTCTACAGAACCATCCACATCCCCTTTAAGGATGATATTCAATTCCTGGAAATCACCTAGTGCGATACGACGTCCAATTTCATCTAAAGTAATATGACGTTGGGTTCTTACCGTTTGCTCACGTTGCAATTGCATACGTTTCGCGGCTATTTGCTTGGCTTCACGCTCATCGGCAAAGACGTTGAACTTATCACCTGCCTGTGGTGCACCGTCGAGCCCTAAAATGGACACTGGTGTTGAAGGGCCTGCAGTTTTGACCTCTTTTCCACGTTCATCCTGCATGGCTCTTACTTTACCACTGTTTTTACCAGCTAAAACGTAATCACCTACTTTAAGGGTTCCTGCCTGCACCAAAATGGTAGACACGTAACCTCGTCCTTTATCTAAATAAGCTTCAACAACAGTTCCTGAAGCCATTTTATCTGGATTTGCCTTCAGCTCTAAAATTTCAGCTTCCAACACTACTTTTTCCAACAATTCTTTAATACCAGTTCCATTCTTGGCTGAAATATCATGAGACTGGATCTTACCGCCCCAATCTTCAACCAAAAGGTTCATTTGTGCCAAACCTTCTTTTACTTTTTCAGGGTTTGCACCTGGCTTGTCAATCTTATTGATTGCAAAAATTATAGGCACACTCGCCGCTTGCGCGTGGGCGATGGCCTCTTTCGTCTGTGGCATGATGGAATCATCTGCCGCAATTACAATTATTGCCAAATCGTTAACTTGAGCTCCACGAGCACGCATCGCTGTAAATGCTTCGTGACCTGGTGTATCTAGAAATGCCATTTTTTGACCATTATCCAAAGTGACACCATAAGCACCTATGTGCTGTGTGATCCCACCCGACTCACCTGCGATCACATTTTCCTTACGAATATAATCCAGTAGAGAGGTTTTACCGTGATCTACGTGACCCATGACCGTAACAATAGGCGCACGTGGTTTCAAATCTTCAGGATTGTCTAAAATAACCTTCACTGAATCTTCCAAATCTGAAGTGACAAAGTCCACTTCATAACCAAATTCATCTGCTACAACCGACAAGGTCTCTGCATCCAAACGTTGGTTCATTGTGACCATCATCCCAAGAGACATACAGGCCGAGATAATTTCGGTTACCGAAACGTCCATCATCGTCGCCACTTCGCTAGCTGTTACAAATTCTGTAACTTTAAGTATTTTGCTTTCTGCCGCGTCTGCAATGTCCTTCTCAGTCTGTTCTCTATGTTGATCTCTTTTTTCTCTTCTATATTTGGCACCTTTACCTTTAGAGGATTTTCCTTGAAGTTTCTCTAAGGTTTCGCGTACTTGTTTTTGTACATCTGCCTCACTTGGATCTTCTTTTACGCCAGTGCTGCGTTTGATAGGGTTTCTTCCTTTATAACCACCTCTTGGAGCAGCTTTTGCTGGACGACTATCCGTCCCAGCTGGCCCTTTACTGATGCGACGACGTTTTTTCTTATCGGCATCGCCAACTTTCTTATCGTCTTTTTTCTTCTTAGGTTTTTTGAATTGGGACAGATCAATTTTCTCTCCTGCAATCTTAGGACCGCTTAGCTTTTTGTAATTGGTAATGAGCGTATCGTCTGAAGCGCTTTCGGTTGAACCCGCTTCTGGCTCTTTCTTAACTTCAAATTTTGGTGTGACCTTTTCTGTATCAGGTTTTTCAGCAATGGCTTTTTCAGGTGCTTTCTCAGTATCTGAAACTTCTTCCTTAGCCGATTCCTTTTTATCTTCGGCAACTGGGGCCTCGCTAACTTGTTTCTCTTCTTTTGGTTTTTCTTTTGGCTTTTCAGGAGCAATTTCAGCCTCTTTGACAGGGGCTTCGGCTGTTTCTTCGGCTACCTTTTTAGCTGGCTCTTTTGCCGGCTCTTTAGCTGGCTCTTTTTCTGTTTCTTTTGGAGGCGCTATTTCTTCCTTCTTGACTTTAAGGGTATCGCCATCCAAATTGATCTTGCCAACTTGTTTTGGTCCGCTCAATTCAGCTTTTGCCCTAACGACTTCTTTTTGTTTGGCCTCCCGCTCTGCTTTCTCCTCAATTTCTCGCTCACGTTGCACGCGCAACTCTTCTTTTTCCTTAAGCTTAGCCTCACTCACTTCTTGGGATTCTGCCCTTTTGTTGGCATCCGTTTGAAATTCGTTGGAAAGAACCGCGTAAACTTCCTCTGAGATTTTCGTATTCGGTTTCTTTTCTATCTCAACACCCTTGGATTCCAAAAAATCCACCGCGCGATCAATAGAAATGTTGAGTTCCCGTAATACTTTATTTAATCTTGTTTGAGCCATAAATTGCCTTAATATACTTATTTTCCTTTATTCCAATTAACACTATCCTGAAAAAAACGTGCTTATTCCTCAAATTCCTCTTTAAGGATACGCATCACGTCCTTAATAGTTTCTTCCTCAAGGTCTGTACGCTTAACAAGATCTTCAATCTCTTGCTCCAAGACACTTTTTGCTGTATCTAGGCCAGCCTTTTTAAATTCTTCAATGACCCAATCCTCTATTTCATCTGAGAATTCTTTCAATTCAACATCTTCCTCTGCACCTTCTCTAAACACATCAATTTCATAACCTGTTAGTTTGCCAGCCAATCTAATATTATGACCGCCTCTACCAATGGCCTTAGAAACTTCCTCTGGTTTTAACACCACCTCAGCACGTTTGGTTTCTTCATTTATTTTGACCGAGGTTACCCTTGCCGGGCTCAATGCTCTGGTAATAAATAGTTGCAGGTTGTTGGTATAGTTGATCACGTCAATATTCTCATTACCCAACTCACGAACAATCCCGTGAATTCTAGAACCTTTCATACCCACACAGGCACCTACAGGATCAATTCTATCATCATAAGAATCAACTGCCACTTTTGCTTTCTCTCCAGGAATTCTCACCACGTGCTTGATGGTAATTAGGCCATCAAAGACTTCTGGGATTTCCTGCTCAAATAATTTTTCCAAGAACACTGGCGAAGTTCTAGACATAATAATTGAAGGCTTATTGCCTTTAAGTTCTACGCTCTCGATAATACCGCGCACATTTTCACCTTTTCTGAAAAAATCTGAAGGGATTTGTCGATCCTTCGGAAGAATGATTTCATTGCCTTCGTCATCGAGTAAAATAATCGCTCTGTGGCGAATGTGATGTACTTCGGCTGAATATATCTCGCCTTCAAGTTCTTTGAAATGCTTGTATATATTAGTATTATCGTGCTCATGGATTTTAGAGATCAAATTTTGCCTCAAAGCTAAGATCGAGCGTCGGCCTAAATCGATAAGCTTTACTTCTTCCGCTACATCTTCACCAACCTCAAAATCAGGTTCGATCTTTTGTGCTTCGCTCAAGGATATTTCTTGGTTAGGCTCTTCCACTTCATCATCTGCCACTACGATTCTATTTCTCCAAATTTCTAAATCGCCCTTATCTGGGTTAATAATGATGTCAAAGTTATCGTCATCTCCATACTTCTTTTTCAAAGCATTTCTCAACACATCTTCCAAAATCGCCATTAGCGTGACACGATCTATTAATTTATCGTCTTTAAATTCTGAAAACGAATCAATTAACGCAATATTTTCCATAATTATTATGAATTAAAATTTTATTACAACTTGAGCTTTAGAGATGGTACCATAGACCACTTCTGCTCGTTTATTAACAGTGACCTTTCCTTTCCCTACCGGTTTGGGCTCTCTAGATTTCCACGACAAAATGATGTGATCGTCTGTAGCCTCATCTAAAGTACCTTCAATGGTTTCTCCGTCTTTGGTTTGAACACTCAATGTTCTACCTATATTCTTCTTGTATTGTCTTTGATTGCTTAACGGCGCAGTTGCACCTGCTGATAAGACTTCTAAGGAAAAATCGGTTTCCTCCCTATCCAAATTATTTTCAATTGCCCTACTAATAAACATGCAATCCTCAACTAAAACGCCATTATCGCCATCAATAATGACCTTAATGGTATTATCACTAAGCACATCAAAATCAATGAGGAACAAATCTGGTCTTTGCTCCAATCCTTCTTCTAGTAAGCGTTTTACGGTATCTTTGAACATTCTCTGTATAAAAAGAGCGGACTTTCCGTCCGCTCATTATTCTTTTCTTCAAACAACGCTGCAAATATACAACATTTTTATTGACTTTAGCAAACGTCCGTATTTCGATTTTTATTATTAACTTTAAGACTATCAATCAACACAGTAACCATGAAAAAGATCCTTGTCCCAACAGACTTCTCCAAAGAGGCAGAAAACGCCCTGAAAGTTGCCTCTCATATAGCCAGAAAAAATAATAGCGAAATCTATTTACTGCATTTACTCGAAATACCGCTTACCAATGTTGACGCGATTAACGCCAACGCAGATGTGCCAGAGGTCATGTTTTTTATGAAAATGGCCCATAGAAAGTTCAAGGAAATCTTAGCGAGTGAATTTCTTGAGGGATTAACCGTAAATGAAGTTGTAAAGCCAGACGTGAGTTTTAGCAGCATTGCAGAGATCGCCAAAGAACAAGACATAGATCTAATCGTTATGGGCTCACACGGCTCCAGTGGCTTTGAAGAAGTGTTTATAGGCTCAAATGCCGAGAAAGTGGTTCGCAGTTCACATGTACCTGTGTTAGTCATTAAAAATGAGCATGAGGATTTTAGCGTTGAAGATATCGTGTTTGCTTCAGATTTTAAAAAGGACAATAAAGAAACATACCGCCAAGCCACTGAGTTCGCCATGAGTTTTGGAGCACAAATTCATTTGCTCATGGTCAATACGCCCGGTAATTTCACAACTACCACAAAAGCCAAAGAACGTATCGATGAATTTATCAAGGACTATAGCTTTAGAAATTATACCATAACCGTGTACAATGATGATTCTGTGGAAAAAGGCATCCTCAATTTCGCGAAAGATATCGATGCCGACTTAATAGGCATTAGCACCCATGGCCGACAAGGGATTGCACACTTTTTCAATGGAAGCATTAGCGAGGATTTGGTAAACCACGCCAAAAGACCCGTGATAACGTTTAAAATTTGAAGCTAAAAGTAGAAGTCGGGAGCACGGAGTTTGAACTTTGAACCTTCAGAAATAAAAAAAGTCCTCCTAAATTTAGGAAGACTTTTTTGTTGGCCCACTAGGTCTCGAACCTAGACTCTTTGGTACCAAAAACCAACGTGTTACCAGTTACACCATAGGCCAAAATAACACTTTTAAAAACTTTCGTCTTTCTTAAGCGCGTGCAAATTTAGTACAAACTTTTATCTGTACAAATAATTTTAGCAAAAAAATCAAAATTCGTAAGCTTAACTTAAAAATCGTAGCGTTTTATATATTTATTAGTAAATTCGCCCGCATTTAATAGACTTTTTTTATGACACATTCCAATTTCAAGAAATGGAATACCATTACCGGCTGGTTTGCTTTTGCTGTGGCTCTTCTCACTTTTGCTTTAACCATAGAACCAACGGTTAGTTTTTGGGATGCTGGAGAATATATCTTGACCTCTGCCAAATTGCAGGTTGGTCATCCCCCCGGAGCACCGCTTTTTCAAATGTTAGGTGCGTTTTTCTCGCTCTTTACTTTTGGAAACAATAGTTATATTGGGATGATGCTCAATATGATGAGTGCTGTGGCCAGCGCATTCACGATTCTTTTTATGTTTTGGAGCATTTCTATATTATTGCGAAAAATGACCAAACATGTTGGAGAGGCTTTAACAACCAGTACCTCCATCGCTATAATAGGCAGTGCTTTGGTAGGCAGTTTGGCCTTTACTTTTACAGATTCTTTTTGGTTCAATGCCGTTGAGACTGAAGTCTATGCCATGGCCACTTTAATCATGGCAATACTTTTTTATCTGGGGTTGCGCTGGGAACAAGATATGTTTAAGCCTAGAGGTCACCGATGGCTCATCTTAATTGCATTTGTGATTGGCTTATCCTTTGGAGTACATTTTATGGGGCTTTTGACCATTCCCGCGCTCGGACTCCTATACTTCTTTAAAAATTATGAAAAAGTCACGGCTAAGAATTTCATCATAGCCAACGTGGTAGCAGCTGCCATCTTGCTTTTCATATTTAAATTATTATTGCCAAATGCACTTCTTCTGTTTAGTGCTTCCGAGATATTCTTCGTAAACAGCGTTGGGCTTCCGTTCAATTCTGGCTCTATCATCGCTGGTCTTGCAATAATAACGGCTTTTTATTTCGGCTTAAAATATACCCGAGACAAAGGCTACAAGTATGCCAACACCCTAACACTCTGCCTTATTTTTATCTTTATAGGTTTTTCCTCATGGATCATGCTACCCATACGTGCCAATGCAGATACCGTAATCAATGAGAATAATCCATCAAGTGCCAGAGAGCTTCTAGCGTATTACAATTTGGAGCAATATCCTGAGACGCATTTGTTCTACGGCCCTTTGTTCACTGATCAATATGCTGGTTTAGATAAAAACAATCCTTATAAAGATGCCAAACCAAAATACGAAAAGGATGAGGAACAAGGCAAATACGTGATCGTGAACGATTATAAAAACGCCGAGCAAAATTATAATTCTGAGCACGCACAGATCTTACCAAGAATGTGGAGTGGCGAACATGCCGAAAATTACATGATGTTTACTGGTTTACTGGATTTTAAAATCAAGCCAGAGTATCAAATGGACAATCGTGTGCGACAATTGGTAAACGACTTTAAAAGAGATGTTGCCCAAGGAAAATTAGATTATGCAGATTACCACAGTTTTTTAAAACAATTTGGTCGCGATTTCTTGGTGATTGAGAAACCATCTCTTGGCGATAATCTCTATTACATGTTGGATTATCAATTGGGCTACATGTACTGGCGCTATTTTATGTGGAATTTTACCGGTCGTCAAGATGATATTCAAGGTAAATACGACGATTTGCATGGCAATTGGATTAGCGGCATTGATTTTATAGACAATTGGCATTTGGGCATGTCACAGGACAACCTGCCCAGTGATGTGAAAAACAATAAGGCGAGAAACACGTATTACTTCTTACCTTTAATTCTGGGAGTTATAGGCTTTCTATTCTTAATGAGTCGCGATCCCAAACTCTTTTGGGTTATGCTGGTGTTCTTTTTATTCACAGGGCTAGCCATTCAATTTTACACCAATGTACGGCCGTTTGAGCCAAGGGAACGGGACTATTCGGTAGTGGGCTCTTTTTATGTATTTGCCATGTGGATTGGTTTTGGCGTATTCGCTATTTTTAATTTTCTGCGGAAGTATGCCAACTCCAAATTTCTTGCACCTGCCATAACCATCATCTGCCTAGCCCTTGTGCCCGGCATTTTAGCCGCCAATAATTGGGACGATCATGACCGGTCAGACCGCTATACCGCGCAGGCCATGGCTCGCATGTATTTAGAATCCTGCGCACCAAACGCGATTTTGTTCAGTATTGGCGACAATGACACTTTCCCATTGTGGTACCTTCAGGAAATTGAAGGGGTAAGAACCGATGTTCGCGTGGTCAACACCAGCCTTTTCCAAACCGATTGGTACATTGACCAAATGAAGCGCAAAGCCTACGAGAGCGACCCTATCCCATCACAACTTACACATGCACAATACCAATATGGTACACGTGATTACATCATAAGCCAAGAGATCACGAAAGATACTTTTTTGATAAAGGACTTTATTGACTTTATCTCCAACGATGATCCCAAATACAAATTGAAATATGCGCTTGAAGCCAGGGGCGAAGATACCTCGGTATATCCCGATCATCTCTTGAAATCCAATTACATGCCAACCACGAGTGTGCGCATTCCTGTTGACAAACAAAATGTGTTGGACAACAATATCGTGAAGGAAGCTGATGCCGATAAGATTGTGCCTTATATCGACATAAAAATCACAGGTAGTGCCCTATATAAAAATCGCCTGTTGATGTTGGATATTATCGCCAATAACGATTGGAAACGTCCGATTTATTTTACCGGTGGTGCTTTTGGAGAAGATGATTATATCTGGATGAAGGATTATTTGCAGCTCGATGGCCTAGTTTACAAGCTCGTCCCAATAAGAACTCCTGTCAACCGCGCCAATCCCTTTGATATGGGACGCGTGGACACCGATTTGATGTACAAGCAAGTCATGGCTTGGGATTGGGGCAATAGCGGTAGCGATAACATTTACCACGACGTTGAAACCCGTAAAAATGGCATCACCTATAGAGGCAACCTCGCCAGATTGATGGAAGCGCTCATCAATGAGGATCGACTGGAAAAGGCAGAAGATATTGCAGATTTGGCCATGGAAAATTTACCGGTGGATAAGTTCGGTTTTTACACCTTGCTCGAGCCTTACATTAGCGGTTATTACGAAGTAGGCAATAAAGAAAAAGCCCGTAAACTATATAGAGAGGTCTCTAAAAAATATCAAGAGAGTTTGACCTATTGGAGCGGATTGAGCATCAAGAATCAAACGCGCTATTTGGATGAAATCGTTACCGATATTGAACGCTACCGTAGTTTGGTTGATCTCTTGGTACTCTATCAAGATGAATCTTTTGCGATGGAAGAAACTGAAAAATTCAACAATTATCTCAAACTTTTCAAACACTTTACCGAGGGCGATAAGGAAGACGTAGAGCCCGTAATTGACGAGCGTGATTTGCAGAAGGATTCCACAAACGCCGATACGCTTTTTAAAATCGAATGACGCCTTGAAGTTAATTCCCGTTAAAACACCTTGGCTCTTCAGGAAAATATTTCCAAATTATGTTTGGAATGTTAAGACTGATGAAAAGATCATCTACCTTACTTTTGATGATGGCCCAACGCCCGAAGTGACCGATTTCGTCTTGGACACCTTAAATGCGCATCAAGCCAAAGCCACGTTTTTCTGTATTGGCAATAATGTTGAAAAACATCCCAAGCTCTTCCAGCGTATTTTGGCGGAAGGCCACCGCGTTGGAAACCACACCCAAAATCACACCAAAGGTTGGGAAACCACTACGGCAGCTTATTTGCAAGATGTCGCAGCAGCGGAAGGGATTATCCAAGATTCAAAATTTAAAGTTCAAGGTTTAGGGTTCGAAGTTCAGGATTCAGGATTCAATACCGAAATTTCGAGGCAAAACTCGAAAGCCAAGAACACATCAAAAGTCTCCTTAGAGGATTTGGGGGACAATCAACAATCGTCAATTGACAATCTTCAATCATCAATCCCAAAGCTTTTCCGCCCACCCTACGGACTTATAAAGCCTGCACAAAGCAAACAACTCATGCAACTGGCTTATAAAATCGTCATGTGGGATGTGATCTCATTTGATTGGGAGCAAGAACTTTCCGAAGAAAAATGTCTTCAGAATGTCATTTCCAATACAGAATCTGGGAGTATCATCGTTTTTCACGATAGTATTAAGGCATCAAAAAATATGATGTATGCGCTGCCAAGGATGTTGGCATATTTTAGCGAAAAAGGGTTTCGATTTGAAAGCTTGAAATAAGAATCAATACCGTGCCTAACGGCTGGCTGGCGCTGCGCTTCTAGCACAGTGAACAAAGACTTGAATGTTGCCGCCTCACAAAAATTTTACTTTTAGTCTTTCGGCTATTCTCTATATCCTATTCTCTTTTTTCTATCTTCTAAATAAACGCCCTCAACTAAAGGTATTCCTGCACAATGGCAATAAGCGTGTTGGCGTCTTGCTCACCGCTATGTCGCCATTTCATTTCGCCATTTTTGTAGATAATGAGTGTTGGCAAGCCTTTAACACGAAGTGCTTCTGCCAATTCCTTGTTTTTATCAACGTCAATCTTGATTACTTTGGCTTTATCGCCGAGCGCAGCAGCAACATCGCGCATTACGGGATGCATGGCCGTGGATTGCTCATTCCACTCGGTAAAAAAATCTAAAAGTACAGGAATATCAACATCTATAAGTTCCCCAAATTTTGACATACGTTTAAAATTTTTAAATCAACTCTCGCGCTTAAAACCAAAATCTATTTTTGCCAATGCTTCAAATAATGGGCTTTAGCGGGTTCAGGTTGATCTATTTATAAATTAAAAATAAGCATTTTCCGCATCAAAACGGACATTTCCTTTACATTAGGCTTCTTTTGTGCCTTTTTTTAGGGTGATCACGCTCACTTCTGGCCAGATGCCTACGCGTCCTGGATAGCCTAAATAGCCAAAACCTCGGTTCACGTTGATGTATTGTCCCAACTCTTTATAAATACCTGCCCATTGTTTGTAACGCCATTTTATAGGACTCCATTTGATCCAACCGGGAATCTCAATCCCAAATTGCATCCCGTGGGTATGGCCACTCAAAGTAAGGTGGAAATGATAATCATCTGGCAAAACTTCTTCCTCCCAATGGCTGGGATCATGCGTCATTAAAATTTTAAAATCATTGGATGCCACATTCTCCTTGGTCTTTTGGAGATCGCCTGCTTTTTTGAATCCGCCCTTGCCCCAATTCTCAACACCCATAATGGCGATGCGTTGCCCATCTCTTTCTATAAACCGACTTTCATTGAGTAATATATCAAAGCCCAAATCTTTTTGGAGCTGCACCAAATCGGCAATATTTTGGGCTTTGGCTGCTGGCGAAGGCCAATCGATATAATCGCCATAATCATGATTGCCCAAAACAGAATAGACGCCATCTGGAGCCTTGAGTTGACTAAACATATCCACCCAGGGCAACATTTCAGTCGTTTTATTGTTGACCATATCGCCGGTAAATAAAATGACATCACTTTTTTGCGCTTTGATCAAATCGACGCCATACTGTATTTTTTTATGGTTGTCAAAGCTCCCCGAATGGATGTCACTAATTTGCGTGATGCGATACCCATCAAAAGCTTCGGGCAAATCCTCAAAGTGAAGTGTGTAATCCAAAACCCGAAAGCGGTATTTCCCTTTATACATGCCGTAGAGCAGCCCCGCAAAGGGAATAGCCGCAAGCCCCAATGCGAGCCCGCTAATAAATTTCCGCCTGGATGGTAAGTGAAAGCCTTCCTCACTGGTCACTCGTTTTTCAAAAATGCCGATGGCAGCCCTAATAATATCTTCTCCCAATAGAAAAGGCACTAAAATAAGATTGAGAGCCATAAATGCCAATAAAAAGCCGAAGGCATAGGACTTGGCAGGATTCAAAACGCGACCTTCAGATCCTATAGAAAACTGATAGATAAAATTACCAACAACAACTAATGAAATGCCTAGGAACAGATAGTGAATCCAAGTAACTTTGGTTAGGGTTTTAATGGCCTGAAATCCATAAATCGAAAGCAGTATATAAATCGAAACGAAAAGAATCCAGCGTAACATAGGGGGAATTTATCCAAAGATAATCGATTTTAAAAAAGCATAAAACATTTCAAAACGCATTTAACGCTACCTTAAGATTTAGTACTTTTTCCCAACTGCCTAAATCACAGCAATTAAAGAATGAACTTTAAAAACCCAAAGGTTCAAGGTGGCTTCTTATAAAGGATAAATCGAGTTATCCCTAATGGTATTAAACCGAAAACCACTTCCTTCCCTCAAAACCATTTAATGGTTAAATCCACCAACTTCTGTTTGAAATTCGTGTAAGGTGGTAGCAACAAATCCACTGCGCCTAATGTGTGTTGCTTTAAAACCGCCCGTTGATTGATAAACTCCAAAAAGCCAAAATAGCCATGAGATTTGCCAATACCACTGTTATTGCTACCGCCAAAAGGCAAGTTATGATTTAAATATTGCAGCAGGTTATGATTGATGCAAGTGCCGCCTGCTCTGGTATTGTTGATAATATAATTGGTGTTTTGCTTGTTTTTACTGAAGATGTAAAGCGCCAAAGGTTTTTCTTTTTGGTTGATATAATGTACCGCCTCCTTAATATTGACATAGGTCTTGACGGGCAAAATAGGTCCGAAAATCTCATTTTGCATGAGCTTGCTGTCATCGCCTGGATTTAAAACCAACGTTGGCGCGATAAAATTGTCTTTTTCATCGGAAGCTCCGCCACGGAAGATTTCGGTCTGGTTCGCTTGGGCATCGTCTATATAAGATTGTAAGCGCTTGAAATGTTTTTGATTCACGATTCTACTGAAGGATTCCGATTTTGAAATATCCTCCCCATACCATTCTTTGATTTGCTTTTTAAAGCTCGTAACAAATGCATCCTTTACCGATGCGTTGACAAACACATAATCTGGCGCAATACAAGTTTGACCCGCGTTGACAAATTTTCCGAAGCAAATTCTCTGAACCGCTTTATCAATGTTGGAACTATCGTCCACAATCACTGGCGACTTCCCTCCCAACTCCAAAGTAACCGACGAGAGGTTTTTGCTGGCCGCTTCCATCACAATTTTCCCTACTTGTGGCGAACCTGTAAAAAAGATGTGATTGAACGGAAGTTTCAGCAATTGGGTGGATACTTCAACTTCGCCCTCCACCAATGCCACTTCATGTTCATCAAAGACCCTATTCACAATTTTCGCCATAATTGCCGAAGCATTTGGAGTCATCTCACTGGGCTTAATAATCACGGTGTTGCCCGCTGCAATGGCAGAGACCAGAGGCCCAAAGGTAAGGTTGATGGGGAAATTCCATGGGGAAATGATCAAGCAGACGCCCTTTGGCTCATTCTTGATCCAGGACGAACTGCCCAACAAGGCCATAGGTGTCTCGACCTTTTGCTTTTTGAGCCAAGATTTAAGATGCTTGCTCACAAACTTGATCTCATCCACTATGGGATAGATTTCAGTTAAATCCACTTCCAAACTTGGTTTCTTGAAATCCTTATACAAGGCATCTCTTATCTCTTGTTTATACGTGTGCTCAACTGCCTTCCGCAGCGCTTTCAACTTTGTAATGCGCTGCTTATAAGTGGCATTGCCAATCAAGAATTGGTGCTGCTCTTGGGATTTAAAAAGCTCGATGAACGGGTTATCTGAAAAATCTGTCATTTCAACTGTTAGGTTTTTATTGGTCTACGCGCCATTTATGTGTAGTTCGTCGATGTTTTTTACGAAGCCTTTCGGGTCAGCCAAAATTTCATCGGTTTAACTAATATATTCATTTTAAGCTAGAATGATGTGTTTCTTTGGACTGAGTTTAAAATTAGAATTTAAACGAAATCGATTAAACTATCATGAAAAAAGCTATCTTAATATTCGCCTTAATAACTTTCCCTCTTTTCGCAATTGGTCAAAACGAAACCGTATCCAATGTAGATATAAACTCCGTAGAAACCATGCTCGAAAAAACGATCGATCTTAAGGAGACCAAAAAAGAAGCGACATCGGATTCTGCATTAAAAAATCAAGTGATTTATATCAACCGCAAAAAAAGTGCTGATATCATAAGCATCAAAGCGTATAGAAAGAGCTTACAAATAAAAGTAAAGACCGTAAAACTTTGCTAAACTGAAATTATAGCCTAATAAGAAATCCGAAAACAAATTGTTTTCGGATTTTTTTTATGCTGCATGATTCTGAATGAACTACCCCGATGCAAGCATACGAGGTATCAAATTCCAAAAAAACAAATCCCAAATTCTAAAAAAAAGGTAAAACGATGCAAGCATCTGGGAATTAAACCCTTTGAGATTAAATATGGAATTTTAGGAACGAATAACGTTTATGAGGTTCAGTTTAATACTTGTAAAACCTTGTTCGATTGCTATTTTGAAATGTATCAAAGGACCGATGTTGGTGTTTTCCACCAACATCTTTTCATCTGTTGCAAAGCCATTTTGATTCGACCCGTCTTCCTTCCCCTGTTTGGATCGGAGTTTCAAGGTTTACCTTGAACTCACTCGAACGGGATTGTAGGTAAAAATATGAACAATGGCAGCGATCATTCACTCAAAACTTCAGTTTCCATAAAAAAACCTGCCAGGTTTTAACACCTTGCAGGTTGGATGCTCATGAACTTAAGGGTTAATATTATCTTGTTGAGCTTTTAAATCTCCCTATTTCAATAATTCGCTTTGTCCTTTTTAATTAAACTTCAATTCCCCTCGAGATTCGAGCTCCTTGAATTCCTTGACCAAGTCCAAGGCATCTGGGATCACGTCGCTGCAAAGAATGATCAATGAGCCTTTGACCGCATTTTTTACAGCGTAGGTAATCGCTTCCTTTTCGGAAGGTATGATGGTTGTTTTCTTATTGGGATCTTTCATTTTTATACCATCGTGAAGCATTTTGATGAGCTCCTCTTCTGTTTTTCCGCGTAAGCGCTTGTCTTGGCGAATGATGATCTCATCAAACATTTCCGCAGCAATACTGCCCATCTCGTTATTATCTTCAACACGTCTATCGCCAATGCCTGCTATGATGCCCACTTTGACCGTGGCCTCCAATTCTTTGGTGAATTCGTGCAAGGCACGCATGCCCGATGGGTTGTGCGCATAGTCCAGCAAGATCGAGAAATCCTTAAACTTGAACATGTTCAAGCGTCCTGGAGTTTGTGAGGCGGAAGGGATAAAGGTTTCCAACCCTGCTTTCATATCTTCTATACTGATGCCTTGCACGTGTGCCGCCAAGATGGCTGCAAGTACATTTTGAATCATGAACTTGGCTTTTCCGCCGTAAGTCAATGGAATGTTTTCTGCATTCATGATACGCATTTTCCACTCACCCCTACAAATGGTCACAAAACCGTGCTCATAGATTGCGGTAACCCCGTTTAAGCGTTGCATGGCTTTAATTCTGGGATTATTCTCATCCATGGAAAATAAAGCGACGTGACAGTTGACGCTTCTTCGCATATCGTAAACCAAATCGTCATCGGCATTTAAAATCGCATAGCCACCTGGTCTTACGGTTTCTGGCACGACGCCTTTCACTCTTGCCAATTGGTCGATGGTGTGAATGCCCTTCAATCCCAAATGGTCGGCAGAGACATTGGTCACAATGGCCACATCACAGTGCTTGAAACCCAGGCCTGCGCGAAGCAGTCCGCCACGGGCACACTCCAAGACCGCAAAATTCACGGTGGGATCCTTAAGCACAAATTCCGCACTGGTAGGCCCAGTACAATCGCCACTCATCAATAATCGGTTTTGTATGTAAACGCCATCGCTGGTGGTATAACCCACGCGATACCCATTCATTTTCGCTATATGTGCCACCAAACGCGAGGTTGTTGTTTTCCCATTGGTGCCCGTAATGGCAATGATGGGAATGCAACCGGTATCGCCATGTTTTGGGAATAGCTTGTCAATCACAGGCGCTGCCACATTACGAGGTAAGCCTGTGGTTGGTGCCAAATGCATCCGGAAACCTGGCCCTGCATTGACTTCCAGCACTGCTCCTCCCGTATCGGAGAGTGGTTGTGAAATATCACTTGTCATGATATCGATGCCGCAAATGTCAAGATCAATAATTTTTGAAATACGCTCTGCCATCGATACATTTGCCGGATGAATGATATCGGTGATGTCTTCCGCAGTGCCGCCTGTACTTAGATTGGCGGTGTCTTTCAAAACAAGACGTTCGCCCTTGGGCACAACCGACTCTAAATCATAGCCTGCATCTTTGATAATGGTCAATGTCAAGTCGTTTACGGTAATTTTTGTGAGCACATTTTCATGGCCATAACCACGTCTAGGGTCTTTGTTGACCTCATCTATTAATTCCTGTACGGTAGAATTTCCATTACCGATCACATGGGCAGGCGTGCGTTTGGCACCGGCAACCAATTTATGGTTGATGACCAGCAAGCGATAATCGGCACCGGTAATGAATTTCTCCACAATCACTGCCCTTGAGATCGCTCTGGCAGCATGAAACGCCACCAAAGCGTCTTCATAATTTTTTACATCTACGGAAATACCTCGCCCATGATTGCCATCAATGGGCTTGATCACTAGCGGGAAACCCACGTATTTACAGGCATCCTCTAAACTACTTTCTTTACGGATGATATCGCCTTTGGGCACTTCCACCTCAGCATGCTCCAAAAGGTATTTGGTATCTTCCTTATCACAAGCCAATTCCACACCAATACTACTGGTTTCACTGGTAACGGTTGCTTGAATACGCTTTTGATTCGCACCATAGCCCAATTGGCAAAGTGAATATTTATTCAATCGAATCCAGGGAATGCCGCGCGCTTCGGCTTCTGCCACGATGGAACCTGTACTCGGCCCCAAACGGTCGGCTTCTCTCAACTCCCTCATTTTCTGAAGGTCTGGTTCCAGATCATAATCTTCAGCAGCAATCAAAGCTTCGCATATTGCTACGGAAGCATATGCAGCGTGGCGACCAACGGATTCTTCCATATAGGCAAAAACCACGTTATAAACCCCTTCTTCCCCGTAACCTCTAGTCCTTCCGAAACCCACATCCATCCCGGCAAGGGTCTGGATTTCTAAAGCGATATGCTCGATAACGTGTCCCATCCATGTGCCATCCTTAACGCGTTCAAAAAAGCCGCCAGGCGAACCTACCGAGCAGCGGTGTGAATACATGGTTGGGAACATGGTGGTAAGACGCTCATAAAAACCATCGATTTTATCGGATGGTTTCTGCTCCATATCTTCAAGATCCAATACCATCACTATTAATTTATGTCGTCTAACAGACCAATAATTTGGCCCTCGCATGGCATTGATTTCCCGTATATTCATGTGTTTGTCTTTTGTGGATTAATCGTGATTAGTGCTAAATATATAATTTTTTCGACGAAATAAGTTTATTTTTGCAGATCGATTTTTTACAAATAGTTTAAATACAATCCATGCTTAGCGCAACCCATAAACCTAATAAAGGAACATTGATACCCATTGGCGGCAACGAAGATAAAGGTCTTGCTGAAGACGACTCTCATGTTTTAGATTACGTCAAGGAAGGCATCCTGGCCCACGTGGTTAGGGAAAGTGGTGGGCCAGACGCCAAAATCTTAGTGGTACCGGCGGCATCGAGCATTCCTGTGGAGGTGGGCGAGAATTATTTAAGCGCTTTTGGCACTTTGGGCTGTAAAAATGTTACGGTTATGCAAACCAAAAATAAGTTGGAAACCGATACACCCGAGCATCTCGAGTTACTGAAACAGGCCGATTGTGTCATGTTCTCTGGTGGCGATCAAACGAAAATCAGTAAAAAGATCAAGGATACCAAATTCCATGAGTTGCTCTTGGAAAAATACCATAACGAACAGTTTGTCATTGCTGGCACCAGTGCTGGCGCGATGGCGATGGCCAATGAAATGATCGCTGGTGGTAGCGCCAAGGAAGCTTTTATCAAAGGCGCGGTGCGTATGTATAAAGGACTGGCACTGATTCCTGAACTCATCATTGACACACATTTTATCCAGCGCGGTCGCTTCGGTAGAATCACGGAAGCCGTGGCTCAATTTCCGCAGTTGGTGGGATTGGGTTTAGCGGAAGACACCGGTCTCATCATCAAAAACAACCGTTTTGAAGTTATTGGCTCCGGAATGGTCATTGTTTTTGACGGAAGACGTCTCATTCATAACAATCACGCCATTTTAGACCCAGGCACACCATTGTCTATAACCGGTTTGCGAACGCACATCCTTTCCAATGGCGACCGTTTTAATATCAAGAACAAAAAAGTGGAGGTGTTGCCTATGGAGGCCTCGTTTATCTAAACAATTTCGGGTTTCGGGTTCAGTATTCAAGGTTATTGGAAAGAAATTCCAAAAATAAAATTCCAAACGTAACCTTCAAGGTTTAAGATTTCGAGTTCAAGTTCATCTTCAAGTTCAAGTTCAAATTCATCTTCAGTTTCTCAGCTTACTTATAAATCGCAACCATCTCTACTCCTTTGGAAGTCTTACTAGCACGGTACATACCTTCGGTATTGAAGGGCATTGCGATGTTGCCTTGGGCATCAATGGCTATGAGTCCGCCATCGCCACCCAGTTCTAGAATGCGTTTGTGAATGACTTCTTCGGAAGCTTCTTGAATACTTAAATTCTTATGTTCCATCAAACAAGCCACATCATAAGCGACAACGCCACGAATAAAAAATTCGCCGCTTCCGGTACAACTGATGGCGCAGGTTTTGTTATTGGCGTAATTACCTACACCAATCATTGGGCTATCGCCAATGCGTCCCCACTTCTTATTGGTCATGCCTCCGGTGGAGGTTGCTGCAGCGATGTTTCCATTTTGGTCACAGGCGACTGCCCCAACGGTTCCAAATTTTCCGTCTTTTTTGACGCTATGGTCTAGTTGAAATCCTTCCGTGTCTTTAATGCCTTGCCACTGTTGGTAACGCACTTCATCATAAAAATAATCTGGACTTAAAATATCATAACCATTACTTTTCGCAAATTGCATGGCACCGTCCCCAGCCAAAAAAACGTGATAACTATTATCCATCACATCTCTCGCTAAAGCCACGGGGTTCTTAATGCCTGTGACCAAAGACACGGCTCCTGCTTTACGCGTTTTCCCGTCCATAATGGCGGCATCCATTTCGTGCGTGCCTTCAGCGGCAAACACAGCGCCTTTTCCTGCATTAAAAAGCGGGGTGTCTTCCAATAATTTTACGGCCGTTTCAACAGCATCCAATGCCGTGCCGCCTTGTTCTAAAACTTTATAGCCTTCATTTCGGGCATGCTCCAAGGCCAACTTATATTCATTTTCAAGTTCTGGCGTCATTAGGCCTTTGATCAAGGTTCCTGCGCCTCCGTGGATGGCTATTGCAAAATTAGTGTTCATTTATATTTGTCTTTTTTTATTTGGATAAGTCTTTAATATCATCAATCAATGGAGTGATATTATCTTGAATGATTGTCCACATAATTTCATGGTCAATTCCAAAATAGTCGTGAATAATCCGATGCCTTAAACCGGTCATTCTTGTCCATTCTACATGTGGGTTTGAAGTTTTAAAATCAGCGGAAATTCTATTGGAAGCTTCGCCGATGATTTCGAAGTTTCGGGCTACGGCGTCTCGTACCATTTCTTGCTTAAGAAATTCGTCAAAAATCAATAACCTTGGGGCAAGCCCACGAGTATGAATTGAAAGATGTTCTTTGGATTTCGAGGCAAGCCTCGGGGAATAAAACCCTCTGGAGGGATTCAAGTTGGCTGTATATCTTTGAATCTTTTCAGCACTTTCGAGCATATCCAATAACAACAATTTGTTATCCCTGTTAGACATAAATCAAATCGTCTTCTATGGATTGCAAATATCTTTTTTGAATACCATTTTTTGAAACTAAATCCATTTTCATATCCATCAGTTTTTCAAGCTCGTTTGCAAGGTCGATGAATCGAATACCGATGTCATCATTGAACTCAACAATCACATCCAAATCGCTATGGTCAGTTTCCTCATTTCTTGCAAATGAGCCGAAAATGGCCATGGACTCTATTGGATACTTTGAAAACAATTTGCTTTTATGGGCTTCCAAGGTTGTCTTTATATCTTTCAACGATTTCATAATGCAAAATTAGTCAAAATTTTACCAAAATTTTCAATTTAGCAAGGCATACCAAATCTGAAATCGCACAGCGAAGTTTCAGAAGTAAATCAAAATATATTTTGTGGTTTTATAGTCTTCATAAAAACACCAACAATGGCCAAGTTGGGATTCAAGACCACTGCGCTACTAGAATCAAGAACCAAGATTAAATCCTCAGAATTTTTAGACACCTTCTTGTTAGCGATCATTCACTACCAAAGTTTCGGATTTCAAAACCTAAAACCTTAGATAACTCCCAGATTGGGAATAAACCCATCGTCACAAATGAGAATGCTCCAAGTTTCAGTCGTCAAAGATACGTTTTGATTTTAAGCTTTAAGCCGATGCTGGTGTTTTCCACCAACATCTTCCTATTTTACTCGAAGCATGGTTACAAGTTCACATCGCTGCCCATTAACCCATTTTATTCCGTACAAATTGGGGTTAACAGTTGTCAAATCAACAACAAGTCCTGCAGATGAAATCATACCTCTCTCGCTCATTTAGTGTCTCACTCTGCTGAAATTGTTGGTGGAAAACACCAACAATGGCATTAGGTTAAAATTCCTCGCGCTCACAAAGCGTCGCGGGTTAAAACCCAAAAGATAATGATAAGTTTTTCGTAGCTTTGAGCTTCTTTCAAAACAGATTCAATGTCAGACCAAAAACGCTTATTTCTTGTCGATGCCTATGCACTCATTTTCCGTGGGTATTATGCTTTCATAAAAAACCCGAGAATCAATTCCAAAGGCGAGGACACCTCTGCCATTATGGGGTTTATGAACTCCCTTTTAGACGTCATCAAACGCGAGCGCCCAGACCATTTGGCGGTTTGCTTTGATAAAGGCGGAAGCGCAGATCGGGTAGAAATGTACGAGGCTTACAAGGCCAATCGCGACGAAACACCTGAAGGCATTCGCAGCGCCATCCCACATATTTACAATATTCTAAAGGCCATGCACATCCCTATTATGGTCAAGGAAGGTTTTGAGGCCGACGATGTGATTGGCACATTGTCCCGTCAGGCGGAAAAAGAAGGCTACAAAACCTACATGGTCACTCCCGATAAGGATTTTGCCCAATTGGTAACTGAAAACGTATTCATGTACCGCCCAAAATCTTTCGGTGGCGGTTATGAAACTTGGGGCATTGCCGAAGTACAGAAAAAATTTGAAGTGGAACGTGCTGAGCAAGTTATCGATTTACTCGGAATGATGGGCGATGCCAGTGATAACATTCCTGGATTGCCAGGGGTGGGCGAGAAAACCGCCAAAAAATTCATCAAGCAATTTGGCAGCATGGAAGCGCTTTTGGCAAATACCGATCAGCTAAAAGGCAAGATGAAGGAAAAAATAGAGGCCAATAAAGAATTGGGCATACTCTCCAAGGAATTGGCAAAAATCATGCTCGATGTACCGGTCACTTTTAATGCGGAAGACTTTGAAATGTCGGAGCCTGATGTTGAAAAAGTAACGGCCATTTTTCAGGAATTGGAATTTAGACGCTTGACAGATAATTTTATCAAGACGTTTTCAGTGAAAGCCGATTCATCTGCAAGTTCAACTTCGATTTCGACTTCAACTTCAACTTCAAGCGGAAGCGACAATGCTGGAGCAGGGCAATTCAGTTTGTTTGGAGCAGAGGACAATTCCGCGGAAGCGACATCAAACAACGAACGCCAAAACGTAAACACACACTCGCATTTCTACCAAAGCGTGGCACCTGGCATGGCCACAACATTATTTTTGCAGAACTTGATGAAACAGACTTCGGTATGTTTTGACACCGAAACCACCGGTCTCGATGCCATCACTGCCGAATTGGTAGGCATCGCATTTTCCTGGGAAGCGGGGAAAGGATTTTATCTTCCGTTTCCTGAGAAAAAAGAAGATGCACAGGCGCTCATCGAAACCTTAAGGCCCTTTTTTGAACATGAAGCCATCGAGAAAATTGGTCAGAATTTAAAATACGACATCAAAGTACTGGCTAAATACAACATTGAAGTCAAAGGCAAGCTCTTTGACACGATGTTGGCGCACTACCTCATCAACCCAGACATGCGCCATAATATGGATATTTTGGCCGAAACTTATCTCAATTACACACCAATTTCCATTACCGAGCTCATTGGCAAGAAAGGTAAAAATCAAATGTCGATGCGTGATGTGCCTTTGGAAAAACAAACCGAATACGCGGTTGAGGATGCCGATATTACCCTGCAACTCAAGACCCATTTTGAAAAGGAACTCGGCGATGCCAATACCCAGAAATTGTTTGATGAGATTGAAATCCCGCTCTTGCGCGTCTTGGCAGCGATGGAATTGGAAGGCATCAATTTGGACGAAAAGTTTCTAAATTCACTGTCCAAAAAACTAGATACAGACATCATCAATCTTGAAAAAAGCATTTATGAAGACGCCGAGGAAGAATTCAACATCGCCTCGCCAAAACAGTTGGGCGAGATTCTGTTTGATAAAATGAAGCTGGTGGCCAAGCCCAAAAAAACCAAAACCGGACAATACAGTACTGCGGAAGATGTGCTGAGCTACTTGGCCAAAGACCACGCCATCATCCAGAAAGTGCTGGAATACCGCGGACTTTCAAAATTAAAGAGCACCTACATTGATGCTTTACCCTTGCAGGTAGAGGCTTCCACAGGGCGCATCCATACCGATTACATGCAAACCGTTGCTGCGACCGGGCGTTTGAGTAGTAACAATCCGAATTTGCAGAATATTCCCATCCGTACCGAACGTGGCCGCCAAGTGCGAAAAGCGTTTGTGCCCAGAGATGAGAATTACACCCTGCTGGCGGCCGATTATTCGCAGATTGAACTGCGCATCATCGCCGCCCTTAGTGAAGAAGACACCATGATCGATGCCTTTAAGAATGGCGAGGATATCCATGCTTCAACAGCTTCCAAAGTGTTTGGGGTGGCTTTAGACGACGTGACCCGCGAACAACGAAGCAATGCCAAAACCGTGAATTTCGGGATTATCTATGGCGTTTCAGCCTTTGGCTTGAGCAACCAGACCGATTTATCCCGTGCCGAAGCCAAGGAATTGATCGACACCTATTATGAGACCTATCCGAAACTGAAAGCCTACATGGGCAAACAAGTCGATTTCGCCCGAGATAAGGGTTACGTGCAAACCGTTTTGGGACGCAGGCGTTATTTAAAAGACATCAACTCCAGAAACGCCGTGGTTAGAGGCGCTGCGGAACGAAATGCCGTGAATGCCCCCATTCAAGGCAGCGCTGCCGACATCATCAAAATTGCGATGATCAACATCTATAAAAAACTACAGGACGGAAACTTCAAAACCAAAATGCTCTTGCAAGTGCATGATGAATTGGTCTTTGACGTCTATACACCCGAATTGGAAGCCATGAAAACCATGATCAAGACCGAAATGGAAAACGCCTATAAACTTGATGTGCCATTAGATGTTGAGCTTGGGGTTGGGAAGGATTGGCTGGAGGCGCATTAAGGGAAAAAGACCTAAGACCGCTGCGCTTTAAGACATAAGAGCCAAGACTTGATTGTGACTAATTGATAAACAGTTGTTCTTTTAATCTAATAAGCACCAATTGTCATAAAAAGGAATTAAGATAGCCGGGCATTTAGAAAAAATAACATACTTGCCAGCAGGCGGGGACTCCATTGAACAAAGTGATTAGTTCGATAACAATAAGTTTCAATTCAAGTAATTCAAACTAAGCCCCGATGGTCTAAAGTACCGTAGATTTTAAACAGCCTGAAATTCTGTTTAATTCGTGAAATAGATAGTATTTCATTTGAGTTTATATTCTCAAGAAACGCCCAAAATTGGTGTAAATTCGTGTAATTCGTGGCAAAACTTTATAATCCAAAGTGATTGGAGGAAAGCGAAATTTAATATCACATCGCTTACACTCCATTTAAAAATCAAAAAAAACTTCTCATAACGATATGAAAATTTTTCTTTAGCTTATTTTTATTTTTGTATAGAGATTTTTGAGTTGAGCATAAAATAATTAAACAGTTAAATTCAATTGTTAAGTTGGCATGAAAAATATAGATAAAAAAAGCCTCGAAAAAGCGTACCGTTTATTTGAAACAGCTGACATTGATTCCATAGAAGTTGGCACCTACAAAGGTTTACAAGACATCCACAGCTATTTGTTTAAAAATCTGTTAGACTTTGCTGGACAAACGCGCACAAAGAATATATCGAAAGGCGGTTTTAGGTTTGCCAACGCATTGTATCTCAATGAGATCATATTAAAAATCGAGACAATGCCCGAAACAACATTCGATGCCATCATTTCAAAATATGTAGAGATGAATATAGCCCACCCATTTATGGAAGGAAATGGACGCACCATGCGTATTTGGCTGGATATGATTTTGAAAAACAGATTGAAAAAAGTAGTCAACTGGCAATTTGTAGATAAAGCACTCTATTTACAGGCCATGGAAAGAAGCCCCATCAATGAACTGGAAATAAGAACAATATTATCCGAAAATTTAAGCGAAGACATTAATAATCGCGAGCTTATTTTTAAGGGCATCGAACAGTCTTATTATTATGAAGGTTATGAAAAAGATGATGATTGAGAGCTAAATATTATAACACATAATTATAATCTATATTTGGGGAGCAACCAAAGGGCGATCACTCTGTTGCGAGTTCTCACTCCCGCGATATATATTGAGTTCGCAATGGGCCTGCCTGACGGTAGATAGGCTTTCCAATGCTATCCCTAACGCGGGTTTTGGATTTTAAAGAATGATTTCGATATTATTAAAACAAATTGGAAGTCATTATAAATTGTTCAAAGCAAAAATACAATTTATCAAATTCCCTTGTGGTTATGAATTAAAATTTGAACTCTATACTCCTTAACCAAAAACAAAAGTAGTCTCATTGGACTACTTTTTGTATATTTGGGCAATGAATAAAAAGAGGGAACTTTATTTCTTTAAAGACTATTTCGAAGATTTTTACGAAAACCAAACTGATAAAGTAAAAAAGAAAATCATTTGGACTTTAAAGGTCATCGAGGAAATTGACCGAATTCCCGAAATCTATTTAAAACATCTAAAAAACACAACCGGACTTTATGAAATAAGAGTCCAAGTTGGAAATAACATTTTTAGAATTTTCTGCTTTTTCAATTTTGATAATATAGTAGTTGCAGGTCATGGATTTCAAAAGAAAACCCAAAAGACACCTAAACAACAAATCGAACGAGCCGAACAGATAAAAAAAAGAATATTATGAAAGCAAAAAATAAAAATCTAAAAAGTCTTGACCAATTCGTCGATGAAAAAATCGGTAAAAAAGGAACAGTAAAAAGAGAAGAATTCGAAACAGAATATGATGCTTTTAAACTCGGCGTTTTAATTCAACAAGCAAGAGAAGACAAAGGACTTACACAAGAACAATTAGCCGAATTAGCTGGCACCAACAAATCCTATATCTCAAAGTTGGAACGGAATTTAAAAGACATCCGATTCTCCACATTACAGCGGATTATCAACGATGGTTTAGGAGGACATCTTGATATATCCATTAGACTTGATTAGTAAAGTATAAAATTTAATTATGGGATTGGGATGAAAACCATGATCAAGACCGAAATGGAATCTGCTTACACCTTGTCCGTACCTTTGGATGTGGATTTGGGTGTTGGGAAGGATTGGTTGGAGGCGCATTAAGGGGAAAAGACCTAAGACCGCTGCGCTTTAAGACATAAGAGCCAAGACTTGATTGTGACTAATTGATAAACAGTTGTTCTTTTAATCTAATAAGCACCAATTGTCATAAAAAGGAATTAAGATAGCCGGGCATTTAGAAAAAATAACATACTTGCCAGCAGGCGGGGACTTCATTGAACAAAGTGATTAGTTCGATAACAATAAGTTTCAATTCAAGTAATTCAAACTAAGCCCCGATGGTCTAAAGTACCGTAGATTTTTAACAGCCTGAAATTGTTTTTAATTCGTGAAATAGATAGTATCCCAATTGAGTTAATATTCTCAAGAAACGCCCAAAATTGGTGTAAATTCGTGTAATTCGTGGCAAAACTTTATAATCCAAAGTGATTGGAGGAAAGCGAAATTTAATATCACATCGCTTACACTCCATTTAAAAATCAAAAAAGACACTCAAAAGCCATTGGCAGGCTTTTAAATTTAAAATAAGCTCGAAAAAATGTTTAAGAAACTCGTAGGTATAGACCCTTTGGATTTAATTTCAACGGCAAACAAAAAATTGGAGTCATTTACCGAAGCATTGACATTACATGAGGACCAGCCTTTGAACGCAGAGGAAATCGTGAAACGTATTGGCGATGCCGATGGCGTACTCGTAAGTCACCGCAGCCAATTGGGACGTGACATTTTAGAACAATGCCCAAACCTCAAGTACATTGGGATGTGCTGCTCGCTGTATTCGCCAGAAAGTGCGAATGTGGACATCCACTATGCCAATTCCCAAGGCATTAGCGTAAAAGGAGTGCACGATTATGACAACGAGGGCGTTGTGGAATACGTAGTTAGTGAGTTGATTCGCTGTTTACACGGGTTTGGACACCGGGAAGACGGCAGCGACAGGCAAACCTGGAGTGAGGTCCCCAGGGAAATCACAGGGATTAGGGCAGGGATCATAGGTCTGGGAGAAACTGGTGGCATGATCGCCGATGCACTGCATCTTTTTGGAGCCGAAATTTCCTATTTCGCCCGAAGTGAAAAGCAAGATGCCAAAACCAAAGGCTATACGTATTTACCATTGAAGGAATTGCTCTCTAAAAACGAGGTGATCATTACCTGTTTGAACAAAAACACCATCCTCCTGCACGAGGAAGAATTTAGAGCCATGGGCAACAGAACCATTCTCTTTAACACGGGCTTGTCCCCAGCCTGGGACCCCAAACCTTTTGAACATTGGTTACACGGCGACAATTTGGTGTTTTGCGACAGTCTTGGTGCTTTGGGAGGTGAGCGTTTTTTAAAGTACACCAACATCCACTGCCTGCAAGTTTCTACCGGAAGAACAAAACAGGCGCTTGAGCGTTTGAGTGAAAAGGTATTGGCAAACTTAACTGCGTTTGCTGAAGAACAATAGGCGATATAACAGTTGGCTCTAATTGCCGCAACCTACGATGGCTGAAGCCTATGTTCTGAGGCAAGGACATTGGAGGTTTTTTGGGTTTGAAATGTTGAGGGTTTACGGCAATGAGATACGAAACCTTTGAATTGTGTTTTGAGACTTCCACAGATTAAAAAAGATTAGAAATTCCTCAATTAAGAATATAATTTTTACATTTAATGGATTTGCAAATCCAATCCAATTTATGGCCAACAAATACCTCTCTTATATATCTGATGAGCATTTTTTATCTTGTATTGAAAACCTTCATAAATCCTATCTAAAGGCGAAAGCGAATGTGAGTAAAAAGAAATTCTACTCCAATAAAATTGATACTATCAAGCTGACCTTTGATGCGAAATTCAATGAGCTTGATGAGGAGACTTTGATAAAAACGGAAATCAATAGGCAAATTGATAAGTCCATTAATAATTCGATCGGGACTTTTCATGAGCAAATTTTGGGAGGAATTGAAGGTTTTGAAATCGGAAAAATGAGTGGTTTTGACATTAAAGCTACGGATGACACCTTATTTGCAGATATGAAGAATAAACACAATACCATGAACAGTAGTTCGGCAGAGAGTTTATTTCAAAAATTAGCAACCTTTGCGGACACTTATAAAATGGCAAATTGTTATTGGGTACAAATCCTTGCAAAAAACAGTTTCAATGAAAAGTGGTATGGCGATATCAACGGCAAAGAATACAGTCATTCTAGAGTCTATAAAATTTCAGGAGATGAATTCTACAAATTATTAACTGGAAAAAGCGATGCCTTTTTAGAGCTTTACACGGCATTGCCAATAGCAATTGACGATTATTTGAGACATTACAAACCAACTGACACTCTAAAAAATTCAGCTCTAGAAGAAATTAAGGCTAGTTCAGGATTACCAAAAAGACGAATTTTAGATGAAATCACTTTTGAGAATTACAGCTACTATTTAGGTTTTGATTCACTCAAATAATACGCATTCAAAAATTTAATTATAGAATATCCAATCTCTTTTCCTAGGTTACAAGGCACCGCGTTTCCAATCTGTTTATATTGTTGCGAAACAGAACCCATAAATTTCCATTCATCAGGAAAGGTTTGAATTCTCGCATACTCACGAACGGTAAAAGGTCTGGTTTCCTCAGGGTGGCATCGTTCAGTTTGCTTTTGTGCAGGGCTGCAAGTTAGGGTCAAACTTGGCTCATCCCAACCAATACGTCTTGCCATTCCTGTTTTTCCGCCGCCCAAATAAAAACTTTTGCCCATATATTCCTTTTGCAGGTCTAACGGAAGATCCCGCCAATAGCCTTTTGGCGGAATCAAATCTAACACAGCCTTCTTATGTTCTGGATATGTGGAACCTTCAGATTTAGGAACGTCTGAATCATAGAGCTTTCCTTTTTTCAAGGCATCTGATAGATTATAAATGGATTGATAAGCCTGTGGATATTCATATTTAAGATCGATGTCTTTTCTAACACCAACCACAATCAATCGTTCACGTTTCTGTGGCACCTTATAATTTACTGCTTTTAAAACTTTCACAGGAACAACGTTGTAACCTATTTCATCTAAAATAGAAATCATCCCTCTTAAGGTGTCTCCTTTTTCGTGGGACAACAAACCCTTTACATTTTCACCAATACAAATTGGCGGATTCACTTCCTGCACAGCGCGGGCAAATTCATAGAACAAAGTGCCCCGAGCATCTTCCAAACCTAATTTTTTTCCTGCGTAACTAAAGGCTTGGCAGGGGAACCCTCCGGTAACGATATCAACTTTACCATTAAATTTTTCGAAATTGTAATTTTTAATGTCGCCTTCAAGCACATTCCAATGTGGCCGATTTTCTCTCAAGGTTTGGCAAGCCCATTTATCAATTTCATTTAATGCAGCACAAGTAATGCCCGCTTTTTCGAGACCGATTGCCAAGCCTCCCGCACCTGCAAATAATTCGAGTACTTTAAACTCTTTAATCGGATTTTCAGAATTATCGGTTTCATCCTCTATATTGTCAAATAGCGGTTTTATGAGAGAATCGATTTCTTCTTTCTTATAAAGACGGTATTCACTTATAGGCTCACGAAGCGCAGTGAGCTTTCCGTCTCGATCCCATCTTCGTAAAGTTTCTTTACTTTTTCCCAATATTTCCGCAGCTTCGGAAAGCGAATAATGTTCTTTTATAACCATGTTACACAACCTTATACATTGGTTACAAATTTAGGAAAGAATTTTTGTAAAAGCATTCTATTTTTCCGAATAAATATAAAAAATTATTCTGCTTCAAGTGTATCTAATATATAGCACCTGCTACCTCCTTTCCTTTTCCTCTCAATCACAGAGACTTCTGTGTTCAAATTTCAATGAGTATCACACCTCCCTCCCAAATCAAGAATTTCAACGAGTCTCTTCATAAATAATTCAGCAAAAAAAATCACAGCCTATCAATCCAACTCCAAGCTAAATACCCAAAAAACCACTTCCAACCCCCAAAACAATCTAAACTCTTTTTCAATAGTTATCACAGTTCTATTTTAGACACAAATCGATCAATTATCTTGCTTCCCAACCAAGAAACCTACCATAGTTTTAATGCGTTTAAGCACGCACTATAACTCGCTTTCTGAACCACCTCCAAACCAGTCCGGATTTTTTTTAGTATATTAAAGCATACTAAACGCCAGCCTATGAAATCATTCTACCTACTTTTCAAAACTTATTATGTCTTGTTTTTTCTCGGTCTTTTTTTGATGAGTTGCCAACAAACCCAAGAGGAGCCTACCACAACTGAAACCCCTAAAATCAAACGGGATCTTGCAGCGATTAAAAAAGATGGAACGCTTAAGGCGCTAACCGTTTACAGCGGTACGAGTTATTTTTTATACAAAGGCCAAGCCATGGGTTACGAGTTTGAAATGCTTGAGCGATTTGCCGAACACTTGGATCTTGAGCTCGAAATCATTGTGGTCAAAGATCTTGATGAACTCATGAGCAAATTGAATAATGGCGAAGGCGATATTTTGGCACACGGCCTTACAATAACCTCAAATCGTAAAGCATCGGTGGCTTTTACAAATTATCTGTACTTGACTAAACAAGTGTTGGTGCAAAAAAAACCAGATAACTGGCGCCGCATGCATTGGAAGAAGCTCGAAAACGCCTTGGTTCATGATGCGATAGAATTACTGCAAGACACCGTATCCATTCGCAAAGGCTCTTCTTATAGTGAGCGCATTGCCAACCTGAGCGATGAGCTTGGAGGCAGTATTGCTGTTGAATATCTGTCTGGAGAATTAGCTACAGATGAAATCATCAAGCAAGTTGCTGAAGGCAACATCAAATACACCATTGCAGATAATAACATCGCTAAGATCATGGCCTCTTATTACCCTATTTTAGATGTTGAGGTGCCGGTAAGCTTTTCCCAACGCATTGCTTGGGCAACCCGAAAAAATTCGCCCGAACTTCTTAAAGCAACCAACCAATGGCTAGACAGCTTTAAAGGCAAACTGGATTACAATGTGATCTATAACAAATACTTCAACAATACACGGGATTTTAGAAGACGTACCAAAAGTGAATTCTACAGTTTGAACAATGATGAAATTAGTCCCTATGATGATCTTATTCAAAAACATGCCGAAAGAATCAATTGGGATTGGCGTCTCGTTGCCTCTTTGATTTATCAGGAATCGCGATTTGATCCCAACAATAGTTCATGGGCCAATGCCCAGGGCTTGATGCAATTGATGCCTAAAACCGCAGAAGAATTGGGAGTTGTAGATAGAAACGACCCAAAACAGAGTGTAAGGGGCGGTACGACCTATCTCAAAAAAATCTGGAATGATTTTGAGAACATCACAGATTCCATTCAACGCACAAAATTCACAATGGCCTCCTACAATTGCGGACTTTATCACGTAAGGGATGCGCAAAAACTCGCTATTGAGAGAGGTTTGGATGCTACCGTTTGGGATGATAATGTGGAAGAGATGATTGTAGCTTTGAGCCTTCCAAAAAATTATAACAATCCGCTTATCAAATACGGCTACGTGAGAGGCATGGAACCGTATAATTATGTGAACCAAATCTTTGAGCGCTATGCACACTACACCCAATTCATCGCAAAATAACTGCTTTTATTCGTTCTGAATCCTACATTTCAATTGGCATAGAATGCCTGGCCGATTTCAAATCAAATCATCATTTCCTGCGGAAGGCATTTGGTTCTTCCGCTCGAACACCTATTTGACCGACCATTTTTAGGCAAGTACAGAGGTTGAAAATTCCAAAAAAAGATTCCAAATTCCAATTGTGAGATTTCGATAATAATTCTTAAGAACTACATTTCTATTTACTTACGTTTAATAAGAAAATTTCTTCGCTTAATTTCTAATTAAACTCACACCTCCCTCCCGCGTTAAGGATTGCAACGAAAATCCTTTTTGGCGAGGCACGAGCAAACAGACCTGCCTACCAGCAGCCTGGCGCCCAATTGAGTCTTATAAAAACTAATACACTGTGAACTGCATCGAGGTAAAAACAGAAGTCGCAAATACCAAAAAAACAAATTCCAAATTCCAACATCGAGTTTGGGAATAAATTCAAAAAAAAGACACCCCCTACTTCTTCCGCTCGATCACATAATTGACCATGAGCTCCAAGGCAGATCTAAATTCTGAAGCTGGGTAGGTTCGCAGCAACTCTAAGGCTTCGGCTTGAAATCGCTTCATGGTATTGACCGCGTAATCGAGTCCGCCATTGGCTTTTACGAAAGTAATGACTTCCTTGACCCGTTTTTTATCCCTATTATGGTTCTTTACGGAATTGATGATCCAAGATTTCTCCTTTTTCGTGCAGTTGTTGAGCACGTGGATTAGCGGTAGGGTCATTTTTTGTTCCTTGATGTCGATGCCTGTGGGCTTGCCGATGGCTTCAGTACCATAATCGAAAAGGTCGTCTTTGATTTGAAAGGCCATGCCTATCAATTCGCCAAACTTGCGCATGGTTTCCACATCGGGGGCGTTTGGTTTTACGGAAGCTGCGCCTAAACTACAACAAGCGGCAATGAGCGTGGCTGTTTTTTGGCGGATGATGTCGTAATAAATGGCTTCGGTAATGTCTAGCTGACGCGCTTTCTCGATTTGTAGCAGTTCACCTTCGCTCATCTCGCGAACGGCCACGGAGATGATTTTCAGCAAATCAAAATCATTGTTATCAATGGAGAGTAACAAGCCTTTAGAAAGCAGGTAATCGCCAATGAGCACGGCAATCTTGTTTTTCCAAAGCGCGTTGATGGAGAAAAAACCACGCCTGCGGTTGCTATCGTCCACCACATCGTCGTGTACCAAGGTGGCGGTATGAATGAGCTCAATCACGGCAGCACCGCGATAGGTGCGCTCGCTCACTTGGCCATTGTCTACCATTTTAGCGACCAGAAAAACGAACATGGGTCGCATTTGCTTCCCCTTCCGGTTGACGATATAATGAGTAATACGGTTTAATAAAGCCACCTTGCTGGACATGGCGAGCTGGAACTTTTGCTCAAATAGTTCCATTTCGTAAGCAATGGGTTGCTTTATCTGTTCAGTAATCTTCAATGTTTTGCTTTAAAAATAGGTTTTGTAAAATTACACATTATGAAATTGAGAATCGTGTAATACAGATGTTAAAATAGGATGAATTCTTTTGCGATATTTTATATTTCGTATATTGATGCTTATTAACTAAAACTTTTCAACATGAAAAAAATTACATTTTTATTTACAATGGTAATTGCTACAAGTTCGATATTTGGGCAAGTTTTATCAGAAGATTTTGAATCTGGATTAGCTGTACCATCAGGCTGGACAGTTGAAGATGTCGCCATGAATACGCCTCCCGAAATTTGGACAATAGAAACTGGTGGAGAAGCCGGCGGCTTTACAGCTGGCAACACCGCGGTTTATGATAATGGAGGTGATGGTAATTATGCAACGTTTGATAGTGATGGCTATGGAAATAACGGTACAGCGGAAGAGTCTACTTTAACTAGTCCTGTATTTGATTGTTCTTCGTTATCATCGGTTACTTTAAGTTTTGCTACCGTTTATAACGGAAATTTTGGTGGCCAAGGTGTAATTGAGGTTTACAATGGAACCGCATGGGTTAATTTGATAACTTACGCAACCGAAGCGGGCGGAGCACCAAGTACAACGTTAACAGGTATTCAAATCTTAGATGTACCTCAACTAGTTGGAGTTAGTAACGCTCAAATACGTTTTGTATGGACAGGAAATTGGTCCATTTCTTGGACTATTGATAACATTTCTGTATTTGAATGTACAGAAACAGAAAGCCCATCCACTGTTAGTGCGCCAAGCCCTGCTGATGGAGCGGAAGATGTTTCAATTAGTGCTGTTAATAATGGTTTAACTTTTAGCTGGACAGAAGGTTCGGTTACTAGTGCGAGTTTTACCTTGAACTTCGGAACCGCAAATCCTCCTGCCCAATCCTTTGAAGGCTTTAGTAACGGCGGAACTATTACGGGTCTTCAAGAAAATACACAATATTTTTGGTCCGTAGACCCAGTTAATTGCTTTGGCACAACCACTGGAACTGTCTATAGCTTTACTACTGGTACTGTACTCTCTGTTGACAAAAAAGAAGTCACTCAATTCACTGTCTTCCCTAATCCTGTGAACGATAAAGTTGAAATTATTACCAAAGCGAACATCGATCACATCATAGTTACCAATCAATTGGGTCAACAAATGATGTCGGTAAACGCAAGTGCGCTCAATGGCAATATGCTTGACATGTCTTCGTTGACTGCAGGTATGTATTTTATTTCGGTTTCATCTGAAAATAAAACAGAAACGATCAAAATAATTAAACGCTAAGAATGCACTGTAATACATTTTAAAATAAACCACTTTGGTTTCTGATAAAATACGCGGTGTTTAGAAGGTCTTCACATTAGGGACATTCTGAGGCACAAGAAACAAGCGATTGTTGAATGGAGGGGACTCCTTTCAGCAATCGCTTTTTTAGTTTCAGCATTCACACACCAATTGATTGATTCATACAGATCACATAAACTATGGATCAAATAATGTCTTATGATTTTGAGATTTATGGTTTATCTACCAAAGACTTGTAGTTAAAAAAGGTTGAGGTTTAGGTAATCATTAGGGTTCGCATTTCACCAATTGAAATTCACATTCCAAAACGAAAATAAGACAACACATACGTGGAAATCGATTTCTGAAAAGCAAGTTGAAACTTTACCTTTGTTGGTGTTTATGAACGATAAATTCAAGAAATCCTTTGACTGCCTGCATCCCGAAAAGAAATCTGGAGCAAGCATGGCCTTTACCCCTACACTGTATATTAGCTACAAGGTTTGGTGTATGAGCTGTGACGTGGGTTAGTCACAGACGATTCCAATCGGGCGCCTACTATTGTAAAATCGGCAGGATTTCACAAAGAGGCGAAAACAAGCTGTAGCTTAAACCCGGCTTGGACAAGGTTATTATTCGATTTCTATATTCAAAACAGCCTTTTTCAATTTAAAATTGTCAGCTTTTATCAATTCAATTCCTATTATACTTTCAGACGAAATATTCTGCTTCTTATTTTCAATTAAGTATCCGTTAACATAAACATCATTTGTCTCATTTAGTCCAAAAAAGATATTTAACTCCTTTTGCGATTTGAGTTCAAATTCGTGCTTGATAGTTGCTATGATAAGTCCTGCGCTTTTTTTGTTCTCGATAAACAGGAAGGTAGCACTTAATTTTCTGTCTTTGTAAATAGTAAGTGCTGAAATATTGTCGGAAGACACTTTATCTAATAAATCAATACTTCCAATTATAGTATCATTTATTATTACAATTGGCTTTTCAGCTTTCATTATGCTCATTTCAGAATTTTGATTTTGAGCGTAAGTTGAGAGTCCTATAGCTAGAATTAAAAACGACATTACTATTGATTTCATTCAGGTCTTTTTTGCGGCATGACTGCTAAGGTGTTTGTAGAAAGTTCGTTGCATTGGTTAAGCAACTAATTTAGTACATGGAAACCGAATAAAAAATCCGCGTGGATTTTCGTGAGTAGGCTATAACCAAGCAATTAATTATACACGGCAACAGTGCATTACTTCTTAGAAACGATATCCAATACTTATGCCAGCTCTACCGCTAATGGTTTCAAATTCGTCATTAAATATATTTATTCCAGGACTAAAATTTGCCTGGATAATAATACCTTTTTTCGAAATCCATTTATAACCAATTCCTAGACCTGCTAGAAGATTAGTATTTATATCTCTTTGAGAATTATTTGAAGGATATCTTGTATTATGTAACATACCAAATCCCTCAAAAAATATTCCGCTTGCATATTTCTTTCCGAGATAATACCTATAGAAACCAGTAATTCCACTTCCATAATCATAAGAAAAAGCCTGACCTGAATCGTCAAATGTCGTAAATAAAGATAATCCGACTGAGGATTTAGAATTTATTGTTCGTTCAAATTCAACTTCTATAGTTCCTAAAGAAGCTGATAAAGTATTTAATTTAATTTCAGAGAAGTTGTTTTCAATTTCTTGTGCGTTTACAAAAACACAGATTAATAAAGTTAAAGATGTGATTAGTTTTTTCATTTCTGTTTGTCTTAGATTATTAATTATTTTTTTTAGCAATTGGCTACCTTATGTAAATAACTGACTTTTAAATTTTTGAACACAGTTTTTTCTGGCATTGTTGCTAACGTGTTTGAGTATAATTAGTTGCGCCTGCTTGTCGGCAGACAGGTGGTTAAGCAACTAAATTAGCAAATAAATCACAGATCTGCCAGCCGGCAGGCAGGTAGAATATTCCGCAGGAATGTTCGTAAGTCGGCAGTGACCAAAGCAATTAATTATACAGTACTTTGTTAGGTGCAGTTTTTATTTCCGTTAGTAATAATTCTTATATTTTAAGTCAAATCTACCATCTCTTATTTCGATTACATTGCCTTCTGAATCGACACAGTCAAACCAAAATGTTCCAGATAGAATTTGTTCTTCTTCATCTAATTTTATTATATTTAGTTCTCCAGCTGTTTGTGTTGTTGTATTATAATTAAATACAGGCTGATAACCAGTTCCGTCATCATTCCAAACAATATCTCCAACAAAACCATAATTGGCATTTAAGACACCATTTTCGTTATTTCCGAAAGTATATACTCCTTCTTCAAGAGGTATGTCAGATAAAATTCGTTCAATTCTAATTGATTTGTTCAAGACTTCATTGTCTGCAAAAATTGAAAACCAATAACCGTTTGGTGCGTCCAAATCGATAAAAACATACTGTGAAGTCAATTCGGGAACTGGGTCATTTAAATTAAATCCACTTTCTCTAGGTAAATAATTTATACCGTCAATAGTACATCCGAATGTATTTTTTCATTCAAATGACAATTCAGGTAATGGTGAGCTAGTTCCGTCGTCATCATTTGAGCAACTACATAATAATATTGCAAATAATAAAATTAATTTCTTCATAGACTTTCTCGATTTTCATAAATTAATGCTAACGGTCTTGGTTAAGGCAAGTAGCATGGAGTAGGGACACGAACTTGTCGGCTTAGTTGTTTGTTACTTGGTGTCTAAAATAGGACTTTTCACTCGAATACCCGCTATTTGCGCTTAACCGATGTTGTATAGCGTTTTTTTATCTCATTAATTCAAGAATTGCCATCATAGCAGATAAATTTATTGCCAAATGAAGTATAATGGAGGGTAATAACCTCTTGCTGAAAAGAAACACCAATCCAAACATAATACCTCCTCCAAAATAAAATATAAAACTTCCGGAATAAGCGTTAATTCCATGAATTCCAATGAATATAAGAGCAGCAATTATTAATGCTAGCCATTTATTTAATCCAATTTTTTCAAGTTGGTTAATAGCAAATCCTCTATAAACTATTTCCTCACAAAGACCTGTGGAAAGGACAAGGAAAAGAAAAAACAGTCTGTGAGGTGTTGTTTTTGGGATTAAACCAGAGAGATTTCCAAAACGGGAATTGTCCAGTTCCACATTGCTAAGCATAACTTCTATGCCCACTACTAAAAGAAATGCAATTAAAAAGTAACCTCCCACTAGAAGTAAAGTTCCTTTTCTTGATAATTTGTACCCAATGTCAGCAAGTGTTTTACCTTCACTTTTTAAGAATCGCATAATGACAAAGACAGAAGTCCAATGAAGAATAATTATACCACCCCAAAAGGGTATATAGTAATCTAAATTCTTATTTGCAAAAAGTTCTTTTGCTATATAAGTCTCCCCAAATAGCATATATAATATTGGAAAGACTATTAAGATCGAAAGTGTCTTCCAAACGCTAGTTTTCTTTTCTTGTTCCATTAATTTATTTTAATATGGTAGTATCTTTTGTTTAATTCTGTAAGGATAGGGTAAAGAAATGAAATAAAAGTTATCATTTGGTAAGTCAAGGAAATGCTTTTATAATTCTACTCAGGCTTTGTGGTGTAATTCCCAAATAGGAGGAGATGTATTTTTTGGGTGTCCTTTCTAATAGTTTTGGAACTTGAATCTTTAATTGCTGTAATCTTTCAAAAGCTGTTTTAGTAAGGAGGTCGATTTGCTGTTGTTGTTTGGAAATAAAGGCAAAATCAGCCATTATTCTTGTGATTTTTTCCCCTCTTTTTGACTCTGCTAACATATTTTGAAAATTATGATACGAGAATTGGAGCAATTCGGAATCCTCAATCATGATAGTTTCTAAAGGGGATGGTTGTTGAGTCATATAGGACATATAGTCTCCAAAAAAATCAAACTCGTAGGCTAAGTCTACACATTTATAATTGTTCTTATTCCAAAGGTGAATGCTCCCACTGCCTGACAATATCAAATTGAAATGTTTCTCAATATCATGGGGTCTTTTGAGGATTTCTCCTTTATGACAATGGATTAACTTACCTAAAGATGCAAATTTCTCCCAATTTTCAAGTGATTCTTGAAAGTATGGATCAAATGCCTCTTTTATTTTGTGTATTTTCATATTATAGGAATGCTCTACAACGTTGATGTGTATGAGCCGTTGCGTGTCTCACACACCAGCCATTAAAAGTACAAAACTGCGCTGGAAAATTCCCAAGAATTTTCCAGATTAGCACAGACCCAGCAATGGCTTATACACGGTGTTGCCAGTAGTGCTTATGCTACTTTAAATTCCGATTCGTTCATTTCCACGCTAAATCGGACATTGGCTTTTAATGCTTTGAATACTTTTAAAATCGTTTCGATAGTTACATTTTTAGTGTTTCTTTCCAATTTCGAGATTTGCGATTTCTGAACTCCGATTAACTCCCCGAGTTGTTCTTGCGTTAAATTCCGTTCTTTTCTAACAGATTTAATCATATCGCCGAGTACTTCCATACGCAATTCAAATTCGTATTTGTCTCGTTCTACGGTTCCAATCTTTCCGATATCCTTGTCCTTCATTTGGTCAAGTGTCATCATTTTCATTTTTTTATTTTTTGTTACCATAACTTTAAGTTTATTCGTCAAAATATTCAGCTCTTATTTTCAATGCTTTCTCAATTTCCGATTTTGGAACTTTACTTACTTTTTTAACCATTCCGTGTGTCGATAACACAAGCGTTTCGGTTTTGTCTGTTTTGTCCCAAAAGGCAAAGAGTCTGTATTGAATTCCTTTGTAAAGTGTTCTAAATTCCCAAATGTCGTCTGTCAGTTTCTTAAACAGTTTTGGGTCATTTTCGAGTTTCGCTTTATCCAAATTGTAATAGATTTTGTTTTTTGCTTTAGCATCCAATTTGGACATAAAGTCAATAGCTTGTTCAAGAAAAACTACCTCAAATTTTGGTTTCATTTAGTCTATTTGTCCTTTTTAAAAGACAAATATAAATCAAAAAGTTGAATTATATGGAAACTTACGAATTTTCTTTGCATTACTGGCAACGGTTAGTATATGAAAAGTAGGCGATTACGAAGCACGAAACTTTCGGTTAAGCACAAATTTTGATAAGAGCCAAAAGTCTTGGATTTATTACTATCTCGCCTATTTTTTATATACTTTGTTAGCCACTGGCTTTATTCCGCTGGTAAATGTTTTTCTAAAAATTCATAAATTAAATCAAAATGTTTCAATGGCTCTGTATGTCCACCGTGTAAAACTATATGCTCGTTAAAATATTTAAAATTATTTTTTTTTAGCCTTTCGATTATTTTGTTCGACATAGATGTTGCAGGCCATTGGTCATCATTTTTACCTGACAATAACAAAATTGGACCGTTTATATTCTCGACCTCAATTTCAGCATTTTTTACTGCCTTTTCATCTTCAAGCATCATATTAAAAGCTGTAAAATGGTCTCCTTTCAATGCTGGTGTAATGGTTTTTAATGGCGCAGGAACGTAGGGAACTTCAATGCCTTTGTAAGTCCAAGAAGAAGTATTTGCAGACCAAGTAATTGCAGGAAAACTGACATTTGATGTAGACATTGCAATGACTGCCTTGTACTGATTGAATCTGCTTGCTAAATTTAGAATTAATTCGCCTCCTTTAGAACCTCCAATGAGCGCTATTTTTGATTCATCAATTTTATTGTTTTTTGCAATGTTCATTATGGTATCCGAAATAGCATCTAATGAAATTCTGTCGAGACTTTGTGGTGTTCCGTTTAAATTGAAATAACCAATTGCCAAAACAGCATACCCTTTTTGAATTAAACTATCCCTTTTGCCTTTCATATAGTTTCTACTCCAATCATTTCCACCACCTCCACCACCAAAAGCTACAATCAAAGGTTGGTTGGTAGAATTGCCTAAATATAATTTAGTTTCAACAACCCCGTTTTCTTTAGGAAGTGATGGTACATAAGTAAAAATATAGATAATTCCTGTAATTAGAATTAGGGCGATTAATAGTAAGATTTTTTTTGTTCTTTTTTTCATAATAGATTAAAATTAGGATGGTAAAGTTAGAAAGTTCGATTATGAATAAATTTGACCTATATCAAATAATTTATTTTTCTGCCCGAATTCTGCTCAAAGTTTCTTGTGTTATCCCTAAATAGGAAGCAACCATTCCCAATGGGATACGATGATAAATGTCGGAATATGTTTTTCTAAAATGGTCATATTTTTCTTTTGCAGTCGTAAATCGCATAGAAATTATTCGTTCCATAAAATGTCCAAATACGCTACCCATTGATAAACGAGCATATCGCTCCATTTCTGGGAAATTGTCGAAAAGGTAAACAAGGTCGTTTACATTTATAAAATAGGCCTGGGTACTTTCGATTGCATCAATGTAATAGATGTCTTTTTTCCTTAGTATAAAACTTTTGGGCGAGTTTACCCATTCGTTTATTCCACTAAAATATTCGCTGATTTCTTTTCCGTCTTTTAAAAAATAGGTTCTTAAAATACCTTTATTTATGAAATAACTTTTCGTGCATATATGGTTTGCATCCAAAACAAGTTCTCCTTTTTTGAATTCTATTGGTTTAATTCGTTGTGAGAGTTCAGATTTTAGTTTTTCTGATAGTTCAATGAACTTTTCAAAATGTTCAAATATATTTTCAGTTTTTTCGATAATGTTCAATTTTTGTACGGTTGTTTTTTCAGCTTGTGGCTAACGTGTTTGAGTATGATTAGTTGCGGGTCTCAAGCGCTAATTTAGTAAATAAAATCGGAACTCCATGACTTCGAAATTATCGCAAAAAAGCATTGACCCAAGCAATTAATTATACGCGATGTTGTG
>NZ_VORM01000017.1 GCF_007997225.1 Subsaximicrobium wynnwilliamsii
CACCTACAACGGCGGCCAGGTGCCCACCAGCGACTACTGGTTCGTGGTCGAGTACCAGGAACAGCAAGCACAGACAACAAGAGAGTTTAAAGCCCATTTCACACTGAAACGATAACAGACATGAATTTAAAAAAGTATTGTTTAATAGCAATTGCAGCACTATTTACACAAATTGGGACAGCCCAAGAAGGCTTGCCAATCTACTCAGATTATTTAACCGATAATTATTATTTGATCCACCCATCTATGGCGGGTGTGGCTAATTGTGCAAAGGTAAGACTTACGGCAAGAGCCCAATGGTTCGGTCAAGATGAAGCTCCTAATTTACAGACCTTGAGCGTTAATAGTCGTATCGGGGATTCACCCTCGGCGGTTGGAGCCATTGTCTATAATGATAAAAATGGATACCACTCACAAACAGGCGCGTATTTTACCTATGCGCACCATTTGATGTTTTCTCGAAATGAGATTGATCTAAATATGCTTTCCTTTGGTTTAAGCGCTGGTTTTATTCAATATAAACTCGATGAAACTGATTTTTTGGCCGATGGTTTTGATCCTATCATTGCGGGTATTGAGCAAAGCGCAACCAATTTTAATGTGGATGTTGGGTTTTCTTATCATTTTATAGATTTTTATGCCCATGCCACAGTGAAGAATCTTCTTGATAACGACGGGATAAATTTTAATGAACAAGGATTGAGTTATAATAACCTTAGAACTTATTTAGTTTCTCTAGGCAATACTTTTAGTAAATATGGCAGCCCATTTAGTTTTGAACCTTCAGTCATGTTTATGTATAGGGATGCTACTCAAGAGGCTTCATTTGATGTTAATCTAAAAGCCTACCGTGAAATGGATTTTGGAAAAGTATGGGGTGGTTTATCTTACAGAAGAAGTTTGGATGGTGCACAATTTCAAGATGGATCTGGTGTGAGCAGTCAAAAGCTTCAGTATTTTACGCCATTTGTGGGTGTTGACTACAACAATTTTGTGTTTGCTTATACCTATTCGTACCAAGCAAATTCAGTAGTATTTAATAACGGTGGTTTCCATCAAATCACACTTGGGTTCAACTTTAACTGTAGAAGAGAGAAATTTGAATGTAACTGTCCGGCAGTGAACTAAAGGTATACAATTTAGTGCAAAGTATTAAGCATGAAGTTTGGCCTAAACTAGCATTACAGAAAAAAGTCTCGATGTTTCCGTCGAGACTTTTCTATTTAAATGCTGTCGCGTAATTTTGATGGTGGAATTTAGTTTCCATTTAATATTGGAAACGCCTGCCTTCGGCTAAATAATTGATAGCCTATTACCAAGTATAGTTTTTAGCTTTGGCTTGGGTTTTAATGGCTTTGATCATGACATTTTCCAAATTGTCGTCAGTGGTATTTTCTTGTTCGGAAAGATACGAACGTCTTTTTTCATTCAAATTCTGAATGTCTTCATTGATGCTGTTGCGTTCTTGTTTCTTTTGAGCAATATAGGCTTCAATCTCTTGCGCGCTTTTTCCTATGAGTGCTTTTGGTAATGCTGAAGTGTCTAAGTCTTCAATCTTGAAATCTTTTTTGTTCGAAGCATCTACTAAGTCCCAATTTGAATTTTTATACAAATGTGAACTTTTACTTACAGTTCTGCTAACGGCATTTTCCTTACTGTACCCATTGGCATTGGAGTCTTGTTCTGCTTGAAGTGCCATTTTTTTATGCCCATAACTGCCATAAGCCACATAAGTGGTATTGAGTTTCTGGTTAAGTTCTAAAATCTGGTCATCGTATGGCGTGGATACGTACGTGGTGGTTCGGTTTTGGTTGATGGCCATATAATTACCGTTGGATAAGAGCGCACCTTCCTGCCATGATGTGGCTATGCCTTGGTCATAATCGCCACAGAAAATGGTATTGACACTCACATGGTTCCTTTTGGCTTGTTCGGCAGCATCCCTATAGCTTATTTTGCCTTGGGTAAAGGGTTCGTTGCCTGCAATGAATATGAGTTTGAGATCTGCTTCATTTGTGCCCCATGACAATTGATTCAGCGAGGTCTCAATGACTTGTCCGCAAAATTCGTTGCCGCCATTTGTGTTGAGAGAAAATAAGTGTTTCGATATCTCGTCAAGATCAGTGCTAAATGCTATGATTTGTCTTATGTGGCCTTCCGCGGCAGCTAAGTTATCGTTGCCATATTCATAAAGGGCGATTTGCAAATTGGGTTTATCCTTACCGCATTTGGCATAGGAAAGTTCGCTAACAATATCCCAAAGTTGGGATTTTGCCTGGTCAATGAGTCCGTCCATGCTATTGCTAGTATCGAGTAAGAGCGCCACCTTTATGGACTGTTTGTAGGGCGCACTTGAAGGAGTTTCTGCTAAGGCTAATAGATTGTCTTGTTTTTTCCCGTTGGCGTTACAGCATAAAAAGTACAGCAAGCTAAATAGTACAATCCCTGTTTTAAAGCGTGTTTTCATTTTTTCTGGATTTTTTATTGGAAGGATTTAGCATTCCAATGGGTTATTATTCGGTTTGTAAAGCTTTGATGTCTATCGGGCCATTAGGAGAGACGATATAATACTTGTGTTTGATTTCGGTGTTCACAGCTGGCTGGGGCTTGGCGGCTTTTGCTGTGTATTGCAATTTAATGTTCATGCCTATTTGTACAACAGGCTCTAAAACGGAAGGCTTGATGACCAGGTCAAAGGTTTCATTAGATAAAGGTTGATAATAATAGGAGCTTTGCTTCTTGGCAGTAGTCACGCCTTTTTTTCGTTTTATGGCATCGAAGGAAATGCTATTGTAAGCCTGATAACTTTGGTAGAAATCCTTCGGAAAATAACAATAGCGATCGTCTGCAATGGCTACATCATAGTTGTTCAAGTCGAAGCCTAAGGTATTGTAGTAGGCTTTTTTCTGTGTAATCAATTCCAAAAGTTGCACTTCAAGATTTTTATAAACTTCAGCGATGTTGTCTATATAATAATCCACTTTGACGAGATTATAGATTTCATTTGCTGCACAAGCGCTTAGAATGCTTTCAAACTGACTGGTTTTCGTGAACCGAATGTGAAGGTTCTCTTGCAGTTCAAATCCTTTAGGAACTTCGGTATAGGTTTTACTGAATAGTTTTTTCTCTATTTCAAGCTCATAATTGGGCACAAATGAAATCACATCGATTACAAGATCATTTTTAGAAATACCGACGGCCTGTAATTTTTTTCTGACCTGCTCAATACGTTGATTGCTCAATACCGTAGTGCTATCTGCAGTAGGCACTATTTGACTGATATTGAAAATGGCGGTATAGGTAGTGGCAGCCTCATTTTGTAAGGCCTTCACATCGATGTAAATAGTGGTGCTGGGGTTCAAAACCTTTTGAAGCTGTTGTTGAATTACAGGATTGTAGATTGTGGCGTTGCCCGAATGCAAAATATTCTGTCGGGATAAAAGATCGTAATTACCTTTATGCTGGGCATTACTAAAAACGCTGGTCGAGGCTAAGATCGAAAAGAAGAAGATTTTGTGAAAGCACATGCTTGATAGATTTAAGGTTAATGCATAGCCGCTTTGCGTCCTAATAGATATTCTAAACTTAAAAACGCAAAAATTTTTGTTTCTCCCATCAGCTACGGCTGAAGCAAAAATTTTAGAATTATTCTAAATTTTGAGAATATGACCACCCTTTAGTCCCGATAGCTATCGGGAGGGGTAAAGACATATTCGGCTATGGGATATTAAAATTAACTTTTAGTACTGTTTGCGGATATAGGATTAAAGTTATTCTGAAGTAAAACTAGAGACAAACTTTCTCGAAAAAAAGCAGCAATGAGTAAAGCTTGGGTTTCAATGAGTGAGGATTGCATAAAATTGAGTAAAGCTGGCTATGTTGCTTGACAAACCGCATTACAAGACCCATCGGGATTTTATTTACTCAATTAAAGTGTGTAAGTTTATTCCGTTGAAAAAAACACGATGAAAAGCATCTCAAAATACTTGTTCGTACTGCTCTTTTTGTTTGCCTTTGGAAACCTAGATGCACAACAGGGAAACACTCGCAAGGAAGCCCCAGAATACTCCATAACAGGTTCGGTTAGGGAAAGGTACACCTATAAACCCATCCCGAAAGTGAACATTGAGATCAACGGTGGCGCTTACACGCGTACTAATTTTGATGGCTCTTTTTTGATTCGCGCCAAGAAAGGTGATGAGTTGGTTATTAGGCATAAGGATTTTGAAACGGTCTATTACACCATTGAAAGTGATGATCGCATTATCTTAGAAGTAGAGCCTGCAGCAGAGACAGAGTTGAAGGCTAAAGACTATAAAAGGGACATCAAGAGTTTTAATGCCTTGATGGACTCTGTTGCCAAATACAAAAAGGGGGATGTTGAAAAAAGCATTGCCTATGTTGGTGAGGCCTTATCGCAAAGTAGTTCGCAGCAACAAAACGCAGAGGCCTACCTGTTACTTGCTGAAGTTTATATGTACTGGAAACAGTACGATCTTGCGGTATCCAACTATAGGGTAAGCTTGCAAAATACCGAAACCAACCAAGCAAAATTAGGTTTGGGTAAAGCCTATGAACTCAATAAAAACTACCAAGAAAGTTTAGAGACCTACAGCGCGATTGATAAAAAAAATCTAAGCAATTACCAGAGCATCATACTTTATGAAGGCTTAGGAGACACCTACGCCAATATCAAGAATTATGAAGCTGCCATATCCAACTATAAAAACGGACTCGAGATTGCGAAAAACGCATTGATCTCGCCTAAGGAAGTCGATCTAAACTCCAAGCTTGCCCAAGTTTACAATGCCAGTGGCAAGGCAGGCAAAGCAGAGGAGTTTTTTGGAAACGCCATGGATTTGGCTTCGAAACAAACCAAAAAGCGTGCTTTGGAGGAAAAAGAAACGGTGGCCGATTTTAGAAACAACAATCGTAATTATTCTCAAGAAATCGAGTTGAGAAAGGAAATTGTGAAGGATGTTGCTGAGGCGGAACGGGACTCGGTCATTGATAATGCCAGTGCGCTAACCTCACAGAAGCAAAATTACAAGATTGGGAACGCCTATTTTTTACAACAGAATTATGCCGAAGCCATACCTTATTTGGAAAAGAGCATCAAAGAAGCAGATGCCAAGGCCGACTTAGTGGTCAAGAAAGACGCCACCCGAAAATTATCTGATTTATACGTGAGTGCTGGCGATTTTGAGAAAGCGAAGGCTGCCTTTGAGGATTACAAATTGGTGGTGGATGAATTGTATCTCAAACGTGAGCAGGAGCTTTCTCAGGCCGATCGATTTAGGCGAAATATAAGGGAACAGCAAAACCGAATCACGAGTCTGGAAAGTGACCGCAAACTCACTTCAAGTTTGGCGAATGAGCGCAGTAAGAATCAGCAATTGATCATTTACTCTTTGATTGCTGCGACGATTTTGCTTTGTGTAACCGCGTTTTTTATGTATAAGTACATCAAGCAGCAACGTCTGGCAAATAATCTGTTGGCATTGAAATCGCTGCGCAGTCAAATGAATCCGCATTTTATTTTCAATGCGCTCAACTCAGTCAATAGTTTTATTGCGATAAATGATGAGCGCACAGCGAACAAATATTTATCTGATTTTTCCCAATTAATGCGAGCGGTGCTGGAAAATAGCGAAGAAGATTTTATCCCACTCCAAAAGGAAATAGAGTTATTGCAACTCTATACCAAATTGGAGCATTTTAGGTTCAAGGATAAGTTTGATTATGAGATTAAAATTGATGATGATGTGGACGTGGCGGCGTATCAAATTCCACCCATGTTATTGCAACCTTACATCGAGAATGCCGTGTGGCACGGATTGCGCTACAAGACCGAAAAAGGAAAACTACAAATTCTCATTGAAAACAAGACAGTAGACGAAATTACCATTAGTGTGTTGGATGATGGCATTGGCAGAGCGCGCTCGAAAGCCTTAAAAACCGAGAATCAACAAAAACAGAACTCCAAAGGCATGGGCAACATTAAAAAACGGGTGGCTATTTTAAACGATATGTATAAGGATAAAGTGGATGTCGCGATAACCGATTATCATGAGGAAGAGGATGCAGGAACGAAGGTTGTAGTGACATTGAGGAAGGATTGAGCTTTGAATAGTATTAAGTGTCAAGTACGATGTATTAAGTAAATAAAACACAGAGAACAGAGAACAGAGAACAGAGAACAGATAACAGATAACAGATAACAGATAACAGAGAACAGATAACAGAGAACAGAGAACAGAGAACAGAGAACAGCGAATAGACAAGAGCGTGAAACATCACATTTGAAGACTCTATTTTTTGGAGAGGTTTTACCAGCCTTTGAAACAAGCATAAATATTAGGATTATGAAATTAAGAGCTATTATTGTAGAAGACGAAGAGACCAGCCGGGATATTCTCAAGAATTACTTAGGTAAATATTGCCCAAATGTGGACATCTTAGGAGAAGCAGCCAATGTAAAGGAGGCCTTGGCACTCATAAGAAACGAAGCCTTGGATTTGGTGTTTCTTGACGTGGAGATGCCTTATGGCAATGCCTTTGACTTGTTGGACCAAGTGGGCGATGTTGATTTTGAAACGATTTTTGTCACTGCCTATAACCAATATGCCATGGAGGCGCTCAATGCCCATGCCTCATATTATTTGATGAAGCCTATTTCTATTGACGATCTCATCAAGGCCGTAGATTATGTAACCGAAATCAAAGCCAAGGAAGAGGCCCTGCAGGACACGATTTTGGTGCCAAAGACCAATACTGTTCAAGGTAGGATTACCATCCCGCAACAAGATGGTTTCGAGGTCATCGAAACTGCTCATATTCTCTATTGCAAAGCCGATGATAATTATACCGAAATCCATCTCAACAATCACAAAAAAAAGGTGGTAAGCAAGACGTTAAAGTATTTTGAGGACATTCTAAAAGAAAGTGGCTTTGCGCGCGTGCACAAGAGTTACCTTGTAAATGTGAATGAGATTACCAAATACGTAAAAGGAAAAGGCGGAAGCGTGATCCTAAGCTCTGGGCAAGAAATATTAGTCTCGGCTTCTAAGAAATCGGATTTGTTATCTTACTTTAGGTAATTCAAGGTTCAAGGTTCAAGGTTCAAGATTCAAGGTTCAAGGTTCCGGGTTTGGATCATCTAAAATTATAATTTCGATACGTCGCAGCAAAACATGTAGATTATAAAATTCAAAATTCGTCAATCGTAAATTCTTCAACTATGCCTATCATCAAATCCATTAAAGACAAATCTCCACAAATCCCCAGCGATTGTTTTATTGCAGAAAATGCCACCATCATTGGCGATGTTACCTTGGGGAACCAATGCAGCGTTTGGTTCAATGCAGTGATTCGGGGGGATGTGCATTTCATCAAAATAGGCAATAAAGTCAATGTTCAAGACGGTGCGGTTATTCATGCGACCTATCAAAAATCGCCTACCACCATTGGTGACAACGTATCTATTGGGCATAATGCAATTGTTCACGGGTGTACAATCCATGATAATGTGTTGATTGGGATGGGCAGTATCGTGATGGATGATTGCATCGTGGAAAGTAACAGCATCATTGCGGCGGGTGCGGTGGTTACAAAGAATACGGTGGTAGCGTCTGGAAGCATTTATGCGGGTGTCCCAGCCAAAAAGGTCAAGGATATTTCTGCGGAATTAATCTCAGGTGAAATCAACCGCATCGCCGATAATTATGTGGAATATAGCAGTTGGCTCAAATAATTCAGCTTCCGCGGAAGACTTCCGAAGTATCTAAATGTGTTTTTGCTGTAGTGTTTTTCAGTAATTAATAAGGCATAGCATTTAGTTCTTTTTTGCTGGCCGTTTTTTATAGGGTCTCATGAAATCAAAGCCTTCCGAAGCTTAGTTTCTGGAAATAGGTTTAAATCCCTCCAGAGCGTTTTAGTCCCCAAGGCATCCTCGAAATACAAAGAACATCTTTCAATTCATACCTTGTGGGCTTGCCCCGAGCTTATTGATTCACTTCAGTGCATTTTTATGCGTAGCGCTTAACTGTGAATGCCAAGTGTCTTCACACTGCCTACTGATCTAATAAGGTCATCTTTTAGGCTTGCCTTTCGCTTTGATAAACTCACTAAAAATCCAGAACCTCTACAATGGCGTGATTGTTATCTAAGATATGACGTAAAACCTCCGTATTTGTATTGGTGTAAAAATGGTTTTTTGCAGTGACGCTAGTAGTATTGAAAAGACCGTATTGTTCTAAAACAGACTTGGTTTGTTTCGCAACCGCCCGGCCAGAATCGATAATGGTCACTTCTTTTGGCAAAAGATTGGATAGCATGGGAATCAAATAGGGATAATGCGTACATCCCAAGACCAGATAATCAATATTGGCGGCAACCATAGGTTTGAGATAGCGTTCTAACAAAGCTTTCATTTCTATAGTGTCTGTTTTGCCAGCTTCAATAAGTGGCACAATACCGTCGCCCACTTGCTCAATGACGGCAATGTCCCGTTTGTACAAATCTGTTGTTTTATGAAACAGCGCGCTAGACAGGGTTCCTTTGGTGGCTAGAATGCCAATTGCCTTGGTTTTGGTGTTGAGGGCAGCAGGTTTTATGGCGGGTTCAATCCCAATAATAGGGACGCCATAGTTCAATCGTAAATAATCGATGGCATTGGTGGTAGCGGTATTACAAGCCACAACAATAAGTTTACAATTGCGATGTAACAGCAGCTCTGTGTTTTTGATGCTGAGTTGTAAGATCTCATCCTGGCTTTTATTGCCGTAAGGTGCATTTTTGCTATCGGCGAGATAAATGGTATTCTCATGTGGTAAAAGTTCATGGATCTCTTTGAAGATCGACGTCCCTCCAATACCAGAATCAAATATGCCAATAGGTTGTGTGCTCATATCTTAAAAATAGGATGGTTGGTTGCCCAATAAAAATTCAAAACCACTTCGCTTGACTGAACTCAGTATTCGTTGTTTACTAGGGTAAATCCCTAGAACTAAGGGTAAAGGTCTAATGCTAACTCCTAGGTTTCAAGAGGGTTTATGAAACTAAAAATAGTTTCAATCGCAAACTAACGAATAGTGATTAGTTTTTCAGGTCATACTGGGCAAAAATAAAAAAGCCACTCGTTAAAAGTGGCTTTTTTAAATATATTTTAGTCTGTAATTAGAATCCTAATTCTTTTTTGACATCTGCCATAAGGTCTTTGCCATCGGCTACCAAGACACCACCACCTTGGGTAGAGTCTAATACATATTGAATACCTTGAGCATTGGCTACTTTTTCAATCGCAGCTTTTGCTTTTTCAAAGATAGGCTTGTAGAGCGCAGCTTCTTTACTACCAAGGTCTTCTTGTGCTTGACCTTGAAATTGACGAATGCCTTGTTCCATTTGTTGAACTTCTTTAGATCTAGAAGTGTTTTCCTCTTCTGTTTTAGTATCAACTTCTGCTTGATACTGCTTGACCTTGTTTTGAATCTCAGTGGCCATTTCCTTGATTTGTGCCTCGTAAGTTTTTGTCAATCTTTCGATTTCGGCTTGTGCAGTTTTCATTTCTGGCATGGCCTGCACTAATTCTGTTGTGTTTATATGTGCAATTTTACTTTGTGCTGTTGCAATGCTAGTTGTTCCAACAAATAATAGAGCTGTAAATAATAAGGTTTTGAAATGTTTCATTTTTAAATTTGTTACGTGTTATGATTATTGTTTTTAGTTAACCTGTTCGTCGGGCTCCTCTTCGTTTCTAGCGGCTTCCCGTTCTTCTTTAGCTTTTTTTCTAGCTTCTAAGATTTTCTTTTTTCGCTCTTCCAACGCTTTTTTACGTTCTTCGCGATCTGTTAATTTCTCTTGCCTTTTTTCTTCTGCAAGTTGTTCTGGCGTTTTTGAAGTGGTTGCTTCTGTTGCGCCTGTGGCCTTAGTACTGTCTTCAACCACGGTGTTTCTTTCTACATCTGGACTTGCACTTTCCCCGCTTACACTGTCTCGTGCTGCTTTGGCCGCTGCCCGCTCATCCAAAATGCTTTGGCGTCTTGCTGCTGCTGCATCTTTGAGTGAATCACGACGTTTAAGACGTTCGGCATTGCGCTCATCCATGGCAGCCTCACGAGCCGTTTGTCTTTCCTCCAAGACTTTTTCCCGCTCATCCATCGCTTCATTTATTTCTGGCACCACCTCTTCACGCTCGGCTTCCCTGCGCTCAGACCTTGAGGTCGCTTGGGTACGTTTGGCAGATCTTGTGATACTTCTAATGATCATTTCACTAATGTCATAACGCTCTGCTGAATAAAGCATGACCACATCTGCTGATTTGTCAAAGATAAAATCATATTTTTTATTTTCAGCAATTTCCTGTACCGCCGCAAAAATTTGATCTTGAATGGGCTGAATAAGCTGTTGCTTTTGGATCATTAAATCGCCATTGGGCCCGAAACGTTTCTGCTGGTAGTCCAATATTTCAGCCTCCTCAAAGCCTATATCCTCTAAGCGCTCTTCATATAATTGCTGGGTCAACAAAACGCGTTCGCCGTTCAATTGCTTCTTTTTAGATTCAATTGTATTTAGGCGTTGCTCAATATCGGTTTTCCATTGTTGTACCTTTTGATCCAATTGTGTGTTGGCTTCGGTATATTCTGGTACATTTTCCAAGATATATTCGGTATCAATATAGCCAATTCGCACCCCTCTTTGCGCATTTGAAACAAAGCAGCTTAAACTTATTAAGGTCAATAAAAAAAGAACGTTGCGTTTCATCTGTTTTGTTTTATGGTTCGTTGAAATGATCTCAAAATTAAAATGACAGATTTAACATACGATTCCGTCATTGGGTTTCATTTTTCAAATTAACGAAATTTAATCTGAAAAATTTTAACACACCAAATAAATCGTTGTAAAGTACTTAGAAAATATCGTGCCAAAGTTAAAATTGCTGTCCAATGATGAAGTGTGTTTCCCAACCATTTTTCTGAACACCACCTGGTAAGGGATCAAACCCATGTCCAAAATCAATACCTAGCAAGCCGAAGGCAGGCATAAATATTCTCAATCCAAATCCTGCGGAACGTTTTAACCTAAATGGGTCAAAATCCCTAAAACTATCAAAGGAGTTACCTGCTTCCAGAAACGTAAGACCATATATTTTTGCCGATGCTCCCAAGGTAATTGGATAGCGCAGCTCTAAAGAAAATTTGTTGTAAATGGTACCACCATCCTGCGAAGATAATGCTTGATTAGGATAACCTCTCAATTGGATAATCTCACGACCATCTAAAGCAAAATTGCCTAAGCCATCGCCACCAATAAAGAAGCGCTCAAATGGGATGATGCCACGATCTTGGTTATAAGCACCTAAGAAGCCAAATTCCATGCCCGATTTCAATACTAATTTATCTACTGGATTGGTGTACCAATCGCCTTTGAATTTGACTTTATAAAATTCCAACCACTTGTAACGCTCTTGGTCAATTTCTCCAATCCTTGCCAGTTCATCTGGATTTTGTGGGTTCAACTCATCGCGTTCTTCCTTTAAGGCCCCATAATCTGTTGAATTGAATAAAGAATAAGGAATGGATAATTTTGCACTTACAGAAAAATTTGAACCTTGTGTAGGGTAAATAGGATCAGTTGCCGTATTGTTTCTCGTAAGACCTACGGTGTAAGAAAGGTTATTGGAGTAGCCATTCCCGAAGGTAAACAAACCTGTATTATAATTTTTTAGGTCGTAATGTTGAAAACTCACGGCTTGAGACAATTGAAAATAATCATCTGGCTCTTTTAATCGTTTTGCAATACCAATCGATACCCCTGTGATGTTGAAACGTCGGTCTTTGTCGGCATCACGAGTTATTGGGTTAAATAAAAACTGTTTGGTGTGTGAAATGGAAGTCGTTAATTGGGTTGGTCGCTTACCACCTAACCAAGGTTCAGAAAATGAGAAGCTATAGGTTTGGAAAAATCTTGAGGCTTGCAAACGCAGCGCCAAACTTTGACCATCACCAGTGGGAATTGGTTTATAGGCTTCTTTCTTGAAAATATCTTTGAGTGCAAAGTTGTTGAATGATAATCCTAATGTACCAATGAACCCTCCACCACCGTAGCCACCTTGCAATTCAATTTGGCTTGAGCCTTTTTCCACTACTTGGTATTCAATATCGACCAAACCATCTTGGGTGTTGAAGTTTTTCATGTTTGGTGTGATTAATTGCGCATCAAAGAAGCCTAGTTGACCTAATTCCCTAATGGTTCTAATCACGTTGCTTTTACGATAGAGTTGGCCTGGTTTTGTACGCAGTTCACGATAAATCACATGGTCGTTTGTTTTTTCGTTACCAGAGACTGAAACTGCGTTGAAATACGCTGGTTTACCTTCAACAATTCTAATTTCAAGATCAATGACGTTGCCTTCTGCACTTACCTCCACTGGATTGATAGAGGAGAAGAGGTAGCCCGAATCTTGATAAAGGTTAGTCAAATCTGCCGCATCTGGTTTGGTGTCGTCTGCAATGCGCTTGCGAAGTTCTACGCCATTATAGGTAGAGCCTCCCCTAATTCTCAATACGGATTGCAATTGCTGGTCTGTGTAAACACTGTTCCCCACGAAGGTGATTTTACCAAATTCATACTGTTCGCCTTCTTCAAGCTTTACGTGGACGTCAATGGTTTCGTTGTCTAAATAAGCAATGGAGTCTGATAATATACGTGCATCACGATAGCCGTTCTCTTTGTAGACATCTATGAGGTTTACGAGATCTTCTTTAAAATCGGCCCTGATAAATTTAGAGCGTTTTAAAAAATTGAAGAAGTTTTTTTCCTTGGTGTTTTTCATGGCCTTCTTTAATTTCTTGTCGGAAAGCTTTTCATTGCCATCAATGGCGATGTTCTGAATTTTTACCTTTTCACCTTTATCGATGTAGACTAACATGTCTACCCTTGCTTTTTGAATGGAGTCGTCGGTTACTTCTCTAGTGTCTACCCTAACCTTGGTATTTAAAAAACCGTCTTTTTTATATTTGTTGGTCAAATAATTACGGGTGGTGGTTATCAGGTTTTCGGTCACCTTGATGCCTTTTGAAAGACTATTGTCTTTGATGATGGCTTCTTTTTTACCTTTTTTGACCCCTTCAATTTTGAGGTCTCGGAGTTCGGGTAGGTCAAAAAGGTTTATTTCCAAGAAGGCTTTGTCGCCTTCCACTTTTGTCAAATACACATCAATGCTGCTGAATAGGTTGGAGTCCCAAAGTTTTTTTATGGCGTTACTGATGTCTTCTCCAGGGATGACAATCTCTTCGCCTTTTTTAAGCCTAGAAAAAGAAATGATGGTGGTCTCGCTAAAATTGGTGTTACCAGTAACTTTAACGTCCTCAAGGATATATTTCTTGCCTTTATTGAAATTGGATTGTTGTGCGGTTGCTGCAAAGGCAATAAGGAGGGCAGTTACAGTTAGTAATGACTTAAAGTATGTTTTCAAAAGTAAAATGTTAGCTAAGTTGTTCGGTTGTTTTTCCAAATCGTCGTTCTCTATTTTGATAGTCTATCAAAGCTTCATAAAGATCCTTTTTAGTAAAATCAGGCCAAAGGATGTGAGTAAAATATAGTTCGGCATAAGCAATTTGCCATAGGAGGAAATTGCTTATCCTATGTTCACCGCTAGTTCTGATTAACAAATCTACGTCTGGTAAATTTTGCGTGTAAAGATGCTTATTAATAATCGATTCGTCAATGCTTTCAATAGAAATTATATTATTTTTAACTTTATCTGCCAAGGTTTTTACAACACTAATAATTTCTTCCCTAGAGCCATAACTTAGCGCTAGGGTTAGTGTCATGTGTGAATTATTTTTGGTCTTTTCTATGACCTCCAAAAGCTCTTGATGGGCTTTTTTTGGCAAATCTTTAAGGCATCCTATGGCTAAGAGCTTGATGTTGTTTTTCTGAAGTGTCGCAATCTCTTTTTTTAGGGATTTAACGAGCAGTTTCATTAAGGTTTGAACCTCTATTTTAGGTCGGTTCCAATTTTCTGTGGAAAATGCATAGAGTGTTAGATTTTCAATGCCTATTTCCGCAGTGGCCTCGACCACCTCCCGAACGGATTTTGTGCCGTTTTCATGGCCTATTATTCGCAGGAAACCTTGCTGTTTTGCCCATCTACCGTTGCCATCCATAATGATGGCGAGATGCTTTGGCAGCTTATCGGTTTGTATTTGTGATTTTAAATCCATTAGAAATTGCAATAACAAGGTCTTTGACCAAAAGTATAGGTTAGTGTGAAGCCTGTAAATACGTACCAGTCGTTGCTGTTGGTATTCCCAAAGCTAAAATTTTCCCTAAAATCACCATCTGGCACGCTGCCATCGAGCTCATCGGAGAACGTGTACCGTGCACCAACTTCAAAACCCAATACAAAATGGTTTGTGATATTTGATTTAACGCCCAACACCATTGGGATGCCATAAGCCCAACTCTTGACGTTTTCATCGGTGTATTTGCCATTGCCATCAAAATAATAGTTGCTATGTAAGGCGGTTGAAATCCCCGAGTAGAGGTAAGGCGTTACCTTGAGCCCAGGGGTGTGCAAATCAAAATCGAAAAAAGTGAACTCCATACCTGCTGAAATTTCCAAGAGGGAATTATCAAAACTGTAATCGCGCTGCACTCTTCTGGGATCATCAGATTTGGAGTCCATGCCTTCCAAATCTGCATAAATAAAAGAGATACGCCAAGAGTGTCTGGGGCTTCTGTTCCATTTGAAAATCGCACCAAAAGCTGCTGCATTTGGCGAAATGTAGTCTGTGGCGCCAACGTCTCCAATAAAATTGCTCCCACCGGCAAAAACACCAACTTCATAAATTTGTGAATGGCTTGATGGCACGAAAGCGATCGTCAATATAAAAAGGAATAAATACCTCATAAATTTTTAAAAGTTTGCAAATATAACAATTAAGATTTGACCATTGTAATTTGTGTCAAGTAGTCATGCAGTTAAACAGTATTTACAGACTTTTATTGTTTAATTTCTTCGGTCTTCGCCCCAAAGCAGCTTCTTTCTAAGGGTGTCTATAAAGCTCTCTTCGAGTACTTGAAGCATTTTAATCTTAAAATTAGCCTTTTTGATGGTAACAATGGTATCATTGCTCAAGGTGGCAATTCTTGAATCCAATGAAATGAGATAATTGTCCTCACGACCATTTACCTTGAGTTGAATCACGGTGGCGTCTGGGATTACCAAGGGTCTTGCATTGAGATTATGTGGTGCGATGGGTGTGAGCACCAAGCTTTCGGTATCTGGCGTAATCACTGGGCCACCGCAACTAAGTGAGTATCCCGTGGAGCCCGTTGGTGTTGATATAATGAGACCATCGCTCCAATATGAGGTTAAATATTCCCCATCCAAATGGGTGTCTACAGAAATCATGGAAGTGGTGTTCTTTCTGCTTATGGCCACTTCGTTGAGTGCAAAATTGATGCTTTGCAGCGCCATGTTTTTTGGATTGGTCTCTACGGTAAGAAGCGAGCGTTCAGAGATTTTATAGTTGCCTTTGAGTATTTCGTTGATGGCCAATTCAACATGATTGACCTGTATCGTGGCCAGAAAACCAAGCCTTCCGGTATTGATGCCTACGATGGGAATGGAAAAATCCCGCAAAAAGGTCACTGCTCTCAAAATGGTGCCATCGCCTCCTACGCTAATAAGCAAATCGAAACTCTCATCTAAAGATGTAAAGCTTTGCAATCGCTTATCCTTCAGTAGAGGCAGGTCTAATTTTTGGCGGAATTCAGATTCTATAAATACGGAAACCTCTTTCGTGAGAAGTATTTCGAGCAATTGCTCAAAATATTCAGTAGATTTTCCGTCGAAATATTGGCTGTAGACTGCAATCTTCATAATGTTAAACGTCTAGATATTTCTTAAGATATTCTGAGCGCTCCTTTAGGTTTTCCACGTAAGTGTCATCTTCATGGCCAGAAATGATGTTATAGCTGTAGCGCCTAAACGTTTGGATGACATCATTTAATCCTGTCTCACCGATTTTCAATGTGATTTGTATGATGTCGCTTTCCATCTTGGATATAAAAGCACCCAAGAGTTTGGCGTCGTTGGATTCTACGATTTGGCTTATTTCGCTAAAGGAATAATCTTGAGTGGTTGTCTCAATGATCAACACGCCTCCGGGCTCGGCAAAGAATGGTGTTTCATTGAAAATGCCAATAACATCATTGAGCTCGTAATACCCTAAATACTGATTTTGAGCATTAAGAACAGGCATGATGTTGCAAGAGTTTTGAGCAAAGGCCTCTAGCGCATCAAGCCAATTGCTGGTGTCACGCACATAAAAGCCTTCGAGGGAATGGCTGCATTCTTCAATGGCCTGTTTGCCCTCAAAGCAATGGGCATCGGTTTCAGAAATACAACCCATATAAATGCCTTCCTTTGTAATTGGAATATGCGAGTAAGTAAGCTCGTTGAACATCATTTTTAAGTCGCTTACCTTGGCGCTATAATCCAAGGGCTTGATATCGTTGATGAGGTATTGTTCTAAGGGCATAAGCGTTGTGATTAGTTGTGCAAATTAATTAAAAATAAGCAGAAAAACCCTTGCGGACTTTGTATTTTTGTAATCTAACACCTAAAAAAATGACCAAACTTAGCGTAAACATCAACAAGATTGCCACCTTGCGAAATTCAAGAGGAGGCGACACCCCAAACGTTATTCAGTTCGCTAAGGACGTGCAACGTTTTGGCGCACAAGGGGTAACGGTTCATCCTAGGCCAGATGAACGCCATATTCGTTATCAGGATGTGCGCGATTTGAAAGCTGAAGTTTACACGGAATTCAATATAGAAGGCAATCCCATAAAATCCTTTATGGATTTGGTCTTGGAAATCAAGCCAACCCAAGTCACTTTGGTGCCCGATGCGGAAGATGCCATCACATCAAACGCGGGTTGGGATACCATTAAGCATAAGGCTTTCTTGACGGAAGTGATTACTGAATTTAAGGCCAATGGTATAAGAACCTCAATTTTTGTGGACCCCATTTTAAAAATGGTGGAAAATGCGAAAAACACAGGAGCCGATCGCATTGAACTCTACACGGAAGCCTATGCCGAAGATTATGTGAACAATAGAGAAGCTGCCATCAAACCTTACGTAGATGCCGCTGTTTTGGCAAATGGACTTGGCATTGGCATCAACGCAGGGCATGACCTCTCTTTGGATAATATTGAGTTTTTTCAAAAGCATATTCCTAATTTATTGGAAGTCTCCATAGGCCATGCGCTCATTGCGGAAAGTCTCTATCTAGGTATTGAAAACGTAGTGCAAATGTATTTGCATCGTTTGTCTAAATAGTTTTCAGTCTCATTTTACAGCTTATCAAATTACAAAGTAACAACAAACAACTTCACAACTCAACACTAAATGGCACTCCACTCACAAATATTAGGCGAAGGCAAACCCTTTATCATCTTGCACGGCTTTCTGGGCATGGGCGACAATTGGAAAACCTTGGGCACCAAGTTTAGTGAAGTAGGTTACGAGGTGCATTTGGTAGATCAACGCAACCACGGTAGGAGTTTTCATGATGCCGATTTTAGTTATGAGGTCATGGCTGAAGATTTGAAAACCTACATTGACGCCCACAAATTGAAAGAAGCCTTGCTGCTCGGGCATTCCATGGGTGGCAAAACCGCGATGCTATTCGCCACATTGTATCCCGAATTAGTGTCCAAACTGATGGTGGCAGATATTAGCCCGCGATATTATCCCGTTCACCACGATGCCATTTTGGACGGCTTGAGTCAATTGGATTTTGACAGCATCAAGAGTAGGGGCGAGGCCGATAAAAAACTGAAGCGATATGTGCCCGATGTTGGCACGCGGCTATTTTTGCTGAAAAACCTGTACTGGATCAAAAAGGGAACACTGGCTTTGCGCATGAATCTGGAGGTATTAAAGGAGCATGTTTCCGAAGTAGGCGAAGCATTGCCCATGCATGCCAATTTTGATAAGCCCACCTTATTCCTTCGTGGCGACAAGAGCGAATACGTGATGCCTTCCGACGAAACCATTATCAAGCAACATTTTCCACAAGCAAAAATAGAAACCATTGGTAACGCAGGCCATTGGTTGCATGCCGAGAATCCTGATGATTTTTACGATGCTGTGCAAGACTTTCTTAACTTTGATGTTTAGTTTAACTCGCAGTTTTGGTAATTCGAAATTTCGTATGCTTTAACCCACAACCCACAAAACCATGAACTTCATCATCCGTCTTTTAATTACCGCAGTAATCGTAATATTGCTTGCTTACCTATTGCCAGGTGTAGGCGTCACTGGATTTGGCGCGGCCATTGTTGTTGCCATCGTATTGGCTTTGCTCAATGCAATCCTCAAACCTATTTTGGTGGTCTTGACCATCCCAATTACCATAGTCACACTTGGTCTTTTCTTGCTGGTCATCAACGCATGTATCATTTTATTGGCCGATGCCTTTGTGGACGGATTTTCAGTAAGCGGCTTCTGGATCGCGTTGCTGTTCAGCATCTTGTTGTCCTTCTGCCAATCCATTGCCAATTCCATGATAGGCAAAGATGGAAAATAGACTAATATTCAGTCACTTAAAAAATTGTTGGGTTGCAAAAAATATCGTATTTTTGCAGCCCTTTTTAACGTAAAACGTAACGCCCTTTTGGGCCTATAGCAGATACAATGAACATTACAAGAGAAAACATCGACGCATTGAACGCGGTTGTAAAAGTAGATATCGCCAAAGAAGATTACAGCGATAAAGTAGAGAAAATATTGGTTGATTACCGCAAAACGGCTAACATCCCAGGATTTAGAAAAGGCCATGTGCCCATGGGAATGGTCAAAAAGCAATACGGTAAAGCAGTATTGGTAGATGAGGTCAATAAATTATTGCAAGATGCGCTCAACAAATATCTTACTGAAGAGAAGTTGGACGTTCTGGGCAACCCCTTACCAAAGCCACAAGATGATCTGGATTGGGATTCTGATGTCTTTTCTTTCGAGTTCGAGTTGGGTCTTGCACCAGAATTTGAGGTGGCATTGAAAGGTAAAAAAGCCATCACACATTACAACATTGTTGCCGATAAGAAAATGATCGACGACCAAATTGAGCATATTAGAAAGCAATACGGTAAGATCATTGCTCAAGATACAGCGGCTAAAGATTCCGAAATCACGGGAACTTTCAAAAACGAGGAGAAAGACATCGAAAACTCCACCATGATCACTTTAGATAAATTCAAGGGCAAAACCACCGAGAAACAATTCATTGGTGCCAAAGTGGGCGATGTGATCACTTTAAAGACCAAGGGCCTTTATAAAGACGATCACGATTTGATGAAAGCACTCAAAGTATCTCATGACGACATTCATGATATGGATCTTGAAGTCAATTTTACCATTGAGGAAATCAACGCTAGGGAGATGGCAGATCTTGATCAGGAATTGTTTGATAAACTCTTCGGAAAGGATGTCGTAACCACGGTAACTGAGTTGAAAGATAAAATCAAGGAGGATTCTGAAAAGCAATTCGCACAGCAAGGTGACCAGAAGTTGTTGAACGATGTGACCGAATATTTAGTGGACCACACCAAATTTGACCTTCCAGCATCGTTCTTGCAAAAATGGATGCAAACTGCTGGCGAGGAAACCATGGATGCCGATCAGGCAAAAGAGGAATACGAGAAGACCGAAAAGAGCATGCGCTACCAATTGATTGAAGGCAAACTTATTGAGAAGCACGATTTGCAGGTCAAATTGGAAGATCTTAAGGCACATGCCAAAGAGATGATCAAAGTGCAAATGGCACAATTTGGACAAACCAACCCGTCCGATGAGGAGCTGGAGGGGATTGCGGCAAGAATTCTTTCCAATAAGGAAGAAGTGAAGCGTATGAGTGAGCAATTAATGAGCACCAAACTGTTAAATCTTTACAAAGCCGAAACCAATTTAAAGACAAAAGAAATAACTTACGACGAATTTGTAAAAGAATTCTACAGCTAAGCTTTACATCATAAATTAATATATTTGGGCGTAAAACTTAGCGGTTTTACGCTTTTTTGTTTCACATTAAAATATCACAACCCAAAATATGGATTACGGAAAGGAATTTGAGAAATTCGCAATAAAAGATCAAGGCATCAGCAGTACCTACTATAACAATATCATCAACAGTATGTACCCAACCAACCTCACGCCGAACATTATTGAGGAGCGCCAAATGAATGCGGTCTCCATGGATGTATTTTCCCGTTTAATGATGGATCGCATCATTTTTATGGGCACTGGCATCAATGATCAAGTCGCCAACATCATCCAAGCGCAATTGTTGTTCTTGGAGAGTACAGATTCGGCAAAAGACATACAGATTTACATCAACTCGCCAGGCGGTAGCGTTTACGCAGGCTTGGGCATTTACGATACCATGCAACTCATCAAACCCGATGTGGCTACGATTTGTACAGGTATGGCTGCTTCTATGGGAGCTGTTCTATTGTGCGCAGGCACAAAAGGCAAACGTAGTGGGTTGACACATTCTCGGGTCATGATTCACCAGCCTTTGGGAGGTGCTCAGGGCCAAGCCAGCGATATTGAAATCACAGCACGTGAGATCGTGACGCTTAAAAAGGAATTGTACGATATTATCGCCAAACATTCTGGTCAAGACTTTGACAAAGTTTATGAGGATAGTGACCGTGATTATTGGATGAAAGCCGATAAGGCCAAAGAATACGGGATGATCGACGAAGTCTTGAAGCGCAAGTAACCCCTTTTCTTCGGAAGAAATTTAAAGGAAGATCATATTGAGGATAAGGGCTGGAAATTTTGAATTGGCCTTTAATAGCCTTAAGTTGATTGAAATAACGGAAATAAAAAGTGTTTACTTCGGAAGCTCTAATATTCAGGATCTATTTCAATCTGAATAATTGTTCTTGAAGGAATGCACATAAATAAGTCAATAATGTTTTGGGGTTTTTGAGGATCAACTTAGAAACCCAAATCCATGGACTTAAAATAATAATAAGTAAATCAAGATTTGGAGCATTGGAAAATCAGCCTTGATCCAAAACATTGAACTTAGAATAGCAAAGTATGGCAAAGGAAGTATTAGAATGTTCGTTTTGTGGTAGGAAAAAGCCAGAAACAAGTTTATTGATCGCAGGCTTAGATGCGCATATCTGTGACCGCTGCATCGAGCAGGCGCATGGTATTGTGTTGGAAGAAAGCAAACAGAGCGACAACGCAGAGTTGTCTTCTGAATTAATGCTGAAAAAACCACAGCAAATCAAAGCCTTTCTCGATGAGTATATCATTGGTCAGGATTATTCAAAAAAGGTAATGTCTGTTGCAGTTTACAACCATTACAAACGTTTGCTGCAACCTGCCAATGACGACGATATTGAAATCCAAAAAAGTAACATCATCATGGTGGGGCAAACCGGTACCGGTAAAACCCTTATGGCAAAAACCATTTCAAAAATGCTCAACGTGCCTTTGGCGATAGTTGATGCCACAGTGTTGACTGAGGCTGGTTATGTTGGAGAGGATGTAGAGAGTATCCTGACCCGTTTATTGCAGGCAGCAGATTACAATCTTGAAAAAGCCGAAAAAGGCATCGTTTTCATTGATGAAATCGATAAGATTGCCCGTAAAAGTGATAACCCATCCATTACCAGAGATGTTTCTGGGGAAGGTGTGCAACAGGCATTGTTGAAATTGCTGGAAGGTACCACCGTAAACGTGCCGCCAAAAGGTGGGCGTAAGCATCCAGATCAAAAATTTATTGAGGTGGATACCGAGCACATCCTGTTTATTGCAGGTGGTGCTTTTGATGGCATTGATAAAAAGATATCCAAACGCTTGAATTTAGCGGCGATTGGTTACAAAGCAGCGCATGATAATGATGTGTTGGATATGGACCATCTCTTGCAGTATGTGATCCCTAAAGATTTAAAAGATTTTGGTCTCATCCCAGAAATCATTGGGCGCTTACCAGTCTTGACTTATATGGATCCTTTAGATGCAAAAACATTGCGCGCCATTTTGACCGAACCAAAAAACGCCATCATCAAACAGTACAAAAAGTTGTTTGAGATGGACGATATTGAGTTTACCATTACCGATGGTGCCTTGGATTATATTGTGACTAAGGCGATTGATTATCAATTGGGCGCAAGGGGGCTACGATCTTTATGCGAGGAAATATTGACCGATGCGATGTTTGAATTGCCAAGTGGCAAGGAGAAAAAATTGCATGTCACTAAATCTTATGCAGAAGACAAATTGAGTAAAACCACCTTGAAAAAGTTGAAGGCGGTGTCTTAAAACTGATAAAACCGCAAAAAACAATGCGTTTTTTGAAATCGATCTAAAAAGCAAAACCACTCTTTTCCCGAGAGTGGTTTTTTAGTTGGATTAAAAACTAATACTGCTAAAATTTATAAACTTTAAACCTATTCGATAGGGATTTGGTATTTTTTAGTTTGGTTTCTTAACTTGTCACTGCTAATATAATGGCAATTATTTAAGAAATAAAACAGGTTTGTCCTCTTTTGGATAAAGACTGAAAAATAATCGTTAAGCGGGTGTGTGCTTTGCAGTTCAACGATAAATTGAACCTAATACTTTATTTATTAGTTTTGTGTCGTTGAAAATCGTTCGCTTCAAAAAACGGGTTCTAGCATTGATGCCTTTTATAAATTAGCACGAGCTTTCAGTCTGAGCGCAACCTAAGACCTTTAAGTTTTGCTTGATAGGCACTTTGTACTGCGCTCAGACTTACAAATGAGGTCAGTTTGATAAATTGGGTTTTTTTAAATGGTGGCGAAAGTAAGCTCGGATGATCCTGCAAGGTCTTTTTTGACCTTGTAGGTATGATTCATTATTTGGAAAAGACCTGCAAGGTTTTTGAAACCTTGCAGGAAAGTTTAAATGAACCTACGTTCACAAAAGTGTAAAGAGTATTTTTTGATGCACGATTTTTTAAAAATAGCTTTTTTCAAAAAGTTCAATAAATATTTAAAAACATTAGTGTAAGGGTAAATATAATTTAAAGATGACTAGGCCTTTACATGTATGAAATCTAACACTGTTTTTAAATGGATACCTTGCTTTTTCCAAATTGATTTTATCAAAAGGGAGGGAATAATTTCGTTTCAAATAATTACTGTTTCTCAATTAGTTACAATCAAGTCTTGATTCTATGTTCTGGCAGCGAAGCGGTCTTGGTTCTTTATCGGGCAACAATGATTTAAAAAGCATAAATAGGAGTCATAAATAGTATCACATAGTTAAAAGCAAGTCTTTCCCATAAGCTTTCGGGATTGATTCTAAAAGCGAAGCGGTCTTATGTCTAAAAACAGTATATGAAACATTATGATGTCATAATCATCGGTGGTGGAGCGGCGGGTTTTTTTACAGCAATCAACCTTGCAGAACGCCATCCCCAATTAAAGGTCGCCATATTGGAGCGCGGTAAAACAGGTCTCCAAAAGGTAAAGATCTCCGGTGGTGGTCGCTGTAATGTCACCCATGCTGAATTTATCCCCTCAGAATTGGTGCGCAATTATCCCAGAGGCGAAAAAGAGCTTCTCGGGCCTTTCCATCAATTCATGACTGGAGACACCATCGCTTGGTTTGAAGCACGAGGAGTTAGCCTTAAAATCGAGGACGATGGGCGCATGTTTCCGGTAAGTGATTCCTCACAGACCATAATCGACTGTTTCTTGGCTGAAGCGCAAAAGCATCAGGTGGACCTATTGTATAATCATTCCGTGAAAACGCTTCAGAAAACTGACGGATTGTGGGAAATGAAGACCAATACTGGCCTGTTTTCCTCAGAAAAAGTAGTTCTGGCTACAGGAAGCAACCCTAAAATATGGAATTTGCTGGAAAGCCTCGGGCATGCCGTGGCGCAACCTGTGCCGTCTTTGTTTACGTTTGATGTTAAAGATGAGCGCATAAAGGATATCCCTGGCGTGGTGGTGCAGGATGTTGAGGTCACCTTATGCGATTCAGGTTTGACTTCGGAAGGTCCCTTGCTAATCACACATGTGGGTTTTAGCGCAGCTTCCATTTTAAAATTATCCGCTTTTGCTGCATTGGAACTGGCAAAGCATAATTATCAATTTGAGATTGAGATCAATTTTATCAAACAGCCTTTTGAGAATTGCCAGCTTCAGCTCAAACAATTCAAACAGGATTTGGCAAAAAAACAAGTCTCTAAATCGGCACAACTGGATATTCCCAAACGCTTATGGAAAAAGTTGGTGCTGGCGGCAGACATTTCCGAAGAAACCCGTTGGGCAGATCTCAATAAGCAGCAATTGGAGCACTTGGCGGCTCAGCTTACCAAAGCCTTTTTTAAAGTGACAGGCAAAAGCACGTTTAAAGAGGAGTTTGTCACTGCAGGTGGTGTGGATCTCAAGGAGATTAACTTCAAGACCTTTGAGAGCAAGCTCCATGAGAACCTATATTTTGCAGGTGAGATTATGAATATTGATGCCGTCACTGGCGGTTTTAATTTTCAAAATGCCTGGTCTGGAGGCTACATCGCAGCGAAGCACATGTATTGAATTAGACCTGGTAGACTTTGGAATAGCCCCTAACAATGGCCTTGAAATCATCAAAATTATAAGGTTTCGTGATGACCTGATTCATGCCACAGGCTTCAGCTTTGGCAGAGACCTCTCCAGAATTGAGTGCGGTTAATGCCAAAACAGGAATGTTGGGATTAAACAGTCTAATGTGTTTGGTGACTTCAAAACCGTCCATTTCTGGCATATTGATATCCATTAAAACCATGTCAAAATCCTTTTGCTTTACCAATGAAATGGCTTCTTTCCCATTGGATGCAGTCTCACAGGTACATCCAGGGATACGCTCAAGTGTTTTTTTGGTAATGAGCAAGTTGATCTTGTTATCGTCCACAATGAGCACATGATTATCTATTCTAGCCTCGAGATCTTCGTGATGTGCAACTGTTTCTGGTTTTTCACAAAGGTCAAAAGTGACATTAAAGAAAAAACTGGAGCCCTTATTTGGCTTAGATACGAAGTCTATTTCTGTACCATGGCTTTTGAGTAAGGTCTTTACAATATAGAGTCCTAAGCCTGAGCCACTGCTGTTCTTTTGCAGAAACATTTTGTTTTCAAAGGCAGAAAAAACCGTTTGGCGGTGTTCTTCACTTATGCCTATGCCAGAGTCTTTGACCTCAAAAAGTAATTCTATTTGCGCATCAGTCCTATTTACCTCAGAGACGTCTATGGAAATAAATCCCTTGTTGGTATACCTTATGGCGTTATAGGCCAAGTTTATCATTATTTGACTAAAGGCAACTTTATCAATCATGATATATTCATCTTCATCAGAGTGGGCGATGTTTGAAAACAAATTCAGGCCTTTATTCTCTGCAGCCACTTTCACGGTGTTGATCACATTTTGTAAAATGGGGTCTATTCGGCCGGGTTTAAGTCTTAATTGTTTGTCTTCAAATTTGGCTCTGGTGGCTTGAAGGATGTTGTCAATAAGTATGGAGATGTAATTGCTCGACGAAATGAGTGACTTGAGATAGGCCTCTTTTTTGACTTCAGACTGTTCCTGCTCAATCAAAGTGGACAATCCACTGATGCCATAAATTGGCGTTCTCAGCTCATGGCTCAATACCGAGAAAAATTCAGAGCGATCCTTGTCTCGCTTGATCAGTTTTTTGTTACTATTCTTAAGTTCCTCATTTATGGTCTCAATATTTTTACGCGTCTTGTAATAGTAGAAAAAGAAAATGACTACCACAACAAGTAAGATGCTTGAAATTATGGTAGAGGCAATAAATGACCTTGATAGCTTTGCATCATTTATTCGCAGCTTGTTGGCGCTGCTAAGTTGCTCTTCAGTTTTGAGGATCTTGTAGATAAGTTCGCCATTTTGTGAGGTAGCGCGCTCATATTCAAGCATTGCAGAATATTTGTACTCATCACTTTTTAACAAATAGGCAACAGCAGAATCCTTTTGCTTTTTGAATTCATGAAAGTAACGAAATTTATAATAGTTTAGGGTGGAAAGTTGACGGTTTGCATCATTATTTAGAACAATACTCTTCTTGAAGTCCTTAATGTCAATGCTAAACAAAAGTGTATAACCCTCATCAAAATGTCCTAGCTTGATTAGCCCAATAGCTTTGTAATACAAGCTATTATACTTTAGGCGTTTTTCTAGAGTCTCAGACTTGTAGTCTCTAGAATAACTGAGTTTATCAAAATCTGTGCGAGCTAGTTGATTAAAGCTGTATTCGGCAAGCTTGATGAGTGCGTCGTTGCGATTGGTGTAATAGTTGCGTTTGATTTCATTTTCCAGATTTATAAAAAAGAGTTCACTATTGAGTTTTTTTGCTGAAGATTGAGCGATGGGGTAAATGCTGTCAAACTGCTTGTATTTCTTGTAAAGGAGATAGGTGTTTGCAAGATTGGAAAGCACATAATCCCTGCCGTGTGGCTCATGAATGCTGTCGTAGATGCTTAGCGCCTTGTAATAATACATCTTGGCGCTATTGTTGTTTCCCATTTCAGAAAACACCATGCCCAAACCATTATAAGCTTGTGCCTCGTACTTTGTGAAACCATATTTCTTCGTAAATGCCAAAGCTTCATTTAAGAGTATGGTAGCTTTGTAGAGACTATCATTTTGTATAAGGGTTTCAACACGCTCATTATTGAATGAACATTTTGACTGCTTATCAAAAACTAATAGTTCCTGCGAAAAAAGATTTTGAAAACCAAAAAAAAGCAGTAATACTGCTATAAAAGTAGGTTTGGGGTAATTCATTGTTAGGGCAATACAGTTTATTTGGGGCAAACATACAAATTTATTGTTAAATCGCATTAATATGTAGGAAAGAGACTATAACAGATTTAAGAATGACCTCTTAGATGTGGACGAAAAAGCCAACGATTTCAATTTCTTACGCGGTTTCATGCCTGCGGAAGCAATGGCCGACACGCTCAAAATCGGTTTTTATCGAGTCGCAGATTGATTTGTATTACGATTGTGTGGGCACCTTTTAGAAAAATGGCCACGGAAGGACCAAAACCACCATCAAATATTTGTTCTACAAATATAGTTAGCGGCAATCACAAGAAATTTCAAAACATTGCAAAAGTTAGTATCTTTGGCAAGTGAAAATAAGCCAATGACTGTAAACGAATTCCTCCCCAAGCCTTATCCCATTGCCATAGCGAATGGCAGCATCACTTGTGCTGCTCCCAGCAACATTGCCCTAGTCAAATACTGGGGGAAAAAAAAGGACCAGATTCCTGAAAATCCTTCAATTAGCTTTACGCTGAGTGCATGCAAAACCATAACTACGCTTCACTACAAGAAAAAGAAGGATCAAGACCAGTTTTCTTTCGACATCTATTTGGACGGGATCCCGAAACCGGATTTCAAACCAAAAATCGAAACTTTTTTTAGGCGTATTGAAATGTACGTTCCTTTTCTTAAGACCTATCATTTCGAGATTGAGACCTCCAACACCTTTCCACACAGTTCTGGCATTGCCAGCTCAGCATCGGGAATGGGAGCGCTGGCCTTGTGCCTTGTGCAGCTAGAGCAAAAATTGAACGCCGAAAATGCAGAGGAATCCAATTACAAAAAAGCATCCTTTCTCGCGCGTCTGGGCTCAGGAAGTGCCTGCCGAAGTCTGGAAGGGGAGCTCATTGTTTGGGGAGAACATGCAAAAATCGAAGGCAGTTCAGATAACTTCGGAACAAAATATCCTTATGAAGTACATGAGCATTTTAAGGACTATCAAGATGTCATTTTACTGGTAGATAAAGGCGAGAAACAAGTGAGCAGCACCCTTGGTCATAACCTCATGCATGAGCATCCCTATGCCGAAAGGCGTTTTGAACAAGCACATGAGCACCTGTCAAAACTTATTGACATCTTTAAAACTGGTAATTTGGATCGATTTGTCGCTATTGTTGAAAGTGAAGCTTTGACCCTACATGCCATGATGATGACCAGCATGCCTTATTTCATATTGATGAAACCCAATACCCTGCACATCATCAATGCCATTTGGAAGTTTAGACAAAACACAGGCTCAAAAGTCTGTTTTACCTTAGATGCCGGTGCGAATGTTCACCTGCTTTTTCCGAAGCAAGAAAAAGACAGTGTTCTAAAGTTTATTGAGAGTGATTTGGCCAAATTTTGTCAAAATGGTCATTATATTAACGATCAACTTGGGCTTGGAGCGGAGCTATTGGGATCTAAATAATTTGAGATCCTTCAAAATAAGTGTTTAAACTGAAGTCAAAAAACGAGATCACAGAAATATACGTATATTTGCCATACTAATGCGTCGTAATTATATGAAAGGACCACTATTTTACTCTAAAATTTTACTCTTTGGCGAATACGGAATCATAAAGGATTCTAAGGGTTTGTCTATACCATATAACTTTTACAATGGCGCACTTAAAAGCGACGGTAGTACCTCAGAAGAGGCTATAAAGTCCAATGCTGGTTTGAGTAAATATGTTGCATATTTGGCAACCATAGACACCCAATTGGTACAATTTGATTTGGAAGCTCTTACCAAGGATGTTGAAGAAGGCATGTATTTTGACTCTTCCATTCCTCAAGGCTATGGCGTTGGGAGTAGCGGTGCTTTGGTTGCGGCTATTTATGATAAATATGCCAAAGAAAAAATCACGGTGTTGGAAAATTTAACCCGTGAGAAATTATTGGCACTCAAAACCATTTTTGCCGAAATGGAATCTTTTTTCCACGGAAAATCCTCAGGTCTCGATCCGCTAAACAGTTATTTGAGCATCCCGATCTTGATCAATTCTCCAGACCATATTGAAGCTACAGGAATACCTGCCCAGCAAACCGGTGGGAAAGGCGCAGTCTTTTTGATTGACTCTGGCAGTATTGGGGAAACCGCTCCCATGGTTCAGATTTTTATGGAAAATATGAAGCAGGAAGGCTTTAGAAACATGTTGAAAGATCAGTTCATCAAACATACCGATGCCTGTGTGGATGATTTTTTACAGGGCAATATCAAATCCCTGTTTCGTAATACCAAACAGCTTTCTAAGGTGGTGCTCAACCATTTTAAACCAATGATCCCGGCACAGTTTCATGAGCTTTGGAAAAAAGGACTGGACACCAACGATTACTATCTCAAATTATGTGGTTCTGGCGGCGGTGGCTATATTCTCGGTTTTACTGAAGATTATAAAAAAGCCCAACAGGCTTTAAAAGACTACAAGTTGGAAGTGGTTTACAACTTCTAGAAGCTTCAAATATGTTATCGCGTAAACAAAAACACATCCTGCTGAAATTTTTCAGTATGTTCTCTGTGGTTCGTGGATATAACATTTTGATTGTTGTGATTGCGCAATATTTGACTTCCATTTATATCCTCGCCCACGATAAACCGTTAAAAGCAGTACTTTTTGACCTCAATTTATTGATGTTGGTGCTTGCGTCTTCCGCAGTGATAGCAGGCGGTTATATCATTAACAACTTCTACGATTCAGAAAAGGACCAAATCAATAGGCCCCACAAATCGAGATTGGATCGCTTGATCAGTCAGAACACGAAACTCTCATTTTATTTTGTCCTCAACTTTTCGGCAGCGATCATGGCGAGCTATGTCTCTTTTAGGGCAGTGGTATTCTTTTCGATCTATATTTTTGGGATTTGGTTTTATTCCCATAAGCTAAAAAAGTTACCATTTATAGGCAACCTCACTTCAGCAATTCTAATGATCACACCGTTTTTTGTGGTTTTTCTGTACTACAAAAATTTTGAACAGGTCATTTTTGTACATGCCTTTTTCTTGTTTCTCATCATCTCCATGCGTGAATTGACCAAAGACCTCGAGAATATTAAAGGTGATTTGTTGCTCAATTATAAAACAATCCCAGTGGTTTATGGGGAAAAAGCATCAAAAATCATGTTAACGGTTTTGACTTTGCTAACCTTGATTCCCACTCAACTGTTGCTTTTTAAATATCAAATTGGTCACATGTACCTCTTTTTTTACATGTCTATTTTTTTGTTGTTTATCTTCATGCTATTGCTCTGGTACTCCAAAACAAAAACGCATTATTTGATACTTCATAATATTTTGAAGTTTATCATTGTAGTTGGCGTATTTTCAATTGTATTGATTGAGGTAAGCGTGGTTTTAAATCGTATTTAGGTAATATTTCAAAATCTTCAGTAAAAAATCAGAGTGCTTAATTGTGCTGAAGGTTTTCCGAGCCCATCAAAGTCTGCGTTTAGGATGGTTTGAAGCTGCTCAAATTCAGCATAATAAGCGATGTGGAATACACGATTTAATTTTTCGATTTGTTACAACATTTATTCTACCTTTGCAAAAATATTCAAAGACATGAGCAGACATCAAGGCACAGGCGGAAAAGGTAAATCTTCGGGGAACAGACAGAGCAAACCCACCAATAAAAAAGCGGGTGCTCGGCAAGGCAAATCCTCAGACAAAGGTACTGTTAGAGGAAATGCACCTATCAAGAAAACCAGCTCGGATAAGGCGGCAGCAAGCCCGTCAAAACCAGCAAGTCCTTCAAAGCCATCTAGACCGTCCAATCCAGATGAGATTCGGTTGAACAAGTACATCGCCAATTCAGGCATGTGCTCACGTCGTGATGCCGATATGCACATTACCGTTGGCAGTGTGAGCGTTAATGGCGAAGTCATCACAGAAATGGGTTACAAGGTCAAGTTGGATGATGAGGTTCGTTTTGATGGGGCGCGCATCAATCCAGAAAAAAAGACTTACGTGCTGCTCAATAAGCCCAAGGGATTTGCCACCACAACCAGCCAATCCAAAGGGCGTACGGTTATGGATTTGGTCGCGAATGCCACCTCTGCAAGAATACAGCCCATTGGTCGTTTGGGGAGGAATTCCACCGGGTTACTCTTATTTACAAACGATGATGTAATTACCAATAAATTTACCAAATCTAAAAATGGCGTCTCGCGACTTTTTGAGATCGAGTTGGATAAAGCCCTCAAATATGAGGATTTCAAAAAAATCCAAGAAGGTTTTAAAGTGGCAGGTAAATTGGTTGCGGTTGAGGAAATTAGTTATATTCATGACGCTCCAAAATCTAAGATCGGTTTAAAAATCAAGAATATTGGTAATATTATTATCCATACCATTTTTGATGAACTTAAATATGAGATCGTTAGAATAGACTGCGTGGCCATAGGTCACCTTACCAAAAAAGATCTTCCTCGTGGCCATTGGAAACATTTGACCACACAAGAAATCAATACCCTTAAGATGATTTAGAAAAGCTAATGCTTTCAATATTAGCTTATTTTTCAGGAAAATTTGTATAGAGCTAGACCAAGCAATTTTCGCTTTAATCTTAATCTGTAGTCAGTTTATTAGAATCAAGTCTTTCCCGACGCCTCGGGATTGACTCTAAAAGCGACCCGTATTGAGCCGAGTCGAATTAGAGGTCTTAGGTCTTTTATTTAAAACTAGTGTCTCAAAACACCTTATCCAGAAAATTTTCGATACTCAACTGCTGTGAACGTAGTAGTGCTTCTCGAGCATGTCTAATGTCTTTTGGGGCTTTATCTTGAGATAGCTTGAACTTTCCTTCCCAAGACTCAATATGGATTTCAAAAAGCTGGATGTATTTTAAATTCTGGTCCATTCTTGGGTTGTTGGCATCCAAAACGTACTTGTGGTCTGGAGCTTCCAAGGCTTCGGTCATGCTAATGAGTGAGGCTTTTAGGGCGGCCTGATCATCAATGGCAGTGACTTTCCCTTTGAGATGCACCTTTATATAATTCCAAGTAGGGAGATGCGTACTGCTGAAAATGCTTGGAGAGATATAACATTCAGGTCCTGAAAAAAGCACGGTAACATCTATCTGGTCTTTCAATAAATGCGTCTGCGGATTCATCTTATCAATGTGGCCTATGAGTCTTCCACGTTCATAGATGAGCGGCAAATGTGTTATGAGCGGCAGCCCATCTGCCACCGAAATGAGTGTGGCCAATGGATAGGTTTTTATTACTTCAATCAATCGGTTCTTATCGTCTTCTTGATGCTTTGGCGGTGGATAGGTCAATTGGTTTCTGTTTTTAGTGGTTAATTGTAATGCACTGGTATTGATTGGATCAAATTTAGCTTTTTTCTGAAACTCTTTGTTCTTGAAAGTGCCAATTGTATATGCTTTTGATTTTAGAGCTTTCATTTTATTTTTTATAGGGCTTTTGAAGCCAATGACTTTTTTATTTTTTCTACTTCAAGATACAGATGTCTTAATCCCTCTAGAGGGTCTAATTCCCCGAGGCTTGTCTCGAAATACAAAGAACATCTTTCAATGCATAGCTTGTGGGCTTGCCCCGAGCTTATTGATTCTTTAAAATTAATTGCATCAGAGACTTACAATATATATATCTTTATAAAATACCCTGAAACAACTCTTGTTTCAGGTATGTCTTTCAATAAACAAGCAACATGGCCGATAAACCTGTCTTTATTTCAATTAAAAATTGGTCACAGGATGATCGTCCTCGCGAGAAACTTCGCGATAAGGGAAAAGCCAATCTTAGTGATGCCGAATTGATCGCCATACTTTTGGGCACCGGCAGTAGAAGTGAAAGTGCCGTTAGTTTGAGCCAGCGCATACTGTCGAGTGTTGACAATAATTTAAACCAGTTGGGCAAGCTGTCCATAAAGCAACTCATGACCTTTAGGGGCATTGGTGAAGCGAAGGCGATCACAATTGTCGCTGCGATGGAGTTGGGCAGAAGACGTAGGGGGGAAGAAGCACTCGAAAAGATGAAAATCAGTTCAAGCACCTCGGTATTTGAACTCATGCAGCCTATTATTGGCGAACTGCCGCACGAAGAATTTTGGATTGTCTACCTCAATAATTCCAATAAGGTGCTCCACAAAAATCAAGTGAGCAAAGGCGGTATCACAGGCACGCTGGTTGATGTGCGCCTGGTGCTCAAAAGCGCTTTGGAATTGGGTGCAGTAGGTTTGATCTTGGCACATAACCATCCTTCTGGCACCTTAAAACCTAGTACTGCCGATAAGGATCTTACCAAAAAACTGAAATTGGCTGCTGAAAGCTTGGATATAAAGGTCTTGGACCATCTCATTATTACCGAGAAAGCCTATTTCAGTTTTGCAGATGAGAACATCATGTAAATTTCCAAATTCCAAACTTGAAACCTCGGAACCAAATTTTAAATTCCGTAGCTAAGACGAGGGGATTAACTATTGAATTTGGTACTTTTAAGCTTTGGAATTTTAGATAGAAAATGCTACTAGTTTACACACATAAAATCACTCCTCGCGTACAATATGCATTCAAGCACCTGTGCACACGTATTCTTGGGATCCCAGTATCATTTACAACCACCATTGAAGAGTTTATTGCGCACGACAGCATAAAGATGTCTTACACAAAGAAGGCATTGAGCAATGAGATCTTTGTGAAAAGTCATGAGTTGCTCTTTGAGCAAGGCTTATCAGACGTTGAGATTAACGTACAAGAATGGTACGGTACCAAATGCTTTTTTCCAGCCGGCGAAAACAGTGCGTTGCCCTATGATATTTTTGCAGCTGCGTTTTATCTCATAAGCCGTTATGAGGAATATTTGCCGCATGTAAAGGATGATTATGGTCGTTTTACGGCTACTGAAAGCTTGGCGTTTAAGGAAGGTTTTCTGCATCAACCGGTAGTCGATATCTGGGCATACCGCTTGAAAACGGTTCTAGAACAGAAGTTTGAGAACTTTAAATTTCCTAAACAAATTTATAAGGTCCAACCTATCATTGATGTCCCCGTGGCTTATTTGTTTAAGCAAAAGGGTTTGATGCGAATTATTGGTGGCACCTTGAATGAGGTTTTCAATCTTAAACTGAAACAACTGTCACAGCGATTTTTGGTTCTTTTTGGATTCAAACGGGATCCTTACGATACCTTCAAATGGATTATCAATAAACAGAAACAATACAAGTTTAAGTTCATCGTCTTTTTTTTGATAGGAGACTTTTCTACCTACGACAAAAACGTCAATGTGAATAAGAAAGAATTTGTGTCACTTATCAAGTCGGTTGGGGATTATTGCAAAGTGGGTCTAAAGGTCTCCTTTTTGGCATTGGAGGATATTTTGAGACTCAAGAAAGAGAAGAAAAAGATGGAATCCATTACCAATTACGAATTGGAAGCTACCCGTAATTCATTTTCTAAAATTAATTTGCCACACTCCTACAGAAACCTAGTGGAACTAGAGATTAAGCAAGATTATACCATGGGCTATCTCAATTATATGGGCTTTAGGGCTGGTACTTGCACGCCTTTTCTTTACTATGATCTTGATTATGAAATTAGAACACCGTTGATAATCAACTCGTTTCATTGCATTGATCACGCCTTGTTGAAACACCAATCCCAATTAGATAAATCTGAAGCTTTGGAGCGCATGATCAAAGAAGTCAAAAAAGTGAATGGTACCTTTACACCGGTATTTCACAATTACAGTTTCGGCGACGAGCCCACATGGAAAGGCTACAGAAAATTGTTCACACAAATCTTAAATTCTGTTGAAGGCGGCAATATTCCGAAAAAGACAGCTTAGATGTGTATGATTGCACATCCTTCCGAAGTAAAATAAATCAACGCTATGAAATTAAAAGGCATTAAACATATATTTTTCGATTTGGATCACACGCTATGGGATTTTGATAAAAATTCTTCCTTAACCTTCCAAAAGATCTTTGGCTTGCACAATGTGGATATCAACCATGAGCATTTTGTAAAAGCCTACGAGCCTATAAATCTCAATTATTGGAAACTGTATCGCGAGGAAAAGATCAACAAGGAAAACTTGCGTTACCAGCGGCTCAAAGATACTTTTGACGTCTTGAACGTATTTGTGGAAGATGCGTTAATTGATAAATTGTCCAGTGACTACGTGGTACATCTCAGTAGTTTTACCCATCTTTTTGAAGGTACATTTGAGCTGTTGGATTATCTAAAGCCCAATTATGAATTGCATATCATTACCAATGGTTTTGATGAGGCGCAGCATAAGAAGATGAACAACTCCAAGATTGCGCCGTATTTTAAAACCATGACCAATGCTGAAATTGCAGGTGTGAAAAAGCCAGATCCCATTATTTTTAATTATGCATTGGAGCTGGCAAAAGCTAGCCCTGGAGAAAGTATCATGATTGGCGATAATTACGAAGCCGATATTTTGGGTGCCAAAGCATTGGGTCTCGAAGTGATTTTGTTCAATTACCACAATAGTGTTGTTGAAGCAAATATCAAGCAAGTAAAGCTTTTGCAAGAGCTAAGGCAGTACTTGTGAATGAGCGTTAAATACCGCTGTTATAAAATCTGATTTTACCGTAAATTGTATCTTTACATGAGCATTACTTTAATGAAAACCCATATGAAAAAGTCCGTTTTAATACTAATTATAGCCATTTGCACCCAATTCACTGCATGGTCTCAAGAACAGATCAATGCCTATAAATACGTTCTCATCCCCAATCAGTTTGAATTTTTGAGTGCTAAAGATCAATATCAAATCAATTCCTTGACCAAGTTTCTATTTAATAAGTACGGTTATACCGCGTTTTTAGAGGATGAGGAATTGCCAGAGGATCTAAAGCGTGATCGTTGCTTGGCGCTAAAAGCCGATGTGAACAAGGTGAGTGGTGGGTTTCTAAAGACCAAGCTTCAAATGTCATTGTTGGACTGCAATAATAAGGTGGTGGCAGCGTCTAAAGTAGGTGAGACTAGGGAAAAGAAATACGAAGTCGCTTATAACCTAGCCTTGAGGGAGGCCTTTGAGACCTTTCAAAATTTTGACTACGCTTACCAGCCAACTTCAGATTCAAACTCAAAAATGGATGACACAAAGGCCGACGTCGCAGCCATCAAAGATCAAAAGGCGGCTAAAAAGGAAATTGAGCGGCTAAAAAATGAAGTGGAATCCTTGAAAAATAAAGAAAGAGAAGCTGTATCTCAAGTTGAAAAGCAAGTGATCAAGGCAGAGTCCAAGACAGAGGTCATGCCATCGGCTCCCAAAAACACAATCGTTGAAGACACTGCAGATTTGTTATATGCACAGCCCTTAGACAATGGCTATCAAATTGTGGATACTGAACCGAAGAAGGTTATGATCCTATTGAACACTGGCGTACAAAATACGTTTCTTGTAAAAGGTAAGGACGCCATCGTTTATAAGAGAGGCAACACCTGGGTTTATGAATCTTACGAAACTGAAAAATTGGAAACCAAAACCCTTAATTTGAAATTCTAGTTTTACTGGTTTTAGCTAGATCTATATTATTTAGCGATCTTAAGCAGAAGTTGGTACTGGGCTCCTATTCGAAAATAAAACTAGGTTTGGGACCAATATTGGTCGGAATACATCCATAACAAAATCAGGTCTAATTCAGCTAGATTCATTCATCTCAATAGAATAGTTCTCTCAATACTTAACAGACAAGACAACAGACAACAGACAACACAAAACACACAACACACAACAGATAACTCCTAGTACCCATATTTCTCCTTCCAACGCGCTTTTAAAAAATCACGTTGCGCTTGTTCTCTCGCGTTGTCTCCGGGTTCGTATAGTTTAGTGCTTTTTATGGCATCGGGTAGAAATTCGTGCGGTACAAAATTCTGCTCATAACGGTGTGCGTATTGGTAGTTATCGCCATATCCCAACTCCTTCATCAGTTTTGTTGGGGCATTTCTCAACGACAAGGGTACTGAGAGGTCTCCAGTTTGTTTTACCAATTGCTGTGCTTTGCCAATGGCTTCATAAGAGGCGTTGCTCTTGGCTGAAGTGGCCAAATAGGTCACACATTGGCTCAAGATGATTCGCGACTCTGGATAGCCAATGACCGAAACCGCTTGAAAGGCGTTATTCGCAATGACCAAAGCCGTGGGATTGGCGTTTCCAATATCCTCACTTGCTAATATGAGTAAACGTCTTGCAATGAATTTCACATCCTCACCGCCTTCAATCATTCGTGCCAACCAATACACGGCAGCATTGGGGTCGCTTCCTCGAATTGATTTTATAAATGCCGAAATGATATCGTAATGCTGTTCTCCGGTTTTGTCATACCTAACGGTGTTGCTCTGTATGCGTTTCGCAACTTCAGTATTGGTGATTACCACAGGGGTTTCTTCGGAATAGGAGGTCACGATCAGCTCAAAAAGGTTGAGCAGTTTTCTAGCGTCGCCACCAGAAAAACGGATTAAAGCCTCGGTTTCTTTAAGCGTTATCTTCCGTCTTGATAAAATGTCATCTTTTTCCATCGCACGTTTCAGTAGCGCTTCCAGATCGTCTTTTGAAAAGGAATTTAGGACGTAGACTTGACATCGTGAGAGTAGGGCAGGGATGACTTCAAAACTGGGGTTTTCAGTGGTGGCTCCTATGAGCGTGACCCAGCCTTTTTCCACAGCCTGTAAAAGCGAATCTTGTTGTGATTTGCTAAACCTATGGATCTCATCGATGAATAAAATAGGATTCTTCGTGGTAAAGAGACCACCACTTTGTTTGGCTTTGTCAATGACTTCACGAATATCTTTTACGCCCGAGTTAATGGCGCTCAAGGTGTAAAATGGGCGTTTGGACTCATTGGCAACAATGTTTGCCAAGGTGGTCTTGCCAGTTCCTGGCGGTCCCCAAAAAATCATTGAGGCAATGACGCCTTGTTGCAACTGTTGCCTCAAAACACCCTTCTCGCCTATTAAATGATTCTGGCTTAGGTAGTCATCAAGAGTTTCTGGTCTTAAACGTTCTGCTAGGGGTGCGGTCATTCGGCAAAATTACAAAAAATGCACGTGACAATTTTTCATATAAGTCCAAATTGGAAGGTTAATTGCTTAGAATAATTTAAATTTAGGAATGGAACAGCAAGCCCAATTTAGATATTCCACCAGTGTGATTTTATATCCGCTCATTTTTGTGCTTTCCATCTGGATGGTATTCTGGTTGCAAGTCCGTTTTTTTCCCTCGATCAAGCATATGGGCATTCGGCCCCAAGAATGGCAGGGATTGTTCGGTATTTTTACCAGTCCTTTCATTCATGCCGACATTGAACATCTATTTCACAATAGTCTGCCACTTTTTATATTGAGTGTGGCACTTTTTTATTTTTACCGAAATATCTCCTGGAAGGTGTTGGTCTATGGCATCTTATTGTCTGGTCTCATCACTTGGCTTATAGGAAGGCCTTCGAACCATATTGGCGCCAGCGGATTGGTTTATGTTTTGGTAAGCTTCATATTTTTTAAAGGCATTTTCGCGAGGTATTTTCGGTTGGTGGCTTTATCACTAGTGATTATTTTTCTCTACGGAAGTTTGATTTGGTACGTTTTCCCTGTAAAGGAAGGCATGTCTTGGGAAGGTCACCTGGGAGGCCTCATCACCGGATTGCTTTTTGCCCTTATTTTTAGGAAATCGGTTGCAAAGCCAGAACGTTATGTTTGGCAAGAGCCCGACTATATCGAGGACGACGACCCTTTTCTAAGACATTTTGATGCTGACGGAAATTTCATTGAAAATCTGGAGCCTGAAAAGCCTGAAATTGAAATTGAATCCGAAGCAAAAATTGAAGAAACACAGATCTCGCTGAAGGTGAATTATATTTTCAAGGAAAATCCCGACCGTTGAAGCGCTTCCAATGCTAGCACATTGCATGTTTCTGATGCTTCGGAAGTGTTAGTGATTTCTAAATGAGCTAGTATTATGTGCACAGAATTTATAAGAAACAACAGAAGAAGCAGGCCGTAAATCAAAAATCCACAAACTATCGACGTTGCCTTAGTGCTTCATATAAGAGCGCACCACAGGCAACCGAAACATTCAAGGATTCGATTTCACCAAGAACAGGAAGTTTCGCCAACTCATCTACTACCTTCAATACCGATGGGTTGATGCCTTTACCTTCAGAACCCATTACAATGGCGCAGGGCTCTTTAAAACTAACGTCATAAAGCGTCTTATCGGTTTTCTCAGTGGCAGCGATCACTTTGATGCCTGAAGCCTGCATATGGAATACAGCATCCTTGATATGGTCGACCTTACAAATGGGAATATTGAAAATGGCACCAGCACTCGTTTTCACGGTATCTCCATTGATAGGTGCGCCGCCTTTTTTCTGAATGATAATCCCAGAAACGCCAGTACATTCGGCGGTGCGAATGATTGCGCCAAAATTACGCACATCGCTCAATTGATCGAGCAAAAGGAATAGAGGTGTTTTGCCAGATTCAATAACATTCATAACCAGGTTATCCAGATCGTAAAAAGTTATTGGAGCAATTTGTGCTACAACCCCTTGGTGGTTCTTTTTTGTAAGACGGTTTAATTTCTCAATGGGCACGTATGAAAAGTTGATGCGTTCTTTCTTGAGCAACTGTTCCAACTCTAAAGAAAGCTCGCCTCTAAGGCCTTTTTGAATAAAGATCTTATCGATGTTCTCGTTGGATTTGATGGCCTCAATAACTGCCCTGATGCCAAATATAGTGGTGTCTTTTTCCATAAGGGCAAAGGTATAAAAAAACACCTATACATTGGCATGAAGTATACCTGTCAAAAACTGCTTAATGCTTGATGATCTTTTTACTTACGCGCTTGGTGCCGGTATTTATCTGGCAAATATAAATTCCTGCGTTTAAATCGCTCAAGTTTATGCTTTTGCTAAATGACCTTGTCTCAGAAACCAATGCTCCCAAAAGCGAATAAACTTTAATACTTTCAATGGGATGTGTTGATCTAATGTAAAGTTGCCCAGAGGTTGGGTTGGGATACATCTCAACAGCTTGAAAATCGTGCGACGCAATACCCAAGTCATTACAGATGCTATTTGGGTTTTGTTCCAAAGCTTGTCCAGGCGTTAAGTCTCGACCAACAAATGCTGGAAAATCTGGTGCATATTTTTTCGCTCTGAAGATTAAATTTGTGCTAGGAGGTGGATTTCCTTGAATACCTGGGGAGCCATTTGCTGTGTTTATTGGGTTGATGTATTTCCAGACGAGTTCATCATTTGCGTTGATTTCGAAAATTTCACCGTTGATGCCTTCGCAAACCAATATGTTACCATTTGGGAGGCGTTGAGCACTACTTAATATACCTGAGTAAAATGGTGAAGGGGTAGCGGAAAGATCTGCATAACTATAGTCTGCGGCAATTGGTCCGAACGCGGTATTGGGGCTGTAATCATAAACGCCAGGGGCAGTAGTTGGTGGGTCAAGGATCAAGACCTCAGAGTAAAGTGGTGTTCTCCCGTTACCATTATTGTATAACATGAGCTTGCCAGCATCTTCTAAGCCTTCTTGGATGTAATATGGCGAATGTTGTCCAAACAACTTTCGGTCTGAAGCCAATCCTTGACGATACGCTTGAGGATTTCCCCAGCGATAGAGAAAGTCGCCGGCAGTTGTTGCTGCTTCAATAGTGCTTATGGAATGATCGATGATATAGATTTCGCTCAAGTTGCGGGAGCTAATAACAATCTGGTCTAAGGTTTCGTCATATTGTATGGAATTGAAATGTAACCAATTGGAGGCACCGTTGCCAGCATTTAAAAAATTGACGTCCAATTTTTTTGGACTCATTGCCACATTTCCAAAATTAGACTTTTGAGCGTCAAAGTCCTGTACCAAATGATCTTGAATGTTCCACTCCCAAACTACATTTGCGGCATCGGTTCCTACTGGTTCAATTTCAAAAATTCGTTCGTTATATAGCCTGCCTTCAGTAAGTTTGCTAGGGTCTCTGCCCAAGTCGATAGCCTCTTGATTGGTTATTACGGTTGCGGCAAGTATGAGGATGTTGCCATTTGGCATGGGAAAGACATCATGATGCTGCCTTATACTATTTGAGTTGTAGCGTTTAGACCAAAGGAGTTGACCATCCCAATCAAATAACTCTACGATGCCTCCCTGTCCACCAAAAGTAATATTACTGCTGTCATCATCAACCTGTCCTGCTCTAAGCAAATTGCCGTTAGGAAGTAGATAAACCGCATTGCCAGGAAGATATTCGCTGTCCCATTCATTGATTAACGCTCCGCAATTATTGAGCAAATAGGTCTTGGTGTGCGCAGTAAATAGTGTGTAGCCATCAAACACATCTGGGGCAATAGAAACGGCGCCCATCGTATTTTGAGCACTTAATAAATTAGAATAGAAGCATAATAAAAAGATTGTAATTTTTTTCATGATTTTTATGAATTACCGGTTCTTGTTTTAAGTGCAACAGGCAAATTTGGAATGGCAGTACCACTCATTAATTTTCAATGAATAAGTGCGACCTCTTTTTTGTAAGCCGATTCAATTTTTCGATCAGATTCTGTGAGGTGTTGAGTTGTTCTTTTTTGAGGAAGTCTTCTAATTCTGAAAACAAATTCCCACTATGGATAAATATTTTAGCGATGTTGTTTTAAGATTTCATGACTTCGATAGCGGCTATAACACCAAAAACTCTTTTGTCTTTTTTTTCATACCTATAAAGTTATTTAAACATTTTGTAAATCGGGCTGTTATATCAAAATAAAAAAGAGGAACCGTAAAACGGTTCCTCTTCTTAAAGATTCATTAAGATGAAAATAATTAGTCTACATCCCAAAATAGTCTGCTAAATACGGTATCTCCATCACTTAAGTCAGATACTGCACTAGCTCTATTAGCACCATTTAAGCTTTGCAGGGTAGCAGGATATGTCACACGGAAGGGTAGTGTGGTAAGCCCATCAACACCCGATACAAATGTATAAGTTGACTCTCCTGTTGCAGCAGCTTGCGCTGGAGACAATGTATAGGTCTCATTTGGCAAGAATAATATAGAAGTGTTTGGATATCCAGTTCTTCTAATTTCAGCATAAGCTTGATGCCCTTGCATGTAAAGCGCGACGTATTTTTGATTAAGCACGTTCGCTTCATTTGCAGCAGGTAAGTTGTTTACAAATGCAGTGATATCAGCTGCAGGCACACCCCATTTTTGCATGGAAGCAGCAACAGCGTTTTCATAGTTTACTTGAGCAAATCCATTATATTCAGAAATTAAAAATTGCACTTCTGCGTATTCCATTAAGATTTCAGCGTAGCTTGGCTTTAAAACTTGACTACTTGGAAAAGAGTACAAGTCAAACCCTAATTGATTCACGTTACCGTAAGCATAAGGTACACCAACGTAATCGGCATAGTCTGTACTTGGCGTGTAATCTCCAGCCTTGATAGATGGAATACTTGCACTTATAGGTGCGGCCATGCTAAATAATCTTGGATCTGGACCAAAGTTACCAGTGGTACCTTTCATTAGATCAACAAATGGCGCAGACACTGCAAAATCATTTCTGTTAATAAAAGACTTCCAAATTGGGTTTGCATTAGCATCGCCGTCTTCATAAGCTTGAGCAGCATTATCATCATTACTAGTCATAACACCATCGGCTAAAGCAGCAGCGATTGCCGTATTAGCGGTTGCAGCATCAATTTCTCTGAGATTTGCGGCAACTCTTAATATTAAAGAGTTTGCTAATTTCTTCCATTTAGAAGCATCACCATTGAAAATGTTATCGCCACTAGTAAACACTGGCTCATTCACGTTGATCATATCTGCAGATTCGCGCAGTTCCTTCAAAATATCAGCATAGATTTTTTCTTGCGGTGCAAAGACAGGAGACAAAAATTCGTCTATTTGCAAGGCTTGAAAATCAGGATCGTCAGAACCATAAGAATAGTAAGGCACATCACCAAACGTGTTGGTTTGTTGGTGGAACATGTAAGCCAAAATAATTCTTGAGGCTGCAATTTGATTGTTATTATTTCCTACTGCCGATGCTCCAACTCTTGTAGCTTCATCTGTGTTTATTTCAATAATACTTTTCAAATCAGTACCTACTAGATATATAGCAGTGTATAAGCTTTGCACTGTGGTTTCACGGTATAAATACCGATCTTCATCTGCATAACTATTCTGTCCCCAATACTCAACCCAGTTCAATGTAAATCTTCCATGATTGAATTCGTTTCTTGAATTCGTGAAATATTGTTCAGTGGCACTGTTGAAAATAGTATTGGTTGGAACGACTTCAGGAGAATTTGGATTGATGTTTACATCCTCAATTTCGTCACCACATGATACCAGCGAAAGGCTGGCAATCATGGTTAATATTCCTATAAATTTAATCTTTTTCATATTTTATAATTTTATTTCTAAGTTAAGACCATAAGTTCTTGTAGATGGTAATGAACCACCTTCAGATCCTTGGATGTTTCCACTACCAGAGGTTGCAACTTCAGGATCAAAGTTTTCATTGTCCAAGCCCCATACAAAAAGGTTTCTTCCAAAAGCACTAAGTCTAATAGAAGCAACATCTCCTGTCCATTTTTTAGGGAATGTGTAACCAAGAGCAACTTCTCTCAATTTTACGTAATCGGCATCAAATACGTTTAACGCATCTGCACCAAAAAAGTGATCTTGACCCCATCTTTGTGCAGGTACTGCTTGTGTGTTTTCTGCGGTGTTTGTTACAGTGTAAGAGCCATCGTCGTTATAATCAATAGTGCCAGTTACCCCTTCAAGTACCACACCTTCAACACGAATATTGTTGGCAGCAGTGCTCTCTAGAATCCCGGAGTAATGCCCCCAAATGTTGGTAAGTGATCTGTATTTACCACCTTTTTGAACATCGATCAAGAAACTGAAATCAAAGTTTTTGTAACTGATACTGTTTCTAAAACCCATGTTGTAATCAGGAAGGACTGAGCCTAAATTTTGTTGTGTGACGGTTTCTGCATAGAGACCATTTGCTTTTATCACTTTATTTCCATTATCGTCATAAACAAAATCTGTACCTCTAATGATACCGTAAGGTTGACCAACGATTGCATTTAGAGTTACACCGTTGAATGGGAAACGTGCCAATTCAAGTGAGTTAACACCTGGCAATAATTCCAAGAGCTCGTTGTCGTTTTTTGCGAAATTCCAGGTAACGGTCCAGTCAAAATCGTCCGTTCTAATCGGGGTGATATTCACTAAAGCCTCAAAACCTTTATTCTCTAATACACCTGCATTTGCAACTGTTGAAGTATAGCCAGTGGATGGGTCAACCTGCACCGGAGTAATTAAATCCTCAGTACGTTCGTTATAGTAAGTCAAATCCATATTGACCCTATTTTTGAAAAAGCCCATTTCCAAACCAACTTCCCAAGTCTTTTTATTCTCAGGTCTTAAATTTGGATTATTGTTTTGGCTTGGTTGAGTGAAACGAATACCATCAAAAAATGCGGGGTTACTAGCAAACGCATTTCTCAAGTTGTATGGTTCAGTGTCACCACCTACCTCTGCATAACCACCACGTATTTTACCAAAAGTAAACCAGTCTGCCTCAAAAAATTCTGAAAACACAACACTACCAGATAAAGATGGGTAAAAGAAAGAGTTATTTGCCTCTGGTAAAGTTGATGACCAGTCGTTACGACCAGTTACGGTTAAATAGTAAGTGTCGTCAAATCCAAAAGATGCTGATGCAAAAACACTCTCGATTTGTCTTCTAGAATCGAAATCGTTCACGAATGGGTTAGCCACAGAGTTGTTGAGGTTGTAAATACCATCTACAACTAAACCTCCATTGGTGCTGCCGTCTAATGATTGAAAGCTAGACACCCTCTTATTGGTACCAAAAAAGCTATTAATGCTTATTCGGTCATTTGCAATGTCGGTATCGTAGAATAAAATAGCTTCATAGTTAGTCTCCGAAAAATCACGATCTACTTCTGTATAAAGAGATTGTTCTGCAGAACCTTGTGCAGTCCTTGAACTTCTTCTGTCGTCATAAGTATCTGAATATATTTTAGCTGTGACGTAAAGCTCGTCTGTAAAATTATACTTCATGCCCACATCACCAAAATAGCGTGTTCTTTTATCGGTAGTGACATTCTTGTTGATCGTCCAATAAGGGTTGTCAGAATATCTTATGTTAGGATTGTCATACGCAATTCTGTTCCAAGTACGTTGTGTGCCATCTGGCAATTGATATTGTTTCAAGCGTTCCATATCTACGGACGTTTGACCAAACTGAAAAAATTGCTGAATGACACCTGCGCCAGTATACCCTATCGCTGGTCTGTTAAAGCCGTTTGTGACCGTGTAGTTGATACCAGCACTAACTTCAAGTTTTTCTGTGATTTTTGAAGAACCATTGAAATTGAAAGATGTTTTATCTAGCTCAGAATTTGGAACGATTCCTGTTTGCTGCGTATTGTTGATAGACAATCTCATTTGTCCTTTTTCTGTACCACTTGAGAAGGAAACCCCATTATTGACGGATACTCCTGTGTTAAAGAAGTCCTCACGATCGTTTTTAGGATAAACCCATGCACGTGGTTGTAAAAATTCATTAGGAAATTCTGGATCGAATGCATCCCAGTGCAACACTGAACGCGTAGGATCATAACGTGGACCCCAAGATTCATCTGTTGCGTAATCTACAATGTCAAAAGGTTGCCCATTGATGTTTACAGAGTTGAAATCGCTTTGCTCAAAAGTACTTGCGATTCCACCACCACCACCATAAAGCTTTTGAACTTGTGGGACGACGTTGATGGTTTCAAAACTAACACCAGAGTTTAAGACGATTTCGCCTTTTCCTTTTTTACCAGTCTTCGTAGTAATAATGATTACACCATTACTCGCTCTGTTTCCATAAAGAGCAGCCGCAGGGCCACCTTTTAAAACGTTCATCGACGCTATGTCATCTGGGTTGATGTCAAAACCGGTATCACCAAAATCGGTACCACCACCACCAGTTTGTGCGCTGTTTGAATTATAGTTACTGTTATCCAATGGGATACCATCCACTACAATTAAGGGTCTGTTGTTCTGGGTAATAGAACCAATACCTCTAATAAGGATTCGCGTAGAACCTCCCAAGTTACCAGACGGCGTGCTAATTTGAACCCCCGCAACCCTACCACTAAGTGCATTAAGCGCTGTAGCATTTCTGGTTTCTGTGAGTTCTTCCCCAGCAATTTGCTGTGTTGAATATCCAAGAGATTTTTTCTCTCTACTTATACCCAAAGCGGTAACTACCACTTCGTCTAAGGTGTTATCCAATGCCAAACTTGCATTGATGACATTACTCGCTCCAACGGTGATTGATTTGGTAGAATAGCCCACATAACGAAACTCAAGAACCTCGCCTTGACTCGCGTTAATAGCGTAGTTACCATCAAAATCTGTTGATGCTCCTGTTGTCGTTCCTTGAATCACGACCGTCGCTCCTGGGAGCGGCATGCCATTTTCATCAGTAACCTTTCCAGTTACTGAAACTTCTTGTGCAAAACTTATTTGCACTACAAACACTAATAATAGTGTTAGAATTCCACTAAACTTTGTTTTCATATTTTATTTAATTTGAATTAGCCTTGGCCAAATATCACAATAATATGTTAAGCATACAATAATAGGGTCTTAAAATTTCAGAATATAATGTTTGGACACCCTTTAAATGCTAAATAATGGCGCAGCAATTTTTTCAATGCGATCATTTAGATAATGTTAGAACAATGCCGTTAAACTCAAGTGTATTTTAGAATTTGTGAGACTGAAGCTCTGGTTTTCTGTTTTTCCACTGCTGTAATTGAATTTAAACAGTCCGGCTTTAGTTAGTAGGCCAAAACCAAAGCCAAATCCAAACAGTTTTCCTTTTTGGTCAATCAATTGATTTTCGAAATAGGCAGCGTCAACGACCGAGTGTACATATAGCGTGCTGTTTAATCGATATCGGTACTCTGTATTCAAAACAGCATAGAGATTGGCCAACAAGCTATTTTCCTCAAAACCTCTTATGGAGTTGATGCCGCCAAACCTAAACAATTCATTTTCTAGAAAAGTGTTGGATGTAAAGTACTCACTTGTGAGCCTAGAGAAGAAACTGTTGGTCGCGTTGAAGTCGAAGATTTTATAGGTCTCCAGGGCAAAATGATTTTGGGCGTCTCTGTTTTGATCAAATATCCTGCTTCCTGTGCCTGCTGTAAAATCAAATAGTGCATCTATGGGAAATAGTGGGTCTTTTTGGCGTTGCTGTGTATACTGGTAATTTGCAAAGTAACTATTGCTCCTGTAATCATTGATTATGCTTGTGTTTAGGTCTAACAAATCGGTAGAATTAATAGCTTTTACCCCAAGGGAAACAGAGTTTTTAGGATCAAACTGGTAATTTATTCTTGCAGATTGCTCTACTGTGACAAATGTTGAATCTCTTTTGAATATATTGAGCTTTACGGTTGCACCTAAGGGAGAGCCAAATAAAAAAGGCATTTGTAAACTAAGGTCAAATGTTTTTTGTTCGATCTCGTCGCTTTTATAGAGTAACTTTAAGGATTCGCCATAATTCAAATTGTTGGTTAAATTAAGTCTCAAATAGCCATCAAATTCTATTTTATTGGTGTTTTCATTGGTTCCAAAGCCTAAGAAGCCATCAAAGGTGTTGCTCTTGTTTTTTTCTATATACATGTAGAGCAGTGTTGAATCTTGGGTGAATAGAACTTCAGGGTCTCTAATGACGTTTGCAAACATGAGGTTGTTGAGCGAGGCCGATTTCAATTTGATTTTTTTGAGATTAAAATCCTGCCCAGTCTTTAATTTCAAGAAGTGTTTCAAATACGACTCCGGAAATTTCTCGTATCCCTTCACAATGATATTATCTATGGTCCTGGCTGAAGTGTTTGATGCGGTTAGTCTAGCACTTAGGGTAAAGTCATCGTTCTTATTGATTTGTTCTAATGTAAGGGTCAAAAACGGGCTGCCTTCATTCGCGATTTCGGCATTGATAAGCTGTAGTGTTAGCTCCAGTTCTTCTATGGGTACTGTAAAATGATCGTTTTCAACTTTAGTGTCGATCATTTTAAAGATTGATCGAGGCACCAATTCCTTATTGTATATGCGTACCTGGGAAAAACGTTTCTTTAAGCTGAATTGTGCCAGGTACAAACTGTCATTCTCCTTAAAATAGGATAGCAGCTTTTGATCGATGTACCCTATGGTTTCTATTTTTTTGCTGAAATTCGCCAGCTCTAACTTCAAAGACTGCAAATCCTCAAACCTAGAGGCATAACCTAAAGAGTCGATAGTTTTGGTTTCGGCTTCAGTTTTACCCAAAATGCTCAATTTTAAATTCTGGGCGAGGGCTTGTTCCGCCGAAAAATGGAAAATGAGTATTGAGAAATATAAAAGTGTTCGTTTGGTCATGAATCGAATAATGCTCCAAATCTAACGGAAAAGTGAAACTAAAAATATGTGCTCGGGATTTTTTTTCATAAAGTTCTAAAAATTAATCTCATTACGTTTGAAAAATTAATATTTATTTCTACCTTTGCAGCCCTCTAAAGTGAGGGTTTAATAAATTTATATAGAAATATATGCCAACAATTTCACAATTAGTACGAAAAGGAAGAGCCAAAATAACCAAGAAGAGTAAATCGGCTGCTTTAGATTCGTGTCCTCAAAGACGTGGTGTATGTACTCGTGTTTATACAACGACGCCAAAGAAACCTAACTCAGCAATGCGTAAGGTGGCAAGGGTTCGTTTAACAAACGGTAAAGAGGTGAATGCATACATTGGTGGAGAGGGTCACAATCTACAAGAGCACTCGATAGTATTGGTTAGAGGTGGAAGGGTAAAAGATTTGCCAGGAGTTAGATATCACATTGTTCGTGGTGCCTTAGATACAGCAGGTGTCGCAGGTAGAACACAACGTAGATCTAAGTACGGTGCAAAACGCCCTAAAAAGTAAAACAAGTTAAGAGTTGCAAGTTTGAGCGCATAACGCCTCAACAACTAACAACTAACAACTAAACACTTAAGAAGAAGACATGAGAAAAAGAGCAGCAAAAAAGAGACCGCTTTTACCAGATCCACGATTTAACGATCAGTTAGTGACACGTTTTGTGAACATGATGATGTGGGACGGTAAGAAATCCGTTGCGTTTAAAGTATTTTACGATGCAATTGACATTGTGGAATCCAAAAAAACCGATGAAGAGAAAACGGCGCTGGAAGTTTGGAAAGATGCCCTGTCTAACGTTATGCCTCACGTAGAAGTACGTAGTCGTAGAGTTGGTGGAGCAACGTTTCAAATCCCAATGCAGATTCGTCCAGACCGTAAAGTATCTACAGCCATGAAATGGTTGATTAGTTACTCAAGAAAAAGAAATGAAAAATCAATGCCCCAAAAATTGGCGGCCGAGATTATTGCAGCAGCTAAAGAAGAAGGCGCAGCTGTTAAGAAGCGAGTGGATACTCACCGAATGGCGGAAGCAAACAAAGCATTCTCACACTTTAGATTTTAATAAGAAATGGCAAGAGATTTAAAACTTACTAGAAATATTGGGATTGCAGCTCACATTGATGCTGGTAAAACCACTACAACAGAACGTATCTTATTTTATACCGGTGTATCACATAAAATAGGTGAGGTGCATGATGGTGCTTCTACGATGGACTGGATGGAGCAAGAGGCAGAAAGAGGTATTACAATTACTTCGGCTGCAACTACTTGTGACTGGACGTTTCCTAAAGAAAACGGAGAGCCAACAGCAGAAGCAAAAGATTATCACTTTAATATTATTGACACACCTGGTCACGTTGATTTTACGGTAGAAGTAAACCGTTCGCTTCGTGTGCTTGATGGGTTGGTATTCTTGTTTAGTGCAGTTGATGGCGTTGAGCCTCAATCTGAAACTAACTGGAGACTAGCAGATAATTACAAGGTGCCAAGAATTGGTTTCGTCAACAAAATGGATCGTCAAGGATCTAACTTTTTGGACGTTTGCCAACAGGTAAAAGATATGTTGAAGTCTAATGCAGTGCCAATTGTACTTAACATTGGTGAGGAAGAAGACTTCAGAGGTATCGTAGATTTAGTTAAGAATAGAGCTGTGGTTTGGCATGATGAGAATTTTGGTGCAACTTTCGACGTAGTTGATATACCAGAATCCATGAAAGAGGAAGTACGTAAGTACAGAGCACTTTTAATTGAAGAAGTTGCGAGTTACGACGAAAACCTGTTAGAGAAATTCATGGAAGATGAAAACTCTATTACAGAAGACGAAGTACACGCCGCTTTAAGAGCTGCTGTTATGGACATGGCAATCATTCCAATGGTTTGTGGTTCTTCATTCAAAAATAAAGGTGTTCAGTTTTTATTGGATGCTGTTTGTAGATATTTGCCTTCTCCAATGGATAGAGAAAGCGTTATTGGTGTGAACCCAGATACAGATAAAGAAGAAAGACGTAAGCCTAGCGTTCACGAACCTTTCGCTGCATTAGCATTTAAAATTGCAACCGATCCTTTTGTTGGTCGTCTGGCATTTTTCAGGGTTTATTCTGGTAGATTGGATGCAGGTTCTTACATCTTGAACAACCGTTCAGGTAAAAAGGAACGTATCTCACGTATCTACCAAATGCACTCTAATAAACAAATTGCACTTGATTTTATCGAGGCAGGTGATATTGGAGCAGCAGTAGGGTTTAAGGATATCAAGACGGGTGATACTATGTCTGACGAGAAACATCCAATTGTTTTGGAATCCATGGACTTTCCAGATCCAGTAATTGGTATAGCGGTTGAGCCTAAAACTAAGGCTGATGTTGATAAATTAGGTATGGCTTTGTCTAAATTGGCCGAAGAAGATCCAACATTTACAGCAAGAACTGACGAATCTTCAGGACAGACGATTATATCTGGAATGGGAGAGCTTCACTTAGATATCATCGTTGATCGTTTACGTCGCGAGTTTAAAGTTGAAGTAAATCAAGGTCAACCACAAGTCGAGTACAAAGAGGCTATTACAAGAGCTGCAGATCACAGAGAGGTTTACAAAAAACAATCTGGTGGTCGTGGTAAGTTTGCCGATATTGTCTTTACGATTGAGCCAGCTGATGAAGGTGTAACCGGACTTCAGTTTGTGTCTGCAATAAAAGGTGGTAACGTTCCTAAAGAATTTATACCTTCCATTGAAAAAGGATTTAAAATGGCGATGGTCAATGGACCGTTGGCAGGATACGAGGTGGATTCTATGAAAGTGACATTGAAAGATGGATCTTATCATGATGTGGATTCTGATCAATTATCGTTCGAATTGGCTGCAAAGCTTGGATTTAAAAATTCAGCAAAAGCTGCTAAGGCTGTAATTATGGAGCCTATTATGAAAATCGAAGTTATCACGCCAGAAGAAAACATGGGTGATATCGTAGGTGATTTGAATAGAAGAAGAGGTCAAATGACGAGTATGGGAGATAGAGCAGGTGCAAAAACTGTAAAGGCTACTGTCCCATTATCAGAGATGTTCGGGTATGTAACCACGTTGAGAACCTTGTCTTCTGGTCGTGCAACATCAACAATGGAATTTTCACACTATGCTGAGACACCTTCTAATATTTCAGAAGAAGTTATCAAAGCAGCTAAAGGCATAGAAGCTTAAAACTAAAGAAAATGAGTCAAAAAATTAGAATAAAATTAAAGTCTTACGATCACAGTTTAGTTGATAAGTCTGCTGAAAAGATTGTAAAAACAGTAAAAAGTACAGGTGCAGTGGTTACGGGGCCAATCCCGTTGCCAACGCATAAGAGAATATTCACTGTATTGCGCTCGCCTCACGTTAACAAGAAATCGAGAGAGCAGTTTCAATTAAGTTCTTACAAGCGCTTATTGGATATCTACTCCTCCTCTTCCAAAACGATTGACGCTCTAATGAAATTAGAGTTGCCAAGTGGTGTGGAAGTAGAGATCAAAGTGTAGTTACGCGATTCATCGCGTATCAAACGATGTACCGCGTTTCATTTTATGCATATTATGCATAAGTGCATTATGGTAAATCACAAACATGTCCCGAGCTGCGTGCAAAGGAAAAACGGTAAAAATACAATTCAAGGTCGAATGTATTTTCGGCCTTGAGTGTTTTAAAATCGTAGGGTCAAGTCGCGACTTGATTGTACAATTTTAAATTGAATTTTAATATTAATAAGTAATGGCAAGTCGCGAATTGTCTGTAAATAAATAATAATTATGTCTGGGTTAATAGGAAAAAAGATCGGCATGACTAGTATTTTCGATGAAAATGGAAAAAACATTCCATGTACAGTAATCGAAGCTGGACCATGTGTCGTTACCCAAGTCAGAACCGAAGAGGTCGACGGGTACAGTGCCCTTCAGCTTGGTTTCGATGACAAGACAGAGAAAAGTGCTACAAAAGCTGAACTTGGCCACGCCAAGAAAGCCGGTGCTTCTGTTAAGAGAAAAGTCGTCGAATTTCAAGGATTTGAAGGAGAGTTTAAATTGGGGGATGCCATTACAGTGGATCACTTTATTGAAGGTGAATTCGTTGATATCGCTGGTACTTCCAAAGGTAAAGGTTTCCAAGGTGTTGTAAAACGTCATGGATTTGGTGGAGTTGGACAAGCAACGCATGGCCAACACAACCGTTTAAGGGCTCCAGGTTCCATTGGTGCTGCGTCATATCCTGCGAGAGTATTCAAGGGAATGAAAATGGCAGGACGTATGGGTGGCGAGAGAGTCAATGTAGAAAATTTAAGAGTTTATAAAGTGGTGCCTGAGAAGAATCTACTAGTTGTTAAGGGATGCGTCCCAGGACACAATAACTCTTATGTAATTATTCAGAAGTAATGAAAATAGCAGTTTTAGATATCAACGGAAAAGACACAGGTAGACAAGCAGAGCTGTCTAAAGATGTGTTCGCTATTGAGCCTAATAACCATGCGGTCTACTTAGATGTTAAGCAATATTTGGCTAACCAACGTCAAGGTACCCACAAGGCTAAAGAAAGAGCTGAGATTTCTGGAAGTACACGTAAGATCAAGAAACAAAAAGGTACTGGTACTGCGAGAGCAGGTAGTATTAAATCTGGTGTATTTAAAGGTGGTGGACGTATGTTCGGCCCTAGACCAAGAAACTACAGTTTCAAATTGAACAAGAACCTCAAACGATTGGCACGTAAATCGGCGCTATCGATGAAGGCGAATGATAAGGCAATCGTAGTGATTGAAGACCTAAATTTTGATGCGCCAAAGACCAAAAATTTCACGGCAATTTTGAAAGCGCTTGATATTCAAGACAAAAAATCGTTGTTTGTGTTGGGAGCGTCAAATAATAATGTATATTTGTCAGCACGTAATTTTAAGGGCTCTGAAGTCATAATGAACTCAGAATTAAGCACTTATAAAATATTAAATGCTAATAAAATAATCCTTTTGGAGGGTTCTTTAGAAGGAATTGAATCGAATTTAAGTAAATAGAAGACCATGAGTATCTTAATTAAACCTATAATCACTGAAAAAGCGACAACTAAGAGTGAGTTGAACAACTGCTTTACGTTTCAAGTGAATACCAAGGCGAACAAGGTGGAAATCAAAAAAGCTGTTGAAGCAGCTTATGGTGTTTCTGTTGAAAAAGTTCGTACTATAAATGTCCGTCCAGATCGCAGTACCAAGTTTACAAAAACTGGTGTTCAGCATGGTAAAACAAACGCTGTTAAGAAAGCAATTGTACAACTGGCGGAAGGGGAAGAGATTGATTTGTACGCTAATATGTAATTAGAAGAAAATGTCAGTAAGAAAATTAAAACCAATCACATCAGCACAGCGTTTTAGAGTAGTAAATGGATTTGACGCCATAACTACTGATAAGCCGGAAAAGAGCTTGCTCGTTCCGAATAAAAGGTCTGGTGGTAGAAACAGTCAAGGAAAGATGACCATACGCCAAGTAGGTGGAGGTCACAAAAGAAGGTATCGTATAATCGATTTCAAACGAAACAAAGCGGGAATCCCTGCCGAAGTAAAGTCTATCGAGTACGACCCAAACAGAACAGCATTTATTGCATTGCTCAACTATCAAGACGGTGAGAAGCGTTATATTATCGCTCAAAACGGCTTGCAAGTTGGACAGACAGTATTGTCTGATAGAACAGGTGTCGCTCCAGAGATTGGAAATGCAATGCCTTTGAGTCAAGTCCCTTTTGGATCGATCATTTCTTGTATAGAATTGCGTCCAGGTCAAGGAGCGGTCATGGCAAGAAGTGCAGGCGCTTTCGCTCAGTTAATGGCTAGAGACGGCAAATTTGCCTCTATTAAATTGCCATCTGGTGAAACGAGATTGATACTTGCAGAATGTATGGCAACTATTGGTGTGGTCTCCAATTCTGATCATCAATTAACGGTTTCAGGTAAAGCTGGACGTTCAAGATGGTTGGGTAGAAGACCAAGAGTTAGACCGGTAGTCATGAACCCAGTAGATCACCCAATGGGTGGTGGTGAAGGTAAATCTTCAGGGGGTCATCCAAGATCTAGGAATGGTGTTCCAGCCAAAGGTTATAGAACACGTTCTAAAACCAAAGCGAGTAATAAATATATTGTAGAACGTAGAAAGAAATAACTGAAATAATATGGCACGTTCATTAAAGAAAGGACCTTTCATTCATTATAAATTAGACAAAAAAGTTGCTGAGAATGTAGCTTCAAACAAAAAAACGGTAATCAAAACGTGGTCTAGAGCCTCAATGATTTCCCCAGATTTTGTTGGACAAACAATCGCAGTTCACAATGGTCGTCAATTTGTACCAGTGTACGTCACTGAGAACATGGTAGGTCACAAGTTAGGAGAATTCTCACCAACCAGATCTTTTAGAGGTCATACCGGTGCGAAAAATAAAGGTAAAAAATAAGAAGCGCTATGGGAAGTCGTAAAAAACAAATGGCAGACGCTATTAAGGAAGAAAGAAAGCATATCGCTTTCGCTAAGCTTAATAATTGTCCTACCTCACCAAGAAAAATGCGCTTGGTTGCAGATCTAGTGAGAGGAAAAGAAGCTGAAAAGGCACTTCAAATCTTGAGATTCAGTTCTAAAGAAGCATCTCGCCGATTAGAGAAATTGGTCTTATCGGGAATTGCAAACTGGCAAGCAAAAAATGAAGACGCTTCTATAGAAGATGCAGATTTGTTTATACAAGAGATTCGAGTGGACGGTGGAGCAATGTTGAAAAGATTGCGTCCAGCACCTCAAGGTCGTGCACACAGAATAAGAAAACGTTCAAATCACGTTACAGTGGTGATTGGAGCTAAAAATAATACACAAGCTTAAGTAGAGATATGGGACAAAAGACAAATCCAATCGGAAATCGTTTAGGAATTATCAGAGGATGGGAATCCAATTGGTATGGTGGAAATGATTATGGTGACAAACTAGCTGAAGACGATAAAATCAGAAAGTACATCCATGCTCGTTTATTTAAAGCAAGTGTATCTAGAGTAATTATTGAGCGTACGCTTAAACTTGTAACCGTTACTATCACTACTGCTAGACCTGGTATCATTATCGGTAAAGGTGGCCAAGAGGTAGACAAGTTGAAAGAAGAGCTTAAGAAAATTACTGATAAGGAAGTTCAGTTAAATATCTTTGAAATCAAAAGACCTGAGCTTGACGCATTCTTGGTAGGATCTAGCGTTGCCCGTCAAATTGAGAATCGTATCTCTTATAGACGCGCAATCAAGATGGCTATTGCAGCAGCAATGCGAATGAATGCTGAAGGAATCAAAATTCAAATTAGTGGTCGTTTAAATGGTGCTGAAATGGCGCGTAATGAGCATTACAAAGAAGGTAGAATTCCGTTATCTACATTTAGAGCAGACATTGACTATGCTTTAGTTGAAGCACACACTACTTATGGTAGATTGGGTGTGAAAGTATGGATCATGAAAGGTGAAGTGTATGGTAAAAGAGATCTTTCTCCTTTAGTTGGCCTGTCTAAAAAACAAGGCGGCAAAACTGCAGGAGGAGGTCGTGGTGGGAACACTAAGCCCCGTCGCAGAAAGTAATTTAAAGACAAACAAAAATGTTACAACCTAAAAGAACAAAATTTCGTAAGGTCCAGAAAGGACGTATGAAAGGAAATGCCGGAAGAGGTCACAGACTATCCTATGGTATGTTTGGTATAAAATCGATGGATACAAACTTCCTAACCTCGCGCCAAATTGAGGCAGCACGTATCGCGGCAACGCGTTACATGAAGAGGGAAGGCCAATTGTGGATCAAGGTGTTCCCAGATAAACCAATTACCAAAAAACCATTAGAAGTACGTATGGGTAAAGGTAAAGGTGCTGTTGAATATTGGGTGGCAGTTGTGAAACCGGGTAGAATTTTATTCGAAATTGGTGGCGTGCCACTTGAAGTTGCAAAAGAGGCGTTACGCTTGGCAGCTCAAAAGTTACCAGTCAAAACTAAGTTTTTAATAGCTCGAGATTACGAGGCTTAATTTAAAGAATTATGAAGCAAGCAGAAATTAAAAAGCTATCGGTAGCTGATTTGAATGACAAACTCGGCGAAACCAAAAAAAGTTATGCAGACCTTAAAATGGCACATGCAGTATCCCCTTTAGAGAATCCAATTCAGTTACGCAACGTAAGACGTACGGTAGCAAGAATTGCAACGGAATTAACTAAAAGAGAAGTACAATAATTGTATTCTGGCTGAAAGATGGAAAAAAGAAATTTAAGAAAAGAGCGCATAGGAGTTGTTACTAGTAACAAAATGATGAAATCAATCGTTGTTGCCGAAGTAAAAAAGGTAAAACACCCTATGTACGGAAAATTCGTTTTGAAAACAAAGAAATATGTTGCTCATGACGAAACAAACGACTGCAACATTGGTGACACTGTTAAGATCATGGAGACACGACCTATGAGTAAATCCAAATGTTGGAGATTAGTAGAAATAATTGAAAGAGCTAAGTAATTATGGTACAACAGGAATCAAGATTAAAGGTAGCTGATAACACTGGAGCAAAAGAGGTTTTGACCATTCGTGTTCTAGGTGGGACAAATAGAAGATATGCTTCTATAGGTGATAAGATTGTAGTATCTGTTAAGGATGCAACACCAAACGGAAACATCAAGAAAGGAGCGGTTTCTACAGCAGTAGTTGTGCGCACTAGGAAGGAAGTAAGACGTCCAGATGGGTCTTATATAAGATTTGATGACAATGCTTGCGTGCTTTTAAACCCAACGGGTGAAATGAGAGGTACACGTGTTTTTGGCCCAGTAGCTAGAGAACTTCGTGATAAGCAATTCATGAAAATTGTATCATTAGCACCTGAAGTGCTGTAACAATAGAGCGGGCTCCATTGTAAATAAATGACAAAAATGACAAAGTTTAAAATTAAATCGGGAGATATCGTTAAAATTATAGCCGGAGATCACAAAGGATCTGAAGGTAAGATTATCAAGATATTGAAAGATAAGAACAAAGCCATCGTAGAAGGCGTGAATATGGTTAAGAAACATACTAAACCAACAGCACAAAGCCCTCAAGGTGGAATCGTAGAAAAGGAAGCTGCTTTGCATATATCCAATCTATCCTTGTTGACCGCTAAGGGAGAAACTACCCGTGTAGGTTACAAAATGGAAGGCGATAAGAAAGTAAGATATTCTAAAAAATCAAATGAAGTAATATAGTTATGGCTTATACTCCTAGATTAAAAAAAGAGTACCAGGACAAAGTTGTCACTGCTCTTACAGAAGAGTTCGGATATAAAAACGTAATGGAAGTTCCTAAACTTAAAAAGATCGTGTTATCTAAAGGAGTTGGAGCTGCAGTTGCCGATAAAAAGTTAATTGATCATGCTATTGATGAATTAACCGCCATCACTGGTCAAAAAGCGGTAGCTACCTTGTCTAAAAAGGATGTTGCATCTTTCAAGTTGCGAAAAGGAATGCCAATTGGTGTTAGAGTGACCTTGAGAGGAGAGCAAATGTATGAGTTTTTGGACCGTTTGATTACTTCGGCATTACCACGAGTAAGAGACTTTACAGGAATCAAGGCCACTGGTTTTGATGGTAGAGGAAATTACAACTTAGGTGTTGTTGAGCAAATTATCTTTCCTGAAATGAATATTGACAAGATCAATAAGATTTCCGGTATGGATATTACGTTTGTAACTTCAGCAGCTACAGACAAAGAGGCAAAATCGTTATTAACTGAAATGGGTCTTCCGTTTCAAAAGAACTAGAATATGGCTAAAGAATCAATGAAAGCCCGTGAGGTTAAGAGAGAAAAGACAGTAGCTAAATATGCCGAAAAACGCAAAGCTTTGAAAGAAGCTGGCGATTACGAAGGCTTACAAAAGTTACCTAAAGATGCTTCTCCTGTTCGTTTGCACAACAGATGCAAAATAACAGGAAGACCTAGAGGGTATATGAGAACTTTCGGACTTTCGCGTGTAATGTTTCGTGAAATGGCAAATCAAGGTTTGATCCCAGGTGTGAGAAAAGCATCTTGGTAAACCCGCGATTTTTCGCGAGTTAATATGTGATTGTTCACATATCAAAAAAAGTATAAACTGGTCTTAGGTTCGGTCTCGACGGTTCGAGATGGAAAACCATTACCGCAATTTAATATAAATGAATACAGATCCAATTGCTGATTACTTAACAAGAATCAGAAACGCAGTGAAGGCCAACCACAGAGTGGTAGAGATTCCTGCATCCAATTTAAAAAAAGAAATAACCAAAATTTTATTCGATCAGGGATATATTTTGAGTTACAAATTTGTTGATTCCACTGCACAGGGCTCCATAAAGATCGCCTTAAAGTACAACAAAGACACCAAAGAATCTGTCATTAAAAAGATTCAAAGAATAAGTAAGCCAGGTTTACGTAAGTATGCAGGCTCTAACGAAATGCCACGAATTCTTAACGGTCTTGGTATTGCAATCGTTTCTACATCTCATGGTGTCATTACCGGTAAGCAAGCTCAGAGAGATAATTTAGGTGGTGAGGTCATTTGCTACGTTTACTAATCATAAAGAAGAAAGAACATGTCAAGAATAGGTAATAACCCAGTAGCGATTCCAGAAGGAGTTACGGTTGATATAAAAGAAAACAACATTACAGTTAAAGGGAAATTGGGCGAATTGACGCAAGATTTCGATACTGTGACTATAAAAGTTGAAGACGGTAACATCTTAGTGAGACGCGCAGGGGATAGTAAAGAAGATAAATCCAAGCACGGTTTGTATAGATCGTTGATGGAAAATATGATTGAAGGTGTATCAAACGGCTGGACTAAGCAGTTAGAATTGGTAGGTGTTGGTTATAGAGCATCCTGTCAAGGTCAAAAGTTAGACATGGCCTTAGGTTTTTCACACAACATCGTTCTCAATGTAGCTCCAGAAGTGAAAGTGGAGACCATTTCAGAAAAAGGTAAGAATCCGGTTATAAAACTAACCTCTCACGATAAACAATTGGTAGGCCAAGTAGCTGCGAAGATTCGCGGTTTTAGAAGACCAGAACCTTACAAAGGAAAAGGTATCAAGTTTGTTGGTGAAATATTAAGAAGAAAAGCAGGTAAATCTGCATAAATGAATTTACGATGTTAGATTTAAGAGTTACGAAACAAACACAGTAAATCATAAATCATAAATCGTTAATCATAAATCGTAAATCAAAATGGCATTAACAAAGAACGAAAAAAGACTAAGAATTAAAAGCAGAATTCGCAAGGTAGTTTCTGGTACAGAAGCAAGACCACGACTGGCTGTTTTTAGAAGCAATAAAGAAATTTATGCTCAAGTTGTAGATGACGTCACAGGTGTAACCTTGGCTGCGGCATCTTCAAGAGATAAAGATATTGCTTCAGATAAAGGAAATAAAACTGATAAAGCTACATTGGTTGGTAAAGCTGTTGCTGAAAGAGCAATTAAAGCGGGCGTCAACACCATTTCTTTTGATAGAGGCGGATATCAGTATCACGGTAGAGTAAAATCATTAGCTGAAGGAGCTAGAGAAGGAGGACTTAAATTCTAAGACATTATGTATCATAAATATAAAAACGCAGAATTAGTAAAACCAAGTGGAATAGATCTTAAGGATCGACTTATTGGTGTACAAAGAGTTACAAAAGTAACTAAAGGTGGTCGTGCTTTCGGTTTTTCAGCTATTGTAGTGGTAGGTGATGAAGCTGGTGTCGTGGGTCAAGGTCTAGGTAAATCTAAAGATGTGGCAACGGCAATCGCTAAGGCGGTAGAAGATGCTAAAAAGAACCTAGTTAGGATTCCTATTATAAAGGGAACTTTACCACACGAACAAAAAGGTAAGTATGGTGGTGCTCGTGTAAACATTATTCCGGCAGCGCCTGGTACAGGTGTTATCGCTGGTGGTGCTGTGAGAACAGTGTTAGAATCGGTGGGTGTTCATGACGTATTGTCAAAATCCCAAGGATCTTCTAACCCTCATAACGTTGTAAAAGCAACCTTTGACGCCTTGTTGCAATTGAGAAGCGCCGCTTCTGTTGCTAAAGAAAGAGGGATTTCGCTTGATAAAGTGTTTAACGGATAACTATTAGATCTTAGTCTTTAGTTGGAGATTCGGTATAATAATATCAATACCACTCCTCACTAATAACGATCACTAAAAACCAAGAAAATGGCAAAAAAAATAAAAGTAACCAAAGTAAGAAGTGCAATTAACCGTGCCCAGACCCAAAAGAGGACATTAGAATCTCTAGGTTTGAACAAAATTGGTCAGGTTAAAGTACATGATGCTTCCCCGAGTGTTCTTGGGATGGTTAATAAAGTTTCACATTTAGTTTCTGTAGAAGAAATGAGCTAAATATATTTGCGGAATCTTTTTACGCTTTAGGCCAAAGTGAATACATTTAGCCTAACGGAAAATAATTCCTTCAGATAAAACAAAACAATAAGATACAATGGACTTAAGTAATTTAAAACCAGCCGAAGGTTCCAATAAAAATCAAGGCAAAAGAATAGGTAGAGGACAAGGCTCTGGAAAAGGTGGTACTGCAACTCGCGGTCACAATGGAGCTAAATCGCGTTCTGGCTATTCCAAGAAAGTAGGTTTTGAAGGTGGTCAAATGCCACTTCAAAGACGTGTGCCTAAATTTGGGTTCACGAATAGAAACCGTGTTGTCTATCAAGGGGTAAACTTGGATAAGTTGCAACAATTGGCAGATGACAAGAAGATTAGCGATGTAGTGGATTTTCAAACTTTGGTTGAATTAGGTTTGGCTGGAAAGAATGAAATGGTAAAAATTCTTGGACGTGGCGAATTAAAATCAACCTTAAAGGTAACTGCTCATAAATTTACTGCTTCAGCAAAAGCTGCAATTGAAGCTGCAGGAGGAGAAGTTGTAACTTTATAAGATCTTTATAAGTATGAAATTTATAGATACATTAAAAAATGTTTGGAAAATTACTGAACTGAAAGACAGAATCATACTAACACTTGGTCTGCTTTTGGTGTATCGTTTTGGTGCGCAGGTGGTTTTACCAGGGATTGATGCAAGTCAATTAGGAGGTTTAGCTCAAGGTACAGATCAAGGGATATTGGGTATTCTCAATATGTTTACTGGAGGTGCCTTTGCCAACGCTTCGGTATTTGCCTTAGGTATCATGCCTTATATCTCTGCATCCATTGTAGTGCAGTTAATGGGAATTGCGATTCCCTACCTGCAAAAACTGCAAAAAGAAGGTGCCAGCGGACAAAAGAAAATCACTCAGATTACACGATGGTTGACCATCATTATCTGTTTATTCCAGGCTCCTGGGTATTTGGCGAGTTTACAACCAGCATTTGGTATACCAACTTCGGCCTTTTTATTGGGTACTGGACCAACATTTTACATCTCTGGGGTTATCATTTTGGTAACAGGAACTATTTTTGCAATGTGGTTGGGTGAGAAAATTACCGATAAAGGTATTGGTAATGGTATCTCTTTATTGATCATGGTAGGAATTATAGCGACCTTACCTCAATCATTCATCCAAAATGCTGCATCCCGTTTAGATGGTGGTGGCAATGGAGGTCTAATGATGATTTTAATTGAGTTGGTGGTTTGGTTCGTGATTATTATGGCATCTGTTTTGTTAGTAATGGCAGTGCGTAAAATTGCTGTGCAATACGCAAGACGTACGGCCTCTGGGGGTTATGAGAAAAACGTGTTTGGATCGCGACAGTTCCTTCCGTTGAAATTGAATGCTTCTGGTGTAATGCCAATTATCTTTGCTCAAGCAATTATGTTCGTACCCAGCTTAATCGGAAAATCCTTTGGATCTTCCAGTGAAGTAGGGCAATGGATTCAAGCTCAGTTTACAGATATATTTGGTTTGTGGTATAATGTGGTGTTTGCGTTATTGATAATCATCTTTACGTATTTCTATACAGCAATCACGGTGCCTACCAATAAAATGGCAGATGATCTCAAACGAAGTGGTGGTTTTATTCCTGGAATTAGACCAGGATCTGAAACTTCAGAATACTTAGATAAAATAATGTCTCAAATTACATTGCCTGGATCTATTTTCTTGGCGCTTATTGCTGTGTTCCCAGCAATTATAGTTAAGCTTATGGATGTACAAGCAGGCTGGGCATTGTTCTTTGGCGGTACTTCTTTATTGATTATGGTTGGTGTTGCTATCGATACGATGCAACAAATCAACTCGTATTTGTTGAATAAACATTATGATGGTTTGATGAAGACCGGCAAGAATAGAAAGGCAGTGGCCTAAAATTAGACAATAGTCCACAGGATTTGGATATTAGAGATATTTAGCATATAATATAAAAACGTAGTTCTAATAACTAAATACGAAGAACTAAAAACTAAAATATGGCAAAACAAGCAGCAATTGAACAGGACGGATCCATCATCGAAGCATTATCAAATGCGATGTTCCGTGTTGAATTAGAGAATGGTCACATTGTGACCGCACATATTTCGGGTAAAATGCGGATGCATTACATTAAGTTGTTACCTGGAGATAAAGTAAAATTGGAAATGAGCCCTTATGATTTAACTAAGGCTCGCATAACCTATAGATACTAGTAAGGTGCCGTCGAAAGATAGCCCGAAGGTGTCATAACATTAAATAAGAGGACAGATGAAAGTAAGAGCATCAGTTAAAAAGAGAAGTGTTGATTGTAAATTGGTCCGCAGAAAAGGCAGACTGTACGTCATTAACAAAAAGAATCCTAGATTCAAACAAAGACAAGGTTAAATTATGGCAAGAATTGCAGGTGTAGACATACCCAAACAAAAAAGAGGAGTGATCTCGTTGACATATATCTACGGGGTAGGTAATAGTAGATCACAAGAAATTTTGGCAACCGCTAAAGTTGACGAAAGCATCAAGGTAGAAGATTGGACAGACGAGCAAATTGGAGCAATCCGTGAGGCTGTTGGGACTTTTAAAATTGAAGGTGAATTACGTTCTGAAACCCAATTGAACATTAAGCGATTAATGGATATTGGTTGTTACAGAGGGATTCGTCATAGAGCTGGTCTTCCTTTGAGAGGTCAAAGAACCAAAAACAACTCTAGAACCAGAAAAGGTAGAAGAAAAACTGTTGCCAACAAGAAAAAGGCAACTAAATAATAATTAAGACAGTAGTCATTAGTAATTAGAAGTTAGCCGAATCTGTTTGAAATTGAAAGGTTTAGGATTCTAACAACTAAAAACTAACACTATAAACTAGAAACTATGGCAAAGTCAAGTACAAAAAAACGCAAGGTAATAGTGGAAGCTTTAGGAGAAGCGCACATCGCAGCTTCTTTTAATAACATCCTTATCTCATTGACCAACAAAAAAGGAGATGTCATTTCATGGTCATCTGCAGGTAAAATGGGCTTTAGAGGTTCTAAAAAGAACACGCCTTACGCTGCACAATTAGCTGCAGAAGATGCTGCAGGTGTAGCAAAAGAAGCAGGACTCAAGAAAGTCAAAGTGTATGTGAAGGGACCTGGAAATGGTCGTGAATCTGCAATAAGATCTTTACACAATGCTGGGATAGAGGTGACCGAAATCATTGATGTCACCCCTCTACCGCACAATGGCTGCAGACCTCCAAAAAGAAGAAGAGTCTAACAGTGATTTACAGAGAAATTAATATCAACTGCGCGCAGTTGATATTAATTTTTTTATGCGTAAATTTGCAAATTGAAAAAAATTAACAAGTATAACCGGGAGATCAACGATTATCGAAGGATAAGATTAAGACCTTAATTCATAATCACTCTCTTAATAACAATTAAATATGGCAAGATATACTGGTCCTAAAACTAAAATAGCCCGAAAATTCGGTGAAGCTATTTTTGGAGATGATAAAGCGTTCGAAAAAAGAAACTATCCTCCAGGACAACACGGCAACAATAGAAGACGTGGCAAAAAATCTGAATATGCAATCCAATTGATGGAGAAGCAAAAAGCGAAATACACTTATGGTATTTTAGAAAAGCAATTCAGAAATATGTTTAAAAAAGCAACCTCTGCACCTGGTATTACCGGTGAAGTATTGTTGCAATTATGTGAGTCTCGATTAGATAATGTGGCCTATAGAATGGGTCTATCCCCTTCTAGAAGCGGTGCAAGACAATTGGTTTCACACAGACATATCACCGTAAATGGTGAAATCGTAAACATACCGTCTTACCAGCTTCAAGCAGGTGATGTGGTTGCGGTAAGAGAGAAATCTAAATCTTTGGAAGCTATTCAGAGTTCATTAGCCAATTCTAGCAGCGTCTACGAATGGATCACTTGGAATAACGATACCAAACAAGGAACTTACGTCTCAATTCCAGAGCGTGTTCAAATCCCAGAGAATATCAACGAGCAGAATATCGTCGAATTATATTCTAAATAATAACTAGATACAAAACGCAATATGGCAATATTAAATTTTCAGAAGCCCGACAAAGTAGTCATGATCGACTCTACGGAGTTCGAAGGGAAATTTGAGTTTAGACCCTTAGAACCTGGGTATGGATTAACAGTAGGAAATGCTCTGCGACGAGTTTTGTTATCTTCTTTAGAAGGTTTCGCGATCACTTCAGTGAAAATTGAAAGTGTTGATCATGAGTTCTCTACCATTGCAGGTGTTGTGGAAGATGTTACCGAAATGATCCTCAACTTAAAACAAGTTAACTTCAAGCGTCAAATTGACGAAGTTGATAATGAGGCGGTATCTATATCCATCTCTGGTCAAAAGCAACTTACTGCTGGGGATTTTCAGAAGTTTATTTCTGGTTTCCAGGTGTTGAATAAAGACCTTGTTATTTGTAACCTTGATCCTAAGGTAAACCTTAACATGGAAATTACCATTGAAAAGGGTAGAGGCTATGTGGCTGCAGAGGAAAATAAAAAAGCGTCAGCAGCAATTGGAACCATCTTTACAGATTCTATCTACACGCCAATTAAGAACGTCAAGTATAGTATCGAGAACTTCCGTGTTGAACAAAAGACCGATTACGAAAAATTGATCTTTGAAATCATTACAGATGGTTCTATCCATCCTAAAGATGCCTTAACGGAAGCTGCTAAAATATTGATTCACCACTTCATGTTGTTCTCTGATGAGCGCATAACATTGGAAGCTGATGAAATTGCACAAACCGAAACTTATGATGAAGAATCCCTTCACATGAGACAATTGTTGAAAACCAAATTGGTGGATATGGATTTATCTGTGCGTGCACTTAACTGTTTGAAGGCAGCAGAAGTAGATACCTTAGGTGACTTGGTGTCTTTCAATAAAAATGATTTAATGAAGTTCCGTAACTTCGGTAAGAAATCCCTAACAGAGCTTGAAGAGCTTGTAAATGTTAAAGGACTTAACTTCGGAATGGACTTAGCGAAATATAAATTAGATAAAGATTAGTAGATATTCGTTTCAACGATTATCAAATAATCCATTATATCAACACAAAAAATAAACCCTTCATAATTTGCTCTCCGACGAACGGATATCGTAGCAAGATGATGATTAAAACAAAATGTCATGAGACACGGAAAGAAATTTAACCATTTAGGAAGACAAACTGCTCACAGAAAATCAATGTTGGCAAATATGGCGTGTTCCCTAATTGAGCACAAACGTATCAATACTACTGTTGCCAAAGCAAAAGCCTTGAAACAGTTTGTTGAGCCAATGATCACGAAATCCAAAACAGATACTACTCACAGTAGACGTATCGTAATGTCAAGATTAAGACAAAAAGATGCCGTGATAGAATTGTTTAGAGATGTGGCTGTAAAGGTGGCAGATCGTCCAGGAGGTTATACCAGAATCATCAAACTTGGAAACAGACTTGGTGATAATGCAGATATGGCAATGATTGAGTTAGTAGATTATAATGAGATCTACAATGTCAACAAACCTGATAAAAAATCAACAAGAAGAAGTAGAAGAGGTGGTACTAAAACTGCAGAGACTACCACTCCTGTTGATACAGAAGCTTCGAAAGAAACGACGGCTTCTAAGGAAGAAACGAAAAAAACGCCTAAAGAAGAAGAATAGATGTTAATAAGCATTAAAAATATAAAGGATAATCTATTTTAGATTATCCTTTTTTTTATGGAATTTTGCGAATATGCAATAGCTAATAAATAATTTTTGAATTTAGTATAGTTCATTTTAATTCATTAAAAACCAATACAGAGACATGTCATATCTAAAAAGAAAAAAGGCGCTCATCTTGCTAGCCGATGGTACAATTTTTTACGGGAAAGCAGTAGGGAAAGAGGGCTCTGCCTTTGGGGAAGTCTGTTTCAATACTGGAACAACAGGGTACCAAGAAATTTTCACAGATCCTTCCTACTTCGGGCAACTTATGGTAACCACCAATGCCCATATAGGCAATTATGGCACCTTAACAGAAGAATCCCAATCCAAGTCCATTAAGATTGCCGGACTCATCTGTAGAAATTTCAGTTATGAATATTCTAGGGCTGCCGGTGATGATTCTCTGGAAAATTATTTCATCAAACAGGATATTTTGGCAATATCAAATGTAGACACACGGGCCTTAGTGGGCTATATCAGGGACCATGGCGCCATGAATGCTGTAATAACAACAGAGGTTGATAATTTAGAGGCCTTAAAAAAGGAATTGGCTGAGTTCCCAAATATGGATGGATTGGAATTGGCTTCAAAAGTCTCTACCAAGGATCCCTATTACTTCGGAAACGAAACTGCCAAATACCGTGTTTCTGCGTTAGACTTAGGGATCAAGACCAATATTCTTCGCAATATGGCCAATCGCGATATTTATGTTAAGGTCTTTCCTTATGACGCGACCTTTGAGGAAATGCAGGCGTTTAATCCTGATGGCTACTTCCTCTCCAATGGACCAGGAGATCCAGAACCTTTGAAGGATGCCCAAAAGTTGGCCAAAAAAATCATTGAGTTAAATTTACCACTGTTCGGCATTTGTCTGGGACACCAAGTCATCGCGCAAGCAAACGGCATTTCTACTTATAAGATGCACAACGGACACCGTGGCATCAATCATCCCGTTAAGAACCTGATTACAGGGAAAGGTGAGATTACCTCCCAAAACCACGGGTTCGCCATTAATAGGGAAGAGGCCGAAAATCATCCAGATTTTGAAATCACCCACATTCATCTCAATGACCAAACGGTCGCCGGTATGAAAATGAAACATAAAAACTGCTATTCTGTGCAATACCATCCAGAGGCTAGTCCAGGACCTAATGATGCCAGCTATCTATTTGATGCCTTTATAGAAAACATTCAAAAAAAATAATCCTAAAATGTCAAGAAAGCTTTAAAATTCTTGACATTTTTGTTTTACGCAAACCTTGTCGTTCCTATTTACCATAAATCTAACAGTCTGAAGTTTTTAATGGAGCAACTATTTTGTAAATTTGTTTCATAGCAAGTCACTAGAAGTCTCCAAAGGCTAGAAGCCTTATAGAGCTTATAGAAATGTATTAAAGGAAATTAACCAAAAAAACAGATACAATGAGCATTATCATCAATATCCATGCAAGACAAATTTTTGACTCAAGAGGCAATCCAACCGTAGAGGTTGATGTCGTAACAGAAAATGGCATCATGGGTCGTGCTGCGGTTCCTTCAGGGGCTTCAACAGGAGAACATGAGGCTGTAGAGCTGCGCGATGGCGGAAAAGCCTATATGGGCAAAGGCGTCTCTAAGGCGGTTGATAATGTCAATTCCATTATTGCCCAGGAATTATTGGGTGAATCGATATTTGAGCAAAATAGAATCGACCAAATCATGATCGATCTAGACGGCACCTCAAACAAATCAAAATTAGGAGCTAACGCCATCTTGGGTGTTTCTTTGGCGGTTGCTAAAGCTGCAGCTGGAGAATTGGGAATGCCACTTTATCGTTATGTTGGTGGGGTTTCAGCAAACACCTTGCCTGTGCCCATGATGAACATCATCAATGGCGGCTCTCATAGTGACGCACCTATCGCATTTCAAGAGTTTATGATCATGCCGGTAAAGGCGAAGGATTTCTCACATGCCATGCAAATGGGAACGGAGATCTTTCACAATCTGAAAAAAGTATTGCATGATAGAGGATTGAGTACTGCTGTTGGTGATGAAGGCGGTTTCGCCCCAACATTGGAAGGTGGTACCGAAGATGCTCTGGATACCATAAAAAAAGCAGTGGAGAACGCTGGCTATAAACTGGGCGACGACATTATGATCGCCCTAGATTGCGCTGCTGCAGAATTTTACGTGGATGGTGCTTATGATTACACCAAGTTTGAAGGCAGTAATGGCAAAGTGAGAACAAGCCATGAGCAGGCAGATTATTTAGCTGAATTGGCCGCTAAATATCCAATCATTTCCATTGAGGACGGTATGGATGAAAACGATTGGGAGGGATGGAAATACCTAACCGATAAAATTGGCGATAAAGTGCAGCTGGTAGGCGATGATTTATTTGTCACTAATGTGGAGCGTTTGTCACGAGGCATTGAAAATGGAATCGCAAACTCCATTTTGATTAAAGTAAACCAAATCGGTACACTTTCTGAAACTATTGCGGCCGTAACCATGGCTCACAATGCAGGTTACACCTCGGTAATGTCACACCGCTCTGGTGAGACCGAAGACAACACCATTGCAGATCTTGCAGTTGCCTTGAACACAGGTCAAATCAAAACAGGATCGGCGTCACGTAGTGATCGTATGGCGAAATACAATCAATTGTTACGTATAGAGGAAGAGTTGGCAGAAGTTGCTTACTTTCCGCAGAATAACGCCTTCAAGATCAAATCTTAATATTTAAAATAAGAGTATTTGAAAGCCCAAACGTATGATCCGTTTGGGCTTTTTTTAGTTTACCCACCACCCACTACCCACAATCCACAAACTCAATCCCATTTAGAACGAGTACAAAATTCCATTGGTCCACTCATATTGCGTGCTGGGTACCGCTGTACTTACAGGAAAGGCATCATAAATAAAGTTGAAGTTGGTCTTAAACGCTAAATCCTCATAGATTTTGAAAAGGATCGCTGTATTACTGGAAAAACGGTAATCCTTGAAAACCTTTAATTTTGGCTGATAATAACTGGTGCTGATAATGCTAATGCTCTCAGTGGGATATAAGCTGAAAGACAAATAGGCACTTGCCCTAATATCTTTCTCAATACGATTGGAAACCACATTGGTAGCTTGTTCATATTCATACATCAATAAAGTACCCAAGTAAAACCTGTAATCCTCGTCACTGCTTAACTTAAACCTTGGCCCCATGCCCAGCAAGCCTCTAAAATCAATTTCGGAAATAGCATCGTATTGGGATTGGGCAAAAGCTTCCCACTTGAGCCATTGATTTAATCTTCGGTTGTATCTCAAATGTTGGGTGCCTTTATTTACCAAAGAATTGCCTTCTACCTTTTCAAAATTCAAATCATTTACAAACAGCCATGAATTGAATTGATCATTGTATTGCACATGGGCTTTGTTGGCAATGCGGAAAATCGAGTTGGTATTCTTGATTAGGGACACATCCAAACCCACCGATCCCGACCATTTGGCCGAATCTGATGCCTTTCGAAGTGTTTCAATATTGATGACTTGTGAAAAACAGGACATGGAGATTAAAAGAAGAATCAAAATGAGGAAAAAACGCATGACAAAAAAGTTTTTGCAAAAATAGGATTAATACCAAAATACCACAGACTTGATCACGGTTTAAAATGAAATTACAGAAATCTTCCTTTAAGTAACCTTTAGTCTTTTTAGGATTTTCAGAGCGCATTAAGGTATTCGCAAATTGATCAACAAACACTGGTAACAGTGGGTTGCTATAGTTTGTAAGTTTAGACGCTTGATTTTCAGTTTTCTTTAAACATAAATATGAAAAAAGTCAACTGAAAAAGCGCAGTGTTTATCAAAACGGTACAATCAAATTATGCTCTGTGATTCTCATCAGAGCAACAGTGCAGTATAAGTGTTAAAACCGTTTAAATAGTTTTTTCTAATCCTTGGATATTTTGTAACTTAGCGTTCCGCATAAAAATTAAACTCTTAACATATATGTCAGATAAAGCTACGTTAGAAATTAACGGTAAAAAGTACGAATTTCCTTTAATTACAGGAACAGAAAATGAAACCGCAATAGATATAAAAACGCTTAGAAGTGTAACAGGAGGCGTTACAACTATTGACCCTGGTTACAAAAATACAGGTTCCTGCGAAAGTGCCATTACCTTCTTAAATGGTGAAAAGGGAATTTTGCGTTACAGAGGTTATTCTATTGAAGAACTAGCGGAGAAGGCAGACTTTTTAGAAGTGGCGTATCTGTTGATTTTTGGAGAGCTGCCAACACGCGAAAAACTCGATAAGTTTTATACCGATATCAAGAAACAGGCAGTGGTTGATGAAGATATCAAGAAAATTTTGGATGCATTTCCAAAAACCGCCCATCCAATGGGTGTGCTATCATCACTTACCAGCGCACTCACGGCTTTTAATCCGTCCTCGGTAAATGTCGAGTCTGAAGAAGATATGTACAATGCCATCGTTAAAATCATGGGGAAATTTCCAGTCTTAGTGGCTTGGACTTTGCGTAAGAAGCAAGGCTTGCCTTTGGATTACGGAGATAAGTCTTTAGGTTACGTTGAAAATGTCTTGAAAATGATGTTTAAGGAACCCAATGAAGAATATACCCAGAATCCGATTTTGGTAAATGCCTTGGACAAACTTTTGATATTACATGCCGATCATGAGCAAAACTGCTCTACCTCTACAGTAAGGATTGTGGGCTCATCACATGCAGGATTATTCGCTTCACTTTCCGCAGGTATTTCTGCACTTTGGGGACCACTTCATGGTGGCGCAAACCAAGCAGTACTTGAAATGCTCGAAGGCATTAAGGCAGATGGTGGCGATACTAAAAAATATATGGCGAAGGCCAAAGACAAAGATGATCCATTCCGTTTAATGGGATTTGGGCATCGCGTTTATAAAAATTTCGACCCTAGAGCAAAGATCATCAAGAAATCAGCAGATGATGTTTTGGATCAATTGGGTGTTGAGGATCCAATCTTGGCTATCGCCAAGGGATTGGAAAAAGAAGCTCTGGAAGATTCGTATTTCGTAGATCGTAAGCTCTATCCAAACGTCGATTTTTACTCGGGTATCATTTACCGCGGAATGGGAATCCCAACAGATATGTTTACGGTAATGTTCGCCTTGGGGCGTTTACCAGGTTGGATTGCACAATGGCGTGAAATGCGTTTGCAAAAAGAGCCAATTGGTCGACCAAGACAAGTTTATGTTGGAGAAAACCACAGACCATTTAAAGATATTAGCGAACGCTAAATAGTATTCTATTCTAAATTGCCTAGAACGATTTTGAATTTGCTTTTTTAAGCATATTTCGAGATTTTTTCTAGGCAATTTTATATATATATTTATCCCATGATAAAACTAAACATCAAGAACGAAACTTCCCGCTTGCGAGCAGTTGTTTTAGGCACTGCAAACAGCAATGGGCCAACCCCAAAAATTGAGGAGGCTTATGATCCAAAATCCTTGGAGCATATCAAAGCGGGCACTTATCCCGTGGAAGCCGATATGGTCAAGGAAATGGAGGCTGTCGCCAAGGTTTTTGAAAAATATGACGTGACGGTTTACAGGCCAGAGCTGATTGCAGATTGCAACCAGATATTTTCACGTGATATTGCTTTTGTGATTGACGATGTGTTTGTGAAAGCCAACATCTTGCCCAATCGTGAGGAAGAGTTGGATGCCATTCAATACGTGATCGATCAAGTGGATCCAGAAAAAGTAATTCGTCCGCCAAAGGAAGTGCACATTGAAGGCGGTGACGTGATTTTGTGGAATGATTACATCTTCATTGGCACCTATACTGCGGAAGATTATCCAGATTTTATCGTGGCGCGAACCAATACCCAAGGGGTTGAATTTATCAAAAAAACCTTTCCGCATAAAAAAGTCAAGAGCTTCGATTTGAGGAAATCACAAACCAACGCCATGGATAACGCACTGCATTTGGATTGCTGTTTTCAGCCTATTGGCAAAAATAAAGCCATCTTGCATAAAGAAGGCTTCCTAAATGTTGAAGAGTTTGAATGGTTGCTCAATGTCTTCGGAAAAGAAAATTGTTTCATTATCGATAAAGAGGAAATGTACCACATGAATTCTAATGTGTTTTCCATTTCTGAAAGCGTCATTATTTCTGAAAGAGGCTTCACGAGACTAAATGCATGGTTGCGACAACAAGGATTTACGGTGGAAGAAGTGCCTTATGCCGAAATCTCAAAACAAGAAGGTTTGTTGCGTTGCAGCACGATGCCGTTGATCAGGGATTAGGGGGGTTCTAAGTTTAAGGTTCAAGGTTCAAGGTTCAAAGTTCAAAGTTCAAAGTTCAAAGTTGAACAATCAAAAATTATTAGGTGGTTAATGTCTTAATTTTAACTTCGATTCTCAATATTCAATATTGTTGATTCAACAATCAACAATCAACAATCGTTAATCGTCAATCGTCAATCGTCAATCGATTGTCTATCGTAATTCATCTCACTCTACAACCACCGTTTTCACAAAACGCTTATTTCCCATTTTAAAAACAGCCTCGTAAGTATCTGAAGCTATAAAATCTGTGGCAAACCTAAAGTTTTGTTCGGAAATGGTCTTTGTGTAAATTTCCTTTCCCAATCGATCCATAAGCTTAAATTCTACCTCGTCTTCCAAGGGTTCATCAAATTCGATGTTGAGGTAACTATTTGAAGGGTCTGGATAAATTTTTAGGATGCGTTCATAATATTTTTGTTCTACTAAACTTGAAGTTTCATAGGCCACAGCAAATTCCATGGCTGCGCCAATGGCTCCTCTAACCACTTCATAAAAATACCCCACATCCATGTTTTCGAGATTGTCGTTGGCGCTGTGGTTTACTGGAGATATGTTTTTTTCGTACAAGCCGGTAATGATCTCGCCATTGTTTTCAAAAGGCATATAATCAGACCCATAAGTTTTGGAAATTTGAGTATTCAAGGTGGAGTACAATCCCATAAGAATCGCCAGACTTTCAGTTGCAGCACTAGAGGCTGCGTTGTTAAAGGTAGGAGCCCCCAAATCCTGCTCACAAACAACCGTATCGTTGGTCAATCCACTAACACCTCCTACTTCGTCAATATTAAACACCAATTTAATATCCATGTTTTCTGGAACGACGGTATTTTTTACGTAAAACTTACTCCCGATCAAGCCATCTTCCTCTCCAGAAAAATGAATGAACTTTATGGAATACTCGGTTTCAACGTCCTTTAAAAGTCGCGCCATTTCCAAGAGCAACACAGTTCCTGTGCCATTATCATTGGTGCCTGGGCCGTTGATGGTGTCGTAATGCGCATCGATAATCAAAAACGTATACGGGTATATCGTTCCTGTTTTGGTAACAATGATATTATTGCTGCTGCCTTTACGGTAGGTAAAAGGTTGTAACACCACATCGGTATATCCCATGCTTTCATAGCGATGGCTTATCCAATTTTCGGTATGGGTCAATGCAGGGGAACCTACGGTTTTAACCCCAAATTTTTCAAAAGTGGTCAAATCGGAAAGCAGATTGCTTTCTGAAATATTGGCAACCACTTCGGCATAAAACGTATTGAAAGTTTGCGCCTTACTTAAGCTAACGAATAATAGTAAAAGTCCGGTAATTAGTAGATTCTTCATGAATTGATTGTTAGCATTGTAAAATTAAGTTGATATCTATAGCATCTTAAATCTGATCTTGAGGTAATTATGATACTAAATAGGTAAAAACCATAATAATATACAACTTAATTTTTTATTGGAAGCAAGTCTAGTTATAGAGTCTAAAAGCCACTCTATTGAGCTCAGCCAAAACGAGCGATTCCCAATCTGTCTATTGACGCTCACAAGTTCAAACCTTTTTGCAATTGATAGGGCAAGCTACCCATGTATGGTTTCACTTTTGCCGTAACTCTTGATGAGTTCGCCTTCAAAAGCCACCAATTCTTTCCAGCGCTTATCCACATCGATCTCCTTCCCGTATTTTCTGGCATAACTAATGAACAGCGTGTAATGACCGGCCTCACTTACCATTAAATCATAATAGAATTTTGAGAGTTCTGGATCTTTTATGTTTTGGGACAAGAGTTTGAAACGCTCGCAACTTCTGGCTTCGATCATTGCTGAAAATAACAGACGATCCACCATGCTTTGTAAATGGTTGCCTCCTTTGTTCATGAATTTATAGAGCTCGTTGACATAGCTGTCCTTGCGCTCTCTGCCTAAAGTGTAGCCACGCGCCTTGATGATTTCGTGTACCATTTGAAAGTGCTCCAGCTCTTCCTTGGCCAATTCCAACAAATCGGTAACCAAATCGGGATATTGCGAATTATGGGTAATAATTGTAATCGCATTGGTGGCAGCCTTTTGTTCGCACCACGCGTGATCGGTTAAAATCTCCTCGATATTGCTTTCCACAATGTCCACCCAACGTGGATCGGTCTCTAACTGAAGGTGTAACATGTTCTCTTTGGTCTTTTATATTTTAGATCGTGTAAAGATAGGGTTTTTAAGGATTCATTATTTAGTATTCAGTCTTCAGTCTTCAGTCGCAGTCTCAGATGTGTTCCTGCTTTTAGCTTGAAAATTCTCCATAAAAGTTGCTTATCTGCGGGAGTAAAATATAGTACGAATTCAGAATTCAGAATTTTGAATATCGAATATCGAAGTTTGGTACTAAACCAAAATGGGGTTCTTTATTCCACAACGCCACAACGTCACGATATATAATTCCAAATATTTTTGTATTTGCCGAGTGCGCGATAGGTATTGAGAATCGCTTGATGTTCGGGTTGCACTAAGGAGGGGTCGTTGCTTAAGATTCGTTTTGCATAAAAACGAGCACTTTGTAAGATGTCTTTATCTTTTATGATATTGGCAATCTTTAAGTTTAGAATGCCACTTTGCTGGGTGCCCATAATGTCCCCAGGACCGCGAAGCCTCAAATCCACTTCGGCAATTTCAAAACCATCGCTGGTTCTGGTCATGGTCTCCAAACGCACTTTGCTGTCCTGGCTCAGTTTATGGCCGGTCATTAAGATGCAATAGCTTTGCTCTGCACCTCGACCTACGCGACCTCTCAACTGGTGCAGTTGCGAAAGCCCGAACCGCTCAGAACTCTCAATGATCATTACAGAAGCATTTTGCACATTGACCCCAACCTCTATAACCGTAGTCGCTACCATGATCTGCGTTTCGCCTTTCACAAAACGTTGCATTTCAAAATCTTTATCGGCCGGCTTCATTTGTCCGTGAACAATGGAAATCTGATATTTAGGCTGCGGAAAATCCCTCACAATACTTTCATAACCATCCATTAAATCCTTATAATCCATCTTTTCACTTTCTTGAATAAGCGGATAAACCACATAGATTTGCCTGCCTTTCTCAATCTCATCACGCATAAAACGCATGACCTTAAGTCGGTTCTTATCGAAGCGATGCACGGTTTTGATCGCTTGTCTACCTGGTGGCAATTCATCAATGACCGAAATATCCAAATCGCCATACACAGACATTGCCAAGGTTCTCGGGATCGGCGTCGCGGTCATCACTAAAATATGTGGCGGGATAGAATTCTTTTCCCATAATTTAGAACGTTGCGCCACACCAAAACGGTGTTGCTCATCAATTATCGCCAGCCCTAAGTTTTGAAATTTTACTTTATCCTCTAATAGCGCATGGGTACCAATCAAGATTTGCAATTCGCCATTTTCAAGAGTTTCATGTATGATTTTGCGTTGCTTGGTCTTACTGGATCCTGTGAGCAGTTTGATGCTGATATCCATTTCTGCCGCTAATTCTCCCAAGCCTTGAAAGTGCTGTATCGCCAAGATTTCAGTAGGTGCCATGAGACAGGCTTGAAAGCCATTATCCAAGGCCATGAGCATAGACATAAAAGCAACGATGGTCTTGCCCGAGCCTACATCACCTTGCAAAAGGCGGTTCATTTGGGCGTTGCTGCCTAGGTCTTGCCTAATTTCCTTAAGCACCCGTTTTTGAGCGTTGGTAAGGTCAAATGGCAAGTGGTTTTTGTAGAAGGTGTTGAAATAAGTGCCAACGGAATCAAAATTGAAACCCTTGATTTTGGCTTTATGGATGAGGTTCTTCAGAATTAATTGCAGCTGAATGTAAAATAACTCCTCAAACTTCAATCTAAATTCTGCCTTGGCCAAAAGCTCTTGGTTTTTCGGAAAATGGATGTTGAAGAGCGCCTCAGACTTCCGCATCAATTTCAATTCGTCGAGAAGGGGTTCGTGCAGGGTTTCAACAAAGCGTCCGTTGGTTTCCAAAAACAGACTCTGCATGATTTTGTTGAGCACTTTATTGGTTACGCCTTTATTGGATAATTTTTCGGTGGAAGGATATACGGCCTGCATCGAAGAGCGCAGGTTGTTTTCATGTTCTTGCAACACTTCCATCTCTGGATGCGGCATACTGAATGTGCCATTGAACCAATTTACCTTTCCGAAGATCACATAGGGCACATTGGGTTTTATGTTATCACGAATCCATTTTTGACTACGAAACCATACCAATTCCATGATTCCTGTGTCATCCTGAAACTTGGCAACCAAGCGCTTGCCTCTTTTCTGTGCGATTTCTTGAAATCCAACCACCTTGCCAATGATTTGAACTTCGGCACTGTTGCGTTGCAATTGGTTGATTTTGTAATATTGTGTACGGTCCAAATACCGGTTTGGGAACAGGTTGAGCAAATCTTGATAGGTATGTATGCCCAACTCACTGCGCAGCAAATCGGCACGTTGGGGACCCACACCTTTAAGGTAATCAATAGGAGTTTGAAGGTTGACGCTCATAGTTGCGAATTTAACCAATTCGGTCGAAACCTTATCCAAGACCTCGCAGCTTTTTAAACCGATGAGCTCCATTGGAACCAACTAAATTTTCTTATTTTAGTCTCATCTTTAGCAAACCCAAAACATGAAGTTATTTTTTAATCTTACCCTTTTAATATTTTTCTTCGGAATTTGTTCTGCCCAGCAAACAGCGACGGTAGATTTTAAGAGCATAAAGGCAGACTTGAGCTTTTCAAAAGCAGACGAAGCAATACACGGAAAAATCGCTGTAAGGTTTGAGATTTTAGAACATACAGATTCTATTTTTTTAGATGCCAAGCATTTGAAGTTGAAGTCGGAAGTTACAAGTGAGAACAATTCCATTCAGCATAAAAACATCACAACTTACATTGGCGAAGACAAGCTTTATCTTATCAATGCTTTTGAAGCAGGCACTACTTACAATGTTGTTTTTGATTACCAAATGCAACCCAAAAAGGCGCTGTATTTTGTAGATGATCAAATCTGGACCCAAGGTCAAGGCAAATACACCAGCAATTGGTTGCCAAGCATCGATGATGTAAACGATAAGATTGAATTTGATCTCTCCATAACCTATGAAAACGGATTTGAAGTTTTGGCCAATGGCAGTTTGACAAACAAGACCGTAGAAGCAAATACCACGACGTGGCATTACGATATGCAACAGCCCATGTCAAGTTATTTGCTGGCTTTGGCCATAGGTAAATACAGCAAAAAGTCCGAAACCTCAAAAAGCGGGACACCCCTAGAATTTTACTATTACCCTGAAGACGCTTCAAAGGTGGAGCCTACCTATCGCTATTCAAAACGCATGTTTGATTTTTTGGAAACGGAGATTGGCCTAGCCTTTCCCTGGCAAAATTACAAACAGGTGCCTGTTAAGGATTTTCTGTACTCGGGGATGGAAAACACAAGCCTCACTATCTTTTCCGATAGCTTCGTGGTAGATTCCATTGGATATACTGATAAAAATTACATCACGGTAAATGCCCATGAGCTGGCTCACCAGTGGTTTGGAAATTATGTAACCGCAACTTCCAGCGAGCACCATTGGTTGCAAGAGGGATTCGCCACATATTACGCCTTATTGGCAGAGCGTGAGATTTTTGGAGATGAACATTATTATTGGCAATTGTTTGAAAATGCCCAAGAACTCATCGCTCAAGAGGAAGCTGGCGAGAGCACTTCTTTGCTGGACCCAAAATCTAGCAGTGCTACCTTTTACAAAAAAGGCGCTTGGGCTTTGCATAGTTTAAGGGAACAAGTTGGCGATAGCGTCTTTAAATTGGCGGTAAAAACCTATTTGAACAAACATGCTTTTGCGAATGTTGAAACCGAGGATTTTATAACTGAAGTAGAGCAGGCCAGTGGTTTTGATTTGAGTGGTTTTGAAAACGAATGGCTCAACACGAAGGTACTCCCAGAGGATGCAATGGTAAGGAGTCTGAAAAAATCGGATTTTATGCGCGACTATTTCGATATAAATTGTGAGACGTATTCTGAAAGCTGCAAGGATTATTTAATATCCACTGTTTCCGATAAGGCAAAAATCAAGATCATCAGCCAGATGCCAACTCATATTGAAGCGGAAGCTTTTAGAAATAGCTTGGAAGTAAGACAGGCAATTTCAGGATATGTACAAGATATTCCTAAGGAAATCAAAGCCGAATATGAAAGTCTGTTGAACGATAAATCATATGTAACCATTGAAAACGCACTTTATAATTTATGGGTAAATTTTCCTGAAGATCGGGTCAAATATTTACAGAAAACCAAGGATGTTTTGGGCTTTAATGATAAAAATGTACGCTTGCTTTGGTTGGCGCTTAATTTGAATACCATAGAATACCAGCCCGAAACGAAGCAAGCGGTTTTAGATGAATTGATAGGCTATTCCTTACCCAAAGCACATTTTGAATTGCGCATGAATGCGTTTAGATACTTAAAATTGTTGGGTGCATTTGAAAAGCAATCTGTCACAAGTTTGATGGAAGCGACCAAGCATCCGGTGTGGCAGTTTTCAAAATTTGCCAAAACCCTATTGGCCGAGTTGGAAACCAATCCAGAATTGAAGGCAACTATTTCCGATATAAAAAATCAAAAAACCAATAAAATTTGAGAGCATTAGTCATATCGGGAGGAGGAAGTAAAGGAGCATTTGCTGGAGGTGTGGCGCAATACCTTATGGAGAAGAAGGGACATAAGTATGATTTGTTCATCGGCACATCCACAGGAAGCTTGTTGGTCTCGCATTTGGCGCTTCAAAAAGTGGAAAAAATAAAGAGGGTCTACACCAATGTGAATCAAAACTCTATTTTCAATGTTTGTCCGTTTTACATCAAACGCAAAAAAGGAGTAGAAACCATTGGCATCAATCACTTTAATGTGCTGCTTAATCTGTTGCGAGGCAGTAAGACCTTCGGGGAAAGTTACAATCTCAAGGCACTAATTAAGGATACCATAACCATAGCTGAATTTGAGACTTTAAAACAAATGGATGTTGACATTGTGGTCACGGTTTCCAATCTATCCCTCAACGAAGTGGAGTACAAATCCATTAATGACTTTGATTATGAGGATTTCTGTGAATGGGTTTGGATTTCCTGCAACTACACCCCATTCATGTCTTTGGTCACCAAAAACGGATGCGAGTATGCCGATGGTGGTTTGGGCTCAATGGTGCCTATTGAAGAAGCCATTAAGCGCGGGGCAACGGTTGTTGATGCTATAATTTTACAAACAGAAGTGACCCAATTCAATAGAATGCCATCGCTCAATGCTTTCTCATTGATGACCAATATGTTCGCCTTTATGGTGGATAGGATTGAAAACAGCAACATCAGGATCGGCAAATTTGTTGCGACCAACAATGATGCAATCATCAATTTTTACTACACACCAACAGTTTTGACCACAAATTCATTAGTATTCAGAAAAGATAAAATGACCCAATGGTGGGAACGTGGTGTTAACTACGCCAAACTGAAAGATCAGGAAAGCAGTCAAATCAATACCAACCTAGAATGATTTGGGGGCTTGAGTTCAAAGTTTTGAATTCAAAATTCAAAGTTTAGAATTTCAAATAAGTACTCTTCAAAAATATGGGGTTCACTAGCGTTTGTAAGAATCACAGACCATAGCTTACCGTGAAAAGGTGCTGCTTTATTGGACATTAAAACATCCCAATTGCGCAAATGCATTCTCATAACTGGAAGCCCCATCAATTTTAAATTTTTATAAAAAAGTAGTAAGTTGAGGTTCCAAAAACAATAAAATCTTGAATCTTGAACCTCAAACCTTGAACTAATTCAGCTCCACATACTGGTCACTTCCTCTTTAATAAATGACAGCGCAGCATCACTTGGCGAGCGTTTATCCATAAGTTCGGTTAAGATGACCTCTCGAACCTTATCGGCAGAATCCACGTTATCAGACATGGTGGCTTTCCTAATCATTTGAATGGTTGCATTTTTAGCAGTGGCGGTAATGTTCCAACACTTATCGGTTACGTAAATCTGCTGGGAGAGGTTATGTTCAAATTCCTGTTCAATATTAGCAATAAGGAGTGTTTCATAATCTGCTTTATCGTTGGAGTTTGGCGATACACGAAGCAAAAGTTGAGATGGTTTTATGCGTTCCAAAAACAAGGAGATGCGTTCATAAGCTTGCAATCGCAAAGGCAAAGCCTCTTTCTGCAAATCTTTTTTTATTAAATAATCGCGTCTTTTATCTTCGTTGCTCACATGTTCCTTAAAAAAATAATAGGCTACAGCTCCAGTAATGGCAGCAGGAACGCAGTAAAAAAGTAGTGCTAAAATGTCATTTTCCATATTTTCTTTGTGATCTTTTTATAGTCATTAATTATTTAAAGTATTATCGCCTTCAACCTCCTCACTATCTGGGTCAAAAGGTTTTCCTCCTAAATACGTGCAATCCTTAAGTGCTTGCATCGATTCAAAGTCCACCGGTACTTTGCTGTAATGGTAGGCATTTCTCAACTTTTTGGACAAGTTGTGGTCATCAACATTCATTTCAATATCAGCCATGTTGAATTGGCAAGGATGCTCATATCCAGTAGCATGTGTAATTTCAATAAGTTCCTTTCTAAAGGTTTTGAAATATTGTGCCATTCGCTCCGACTTTAATGGTACGTTGATACCGCGTTGCAACCATTGGTTTTGAGTCGCGACACCACTAGGGCAACGATTGGTATGGCAAATCTGCGCTTGGATACAACCGATGCTCATCATGGCCTCGCGAGCCACGTTTATACAATCGGCACCCATGGCAAAGGCCATCGCAGCTTTTGCTGGAAAGCCCAATTTTCCGCTTCCTATAAATACGATACGCTCACAGAGTTCCTTGCGTTTAAACAATTCATAAATATCCTCAAACGCATAAGTCCAAGGTAGGCTTACATGGTCTGCAAAACTTGGTGGGGCAGCTCCCGTTCCACCTTCACCACCATCAATGGTAAGGAAATCTGGTCCAGTATCGGTTTTTACCATATAATCGGCAAGCTCTTCCCATTGTTCCAATTTGCCAATGGCTGCTTTTATTCCCACTGGTAAGCCGGTTTCTTTGGCAATGGCTTCAATAAGCGCTACCATTTCAGGTACGGTTGAAAATGCGCTGTGATTTGGAGGTGATAATACAGTCTTACCGACTTCTACACCTCTAATTTCAGCAATTTCCTTACTGATTTTTGAACCTGGCAGTACGCCTCCTTTTCCAGGTTTGGCGCCCTGTGATAATTTGATTTCAATGGCTTTGATAAACGGATTGTCGATGACCAATTGTTTCATCTTTTCCATTGAAAATTTACCGTCTTTACCTCGAACGCCAAAATAACCGGTTCCGAAGTGAAAAACGACATCGCCTCCGTGCTTGTGGTAGGGCGATAATCCACCTTCTCCTGTATTGTGGTAAGCGCCAGCAATCTTAACCCCTTTATTCAAAGACTCTATGGCTTTGGCCGAAAGTGAGCCGAAACTCATGGCAGAAACATTGATTACAGATCCTGGCCGGTAAGGTTTTGCGCGTTTGTGGTATATGCCCATGACTTTAGCGCAAGGCAAAAAAGTTTTGTCAATCGTGTTGGGATGGTTTTCGCCTATTTTATAGGGAAACATGGCATTGTTGACAAAAATGTGTTGGTGCGCATAAATATCACGATCGGTGCCAAAGCCTTCATAGTTGTTTTCATCTTTGGAAGAGGCGTAGACCCAACCCCGTTCAATACGGTTAAAGGGAAGCTCTTCTCTATTATTCGCAACTAGATATTGACGCAATTCCGGACCAATGCTTTCCAACCAATATCGAAAGTGCCCAACGATAGGAAAATTATGGCTAATACTGTGACTGCGTTGCAATACGTCACGAATCGCAACGATGACGATTACAATCAAAATCCATTGCCACCAAGAAATGCGCGAGATAAAATCTAATACGGTATCCATCTTTGAAAGGGGATTAATTGTAAAGATATTTAAAATATATTGTTATAAAACTATTGTTGCGCTATCTTTAGGTCATGTCAAAAAAAACCAAAAAAACCCTAGCTATAGTAGGCATCATCGCTGTAGTGTTAATCATTTGCTTTTTGATCGCAAATTACTTCGCCAAACAAAAATTGGAATCCATGGTTGCCAATTTGCCCGAAAACATCCAATTGCAATATGAGGCCGCAGATATTAGTGTGTTAAGCGGGAGTGTGACATTAGAAAAACCGCTGCTTAGCATTAAAGGAAAAACCACGCAAAGCACAAATGCTAAAATCAAGCTGGAAAGTTTCACTATTGAAGATTTGAGTTATTGGGATTTAATTTTCAATGCTAATATCAATTTGGATAGAATTGTACTGAATGCTCCTGAAATTACCTACTTTCATAACAAGCTAATTAAAAATGAAGCCTATAAAGGTTCAGGAAATGCTAAACTGAAACAAGACGTTAATGTCAAATCCTTTGAGATTTTAAACGCTTCGATCGAAGTTTTTGACCAAGCTTCAGATTCCCTGATTTTCAAAACCAATAATCTTGAATTCAAACTTGAGGGGATTAGTGTCAACGCTGAAACCTTAGCGTCAAAACTGCCCCTTGAGTTTAAGGACCTGACTTTTTCAACTAAAAATCTAAAGTTTCAGACCAACGAATTTGACGATTTGTATGTGGATTCCATCAGTGTTACTAAAACGCATTCCAAGTTTTCCGGCGTGGCCATCAAGACCAAATACTCCAAATCAGAGCTCTCACAACGCATCAAAAAAGAACGCGATCATTTTGATGTCACAATCGCTTCCGCGGAAGTATTTGAACAAGATGCGGGCTTTCATGGGGATTCCATTTTTGATTTCCGAAGTAAAAAAGTGTTGATAAACGGATTGAAACTGAATGTTTATCGTGACAAGTTGGTGGCCGATGATCCCACGAGAAAAGATCTTTACAGCAAAATGCTGCGCGAATTGAAGTTCAACCTGGCTCTGGATGAGCTGTTGATTGAGGAAAGCAGTATCCTTTATGAGGAAAAGGTCAAACAAGATAAGCCGGCCGGTGAATTGCAGTTTGGGCAATTGGAGGCCAGCATGCTTAATGTTGGCAATACTTATGAAGCCCCCGTTGAAATTGAGATTAGTACCAATTTCATGAAAAGCACCCCGCTCAAGGTCAATTGGGATTTTGATGTGCAAGATGTCAATGATCATTTTATCTTTAAGGCCGATTTGGGATTGCTCAAAGCCGAGGATTTGAACCCATTCATGACCCCAAATCTCAACATTACCTTAGATGGTGAATTGAATAAAACCTTTTTCACCATAGATGCAAACGCCAATACCGGAAGCATTGACCTTAAAACGGATTACGCCCAATTTGACATTAACATTTTAAAAGGAGATGGCAAAGACAAAAACAAACTGCTTTCTGGGATTGTCAACCTATTTGTTGCAAAAACCAGTCAGAAAAAAGAAGATGATTATCGCTACGGAAACGCTGAAAATGTGGAGCGCGATAAAACGAAGTCTGTTTTCAACTTCGTCTGGCTCAATGCTAAAAGTGGATTGCTTTCAGCAATGACTGGTGGCGGGAAGAAGGAATAGATTTTTTTAATCGCTTTTATAGAGTTCGTAAAAGTTCTCCTCTGATCCTATTATATTTTAACCCCAATCGTTTATAACTTTAAACACATACGGTTGTTTTAAGTGGCAGAGTGTTTTATTTTTGAAGACACTATGGAAAAGTATTTAAGTCAGTTAAACGAGGCCCAATTAGAACCTACCCTTCAAAAGGATGGCCCAATGATTATCATTGCCGGTGCGGGTTCCGGTAAGACCAGGGTCTTGACCTATCGCATTGCCTATTTGATGCATCAAGGTGTCGATCCCTTCAATATTTTGTCGTTGACCTTTACCAATAAGGCAGCGAAGGAGATGAAAACCCGTATTGCCGATATTGTTGGTACCAGCGAAGCCAAGAATCTATGGATGGGCACTTTTCACTCGGTGTTTGCTAAAATCTTACGCATCGAAGCCGATAAACTGGGCTTCCCTAGTAATTTCACGATTTATGACACCCAGGATTCCGATAAACTTATTGGTGCCATCATTAGAGAGATGGGACTAGAAAAGGATGTCTATAAAACGAAGCAGGTACGCTCAAAGATTTCTTCCTATAAAAATAGCTTGATTACAGTAAGGGCATATTTCCAAAACGCTGAATTGATCGAAGCCGATACCATGGCCAAGCGACCGCGCATGGGCGATATCTATAAAAACTATGTGGATCGCTGCTTTAAGGCTGGTGCGATGGATTTTGATGATCTCTTGCTGCGCACCAATGAGTTGCTTACCCGTTTTCCGGAGGTGCTGGCCAAATATCAAAACCGTTTTCGATATATTCTGGTTGATGAGTACCAAGATACCAACCATTCGCAGTATTTGATTGTGAGAGCCTTGTCTGATAAATTTCAGAATATTTGCGTGGTAGGCGATGATGCGCAGAGTATCTATGCCTTCCGTGGCGCGAATATCAACAACATTCTCAATTTCCAGAAGGATTATGACGATGTGAAAGTGTTTCGTTTAGAACAGAATTATCGATCGACAAAAAATATCGTAAATGCTGCCAATTCCATCATCGATAAGAACAAAACTAAACTTGAAAAAATTGTATGGACCGCCAACGACGATGGTGGAAAAATTAAGGTCAACCGTTTGATGACCGATGGTGATGAAGGCCGTTTTGTGGCCAGTTCCATTTTTGAGCACAAAATGAACGACCAGCTCAAGGACAATGATTTTGCCATTTTGTACCGTACCAACGCGCAATCCCGTGCCATGGAAGATGCCTTGAGAAAACGAGGAATTCCCTATCGCATTTACGGTGGTTTATCTTTTTACCAACGGAAGGAAATCAAGGATGTGCTCTCCTATTTGCGGTTGATCATCAACCCCAACGATGAGGAAGCCTTGAAACGTATCATCAATTTCCCGTCTCGTGCCATAGGCCAAACCACGGTTGATAAATTGGTGGTGGCCGCCAACGGTTACGAAAAAAGCATATTTGAGGTCATGAAGCATATTGATCAAACAGAGGTCAATGTGAATTCTGGCACAAGAAATAAGCTGAAGAATTTTGTAACCTTGATCGAGAGTTTTCAGGTCATGAACCAATCGGCAAATGCTTTTGAATTGGCAGAACATGTGGCCAAAGCGTCTGGCATTATTAAAGAATACAATAAGGAAAGCACGCCAGAAGACATTCAGCGTCTCGAAAATATTGAGGAGCTTTTAAACGGGATCAAGGATTTTGTGGAAGGCCAAATGGAATTGGTGGATGCCACCGGCAACATAGCCGAATTCTTGGAAGATGTTGCCTTGGCGACCGATTTGGATAATGACAAAGGCGACGATGACCGCGTGGCTTTGATGACCATTCACTTGGCCAAAGGTTTGGAGTTTCCGTATGTGTATATTGTGGGCATGGAGGAAGATCTTTTCCCAAGTGCGATGAGCATGAATACCAGAAGTGAGTTGGAGGAGGAGCGACGTTTATTTTATGTGGCATTAACCCGCGCCGAAAAACAAGCCTATCTCACTTATACTTTATCACGTTACCGTTGGGGAAAACTCATAGATGCTGAACCTAGCCGATTCATAGAGGAAATTGATGAGCAGTATTTGGATGTGATGACGCCAGTAAATGATCCGCGTCAAAATCCCATGTTGAGTGCAGATATTTTTGGAGATGTGGAGCCAAACCATATTCGGTTTAAGAAGCCTATAACACGGAAGTCTGAAGCTAAAACCCCAAAATTTGTAGCACCAAAAAACTTAAAGCCGGTTAAAAAAACGGGAGCTGCCAACGCGAATAATTTCAAGACCAATTTATTTGATGGTGATTTGGCGGTTGGCAGTATTGTGGAGCATTCCCGCTTCGGAAAAGGGGAGGTGCTTAAGCTTGAAGGCAAAGGACCAGACACCAAGGCAGAAATCAACTTTGAGCACGGCGGTGTGAAAAATCTGTTGTTGCGCTTTGCAAAGTTGGATGTGTTGGGTTGATTTTAAAGTACAAAGCTCAAAGCTCAAAGCTCAAAGCTCAAAGCCTGTTCAGGGTTTGGAACTCTATTGAAAAGATTTTATTATCAATGCCTCAAGTAAAGTGCTTTAACTGCGTTGAGGTTAATCTTCCAAATGGGTTTTTGTAAATGCTTTAAAGGAGATCCAAGTGTCTAATAGCGCTGCGCCTGTCCATCCATGACCTTCTTCTGGATACAGGGTAAACGAATGGGTCACGCCCAAGCTACTTAATTTAGCATCCATATCAATACCTTGGCTTGTGGGAACCAGTGGGTCATTACCGCCATTGAATAAAATTGTTGGAGGTGAGCTAGTCGTTGCTTGATGATACGGACTAACACTTTCAAGAAAAGCGGAGGAGGTGTCGATTCCGAAAACTTCTATAAGTTGCAGTAAATAGGGATTCTCAGATTCCAAATAGGCTGGATCGGTTAGGTTTGTTGGTCCTACGACACTGCCAACCATTTTAACTTGTGAGTTGCTGTCATGGGCATAACTCCACAGTAATGACAAATGAGCGCCAGCACTCACGCCAACAAACCCAATATCGTCTGAAATCACATACTCGTCCTGCTTTGCCTTCAGCATATCCACGACCGTACTAATGTCATCGATTTGCATTGGGATTGGCGGATTATTCGCATCTGCCAATCTGTAATTCATATTCACAATGGCGATATTGGGCAAGTCGAGGCGCATTAAATCCTTGAGAAAATTCATATCGGCCTTATCGCCAGAAATCCATCCGCCGCCATGGATCATAATCATTACCTTTGTATCTAAAGTTCTATTGGCAGGAAGATAAAGATCGAATTTCTGGTCTGTATCATTTCCGTAAGATACATTGAGCGTTTCTTGATAGAGTAGATCAGGATTGTTTTCTGGAGATGGAGAAGCATCGTTATCTGAGCACGAGGTAAAGCCGAAAGCGATAAAAAGTGCGAGTAAGGTTATTTTTATGTGCTTCATGTTGAAATATTATTTATTTTGTAAACGTAAAGTTAAGATACATATTATGGCTGAATTAATAAGAATTTACGAAGAGAACCCAAATCCCAAGGAAATTAGAAAGGTCGTTGAGGTTTTGAGAAATGGCGGACTCATCATTTACCCAACCGATACCGTCTATGGCTTGGGCTGTGACATCAATAATATGAAGGCTTTAGAAAAAGTAGCCCGAATCAAAGGCGTGAAATTGGAAAAATCAAACTTTTCATTTATTTGCCATGATTTGAGTAATTTAAGTGACTACGTGAAACAGATTGACACGGCCACCTTTAAGATTTTAAAGCGTGCGCTTCCCGGGCCCTACACTTTTATATTGCCTGGTTCCAAAAGTTTACCAAATCCATTTAAAAAGAAAAAAACAGTTGGTATTAGAGTGCCAAACAATAAGATCGCTTTGGAAATCGTCAAGCAACTTGGCAATCCTATAATTTCAACCTCCATTCGAGATGAGGATTATGTGTTGGAATACACCACAGATCCAGAACTCATTCTTGAAAAATGGGATAAACTAGTCGATCTAGTTATTGATGGTGGTTATGGCGACAATGAAGCTTCCACGGTGATTGACTTGTCTGAAGCTGAACCAAAAGTCGTTCGGGAAGGCAAAGGGAGTTTGGAGATTTTTTGAAGCACGAAGCGTGAAGTGGAGTGTTTGAAGCTCAGAGCTGACTGTAGATGTTTTAAAAGCCAAAAGCAACTCTATCCTCGCAGATTAATGAAAGGAAATTAAATTCAGCCCATAAAAAAAGCCCAATCTTTCGATTGGGCTTTTACTTTATAAAACTTAAAGCAAATTATTTTTCACTTTCAGCAAGATTTTTCATTTCTTTTTCAACCATTTCGTAGAACTGATCGATTTTTGGAAGTACCAAAATACGGGTTCTTCTGTTGGTTGCTCTGTTTTCTACAGAGTCGTTTGGTACCAATGGCACATATTCTGAACGTCCCGCTGCTACCAATTGCTTAGGATTCACGCCTAAATCTTCCAATACTCTTACGATAGACGTAGCACGTTTCACACTTAAATCCCAGTTGTCAACTAATACACCACCTTTATTGTATGGTACTGAATCCGTATGACCTTCAACCATAGCTTCAAAGTCTGGTTTGCTGTTAACCACTTTTGCGACTTTAGCTAAAATTTCTCTTGCTCTTGAAGTCACATTGTAGCTTCCGCTTTGGAATAACAATTTGTCGGCGATTGAGATATAAACAACACCTTTCTCTACATTGATTTGGATGTCTGGATCATTCAATCCAACATCACGTTTCAAACTTGAAACAATTGCCAATGTTACACTGTCTTTTCTGGTCAACGCATCTTGCAAACGAGTGATTTTAAGATCTCTTTCTTTTAGGCTTTCAAGAGATTTTTCTAGGTTTTCAGCACCTTTTTGAGTCAAGGTGGTCAAATTTCCTTTGGTGTTGATCAAATCTAGGTTTGTACTGCGCATGTCTGCCAATTGATCTTGCAGTCCTGATACTCTTGCATCTGAAGCAGCTTTATCAGTAAGACAGCTGTTTAATTTAACAGTTGCAGTATTTAAAAGATCTTGGGTTTCCTTTTGTTTCGCCTCGAGTGCCGTAAATTCCTTCTTGGACACGCAGGATGACATAATTAACATCCCAACGACGCTTAATAGCATTAGTTTTTTCATAATGAGTTTTAGTATAAATGGTTAAAATTTAACTTACCAAAATTATATAAAAGAACGTAGGCCTTCGCAAGCTTTAACTAAAACTTTAACACTTATGTGAGAAATTTAAACCGGCGTTTTTTATTGATAAAATAAGCCCAAACAATGGACTGTATTAGCTCATGGTTTTTTTTCTGCGGAAGCATTCTTCGCTGTTTCAAAAGACGAGGCAAATTGGAATAAAATGTGAAGTGCGCCCTGAGAATAGCCCAAAAATGATCGAATTTCAATTGTAACAAAAACCGAAGTCCAGCGATGCCATCCAGAAGCATCCTGCTAAATAAAATGCCCGGCAAGAAATAGCCAGTGTTTTTTGTGATGGTGTACAAACTGTTTCTAAAATTGAGATATGTTTTTTTAGGATTTGCGGGCTCTAAAGTGGCGCCGCCCACGTGATAGACGGTTGATTGGCCAATATAGACGCAATCAAAACCTTTGTTGAATGCCCGCCAGCAAAGATCAATCTCTTCAAAATGGGCAAAATAGTGTTCGTCAAAGCCATTGAGGGCGTCAAAAGTGGATTTCCTAATAAAAAAGCAAGCTCCAGAGGCCCAAAAGATTGAGCTTCGGTCATTGTATTGGCCCTCATCTTTCTCAATACTCTCAAAAATACGCCCACGACAAAATGCAAAACCATATCGGTCTAAAAATCCGCCTGCAGCACCAGCATATTCAAAATGGTCTTTCTTTTTATAATCTAAAATCTTAGGTTGAACTATGGCAGTTTCGGGATGTGTCTCAAATTCAGTGTAAATGGAATCTAACCAACCTGCGGTCACTTCAACATCACTGTTGAGCAAACAAAACACCTCGGCATCCACTTGTTTTAAGGCGTCATTGTAACCTTTGGCATAGCCGCCATTAGTGCTATTTTGAATAATTTTTACCTTCGGAAAGCTGGTTTTTATAAACTGTATCGAAGTATCGGTAGACGCATTGTCGGCCACATAAACAGCAGCTCCTGAAGCATGCGCCACAACGGAAGCTAAGAAGTTCTCGAGCAACTTCCTTCCATTCCAATTTAATATGACGATTGCTATTTTCAAGTTACAAGGTTTAAGGTTAAGCGCTAAATTCCCCTAAGGAAGCTTTTTAGTTGTATTAATTAGTCAATGGTTTACGTCAAGCAAGTTCTGTTTGCCGAATGTGATATCTATAATTTTGCAATTTAAACGTTTCCAATGTTTTGTATACGATATTTTCATTGATGATTCTTCAATGTTGCGAGCAATTCAAATTCAATTTCAAATTCAAATTCAAGTTCATGTTCACGTTCATGATCAACTTCAATTTCAAGTTCAGTTTCAAGACTCATACTCCGGAATATCCTTCAGAAACACATATTTTTCATTTTCAAAATCCATCTGGCAATAGTAATGATTAATTCCGTTAGTGACCATTAAATAGGTGGCATTGAGCTCTAAATTATAACGAGCGATCTGGTCGAAGGTGGATTGGTTGATCTTGATTTTGGGAGCTTTGCATTCCACAATAAGGTGGAGACTTCCGTCTGGGTTGAACACGACTACATCGTAGCGTTTTGACAAGCCGTTTAGCTTGAGTTCCTTTTCGACGTTAATGAGCGATTTTGGATAATTTTTATGTTCCATGAGAAATCGCACGGTATGTTGGCGTACCCATTCTTCGGGCTGAAGAATGATGAACTTTTTACGGATCTCATCAAAAATGGAAACTTTATTTTCGCTATTTTTGAATCGAAATGTAAACTTCGGAAAATTCAAATCTTGAAGCACTAATCCTCATTTTTTCCAAAGATAGTTTACCTTGACCGAAATCTAAAAACCAAACCCATGTTTCGGTTTTTAGGCGAATGAACTTTAAGATTTTCAAGAGTTGGACGACGTTAAAACAATTGTAGCAGACATCAAAAAAGGCCAGATCAAGCCTATTTACCTTCTTATGGGCGAGGAGCCTTATTATATAGACGCTATTTCAGATTTTATAGAGAAGAATGTACTTTCCGAAGAAGAAAGGGGTTTCAATCAAATGGTGCTTTATGGACGAGATGTTTCCGTAGAAGATATTGAAAGCAATGCCAAGCGCTACCCGATGATGGCCGAGCGGCAAGTGATTATTGTCAAAGAGGCCCAAGACCTCTCGCGTACCATTGCCAATTTAGAACGCTATGCCAAAAACCCGCAGCCTAGCACGGTTTTGGTGCTAAACTACAAGTATAAGTCTATTGATAAGCGCAAGACCTTGTACAAGACCATCAAGAAAACAGGGGTGGTTTTTGAAAGCAAGAAAATCTACGAAGACAAAGTGCCCAGCTGGATCAATCGGGTGTTGTCTGGTCAAGATTATAGCATTACCCCAAAAGCCTCCCAAATGCTGGTGGAATTTCTAGGGAATGATTTGGGCAAGATCAGTAACGAACTCAATAAGCTCAAGATCGTTTTGCCGAAAGGCAGCCAGATCACACCAGAACACATCGAGCAGAACATAGGCATAAGCAAAGACTACAACAATTTTGAATTGCGCAAAGCCATTGGTTATAGAGATACGGTTAAAGCTTTCAAAATCGTAAACTACTTTGGCGAGAATCCAAAAGATAATCCCATGGTGGTCACGGTCTCGTTGCTATTCGGCTTTTTTGCCAGTTTGCTGCACCTTCATGGCATGAGCAGCAGAAATCCTAGAGACGTGGCTACTGCATTAAAGATCAATCCCTATTTTGTAGATGAGTACCTTACGGCAGCACGCAATTTTCCCATGCGCCGTGTGAGTCAAGTCATCGCGACCTTGCGTGAATTTGATGTCAAGGGTAAGGGCGTGAATTCTAACGCTGTGCCGCAAGGCGATTTACTCCGAGAGCTCTTGGTCAAGATTCTGGCCCAACATTAAGAAGCCTTAACACTTCCTGCTAAATCTTCGTTAAAGCCTTGTAAACATTAGGGTTTGGCCTATCTAACCTGTATATTGAAGTAATCATTAATATTACTAAAACTAAATAACATGAAAGATTTAAATAAAAAGACAGTAGCCATTTTAGCAACTAACGGATTCGAAGAAAGTGAACTTAGGGAGCCAATGAATGCTTTGAAAAAAGCTGGGGCCGACGTGCATATCATTTCAGAAGAAAAAGGAAAAATCAAATCTTGGGCCGATGGAAATTGGGGACCAGAGTATAATGTTGACAAAACATTGAGCGAGGTCGATCAAAAAGATTATCACGCCTTGGTATTGCCAGGTGGTGTAATCAATCCAGACGTTTTGAGACGCAACAAGCACGCAGTAAACGTTACACGCTCCTTTTTTGAACACAAAAAACCTGTTGCAGCAATATGCCATGGACCATGGATGTTGGCTGAAGCTGATGTGCTCAAGGGACGAAAAATTACCTCTTTCAGTTCTATAAAGACCGACATGATCAATGCAGGAGCAAATTGGGTTGATGAAGAAGTTGTTGTAGATGAAGGCTTGGTAACGAGTAGAACTCCAAATGATTTACCGGCATTTTGTTCTAAATTAGTAGAGGAAGTCTATGAAGGTAAGCATGAAGAGCAAGTTGCTTAATATTTGATACCATATATTATGGGAAAACAAACAGATCATGGGCCAAGTATCAAAGACGATGAAACGTATGAAGCTCTACGCGACGAAGGTTATAGTAAGGAAAAGGCTGCAAAAATAGCCAATACTAAAAACCCTGGTAAAAAGGGTGGAGGAGCTAAGCCTTATGAAGAACGAACGATGAAAGAATTGTACGAACAGGCAAAAACTGTTGGTATAAGCGGAAGAAGCACTATGAAAAAGAAAGCGTTGATTAAAGCTCTCAGAGCCAATTAATTTGAGTTTTCCCAATATTGAAAAAGCAGAATCTTACCAGATTCTGCTTTTTTATTTTCTATACAGAAAATAATTGTTGACTAGATCAATATAGATACGCTTTGCCTCATCTTGTGTGACATCCTTAACTTGAAACAGCGCATTGGTCTTAAAGGCATTAATGATGGGTTTGCTACTGCTAGGTCTTCTGTAGTCGTTGCTGGCTTTTTTGAAGTAGGCATAAAGACGCAACAACAAATCGGCAGGGTAGGGTTCTTTAAAACTGTTAATGCGTTCTACCGCTTCCTCAAACTCTATATGTAACTCTTCTGAAGTCATTTTGTCAATTCTGCAATGATACTTTCACCGCCTCGTACTTTTTGGTTGAGTTTCACTTTGATATTGGCATCCAATGGCAAAAACACATCCACACGTGACCCGAATTTTATAAAACCGGAATCGGCGCCTTGTATGGCTTCCTCTTCCAGAGTTGCATAATTCACGATACGTTTGGCCATTGCTCCAGCAATCTGGCGGTACAGCACCTTTCCGAAACTATCGTTTTCGACCACAACTGTTGTGCGTTCGTTTTCCTCACTTGATTTTGGGTGCCATGCCACGAGGAATTTTCCTGGATGGTATTCGCTATAGATCACTTTGCCACTAATTGGGAATCGCGTAACGTGCACATTAATAGGCGACATAAATACAGAGATCTGTATGCGTTTATCTTTGAAAAATTCTTTTTCAAAAACTTCCTCAATAACGACCACCTTACCGTCCACGGGCGACATCGCCGTATGTTCGCCTAAAATAGTTTGTCGCTTTGGGTTTCTAAAAAACTGAAGGATCAGGATCAATAATAGGGTTGTGCAAACAATCAATGTCATTCGCAGCCAAGCTAAGCTTACAAAAGTATCGATCAAGAGCACTGCTGCCACGACTATGGCGAATGTGATCACAATGATTTTATAGCCTTCTTTATGGAACATAGGTTATGAGTCTTAAGTACAAAAATACAAATGCTGCAGCAAATATAATACTATCCAGTCGATCTAGGAGGCCGCCATGACCAGGCATGATCACGCCACTATCCTTGACTTTGGCTTGACGTTTAAATTTGGATTCAATCAAGTCGCCCAAAGTGCCAAAAACACTTACAATGATACCGAGCATTAGCCAATGGGTAAAGTTAAGGGTTTCTGTAAATCTTGCAATGAAATAACTTGCGATACAGGCAAAAAAGAGTCCGCCCAAAAAGCCTTCAACTGTTTTTTTGGGAGAAATACTGGAAAATAATTTCTGCTTTCCGAAGTTTTTCCCTACCAAAAAAGCGAAGGTATCGTTGACCCAGACCAATATAAAGACGCCCAATAAGAGCAAGGGTGTGAAGTTACGCTCAAAATTGGCAATGGAAATCAAAAAGACAAATGCGCTCGAAAGGTAGAAGGTGGTAATGATAAAGCGTTTGGTTTCAAACAAGGGTATTATTTTTTCTGAAAACAGATCCTTAATCAAAAGGAGCTGCACAAAAATGGTGATTACCAAGAGTATTTGAGAGGCTTCTGCGTATCCTGAAGAAGTTGTTAAAATGGATTCCCAATATGCAAAACCAGCATACAATACGGCAAAGACGATGTAAGGCCAAATGCTTTTGAGTTGAATGAGTTTTTTGAATTCGCCCATACAAACCATTCCGAAGAGGAAAAAAAGTACAATTAGCGCATGCTGCCAATAGAGCGATACAATCAATAAGCTTATGTAAATAATGCCCGACAGGGCACGCGTACGAAGTTCCTTCATCTATAAATCTTCTAAGAGCAACAAATATAGGTTTTTTGAGCTGCTTCCGTAAGAAAGAAAGTCTTTGTCTTCTATGGTCTTGAAATGTTTGATGGTGGTAATGTTGGTGGGGATTTTAGAATTCTGCTTGCTTTTGTGTTTAATGCCTCTTAAGCCTTCGCCTATATTTTGCACAAATTGACTCGTGGTGGCAAAAATAATTAAGTGGTCTGGGAGTTCCTTAAGTTTCTTTTCGGCAATTTGGTTGGAAGATATTAAGAGTGAACCATCATCAGCAATGAGATACTCACAGGTGGAGAAGAAATAAGTACTTTCAGAAACCTTTTTCGTAGCATCAAAGTCCATAGCCTTGAACAGTTGGTTTAGTTGCTCGTCATAGATGAAGACCTTTTCGTTTTGCCAATTGTTTTCAGAAAGGATGAATTTTAAATTCTGTTGAATTTCCTGCATATTCTCACAATACAGAAATTTCCCGCCATTTGCTTTGAAATTGATCGTGAACTGTTCATCAATAGGCAACTTAACTTCAGGCATATATTTGCCTCTCTCTTCGTTTTTTATGGTTTCCTCGGGTGTGTTTTTCAAGCCGAAGATTTTACGAAATAGACTCATGTAATAAATTGCTATTAACCTTTAACAGTATAGGGTTGACCAAATATAAAAAAACTTAAAGTATCGATGCGATATTTTAAGTTTTTTATATGAAATTTAGATAATCTTGTTACTTATCGTCCTCAATCTTGATTTCCTCGCCTTTTACCTCTGCTCCAGTTGAAGCAGGAGTGTCTTCTGGCGTGATCAATTCTCTCTTCTCAAAAGGACGCTTGCCAAATATCTTTTCGAGATTGTCTTTAAAGATTACCTCTTTTTCAAGCAGAACTTCTGCTAGTTGCGTAAGCTTATCCTTGTTGTCTTCTAAAAGCGCGATAGCACGTCTATATTGTGTTTCAATGATATCTGATATCTCATTGTCAATAAGTTCTGAAGTTTTCTCACTGTATGGTTTTGAAAAATTATATTCAGACTGTCCCGAAGAATCGTAATAGGTTAGATTACCTACCTTTTCACTTAATCCATAGATGGTTACCATGGCTCTTGCCTGTTTGGTTACTTTCTCCAAGTCGCTCAAAGCGCCTGTTGATATTTTATCGAAAATAACTTTTTCAGCAGCTCTACCGCCAAGGGCGGCACACATTTCATCCAACATTTGTTCTGGTCTCACAATGAGTCGCTCTTCTGGCAAATACCATGCAGCGCCCAAAGATTGCCCTCTTGGTACGATGGTTACTTTAACTAAAGGTGCTGCGTGTTCCAGCATCCAACTCACTGTGGCGTGGCCAGCTTCGTGATAAGCAATGGCTTTCTTCTCGTCTTTAGTAATGATCTTGTTTTTCTTTTCAAGCCCACCAACGATACGGTCTACCGCATCCAAGAAATCTTGTTTATCTACTGCTTTCTTGCCATTACGGGCAGCGATCAATGCAGCTTCGTTACAAACGTTTGCAATATCGGCACCAGAGAAACCAGGTGTTTGTTTGGCCAAAAAGTCAATATCCAGTTTTTCAGATTGTTTGATAGGTCTTAAATGTACCTCAAAGATCTCTTTACGCTCGCGAACGTCGGGAAGATCTACGAAAATCTGTCTGTCAAAACGACCTGCGCGCATTAAAGCTTTATCCAAAACATCGGCACGGTTCGTCGCGGCTAAGACAATAACATTGGTATTGGTTCCAAAGCCATCCATCTCTGTCAATAATTGGTTGAGCGTATTTTCACGTTCATCATTAGAGCCTGACATATTACTCTTACCTCTAGCGCGACCAATGGCATCGATTTCGTCGATAAAGATAATGGAAGGTGATTTTTCCTTGGCTTGCTTGAAAAGGTCACGCACACGAGATGCGCCAACGCCTACGAACATTTCAACAAAATCTGATCCAGATAGTGAGAAAAAAGGAACTTTGGCTTCACCGGCTACTGCTTTTGCCAATAAGGTTTTTCCAGTACCAGGTTGGCCTACCAACAAAGCACCTTTAGGGATTTTACCACCTAAGGAGGTGTATTTTTCGGGAAATTTCAAGAAATCAACAATTTCCTGAACCTCTTCTTTAGCGCCTTCCAAGCCTGCAACATCTTTAAAGGACGTTTTTACATCAGTCTTTTCATCGAAAAGCTTGGCTTTTGATTTTCCTATATTGAAAAGCTGACCACCGGCACCGCCACCGCCGCCGCTTGACATGCGTCTCATGATAAAGATCCAAACACCAATAATCAATACGAATGGCAGTAAGGAGAAAATGAAATTACCCCAAACGTTTTCCTCCGTTTTAAAAGATACAGGGACGGTAAGATTGCTCTCGGCTTTGATTTTATTAATCTCCTCTTGAAATAATTTTAAATCACCAAACTCAAAACTATAATTGGCTTGAGGTGATACAGAAGGTAAAATATTATTAGGTTTGGTGCCCTTGTGAACTTCTTTGGCTAAAGCTTCTTTGACGAGATAAACCCGTGCCTCACGATTGTTGATGATGTTTACTTTTGCAACATCGCCATCCTTCATGAATTCAAAGAACTGGTTTGGATTGATTTGTTTAACGTCACTGCCGCTCAAACCGCCGGAGATCAATTGAAACCCTAAAAAAGCAGCTATAATAAAACCGTAGATCCAGTAAGGACTGAATTTTGGTTTTTTATTTAAATTGTTATTGTCTTTTGCCATACGTATATATCACGGTTGTGGTACTTATTTATTAATATGTTATTTTTGATAACTTGATTCAATAACGGTAGTCTTAGCGTCACCCCAAAGACTTTCAATATCGTAGTAGGTTCTAATTTGCTTCTGAAAAACATGTACTACCACATTGACATAATCCATCAACACCCATTCGGCATTGTCGCTACCTTCAACGTGCCAAGGGTTGTCTTTAAGCTCTTTGCTTACTTTTTTCTGAATGGAGTTCACAATGGCATTTACTTGAGTATTTGAGCTGCCTTCGCAAATGATAAAATAATCACAAACGGTATTTTCAATTTCTCTTAAGTCTAAAATTGTTATCTCTTTACCCTTTACATCTTCAATACCAGCAATAATGGTGGTTATAAGTTGATCTGGGCTTATATTTTTTTTAGCCATTAATTTGGTTTAATTTTGTGCAAAGTTATTGTTTTTTTGCGGTTTACAAGCGGTAAAAATTCATAAGATATCTATAATTTTTATCTGCTTTCTCGCATGAATATTATCAAACTTGATGCCATTGACTCCACAAATTCTTATTTACGGAATTTAAAGACCCAAGAATCACTAGAGAATTATACCGTGGTGGTTGCCAAAAAACAATCTCAAGGTCGAGGTCAAATGGGTACACAATGGCAATCTGAAGCTTCAAAAAATCTCACAGCGAGCATCTATGCTAAGGTTTCGTATTTGGAGATTCATCAGGCCTTTTATATTAGCATGGCCACTTCTTTAGCTTTGCTGAAGGTTTTGCGTGAATTTCATTTGAGGCAATTATATGTAAAATGGCCCAACGACATTTTGGCAGACAACCTGAAAATTGCAGGCATCTTAATTGAAAACAGCATTAAGAACACTTTAATGGAAACCACCATTATAGGTATTGGCCTAAATGTGAACCAAACCCAGTTTGGTGATTTATCACAAGCGACCTCATTAAAATCCATAACTGGTGTGGATCATGATTTAGATCAACTTTTAAAACGCCTGGCAGAGCAGGTAGTTGTTGAAATGAAGCGTCTTGAAACAGGTAAACTTGAAAATGTGAAAAAAGACTATGAAGCGGCACTCTTTAGAAAAGACAAACCTTCAACGTTTCAAACGCCTGATGGTCATCGTTTTTCCGGTTTTATCAAAGGGGTTTCAGATGTTGGATTGCTTCAGATTAGAGTTGAAGATAATATTCTAAAAACCTTCGATCTCAAAGACGTCAAGCTACTATTCTAGACTTCTTTAGGCAGATTGGTAGCTAAGGTCTCTAAAAATTTGTTGATGGGGCTTTTAATCATCATGCCCATCATCGCATTGAATTCGCCTTCAAACTTGAGTTGTACTTCACTGGAGTCTCCGGTAATCTCAAGAATTATGGCAGTTAATGAAAAATCCAATTTTCCGCCAGCAGCGCCTAGAATAATTTTATTGTAAGGGATGGCCTCTTTCTTTTTAAGCACAATTTCTGGCATGCCTTTAAGAGCGAAGAGGAATTTATCTTCTCCTAAAACTTCGAATTTGCTAATGTTTTCTGGCATTAGCTTCTCAAAGTTCTTGACATCGGATAAAAAATGATAGGTTTCTTCCGCAGACTTGGGTATGATTGTTTTTTTTGATTCTAATTTCATGGTAAGGTCTTGATATGAGTTATTTGGCAGTCCATTCACTGGGGTTAGCATTCCAGAGTGAAAGTATTTGCTGCTCTTTTTTATTGATATAAAGTGTTTCTTGGGCTTGCTCCAACAAATTATCATAGTTGCTCAAGCTGCGTAATTCTACATGCGCTTCTTCAAAGTTCTTTTCAGCAACCTCAAATCCGTAGGAGAAAATCGCAAGCATGCCTTTGACGTGTACATTGGCTTCCTTCAAAGCTCTTACAGCATTAAGACTGCTTTTGCCTGTACTTATCAAATCTTCAACAACAACCACATGTTGTCCAGACTCCAAAAATCCTTCGATCTGGTTCTGTCTCCCGTGCGATTTTGGTTCTGGTCGCACATATACAAAAGGGAGGCCTAAATACTCGGCAACCAAGATGCCTATGCCAATGGCGCCTGTGGCAACTCCAGCAATGACATCTACCTTTCCGTAGTGGGCCTCGATTTGCCTGGCCATGGTGGTGCGTATGTAATTTCTAATTGGCGGGTAGGAGAGTACAATTCTATTATCGCAATAAATTGGCGATTTCCAGCCAGAGGCCCAAGTGAAAGGGTCGTTGGGTTGAAGCTTTATGGCATTGACTTGCAATAAAAGCTCGGCTGTTTTTTTGGCGGTTTCTTTGTCAAAAATCATAAGACAAAACTACGGATTTTTAACTATATGGTTTTTTTTAAATTGAATAAATTTCAATTTAAAAATGGTTGGGAAGATTATAAAAATGATATTTTTACGGCATCAAGATAGAAAACCAACAATGCACAAGGTCTTTGTAAACGATAAACCCATAGTCTTAACCACCACGGTTGAAGAGGAAGATGGGTTTAAAAATTATCTGCTTTCAAGAGTCAGTATAGGTAAAGTGATCAAGGTTTTGAATAAAACCTCTCTCAAAGAAGTACGCCTTATAGGCAAGAAAGAAGAAAAACTGCTTAAAAAATTTCTCAAAAAATTGCCCAATGTAATTGCAGGTGGCGGCAAAGTTTACAATACTGAAGGCAAAATTCTCTTTATTTACCGCAATGACAAATGGGACCTTCCCAAAGGCAAAGCAGAACGTAAAGAAACCATTGAAGAAACCGCCCTTAGGGAGGTGGAGGAGGAGACAGGCGTAACAGGCCTTGAGATTGTGAGTCGCTTAGAATCCACCTATCATATTTTCAAACGCAACGGCAAGCACAAAATCAAAATTACCCACTGGTTTGAAATGAAAACAAATTTTGAAGGTGAATTGCAACCAGAGTTAAACGAAGGCATTACCCAGGTTAAATGGTTAACGGCGGAAGAGAGCCGAGACGCGCTGGAGAATAGTTATGCCAATATCCGGTCTCTTGTTTAACTGAAAAACATCAAACTACTTTATTATTTTTCTAAAAGCTTCGGATGTCTTTATTTTCTGAAGCATCATTCACTTTGCTTCTCCAATTGGGAACTTATAAATGGTATTCTTGGCGCTAGAAAATATCCTGTGAGGCTCGCAAATAAAATAGGGATGAAATAAGAAAACCCAGTTAGGGTCGCAAGTAAAATCGTTGTGCTCATGGGGGTTCTAGTCACACAGGCGTTGATGCCGGCCATGCAGCTAATAATTGCCAAGGTTAAGCTTGTGGCCGGGAAGATGTGATGAATAATCAAGCCTAAAGTTGCTCCAACAAAGAACAACGGAATGATGAACCCACCTCTCCAGCCCGATGTTACGGTAATGGCAATTGCGATGATTTTAAATAGGAGGATGAGCAACAAAAAATTGAGGCTGTATTCACCCGCAAGCAAGTCGTTTAATTGATAGTGGCTAAAGTATCTCGTAATAGGGAAATAATAGGGAATAATACCCAAAAGCACCCCGCCAATTAAAGTCTTGATGTAAATGGGGATAGGTCGTTTTTCAAACGCTAATTTAAAGAATTTTGTGCAGTGAATAAAGAACCATCCCACGGCAGTTGCGGCGATGGCAAAAGCTACGGCCATCAAAAAATCCAATACCCCCGAATATTCATAAGACGACAATTCCCATAGCGTACCGAGTCCCAGGTGAATGATTAAAGCGAACACCACCTAGCTAAAACTACTGGCCACCAGTGCAGGAATGATTGCTTTATAGTATTCAACGGCGTGTTTATGGTGTAAAATTTCCAAAGAGAATAAACTTCCGCCCAATGGCGCGCCAAACATTGCGGTAAAACCTGATGCCATCCCCGCAATGCTCATCGATCGTAATTGCTCGCCCTTCAGTCTAAACAATTTGCCAAACCAAGTGCCTGTAGAGCCAATTACCTGAACCAACGGCGCCTCAGGCCCCAAGCTTCATCCAGATGCAATACAAAGTAAAGAGGAGAGGATCATTGACGGATTATTCTTCGGGTCGAGTTTTCCCTTATTGAATCTAATGTTATTCACGATGAGGTGAATCTCTCCTGGATCGCCAATAAAGTGTATCACCAAACCAGCTAGAAGTCCGCAAATCGCCATGACAGGAATAACCAGCCAACCGGTAAAGGCTGCCAATTCATGAGTAAGGAACTCTAGAGCAATCCAATAGATGCCTGCTATGACCCCGCCAACCAATCCTAAAATCGCCCACAAAATAAACATTCGGGAAAACACGAATGGATTGAACCTAATGGGTTGATCGAGAATATTTGAATAGCTAATTAGCTTCCGTCTTCGTTTAAGTTTCAATTGCGAAAATCTGTTTTAATTGTAACAGTTATGAGATCAAAAGCTGATGTGTTAAAGAGGAGGGTTACAATTTAGAAACAAATATAATGTAAATGTATAGCCTATACCAAGTAGTTTATCTAGGAATTTAATATTAGTGAATTTTTAAGCGTGAGTTGAAAAAAGTGAATCGTTGTAACGCAAAATCCGTTGCTTCATCAGGTGTAAAGAGAATAGTATTTCAATCGTTTTGTAAATTTAAACAATGTGTTCTATCCTGTCTGGAATCCTTGAGTTACTGTAAACGCTATCCCAGGGCTATCAATGCCAGTAAGCGAACTAGCTTTTAAACTATGCAATTCTTCAGATGTTATGGATCAATTTATTTTGTTCCCCAGCCAGTTAATAAATTAAACATCTTCGTTGTATTTTCTTCAGCAAATATTCGGTTGAAACATTACGAAAAGTTTTAATAATCACAAATGGGATGTTTGAGATCTAGTATGTATCGTGTTTGTGGACAATGGGCAGTGCGAAAGACCCATTATTTGCAGAAGGGTTTGTTTCGTTACACCGAAAATTTAAGATTATTTTAGGATTTTCTGTTTAACATATTTAGTTAAAAGTTAAACAGAATAAAGTTTTAAGTTATATATTTGAAGAAATAAAAACTTATAAATTATGAAAAAATTAATCCTTATTTTGACTATTAGTATGTCTGTAGCACTTTCTAACACTGTTACCGCACAAGAAACAATTGTAGATGTTGCCGTTGGAAACGAAGATTTTTCGACCTTGGTAACTGCTTTAAAAGCTGCCGATTTAGTTGGAGCTTTGCAAGGTGATGGTCCCTTTACCGTTTTTGCTCCCACCAATGATGCTTTCGCTAAAATTGATTCAAAAACCTTAAATTCTTTGTTAGAGGAAAAAAATCAAAAAGCACTGGCAAACATCTTAACTTACCACGTAGTAGCTGGAAAATTAACAGCAAAAGACGTAACTGCTGCTTTAAAGAACGGCAATGGCACTGTTGAATTAGAAGCTTTAAATGGCGAAGAAATTACTGTAATGCAAAAAGATGGTAAAATTTGGTTGAAAGACTCAAAAGGAAATTATAGCGAAATTACTGCTACAGATGTCATGGGTAGCAATGGTGTAATCCATGTGATAGACACCGTTGTAATGCCTAAGTAATTAGGAGTTTATTTTAATAAAAATAAAGTCTCGATGGTTCGAGGCTTTTTTTTGTGCGATTTTTTCTCGCTGCTTAACATAACGCTTGAAATTGCACTAGGTGGTTATTTCGAGTTACGCCAATTTCAATCTTGCAGAAATTATATCCGGAGCTGTATTGTGGAACTTGTTTGAGTATGATTAGCTGTGCGTCTCAAGCACTAATTTAGCTAATAAAAACGAACTTGGGCATCCACGAGGATTTTCGGAAGAAGAACAAGCCAAGCAATTAATTATACGCGACTTACCACATGTATTTTATTTCAGAAGTTGGTCAATTTCCTTTTCAATTATATTTGCTCCTTCTGAAAAACCAACAAATGATTTAACTATAACTCCGTTTTGGTCGATTAAAAAACTATTCGGAATTGCAGTAACTGCATAATTTTTAACGTTTTCGCCTTTCATTCCTTTCAAGTCCGAAATACTCAACCAATTAATTTTATCGTCTTGACTTGATTTTCTCCACGATTTTTCATCAGTGTCAAGCGAATAACTAACAATAATAAAATCATCATTACTATACTTTTTAACTAATTCGGGAAATTCTTTTTTGTTTTGTAATCTGCAAGGATAACAACCTGCTGCCCAAAAATCCAACAAAATGACTTTACCTTTATAATCAGATAATTTATGTTGTTTACCATTCAAGTCTTTTCCAACAATATCTCTGAATTTATCTCCAGGTTTTATGTCAACTGTTTTAGCATAAGCCAACAATTCTTGACCTTTTGGTGAATTTGAATTTATAGAATCTAACTTTTTATGAAATAGTAATAAACTATCTTTTGAAACTTCTTTTTTCTTGTATAATAATTCGTTCAATGTCATTTGGTTATTGGCATTTGAAAAGAGAAAATCAATTTCTTTATCAACTTTATATCTCTTATCACTATTTATAGATATAGAATCGTATTTCGAATATAAATCTGTTTGATTTGAACCAGTTACTTTTGCATTAATAAAATCAGAGTAATCTCCTGAAATTGATATATTTTCATTTTCTAAAAAGAAAAATTTATATGGTTCTATATGCTTTTTGTTTTTGTCGTAAAATTCTAAATAGCAAAGCGATGGTAAATCTACTTTTCCAGAAAATTTGAAACGTTCATTTATCACAAAAGCAGAATCTATGTTTTTGTCAATATCTCTATTGTAAAGATATACTTTAGTGCTATCAAGGAAATTTTTTGCAGAAACTGTTAAATCAAAAGTTTCTCTTTTTGTTATTTCTCCATCTTTTTTGCAAGAAAATGTTATTGAAATTACTAATAATACTAAAAATATTCTTTTCATAATTGTGGTTTTTTTCAAATGGTGTAGAACGTTTGGTATATGAAAATTAGCGCTGAAAATAAGCGATAATTTTCGGATAAAACACAAGCCGAATTTTTAAATTTTACTAATTATTTTATTTTTGTGATTTTGTCAAATTTAAAAATTTGGCGACTTTCCAAAAATGCCCGAACCTTAATGTTAGCAATGACTCGCGCTATTTTTTATATACGTTGTAGTGCGTTTTTATTCTTCCATTATTATTGATTCAACTATTTTCCATTCCGAATCAAGTTTATTAAAAATATAATTTATTGTTATTCCTTCTGGTACATAGTATAGTTGAAGTCTTAATTTATCAATTATACAAGTCCAATCTCCTATTCCAATATATTCAGTTATCGATTTTCTTTTAATTTCTTCTTCGGAAAGAAACTTGACATTCGTGTCAAATTTCGTGATGCTTTCAATATTGTTTTTATTGATTACGCCAAACTCTTTAAAAATCAATGGTTTTCTGTTTGGGGATTTATCAATATGAAAGTATTGTTGTAATTCAGGTAAATCAATTGCCATTTGAACTATTTGCCTAATTTCCGGTATTGATAATTGTGTGTATTCAGTAACAAACAGCTTTAATAGTCCAATTGTAAATCCATTTCCATTAATTTTATCTGAGTAATTTATGGATATTTCTTTGTTTAAATTTTTTGAAAAAAGTTTATCAATCTCGCTTTTTGGAATTCTAAATTTGGAACGACTATTACTTTCATTTTTAAATGTTGCAATAATTTGATTATCGCATACTAGTTCAATTTTTCTATCAATAACTTCATTGTTGAAATCGTAAAAAACAGAAAGGACTAAGTTCTCGTATTTATCAGTTGAGTTGATTTTTGCAGTATATCTGTTTGAATCTAGAAAGTGACTTTTAAATAGTAATTCAGAGTCTTTATAAAGTTGCCAATTCGTAATTGTGTCCATTTTAACTTCTGCAAAAGTCAGATTTGTAAATCCGATTGCAAAAATCAATAGCAATATTTTTATTCGATTTCTCATTTTTCTCAAATGCACTACAACGCCCTTGAGTATGATTAGTTGCGTGTCTCAAGCGCTAATTTAGCAAATAAAAACGAACTAGCGAATCCACGAGGATTTTCGGAAGAAGAACAGGCCAAGCAATTAATTATACGCGATGTGTGTGCCCAGCATGGGCATCTTTATAACTACAGAAAAGTAGTTAATTAATCTAGAGGGTGCAAGTCCCTTATGGGCAGGGGTAACGCCTTGAACCATTAGTAAGCTGCAAGGTTGCTAGTTGTG
>NZ_VORM01000018.1 GCF_007997225.1 Subsaximicrobium wynnwilliamsii
TGCCGTAAAAGTAAAACACCCTGTTACCAAGGAAATAACTTACACCACCATAATCAACTCCGAGCAGCAACAAAATTTAGCGAAATTATTCGATTTCTAACTTGGGTGTCCCAGCGACGAAAACAGGAGGACTCACAGTCTAAAAAACCGCAAATAGCCTAAAAAAATCGAATTAAAACCACCTCGTAGATTTCTTTAACGGTCAATAATGTTGAAAGAATTAATAAGTGAGCATAACAAAAATCTGCTTATCTTTAAGCATTAATCCCTAAATCCCAAATCCCTATGGAATGGTTTTCTGCACTTGACGGCTTCTCACAATTCTTTTGGATCATTGCTTTAGTTGGCTCTGTGGTGTTTTTCTTCATCATAATTTCAACCGTAATGGGCATGGATTCCAGTGAAGATTTCGATAGTCTGGATGCTGAAATTGATGCCGATGTTGGGATTGGTTTTCAATTCATCAGCTTTAAAAACCTCATCGGTTTTTTTACCATTTTTGGATGGACGGGTATCGGCTTCTACAATGCTGGACTCTCCAAACCTTTGAGTGTGATTGCGGCCTTTGGCTGCGGACTGCTCATGATGGCCATCATGGCAGGCATGTTTTATGCCATGGGCAAATTGACCAACAGCGGTACTTTAAATTATAGAAATGCCATCAATACCATTGGCGAAGTCTATTTGACTGTTGGCCCCAACCGCACTAAGATGGGCAAGGTAACCGTAAATGTGCAAGGATCGTTCCGGGAGCTTGAGGCCTTGTCTGATTCGTTGATGGAACTTAAATCGGGCAGCATCATCAAAGTCGTGGATGTGACCAATAATGGCATCCTCATCGTAGAACAAACCAAAAAACCAATAGAACCAATTAAACCAGAAACTTATGAATTACCTCCAAGCTCAGGGCTTTGATTTAGGCCTGCCCATCGCGGTTATTGTCGCGATACTCTTTGTATTTGTATTTTTTATCATTCTTATTAGACGTTACAAGCGCTGCCCTTCAGACCGTATTTTGGTGGTCTATGGTAAAGTGGGTGGCGGTCAATCGGCGAAATGCATCCATGGTGGTGCAGCTTTCATCGTCCCTGTATTTCAAGATTACCAATTTTTAAATTTAACCCCAATTTCTATCGAGGTTAATCTTGTTAATGCGCTATCAAAACAAAATATTCGTGTTAATGTGCCCTCCCGTTTTACCATTGGCGTCTCTACAGAACCCGGTGTGATGCAAAATGCAGCAGAACGTTTATTGGGCTTGGGAGCACAAGATGTGCAGGATTTGGCAAAAGAAATTATTTTTGGCCAATTGCGTTTGGTCGTCGCTTCCATGGATATTGAGGAAATCAACAATGACCGTGATAAGTTTTTGACCAATATTTCCAAAAGTGTTGAGACTGAGCTGAAAAAAGTAGGCCTTAAGCTCATCAACGTTAACATTACCGATATTGTTGACGAGTCTGGCTATATCGAAGCGCTTGGTAAAGAGGCCGCAGCGCACGCGATCAACGCCGCTCGTAAATCGGTTGCAGAGAAAAACAGGGATGGTAGTATTGGTGAGGCCAATGCTGTGCAAGACCAAAGGTCACAAGTTGCCGCTGCAAACGCACAAGCTGTTGAAGGCGAAAACACTGCGAAAATCGCGGTCGCCAATTCCGATTCTTTGCGTCGTCAACGCGAAGCCGAAGCAGGACGTGTCGCCATAGCTTCAGAAAAAGTTCAAAGTGCAAAAGCCCTGCAAGAATCTTATGCTGCTGAGCAAGAAGCAGAAACAGCAAGAGCAGAACGTGAACGCTCCTCTCAAATGGCAGATATCATTATTCCTGCGGAAATTGATAAGCGCAAAGTAGAGATCGATGCTGAAGCGGAAGCAGAACGCATTAGAAGAAGAGCCAAAGGTGAGGCCGATGCGATTTTATTCAAAGCACAGGCGGAAGCTCAAGGCCAATTCGAGGTCTTGACCAAACAAGCCCAAGGTTTACAGGAAATCGTTAAAGCTGCCGGCAATAACAGCAAAGATGCAGTACTATTGCTCATCGCTGATAAATTACCAGAATTGGTAAGATTGCAAGCGGAAGCTATCAAAAACATCAAGATCGATAAAGTGACCGTTTGGGATAGCGGAAACAATGGGGAAAATGGAAAATCCTCAACCGCCAATTTTTTATCAGGAATGTATAAATCGGTACCACCGCTGCAGGAAATGTTCAATATGGCCGGTATGGATTTACCGGAATATTTGAAAGGTAAGGATAAAGCTGAAACTCAAGCGCCAAACCTTCCGAAGCAAAAAGAAGCAGAATAAAAGCTATGAAAAGAGAATCCGTCGTGAGGCGGATTTTTTTTGTTTTGACCAATTCCAATTAGAAACAACCAAACAAAAACAGCCCATTGAAAGTCAAGCAAACCTACTTAAAAGGGAAGTCCGTTTTTATAGTGTCGTTGTTTGTGGTGGGTCTAACCGCAGTTAACGCTTTGAACTAACTACAGATTTTCGCGTGAGCGTTGCTATTGTTAGAAAAGCCAAGAGTAAGATAATTTTGCCGACTAGATATCCAAAACCATATTCTGTCAACCGACTCAAGTCAACAAATAAAATTTTCAAAATATTTAGCAATAGAAATATAGAAAGAAGTACTGATATGTAGAATAAAATTTTTTTCATAAGCTAAAAAATAGAAGAAGTTGACTGTAGAGACAACTTCTTCATACACTTTATTTAGTAACTGTCGTTACACTAGGAGAATAAATCCCGAAAGTTATTGCAGTAACTAATCCATTAACAAAAGATTGTCTTGTATACACGGTGTAATTTTCTGCTCCATCAGCCATTTGTTTTGAATCAGAAACACCAACAGGTGCCAGACCATAAATAACATAGTGGTTCCATTCAGTTACTTGGTTATTTCCTTGAGCCCCTTCTCCTACAACACTTGTGTAAGAATAGCACGAAGTCAATAGCATTGATGACGCAAATACTATGGTCATCATTTTCATTGATTTTTTAATCATTTTCAGTTTGGTTTTAGGTTAATATTATTATAAATCACTCTTTATGAGTCTAATTGAAATCGATTCTTGGCTCTAGAAATTGCTTCTTAGAATACATAAGAATTAATTTGAAACAAAAATCAAACCTACAAAAAAAAACAACTTAATTTAACATTTTATTTTACTATTTTCTTAGCTGTTCAGAATCAAACCTTCTATAAAGAGATACAGTGGCAATTAGCTTTTCAAATTCAGCTTTAAAACAGCTTAATCGTTATTCGAGGTCTCAATACAGCTTTTTTTTGCTAACCGCGGTATAGATTATCAATGAAAATACTAATAAATGCGCTCTTAAAATAACCGATCCATTCTTGAGAAAGTTAAATTTCTTCATTCTTAAATATTAATATTTGGCAGATCAGAACAAAATTCTGAATGGTTATAGTTATTTTTGGCTCATAAGACATGAAATTTTATGAGCGAGACAAAACACAACTGGACCAAAGACGAGATTTTAGAGATTTACAACACGCCCTTGATGGAGTTGTTGTATCAAGCTGCTAGCATACATCGGGAGCATCATGACCCAAATACGGTTCAGGTTTCTACACTCCTATCTATAAAAACCGGTGGTTGCCCTGAGGATTGTGGCTACTGTCCGCAAGCCGCACGTTACCACACCAATGTTGAAGGCAATGATCTTATGACGGTTCAACAAGTCAAAGCACAAGCATTGCGCGCAAAATCTTCTGGAAGTTCCCGTGTGTGTATGGGTGCCGCTTGGCGAAATGTCAAGGACGGAGCAGAATTTGACCAAGTTTTGGAAATGGTACGCACCATTAACAAACTGGAAATGGAAGTCTGTTGCACCCTCGGCATGATAACTGAAAATCAAGCCCATCGTTTAGCGGAAGCGGGTCTCTACGCCTACAACCATAATCTGGATTCTTCCGAAGAATATTACAAGAAAGTCATTTCTACCCGCGGGTATCAAGACCGTTTGGATACGATTGGCAACGTGCGTAAAACCAATGTGACCGTTTGTTCTGGTGGTATTATTGGCATGGGCGAAAACATTGAGGACCGCGCTGGCATGTTGGTGGCCTTATCCACTTTGAACCCGCAACCAGAATCGGTGCCCATAAATGCTTTGGTTGCTGTTGAAGGCACGCCTTTAGAAGAGCAAAAACCGATTTCGATTTGGGAAATGATTCGCATGGTCGCCACAGCGCGTATTGTAATGCCAGAAACGCAAGTAAGACTTAGCGCAGGACGTACCGAAATGTCTCGTGAAGGCCAAGCCATGTGCTTTTTTGCTGGCGCCAATTCCATCTTTGCCGGTGATAAGTTATTGACCACGCCAAACCCAGATGTGAGTGAGGACATGGAACTCTTTAAGATGTTGGGACTGAATCCGCAAAAACCCTTCATCAAAAAAATGCAGCCTGAAAGTGTGGAAGCTTCAGCATCTCAATACCAAGCCTTGGGCGAAAAACCAAAATGGACCAGACCTGAGCACAAGATTGAGCGCAATGAAGAAGCGAAGCAAAAAGGGAAGGTGTTGAAGTGAGAAATTGACTGTTTTGAATTTGCTTAGCTGAAGTCGAGACCTTTCAGGTTTTGAAAACCTGAAAGGTCTGAAACACCCAATAATCATTGGCACATTTCAAGTTTAACTTAGAATTGAACAACAATCCAATGCTATTCGTACCCATCTTCTTCATCATTTTAGGCATTGTCATCAAGTATGGCAAAATGCACTTTTTGATTGCTGGCTACAATACCATGACGAAAGCGCAACAAGCCAATTATGACATTGAAGGCATTGCAACTGTTTTTAGAAATGGGATGTTCGGGATGGCTTTGATTATGCTTCTGGGCATATTCTGTTCAGCGCTTATGGAAGACGAAAGCATCAAATTGTATACCTTCTTTATTGCCTTGGCGATTGGCATCCCTTATTTGCTAATTCGTTCCAATTCCAATAAATTCAAGGTCAAGAAAGATCAATGATATTCCTTTTTCTTCGGAATTTCATAAACCCGAGCAGCTGCCATCTGCACTTAAATTTTAACACTCTATTAATTACAGTTGGTAACGTTTTCTTAACTTTGCCTATTAAATTTTTTCCTGTTGAACTTGCAACTTCAAGACATCCCTCGCGTTACAAACATTTCAAAAGAGGATTTTATAAAGCACTACTTTAAGCCACAGAAGCCTGTGGTTATCGAGCATTTTATTGAAGATTGGCCAGCTTTAAACAAATGGAGCTTGGACTATATGAAGGACATCGCTGGAGACAAGACCGTCCCACTTTACGACGATCGGCCTGTAGATTATAAAGATGGCTTCAACCAAGCCCATGCTACCATGAAAATGAGCGAGTATGTGGATTTGCTCAAACGAGAACCCACTAAATACCGCATCTTTCTATGGAATGTGCTCAAGGAAATCCCCGAGCTTCAAAAGGACTATTCCTATCCTGACTTCGGATTGCGCTTGATGAAGAGTTTGCCCATGCTGTTTTTCGGCGGAAAGAATTCGCATACCTTCATGCATTACGACATCGATTTGGCAAACATTTTCCATTTCCATTTTGAAGGCCAAAAACAAATCATTCTTTTTGACCAGGATCAGTCTAAGCATTTGTATAAAGTTCCGCATTCATTGATTACAAGGGAAGACATCGATTTTTCCCAACCAGATTTTGAGAAATGGCCAGCGCTCAAAAACGCCGAAGGCTGGGAATGTGAATTGCATCACGGTGAAGTGCTTTACATGCCCGAAGGCTATTGGCATTACATGAAGTACTTGACCCCAGGATTTTCAATGAGCTTGCGTGCCGTTGCCAGACATCCCAAAACCTTAGGCAAGGCGTTTTATAACGTTTTTGTATTGCGTAATTTTGACAATCTCATGCGACGTCTCAAAGGTCAAGACTGGATTGATTGGAAAAACGAGAAAGCCATTGCCCGAACCAATAAACAATTGCTGTAATTAGTAAAAAAAGTAGTAAAACACTTATATTTGCCACTTAAAACAAACCAAAGATGAAAAAGATAACACTTGCCTTAATCGCCATTATTTCCATAAGCTTTGTAAATGCCCAAGCCTTTAAAGGCCAAGGGGATCAAAAATTTCAAGTCGCTGCCAACATCCAAGATGAGGCCACAGGCGTGAATATTAGCTACGATTATGGTTTGGGACAGAATATTTCAGTAGGGTTCTCCTCCAGTTATGCCTTGGGAGTCAGTGATTTTCTGGATGCCGACTTTGGCGACAGATTTGACCTAAAAGCCCGTTTCAACGCCAATTTGGGTAACGTGATCAACATTGACGAGAATTTTGATTTCTATCCAGGTTTGAGTTTGAGCTTAAAGAATTTTGGAGGTCACGTTGGCGCCCGTTATTTCTTTACGGAAGGCTTCGGGATTTTCACAGAAGCAAACTTTCCATTGGCAAAATACGATGAGAACAAACTAGACCCAGCCAATTACATCCACAACCAATTTACCTTGAATATTGGCGCATCTTTTAACTTGTGAATAAAAAGAATCTAGACCCTGCCGCTAAATCATCACTTCTAGACTCTAAAAATTAGACTGGGTTGAAACTTTCTAATGCGCAGTTAGATCTCCAAGAATCTTATTTACGAAACAGTACTATTCTCTGGGATGGTACTGTTTTTTTATTTTGAAGAGGTTTGGATTGTGTTCAATCCTCCATCGTCAATATGGCGTGCGCGGCCTTAAGTATTTTGTCTTTGGTTTGATCTTAGGCGTCTTTGCTATTCTTTTTGCGTTAGGGATTGTCGTGAAAATCCTTTTTTCGAGGCACGAGAAAAAAGATTGCAACAGAAAGCCCGACCCTTTTTCAGGGTAACGCCCAAAAAAAATTCAAACTTAAGCTAGATGAGTCTAAAATCCAGAATCCAAAAGGTATAATTTCAACCACCTACTACCTGAAATCTCATCCTCAAACCCTAACGCACCAGCTCATTGACCTTATCATAGACCAAATGACTTTCCCAGCCGCGGTACAAGAGATAGTCGGCCAGCTTTTTCTTCTTTTTATAGGGATTCGATTCCATGATCGTATGCACTTTTTTTTCAGCGAGCGCATCAAAAGTGCTGTAATAATCGGCATCGCTAATCTCTTTTAAGGCAGTTTTGATGATGATTTTACTAATGTCCTTCCGTTTCAATTCAATTTGAATACGTTGTTTGCCCCATTTTTTGATTCGGAATTTGCCACGCGCAAAAGCCTGGGCAAAGCGTTCCTCATTCAAGAAATTATGGTCTAACAAATGCACAATGATTTGGTCCCGTGCTTCCGGAATCATACGCATGTCGTAAAGTTTTTGGTTCACTTCCTTATGGCAACGCTCTTGGTAAGCGCAGTAATGTTCCATGCGCTTTTGCGCTTCATCGACGGTGTAAGATTTTTGTGTGTTCACATTACAAAAATATAACATTTTGTTAATAAGTCTATCTGTCTCGCTTTCTGACAATTAAGTAATTTTACCTACATTTATAAGCCTTGTTCGCCAGCTAATTAATTCATCCCTCCATGAAAAAAAAATACACGCTTGTATTAGTCTGCTTTTTGTGTTTTGTTTTGTCTGGGTTTGGGCAGGTAACTTTGCCATTGGTTAGAACCACCTGGAATTCGACTCCGATTGGATGGACAGATAGTCCTTTAGATTCTTATACATCTTCATTTGCTTGCTCAACAAACAATGGGGCTAAATTTGATACAACTGGTGATGTAAAAATTGTTTATTTTGAAGATACTCCAAACGAATTAAAATTCGTTGTTAAATCTAATAATTTGACTTCAACATCGGAGCTCCTTGTAGAAGAATCCACTAACGGAATATCTTACACCACAGTCATTAATTTAGCTGGGACTTCTAACCTTCCATCAAGTTGTACGATCAAAGGCCCATACAATCTCAATTCTAACTCACGATATGTAAAATGGACTTTTACAAAGGGATCGTCAAACATGACTATGGATGATGTTGAAATCACAAAAGCAACTTCAACTGGTCCAACCATCACGGTGACTCAAGCCACTGGGGGCAATATTAGCCCAGATACCGCGAGTTATGCTGCCGGTGCTGACCAAAGTTTTACAGCTACTCCCGATGCCTGTCATGCCTTTTCAAATTGGATCATAGATGCTGCAACAAGCAGTACTGCCAATCCGTACACATTTACAAACATTAGCGCTAATCATACCTTAACCGCAGTTTACAACAGTTATGATTACAACATTACAGCTACTTCAGGCCCCAATGGTAGCATCACTCCTAGTGGCATTACGAGTGTTTCCTGTGGTGCCAATCAAAGTTATACCATTACGGCGGCCAGTGGTTACGCCATAGATGACGTTTTGGTTGATGGTGCTTCTTTAGGTGCAGTAAGCATTTATAACTTTATAAATGTTACAGCTCCCCGTACCATAAGTGCGACGTTTAATGTTTATGTTGGACCTTGTCTGGGAGAAGAAAGCTTTGAGTCTGGAGAACCTACTGGCTGGACAAATAATGGCTCATATTACAATACCGGTGATGCCCGTTCTGGCAATCAAAAAGCTGGTATGAATGATTTAGGTGATTGGATTCAAATGCTAAGTATTGACAATCCATCATCTTTAGTTTATTATGCACGGTTAAGTAGCAATCCAACCGGAACAAATAGTGTTAAAATACAATATTGGAGCGGTACTGATTGGACTGATATAATCGAACACACAGCAACCTCTGAGGTATATACAATCTTTACAGTTGACCTAAGCAGCCTAACGAGCTTGATTAATGTACAATTAAGATTCTTCAGATCAGCCCATAATAGGTCGATTTATATTGATGATGTTAGCATTTTCTGTGGAACTCCAACTCCCGAACCCGAAATAGCAATCCAAGGCAATGGCAACGAAATCGTCAATGGCGACAGCAGTCCAGATTCCAGTGATGCTACCTATTTTGGTAATGTAGCTTTAGCAGGCGGTACGCAAGACAACATATTTACTATAAATAACACCGGGACCGCCAATTTAGATATCACAAGCGTGACCAGCTCAAATGCTTCAGAATTTATGGTCTCTGGCGCCACGTCAGGAAGTATTTCTCCCTCAAGTTCGGCTACTTTTACCGTGACCTTCGATCCCAATGCCATTGGCTTGAGTACTGCAACGATAACGGTAACGAGTGACGACTCAGATGAAGGAACTTACACCTTTACGATATCGGGTAATGGAACAAACAGCAACCTTTCCACCATTATAGACAACACAAATTATGGCAGTACTGCTCCAGAATTTAATAGCAATCCTGAATACATCAACTTTATCGATGGCTCAGCAACTTCTGTTGGGAAATTCATCCCTATGAAAATCAGAATTCTGGATGGGCCCGATGCGGATGGCTTTGACACCACCTTGACCAATCTAAGCTTAACGGTTGAAGATGTATCAAACACCAATCAATTGGCCATGATAAAAACCGCGCTGCTTACCACAACTGGCGGCACCGTATTGGCAACCGCGACTAAAGTCGCTAATGCATTGGTGTTTTCTGGAATGAGTGGGGCTGCAGTCACTGCCCCAGATGATAATCTTAGCGGAAGAATACTGCACATTCGCGCTTCATTTGACGAAACGCAAGTTGTGGATCGAACGAAGCTGATTTTTAAAATCACCTCCGCCACTGCAGACCCAACTGGTTCTTCATTTGTAGCAGCAGATGCTGGTGGCGCACAAAGTAGCACAGGAAACAACAGTCAAAACCGATTGAATGTAACCGCTGATCGATTGAGTTTTGTACAACAACCTAGTGATACCGATACAAACGCCACCATGACGCCGGCAGTTCTCATTGAGGGAATCGATATGTATGCCCACCGGGATTTAGATTATACAACCACCATCCAAATTGGCTCAACCGGCACTATGACAAGTTCGCCATTGTCTGCCACAGCAATTAATGGTGTTGCGTCGTTTAACACCATTGTACATTCGGTTGCAGAAAACAATAGACAATTGACTGCGGTGCGCTCTGGGACATTAGATTGGACCGCAACCTCATCATCGTTCAATATCACAGATTTACCCACTTCCAATGGCGACTATAGAACCACTGGATCAGGAAATTGGAACAGCAACACCATTTGGGAAAGGTTTACCGGAGGCACTTGGTCCTCTTCAACGGCACCATCCTATGCTAGCGTGAATAGACTTTATATTAGAAACGGACATACCATTACAACTTCAGGGGCATTTGGTAGCAGCGTAAAACTCTACATTTTAGACGGTGGCACGTTTATCAACATACACAATAGCACTGCTCAACAGGTGTTTATTTATGAAGGTGGCACATTAGACATTAGGGAATCGTTAAGTATCGCAAGCTCAGGAACAATTGAGGTGTTTGATGGTGGTATGGTGTATTTTGATGATAGAGGCAATTCTAACCTAACAACTTCCTTATGGAATGGAACGGAGAATTTCCATCCCTTATCAGAACTTTACATCACGGACTTTAATCCCAATGCCTATTTGTTCAACGGAGAGGTAACCCTTAATACGTACAATGGCTATACCGCAGCCTTTGGAAATGTCTATGTAGATTACACTAATTCTGTAACGGGAGCTTCCCCTGCTGAGGACTGGGAAAGTGTATTGGGCCCAAACGCTAATGACAAAAACCTTTGTCATAACAACTTTGAATTTGTGAGTACTCGCGGAAATGAAAAATTTCAATTTATTCAAAATAATGATGTTGTTGCCGGTATTGGAGGCGACTTGATTTTGAGATCTGGAATAGGATCTGCACGAAGAATCGTGATGGCTACTGGAAATGCAGACTTGGTTTTAAATATCAATGGAAATATCGAGTTAGATTGTGCCGGTGATTTTGCCTTGAGGGGAGGAAACTCGGCAGCAGGAAGTTGCACTGTTAACGTAGATGGCAACATATTAGTTAATGGTAGCAATGTCACTTCGAACACTCAACTAAGAATGAATACAACTATTTACTCTATTGCCAATGGTGGGATGCATATAATTAACTTAAAAGGCGATTTGTTGATTACTGATGCTGAAATAGATAACATTACCCCAAGAGATGATGTAGAATTTAATTTTGTTGGCAATACGGTTCAATCCGTAAATATAAAAAGCATAGTCGGCAATTCAAGTTCAGAAAAAGGAATTCCCTTTTATATTAAAAATGGTGCAAAGGTGTTATTGACTGAAAACAATTTGCGTTTAAATCGAAGCTCCTTAATCAAAGTGGAAAGCGGAGGCACATTAAATTTCGGCTTTGGGCTTGACGGAATTACCCCATTATTGGTAACGCAGCCTACGTCTCCTAGTGGCTCTAATCTTTTCGAATTAGAAGAAGGAGGCATTTTGAAAATCACGCACTCTCAAGGTATTTCTTCTTTAAGCACTGCAGGAAATGTGCAGTTGAGTGCAAGCAATAAAACTTTCAACCAAACCGCAACCTTCCATTACATAGGCAAGGAAAATCAAGTGACGGGTAATGCCTTACTTCCGGGGTCATCGGAAAAATTGGTGTTTGTTAACCTTTCAAACAACAGCAACACATTGATTCTTAGCAATGATGTAGGCATTTCAGATGCTACAACATTAGACTTAAATGGAGGTAAGCTGGAAATTCAAAGAGGCAGCGTTGTAGGAAGCTCTACTGGCGATTTTTACGGTAGCGGACGATTGGTCATGACCAATGGCGAATATCGCATCAGTACCATTACGGCTTCTCCATTAACAGATTTTCTGCCTCGCTTAGGCAGCACTGCAGGGCTTCCCGGCATTGGCGGCTATGCTAATTATGAGCTCTCCGGTGGCATTGTCAATTTAGATGGAAGCAATGCCACACAAATACTCAGTGGCACTCCACACTATTTTAATCTAAAATTTAGTGGCACAAATGATTATGGGCCACCACCTTTTCCCATTTTAAATTATAAAGGTTTGAGTACAGCGACCAAAGTCTCCAATAACATTACAATTTCCAACAATGCCATTGTAGATGTTAGAAACAACTCTTTGGGACTTGGCAATAACCCTTCATTTACCATGAATGATAGCAGCCGTTATGTCACTGATGGCGGAGGAGAGAAACCAGACACTGCCGGTGTTTATTCATTAGACATAAATTCCACGATTGAATATGCGAACACCACTGGAGCCGGCATTGTGAGGCTGGGCCTATCGCCTATCCAGTATGCCAACATCGTTATAAGTGGCACTAATGTTTCTAATAATTCGAACGTCACTGGTATTCTCTTGAAAAATGGAGGTACGTTTACCGTTAAGGATGGTGCGACATTCAAATTAAAGAACACCGCTGGTTTTAGTGGTGCAGTGAATACTGCCATTAGAAACACCAACAGTCCAACGGTTACTCTGGAAGATTTTTCAACTATTGAGTATACAGGAACAGATCAAAACATAACTAGCTTTAGTCCCGAATATAAAAATATAAGCATCTCAGGCACCGGCACAAAGACCTTGGGACATCCAACCGATATTTTAGTAGGAGAGGATTTAATGGTCAAATCTGGCAGCTTGTTGGTTAAAACCGATGAAGCCATCACGGTTGATGAACGTGTTATTGTTGATAATACGGCCAGTTTTAATATTGAAAACTCTGGCAGCTTGATTCAAATCAACGACACTAAAACCAATATCGGAAAAATTTCCATGATTAGAAAAGCTTCCATAAAAAATCTAGATTATGTATACTGGTCTGCACCTATCAATGGTTATAATGTGAGCAACATAAGCCCTACAACTCACATCTACAAATGGGATGCCACGGCAACAAATGCAAACAATACACAGGGCAATTGGATTCAAGCCATAGGCGAAACCATGCTGCCCGGTAAGGGTTATATTGTGAGAGCTCCAAATGGTCAAGCAGACCCTAGCCCAGCTGGATCTTTGAATTTCACGACCACTTTTTATGATGTTGGGGCTGGGTCAAGCGTTCCCAATAATGGCGAGATTAGCATTGACATATTCCGAGGAGACAATACGATTAGTGATGCTGATACCGATGACAATTGGAATCTTCTGGGAAATCCGTATCCTTCGGCTATTTCTATTATGGATTTTCTAAGCCAAAATCTAACGGTTGACGGCTATGTCAATTTATGGAAACATGGCCTACCACCAAATAGCTCCATAAGCCCCTTTTATCAAAACTTCAGCTTAAACTACAATCAATCTGATTATTTCTACTATAATAGTTCGGGAAGTTCTGATGGTCCTGATAGTTTTTCAGGTTTTATAGCAGCAGGACAAGGATTTATGGTCAACATGGTTGATGGCCAACTTCCGGACACTACCAATGTCATTTTCAGAAACAACATGCGAGATAAAGCCTATGTCAATAACGAGTTTTTTAGGACCTCCCAAAATCAGATGTCATCTCAAGAAAAACACAGGATTTGGCTGGATTTAATATCACCCACAACCTCAACGAATAGGATACTTGTGGGATATATTGAAGGGGCTACAATGCCTAGAGACCGCATGTTTGATGCTCCAATAAGTTTTGATGCCGCTACTGAAGGTATTTATTCGCTCATCAATGACGAGTCCTATATTATTCAAGGACGCGCCTTAGCCTTTGACGAGAACGATATTATTCAATTGGGTATAAAGGTCAACGCACCTGAAAATTACACCATTGCCATTGGCGCGGTAGACGGTTTATTTGAAAGCAATGCACAAACCATTTACTTAAGAGACGAACTATTGGGCTTTACCCATAATTTAACTAATCAGCCCTATAGCTTTACTTCGGAAGCCGGAGTTTTCAATGATCGCTTTGAAATCGTTTTTAACCCTGCAGCCCTATCAACCTACCAAAATGAGATTTCTGCGGAAGGCTTACTTATCATGGAACTTAAGGATGGACGTGTCAGATTTTCAGTAGACAAAAATTTGAATATAAAAAACATAGAGATCCTAGACCTTTTGGGAAGACGTTTGTATAATCTGAAAGCCAACAATTCGTCTGAAATATTCGAACTGTCCAACCTAAGCCAATCCACCTATTTTGCGAAAGCGACCCTCTCCAATGGGCAAGTGATTTTGAAAAAAGCGATCAAACAACAGTAATTGATTCTTCAAGTGTGTTAATGACTTGTGAAAAGACCTTCGTTAAATTAGCAGAAAGTCTTGGCGGTGGCATCCCATTAAATGAGACCAAATTAAACCTGAACCTCCAAATTTTGTTTAAAACAATGTCAATCAGCCCTTTATACCGCCAGGTTAGTTTATTGTGCATTTCGTCGGAGGCGTCTTTATTCACGGTACTTTCAAGCAAATTCACTTCTGTACATCTATAATTTCCAATAGTTTAACGAATAATAATGATTTTGACGAGTATTTAAGAAGTACCACGATTAAATAATGTAGGTAACGCCTTTTTTGCCATCTTTGGGGTAACTTAATTTTAAATTAATCCTAAATACTTATGAAAAACTTTACTAAACTCATGATTGCCGGTATTTGTGGCGCATCTTCGATGTTGCCTTCAAGTGCAAGTGCATTTCAAGGTGACTCTCAGGATGGCTGTTATGCCACTGAGGTAGTCGCCTCGAACCAGGGCCTTACCTCAAATGGCGCTGCTGTTCCTGCAAATCGCTCCGATGTAAGCAAAACGCTTATGTCTCCAGACATGTCTAATGCTGTTGGAGGTTTTTATTCTCTCGGTATGGGAGGTAGCATAACCCTTAAATTTGGTGGTGCTGTCTCAAATTCCGATGGTAATGATATTATGATCTATGAGACTTCTTACTCAGGAGACACCTGTGGTGCTTCAGATGACGAAACTGCAATGATTGAAGTATCTCAAGATGGAAGTACTTGGTACAATCTAGGCAACATCTGTCGTGATGGCGGTGTGGATCTTGACGGTTTACCAGTACCATTTGTAACTCAAATCAGAATTACTGACATGACTACAAATAACGGTGATGGTTACGATGTTGATGGCGTTGTTGCCATTGGCGGTTGTGAACCAGTCAGCGATGTTGATCTTTGCTACGGTTCTTCTATTGTAGAAGGAAGCTTTCAGCAAGGCTTGCAAAAAAACAATCAGCCAGTTGCTGGTAATCGTTCTGACGCAACCAAAGCGCTAGGTGCACCAGAACTTATTTACGACCCTAATACCGTTACTTATGTCTCTCTTGGTTATGGAGGATCTATAGTAATTACCTTTGATGGTGTCGTTTATGACGCACCTGGAGATGATCTTGCAGTTGCTGAGACTACTGGCAATAATGCTGGCGCTACTGCTCCTTGGGTAGAAACAGCCGAGGTGTTCGTATCTCAGGATAATGTTATTTTTCATTCGGTAGGTTTTGCCAATAAATTTGAGCTTGCTCAATTTGATATTGCAGATGCTGGTGTAGGTCTTACCTTCATTAGAAGTGTAAAGGTGGTTGATGTAACTCCTATGAGTTCTATTTCTGCTGATGCCTATGATTTAGACGGTATAATTGCTCTAAACGGGTGTTCTCAAGATCCTTCTCAGGATCCTGAAGTTTGTGAGAATTTCGATTATTTCGTTGCAGATAGACAACAAAACGGTGGTATCTTAAAAATTTACGCTGCTAAAATCATTGGAGGAAACGCTGTTTTAACGATGATCACTTCTAGAGACCCAGAAGTCTCTATAGCATATGATGAAGCAAATAATGTGCTTTACGGTATAAATGCCGCTGGAACCTTAATTGAAAAAATCGACCCTATAAATGGCGCTTCTTTAGGTTTTGTTAACATAGCTCCAGGTTTTGGGAATCAAGTATTCTCAGCAGTATTCAAAAATGGTATTCTATACACTGCTTCAGGAAGTCAGAACAGAGTTATTGCAATTGATGTTACAGATGGTTCTTTTACTGAGGTTGTAGCTGATTTACCAATAAATGGTGGTGATTTAGCCTTTATTGGCAATGATCTTTATATTAGCACTAAAGATGGTGACGATTTGTACAAGTTTGTTGGTGGTGTTGCTGTTAATGTAGGATCTGTTCCTGCCAACGTGCACGGTGTGAGTGCGACTCCTGATGGAAACTTGGCTGTAATTGCCAAAAATTCAAATGCAATTCAATTTTTAGATACCAACGGAAACGTTACCAATAGTGTACCAGCGACACTTGACGGGCAGCCATTTACATTTAAGGATGGTGATATGACAGGTGGTTGTAATATTCCATTTAACGCAGATCCAAACCCTTCTGAATGTTACGTTGTAGATTACATGAACTATATCGAAGGAACTACCAAGAATGGTGGTGAGGTTGCTGAAATTAGAACAAATCCAGATATGGTTTTAGGAGAGCCAGAAGGTACAGATGACTACGTGTTCACAACCTTAGGTTACGGAGGAGAAATTACTTTAACTTTTGGTGGAGCGATTCCAAACGTACCAGGACCTGATTTATTCTTTGTAGAAACATCTTTCAACAAGCCATTAGGTTGTGAAACATATCCTGAATATGCAGATGTTTACGTGTCTTTAGACAATGTAACGTATTACATGGCAGGAACTATTTGTAAGTCTGAGGCTACAATAGATATTTCTGACGCAGGTGTTCTTGACTATGTAAATTTCGTAAAAGTCGTTAACAATAACGAGATGTCTACAACCCCAGATGGTTTCGATTTAGATGGTGTTGTTGCTTTGGGAACTTGTGTAGATTTTAATATCGAAGCATTCTTAGCTCAGCAATCATCAGCTTTATTGAGCGCAAACAGCTTAGAAGCTAGGGACTTAGGCTTTATTTCTTATCCAAACCCAACTAGTGGTGTTTCAAATGTAGAGTTTGTAGCTAAGACTAGTGGTAAAGTACTTATTGAGGTGTATGACATTAATGGTCGTAATATCGCTCAAGTATTCAATGGAAATACTTTTGCTGGACAACAGTATAAAGCCAATTTTGACGGAAGCAACCTTGCTTCAGGTTTGTATATCTATAAGATTACAACTAACAACACTTCTATTTCAGAGAAGTTTATCATCTCTAAATAGTAGCAATTAGTTCTTTTTAAATAAATTGAGGCTGCCCTTTTGGGCAGCCTTTTTTATTACTCAATATTTATCTATTAAGCAGTTGGTTCCGTTTTAACCAAATAATATTTTACACCTACTTTAGAATAGAATTATAATTGGATAGCAAGGGAGATCAATACTGTTTTAAGCAATTCTTCATAGGCAATAGCTCAGATTATGGAATATGTTATCTTGGTCATAAACCAGCAAAATAATGATGATTTCAATAAGGCTTAAACTAAATCACTATGGACTTCAAGTCCATAGGTTTTTTGAAACAGACTGAAAGTGTGTTGAATTCGTGAAATGAATAGTATCCCATTGTAAATGCTTTTAGATAGAAAACGGTTTCGTGAAAACCTTGCCTACCGGCCCGGAAGGTTCGTAAAACCGTGGCAAAATATTTTTAGAAGCTAAAGCGAAATGCACTAAAGTACATAGTTTTAACTCTATTTGAGACCAATAAATAGAAGTTAAAGTTCTGAAAGGACTATTGTAAGTAGCTACCACTAGCATAGGTCTCAAGACCAAAATTTCACTACTGTTATAATTAGATGTCTCGCAGTATAACTCTTTGATAAATAGCCTACTTGAAAATTCATTTCATGGTAAAAAGTCACGTTTTAACGACTATTTTTGCCTAATGACTAAAAAATTTTATTACATAAACCCAATTGCTACCTTTATAACATCAATATCAATTTTTTCTCTATTAAATCATACTTAACCAGGCAAGTACCTCTAAAGTATTTGCATTTTTAAATATCATGCTTATGACTTTAACAACTACTAAATTTTCTACGCTAACAAACAGTATACGCTTTACGCTCGTTGCTGTTTTTCTTTTTTTGACTTCTGGTGTCGTGGCGCAGATTACTGCAGCACCAAACAGAGTAATTACCGATTTCGTAGTGATTATTAAAGACCCGAGCGGTGGATTTTCTTCAGGAGATGAAGATACCATATTAGTTCAATTATATTATAAAGGTGAATCCGCCTCACATCAAAATCTATATATTGGTGACGAAACATTCATCAGCGCAAATGAAATGTCCTTTAAAATCAAGACCTCTCTAAATTATGACCAGTTTGGTGATCTTTGGGTTAATAACGCTGATACAGAAATCAATATTGAATATTTGAAGCCAATAAAAAAGACTCTATCTAATAAGAGCAGTGAAAATACTGTAACCCGCATTACAGAGATTTTTACAGATTATAATGTTGGCACATCAAATAATCCTACCAAACCACGCACAAAAGGATTTTGGCGTTCTTCTCAATGGAAAGATGATCAGGGCAATGAAGATCTTAAACCAAATAGCAATCACGACCTTTTAGCTTTTACGTATGATGGTATCACTTATTCAACTGGAGTTAAAGACTCTAGACTTTCAGATAATGAGGTTACTTTTACTCCTCAAAAGTTTAAGGCCTATTCTACAAATGGTGTGCAAGGAAAAATTAAAAGAGAGCATTACCTCATTACCGGTGATGCAGTTGATGGAAATATTTCTACCAATGAAAGTGCTACAATTACGTCTTCAACAATTAAAGGCTTTGGAATCTTTAAATCGATAATTGATGGGGTCAATGGTCTAGATTTGGGAACAGGTATTACCAATTTTAACAAAGACGTCACGGTTAAATTTTTTAGTGGTAATGGTCAAGTAGGAGCAATAAGCGACAATATCCCTGATTTGGTCATCACTCAAATTGCCGATGCTAGTGATGGTAGTTCAGATATATATTATTATGCCGATGAATTTGGAAGTATAGTTGGCAGACCAATACGTCTCGATATTAAAAAGAACAATAACGAAGATGGAGATGGTTTATTAGCAAGATGGCGCATGGATTTGTTTAGTTACTCAAGTGGGAACTTTCAGGGCGCTATTCCCACAGTCTTCGCCACCAATCAAACTGCCACTGAAAAAACTTTAAAAATGGTAGGGCTTCGGCTGGAGGAGTTTGAAATCAATGCTAGCAATATCGATCAGGTCAACAATGTCAATATGGGTGCTGGTGGTAATGCTGACATCGCTTTTTTAGCATATAATAGAGATGCCTTTGATATCAAATCGCCCGTAGCGACCCGTTATCCTGTATCGCAATTTATATGTAAAGTCCCTAATACTTCATCATCAATTACTTTCAATACTATTGCAGATATTGATGGACGCAATGTGCCTATTGAAAGTATCCCAGATAATCAAACACTAACTTACGAGTGGTTTAAGGAGAATACTGCAACCAGTAGTACTGGTTCGCTAACTCCCGCAACAGTTGATGCCCCGTTTACTTTATCTGGCGGTATCACAATCAATGATCTTGGCACCTACAATCTAAAAATCTCCAATAGCTTCGGGACCATAATTTTACCCGTTTCGCTGGAAGAAGGCGGAACACCAGCCATATGGACTGGTGGTCCACAATTTAATTTCCCGCCAGTGTATGCTGCTGCTGGAATTACTCCAAGTGATTCAGACAGAAACTTAATCTTTGCAGCGGAATATAATCCAACCACAGCTGAAAACTTGGAAGGCTGTAATTGCAGAGTGCAGGCAGGTGCGAAGGTTACTATACCCATAGGTAAGACTTTAAAATTATATAGTGAGATTATTATAGAAGAGGAAGTACCGACGGAATATGATACTGATGGTAATGTAATTGCAAATTCGATTCCAGCTGGCACCTTCACCCTAAAAGATGGTGCAAGCCTAATCCAGACCAAAGCGGTTACTACAAATGCAAATTCTGGCACGATCAACAAGGAGCGCACTGCCAATAACCTTAACAAATATGATTATGTGTATTGGTCATCACCGGTAGAAAATTTTAATATTGATGGGATCTCCTCAAATACACCAAGGTATCTGTGGGATCCAGCCGCAAGCAATACTGGCGTAACTGGTGTTTCTGGGAATTATATTTCAGCTGCAGGTTCTAATATGGAAGCTGGAAGAGGTTATATTGTAAGAGTACCAAACACAATGCCAGCATATCCTGAAGCAGGTATATCTGCCACATCAACATTAACTGGCAGGCCTAATAATGGTAATATAACAATTGATATTGTACCTACTTCGGGCACCTATGACTCAACGATAAGTAACTTTAACTTAATTGGGAATCCGTATCCATCAGCAATAGATGCTGATAAATTCTTAACGGATCATGCTTTAACTTCTCAAAAAATTGAAGGGTTTGTTTACATTTGGACTCATAACGCGTCTCCTACAGCTCTAAACAGTCCTTATTATCAAGACTATAATTTGAATTATGGCAATCAATATTTCACGTATAATAATACCGGTTCAAATCCATCGCAAGGTTCAAGCTTTAATGGTAAGATTGCCTCGGGACAAGCATTTTTTGTTCAAGGAATACAGTCATTGACCACATCAGTTCCTCTAACTTTTGAAAATGATTTACGTTTTGATTCTGGCCCTAATTATGACAATAACGATTTTTATAGAAATGCGTCCGCTGATTCCGAAAAACAATTGGTTTGGTTAAACTTGACTAATGCTAATAATATAGCAACCACCGCTTTGATAGGTTATGTGGATGGCGCCACGTATGAAAGAGATGTGTTGTATGATGCCCATATCACAGATGACACATTCTCGCTACATTCTGTTTTAAATGAAACGGTATTAAGCATACAAGGTCGCCCATTACCATTTCAGGAGAGCGATCTAGTGCCTTTAGGTTTTACAATATCTGAGAATGGGATCTATAAAATTGGGATCGATAATTTAAAAGGGGCAGTATTTGTAGATCAAGAACAAGCCCTGTACGTGGAAGATTTATATTTAAATCTGTCTCATGATTTGAGACAATCACCCTATTCATTTACAGCAATCGCTGGCACCGTGAACGATCGTTTTGTGTTGAGATATACAGCCCCAACACTTTCAACAAATCAAGTGACATCTTTAGATACCTTTGCCTTTATCAACAATGGTGTTCTTAAAGTACAATCCTCCCAAGACATTGAAGCAGTACAAATTTACGACCTTACCGGTAAAGCCATTGCCAATTACATCCCAGAAAGCCTCAGCAAACGTTTTAGCAAAGACTTCAATTTTGCAAGAGGGCTCTACTTCGCAGTCATCACGTTGGAAAACGGATTTACTGTCAAGAAAAAATTGCTGAATTAAAATGAAACCCAAACAATAATCTAGGTTTCAAATAAAACTAAAGGTGTGTGCCCCTCGGTGCCATTCCTTTTTTTTTGCTCTTAGCCTTAGCCGAAGTGCATAATTAGACATTGATGCCTGGTAAATATAAACCAAAAAACCATAGCCGCATGTCAAGGTGCAAAATTGAAGACGCAATGTAAAAATCACAAGCGCCATTGCCAATAGCAAAGCTTCTGCCACCAACAAACGGAATCTTATAGGTAATACTTCGTATCCACAGCATCCATTTGCGTGTAGTTTCAACCATTTTTGGAGGATGCGTTTGCTCTTGAAGTGCAATACTGTGGCGACTTAGCAATGCTCAAATGGCTTCGGATAATTTTAAAAAAGACCTTGATTGATTTTTTCGATATTTATGAACACTTCATTTTTTCAAATGTCAACGAAAAAAACATCCATACTTTCTATCAGCCACTAAAAACATCCTATAAGCTTTCGGGATTGTTCTTGAGTCTTGGGGCAACCTGCTGTGAGTCCTGTGGAGCTTAGCGCTCTTAAGCCGTATGCTGAATAGCAACGATTTACATTAAAAACTATAAAGCAATGCCAATATCAAATTGCGCCCCGGGGCGGCAATGCCAGAACTATAGGTTTGGTAGCGTTGATCGGTTATATTCTCTAAAGTTGCACTAATCCTGGCAGTATTGGAAATTTGGTATTGTGTTCTCAAATTCAAAGTGTACCAAGATGCTGCGTAAGGATTTCCGTTAGCATTTGAGGCATAGAGATAGTCCTTAGCAGTTTCAGAGGGAGATAATTGACTAAAGGACAATTCATTATTGAACTCTAAAAAAGCATCGGCCTTAACATCTGTATGCTTCCAAATCAAATGCACATTTCCAAAATAAGGTACCACATGTCTTGCCGGCACTTCCATGCCATTCTCATCTTGCTCTTTGCCTCCAATCACATTGTATTGTGAGGTCAATCTTAAGTCTTCAGTAAAATGCGCTTCCATACCTACCTCAAAACCATAGATCTTTGCTTCTGAAGCGTTTTGCACGGCCTGCACGGTACTCAACTCAGCATCATATTCAATCTGCGTCTCTCCATTTAAACTGAAATCCCTTCTTACCAACGCATTGTCCAAATAGGTGTAGTAGGTGGCCATATCGAACCTAAGAAATTCATTGAAATTAAGCCGGAGTCCCAGCTCCCCGCCATAGGCATATTCAGGTTTTAGGTTTTGGTTGGGCACTACCACAGATCCAGGCTCTGAGTCGAAGATTTTGCCAACATCATCAATATTGGGTGCTCTAAAAGCGGTGGAACCATTTAAACGCCATTGCAGCATGTCGTTGGGAGACCAGCTTATGCCTGCCGTTCCCGTTAAAGCGCCGGTATCGATTTCGGTTTTATCAAAAGGCAGGTTCAAGAACAGATTGTTTTCAGTGAAATCGGCATCAATTAAAATGTGGTTATACCGCAAGCCTGTTTGTAGCACAAAATTTTCCGAAGGTTTAAATTTATAACTGGCGTAGGCTGCAATAGATTGCCAGCTCGACCCATCAGGATAGCGCGATACGGCAGGTAAAGTCACATTGGTTTCAATGTTTTCCGTTTCGCCTTCGGAATGGATTCCGTTATACACATACTCCAAACCATAAAATAAGTAGTGTTGTTGAGTCAACTGCTTTTCAAAGTCAAGATTCATGGAATAGGCATTGACTGCTTCTTCACGACTATTTCTAATTGCGGACTGGAAATCGCGATCAAACCTGCTTTCCTGAAAATTTTGATAGGCCACAGTGGTTTGTACTTTATCATAAAACTGTCTGTTGGCATTGGTCTTGGTAATTTGCAAATTCGCCATAAACCAACCTTGCGGACCGTAATTCCATTCTGCCGCAAGTAACTCGTTGTTCCTAGACCTTATCAAACGGTCGTACCGTGGGTATTTAGAAGTGCTTGTGTAGAAAAGCCCTAAATCGAAATTCAAATCATTCTCAGGTTGGTACCGCACTTTTTGAAGCAAATTGATTTGGTCATAACCAGTTGGCTTTTGCACTCTAGGCTCATTATTTTGTACAATCACGTCCTCGCCATTTTCGGTAACCACGTATTCTGGCCTTAAATAATCATCGGGGCCATGACGTCCCATTCTCAAATCGTCAAAATCGGTATAGCTCACACTGCTGAGAAATGCCCATTTTTTCAGTCCGAAATTAAGATCCAAATGTCCTGTCTTTTCTTGGTTGGCAGTGGCGTATCGCACTACGGCATTGGCACTAAACTGCAAGGTATCATTCTGAGCAAAATTCGGTTTTTTAGTGTAAAAACTCATCACACCACCAATGGCATCGCTACCATACGCTACTCCGCCAGCACCTATGGTGATCTCTGTATTCTGTATTGTAAAAGGATCGACCGATATGACGTTTTGTAGGTTTCCGCCTCTAAAAATAGCGTTATTCATGCGCACACCGTCTACAGTGATCAATAGCCTATTCGCCGAAAACCCTCTTATTATAGGGCTTCCGCCACCCAACTGGCTCTTTTGTATGTACACATTACCGCTGCTTTCTAGTAGGTCGGCACTGGTTTGTGGGTTATCAAAAGCAATATCGCCAGCATTGATATTGACAATGGTTTGCGGAATATCTCGTTTGCGCTGCTCAAATTTTGAAGCTGAAATCAAGACTTGATCCAGACCTTCCAGCTTCGGCTGAAGGTAAACAAGGTTATTTGCTTTGGTTATGTCTGCCTTCCGAAGTTTTAAAATTTTATAGCCCAACGCTTGAAAAAAAAGTGCTTCTGAAGCAGAAAACACCTCCAAATTGGCCCTTCCACTTAAATTACTGGTTACCGTTTTATTTTTTTTAGCGGCATAAATCAACACGCCAGAAATAGGCTCTTGGGTATCCCTTTCCAAAACGGTTATGGTTTGTGCGTACATAGTGGTTATGACCAAAAATAGGATAACCGAGGTTATGTATTTCATTTCAATAGAAATTTTGACTTAATGGAATACTTGATTGAAGATGTCTAGGGATTGTGGTTTTTTAAAACTCCCCAAATGTAGTTCATAATACAACAATAGCATGGTCAAAAAGGATTGTCTTTGCTTGGCATTGAGTTTGACGGTTTCCAGGCTCTCAAAATCAACGAACAGCAATTGTGATAAAATATCAAGATTTTCGCCCGAAATGCTATAAACATCGAGTTTATTAGATTGGAATAGCCCGTTGTTCAAATTGAAATAGCGTTGGTTCACATCGCTAGTATCTGGGTAAAAACCGAGGTGTTTGGTAAGCTCCAACAAAAATAAGAGATGGAAGTTGGAAAATTCCTCTTGTAGATCCAACCATTGCAGAGTGGTCTCTATATAATCAAAGAGTTCTAGGTTTTGCTCTTCTTCCTTTAAGACACTTGACAATACTTCAGAAAGAAACATCACAATCGCTGTTTTTAAGATATTGGTTTGCAGACTTTTATAGACATAGGCGATTTTTACCTCATTGATATACTGCAAAGATTGGTTGGCCTTATAGCTGCTTTCCAGCTCAATTTGGGACAATAGTTGATAATAGGCCGACTTTGAACTCCCTTTTTTGCTTTTTAGAACACCCCTCAATAAATAACTAACAATGCCTTTTTGTTGGGTGTAGCATTTAACAATGAGGTCATTATCCCTATATTTTATTTTGGAAAGTACAATCGCCTTAGTCTTGATAAGCATGGTCGTAGTGTGTTTTACCTAACAATTAGCACTTTTAGGACCTTGGTTTCAAAAGATTCCAAATCTGAAATCAAAATGAGATACACCCCAGTGGCCACGATGTTGCCGCGAAGGTTTTTACCATTCCAGATGCCTGTACCTCCATCTATTGCGAAATTATAACTGGCTCTCGACGATCGTTTATTGATCTGGGATTGTGCTTCGGCCACGAGATTGCCTTCGATATCGGTTATTTTGATGTTAACACTTTCGGTCAAGCCAGAAATCTTAATCCCATTGTTGATATTGTTAAGGTCGTCATAGCCCAATATATCATATTCTGGCCTAACGGGATTTGGATAGACATAAGCATCTTCAAGCGTTTCTTGGGGTTTTGTACCCCCTGATGAGAAAGACACCAGGCCTCTACTTGTCGCAATGTAAACCCTGCCCGACTGCCCGTCAATGGAAATATCTGAAATGGCGTTGGAAGGCAAGGGCGAGTTGTCGGTTGTAAATTGATAAATAGTCTCTTGCCCATCTGGGGAAAAATAAAAAACACCGGAATCTAATGTACCCACCCATTTGTTGTTGGAGCCATCCACTTTTATGTCTGAAATAAATTGTTCAGAAAGTAACTCTGTAGGAATTCCATCTTCAAGAATCACAATTTCACTGACTCTAGGGTTAGGGTCGTTTACAAAGCCAGAGGTATTGAAAAGCACTCTAAGCCCAAAGTCGGTTCCAATCCACAATTGCCCTCTATTGTCTAAGGCCACGGCTCTTACTGTTGGCGATGGCATGTTCTGTTCTTCGGAAGACACTTTATTAATTTCTGAGGTATTTGTGTCATACCCAATTACCCCGTTACGATAAGAAGCGACCCAAACTGTACCGTTGTTGCCAACATCTAAATCGCCAAAACCCAATTCATTATTTACAGATGAAGGGATAAGCTCTGTAAAATCAAAGCCCCTCCACTGCCCGGTCGCAGGATCGTAGGATTTTAAGGGCCTATCCACCAAGGAGGTCAAGGTCCATAAAAGGCCGCTACGGTCAAATTTTAAATCGGAAACTCTTATACTCACAAAATTTGGGGAATTAGGAAGAACCAAAGACTCCAACCCGCTATTGGTTCTATTGTAGAGAATGGTTGGCACTTCAGAATTAATTTCTAAAAGCCCATCTTGAAAGGAACTCACGAAAACTTGGGACGGCTTAAATGGGTTTATGGCAATATCACTCAAATTGCGCGCGCCAAGTAGGCTATCAAAAGGGATGTTTCGCCAAACGCCATCTCTCAAATGACTAAGCCCCCTACTGTTGAAAGGGCCTGGATTGTAGGAGATTGTATATTCCCCGTAGGAAAGCCACAACTCATTATCTCCTGCCTCAATTTTAAACCCTTTGTTACTAGAGGGTCCCTCTGGCTTGATTGAGACATAATCAAAAGGGGCGGCAAGGCTGGTTTTTAAAACGCCAAATGCTTTGGTGCCAATAAAGAGCTCATCATCATTGAGCGATGCTACGGTAAATTTGGCATCAAATTGAGCATTGGGCACAGCATTGGCCAATAGATTGAAATTGCTATCGTAAACAAACACTTGATTGTTTAAGGTGACCAACAAATATTCTTCTACAGATTTCACATCTAATGGCGACGAAAGGTAAGTGGTTAAGGGGCTGAGATTATCTGAAACAATTTTGAGAATGGTATTATCCAGGCGCTGTGTATATATTTGATTTTGAACCGTTACTATTGCTCCAAAACTACCGCTGGCTATGCTTGTCCACTGTTGGAAATCAATTAGGTTTGGATTGGACAAGGCGGCTTTTCTAACACCATTATTTTGACCGCAAGCTGCATATATAAACCCATTGGCCACCGTAGTTTGGTTGATGTTGATTTGCGCACCACCAGTGCCAATAAAATAAGTATCGCCAAACTGCAAAAGATTTAAGTCATAAACAGAAATGCCATAATCGGTTGAAATATAAACCAACCCATCAACTTCATTAAAATGATTGATGATTTTCCGGCTAGGGCTTATGGTTTGTTTTTCTAATATATCCACAACAGAAAGAATGGATGCATCATTTTGAGAATAGACTTCCATCAATCCTGTTTCATAACCAATAAGCAATAGATCAAAGGCTTCGCTGTAATAAAGGGTTGAGATGGTTTCGCCAGACAAGCCTTCGATGGTTGTGATGGTCTGGATTTCATTACTAAGAACATCATAACTAAAAATTGCATTTTCGGCAGCAGCGTAAATTTTATCATCGCCTGACGCTATTGCTCTAATTTCAGAATAGGAAAAATAGCCTTCCCAAAGACTTGAGAAATCTTGCGCTTTAACTTGAATAGAAATAAGAACCAAAAAAGTAACTGCAATCTTTTTGATCATGTTAGGTTTTGTTTATGCCAAATATATTTATTACTAACGAGAATTAAGTGCATATCATATAGACATGAACAAAAAAAAAGAGCTTTCAGCAAAACCGAAAGCTCTTTTTTTTTCAATTGGTTTTTTGAATTACACCACACCCTGGGCCAACATGGCATCGGCTACTTTTACAAAGGCCGCAATATTGGCGCCTTTGACGTAATTGACATAGCCGCTATCATCTTTCCCGTATTCTACACAGGCATTGTGAATATCGTCCATGATTTGGTGTAGTTTTTCGTCCACTTTTTCAGATGGCCAGCTCAATCGCAACGCGTTTTGGCTCATTTCCAAACCCGAAGTGGAAACACCACCAGCGTTGGATGCCTTACCAGGCGCAAAAAGCACTTTTGATTTATGAAAAACCTCAATCGCATCTGGAGTGCAAGGCATGTTGGCGCCTTCAGCAACAACAATGACTTTGTTATTTACCAGTGTTTCGGCTTCTTCTTTATTCAATTCATTTTGAGTGGCACAAGGTAAAGCAATATCACAGTTTACACCCCAAGGGCGCTGACCTTCATGATAAGTGGCAGATGGATATTTATCCAGATACTCGCTAATCCTTCCGCGTTTTTCGTTTTTGATATACATGATAAAAGCCAAACGATCGGCATCAATACCTTCAGCATCATGTATAAAGCCAGAACTATCAGACATAGTCAATATCTTGGCGCCATACGCTATAGCCTTTTCACAAGCGTATTGCGCTACATTTCCTGATCCAGAAACGCAAATGGTCTTTCCTTCAAGCGTATCGTTTTTAATGGCCAGCATATTCTTTACAAAATAGACGCAACCATAGCCTGTAGCTTCAGGCCGTATTAAAGAACCGCCATAGGCAATCCCCTTACCGGTCAAAACACCTGTAAATTCATTTCTTAAACGTTTGTATTGCCCAAACATAAATCCAATCTCACGAGCGCCAACGCCAATATCACCAGCAGGCACATCGGTATCTGGACCTATGTGTCTGGCAAGTTCAGACATAAAAGATTGGCAAAAACGCATGACCTCATTGTCGCTTTTTCCTTTAGGGTCAAAATCTGCACCTCCTTTACCTCCACCCATCGGGAGTGTAGTCAACGCATTTTTGAAGATTTGCTCAAATCCCAAGAATTTTAGGATGCTCAAGTTGACAGAGGGATGAAATCGCAAACCTCCCTTGTAAGGCCCTATGGCCGAATTGAATTGCACTCTAAAGGCTCTATTCACTTGAATCTTACCTTCATCATCCAACCATGGTACTCTAAAAATAATGCTGCGCTCTGGCTCAACTATGCGTTCCAATATCATTTTACCCTGATACTTTGGGTGTGCTTCGATAAATGGAATTATAGTTTCTGCAACTTCGTGCACTGCTTGCAAAAATTCTATCTCATGCGGGTTCTTTTGTTCGACGCTTTCCACAAAAGCCTCTATTTTGTTTTTCATGTACTCAAATAATTAAGAATCAACGTTGTTTTTCGAACCACAAAGATACATTTTCTTTAAAAAATACGACGATTAATTTAATATTCCCGTTAAACAACATAGCGTTTTAAACACAGTATCGACATGACAATCAAAAATTTATCCTACATATTTAGTTTTGTTTGTTTGTTAGGTCAGTTTTTATATATTTGTTTACAAAAAGACCTGACAAACCTAACACAACCCTATGACGCTTAATTTTAAACCAGTAACAGTTATGCTCTTTGCTTTGGTATTGGGAATAAATGAAGGCTTTGCTCAATTTGGCTTCACCAATGAAATAGGGATCGTTGCTGGCCCTGTGGCCTTTCAATCTGATTTTGGCGAACGCCAGGACTTTGAAACAAATTCTGGCAATACTGGCTATGGTATTGGGCTGGTGCACTATATTAACTTTACTTACAGAAGACAATACAGCTCTAGACAAAGCGCCAATTTTTTTAATTACCATTTTAAGGTAAGAAATGAACTCTCCTTCAATAAAACAAATCTCGATCACTTCGGGAAATGGGTCGATGAAGACCGAAAAAGCACCAATGCCGATAAATTGAGACAGCATTCTGGCTCTGCCCAAAACATCAATATTGGTTCTCAATTGGAATTCTTTCCGCTCAGTATTCGCGATTTTGAAGCTTTGTCATATTCCTTTGCGCCATACATAAGTTTGGGTGTGCAGTTTACTGCCTATAACCCAAAGGTGTTTACAACTTTTGGCGATGGCAATATCGATAATTCGAATAACTTTTACGATTCTTGGGTGCAAGCCACCAACCCAAATTTTAACGAGGATAATTTTCTTTTTGATGGCGCCGGTTCCACGTTTTCGGTTGTAGGAGGCGTTGGTACCCGCTATAAGCTCAACCTCTTATCTGATTTAGTGATTGATCTTAAATGGCAGTATTTCTTAGATGATCGCGTTGATGGCCTAGATCACAATTTAGAATCCAACAAATCCAATGATTGGCTGGTATGGCTCAATATAGGTTACATACATTACCTAAACAGCAATTAATCAGCACGCACTTGACATAAAAAAAGACCAAGCGCAACTTGGTCTTTTTTATGCGCTATGGTTTCAATTAACCAATGGCTTGTTTTAAATCGGCAATCAAGTCGTCTTCATCCTCAATACCAACACTAAGTCGTATCAAAGAATCCACCACACCTGTTTTCTCCCGCTCCTCTTTGGGGATGCTGGCGTGGGTCATGCTCGCAGGATGACCTGCCAAGGACTCCACACCGCCGAGGGATTCCGCCAAGGTAAAAACTTTCAGGTTCTCAACAATTTTAATGGCTTCTTCATAATTATTCCCTTTGGTGGTAAAAGAGACCATTCCGCCAAAATCCTTCATTTGAGCTTTTGCAATCTCATGATTGGGATGGCTCTCAAATCCTGGCCAATAGACGTTTTCAATTTTGGGATGCTGGTTCAAGTACTCAGCAACCGCTTTGCCATTTTCACAGTGACGTTGCATTCTCACGTGCAAAGTCTTGATGCCTCTTAAGGCCAAAAAACTATCTTGTGGGCCACAAATCGCACCACTTGCATTCTGAATAAAGTACAAACGGTCTGCCAAATCCTTATCATTCACAACCAAGGCCCCCATAATCAAATCACTATGACCACCAATGTATTTTGTGGCAGAGTGCATCACAATATCTGCTCCTAAATCTAAAGGCTGTTGTAGATATGGCGTGGCAAAGGTATTATCAACCGCCAAAAGCACCTTGTGTTTTTTGGCAATGGCAGCAGTGGCTTTGATATCAATGACATTCATCATTGGGTTGGTTGGAGTCTCAACCCAAATCAATTTCGTTTTATCGTTGATATAATGTTCTATATTCTCGGCGTCTTCCATCCCAATAAAATGGAACTTGATGCCAAATTTCTCAAAGATGCTCGTAAACAAACGGTACGTCCCTCCGTAAATATCACTGGTAGACACCACCTCATCGCCGGTTTCAAGCAATTTGATCACGGCATCAATGGCCGCCAATCCCGATCCAAATGCCAAACCATGCTCGCCGTTCTCGATGCTGGCAAAGGCATTTTCCAAAGCACTTCTGGTTGGGTTTCCGCTGCGGGAATATTCAAATCCCTTATGGCCACCTGGTGTGGTTTGCGCAAAAGTGGAAGTTTGATAAATGGGTGGCATTACAGCTCCGTATGCAGGATCTGGTGATTGGCCACCGTGAATGGTTTTTGTATTGAATTTCATCTGTAAATGTCTATTTGTGAAAGTTGTAAAGGTATTGAAACCAGAAACTTTCGGTGTCTATAATATAGTAATAAAAGGCTCTAGTTTAATCTAGCGTTGCTATTATTAATAAAATTGAAATTATAAATCTTTTAAATTGGCTCAAACCTAGAACATCCGATTATTCCCTTTAGGGTTAGGGAAAAAATAATTGGATTTTCGGCATTTTGTTCTTGCCCCTCCCGATAGATATCGGGACTAAAGGGAGCCAAAACGCCGAAAATCGGTCATTTCAACCATAATAGCCGCTTTAAAATAGCGCCTAATAAAATTAAGGTTTAATTGGTGGGATTCAAATCTATTGATACCTTTATATTATGTTTAACGTATTACAATCCATCCCCAAAACAGTGAAAAAATTAGCCTTGCTCGTACTGCTTCCTGCAATGATTCTTTCCTGTGCGGAAGAAGTGAAAGTCAATTTTGAAGAAGCCCAAATCAAAACAACCGAAGCTGCCAACATCAACTTCAACTACCCAAAAGCAACAGGCACGAAAACGGTTGCAGAACGCATCAATCAAAGCATTGAGAATTACGTGGCCAACCAAACCAATATGGCAAATGATACGCTGAGAAACGTCACGATAGACGAGGCTGTAAAACAATTTAATTTTGAGTACAAACGCTTTAAAAGCGATTTCCCCGAAGCAGCTCAGCAATGGGAGGCCTTTGTAGATGGCGAAGTGACCTATAAGTCTCCAGAGTTGATTTGTATTTACATAAACTCCTATCTCGATACTGGTGGCGCACACGGCAATACCGTGGTGAGATTCTTGAACTTTGATGCTCAAACCGGTGAGTTGCTTGAAAAGGAAGCACTCATCAACGACAGGGCTGCATTTTTAAAAATCGTGCAACAGCATTTTCAAAGCGAGACCAAACCCCAAGATCAGGGAGAGACCACTGAGGATTTTTTCTTCGGAAAGGATTTTCAGCTGCCTGAAAGCATCGGTTTTAACGATGAAGGTGTTGTGATCCTTTACAATACTTACGAAATCGCTTCCTACGCCCAAGGCATCACCGAATTTTTGATTCCTTATGCGGAAGTGAATTCGCTTCTAAAACAACGTTGATACCTGCCTTATTTCCGCAGAAAAAATAGCCTTCTGAAGTTGTTTTTACTCCGCTCCTCTTGCCAATCGCTTGATAATGGGCTCCACGGTCAAGCCCTGACCAATGATTGAAAACACCACGATCACATAAGTCATGACCAAAAAGAGTTCGCGGTGCATCTCTGTGCTAAGACTCAAGGCCAAGGCTATGGAAATACCGCCTCGCAACCCACCCCAAGTCATGATCAAATTGGTGTGTGGCACGAATTTTAGTCTTTTAGAGAAGAATTTAACCGGTAACCAAAGTGACAAATACCGACTCAGCAAAACCAGAGGCACGGCAATCAAACCGGCCAAGATGTAGTTGGTTTCCAAACTCAGCACCAATAATTCCATACCAATCATCACAAACAGCACGGTGTTGAGCAACACGTCAATGAGTTCCCAAAATTTATCGACGTAGGTTTCGGTGGTGTCCGACATTGAACTTTTACGTACCGTATCGTTCCCAACAATCAGTCCTGCGGTAACCATTGCCAAAGGTGCCGATAAATGCCATTGGTGTGCTAGCAGACTTCCGCCCATAACGGTTGCAATGGTAATGATGACTTCCACCTCATAGCTATCAATGGATTTTAGCAATTTATAAGTCACATAGCCTAAAACCAGACCCAAAGCAACACCTCCAAGCACCTCTTGACCAAATAGTCGCGCAATGCTTCCCACATCGATGCTAGCACCAGGCAGTTTGGCAATTGCAAAGATCGTTAAGAAAACAACCACGCCAACCCCATCATTGAAGAGAGATTCACCTACAATTTTAGCTTCCAATTTTTTGGGTGCTTTGGCTTTCTTTAAGATTCCCAAAACCGCAATGGGATCGGTTGGTGAGATCAAGGCACCAAACAAAAAGCAGTAAATGAAATTGATATCAAACCCAAAAAGCATAAGCAAATAATAGGTGCTAATGCCCACCAGAAAGGTAGAAACCGATACGCCCAAAGTCGCAAAGGCCAGAATAGGCCAACGTTGTATTTTAAGCTGATTGAAATTAGTGTGCAAAGCCCCAGCAAAAAGCAAGAAACTAAGCATGATATCCAACAGCACGGTTTCAAAATCTATATTCGAAATCAATTCCTTTTCTTGAAGCAATAACGTGTCATCAAAATTGGCGATTGCAATCACAATTAGGGTAAACACTATCGTAATAAGCATCAGGCCTATGGTAATGGGCAGCTTTAAAAACCGTTCGTTGATGTAACCAAACAGGGCAGACATTACAATAAGTATGGAGGCGATAGTGTAGTATTCCATCTCGTGTTTTTGAGCGTTTTAAATTACACAATTAGTGAAAGCATGAAAAGGCTAAAGATGCTTTAAATCCCCCAATTTGGGCAATTTCATATTTTTTTTAAAAATAAGTAATTTTCTATTTAAATCTGTTTCTTTGTAAAACGAACTGTTTCGGTGTCACTTTCGCAAAACCCAATTTATGAAAAAGTTTTATTTCCTCAGCACTTGTAGCACTTGTAAGAACATCATCGCAGCCTTAAATCTGGACGCCTCTGTGACGTTTCAAGACATCAAGAGTAAGCCTCTCACTGCGGAACAATTGGATGCCTTGAAAAAATTGGCAGGTAGTTATGAAGCACTATTTAGTAAACGTGCACAGCTTTACAAAACTAAAAACCTGAAAGACCAGACGCTTAGCGAAACAGACTATAAAAAATATTTGCTAGAACATTACACGTTTTTAAAGCGCCCAGTTCTAGTTTACGACGATCAAATATTCATTGGCAACAGCAAGAAAACCGTTGAGGCTGCAACAGCCTTTATCCGGTCACATGAATAGCCGCGCCTTTGGCATTTTTGCCGTGATCATGGTACAGGTATTATATGGCCTAAACTACACCTTCGCCAAAAATGTGATGAACGAAAACTACGTCAAACCCTTTGGTTTTGTAGTGTTGAGAGTCATTGGTGCAGCAGCATTATTTTGGTTGCTAAGCCTGTTCTTGAAAAGTGAAAAGATTGAGAAAAAAGACTTTATTAGCATTTTCGCAGCTGCGGTTTTTGGCGTAGGCCTTAACATGCTTTTCTTTTTAAAAGGACTGGAATACACAACCCCAATCCACGCTTCGGTCATCACGACCATAACGCCTATTGTGATCTTGATACTTTCGGCCATTTTCCTGAGCGAAAAACTAACCAAATTGAAAATCATTGGCGTGTTCCTGGGCTTTTGTGGCGGCGTTTTACTGACTGCTTTTGGCGAATCCACCCGGGTTGGAGATAATGTGGCGCTGGGTAACACCTTCATTTTCCTCAATGCCATTTCTTACAGTATCTACGTGATTCTCGTCAAAAAACTGACTGCCAAATACCATCCGTTTACCTTTATAAAATGGATGTTCTTATTCGGAATTGTTTTGGTGCTGCCTTTTGGCTATGCGCAAGCCACCGAAATTGAGTGGAATACGTTCTCGCCCTACATTTGGTTTTCGGTTGCATTTGTGGTGGTTGGTGCCACTTTTGGCACTTACTTCTTTAACCCAATTTCCATTCGACTGCTTAAAGCCTCAACCGTTGGTGTTTCCATTTATTTGCAACCAGTCTTCGCAGGGCTTTTTGCCTTATTGATGGGTGCCGATTCCATTGACGCCGTTAAAATCATGGCCATGTGCCTTATTTTTGCTGGTGTTTTTTTGGTAACGAAGAAGTCGAAGGCTTCAGTTTAATTCACAGCTGAAAAGCGTTAACAGCGTCCCATTTGAAATATAGACCTTTTAGTTATACATTTATACGGCTAACTTTTTGTGCAAAAATGAATCGTTATGAGATCAATTACTGTTTCCACATTAAGAAAAAATATAAAAAAACATCTTAAATATGTTTCAAGTTCAATTGAAATCATTGTCGTCCCTAGAGGTAAAGCAGATGATGCAGTTGTTATCATGTCTATAAGCGAATACAATTCATTGAAAGAAACTGAGCACTTGCTCTCAACACGAGCTAATAGTGACCGGCTTATGAAGTCAATTGAACAACTTGACGATGAAACCTTGGTAAGGTCAAATGAAGATGATGTCACACTCCACCAATAATGAATGCCGATGTCACACCTAATGGCTGGGAAGATTTCTACTTTTGGTTAGATATAGACCCTCCCACTGCCCTAAAAATAAGGGAACTCATTAAATCCATTAAACAGAATCCATTTAAAGGAATAGGCAAACCCGAACCACTTAAGCACAGGCTAAAAGGGTTTTGGTCAAGAAGAATAACAGGAGAGCATCGCTTGGTGCATAGAGTATCAGGAACGAAAGGCGCTGACCAAAAATGCAGCATAATTCAATGTAGATTTCATTATGATAATTAAACTACGCCTTTTTTTAGGGCTCACATATTTTTATGAACTCCCCATTTCGAGCGCTTCAAGTTCGATTGCCAGACTCCAAATAGCAAAAATACCCAAAATATTGCATGCGGTTGTGCCATTAAGTGTAATGTGTTTCACTCACAATTCTTAATTTAAATGCTTCGGTCGTTTCCCAGAAGCACGTGTATCTTCCTTGGTCAAGGTTTTAAAATCGGCTGATTTCGGAAATGCTTTTATCTTGGTCAACAAAGGTTCAGATAAACTTACCAATTGTCTTGTTTTTAAATCAATCCATCCCCCCAAGATATCACAAGTAGCCAGATGCCGTCCTTTACCATTGTAGAAATTGTGTTCAAACTTGAAGAATTTCCCGTCGTCACTCAAGCCTGAAACATCTAAGCTAACGGTAAGTTTCTGCTCTAAAAACGATTCCTTGAAATAATGAATGTGCTCTGAAAAAACCACTGGGCCCACACCATGCGCGATCAATTCTTTCATTGAAAAGCCATTTTCATTTAAAAATCCTACGCGGGTATGACTCATAAAATTCAGATATGCCGAATTGGCCATGTGACCATTCCCATCAACATCGCTCCATCTAATCTCAAATTCCTTTTTGTACATGCTCTAAAATTTAATTGGCAAAATTAATCATTTTATGATGTATAAATAAGAACCAGCCCATTTAGTCATTCCTCGCTGATTTTTTTTCTTGACGAAATCAGTATCTCATAAGTCCTTAATTACGAATTTTTTTATGGTTACCAATGGCGCTAGTTTAAACCAGGTAGTATAACTGAGTAGTATAATTTTGCCCTGTCCCTAAAGGGTATAATTGAATTTTCTAGAATTGAGAAAGCTCAAAATATATGGATCTCAAACTAAATTTAAAGAATCAACGCTTGATTAAACTAGAGCCTATCAAATGACTATCAAGCACCTGCTCAGCCCTTTGTGAAATAAAACCATTGCAATACTAGACGTAAACCATGCTGTTTATCAGTTACTTAAATTCTGGCAGATGCCCTTATGTCTTGATGAGACCCACATTGGGCTTAAACGAAGTAAGCGGTCTAACCTGCTTGACCAGAAAAACTTCATCATTTTATGTACCTTTGCGCAACTTCAAACAAAACGTTAATGATACAATCCATGACTGGTTACGGTAAGTCTGTGCTACAGCTTCCGTCTAAAAAAATCTCAATAGAGGTCAAATCGCTTAACAGCAAAAATCTCGACCTCAACACTAGAATGCCTTCCATGTATCGCGAAAAGGAATTGGCGATTCGTAAATTGATCGCTTCAAAATTGCAGCGTGGCAAGATTGATTTCTCATTGTATGTTGAAATGACCGGTGAGGAAACGTCAACCCAAATCAACAAAACAGTAGTCAGGCAGTACATCAAGCAATTGCGTGAAGTGGTGGATGGTGATGAGACCGAATTATTGAAAATGGCCATTAGATTGCCCGACGCCATCATGACCGAACGCGACGATATCGACGAAGATGAGTGGACGGAAATCGCCAAGGTAATTGATAACAGCCTTGAAAAGATTGAAGAATACCGATTGGATGAAGGCCAAGCACTGGAGCAGGAATTTAGGGCTCGCGTAAACAATATTTCCAATGTATTGGAAGCGATCATTGCCATGGATCCAGAACGTATTGATGGCGTTAGAGAGCGTTTAAATAAAGGCATTGCCGATATAAAAGAGAAAGTAGATGAAAACCGTTTTGAACAGGAACTCGTTTATTACATCGAAAAATTTGATATTACGGAAGAAAAGGTACGTTTGAAAAATCACTTGGATTATTTTGAAAAGGCGCTTAAATCTGAAGATTCCAACGGAAAAAAACTGGCTTTTATCAGTCAGGAAATGGGTCGTGAAATCAATACCATTGGCTCAAAATCCAACCATGCCCCCATGCAAAAACTGGTGGTGCAAATGAAGGATGAGCTTGAAAAAATCAAAGAGCAGTTGCTGAACGTGCTTTGAGAATTTGCTGAAAAGAAATAGAGCATAAAAAAAGACCATGAGAATAGATTTTAGAGGGTGGTTTCTGATGCCTCTCACGACTGTTTTAAAGATAAAACAATACAGTTAATTATAAAAAAAAGTGACTTTTGACTAAAAAAGAATTAATAAAAAACGGAAAATTAGTAGTGTTTTCTGCACCTTCGGGCTCTGGCAAGACCACCATTGTAAGGCATTTGCTGGAAAAGGAAGAATTGAATTTGGAGTTTAGCATCTCTGCAACCTCCCGCGAGATGCGCGAGGGCGAAGTAGATGGCAAGGACTATTACTTTCTAGATGCACATACCTTTAAACAGCACATCAAAAACGATGATTTTTTGGAGTGGGAAGAAGTCTATCGCGATAATTTCTACGGCACTTTAAAAACCGAAGTCGAGCGCATTTGGGCGAATGGCAAGAACGTGATTTTTGATATTGACGTTTCTGGCGGCTTGCGTATCAAACGGAAATTTCCCAAACAAACCTTGGCCATTTTCGTAAAACCACCAAGTATTGACGAGCTCAAAATAAGATTAAAAAAGCGTCAAACTGAAAGTGCCGATAAAATCAATATGCGCATTGCAAAAGCTTCGGCAGAATTGGCGACCGCACCACTTTTCGATACCATTGTACTCAATGAGCATTTGGAAAATGCCTTAATTGAATCTTACACTTTGGTTTCCAATTTTATTGCAGATAGATCATGAAAATCGGACTCTTTTTCGGGACTTTCAACCCCATTCATGTGGGCCATTTAACCATCGCCAACCATTTAGCGGAATACAGCGACTTGGAGAAAGTTTGGTTTGTGGTCACGCCTCACAATCCGTTTAAAAAGAAAAAATCCTTGCTGGATAATCGCCAACGTTATGAAATGGTGTATCAAGCCACCAAAGACTATCTCAAATTAGAGCCTTGCGATATTGAGTTCAACTTGCCGCAACCCAATTACACGATAAATACACTGGTGCATCTTAAAGAAAAATACCCACAGCATGAGTTTTCTTTGATTATGGGCGAGGACAATCTCAAAAATTTCCACAAGTGGAAGAATTATGAACTTATTTTAGAGCAGTATGAGCTTTATGTTTATCCCAGAATTTCTGAAGGCAGCATCGAAACCCAATTCACAGGTCACAACCGCATTCATAAAATCGATGCGCCCATTATGGAACTCTCGTCCACATTTATAAGAAAAGGCATCAAAGCGGGCAAAAATGTGCGCCCCATGTTGCCAGAACATGTTTGGGCGTATTTGGATGAGATGCTTTTTTACAGGTAAAATTCCTGCGCACCTGTCTGCCGAAAAGGAAGAGGCGGGAATCTCACGAAACATGCCAAATAACTTGGCGGCCAAATCTTGATGAATTGAACTTGTGCGACGCGTGCGAAACGACTCCCGTAATTTCGTAACCAATAGAATTTGCTCCATTCAAAATCTAAATTTACTTTGAGTTTTCCAGACATTTTGATAAGCCTTGAAATCGGAAATAGCACCAATGAATAACGCTATTAAGTCAATCGCCAATGAACTACCGCGATGCAAGCATACAAGGTGTCAAATACCTAAAAAACAAATTCCAAATTCCAAAAAAAATAAAAACGATGCAATCATCGGGGAATTAAACCCTAAGAGATTAAAACATCAGAACTGAACTTTTTGCTCTTGTCCATCATAAATCAATTGTTTCGTGGCGTCAATGTTTTTTTCAATATCGGATTTTTTATTGAGGCGCTAGTTGACAAATCTACTTTCCGGCTGAAGAAAGCTTCAAACTGATCCCAAATTGTCATCAAGGTTTCACCTCTTTGTATGGGCTCTTCGATATCGATTTCTATAAGCAAATCAATATCGCTAGACTCTTCATTAAATTGGTCGGTAACAGAAGTTCCAAAAGCATAAAGCGCCTTTACCCTATAAAGTTTACATAATGCTGAGAATTCGGTCATTTTAGAGTTTATGGATTCCTTTAAGTTCATAGCACTAAGGTACCGTCTTTTTAGTTGTTATAAAATTTGCAGCTCACCTGTAAATAAAGCAATTTCTAAACTGTAATGATAAACAGAAGTGTACCCATTGAAGTAACCAGAATTAAAGATTTAAACCTAAGTATTCGCTTTCTTTAATATTTAACTATTTTATGTGTTTGCGCCCCGTCTTTTGTAACAAAATTAAAGAAGTAAATTCCAGACTTCAGATAAGAAGTATCCATTTGAAAAGTTGACAAGTTGTAATCTTTTTCATTTACAATTTTACCGGAAATATCGTAAATCAAAACCCTCTCAATTGAACTTAAAGTATTAATGAAAAGCAGATTATCTACGGGATTAGGATGGATGGAAATAGATATTGAATTAACATCATCTACAGATAATCCTTCCTTTGTATATTTGTAAAGCTCATTTCCTATTTCAGAATCGGCTAACGATGAAAAATATAAACTATTTTTATATGGCTTAAATGAAAAAGTACCATTATTAATTGTCGTTGGAACTATATCCGGAATATTATTTGTGCCTTGTTGGGTACCATCTGTTACCCATAACTGATAATTGCTAAAAAAATAAAGTGCGTCTGCATAGTGTACAAAATAATAAGATGGGTCCATTCCACCTCCAGGACTAACATCAACAAAAAAAGAGGTGCCTTCGGGTGTTCCGTCACTCCGCCACATTTTAAGCCCATCTGCACCATTGTCGGCTGCAAAAAATAACCTTCCGTTTAATTCTGCAAATCTTTTTATGTTGCTTTGTGCACTTCCAGGGTTTATGTCTTTAATAAGTATTGTTCCGTCTGCTGTTGCGTCAGTACGCCATAATTCTTCCCCGTGTACATCATCGTTTGCTGTAAAAATCAAATGATTATCTAAAATTTTGAAATTTGTAGGATCGCTCGAGCCTGCAGCTGTATTGCTCGAACCTGCAGTTGTATTAATATCCTTTAAAAGTTCAGTACCTGCTTCAGTTCCATTAGATGTCCATAATTCACGTCCATGAATTCCATCACTTGCAGTAAAATATAGTAAATTGTTAAAAACACCATAAACATACGGGGAACTACCAATTGCACCAGGATTAATATCTTTTAATACGTTAGTTCCGGCAACTGTTCCGTCTGTTATCCATAGCTCTTTTCCTAACACATCATCGTCTGCCGAAAAATATAAATTACCGTTATACTCTGTAACATAAGAAGGAGAACTACTACTTATGCCAGGTGAAATATCATAAAATAGTTGTGTTCCCTCACTAGTGCCGTCGGTGACCCACAATTCACGACCGTTAATCCCGTCATCAGCCGAAAAGTACAATAAATTATTAAAAATAATAAACGGGATAGGAGATGAATCTCCTGTTGTATTTATGTCTTTTAGCATGACTGTTCCATCCGTAGTTCCATCAGAGACCCAAAGTTCATAACCATGAATTCCATCGCTAGCAAAAAAATAGAGTTTTCCGTTGTAGGATATTAAATATGCCGGTGCCCCATATCCCCCTCCGGGATTCATATCTTTTACGAGATGAGTACCATTTTCAGTGCCATCTGTAACCCAAAGTTCACTGCCATAATCGGAATGAAATGCTTGAAAATACAGTAAACCGTTGTGCTCTACATAAGATTTTGGGTCACTATAATTTGGACCTGGATTAATATCCTTGACTAATTCAGCGCCCTGACCAAGAACCGTCAAGCAATAAAACAAAGCGATAGTTAAAAAGATTGACCTTTTAGAAATTAAATTTAAAGTTTTCATAGTTTTAATCATTTATACGTGTTAATAAAACAGTATAATCTCTTTCATTTAATTAATTCTAAACTTTTTTTTGAAGTCTCAATATCAATAAACACATAGCGATTACACATACAATAATGGTTTATATGCATGCATCGGTTTAAATTGAAAATGTCATCAAAAAATAAGCTAAATTCATTCCTAGTCTAATAATGAGTGAATAATGTTCTTGATTGGGTAGCGATACTTTATAGTTAAATATTAAGTTCTTGGTTTGGTTAACTTGTTGCCAACTTAGAATAAGCAACTAGGGTCCCGGCGTGCTTTCGGGCTCATAAATCGAACTGACAATTAAAAGATCTCTGCTTCTACCTTTTCGGAAGACAGGTTTGCTAGGATTAAAAATGATAAAAGGCATTTTCCAAATGCTCCAAGCTCATGCCCTTTTTGTTGAGCACAATGGCAATGATATCAAAGCGCACCTCAACGTCCATCTCGTGCTCATTGACGTAATAATCCACTGCCTTTATGATGCGTTGCATTTGCTTTGGCTTTAAGAACTGCTGCGGGTCGCCAAAATTGGCACTGGTTCTGGTCTTGACTTCCACAACTGCGAGTATATCGTCTTTTAGCGCCATGATATCGACTTCTGCTCTTTCGTAAATAAAATTACGCGCTACAATCTTATAACCATGACTTATGAGAAAATCATAGGCGATAAGCTCTCCTTTTTTACCAAGTTCGTTGTGTTGTGCCATTTTTGTTTAGTCCTCAGTCTTTAGTCTTTAGTCTTTAGTTGGTAGTTGGTAGTTGGAAGTTGGCAAAGGATTAGGATAGTTTTAATAATCTTCAGTCAAAATCATTCAATATAACAACGATATTTATTATTAATGCGAATCAAGTGTTGAAAAAAGATAAAAAACAAGTTTAATTTGTTGAAAAACAACGCCTTAAACTTGTTTAAGTTATTGATATTCAGTATCTTAATAGTCAATTTCAACAAGATTATTTTGGATACAAACAACAATAACAAGGATTACAAGTTAGTAAAAATATATGATTAAGTCTGTGAGAAATTTGAAGAACATTTACAACATGAATGCATGCGTTTCAGCAACAACAATGAGCCAAAACTCACAGATCAAGAAATAATCACGATTTATCTATTCGTCATGAACCACCAGGGTATTTTTAAAATGAACAAGATACACCAGTTCGCAAGTGAGTATTTATTGAGCTGGTTCCCGGACCTTGGAAGCTATCAAGCTTTCAACCAGAGGATAAACAGACTCTCCGGTGTTATGAACACTTTTGTGGAAATGCTCCTGACTGAATACAGTCCAAAGGAATGCTCTAGCAGCTTGAGTGTATTGGATTCAATTCCCATTATCACATGTTCGGGAAAACGTTCGGGTAAGGTCGCCCCCGAGATAACGGACAAAGGTTTCTGCTCCACAAAGAGCATGTATTATTACGGGATGAAGCTCCACACCCTGGGATTTTGCAATCCAAATAGATTGCCGCATCCAGAGCAGATCATATTCACGCCAGCTTCTGTAAACGACTTTACGCTGTTCAAAGAAGCTTGGTCCGAAAAGGAAAACCGAACGTTCTTTGGAGATAAAATATACAACTCGGTAGGTTTCTTTACGAACATGAAAGACAATTTCAATTCAGAAATGCTAACCCCTGTAAAGGCCACAAAGGGAATGCCCGATGTCCTGAGAAAATTAGACAGGGCTGCAAATGATCTCTATTCAAGAGCCGTGTCCAAAATCATTCAATATAACAACGATATTTATTATTAATCCCACAATATTCATTGTAGTCTAAACTAAAATTTTACGAATTATCTTAAAATTTTAACATGTGCAAAAAATCCAAACAAAATTTCAAAACCTATATATTATATATCAATATTAACTCTAAAATTTACTATTATGAAAAATTTAATTATGTTTATTGCATTATCATCAATAGTTTGGTCTTGTAGTCATGATCAAATATCTGATTCGCCTTCAAGCATTGATTCAAATGAAAGTATTGAGTTGAAAAATTCACGTGATACACTAGATGTTTTAACTTTGGAAGATATCGATAATATGTTCAAAGAAGAATTTAAAGATTATGAAGAAGTTAAAATATCTAATAAACTTGAAATTGATGGTTTGAAAAACAAATCACTTTTAAAAGATGAAAATTTGAATAGGTCGCCTACTCTAAATGGACCGTTTACCGTAAATGCTGTACAATCGTTAGTTTTCTCAAATAAAAAAATCCTATTCTCAGGTGGACAAGGTGGTCTGGCTACAGGTATTTACATTTGTGATATTTATAAGTTTCAATCTGTAGTTTCTATACCATTAAATGGAGCACCGGCTGCAGATTTACCCACTCCTTCCGGCTATATTTCAGCAAGTTCACAAACGGTAGGCATTAATGAGTACACTAATACTACTCAAACATCGAAACAATATGTTATTGCAACATGGATGATTAATGTGAAATATAATCTAAATGCTCAATTTATTAATATAGACTTACCCAATACTCTTCAAAATGGCTTCGATTATACATATTATTATTTCACTCTATAATTATATTTTCTACTTAAATCAAAAGAACTACAAATATTTTTTGTGGTTCTTTTGATTTAAATAATAAATCTTAATTTTTACGCGTTACATATAAAAATATTTACAATGATAAAGCACCTTAGTTTTCTATTGGTTTTTGTGAGTTTCTCATCTTTTGCTCAAACTTTAAAAGTAAAAAACGGTATTTCAATAAGTTCTATGGATTTGACAGAGAGCGAAGCGGTTATTAGTGGATTCGAAATTCTCAATCAAAATATCGTGACTTATTCTTTTTCTTTTGGACTGGATTATTTTGAAAGTAAGTACTTTTACTTATCCAGCGAAGTAGGCTATTTACAAAAAGGAGGAAAAGAAGAAAATGAGTTTTTACCGTCTGATAATGGAGCAAGAATTAAAGAATCTTGGAGTTATATACATTTAAATACAACTGCAAGATTTCCTATCAGATTTAGAAATAATACACACATTTTTATAGGAGCTGGGCCTAAACTAGATATTTTGATTGATTCTAATAAATTTGATAGTTCTATTTATGAGGGTTATATTATAAATTCTACCGTATTTGGCGCAAAAGGGGAGCTTGGATTTGTAAAAGATTTTGAGAAAATTAGAGTTGGTCTTGATTTTTCTTATTTGTACGATTTTAATAATACGGGGGGAACAGAATTTTTAGAATTTAAGAATAACGCTTATCAAATCATGGCATCATTAGGATATAAGATGTGATAATACACATAGAATATTATTCTGCATACCGTATAGAAGATTTCTCTTTGTTCACATTCAACTCCACCACTCTCCCGAAGATCATGGCCCGGTTATCATCTTCATGACCTGCCGGCATATTAAAGGCAATTGGGAAATCATATTCTGCCAAGGCATCTAGAATCAATTGCTCTACTGAGCTACCCCATAGTGTGGTGTTGGTTCGCAATCGCGTCATATCTCCCACCAAAACACCGGCGCAATCATCAAAATAGCCGGCGCGCTTTAGACTTTGCAACATGCGGTCGATATGGTATTTATATTCGCCAATCTCCTCGATAAAGAGAATTTTTCCTGAAGTGTCAATGCTCGTCTCTGAACCCAACATGGTGTGCAAAATGGTAAGGTTACCACCCACCAATTCGCCTGTAGCTTTTCCAATGCGATTATCGGCTGAACCTTTGAGCGTATAATTTTCTGGCATTCCGAAGAGTGCCGATTTAAACGTGCCAACCGTTTGCTCTATTTCTGAAATGTCTCTCGGTAAGCTCGTACACATCAAGGCGTGCAAAGTTTGATAGCCTTCATTATGGAATTGATTGTGCAATGCCGTAATATCACTATAGCCAATAAGCCATTTGGGGTGCTTTTTGAATTTGGTATAATCCAATTTATCCAAAATCCTAACCGTCCCGTAGCCTCCTCGTGCGCACCATATCGCGGCGATTTTTGGATCGTCCAAGGCCTGCTGAAAATCCTCACAACGCTCTGCATCGCTGCCCGCAAAATGATTGGCTTGACTAAAAACGTGTTCGCCAATAACCGCGTGCAAGCCCCAACTTTCAAGCAGTTTGACCGCATGGGCAACTTCATCGCTACGGTTTTGCAAGATGCCCGAAGGCGCTACGATGGCGACGGTATCGCCCGCTTTTAGGTATGGTGGTTGTATCAAAGCTGTGTTTTCGGATTGAATGGGTTGTGCTTGGGCAGTCGCTATTCCGAAGAATAAAAACAAAGCGCACAAGCGTGATAAATGATGAATTTTAGACATAGTGTAAAAGTACATTTTTTTTCTAAATCCCTTGTAAAATGTGTACTTTTGTGCCCTGTAAAACCATAATTAAGATGTCCAAAAGATACACCATTACCGCAGCATTACCTTATACCAACGGTCCTATTCATATTGGGCATTTGGCAGGTGTTTATGTGCCGGCAGATATTTATGCACGCTACAAACGCTTAACAGGAAATGATGTGGCCTTCATCTGCGGAAGCGATGAACATGGCGTACCCATTACCATCAAGGCAAAAAACGAAGGTGTATCCCCTCAGGACATCGTGGATAAATACCACGCCAACATCAAGAAATCTTTCGAAGATTTTGGAATTACCTTCGACAACTATTCACGCACCACTGCAAAAATACACCACGATACAGCACAGGAGTTTTTCAAGACACTTTACGATAAAAACGAGTTTGTTGAAGAAGTGACCGAGCAATTATACGACGAGGAAGCCAATCAATTTTTGGCCGACCGCTTTGTGACGGGAACTTGCCCTAAATGTGGAAATGAAGAGGCTTATGGCGACCAATGCGAAAGCTGCGGATCCAGCTTAAATGCTACCGACCTCATCAATCCCAAGTCGGCTATCACTGGTAATGTGCCTTCGCTAAAAAAAACCAAACACTGGTTTTTACCACTCAATAAACACGAACAGTTTTTAAAGGATTGGATCCTAAAAGGCCACAAAAAAGATTGGAAACCCAATGTGTACGGACAAGTCAAATCCTGGATTGACGATGGCCTGCGACCAAGAGCGGTAACCCGCGATTTGGATTGGGGCATTCCCGTTCCCGTGCCTGGAGGCGAGGGCAAAGTGCTTTACGTTTGGTTTGATGCGCCAATTGGCTATATCTCCTCTACCAAGGAGTGGGCAGCCCGAGAAGGTAAAAATTGGGAAGATTATTGGAAGGATGAAAACACCAAATTAGTACACTTTATTGGGAAGGATAATATCGTGTTCCATTGCATTATTTTCCCATCCATGCTCAAGGCGGAAGGCTCTTATATTTTGCCAGACAACGTCCCGGCCAACGAGTTTTTGAACTTGGAAGGCCAAAAATTATCGACTTCTAAAAATTGGGCGGTTTGGTTGCCAGACTATTTATTGGATTTCCCAAACCAACAGGATGTGCTCCGCTTCGCGTTGACGGCCAATGCTCCCGAAACTAAGGATAATGATTTTACTTGGAAGGATTTTCAAGCCAGAAACAACAATGAGTTGGTGGCCATCTTCGGAAACTTCATCAATCGAGTCGTTGTTTTGACCAATAAATATTACGACGGAATAGTGCCAGAAGCTTCCGAATTTTCAGTAATTGATAATAAAACCATCGAAACCTTAAAAGCCTATCCCGCAGTGATTGAAAGCTCCATTGAGCGTTACCGATTTAGGGAAGCCAGCCAAGAACTGATGAATCTCGCGCGATTGGGCAATAAGTATTTGGCCGATGAAGAGCCTTGGAAACTTGTCAAGACCGATGAAGCACGCACTAAAACCATCATGTTCGTAGCGCTGCAAATCGCCTCGGCACTCGCTATCTTGAGCGAACCCTTTTTACCATTTACTTCAGCCAAATTAAAAGGCATCCTAAATGTTAACGCCGAAAACGATACGCAGTGGCAGGATGTTTCCGCTAAAGACGTTTTACTTCCGCAGGGACATCACATTGGAAAAGGCGAATTATTGTTTTCAAAAATTGAAGACGAGGCCATCGAAACCCAATTGAAAAAATTAGAAGCCAGCAAAAAATCAAACAAAGCCGCCAACATGAAAGTAGAAACCCAAAAAGAGACCATCAATTTTGAAGACTTCACCAAATTGGACCTGCGCGTAGGCACTATCGTTTCTGCTGAAAAAATGCCGAAAACCAAAAAATTACTCGTCTTAAAAGTAGATACAGGGATCGATACAAGAACCATTGTATCCGGCATTGCCGAAAGTTTTACGCCCGAGGAAGTCGTTGGAAAACAAGTTACCGTTTTGGTCAATCTCGCACCAAGATCCTTGAGAGGCGTCGAAAGTGAAGGCATGATCTTAATGACCGAAAGCGCAGATGGTCAACTGGTATTCGTCAATCCCGATACGACGGTCAAAAACGGACTTCAGATAAGCTAGTTTTTAAAATTTATAAGCAAAATGGGGTCAGCGCGTTATCAAAATAATGCCGTTGCCCTCATAATGCATTGAGTTCTTCAATAATTCTCATTTCCCAATGGAAACTAAAAAAGCCTTTAGTAATTTCCAAAGCATCTATATTCTTTTTTCAAATTCAATTTCAAGTTCAAGTTCAACTTCAACTTCATCTTCATCTTCATCAGCATTTACTCAACATCTGTGATCCATTAGTTCTCGTATATACGTTTAGGGTCTAAACAAGTTAGTAATTTATTGGTTTGCATCATTTAGTATGCACTTTACTAACTACATTAGTCCAAATACTAAATCAACTATTTATGAAAAATGCACTATTGGCTGTAACACTGGTTTGTCTCTTCTCTTGCGGAGGCTCTAAAGTGGTTCGGGAATCTGAAAAGACCATCAAAGGGAATTGGAACTTAAATTCCATTACTTATAGCAAAACAGGCGATTACGATGTGACCTTGCTAAACGACACCTCAAAAGATTGCTTTGAAAACAGTACCTGGCAATTTGTACCCAATAACAATACGGGCACTTACAGTATTATCAATGCCGATTGTAATACAGGCGATCGTTATTTCAATTTTGATATTGAAGAAGCAGACGCGACCACTGGCCTTTATGATTTTATGCTGAAACCAACCAATGAGAAAGGCAAATCGGAAACTGATGCTGGTTTTCGCATGAAATTGACCGCAATCTCAGAGAATTCGATGCAATGGCAGCAAACCGTGATAAGCAACGGTGCGCCATTTATTATTAATATGAACTTTACTAAACTTTAAAATATGAAAATGATAACAAACAGAATAACTATACTAGCCGTAACCGCGCTTTTGAGCATCGGTTTTACCAGTTGTAAGGCAGTAGATAATGCGAATAACAAACAAAAAGGTGCTGTGATAGGCGCTACAGGTGGTGCCATTTTGGGTGCCATTATTGGTAATAATGTTGGCAAAGGTGGCAATGGCGAATTAGGCGCCGTCATTGGAGGCGTTGTTGGTGGTGGCGCTGGAGTGCTTATCGGCAATAAAATGGACAAGCAGGCCAAGGAAATCGAAAACGAAATTCCTGGTGCCCAAGTAGAGCGGGTTGATGATGGGATTGTCGTGACCTTTGATGAGAAAAGTGGTGTCTATTTTGACACGGCCAAATACAACATCAACGACAAATCACAAGCGACTTTAAATAAACTCTCAGGAGTCTTTAAGGAATATCCAGACACCAATATTTTGGTTGTGGGACATACCGACAGCGTGGGATCTGAGGACAATAACATGACCTTATCCAAAAACAGAGCGAATGCTGTGACCGATTATATGACAAATCAAGGTTTGAGCAGAAGTCGATTTACAACCAATTGGTTTGGCGAATCCCAACCAATGCATGATAACAGTACTGTAGATGGACGCTCTAAAAACAGACGAGTGAACGTTGCCATTGTACCTAATCAGCAAATGATTAATGAGGCCAAACAACAAGCTGGCGAACAATAAAATAAGCAAAAGGCATTTAGAAGCTTATTCTAAATTAAATTTTGAAGGTCCTGTAAATGTTTTTTACAGGGCTTTTTTTATGTTTAAACTGAATGGTTTTTTTCTAAAAGATTTGCCGAGCTCACAAACTTAACTTATGTTCTGCTTGAACTTCCTATCTTTGCCCCCAACATAATTGACCCATTGCATGCAACTCATCCCCTACATCATTTCCCAAACAAAACTGCCCGAAGCTTCAGTAAAAAACACGGTTAACTTATTAAACCAAGATTGCACGATTCCTTTCATTTCTCGTTATCGGAAGGAAGCCACAGGCAATTTGGATGAAGTTCAAATTGGCGACATCGTCAAATTCAAGGACGCCTTTGAAACTTTGGAAAAACGAAAACTCGCGATTCTAAAAGCATTAGAAGACCAAGAGGTTTTGACTGCAGACTTGAAAGCCAAGGTCAATGCCTGCCAAGACAGCACAACTCTGGAAGACCTTTACCTTCCGTATAAAAAAAGCAGACGAACCAAGGCCGAAACTGCGCGCAAAAACGGATTGGAGCCCTTGGCTAAAATCCTAATGTCACAATCGCGACATGTTGATGACAAAGGCCTTGCCACTATTGCGCAAGAATTCATCACTTCGGAAATCACTTCATTTGAAGATGCTTTAGAAGGCGCCAGACATATCATTGCTGAATGGGTCAATGAACGCAGCGACCTTAGAAATCAACTCCGAAACCAATTGCAGCGCCACGCCATGATTGCGACCAAAGTAATCAAAGCCAAAAAAGACGAGGAAAAGGCGCAAAAGTTTAGAGATTATTTTGAATGGGAAGAAGCGCTAAGCAGAATTCCCTCGCACCGACTGTTGGCCATTTTGAGAGCAGAAGCTGAAGGCTTTATCAGAGTCAAAATCGAAATTGATGCAGAACACGCCATCAACCGTATCGCCAGTCGCATCATAAAAACCCAGGATGCCTGTGCGCAACAAATTGAACTTGCCATAAGCGATGCCTACAAGCGACTGCTGTTTCCATCCTTGAGCAATGAAGCCTTGCAAAATGCCAAACAAAAAGCCGATGAAGCTGCCATTGCCATCTTTGCCAAAAACCTCAAGCAATTACTTTTGGGTTCGCCATTGGGTGAAAAACGCGTGTTGGCTATCGACCCAGGTTTCAAGAGCGGTTGCAAATTGGTGTGTTTGGATGAAAAAGGCGACCTCAAGCATAATGAAACCATTTATCCGCATCCCCCAAAAAACGACCAAACGGGCGCGATGAAGAAAATCAGTTTCTTAACCGAAGCCCACAACATAGAAGCCATAGCGATTGGAAACGGGACCGCTTCACGAGAAACTGAGGCGCTCATCAAACGCATGCGCTTCAAAAACGAGATTCAGGTATTTGTGGTTAGTGAAGCTGGTGCGAGTATTTATTCAGCCTCAAAAATTGCTCGGGACGAGTTTCCCAATTATGATGTGACGGTTAGAGGCTCTGTTTCCATTGGGCGACGATTGCAAGATCCCTTGGCAGAATTGGTGAAGATTGACGCCAAATCCATTGGTGTTGGTCAATACCAACACGATGTGGATCAGGCAAAGCTTCAGCATGAACTGGATGTGGTGGTGCAAAGTTGCGTGAATTCGGTAGGAGTGAACATCAATACCGCAAGTCATAGTTTGCTGAGTGCGGTCTCTGGTATTGGTCCGAAACTTGCCGAAAACATCGTCGCTTACAGAAGTGAATACGGTGCCTTCAGCAATAGAAAAGAAATCAAAAACGTGACCCGATTGGGCGAAAAAGCCTTTGAACAGGCTGCCGGTTTTTTGAGAATCAAAGCTTCAGCAAATCCCTTGGACGATTCTGCCGTACATCCAGAGAGTTATGCTATTGTTGAACAAATGGCCAAGGATGAAGGCGTCTCCCTTTCAGAATTGATTGGTAGCAAGTCTAAACTTCAGAATATTTCATTGCAAAAATACTGTACTGAAACCGTCGGGCTTTTAACGCTCAAGGATATTGTCAAGGAACTGGAAAAACCCGGACTGGACATTCGAGAACAGGCCAAAGTATTTAGTTTTGACCAGAACATCAGCACGATATCCGATTTACGAGTAGGACAATTGCTGCCTGGGATCGTCAATAATATTACCGCCTTTGGCTGCTTTGTGGATGTGGGCATCAAAGAAAGTGGATTGATACATATCTCCAACCTTTCCGATGGCTTTGTGAAAGATGTGAATGAACACGTGCATTTGCAGCAACAGATTATGGTTAAAATCTTGGAAGTGGATGAGAAGCGCAAACGGATTCAGTTAAAGTTGCAAGGATAGAACGCTGATAACGCTGATGGAACTGATTTTCACTGATTTTTCTCTTGATCTCTGAATCCTTCAGCAGCGCAAATCTGCAAAAACCGGCGTCATCTGTGTTCCATGAATCCCAATAGCACGCTGATAACGCTGATGGAACTGATTTTCACTGATTTTTCTCTTGATCTCTGAATCCTTCAGCAGCGCAAATCTGCAAAAATCTGTGTCATCTGTGTTCCATGAATCCCAATAGAACGCTGATAAGGCTGATGGAGCTGATTTTTAACTGATTTTTCTGTCGAACTTTAAATCCTTCAGCAACGCAAATCTGCAAAAATCTGCGTCATCTGTGTTCCATGAATCCCAATAGCACGCTGAAAACGCTGATGGAGCTGATTTTAACTGATTTTTCTCTTGATCTCTGAATCCTTCAGCAGCGCAAATCTGCAAAACCGGCGTCATCTGTGTTCCATGAATCCCAATAGCACGCTGATAACGCTGATGGAGCTGATTTTCACTGATTTTTATCTTGATTTCTGAATCCTTCAGCAGCGCAAATCTGCAAAAATCTGCGTCATCTGTGTTCCATAAATCCCAATAGCACGCTGATAAGGCTGATGGAGCTGATTTTCACTGATTTTCACTGATTTTTATCTTGATCTCTGAATCCTTCAGCAGCGCAAATCTGCAAAAACCGGCGTCATCTGTGTTCCATGAATCCCAATAGAACGCTGAAAACGCTGATGGAGCTGATTTTTCACTGATTTTTCTCTTAATCTGTGAATCCTTCAGCAGCGCAAATCTGTGTCATCTGTGTTCCATGAATCCCAATAGAACGCTGAAAACACTGATGGAGCTGATTTTCACTGATTTTTCTGTCGAACTGTAAATCCTTCAGCAGCGCACATCTGCAAAACCGGCGTCATCTGTATTCAATAAATACCAATAGCACGCTGATAAGGCTGATGGAACTGATTTTTACTGATTTTTCTGTCGAACTGTAAATCCTTCGGCAGCGTAAATCTGCAAAAATCTGCGTCATCTGTGTTCCATGAATCCCAATAGCACGCTGATAAGGCTGATGGAACTGATTGTCACTGATTTTTCTGTCGAACTGTAAATCCTTCAGCAGCGCAAATCTGCAAAACCGGCGTCATCTGTGTTCCATGAATCCCAATAGCACGCTGATGGAGCTGATTTTCACTGATTTTTCTCTTGACTTGTGAGTCCTTCAGCAGCGCAAATCTGCAAAAATCTGCGTCATCTGTGTTCCATAAATCCCAATAGGACGCTGATAACGCTGATGGAGCTGATTTTCACTGATTTTTCTCTTGACCTGTGAGTCCTTCGGCAGCGCAAATCTGCAAATATCTGTGTCATCTGTGTTCCATAAATCCCAATAGAACGCTGATAACGCTGATGGAGCTGATTTTCACTGATTTTTCTCTTGATCTCTGAATTCTTCAGCAGCGCAAATCTGCGTCATCTGTGTTCCATAAATCCCAATAGAACGCTGATAAGGCTGATGGAGCTGATTTTCACTGATTTTTATCTTGATCTCTGAATCCTTCAGCAGCGCAAATCTGCAAAATCTGCGGCATCTGTGTTCCATGAATCCCAATAGAACGCTGATAACGCTGATGGAGCTGATTTTCACTGATTTTCCTCTTGATCTCTGAATACTTCAGCAGCGCAAATCTGCAAAAATCGGCGTCATCTGTGTTCCATAAATCCCAATAGAACGCTGATAACGCTGATGGAGCTGATTTTCACTGATTTTTATCTTGATCTCTGAATCCTTCGGCAGCGCAAATCTGCAAAACCGGCGTCATCTGTGTTCCATAAATACCAATAGAACGCTGATAAGGCTGATGGAGCTGATTTTTCACTGATTTTTCTCTTGATCTGTGAATCCTTCAGCAGCGCAAATCTGCAAAAATCTGCGTCATCTGTGTTCCATGAATCCCAATAGCACGCTGATGGAGCTGATTTTCACTGATTTTTCTCTTGACCTGTGAATCCTTCAGCAGCGCAAATCTGCAAAAATCTGCGTCATCTGTGTTCCATGAATCCCAATAGCACGCTGATGGAGCTGAAGCTTTACAGTTCCTTACTGATGAGAAAAGTGGTGTACCCCACAAAAGTGATGAGCAAGATTGCAGATTCCCAGCGGTCCAAACGTTTCTTTTTGCCTGTGAACATGGCCAAGAACAAAAAGAGGGTGCCGCCCAACAACAGATAGATATCCATGTTGAAAATAGCACTGAAATTAATTGGATTCACCAAGGAGCTTACCGATAGAATGAGCAGAATGTTAAAAATATTGGAGCCAATGATATTTCCAATGGCAATGTCGGAGTTTTTCTTGAGCGCTGCCACCACAGATGTCATCAACTCTGGCAATGAAGTACCCGCCGCAATGATGGTAAGCCCAATTATTTTCTCACTCACACCCATGTCACTGGCAATGGCCACCGCATTATCCACGATCAACTTTCCGCCAACGATCAAGCCTAAAAGGCCTAATGCGATTAGCATCCAAATCTTTTTACTGGAAGCTTCCATTTTTGGGGTTTCAGTAACCTCAACATCTGCCCGCATTTGTTTGTAGATATAGTATAGAAACAGAAAAAACAAAAGCAGTAGAACCAGACCATCCACTCTAGACAGGCCTATGTTATCATAGAACAAGTACCCATTGGCAAGCAATAAAAACACAACAGCGGCAAGAAATGAAATTGGTATTTCACGCTGAACCGTGGAAGATTGCACTGTGATAGGATAAATGAGGCCCACCACACCCAGAATCAAAAAGAGGTTAAAGTTATTGCTTCCAATTACATTGCCCAAGACAATATCGGAATGCCCTTCAAAAGACGCCACGGTATTGACCACCAATTCTGGTGCCGAAGTGCCAAAGGCGACAATGGTTAAACCAATGGCCAAATCTGGAATGCGATGCTTTTTGGCCAGCATCGTAGAACCATTTACCATCCAATCGGCACCCTTGATCAAGAGCGCAAATCCTAAAACCACAAGACAAGCAGACAGAATCATATTACAAATAATTTCGGTCAAATGTAGATGATTTTTTGACATCACATCATTATTCAATGCGTCTCAAAGAAAATAATTTCGCATTGCCGCTGAGGTGCTTCTTTCGCAATTAAAGTAGCTTAGCGTTTTTGGTAAAAATGCCTATAGAGACCTGCGAACTTTCTTGAAAACAACAGTGCGTATATAAGCTAATATATTGAAAGGCATTTGAAAATCAATAAGCTCAGGGCAAGCCCACAAGGTATGGATTGAAAGATGTTCTTTGTATTTCGAGGCAAGCCTAGGGGAGTAAAACCCTCTGGAGGGATTTAATATTGGCTTAACCTGCTGTAAGTATAATCGGGTTAAATTCGCCAAATTATTTTCGCGATTACCTATGGAATTATTTTTAGGTTACCTTGGATTCATCATCTGCGCCTATGCAGTTATTGCCAATGATGTGATTCAAACTTTGGGCACATTCATGGCTTCCAACCATACATTAAAATGGTGGTGGCTATGGCTATTTGCAGTAAGCATTTTAGCGGCCACACTTGTTTATGGCTGGTACGTGCATAATGGCGACGTCACTTACGGGCGATTGACCCAAATCCCCTTGCCAGAAACGCTGGAATGGTGGTATCTATTGGCTCCCATTACCCTACTCATCATTACACGTTACGGCATACCGGTTAGCACCACCTTCATGATTTTGAGCGTTTTTTCTGCTGGACACATCATTGAAAAAATGATATTGAAATCGGTTTACGGGTATGCGCTTGCCTTTGTGTTTTCCATTTTGATTTATATACTTATCTCTAAAAAGCTGGAATCAAAATTCGCTTTGGAAAAATTGGACAAAGCCGCACGAAAGCATTATTGGCTCATTGCACAATGGATTTCCACAGGGTTTCTATGGTCGCAATGGCTCATCCAGGATTTCGCCAATATTTTCGTGTTTTTACCCCGAAAATTGGATGTTTTGAGCTTAATATTGTCTTTGGCGATCATCTTTGTGATCATGGCTTATATTTTCAAAAAACGCGGTGGGAAGATTCAGGAAATCGTCAATCAAAAGTCAAATACCAAAAACATTCGATCTGCGACCATCATTGATTTGATTTATGGGATTTTCTTGTTTATTTTTGGTAACCTAGACGCCGTACCCATGAGTACCACTTGGGTATTTATTGGGATTTTGGCTGGTCGCGAATTGGCGATGAGCTATTTGCTGAATAAAGAAAAAATGGAACCAACCTATATCATCATCGCCAAGGATTTGGCAAAAGTCAATCTCGGTCTCATTATAAGTGTGGTCATAGCGTTTAGCATCCAATTTTTCAAACAATAATAATCAAAGTGATTGATCAAGGTCACTAAGGAGCCCATACATGCTGAAAATTGCCTTTCATCCCATCTACAAACATTCCTTACCAGAAGGCCACCGTTTCCCTATGCTGAAGTACGAGCTACTGCCAGAACAATTGGTTTATGAAGGCACCTGTACCGAAGCGAATTTCTTTGAGCCCGAAATTCCTGACGATTCACACATCTTAAGAGTGCACACTGAAGCTTACTACCAAGACTTGAATCAATTGACCTTAGACAAACGCGCTGCCCGAAAACTGGGATTTCCTTTGAGTGCAGATTTGGTAAAACGCGAGATCATCATAGCCGATGGCACGATGAAAGCCAGTGAATTTGCATTAAAAAACGGGATTGCCATGAACATCGCTGGCGGCACTCACCACGCCTATTCCGATCATGGGGAGGCTTTCTGTTTGCTCAACGATCAAGCGATTGGCGCACGTTACCTTCAGCATAAAAAGCTAGCCGAGAAAATCCTGATAGTCGATCTCGATGTACATCAAGGCAATGGCACTGCCGAAATTTTTGCAAATGACCCTTCCGTATTCACCTTTTCGATGCACGGCAAGGGCAATTATCCGTTTAAAAAGGAAGTGAGCGATTTAGACATTGCTCTAGAAAATGATGCCGATGACGCCACTTATCTCAAGCTCCTCTATGAAACCCTTCCGAAGTTAATCAAAACAGAGCGTCCCGATTTTATATACTATTTATGTGGCGTGGATGTGGTGGCATCAGACAAGTTAGGCCGATTGGGCCTAAGCCTTGAAGGCTGCAAGGAACGCGACCGTTTTGTCTTGCAAAGTTGTAAAGACGCAAAAATACCGGTCATGTGCAGCATGGGTGGCGGATATTCCCCAGATATCAAAATCATTCTTGAGGCCCATGCCAATACGTTTCGTGTGGCTCAGGATTTGTTTTCGTAGTTATTTCGGTAAGATTTTCACCTAAAAACATCCTCAAAAGAAACAATATCCCCTATATTTGCTTTATTATTTAGAATCATTATTAATAAAAATAGAATAACATGAAGAAATTTTACATCTTACTATTACCAATATTATGTGCTCAAATAGGATGGGCGCAAATAGAACAGGTATTTGATATCAATGAGGGGGAAGGAAACTCTTCACCAAATAACTTATTTGTTTTTGGCTCGGCCATTTATTTTGGCGCTGACGATTCTGGCGGAACCAATTCTCCTGGAGATGAAGATTTGGGAAGGGAACTATGGAAAAGTGATGGTACGGCAGCAGGCACCTCTTTTGTGTCTAATTTAAGAACTGGTGATGCCGGTTCTAGTCCTGGAAACTTTTTTGAATATAATGGATCCCTATATTTCTCGGCAAATTCTGGATCAGGTAGTGTGTTGTTTTCATCAGACGGTACCACAGCCGGTACTGCTGCCACTGGTGACGGTTTCGTATTTAACCCAACACCCTTGGATGGTCTAATCTATTTTGTGGATACGACAACAGGTAACAGCTTAAACCAATTTAACGGAACCTCTTCCGCTTTAGTTGCTGGATCGGGTTCTGAAAGTCTTATTGGAGCCACGATGATTGCTTATCAAGACAAAATATTTTGTTATATGGATGAAGCTACAGATGAACCAACGATTGGCAGGGAACTTTACGCCTATGACCCTGCAATAGATAGTTTCAACTTAATCAAGGATATTACTGAAAGCAATGAAGATTCAGGGATTAGTAATTTTACAATTTTAGGAACAAATCTTTATTTTGAAGCTTTGGGAAAGTTATGGAAAACTGATGGTACAACCGCTGGAACTCTTGCAGTGGCTGCAGCTGAAGCCGAAGGGATCGATGCTATTAACAATTTTTACGCATGGAACGGAAAATTATTTTTTGAGGGCGACAATGGGTCAGACGATCAGTTATGGATTTACGACCCTACCTTAGATACTGTGACTAATGTTAGCAATGTCACGGGTAATCACGATCCTTCCGACTTTGCCCCGCTTGGCGATTTTTTATACTATTCTGGCAAAGTTGAAGGTGATACAGAGAGCTATTTATTTCGAACAGATGGTGCTATTACCGTAAGATTAGACAGTGATATCTTTGGCATAGATGACATTGTGGCATTAGACGGGGTATTATACTTTGAAGCAGAAAATACTGTTATAGGAAGAGAGCTTTTCAAACTAGACCCTACAACCTTAACTGTTTCAAACGCTATAGTCTTAGCTAAGTCCGTTTCAATTTACCCAAATCCTGCAACTTCAGTATTGAACTTAAAATCTGCCTCTAATTTTGATTTCAAATACAGCATAATCGATATAAATGGAAGAGAGTTACAGTCTGGAAATGTCGTGAACAAACAAATTTCAATAGATTTGGCTACAGGCTTGTATATTTTACAACTTAAGGCGGAGAAACAGCCTTTAGTTCTGAAAAAAATCATCATAGAGTAACGAAATAGAATTTATTATAAATTTCACAAAACTTCGTTGTTCCTATCAGAATGACGAAGTTAATTTTTTTATGGCAAAAATCGGTTTTATAATCCTATTGTTGTTTAGTGTATCCTTTGGGTTTTCGCAAAATCAGCGAATGATTTCGGGAGTGGTCAAAAGTGCTTCAGAAAATTTTCCCCTGGCAGGAGCGACCCTAATTATCAAAGGTACAGGCAAAGGTGCGGTCACTAACATTGAAGGGGAGTTCAAGTATTTAGTCAATAGCAAGTACGCCATAGAAAAGGTGGTACTTGAAGTCTCTTATTTAGGGTTTATTTCAAAAACTGTCACTTTGGGCAAGCAGTCATATTTTGAGATTTATCTAGAGGAAGATATTTCGTCTTTGGATGAAATAGTCATTACCTCCTCCTATGGTACAAAAAAACTAAAACAAGAAGTTGTGGGAAGCGTCGCCAGCATAACAGCAGATCAATTGATTACCGAGCAACCTGCCAACACGTTTGACGAACTTTTAGAAGGTCAATTAGCAGGCGTATATATAGAAACCAATCCACGATTGGGCGAAGAAATATCAATAAACATTAGAGGTCAAGGATCACTAACACCATTAAATGCAAATGTTGTAGGCACATCTACACAACCTTTGATTATTGTAGACGGCATTATTCTCTCTGAAGAAGTGGGTATTGATGGAAGTGACTTTTTTGATGTTGGTACTGGAAATCTTTCAGAAAACATTTTGAATCCTTTGGCGAGGGTGGGTATTCAAGATATTCAAAGTTTCGATGTGCTCAAAGATGCAGCTGCGGTTGGGCTTTATGGAGCCGATGCCGCCAATGGTGTGATTATAATTACAACCAAATCGGGAAAAAAAGGGAAGTTAAGAGTCAATGCTTCAGTACAATCTGGGATTAGCGAACCCATCAATCAGTTCCAATTTTTAAATGGCGAGTCATTTCAAAGAATACAGAACATTTACAATACCAACAACGGTGATCTCAATAATGTTCAATCTTGGAATGGGGTGAATACAGACTGGTTTTCACTGCTCAATCGTGCAGGGATTTTCAACCGTTATGGTCTAGGTGTATCGGGTGGCACCGAGCATTGGAGCTATCGTGCCAATGCCAATTACCAAATAAACAAGGAGTCGCAAGTCAACAATCAATTTGAAAAACTGAATACCACTCTTGCATTAGATTATCGAAAAAAGGATTTTACAGCATCCTTACGATTTTCGCCTTCCTTGACAGTCAAAAATGACCCCAATACTTTATATGCTTTTGCAATAGCACCAAACATTCCGGTTTATGATGCTAATGGCGTTTACACCAATTTTGAAACCTTCGGAAACCCTTTAGCTGTGGCCGAACAGAACATTTCAGAGTCAAAAACCTTTGCGATTTTGAACAGTATCAACATGAATTATCAATTAACAGATGATTTAAGACTCACGACGCTTTTCGGTATCGACTATTCAGAAAAGGACGAAGACAAATTGTTTTCGGGTCTCAATGGTTCCGGACAGTTTAATGATGGCACCTTAGGCAGGCGGGTTCAAAGGGAGCGCAACACCAAACGCTGGAATTGGAGTGCGAATTTATTCTACAATAAAACATTCGGTAAAGCCCATTATTTTGACGCACTTTTAGGTATGGAAACCCGACAAGAAAAAGTAGATTTCTCCTATGCCTTAGGAAATGGCTTTGATATATTGGAAAACGCCCAGCCCATTGCTTCTGCAGAGAGACAGAATTTTAGGTTTGATAGCTCTGAAACAACGGGACGCTCAGTATTCTCCCAACTTAATTATGACTTTAAAAAGACCTATTTCTTGTTAGCCAATTTCAGGGTAGACCAAAGTTCAGCCTTTGGCAGCGATAATGATACCGCATTAAATGGCGGTTTTGGTGCCAGCTGGATAATTAGCAATGAAAACTTTTTCTCAAAAAACATCAAAAATCCAGTCGATTTTTTAAGACTTCGCGTGAGTTATGGTTCCACAGGAAATTCTAGAATTGGCTCCTATCGTGCACTGGGTCTTTACACCGTTGACAACAATGACGATGGTAACGGTTACAACGGCAATAATTTTGCAAATGCAAGTTCTGCACCCAATCCCAATCTCGGCTGGGAGCGCAACAACAAATTCAATATTGGGCTTGATGTGAATGCTTTTAATAGGTTCAAAATCACTGCGGAAATCTTTAGGGATGATATCAAAGACCTTATCGTAAGCCGAAGCGTCATCCCAGAATCTGGCTACACCAACGTGCAAATCAATGGCGCTGCAATGTACAATCAAGGTGTTGAGTTTTCGCTGCAGGCCGATTGGCTGAAAACCTCCAAATTTAAATGGCAGTCTAATGTAAACATTTCAAAAATAGAGAATGAGATTACCGCTTTAAAGGGTTTGGGATCAAACACATCATCTGCCGAAGTCGCCAGAGCACAGCAAATTGGATATGCAACAAGCACGTATTGGGGATTCGACTTTATAGGGATTGATCCAGCAACCGGTCGAGAGCTTTATAATGTAGATGGTTCTATCTATGATGGCAGTTATGTAGCAGCAAACTTTACTCCTGCCGATTGGCAGCCGATTGGCAATTCCCAACCCGATTTTTTTGGAGGCCTACGTAACAGTTTTAGTTACAAAGGCATTAATCTCAACATGATATTTTCCTTTGCTTATGGCCAAGATGCTTTGATAGACCGTGTGCTTTTAGACAATTATCGCGTCCTGACCAACCGTAATCTAAGCATTAACGTGCTAGACGAAGCTTGGCAACAGCAAGGCGATTTAGCAAGTTTTCCTGTCATTTCAAATTCCAATCGCATCATTTCAAATTCGTCAAAATACCTGTATGATGCGTCACACATTAAGCTAAAAGCGATCAATCTTAGTTATGATTTACCAGCAAGCCTAATGAAAATTCCGTTTGAGGCCTTATCCGTTTTCGTGAATGGCAGCAATTTAGTGTATTGGTACAAACATAAAAGCCCGAAAAACAAAAACGGAATTGCCGAATTCAAGAGCGTATATCCAGAAATGAGAACCTTTTCATTAGGTTTAAATGCATCGTTTTAATATGAAGACATCCATTTTTTATATCGTATTTTTTAGCTTAAGCCTTTTGGCCTGCAGTGATTTTTTGGAGATTGAGCCCGATGTGCAAGTGTCTATTGAAGAGCAACTCTCTACAAAAGCAGGCGTTTTAGAAGCTTACAGTGGTATTTATAAGGATATTGAAACCTTAACTTCTTCTAATTATGCGTTATATGGAGAAGTACTTGGCGGCAATATCGCCTTTACTCCGGCGTCCTCAACTGGTCAAGTTTCAGTGTTTTCTCAGATCGAAACGACCTATAATTTTGAAGCAACCCAGTTTACAGTAGATTTTGAAAGCTATTATCTAGCGTGCTACGAAATCATCAACCAAAGCAATCTGCTGTTGGAACGTTCAGATGGTTTTACCTTTTTTGATTCGGAAGGATTAAACCAACTAAAAGCAGAATTGTTGACCATTCGGGCCTTTGCCCATTATCAAGTATCCTTGCTATTTGCTCAAAATTATAATTTCACTCCAAATGCTTCGCATTTAGGTGTTGTCTACAATACCGAAACGCTTACGGCAGGTGAGGATTTTCCAGCCAGAAAAACCATGGCCGAAACCTATAGCCTTATCAAAACCGACTTGAACGATGCCTTGAATTTGCATGGTAATACACAATTATTATCGGGGCCTTCTTTTTCCTACTTCAATGTTCTAACCACGAAAGCCTTGTATGCCAGAGTCGCTTTGCAAATGAATGATTGGGACACTGCAAGAAGCTTTGCAGACGATATCATCGATAATTCTGGAATTGCATTGATGAGCAGCGAGACCTACGTACAGGAATGGGAACAGGAGGTCGCTCCAGTGAGTGAGGTTATACTTGAGTTTACGGCACCACGAAATTCTGATGGCAGCGTAAGTTCTTCTGTTTCGGAGTTCTTTAGCAGTAATCAAAACTCAAACATCGCTAAAAACTCGGCTTCAGGTGATCTTATTGATTTATATACTGATGATGACATAAGGCGCAGCATGTTTATTCAACAAGACATTAACACCAATGTCAACGGGGTCATTACACCTAAGACCTATTATTTCACAAAGAAATTTCAAAACGATGCTGGCACCACAGTCATACGTTTGTCTGAACTTTATTTAATTCGTGCAGAAGCCAACGCCCGCCTGGGAAGCCTTGAGCAAGCGCTCAATGATTTAAATACTGTGAGAACCCGAGCTAATCTCGAAGCAATAACCAATACCAGCAATCTACTCCAGGAAATTTTCATTGAAAGACGTCTCGAATTGGCTTTCGAAAACATGTTATTTTTTGACATCTTGCGTTATAAAAAAGATGTGTTTCGCGATCAGGATTGTATATCTAATTTGTGCGATGTGGCATATCCGTCTCCATTTTTTATTCAACCCATTCCGTTTTTCAGTATTTCGTTGAACCAAAACATCCAACAAAATGAAGGCTACTAAATTTTTTTTACTTTGCATGATCACTTTGGCTTTGACAGCCTGTTCCAAAGAAGAGAATAAACGTTTCTCCAATGCTGATGGGCCGTTTGTACGCTTCTTTTTATTGGTAAACAACAACAATGAAGCTTTAGAATTTCCTGAAATCAATGGTGGTCTCCAGCCCGTTTCGGTATTTGATAAGACCGATATTAAAATACTCAAAATTCCAGTTGCACTCACTTACGAAGCACTTTCTGAAAACATCACAGTTAATTTTGAAAGCACAAGTTCTATCAATATGAGCAACTTCAATATAAGCCCAAACAATCTAAGCTTCACACCAGAACGTTTGATCGATACCATTTATGTTGGTTTTAATGAGCGTTGGAATCCAAATGCAAATACGGAACTCAATTTTAGGTTAACCAACGTGAGCGATCAAAACATCCAGATTGGGATGCCAAATAACGATGCCAGTAATGAAACACTTTTGGTCACTTTAGGCGAAGTCAACCCCACTTATTTATTTGAGACTCCAAACCAACAAGAAATTATTGGCACTAATGGTGAAGTCATTAATTTTTCAGTTCTTTTTCCAAAAGGCTATTTGCCTTCAGAACTTGAGAATTTCAATCTAATAGAAGCCATAAACAGTGACTTTAATTACACTCTGGAGCGTCTGCCTTTAACAAATACCAGCACGATTGACTATAAACTCACGCTCAACGAAGCCATTACAATAGATGAATTGGAATTTAGTGCTCAATTTAAACTTGCCGATTTAAGTGGCTATACTCTTAGCGGAAGCAGTACTTACTCCATTAAAAAACCTATTGTGATCGACCGTGATTTGAGCGTGTTCACTGCCAATAACTTCTACGATCTATCTGATCCGTTCTACAGAACCTTCGGTGAGAATTGGATTGACAACAGTGACGATGGGGTTTGCGAATGGCGCAGTTTCAATGCCTTTACCTTCCCTGTAGTTGTGACGGCCGATAATCCCAACGCGGTTTTGTATGATGATATGGGCAATAGCGATTCTTCAGACGATATTTACCACCATGCATTCAGAATTGGCTTTGTTTCTCCCAACGATGGCAATACAACAAATTCTTTCAATCTCAAACGTTGGTTCAACAATGAAGCCTCCAACAGCAGCAACTCCCCTGGATTCAATATTCCACAAGCTTTAGAATTTTTCCCAACCAATGGCAACAGCAGCAGCGACGGCTTTGTAAAAGTCATTGAACAAGACCTTAGTATTTCCAGTCTAGAAGGCGCTTCTTATGTGATTAGCATTTCGGGAAGCGGAACTTACACCGAAATTGCGACAGGAATCTTTGAAATTCAACTAGAACTTAATACCTTTAACCTAGAATTATTTGGTGGTACGCGCACCGTGTATTATCATATCTATAATACTAATGAATATGAAGAACTTGAACCAATAAGCGAATCTTGTTTTGCCCCAATAGATTTATAATGAACGTCTTTACACTTCTCAAATATGGTCTTTTCGTCTTCAGTTGCTGCTTTCTTCTTAATTGCAAAGTAGACGCTAAGAGTGAGTATGTGTCGATTTCCATATCTAATCTAAGAGCACAATATGCACAAGCAGATACCAAAAAATGGCCAGAGCCTGAATTGGATAGCCTTGTAGACCGCTCTAAATTTGAGGATTTGGGCGTTTTGCCAGAAGTGGAGTATCCTAATGACAATCCCTTTTCCGAAGAAAAAAAGCAATTGGGGAAATTGCTTTTCTTTGACGCCCGTTTATCTGAAAGTAAGCAGATTGCCTGTGCGAACTGCCACAACCCTGAATTGGCCTGGACCGATAATATCACGCGGTCTTTAGGTCACGAACGGCAAGAAAACACACGTAATGCCATGAGTATAATGAACGTGGCATTCGCTAAACGTCTTTTTTGGGATGGAAGAGCTGAAAGTTTGGAGCATCAGGCCTCCTTCCCTATTTCAGATCCTGTTGAAATGAATACCCATAGCACCGTTACCCTAGAAAATATAGCGAATATTGATGGATACAAACCCTTATTTACCGAAGCTTTTGGCGATGCTCAAGTCACTTTAGACCGTGTCTTAAAAGCTATTGCGACCTTTGAACGCAGTTTGGTAAGTCGAAATAGTAAGTTTGACAAATTTGTAAGCGGTAAAGCAGAAGCCTTTACCGATCAGGAAGTCCTGGGGTTGCATTTGTTTAGAACCAAAGCACGTTGCATTAATTGCCATAATACGCCCTATTTTAGTGACAACCTCTTCCATAATGATGGCCAAGCATTATTTGGTACCAATGATGAAGATTTCGGACTTTACAATCACACAAATAAACTTGAGGATTTGGGTAAATTTAGAACCCCAAGTTTGAGAGAAGTTGCCATGACAGGACCTTGGATGCACCACGGTCATTTTCCGTCGCTATTGGACGTCGTGGAATACTATAATTTAGGCAACCCTGCACCAATTCAAAAGAAATATTTAGGCACTACAAGAGACTCGTTGATTCCGACCACGTCACCTATGCTTGAAAAATTAGAATTGAATAAAACGGAAGTGGAAGCAATCATTGCTTTCTTGGAGACACTTTCTACAAAAACCCAACGAGTCAATTTGGTCAACATGCCTGAGTGATCTTTTTAGCCTTCTTGAATAGTAGTGTTACCTCGTTTTATAAAGCTATACGCCGTATCATGTGAAATTAGTCTTCACAGTTGCAATTACCTATCTTATGTCTCTATGAAATAGACTTTCAAAACTACTTTAAATTTTTTTTGAATTAGGTGCCAATAATCTATTTAGCTCAGGATTTTTTTTTTTGAGTGCCACAGCTTCCCCGTGTTTACATAGGTGAATTAATGATAAAGGAATGCTCTTGGTATTGCTTGAGAGCAAAGCAGTTTTTTGCTATTGCCCGTTTATTGAAATCAGCCAAAAAAACAGCCGTGCTTATCTTCTTTTAAAGTATCCACAATTTTTTCCAAGTGGGTAGATTTTGGGAACGGTTCGTAAAGCTCCCATTTCCCGCTCGCCCGCATCCAGAACAAATGCCATTCTTGTTTGGATTTATAATATCTTATTTTGGCAAACTCAAGCTGCTGGATTTCTTTTGGATCATCCCATGCAGGTCGAATTTCAAATAAAATGGCGACTTTCCCGTCGTAAGAAAAGCCAAAGTCTAATTGTGCTCGTATTTCGGGTTTATCTGGTCGCAAGGAATCCACGTAATTTTTTATGGTGGATTCATTGATATCAATGGTTTTGGTTGTCATTTAAGTTCAATTTTGAAAGATTTCGTACAGTATCCCTGTAGGTGATGCGTTTATTTTTGCTCGTACTAAAGTAGCAACTAAGAATGCTTCAAAACATTGGCTTGTTTTCAAATTTTCGGGTTACTGCTTCCTTTATTCTAAAGCGCCCGAGCGCCAAATTTTTTTCAAAATTAAGCATAATCCAGGCTAAATCGATCCTTTTGGCCTACAGATTCAGGATCCTTATGTTTTCCGATTGACTGTGTTTTGTTTTAAATCCTTCAGCATGTATTCTGATACCACACTTGAAGAACGATCCAACAACATCAAGCCGAATTCCTACTCGCATTGATATTCCCAAAAAGCGAGCGGGTCACGATCTTCTCATAGATATCAATTTGCTCTTGGTCCCTTACCTCGGCACGCTCCAATTCCTGAATTTTCTTCAAGGCATATTGCTGTATGGTCAACAATGGCAAAACAATGGATTCCCGTACATCAATCGAGGCCTTTCCTGTTGGCTCTTCCTGCATCAAAACCTCAGCGTCTGTAAGTTTCAATAGCAAGCGTTTTGAAGTTTCATATTCATTGTGGATGATGTTCCAGAAATCACCAAACTCCTCATCATCGGCCATATACTTGGTCAAATCGAAAAAGGATTTGGACAAGGACATCATGCTGTTTTCCACCAAAGTCTTAAAGAAGTTGGAGCTTTCATACAAATGCTTCACTTTCTCAAACTCGTCATTGTCCTCATAATGTTTGAGTGCTGTGCCAACGCCAAAAAATCCTGGTACGTTTTGTTTCAGTTGGCTCCAGCTGCCCACAAATGGGATGGCTCTCAAGTCTTCAAACACCAACTTATCAGAATTACCGCGTTTTGACGGTCGGCTGCCAATATTCGTTTTGGCATAATATTTTAAAGTACTCATGCGCTCCAAATAAGGCACAAACATTTTATGGCTCTTAAAGTCGGAATAGGTTTTATAACTCAATTGCGCCAAATCCTCCATCACTTCAGTGTTTTCTTTAGACATTGCAGTGTTGGTGTCATTCAAGCGGTTTAAAATACCCGAGGAAATCAATTGCTCCAAATTGTATTGTGAAGAATCCATTGTGCCAAAATTGGAACTAATGGTTTGCCCTTGAATGGTCAATTGCACTTCTTTATCTTCAATGGTTGGGCCCAAGGAGGCATAAAACTGGTGGGTTTTACCACCACCTCGCGCTGGAGGGCCACCACGACCGTCAAAGAAAATAACGGTCACGTCATATTTTCTAGAGACTGCTGTCAAGCGCTCCTTAGCTTTGAAAATACCCCAATTGGCCATTAAATAGCCACCATCTTTGGTACCGTCACTAAAACCCAACATAATGGTTTGTTTGTTGCCGCGTTTCTTGAGATGTGCAGCGTAATGCGAATTGGTATATAACTCCTCCATCACTGCTGGCGCGTTTTCAAGATCAACAATGGTCTCAAACAAAGGCCCAATGTCTACCGTAAGGTCATCTTCAAAAGCCACAATCTTAAGCATGGCAAAAAGTTGCATCACGTGCAAAGTCGATTGATTGTTACTGATGATGTAACGATTGGCGGCTTTTTCGCCATTTTCCTGCTGAATGGTTTTTATGGCTTTCATGGAATTGAGTGTCTTCAACACCATTTCATCTTCAAAAAGAGATATATCAATAGTCCCTTTTATTGCTGAAAGGGTTTTGATTTGTTCAGCTTCGGAAAGGGTTTGGTAATCTTTTGGAAACACCTCACTGCCGGAAGCAATCACTTTATCAACCACCGTATTGAAAACCGCGGCATGTGCACGACTGTCTTGGCGAATGTCCAATGCTCCAAAATGGAAACCGAATAAACGCGTTTTGTTGAGCAAACTATTGATTTGCTCGAGATATAAAGATTGATGATCTTTAATGATCGTGGCTTTTATCGCTCCCAACTCCATCACAAAATGCTCTAAGGTAATGCTTTCCTTTCCTGGGAAAACAAAGGCATCATAAAGTCCCGTTTCTAATGCCGACAAGCGTTCCTCAACCCCTTTGAAGGTTAGTTTACGCTTGAGACGACGAATGTCCCGGTAGTAATTTTTGAGTATGGATTCTCTCAATCTAGCGGCTACTTTAAGCGTGGTTTCTGGCGTTACGTATGGGTTTCCGTCGCGGTCACCTCCTGGCCAAAAGCCAATATTGATGATGTCGTTATCAATGTGTTGGCCTTCAAAAATATTTTGCTGAATGTAATCGTAAATACTTCCGAAGGAAAAATAAAACACATGCTCCAAATACCAAATCAAACTAACTGCCTCATCGTAAGGCGTCGGTTTTTCATGCTTAAAAAATGGTGTTTTGCCCAACTGTGCCAATAAATCATTGATGGTCAACAAATCATTGGCCTTGATGGCTGCGGTTAAATCGGTAATAATGCCGAGCACGCTGCCAGGATAAAATTGGGTGGGATGCGCTGTGAGCACGATGCGCACCTTAAATTCCTTAAGATATTGCTGAAGTTCCTGCAATTTGTTTTCAGAAGAAGCAGATTCTGTAAGACTCCTCAACGTACCTACTCCATCCATATTATTTACAATGGGAAATGCAGCGTCCTCAATGGCATCAAAAAGCACCACTTGCCGCTCGATGTATTGGATAAAGCGGAAGAGTAAGTTTGTTTGGCTTTCCTTACTGCGTCGCGCTTGGTATTTCTTGAAAAACGTTTCAACTATGGTCGTGGGATTGTCGCCATCTTGGAAGCCTTTTTTACAAGTTTCGTGAAATAGTGGCAATAAAACGCCGGTTTTAGTAATGGAATCAAAAGGCAAGGTCATGAATATACTGTTGTAGATCTGGTATTTTGACAGTACGTTTTGATTGAATCGCGTGAGTTTTGGCTGTGTTGGCATAATTTTACTTGTCGGTTTATATTCGTTTTATATGTCGTTTAAATCAAGTGATGATTTAGCGGATTCCTCTTTTTTTCATTGCCGAAAAAATAGAGACTTCAGAAAACGCAGGCTTAAGAACATTCAACTCGGTGGAAATAACTCCATTGTGAGTAAGCATTAAAAAAACGGCCATTTTCCCAGCTATAAAAAATCAACATGCAATCATTTGATTTTTATAAAGATAATGAAGGAAATGTATTTTATTGAATGAACTCAGCTATTTAGTAAATATTTAAAGTTTTACGTATATGGGCAAACAGTACTAAAAGTTAATTTTAATATCCCACGGCCGAATATGCCTTTGCCCCTCCCGATAGCTATCGGGACTAAAGAGTGGTCATATTCTCAAATTTTAGACTCATTCTAAAATTTTTGCTTGAGCCGCGGCTAATGGGGGAAACAAAAATTTTTGCGTTTTTAAGTTTAGAACATCCATTAGGACGCAAAGCGGCTATGCATAAAAGTTTTTCCAGTTTTTTAGTGATTATGTGTTTTTTAAACGGTTTCACTGGCTTAATTAGCAATCACCAAAATAATGGTTGCTGGCCTATGACAGGCAAAATGGCAATACAATTTTGAGCTTAACGCTTGAGATCAATTCTTACTTAAAATCACTTTTTACAGCTTATAATTGTTTTTAACTTTTTATATTTCAATCGTTTTCACGTTATTTGCTCAAAATAACCAGATTTGATTTGCCCTATTTCATTTGAAAACCTACTATGCATAAACCACTAACATTCCGCTTAAACCGAAACTTCTCAATCGCTGTGTTTCTATTCTGTTTTAGCCTGTTTAGCTTCCTGGTTGAGGCGCAAACCGCTAACAACAGTCTATTGGATAACTTTCAAGCATACACCAAATTACCTAGGGAAGTCACTTACGGCCATCTTAATAAAAGCACTCTCATTAAGGGCGAAACTTTAGGCTTTGCGATTTATGTTTATGATAAAAACCTTAAAGCGCCTTCAAACAGCACTACTAATATCTATTGCAGCCTAGAAAATGAATCTGGCGAAGTCCTGAAAAAATCTCTGATTTTGGCCGAGAATGGCGTGGCAAATGGTGTTTTTGAAATAGATAGTCTCTTTGATTCTGGAAATTACATATTCAAGGCCTACAGCAATTGGATGAAAAATTTTAATGAGCAGAACTTTTATATCGAAAATCTAAAAATCATAAATCCAGAAGATTACAAGAAAGAGGTGACCACAAATTCACAAGATATTGATGTACAGTTTCTACCCGAAGGAGGCCATCTTATCGCCAATGTCAATAACAGTATTGGTGTAACCATTAAGAACAACTTAGGTTATGGCATCCCTAATCTTAGCGCAGGCGTCTATGACAACACTGGCACTGAAATCACCAATTTCAAAACCAATGCTTTGGGTTTGGGCAAGTTCAGCATCAAACCTGTGGATCAAGAGCGCTATACCGTAAAAATCAAAGAGGTCGAAACTCCCCAAATCAATCTATCTCCTGCAGAATCCATAGGTCTAAATCTCAAGTTGACTGATCTGGGAAATCGTGTGGCGCTCTCCATTAGAACCAATCCAGAAACCTTATCCCAGATTGAAAGCAAGCCTTACAAGTTGTCAATTCACAACGGAAATTTGATAACAATCGTCGATTTCAATTTTGGCAGTGAACTTGAAGTGACCAAAGTATTGAATTATGAGAATTTATTTGAAGGCATCAATATTTTCACTGTGTTCAATGAAGATGGCCAACCCATCTTAGAGCGTTTGTTTTTTAAATATGATGGCATTGGCATTGTTAAGTCTGAAACCATTGTGACTAAAAGAGAACCAGACTCTGTGGTGGTAACCGTTCCGTTTGAAGCTGCTTTTTCTGAAAAGTTTAGCAGCCTGAGTGTATCCATTCTACCAGAGCATACTAAAAGTAATAACAACCATCAAAACATCATTTCGCAGGTCTATTTACAGCCCTATGTTCGCGGATTTATAGAAAATGCAAAATATTATTTTCAGGATATTGATCGACAGAAAAAATATGAGCTAGACATGCTGCTATTGACCCAAGGATGGAGCAGTTATGATTGGACTAATGTCTTTAGCCATACGCCAGAGGTTGGCTTTGAATTTGAGAACGGTATTAGCTTTAAGGCCAATACACGAAACTCCAAAGAAGATCAATTTGTGGTTTATCCATTGAAAAACAGTCCAACAGTTATGACAAACATCAAAGAAGGTCAAAAATCCTTTGAAGTCAAGGGACTGCTTCCAGAAGACGATGAGAAAATTAATATTGGGGGGATCTCTAACAGAGAAAACGTGAACAAACCCAGTATCTACCTTCAATTTTATCCTTCCAAGGTGCCGTCGCTTGAGAAATATGCCAAATTTTTACCGGTTAAGGAAAACAGGCCTTTTGAAGGCAATGAAAATGACCCCATACTTGTAAGAGCCTTCGAAGAGATTCAAGCTTTGGATGAAGTTGTTATTACCGCACAAAAGGAAGTAGATCGCATCGAAAAAATCACCAGACGTCACAATGGGCGAGTTGATGTTTTTGACGATATCCAAAGAAACTCCTTTATTGATTTTGCATCTTATATTAGCAGTAGGGGTTTTGTGGTTAACCAAACTGCCACAGATCTCAACATTAGCACCGCAAGGACCATTTCTTTGAATGCGAGCAGAACGCCCCTCATTTACATGGATAATTTTTTGCTAAACGATTTTAGCATCCTGCTAAATTATGATATGGCCAATGTGGATTATATTGTTATTGATAAGTCTGGTTTGGGAGAAGGCATGCGCGGGGCAGCTGGAGTGATAAAGATCTTTACAGACCCAAGGGTTATGCTTAATAGTCCCTTAAATAGAGATGTGACCCAAATTGTTGATATTCCATTAACCTTTACATCGCCCAAAAAATTCTATACGCCAAAATACACCTATTATAGAAGCAATTTCTTTCAAAATTATGGTGTTATTGGCTGGGAACCGAAACTTAAAATTGACAGCAATGGCAATTTGAATTTCAAAATTCCAGATACTGGAAATGAGCGTTTGAAATTGTTTATTGAAGGTGTCGCCAATGACGACGAGTTTGTGACTGAAGAAAAGACCATCGTCATCAATTAATTACAAACTTTAGAACAGGCAAAAAACACCCTTAAATCCTATTGCTGAAATCAAGAATAGACCTGCCCGGTGGTTTTCATACCGTTTCCAAATACAAGGCCAATCGCAACTTCCAATACGGAATTTCTTCCTCAAAATGGGTAAACAATTGCTTTAGACCTTCCAATTCGTCGAAGCTGTTTTTGGCAGCTATGATTTTTGATCTTTCTTCGGAAGACATGAATTGCTCTAGATCGACATCTTTTCCAGCCTCGTGAATTTTTATGAGATGGCTAAAAATGGTGCTGTCCTTGAGATTTCGTTTTTCGGCGATTTCAGCAATTGAGCGTCCGCCCTTAAAAAGTGAATAGGTTTCTTCGTGGGTTGGTACTTTAGACGTTTTGCTTCCGCCATAATTTCCAATCGCTTTTAAAAACGCTTCCGCATATTTATCCTGTTTGGCCTGTCCAACGCCTAAAACTTCAGCAAATTCCCTGGTGCTGCTTGGCTTCTTCGCATCCATGTCTTTCAAACTGGCATCACTGAACACGATGTAAGCCGGCACATTTTCCGTCTTGGCGATCTCTGCCCGCAATTGACGCAGTTGCTCAAACAAGCCAGAGGTTTTGGCCGATTTTTTACTGATTTCCTTCGCTTCCGCCAGATGCTTTTTAATATTGGCCAAACGCACGGTTTTATCCTCAAACAGGATTTTTTTCGCCAAAGGTGTGAGCATGAGGCGCCCGTTTTCATGAAATCGAATTTCCAGAATCCCCTGATTGATCATTTGTATGATGTACTGTTGCAAATCCAACCAAGCGAAATCCTGTGCTGCGCCGTAGGTTTTTATATTTTGGTAACCCTTGTCAAAAACCTGCGCATTTTGAGAGCCTCGCAACACATCAACCACCATCCCGAGCGCTTCAACTTCTTTCAAGCGCGCCACTGCCGAGCAGACTTTCTTGGTCAAGACCGTCCCGTCAAAATATTTGGGAGGCGCTTTGCAGATGTCGCAATTGCCACAATTCTCGGTCAATTGCTCGCCAAAATAATTGAGCAGGGCAATGCGCCTGCAGCTCAAAGCTTCCGCGAATTGCTGCATGCGCTCCAATTTTGCGATTTGGTAGGTTTCGTTGGAACTGCCTTCAGCAAATTTGCGCAGTTGCACCACATCGGCATAACTGTAAAAAAGGATGTTGTGAGCCGCTAGACCGTCACGACCGCTTCGGCCAATTTCCTGATAATAGCCTTCAATGTTTTTCGGCATGTTGTAATGAATGACCCAACGCACGTTGCTTTTATCAATCCCCATCCCAAAAGCAATGGTGGCCACAATGATTGGCACCCGATCGTTGATAAAATCTTCTTGGATACTGTTGCGCGCTTCCGCTGAAAGTCCGGCGTGATAGGCCTTCGCCTCGATGCCGCTGGCATTGATTTTACTCGCGAGACTTTCGGTGCTTTTTCGGCTTAGGCAATAAACGATGCCACTTTCCTCAGGTCTGGAACCGATGAATTTCAAGATTTGCTTTAGGCGATTGGTGCCAGGACGCACTTCCAAATAGAGGTTCTTTCGGTCAAAAGAGGCCAGGTGCACGGGTGCGTTTGGGATGTTGAGCTGGGTGCGGATATCGGCTTGGGTCGCTTTATCGGCAGTTGCTGTAAAAGCCACCAAAGGCGTTTGCGGAAATTGAGATTTCAAATAGCCCAACTGGGTATACGCCGGGCGAAAATCGTGGCCCCAAGACGAGATGCAATGCGCTTCATCTACCGCAATGAGGTTGATGTTCAAATTATTGAAATATGGCGACAGGTTCGCCAAGCTTTCTGGAGCCACATAAAACAAATCGAGTGCGCCGTTGGCCAATTGAGATAATATGTCGTTTTGCACTGTGGTGTCCTGACTGCTGTTGTAAAAAGCAGCCTTGATGCCATTGGCTTTGAGCGCATCTACTTGATCCTTCATGAGGGCAATCAAAGGAGAAATCACGATGGCGGTACCATCGAACATTAAAGCTGGCAATTGGAAACACAGCGACTTTCCGCCACCGGTGGGCATGATGGCAAGAATGTCCTTTTTATTTAGGATATCGTTGATTATGGCTTCTTGGTTAGGTTTAAAACTATCGTAACCGAAATGCTTTTTCAAAAGGGAAAGGACGGGTTGCTCTGCGATCATGGCGGTAAAATTGGCTGTGTTAATTATTTTGGACTCTCAATGTAATCCTGTGGTACTCTTTATTTTTTTATTATTTTATTCGGTCATTTCTATGGTTTAAGACCTCATGATGGGCTTCGCAATTCTTCCGCAAACAATGAGTTGCCAGACAGACGGAAAAAAATTCAGACTTAAAAATCGTTCAGTTGAATCTCAATTTCCGATAAGGCTGTTTTCATTATTTCAGGCTATTCAGATCCAAAGGAAGCAGTGCTCGCGTCAAAGTTCAGTCTGCAATTATTGTTGCATTTCTTCTCTGGAATTCGGCATTTCAGAACAAATCGATCAGCGTTTCTTTATGAAAACTGCATAGGTTTTGTTGCCAATGCGTTTAGCAAAGTACCATCAAGATATCAGTGCATATTTGAAATGGATTTCACTTTTTACGCTCAAGGAACTTCGGAATTGGTAAAATTACAAATTGCAACCAGGGTTAGAGACTAAAGACCAAAAAAAAATCCAAATCCCAAGCTTTATTATGAGATTTGGATGTTTTTGTTTGGGCTCAAGGGCTTGGATTATTTGCCGCCCAGCATGAGCATCTCATTGCAGACCACTTCGGTAATATAACGCTTCACGCCCTCTTTATCGTCGTAGGAGCGGGAGGTCAATTTGCCTTCGATGGCGATCTCCTTGCCCTTGGTCAGGTATTTCTCAATGACCTCAGCGGTCTTGCCCCAGGCCACCACATTGTGCCATTGGGTATCCTTGACCAGTTCGCCCTTGGCGTTCTTGTAGCTCTCGTTGGTGGCTATTGAAAATTTGGCGAGCGTCTTGCCAGACTCCAACTTCACGATTTCTGGGTCGTTACCCAAGTTGCCGATTAACTGTACTTTGTTTCTTAACGTAGACATAAGATAAGGTTTTGATAAGTTGAATCTCATTCGTTCAATCCAACAGGGCAAAGATGCGATGGCTTCCAAATTGTATTCGGTAGTTAGTTGTTTAAAATCGTTTGTAAGTGTTTGTTGTCGTTTGTACTTGGGGTTGGGTTGGGTTGGGTTGAGGGATTGTTTTAGTTGGGGACTTACTTGACTTTGGATACTTTTAAATAACAAGTGGTTTTGGGGGTTTATTGTAGGAAAATGGTATATTGTTGGTTTGATACGTGTTGTAAAAAATGGCGTAATTCTCTCATAAATAGACAATCGGAATTCAAAAAACTATTCCTTTCACGGTCGCGGAATTTTTATTTCAGATTTCTAAACCAGTCCGATATAAAGCAACGCGGATTTTTAGTCTGGTTCGTAAACAGACAATTTTGCGGAACCTTGAATTAATCAAATCCACTCTGAATAAAATCGTGTTGCGAAATTGCTCACTCACACGGAATTTTACACTCGGGCGGAATATAAAAGTTTGCGGATATTGGGAACGGCGGAACTCACTCAATCGCACTATCTCCGGGAAAGCAACAACAAAACACCATAATTCCAGGCCACTTTTCACAACATCGCGTATAATTAATTGCTTGGCCTGTTCTTCTTCCGAAAATCCTCGTGGATTCGCTAGTTCGTTTTTATTTGCTAAATTAGTGGCTTAAAGACGCAACTACTCATACTTAAGAGCGTTAGGCACAAGGCAAAAAAAAATCCGTCTACAATTTAACTTCTCGCTGAATTTCGTAAATTTAGGAAATGAAAAAACAACGGATTTATTTGGACACTTCAATTTTCGGCGGATTGCACGACGAAGAGTTTAAAGATTATACGGAGCCTTTATTTGAGCGGGTTAAAAAATCTGAATTTGAAATAATTTACTCAAATGTTACGGAACAGGAATTGGAAAATGCGCCTGACCGAATAAGAGCGACCGTTGAATTGCTTCCTAAAGATTCGACTGTTTATGTAAAATCGGATATTGAATCAGCCAATTTGGCCAAAAAATATATTGATGAAGGAGTCGTTGGTCCAACATCATATGCAGATTGTCTGCACATTGCTATGGCAACAATACATAATGCGAACATTTTAATAAGCTGGAATTTTAAACATATTGTAAACGTAGTAAGAATCGTAGGATATAATTCCGTAAATATTGCGGAAGGCTATAAACCAATAGATATTCGTTCACCAAGAGAATTAATGACTTATGAAGACTAAAGAAAAAAACGCGAAAAAAACCTTTGATGCCGTAAAATTTATGCGCGAACAAAGGGACAGAATTTCAAAGGACATAATGAATTTAAGTCCAGAGGAAATTGTCAAATATTTTGAACAGAATAAAAACAAAAAGCGGATAAAGCCCAGTGCCTAACACCTTGTTTAAGCCATTGCTGGGTCTGTGCCTATCTGGAAAATCCTCACGGATTTCCCAGCGGAGTTTTGTATTTTTAATTACTAGTTTCTTGCCTACGCAACCACCCACTCACCCATTCCATCAACCCCCACCACAAACCATCAAAAAAATTACGTAGTTCTACGTATATGATATGTCCTTTATTTTGTCTTACTTGCTGTTATTATTCAGATATACAATTGTCTATATCCAGTCGTTGTGTGTATTTTAAAAAACCAATCCAATGAAAAAAATTTTAATCCTGTTTGTTGTAGTCATGTATTTAGCACCTCAAAATTTGAAAGCTCAAAATGATGGAGCGGCTGTAGCGACTGTTGCTGGTGGATTGTTAGCTATTGGAGCCGGAATTGCTGCAATAGAACAAATGAAAGAACAAGCAGAATTAACTGCAACAGAATGGTTCTTAACAAACCATCCAGAATACAATAAATTTTCACTCAAAACGCTCGACTTTGATGGGAAGAAACTGAAGGATATGTCTTCAACATCAGTAATTACATTTAAAATTAGAGAATTTGATATCAAAGGAAATGAACCAGAATTAGGTAAAAAATTGGTCTTATTTGGTTTTACAAGTTACGGTTGGATTAATGAATATGGTATTGACTTCAGCAAAGTAGAATGGTTTCTGATTGATAGTAATGAATGGATGAATATGATGACTGCATATACTAAAGTGGCTTCAAGCGAAAAAAATGAGGGTACCATTCGAGGCGCATTAAAAGACGGAAAGGTCGTAAATAAAGGGGTTAAAGTAAAAAATAGAGAAGATATTGATTTTTACAAAATAGAGGGAGATATGTATCTAGTGACAGACTACTCACCTGAAATGAAATTTATTTATAATGAACGCTCACTAGGAATTTATCTAAAAGAAACAATGAATTTGATTCAAATTGGACGAGGTAATTTAATTAATATTCACGAGTTCTTTTTTGATGAATAAAAATGACTTACAACACCTTATAAAATTAATTGCTGTTGCAAAGCTAATTAAGAAAATCCTCGCAGATTTTCCAGCGGAGTTTTGTACTTTTAATGGCTCGTGTGTGAGACACGCAACGGCTCATACACATCAACGTTGTGCGTAAGTTGCTCACTCAACCTAAAAAAACTATTTCAATAAATAAAAAGAAGCTTTCAGGCGGATTTTCGGGACTGAAACCCTAATCTTGTTTAACGAACGTAACTAACCGAGTATCAGTAAATTATATTTTTAATATTAAATATTTTGTCGTAATATTGTAAAATATAAAACAAAAAAATATGATTGAAAATTTAATAAAGTGGAAAGAAGGTGTTTATGAATTTAACACCAGATTAATTAAATCATTGGAAGAAAAATCAAACTATAAAGACCTGTATTTTGGCTTCGAAATCTTTGATGGAAAACCTATCACAAATCCAGAAATTCTTTTTATAGGTATTAATCCTGGTCGCGGTAATGGAGATTCTGGGAAAAAAATAATAGAAACTGACCAAATATCTTATCTAGATATTTACAATGATGATTATAGAGATGATTATCCAAACACATATCATTTAGCAGAAAAGACTATTAAGTTTTTTAAGTTAATCAACTGGAGTGATGAAAAAATAAAAAGTATTTTTAAAGAAAAAGTTGTAAAAAGTAATTTTTTCCATTTAGCTACAGAAAACATAAATGATTTGAAAAAGGTTATTGACGACATTCAATATAGCAATGAATATTTTAAAAAAAGCGCCTATTTTTCAATACAGTTAATCAACATACTAAAACCTAAAGTTGTGATTTTAGAAGGTAAAACTGTTTTTAATAATATTGTAGAACAATGCTATGAACAAAAGGTATGGACTTCTAACGATTTTGGATATTTATACGACAAGGTAAATAATACTCATATTATTGGATACAAAAGAAGTAGTTTTACGAATGAAAACAGAGAATTTTTCACAAATAAACTTCAAGATATTCTATCATAATAAAGATAAATTTATGCCTAATTTTGACCAAATTACTATGTTGAAAAGAGTTTTAGAGACTTCTTTTATCAAGGAATCAATTTATAGTTTTTTACCAACAGAAAAACCGTATTCAGATTTGTTAACAATCAACAACGACAACGAGTTTGTTAGCCTATCAAATGCTAATGCCTTCATAATACCTATCCTTGAAGCTGACGAAAACACTATCGGAAAAATAAAAGAGAAACTAAACCATATTTTTAATCGAGAAAAATTTGTAGTTTCATTTCAAAAATCGGAATATGAAAGTGAATTTGAAAATATGGTATATATTGAGATAAACGATTTAATCAAGCATGCCGAAAAAAATGGAGCTTGCAAAAGAAACTTATTTAGTTTATCGCTAAAAGAACTAATATTTAAAGATAAAACCTACGCACAATAACTAAGTATTCGGCTCGCCGATAGGCCAGAGATGAATACTGTGTTGACGAATCCGGTTGATTTGCCGTCTATGGGTAAAACGTTGAGTCGAGGGAAGGATGGTTGGAAGTTTTGCTTTTATTGATGTGGTCAGAAAGCATAAAGCTTACTTGTTTTCTAACGCCATGAGTGCTTTTTAGTGGTTTAAATTTTCAATAGCTGGTTTTCATCGTTTAATTTTAAAGTTAAGGCATAGTAGAGCCAGTCCGCATGTGCAGAATAATTTTTAGTTGCTCCCATTCAATTTCCTGTCTTTCAGTAAAACCCGCCAATTCTCTGGAGGCCCACGATCGTTGAACAATAGTATCGTATGCAATCTCCCTTTTTTACAGACAGGACATCGGCGATGCAAAAGTGGTTCTTTTGTTCTGACAGGTTCCCTCTTTACAGTGGCCAGTTCAGCTTGTAGTTTTGGCAACTTCTCTTTTTTCCAATTGCTGCTCAAAATGCCATAGTGCCGTATTCTGGTAAATCCCTTGGGTAAAACGTGCAGGGCAAAGCGTCTGACGAACTCCTGGCTCGACTCCAAAGCATTAAAAAAAAATTTAGGAACGATTGAAAATTTTGAGTACATTTAAATATGCAAATCGAAAGAACAAATAAAGAAATATTAATCCGAGTATCTTCTGGAACGGATTTGGTCGGACTTCAACGGATTTTGGACTATCTAAAATTCCGTGAAATAGCATCAAAAAGCAAAGCATCTCAAAAACAAATCGACGAACTTTCTTCCGAATCCAAATCTTCTTGGTGGAATAAAAACAAAAGTCGGTTTGTAAAGTGAAAATCGTAATCGATACTAATATAATTTTCAGCGGACTTTTAAGCCCAAATGGAACAATTAGTGACCTTTTGCTGAATTCGTCAAATACGTTTGATTTTTATTCACCAACTTATCTGCTAGACGAACTTGAAAACCACAAGAAAAAACTATTAAAAATTAGTGGATTATCAGAAAAGGAACTGGGTTTTCTGCAACGCCATTTATCCAAAAAAATAGACTTGATTGATTTGGAATCCATCAGAGAATCAACTTGGGAAACAGCGATAGAACTAACCAACCATGTCGACGAATTTGATGCACCTTTTATTGCTCTTGCGCTGGAACTGGATTCACCACTTTGGACTGGCGATAAGAAATTAATAAAGGGGTTGAACAAGAAAGGAATTGACTGGATTTTGACAACAGAAATTATAACTGAAATACGAAACGAGGAATAAAATTGCTTGCTAACAAAGCACCGTGTACAAGCCATTGCTGGGTCTGTGCCGACTTGGAAAATCTACGGATTTACCAAAGTTAGTTTATATTTACAGAGGTTCGTGCTAAAACATGCCACAGCTCATATACATAAACGTTGCCAATAATACTTAAAACCCGATAATTCAATATAATTTTCTGCACTAAATTTTAAGATTTTCCCTTTTTAGTCGTATTTAAAGTAACAATCAAAGTGATTTTTGTTTAACTGAATTTTTTTTTATAGAAATATTAAGCTACGATAATTAAATTATCTTTGAATAATAATTGAAAATATTTAAAATGGCAAAAAGAAACAGCATAATTGTAGAAGGTACAGAAATAAATATAACTTCTTTAAAAGAGGAAGATTATATTTCTCTTACCGATATGGCGGGAAGCAAAGATGATGATAGCAGAGCTGCTGATGTTATTAAAAACTGGATTAGAAACAGGTCAACCATCGAATTTTTAGGCACTTGGGAATCATTATACAACAAAGATTTTAAAGTGGTCGAATTCGACCACTTTAGAAAAGAGGCAGGTCTTCCAACTTTTACTATGAGCGTTTCTAATTGGGTAGAATCCACAAATGCTAAAGGAATATTTTCAGTAAAAGGAAGATATGGCGGAACATATGCGCACAGAGATATAGCTTTTGAATTTGGCTCTGCAATTAGTCCTATATTCAAACTTCATATTATTAAAGAATATCAAAGACTCAAAGAAATTGAGACTGATAAGTATGGTTTAGAATGGGATGTCAGAAGGATTTTGAGTAAAACTAATTATAAAATACATACTGATGCTGTAAAAAAACACATCATTCCTAAAACCAGATATAGCGCGGCTAAAGAATGGTTAGAATATGCGGATGAAGCTGATTTATTAAACATTGCATTATTCGGATGCACTGCTAAACAATGGAGAGAATTAAATCCTACCAAAGTCTTGAATGGCGAAAACATAAGAGATATGGCAAGTATCAATGAGTTAGCAATATTATCAAATCTTGAGAGTTTGAGTTCAACATTAATAAACAATAACATTACTAAAAAAAATAGGCTCAAGATACTTATTGATACTGTTAGAGAACAAAGAGAGACATTAGATAAAATTGATATTATTAAATCGCTGAAAAAGAACAGTAATAGAACTTTCATAGATGCGAAAAGAAAACTAAAGGAATAAAAAGATTTGAATATCAATAAAATTTTGGAAATCGAAATCGTACTATTGGCAACACCGTGTACAAGCCATTGCTGGGTCTGTGCCGATTTGGAACATCTACGGATTTACCAAAGTTAGTTTATATTTGGAGAGGTTCGTGCTAAAACAAGCAACTAGTCATACTCAAACCCATCCCCCACAATCACGAAAAAATCACTACTCCCATTTATATTAATTGCTTTTACCGTGAATGCACAGCAGGAAGACACTGTGGATTTGAAATGGAAAAATAGCCGATACTTTGACTTACAAGACTGTAATGCGTGATGTTGTTCTTGAAAAGAGTAAGGAACAAACTGAAAATGATTCGATCTCTGGAACAATGAGCGGCATGTTTAAAGCCTTACAAAACCAGTTATCTGGTTTGAAATACGAAACAAAATTGTTTCCAGACAACACAGGAAATGTGGATATTGAAATGTTGCTCAAAAATGACAAAGCCGACACTACAGAAAAATTATTTTCTGGAATGGCTAAAATGAACGGAAATGTTGTTTTAAGAGGTAAAGTAAGTCCGGAAGGAGAAGTATTGAGCTTCTATTACAAAAGAGCTCAAAACAATCTTATTTCGATGCTGTTTGAACTTCCAGCCAAACCAGCTAAAGTTGGCGATGAATGGAATTTGAAAGTGGATATGATTACGATGGACCAAAACTTTAAAGCCGATACATATTCAAAAAAAACACTGTGAGACTTAAGGATTTGAAAATAACAAATGGAAGAAAAATAGCAGTAATCGAATATGATTTACAGGAATATGTTTCGGGCGATTTTGGAAATGGTATGTTATCAATGTTTACTAAAGACAGCAATGACAAAAAAACAGTCATGAAAATGTCCCATAAAGCCACTGCCGAATTTGATTTAGAAAAGGGTTACTGGATTTTATACGACGGCATCATGACCGTTGAGACCAATTTTTCACTTATGGGAATGGGAGGAAGTAAAAGGACTGAATTTAAACTGACACCTGAAAAATAATTTTAGCCTCCTTACGAAAATCCTCGCGGATTCATAATTCGTTTATATTTGCTAGATTAGTTGCTCAAAACATGCAACTAACCATACCCAAGAGCGTTGTGCAACATTAGGAAAACTCATCAAGTTGTCGGACATTTAAGGCCAAAAACAAAAGTAATGGCAACAGTTGACAACATAAGAAACGGATTGATTGATAAAATCCTATCAATTAAAAACAAAGATTTTTTACAAGCTCTTGACAATTTAATAACTTCAAGCTCTTCTTCCTCTGAATTGGTCGAATTAACCAATGAGCAAAAAGTAATGTTAGAAATAAGTGAAGAGGATATTAAGAATGGCTAACTGATTTCTCAAGATGCAATGAATAAAAGAAATCTGGAATGGCTAAACGCAATGTAATTTGGACAAGAACTGCCGATTTATAATTCGTCGGAATTTTAGAATATTGGGTTAAGCGAAATAAATCCAAAAGATATTCAATTAAGCTCGTAAAATTGGTTTCGGAACGAACAAACCAAATAGCAGAAACGCCTTTTATTTACAAATCAACTGACTTTAAAGATGTTCGAGTTGCATCTCTTGGAAATTACAGCATTTACTATAAAGTTTCAGAAACTGATTTAATAATCTCTGCATTTTGGGATAACCGACAAGACGGAAAATAACGTTGCACAACAACGTATTCATCTCATATATAGGTATTTGATTAAACGGAGTTAAGGTATATTTGCGAGTCGGCCAAATTTCTAAATTTAGGTAGCAGTATTCCTTCGGTGGGCTTATTGAGATAGAAAGTTAATAAGTAAAATTTGAAAATTCGGCTCGTGCTCAATCAAAAATATTTTTATAATTCTTAAGGAGCGACTAATCAATCTCGTCATCGGTACTTAACTGAATCCTTTTAAATCTCTATATGAAATTGGAATTACTCAATACCATCATGTTTAGGAGGATATATTTTTGAAGCAATATATCCAGTGATCATTGCCAAGGCGAAAGAGGGCGCCAGAACATCTAATTCCTGTAAATAGGCTCCTATTCCTTCGATTTTAGCAAATACAAACTTGAATAGTATCACCGATGCAAACCCCGTAATCATAGAAACAATCGCCCCTTGTTCTGAATAGCCTTTCCAGAAAAGTGATAGAATGATGACAGGGCAGAACGTTGCGGCAATTCCAGACCATCCAAAAATCATAATCCAGAAGACCTGCCTATCTGGATACAGGTTATATAATAAAATGGCGATGCCAAGGGCGGCCATGGCCATGGCAACAGTAACGAGTCTTGAAAGTTTCGTTAAATCCTTATCTTTTAAATCTGGTCTAAATATTTTCTGATAGAAATCTCGTGTTATAGCACTAGAGGCCAGAATAAGAAGAGAGTCTATGGTCGACATAATGGCTGAAAGCACAATAGCAATAAAGATCGCTACTAGAATGGTGGGTAAGAACTCATGAGTGATCATGCTCAAAACATCTTCACCCCCAGTTCCTAAAATAGCTTCAGGGTCTTGTCCTTCTTTTGTGAAATAAATTCGGGCAAGAATACCTATCGTTACTGCTGCGGCATCGGTTAAGAGTGTGAAAATCAAGGCTACCCACTTCCCTTTATCTATCTCTTTTTCACTTTTAATAGACATAAAGCGAACATAAACCTGTGGTGATCCTAAGAAGCCTAGGCCAATCATAGAGAAACCCAAAATTGTAAAGAAGTTCATCCACCCGTCTTCACTTCTACCCATTATTTGAGTTAAAGTGGGGTCAATAGCATTTAATCCTGCGGTAACTCCAGCACCATGATCCATAGAAAACCAAACTACAATGGGGATCAAAACCAGGCCAAAAAACATTAAAATCCCTTGGAACATATCCGACCAAACTGCAGCCACAAACCCACCAACAAAAATATAGAGGAGAACAATGCCAAAACCTACTAAGGCGCCAATGCGATAGTCAATATTGAGCATGGATTCAAATGCAATTCCCGTAACATCCATTTGGGAGGCGACATAAATGACTACGAAAACCACGAGTACAGAGGCCGATAAAATTCGGAGCGTGTTGGTGGAGGATTTGAAATGACTTTGGAGATAGTCAGGAATGGTAATAGAATTGTAGTCGTCTGACCGCCTTTTGAATTTTTTGGCCATAAATTGCCAGGAAAGAAAAACACCTAAAACTTCACCTACAACCACCCAATAACCAGAATAGCCTGCAATGGCTCCCATTCCAGTTAGACCAATCAACAGCCATCCAGATTCGCCGGTTGCTCTAGCCGAAAAAGCAACAGCCCAAAATCCCATTTTTTTACCCCCCAAATAATAATCGCTCATACTTTTGACTCTCCGTGAGGCGAGTATTCCGATTAAAAATAGAATAGCGACATAAACGGATAGGACGATAAGTTTTGTGATCATTATTTCGAATTATTTTTTTTGAAAATCGCTCGTAAAATATTGTTTTACGCTGTAAAAACCGCAGAGATATAAGGCATTTTTATAAAAAAAATAGGGAAACCTTACTAGAGTAGCAAGATGTTTACCTTTTGCTGTTTGTATCGAGGCCTGAAGCAAAGCGGGTTTAGTGGAGCACTCGCATAGGAGAGTCAGCTGTAAAAAGACAAAAATTTCTAATACAAATCCACATTCTTAAATGGAATTACAGCTAAAATTACTGCTTCAGTATAATACTTGGTTCTGTCAATACTAGGCAAATTTTTTTATTGATGATAATCGTAATTGCATTTGGGTCGTTTTCTTTTACTAATTTAGTTGCTCATCATATGCATCGCGTCGTGCTTCATTAAGACTAACCAAGGTTCCATTCAATAACTTAATGCAACAAATCTAAATTTATCCATAGGACTGAATTACTTTAATGACATTTGACCTAGTTGAAGACAACCGATTTGAGAATGATACGGACAAAAGAATTGCGGAAAAAAATAATCGAAGCGGAAAGAGATTGGAGAATATCATGTGAATCCTTGAATGATTTTATGACGGTAAAAAAAACCAAATGACTGCTAAAGCATTTATTGAAACTTTAAAAATAATCGGTCAAGATTACTCGGGAGAAATCCCGAAACGGGAACTATTTTCTTTAGCGAAAGCCTATCAGCAAATTCCTGTATCTGAAGTTGTGAAATTGCTAAAAGATGAAAATGTCAACCATAGACTTGGAGCAGTATCTATTTTAGATTGGAAAGCACGACATAAGAAAACTTCTAAAACCGAACGAGAAAAGATATACAGCGCTTATATCGATAATCATAAATGGATTGACAATTGGGGTTTGGTAGATAGAAGTGCACCGTATGTGGTTGGAGGCTATTTACACGACAAAGACAAAAAAGCATTATACGATTTAGCAAAGTCCAAAAACCCAATGGAACGAAGAACTGCAATTGTGAGCACTTATTATTTTATCAGAAAAAATGAAATAGAAGACACTTTTGAGATTGCTGAAATTCTTGTGTATGATACAGACGAATCTGTTCAAAAAGCTGTGGGAAGTTGGATAAGGGAGGCTGGAAAGCAAAATGAAGAAAAGCTAAAAAAATTTCTCGACAAACACGCCAGTGACATGCCAAGAATTACACTTCGCTACGCCATTGAGAAATTCGACAAGAAAAGCAGAGCATATTACTTGAATTTGAAGAAACAGGCGGAAAAGCCTGCAGGTAACAAAGACGTAAATAACACATAGTGCGAGTCGTTGCCAACACAAAGGTTCGGCATTTTTGGAACGTCACCAAGTTTTATAATTTTCATGCTACGAGGCAAATACAATACCGCTCCTTGATATAGCGGAAAAATTGTTTTTGGATTTCTATTTGTACGTCTTGCAATCCGCTCAATTTTATATTCAAGCCGCCTATCCTGTTATTTTACACCTTGATGCCAACAGGTTTTTTATTTCTGAATCACCTGCTATTTTGGCTAAGCGCTGTTGGAGGTAATTATCTTTTTAGCCGTCATATTCGCTGAAGATACAGCGCCATCCATATAACCAGGAAATTCGGAAGCTGATTCAGAGCTTGAAATTAATAATCTACCACTATAAAGTGCTTCATTAAAAATTGGGTTGCCATTATTTTGATGCGGATATAGCGCGGTAATGGATGCCTCAAATGTGTTTTCCTCTTTGCTCCAGATGCATTCTTCATAATCCATGAATGCTTCAGCTTGCGCTCCAAAAACAGTTTTTAGTTGATTGATCACACTGGCACGTCTTTTTTCATAAGTAAGCGTCTTAAAGGAATCATTTATGAACCCGCAAAGTGCGTATTTAGACCTTTTGTGATTGCAATGGTCATACAGTTCGGTAACAGGGCCAGCGTTACTGAAAAAGGCTCCCGAGCGGTTTTCTTGTTGCCAAAACGGCTGTTTGTAGGTTAAGGCCACTTTAATGGAGTCTTCCATCCAGGTATGTGTTTGCCTTGCTACAGTCATCAAATCACTTGGTAACTGCGGCTCAAATAAGATGTTGTTTGCCCACAGTTTAGGAGGGATGGCCAAAATAACCGTGTTGGCTTCAAAAACAGCTTTTGCAATGACTTGAACAGCGTTTTTATGACACCTAATTTCTTTTACAGATTGATTTAGAATGAGTTCATCCTCATCGAATTGTTGACATAAGGTGTTTATAAGCTTGGATGTGCCACCCGCAATTCTATAATTAGGGGGTTGACTGGGTATTTGTATGGCGTTTGCTGCGGCGTTAGAATAGGGCTGAAAAAATGACCTGCCCTCCATATACTGTTCAAAGTAGTTTATTTCTAATTCGTCCAACAATGCTATGAGCTGTTTATGATGGTTCCCAAACCAAGTTGCGCCCATTTCCACCGGTGCATGGCCTGTTCCATAGATGGTGTTTATTCTTCCGCCAACTCGAGTTCTTGCCTCTAGAATTTTAAATGGAATGCCTTCTTTTTTTAGACGATATGCCGTCAAAAGCCCCGACAAACCTGCTCCAATTATTATAATCATCTTGCAAAAATAACGAAGTTGAGACTTAGTTTCTAAGCGGCGCTTGTTAATGTTGAGGTAAATCAAACATCCGCGGGAAGGTCATTCTAAATTATTCACATTTCAATTTCTGAGAATGGAGCATGGTGTTAAAAATAATGGATTTTTACTGGTTTGAATTTTTCAATCAGCTGTAAATTCAGGTTTTGGCAGGGGTGTAATATTTTGTGCAACCAAAACGAAACGCGAACCAATACTATCGATCCAGGAACTTCTAAAAACTGTCTTTGATTTGAAGCCTTTTTGCTAGGTTATTCATTTGAACGTCTCAATGGAAAAAGAACTTGCATCTCTGCCTACTTTTATAAATTTTAAAACTCGATAAAATAAAACACTAGTCCAATTAAAATGCTGAAAAGTCATTAAGTTACTTTTAAATGCTATGATTTTACGAGGTTTTAAGAGTGACACCTTGTTTTTTTGAAAATAATTTTAGCGAGAGTGAGAGCTTATTTTCTATACCAATTATAACTGCTTATCAGCTAGTTACAATCATCCCGAAAGCTTTCGGGATTGTTCTTAGTCCTCAGAGCGCAGCGGTCTTAATTCTTTTTCGGTCAACAATGAAAATAAAGCACACTTTTAGCCGAATTCCTCTCGGTTTATTCATGGATAAACAATATCAGATTAGATTCCATTTTTTTTTAATGATGAAGGATTTTAAGAAGAGGCTAAACATAATAAGCCTGCCGTTTTAATAAAGTGGCAGGCTTAAAAAACTAAAATTTAAATTTATTATCTCACTATAAACTTTTTTGTGATTTCAGAAGAGCCACTGTTTATCTTTATGAAATACATACCGCTTTGCAAATTTTCTACTGGTACAGACGCGGCTGAACTTGTTCCATCGAACTTCAATCCTTGTAATTCAAGAACCTGTTTGCCTATTTGATCATATATGCGGACCGTTATCTCATTAGGCATCATATTAGGGATGCTTAGGTTTAGAATCTCTCTCGCAGGGTTTGGATAAATAGCAATTGAAGAGAGGTTACTGTCTTTAATTGAAAGCACTTCAGTTCCCTCATAAGCACCTAAGAATGTTTCTGGTGATCTTCTGGTAGTCCCTTCGATATCTAAAGGCACCTCGGGAAGCGTAGGAACTAAGTAATCGGTTGTAGCGACAAGATCATCAGCAAAACTAAGATCTCCTAAGGATGCATCTAAAAATTCTGGCAAAAAATTCACACTATTCTCGTTGGTTTCAGAAAACGAGATAAAGTCCTCTAAGTTGTTGGTAAATTGCTCTGTGCCGCCAAGTTCTCTTCCTATGGCACCTAAATACCCGTTATCACCATCTGCATAGAGATCATTGTAGTCTGATATCAAAAATCCTCTCGAGGTATTGCCATCTACTAATCCAAATGATCTATAATTAGGTGACGAAGTCGAAATGTTGTTTACAATTATATTGTTAAAGACTTCCCCGGGAAATTGGCCAGTGGAGCCTCCAGATAAATTAACACCAGCGGAACTGTAACTTACTGGTAATTCCGCTTCCAGAAAAATGGAATTATGTAAAATACTTGCCAAACCATTATTCCCGCCCTGGTTGAAAATCCAAATACCTGTTATGGTAAAACTCGGGTCTGTCGTTGAAGCGGTAAAATCACTTCTTATCAAACCCGAAATTTTGTTGTTGGCGATCAGTGTTGTATCTCCTAACCAAGTGCTTGACCTGATACCAAATACGGCACCAATTGTACCTTCATATTCCAAATTATTTATTTCGTTTTCAGTAACTTCCCCAGAACACGAATCTAGGCTGATACCGGAAGTAGAAACTGGCAGTGAGGGGGCAGAATTTAAATTAACAACACTTTCTATGACATTATTCTTAATGATCATATCCCTGCCACCCAGAGCATTGATTGCCAGCGCACCACTACTAAAGTCGTGACCTAAGCTTTGGTTGGCTCCAAATGTGGACTTAATGATCTGATTATTAAAATCAGGCTGTGTTATTTGACCTAAAAAGCTGGAAGCACAACGGAATTGTATTCCCCATGATGTATTATCAATCGTAACCTTATCAATTATATTATTACTGTTTGAGGTTTCTAAGGAATTCCCTGAAGAGGTAAAGAAAATCCCTCTTGTAGCCGATATAGGCCTAGCTCCAGATGCTCCTAAAAATATAGAGCTATTTGTGATTATATTGTTAGAGCATCCTGCAGCACTTGTGCCTACAAAATGATAACCAAATTCAAGTTCTGAACCAGAAGTACTGCCATCGACTAAACCAATACCGTCAAACGTTATATAACTTAGGTCATTGACCCTAATGATGGCTTCATTACCATTAGAGCTTCCAACAGCCTCAATCGTCACTGATCCTGGGTCTGCAAAAAAGGTAATTCTGCTCGTTTCACTTAAACCGGAAATATTTTCCAATAAAATTCTTTCATTATATACACCAGGGAGTATAGTAAACGTTACGCCACCTTCGTCAACACCATTTAATTGCAAATCATCTATCGCAAGCAAAAAAGTTTCGTAATCGGCAGTATTGTCGCCAATAGTATAAGTTCCGCTTAATGCTTGAGCATTCATGTTGCCTGTGACCAGCAGAACCAATAGAATCGTAATTACATTGTAAATTTTTTTCATAGTTAAAGTTTTAAGTTTTAACTAAAATACGATTTAGCAAGGAGTTGTAACGTAAAAATTTTTAAAAACGTCAAGATTGAGCCGAACCAAGCATTGAGGTTGATAATCTTTATCAGAACCTAAAAGCAGTTTCCAAAATAATTAAATACTCAGCAATAGCTTAAGCACGTCTAACATCTAAACCGATTTAAATGTCCAAAAAGTATTTTTCCGCAGTATTGCTATAAGGGTTTGTGTATTATTTAGACACGCCAACTCGAGTTCTTGCCTCTAGAATTTTAAATGGAATGCCTTCTTTTTTTAGACGATATGCCGTCAAAAGCCCCGACAAACCTGCTCCAATTATTATAACCATCTTGCAAAAATAACGAAGTTGAGACTTAGTTTTCTAGGCTTCGGTCGTTAATATTGTGGTGGATCAAAAATAATACCCCTCAAGATCTTCTAAATTATTTCGGTTTTAATTTCCGCGAAGGCTCTCTTTTTATATACAAGTTAAGATTACAATTCATTGAATTAAAACATAATTCAAAAAAGACAAACGGGAGAAATAAGTTAGTGTTATTAGCAGAACCTCACATGTTGTCAACATTGAAACCCGGTCTCTTTGCTACAGATTTCGAATAGTGCGACGAGGTTTTTCTTCATTCCCTTATGAAACGCGTTGAAAAGTGTTTTTTAATTCGAATTAACAAAGGCCGGATTTTTGAGTCTTTATTTATTCCGCATTTTCATAGGCTTCCTTGAGCCAGTTATTCAGCTCGCTATCAATGTCGTTGACACTTGAAAGCTGCACGCGGTGTGTGCACATTGTGCCAAAAGGCGCAGAATTTTTGAGTCGGTGTGTTGTGGGCTTGTCCTTTAATTTTAGCCCCAAATCAATTCTTGTTTTGGTTGCGGGCTTTATCAATGCACATTGTTTTTTTCTAATAAGGCTTACGCTCGTCTTTTTAGGTGTAATTGTAAGGTCATTGCCAAATTCGTTGATGAGCATTATTAGAGCTTCGTAAATTGGAAGTACATCTTCCTTGCCTTTATACTATTTTTCAACAAGGTTGGTTGCTGTGTCGTTTTTTTCTTTTGACAATGCAGCAATGGTATTTGCAAACCCATGCGTCACATGATGTTCGTTTTTAAGAGAAATCACAGCTTCAGCATGTTTGGCAAATGACTTGGGTTTCAGTATTTTTCACCATTCAGTCAAAGACTTGCCTGTTTTTTCAGGCATCTTGTCAATCATTGTTTGTAGTGCTTTCTCCCTAATTTAAGAATTAACTGAAGGTTTTCAATATTTGATACTGATGATGATGCCTTCAGAAGAAATTATTTTGAGTGATCAAGAACAAGCCTTGCTAGCGATTTGTTTCATTCTACGATTTCGTAGTCAATACTCAGTTTGCGCAAAGCCCTTAAAGCTGAAGCAGAGTTTCTGTCTTCTACGGCAATGGCTACAGCATCTCCTTCTAAGAGTATATCTGTAAGTTCATTTGACAAGGGTTCATCCATAGAAGATGAAATCTCAGCAATACATTTGGCTATCGCTCTTCTATCTGGCCTTTGAGCATCACAAGACAATAAGTTTAATTTCATTAGAGTTATTTAGTTATGCCATCTACTGGCGTTGAGATGCTTCTGGATTATATTTGCACCATTATGCATTTCTTATTTTTAACCTCAAGCACAGCAAGGTTCATTGTTGAAATACTTGAAAAATTAAATCCGATAATTTAAGAATTCAACACAGTTTCTTGCGTGCAATTGCACACAGTGCATTGAGCTTAGCTGTTTAAGTTGGCGATTTTCGCTATTGAACGAAGTTAGTTGTTTTTTGCTGAAAAGCCAATAGTTAGTGCTGCCTAAAGATAAAACATAAGAACCGATGGTATATTCAGGGTTTTATCATGCGATATTGACTTTTAAAGGACGCTGTTTTTGTTTAATGAAACCTAAAAAAAATTAAATGAATAAACTTAATTAGTTAGATTTAACGAGTCTGTCTCCTTATTTTTGCGACGATATGAAAATGACGCTCAAAGAAATTTTCTTAGTCTCTAGACCGCGATTCTGGATGTACGTCCTTGGGACTTTTCTCGTTGGTGTCATTGCATCAGGAAACTTATTTTTGTATGATGCTACCACTACCCTGCTTTTAATAGCGTTTGGTTTATTCTTTACCCTACCCGCTAATGTTTTCATCTACGGTATTAACGATATCTACGACTACCAAACCGATATCCATAATGATAAAAAGATAAAGTACGAATCTGTATTGAAACAAGACAAACACAGAAGCTTGTGGCTCATCATTGTGCTGCTACTGCTTCCGTTTTTGCCTTTATTTTTTATGGTCAATCTGCCGGCAAAACTCGCTTTGCTGTTGTTTTTGTTTACCGGCCTGTTTTATTCAGCACGGCCCATAAGAGCAAAAAGCAAACCCCCTTTAGACGTTCTGTTTTCTGCAGTTATATATGTCACACCAGCACTCGTTGGGTTTTTTATCACCGGCAATACCAACATAGAATGGTTAGCAGTACTTGGGGGTCTTATTTGGGCTTTTGGGATGCAAACCTATTCTGCGATTCCAGATATTGAAGCCGATAAAAAAGCGGGTGTGAATACCTTGGCAATTATGCTTGGTGAGCAGAAATCTTTTTGGTTTTGCTTATTGGCCTATGTGATCTCGGCCTCGATTGGCTTTTACTACGTAGGATTTATTGCCATTGTCTTCGGAAGTGTTTATAGTGCCATGGTGCTATTAAGCATCTATAACAGTTCAAAATTATTCAAATATTACACTTACTTCCCACTCATCAATGTGATTACAGGCGCAGTATTGTTTTTCTATCTATTTTTTAAAGCAATAGGGTAACGAAAACTACAGGGATTTTAAGGGTTTGGAGGTTTTAATCTTTTGAATACGCTTGTAAACAAGTTCCGCCGAAATCAAACAAATGGGCATCCCAATGCCCGGACTTGTACCAGCACCCACATAATAGAGATTTTTTACCTTTTTGCTGTAGTTTAAAGGGCGCTTTAGTGTTTGTTTCAAGGTATGCGCCATTCCTAAGGCAGTGCCTTTATAAGCGTTGTAATCTCTTCGGAAATCATCGCTCCAGTAAGACCGTTCATAAACGATGTAATCTTCGAATGCAGGTAATTTTAAATCCGTTTTCATCAGATTCAAAATCTTCTGACGATAGCTGGCCATATCAGCTTCGGAAAGTGTCAAGCCCGGAGGAATTGGCACAAGAACGAATAAATTATCAGTACCTGCTGGCGATAAATCTGGATCGGTTTCCGTGGGCTTACAAATGTAATAACTTGGGTCTTCCGGAAGCTGAGGCGTATCAAACAACTCTTTGAAATTTTGTTTCCAATCGCCACCAAAGCGTAGGTTGTGATGACTCAAAACCTCCAATTCTCTATCTAAACCAAGATACATGATAAACGCACTCGGACTCAAAACAGCCTTTTCCCAATATTTTTCAGGATAGGTTTGGTGACGCTTCTCGAGTAAATGGGTTTCCGTAAACCATAAATCGGCATTGGAGATAATCATGTCTGCTTCTAAAACAGTTCCGTTTTCGAGTAGTACGCCGGTTGCTTTTTTGTTTTCAACTCTAATTTTTGACACAGGACTGTTGGTCATAAATTGGGTGCCATGCTTTTTATTGATGCTTACCAAAGCCTTTACGATCTCGTAAATACCGCCTTTAGGGTAGTAAACGCCCATATTGAAATCGATGGCATTCATGATATTATACATGGCCGGTGTTTTTGAAGGATCAGAACCTAGAAACACCAAGGTATATTCCAATATTTTTTTAACCCGCTCGCTTTGAAACCATTTATTCAAATAAGATTGCATGGTTTGAAACGGATTGAGTTCAATCCCTTTTTTAATCACATCCCATTTTAAAAAATCCAGGGAAAATCCCATATTGCGATACATAAACGTATCCTTGGCCATTTCATATTGCTCTCCAGAACGCTTGAGGTACTCTTTAATCTTAGGCGTAATACCTGGCTCCAGCTGCTCAAAAAGCGGCAAGTCCTTATCCAGATCCGAATGGATATCAACGATGGGTAATTCTTCATCATTGGAAAAAAACACACGATACGACGGGGAAAGTTTTATAAGATCTAAATGTTTGGAAACATCTTCATCCAGCAATTTGAAATACTGCTCAAATACATCGGGCATGAGATACCAAGAAGGCCCCATGTCAAAGGTGTAACCCTCGGCTTCAAAAATATTGGCACGACCGCCAAGATTGGCATTCTTTTCAATGACTGTGACCTCATATCCAGATTTAGCCAACAATGCAGCAGCACCTAGACCTCCAATCCCAGAACCTATAATTATGATTTTCTTTTTCAACACTGTAAAAATAATGAAGCTTTTAGTGGTTTGAAATTATTTAAGCAGGAATTATGAAAAGTTGTTCAAATTTGATTTGGACTGAAAATCATGCGGCGATGAATGTTATGTTCTTTGATTACCCAGTTTATCGAAACAGCTTGCCAGCAGAACCTCCGCGAGTTCTGAAACTTCAAGATCAGTAATCAGGTTAGCGCTAGCAACTCATGGGATTAGGGTTGTTTTTCGAAGGATTTGAATCGCCAAAAAGCGTTTTTTGGCACAGGGGCTTCAAAGGTTTCGAATGCTTTAGAGCCAGAGACTTGATAACTCAACTTCCAGGCATGAAGGCAAACAGATAAGGGTACATACTTTTGATCGGAACCATATTTTTCATCGCCAACAATGGGAAGGCCTATATGTGCCAATTGAGCTCTTATTTGATGGAATCGACCCGTGGTTGGCTTTACTTCCAAAAGATAGCCAAATTCATTTTCGTCTATAACTTGATAGGAAAGACGGCATTCTAAGGCCGTTTTTGATTTTGACGGAACGATATCTGCTTTTTTTTCTAAGTTGTTTTTTACCAGAAAATTAGTTAAGTGTGCTTTGGTCTTGGCTGGCTTTTTTTTGACAATAGCCAGATAGGTTTTTTGGACTTTCCGGCTGCTAAACAACTCATTAAATTGAACAAGAATGCTTTTTTTCTTGGCAAAAACCATGACGCCACTGGTCACGCGATCCAACCGATGTATGACCCCAACATAAGGTTTCCGATTGTTTTTTGAAAGGTGTTGATGCACTTGATCCTCGACCGTGCTTTTTTCATACAGACTTTTTTCGCTTATAAGTCCGGCCGATTTATTGACGACTAGGTAATCATTGTTTTCGTGAATAAGTTCAAGGTTGGGACTTGGCATTCGCTTTAATAATTTTGATTTTTTGTTTGAGGTCGTTCCTTACGCCGCTTTTTTGGCTAAAGGTAATGCGTAAACGTTTAATTCTTTAATTTTAGATCCTCATTGCACCTTTGCAACTTCCTTCATGCGCTCATTGCGTTTATTCTTTAAAATAAAGTATAAATCGCAATTAGAAATAATTAGGTTTAGTACTGGGATTATAATATTTAAGCCAGCAAAAAATTTGAACATGTTCAGAACTAATTATGAGATGTTCAATTTACTTGAAAACCCCTAAATAATTTCATTTTTGGGACCATGCATCGCATAGATAAGATTTTTTGTTTGGAAACATCCATCGCCTGGTTTGACTTGCAACTTCGTAGAAGTAGATCTAACCTCGTGATGTTTCTTTTGATTTAATTATAGTTGTCTTAGGTTTAAATTAGCCTTCTCACATTTTAATTAAACCATTCATTTGTTTTTCTCCAGAACCACAATAAAAACCGTGACAAAGCAGAACAAAAGACTGCATAGTTCTGAGAATATCATAATCCGGAGTTCTATCAATATAAAGATCCTGCTATCAAGTTTAAGTTATTTTCTGCTAAATCAAAAATGGGATACAATCTATTTCAGTTACAAGTATGTTTCAAACACTATTTTTTGTGCCAATTGGCATCAGAGCATACAATTATCCAATAAATCGTTCTTGAAAACCGCCTTGAATGTTGCATGATAGTGTTCTAAAGCACTTCATTTCGTCGGATATAATTGCATCACAAGGTCTTAAAGCCAATAAATAAGGTTTTTAATCGAAAACATGAGAACTCTTCTGATCAATATTTCTTTATTTGTTGGGCAGTCACTTCCGGAACATTTGAATGCAACTGATTAATAGCAGAATGAGTTGCTCTTATTTTACTTCTTATCCTAAATGGGTTGGGTCTTGTCCCCGTCTGTTACATAGAATTATCATTTGTAGCGTTAAAATTTAACCCTTTGCATGTATTATAATTACCGCAGTAATGTCTTACCAGCAACTAAAAAAGCCTTGCTGGTGGGTCGACTGTGGTGCATGCCCTAAACATCTAATTATGAAAACAAAAATTACAAAAGTTTTAAGGTCTTGGTGCCTTTTGCCCTTATTATTAATGTCCTTAATAGTTCAGGGTAGAGAAAACAGTGCAATCGAAATCGCATTAGGTATTAACGATGTTACGTTGATTTCTGGTGTTGAAAATTTTTCAATTAGTTTTGAAAAAGAGCGTATCTGGGAGGTTTCGCCAGCCTCTATTTCTGATCTTGGTGGTCATGAAGGAGATGACAACGGCCCTAAGATTACAATTTGCCATTACCCACCAGGTAATCCAGAGAATGTCCAAACCATTGAAATAGCGGCTTCAGCATGGCCTGCACATGAAGCTCATGGGGATACTCAAGGTGCATGCTCTAACGATGACGATGACGATGAAGGTGACGATGACGACGAAGATGAAGAAGGCTGCTACGCCATGGAAGTGATAGATTACAGCCCAACCGTTCAGTCCAACGGGAACGCCATTGCAAACAATAGAACTGATGCTACGGTAACACTTGGCGAACCAGATAGAGCAAATGAGGCCGGTGGCTTTGCATCCTTGGGTATTGGCGGTCAATTGACCCTGAGATTCTCGGGCGCTGTCTATGATACTGCGGGAGATGACATCCTGATCTACGAGACCTCTTTTTCTGGGGACAACTGTTCGGGTGCCAACGATGAGCGCGCCATGGTAGAGGTGTCACAGGATGGTACCAACTGGTACGATGCCGGTGAGATCTGCCGTGACGGCGCCATTGACCTTGACGGGATTCCCGTGGTCTATGTGACGCATATACGTATTACAGACATTACTACGGGTAGTGGAGATGGTTATGATGTTGATGGTGTAGAGGCCGTTAACGGCTGTCAAGATGTCCCAAGTGATGAGAACGATCCTTGCTACGGAGCCTTTGTGGTAGATAACAGCTATATGCCAGGTCTTAAAAAGAACGGTCAGCCAATCACAGACCCAGAACGTTTGGATCCCTCAAAAGCTTTGGGAGTACCTCAGGTTGATAATACTTCAAACTTTGTATCCTTGGGCTATGGTGGTGAGATCACTATCGGTTTTGATGGTTTGGTACTTAACCAGGTAGGCGATGATCTTGTGGTTGTAGAGACCACCTATGGAAACGCCACGTTTGCTTCCTATCCGGAATCTGCCGATGTGTATGTTTCCCAGGACGGATTTAACTTTTACTTTATAGGAAGTGTGCTTACCAATGAATCGGCAAGCTTGGATATCTCCAATGCATCTGTGGCGTTGTCGTATATCACACAAGTGAGAGTTGTGGATACCACCCCAGAGGGTTCTGTATCTCCTGACGGCTTTGATCTGGATGGCATCATCTCATTGCCGGGATGTACGGTTTTAGAGGATCCTAACACCTGTTTCAGCGAGATCGTCAACGGTGGCTTTGAAGATGACAACACCTTTGCCGGATCATGGAAGTATGTGCCTCAGGACGAAGTTCCGGGTTGGAGCACAACATCACCAACGGGCACTATAGAGATCCAGAGAAGCGGTATGGTTGATGGCAATGCGTCCAACAGTGGCGGTTTCCACTTTGAGCTCAACGGCGATGCACTCAACAACATTTACCAGGAGATCTGTACCACACCGGGCAGCAATATCGAGGTCAGCTTCTCATACATGAAGCGACGCAATTCTGGTGTAGACGAGATGGAACTCTACTTTAGCGATGCCATCGAAACCATTACAGATGGAACTGCCTATCCATTCATGGCAACGCCAGGAGCGGGATGGGAGACTAAGAGCTTCGTTTACGCAGTGCCAGCGGGCCAAGAGTCAACAATCATCTTCTTCAAGGCGGTAAGTGGCACAAGTGCCACCATTGGCAACCTATTGGATGATATCTCCGTAGCGACTACACTGGCATCACCAACCAGTCTGGAGGAGCTGTTTGCAGCACTCAGCACGAAAGATCAGGTCTTGGCAACAACCGAGGTCACGATGTACCCAGTGCCAGCGAGAGACAGATTGAACGTGAAGCTGCGCAGCCAACTTGGCGGCAAGGTATCTTACGAGATCGTATCGATCATGGGCCAGTCGCTTGGCAGAGGTTCACTAGACAATTACTCTGGACAGGGCGAGATCCATGCAGATGTCTCTAACCTTGCCGATGGTGCTTACTTCCTGATGATCCATCTTAATGGTGAGACAATCAGTAAGAAGTTCATCAAGGCCACCAGATAGAACATTGGTATCATAGACCTTAAAACAAAAGGCCAGCTCAAAATGAGCTGGCCTTTTTTATTGTTCAAAAAGGATTTTTTGATTTATTTGAGGTTTGCTCCAACCTTGGCAAACACTACATGTGTTTTTTTGCAGTTGAATCTATATTAGGAAACACAGCCTGTTTGTCTATGGTTTGTTGTGTGATTGAGCACTTGATTCAGTAAATAAAAAACAAATAGAATCCCGATAATTACCGAATGCGAGTCGCAACATTTCAGGTTTCGCAAGCTGCGTATAACTAGGAATCTTTACGCTTTATACAGCGTCCTCTAGGTTCATCACCCTCATGAAGCACAATGTCGGAATGCAGGAACTGTGCTGCTTCGGCTGAAGCTTCTACTTTTGGAGTACTGCGTGCTATCATTTCTGTTTCAAAGGCAGTCAAAACACTTTTGCGCAGTCCGGCTTCCCGCCATTGCGATTGGGGTCTGCATCCGCTGTAGATGCCCCGAGCCAGCGCCAGCGCATCCAACAGCGCTTGATTTGCGCCTTGCCCTTTAAACGGACTCATAGGGTGGGCCGCATCCCCAATGAGCGTGACTGCTCCAGCGGTCTCCAATAGTTCTGAACTGAGTAATTCTCGGTCATACACGGGATAACCAGAAACTTGGGTTTCTTGGGTCGCCGCTAAAATTTGAGGAATGGGATCGTGCCATTGGGTTCTGCGGCAGGCTTCAGCTTTGAGTGCTTGAGCGCCTTGTGCACTAAGGGCTTTAGCTTCTTTTTCGAGCATTGGGAAGCTCAATTGCCACATGATTGAATTTGATGTATAGGGCATCATATAAATACGCTCGTGACCATTGGCGGTTTGAAATACCGTTGCCGAATCCAGCAGGGAACTTTCAAGGCCTTCGAGCCCCGCTAAAGGACAAATGCCCAATATCACGATACAGCCTAGGTAACGTAAGGGTGTGCTAGCTTCACCAAGGAGCAAGCTTCGCACCGAACTTCGAATACCGTCGGCCCCAACCACAAGATCTGCCTTGGCATTTTTGATCTCGCCATCCACTTGAAAGCGTAAATCAACACCTTGGCCCTCATCTTCGGTAAAACCCACTAATTGGTGTCCCCACTGCACGACATCCTGTGTGCCGAGTTGTTCAAGTAGCGCTAAGCGTAACGATTGCCGTGCGATATGCACATTCGTCCGCTTTGGCGCGCTATTGTCATCTTGCTGGATCCACTTTCGCATTCCCCATTCGCCAATCACTTTTCCTGCTGTAGTATGCATTAGATGCCGTGTTGAAACCACGCCTTCCTCCAAGGTAAAAACACCCAATCCCTCAATCGCTTTGCTCGCTTGTTGCAAAGTAAGACCGTAGCCTTGAGATCGCACATCAAAGTTAGTATCGCGTTCATAAAGTGTAAAAGGAATCTTACGGTGTAAACAAGCCACAGCCAGCGCCACGCCACCTATACCGCCACCAATAATGGCGAGGTGTGGGTAGTTTTCTGTATCTGGAATAGGTGCACTTGGGGAAGGAATCAACCCAGATCCGCTACAGTTCAAACAGGTGTATAGATGCCCTTTTGGGCGTATTGGAGCCCTTCCTTTGCCATTGGATTTTTGATAGTGTTCTAGTGATCTCTGGTAATTGAGCCGCACTTTCTTGCGCAGCCTCCTACTTTTTTTGCCGCGTCCTTGACAGTCCAGACAACTGGTCCAACTTGCCGCTTCATGTTCCAACGTTTTCAATTCCTTATGATTTAACCTGATTTTGACGCGCTTCGATAAGCAAAAAATGAGTCTTTATAATGGATGCCCAAAGGTAAAATAGTGATTATGGTTTTTCTGCGATTTAGGGTTAAAAAAAAATTATTTTTCTGGGAGACTATTTTGAGTAGGGATCTGGCTTGCTTCGGCTCTTAACATACATTTGGGTGTGGGGAATTAGTATTTGCAGGCTCAAGCCTAGCCATTGATGCTAAGCGGTAAGCTAGACTTGCTTTTAATAATATTCTATTTCGTAGCTATAATTCTGGGGGTCCTGAAATATGTAATTCAACGATTTTTTATCTGCTAATTTTCGCAATTTACCGTATTGGAAAGTCAAAGTGGTATCTCTAAACCTGCCAATTGTTTGATAGGTGTATTTTTTATCTGAATAGTCATATAATTCAATCAATGGCTTTTGCTTGCGATTATTGTAACTAACTCTTTTTATTTTCCTTTGCTCTTGGTCATAAAATATCGTGTCCATAAACACAATGGCTTTTTCAAAATCTGGTTTTTCGACAGGCGATAATTCCCAAGAAAATGTTTTAGAACTTTTCATTTGTTTCGTTTTTTTTGTGTCCCTAATGAATCGAATAAGGGAGTCAGACTCGTATTTTATCTGTTTTTCAATGCCCGTTTTTTCGTCAAATTCAAAAGTGGAAAATGAACGAACCACACAAGTATCTTCGGAAACAAAATGTTCACAAAAATAGTCAGAAACCCGATGACCATTCGAATATTCAATGGTTCGGATTTTATTTCTGAATGTTTTTAATCTGGAATCATAGTTTCCATACTTCACTTCTTTGATTAAGTTTTCAGAGTCATCGAATTCGCTAAGCCTATTTTCAACCAAGCTATCTCCTACTTTTTTAAATTCTACAATTGATTTTATGGTTTGAGAAAAGCTCAAGATTGAAGTTAGACATATAATTGTGTAAATGAGGTTTTTCAGCATAGTTTACAATGTGGTTTTAGCAGGTTAGTTGTGTGGTTGAGCACCTAATTTAGCAAAGTTCTCTTCGCTACCAATTTCTGTATCACAAATTGCCGGTAGTTCTACACATATACTTTTTTTGGTTTCAATAGAGATGGCATCTCAATACGTTCTATTTGTTTTATGGATGCATTTGGCATAATGCTTACTAAGTCACGCTGCGATCTATAATAACGATAGGGGTGCAATAAAGCCGACTCTTACCTCATTTCTGTTATAATTAGCTGCACCCAGGTTTTGGATAGCATAATTTGTATGATCATAATACCGGCCGATGTACGCTAAAAAAAAACGGACATCAATGTTTTTAAATGGACTGTAATATAAGGTAGGCACCATGCCATAGCTCCTTCTCAGGTGGTTGTTTTCACTTGTGACCTTGGCATAGGCACTGCTGGTCATGAGGGTTAATAGACCTTTGAATTTTGAGCTGAAGCGGTATTCTGCTCTTAACCAATTTTCAATATACAGCACATCCTCAGCCACAGCGTCATTATTAAGAATACTGGTCACAATGCCTTTCGTGTCGACCTCTTCAAAGCTGTAATTAAAGTCATACATGAGGGTTAGTTTATGGTCTTGATATTTATGGCCTAAGGTAAAAAAATAGGTGCCTCTTCTTTTCACTTGGTTGGAATAACTCAGGCTATAAATGGTTTGGATTTTTCCATCGAAAAAGCTTCCACGCCAGTTTCCAACAAGTGCTACCGGCCAGTCAGGTTCCTGGATGTTTTCTGCAACGACGTCACCATAAAGGTCTTCATAAAGCATGGTACGCGAGTTGAGCACCTGAAAACCGAATTTGTGATTTTTTGAATTTTGGTAAGTAATCCCGGCGCCGGTAACAAAAGCCAGGGCATTGCTTTGAATGTCATTATATTCCAGAACATCCAAAGCTTTGAACTCGTATTCATAACCACCGTAAAAGGCGTAGGTTTTTCCCAGTACAATCTTAAGGGACGGACTGACTATAACGTCGATATAGGCCAATTCGATATTACTGCCCAGTTGATCCAATGATTGCACATCGCCGTCTTTATTAAAGCGATTTCTAAAATGAAAGTTCACACGTTCGTGTAGTTTTGCAGAAATACCAAGGGCGGTGAACCCATTTTCAAACTGTAGCCCGTTGTAATAGCGATCCCCGCCCCTAAAGGTATATGCCTGAAACTCCATGCGCATATCGAATGTGATATTTATATTATTCAAGAGGCTTTTCTTATCTATGGAGATAACAGGTTCCGCCAAACTATCGTTTGCCTGCGAAAATCCCAAGAGTGGGGTTAACAAAAGAACGCTTATAAAAAATGACTTTATCATAAATCAATAGGAGTTTACGATTTATATTTCAGCGGGATTGACGGCGGGTGTGTCAGCATTCGATGCGTTTGGTTAAATCCCTCCAGAGGGTTTTATTCCCCGAGACTTGCCTCGAAATTCAAAGAACATCTTTCAATTCATACTTCGTGGGCTTGCCTCGAGGTTATTGATTAGAAAACATTACTATAGCAGCATCCTTATAAATTTACTGATTTTTATTGAAATTAGAGTAAAGACAACTCATAGCGGTTCATCGTTTTTCAAATTGGCACGAACTATTGGCATATGCAATGCCTTACATTATGCTTTGCTTAGGTTATGGGCAACAGTATTTTACTCAATAAATTTCACATCCTCTCCTTTTGAAATAAAAACCAGAGCATCATAATGCATAAACCAATTTGTTTTTATGTCCTTGTTCTCAACGATAAACATTCCATCATATTCTTGTGCTTCATATTCAGGGCGTTCCCTAATGATTTGTTGCGCGTCGATAAAATAGTTTTTTTCGGTTGTAGGTAAGAAGTGTAATAAGTTTCCTTCGTCCTTACTATATTTTTCTATCCATTTGGGTTTTCTATACGGCATATGTATTGATGAAAAAGCGATATGATATGACAAATTAGGATTTGCTTTCACAAATTGAAATCCCATGGTTTGTCCAGGCTGAGTACCATAGTCGTCTTTTATCATGTGCGCATTATGTAACCAAACAATAAACTTTTTTTCAGGCATTGTTTTAAACAGGAAATCTAGATTTTTTGCCATCTGATTGTCTCTAATTGCTGTTATTCCTTTACTGCTTTTATGTGCTGAACTTATCATGATATAACTCTTATAACTTTCTAAAAATCGAGTCCAAAGTTTATCCTGAATAAGCGTGTCGTTTTTTAATAGTTTGTCAATTTCAACGATTAAGTATTCCAAGTTTGACTTGCCAACAATTTCGACGGACTTACTTCTAGCTGTGTTTTTGAAAAAGGTTTCAGTCAATTCAATAAAACGTTTATCAACGCTGATGGAATTGTCATTCAAAAATCCATTTAATTTAATAGTGAAATCAGTATAGGTGTAAGTAGCATTCATTTGATTGTCAAAACCCCAAATACTTACATCATGTGCTTTTAGGAATTCAAACAATGCTTTGCACTGCACTGAATTAGACCAAAAGGGATATAGGTTTCTTTTGTTATGGTCAAAATAGAGTCCGAGAAAATCGCCTTCAAAGGCGATGTCCTTATATCCTTTTTCTAAAACTAAATATTTCACAAATTCAGTTTTGGCCAATAAATCAGAGCCAAAATAATGATTGGATTCGCCCAAGAACACAACTTTTTTACCGTTTAAATTGCTGTCTAAAATGTCTTTGACATCTTTGGTTAAGAGATTTTCAATTGGGTTCAATTCGTAAATATTCTTTTCGACTTGCGCCAAAATAGAATTCAAACCAAAAACTATAAAAAGCAGTGCTGTTGTTTTTTTCATTTTGTTGTCTACACTCTTGAGGATGATTAGCTGCGCGCCTCAAGCATTGAATTTAGCAAAAAATAATAAACCTGGAAATCTGCGAGAATTTTTAGGATCATGACAAGCTCTACCAATTAATTTTATGCGATGTAGTACAACGTTTTTATTCATTCAGTCTTAATATGAAATAATCTATGATTACGAAGGTACAGATTTTATAAAAGGGATGTTTAAAATCTTCTTCATCTACAATACTATTAAATTTATTGAGGGTTTTAACAAGGTCAGTTTTTTTATATAGCATATTGCTAAACAATTCTCTTAATTTTTCAGCCTTAAAATCTTTAGAAGAATATTTCTCTCCACAACCAATTACATCGATATCTAAATTCTGCACATCAAGTGCTAATGTTTCACCAATAATATTGATGGCGATTTTTTCGTCAGCAATGTCCTTAATTAATCTCTTATAATCTTTTCCGTTATTGCCATTAATCAACCCCTTAGATTTAAGATAAACTTCATGTTCAAATATCGTGTTTTCAATTGTCAGTTTTGATTCACTGTTTTTTGAGTAAACACAATTCATAAATTCTGATTCTGAATCACGTGAGTTTTTACAGGAAACAATTGTGAGTAAAATGATGAAAAATATTTTCTTTGTCATATTGCTGTTAAGTGGTTAATTAGTTATTTTGTCATTTAGATTTGTTGCGGTAAGTTATTGAATGGAAGTTTGTTTTTTTATATTTTGCACAACGGTCTAGTATAAGAATAGTAGCGGATTAAAATGCACTAATTTTCGGTTGAACACAGACCTTATTTATAATTTACATACTTTGGTTTTAGCGATAAAACCGCTATTATTTTTATACATTGTTGTAAGCTGGCTTTCCACGTCCTTCTTGGTTTTCCGAGGTTTTAATGCTAGTTCGGAAGTGAGCGTTGGCAAGACATACTCTTTTGCGATTTTTGGCGTAGCGTTGGCTGGTGCGAATTGCAAATGTGTATGGCTTTTAGCGTTGGCTTTTTGTTCTATTCATAAACAAACTTGCAATAAGTCCAATTCCGACAATCACGTCCACAATATTCCACATTTCTCTTCCAAGTGCGATTTTAAAAAATGGTTGAAAGAGTAGTGTAAGTCCTCCATAAACAATCATTTCCTGTTTTCGTCGCTGGGACACCCAAGTTAGAAATCGAATAATTTCGCTAAATTTTGTTGCTGCTCGGAGTTGATTATGGTGGTGTAAGTTATTTCCTTGGTAACAGGGTGTTTTACTTTTACGGCA
>NZ_VORM01000019.1 GCF_007997225.1 Subsaximicrobium wynnwilliamsii
GATGTTGGTGTTTTCCACCAACATCTTCTCGTTTTACGAAAACCTGACGCTTTTACTTCCCAATATTTGATTCACTTAAACTATTTGATAATTCAATTTCCCATATCCCAACTGGCTTGATCGTAGATAGCAAAAAGACCTCACAGGTTTTGGAAACCTGTGAGGTCTGATGTAACTGATTTGCGCGGTTTTATGGTAACGGCAACCCGTTTTTAATCTGCGGGTATCCGCAAAATCTGTGTCATCTGTGTTCCAAAATATTGAACGCTGATAACGCTGATGTAACAGATTTGCGCGGTTTTATGAGAGCGGCACTCCGTTTCAATCTGCGGGAATCAGCAAAATCTGTGTCATCTGTGTTCCAAAAAAAAATTGAACGCTGATGACGCTGATGTAACAGATCTGCGCAGTTTTATGATAACGGAAACCCGTTTCAATCTGCGGGTATCAGCAAAATCTGTGTCATCTGTGTTCCAAAAAAAATTGAACGCTGATGACGCTGATGTAACAGGTCGTAGATTGTTGGTGGTAAGCCTAAAGAGCTGAAAAAATAGCATTGCCATCTGTTGGTAGACATGACACTTCAATAAAAATGGCAATACCAATATTGTTATGTCTAACCGCCGCTGCTGTTGTTTTCCCCAACAGCTTCTTGTTTTATGGAAACTCGATAATTTACTTCAGACTATTTGATTCGCGACGCCGATGTTGGTGTTTTCCACCAACATCTTCTCGTTTTACGAAAACCTGACGCTTTTACTGCCCAATATTTGATTCACTTGAACTATTTAATCATTCAATTTCCCATTTCTTAATTGGCTTGATCGTAGATAACAAAAAGACCTCACAGGTTTTGGAAACCTGTGAGGTCTGATTTATTTTGGGCTTTAAACTGCAACGGCTATTGAGTTCCAATGAGCAAGTGGGAAAAGCAATTTCCCAATATTTTTTGATATTCTCGCTGTTTAGTTCATCAATTTGGTCTTGACCACCAAGTCATTATCCAAAGTAATCACGGCCAAATAAACGCCTCTTGCAAATTGGAAATTGGCATTGAATGCCCTGTTGTTTGTGTTGGGCTCATAAGTTGCAATCTGTTTTCCATTCAGATCATAAATTTGGATGCCTGAGATAGCTTGTGATGATCTTACTTGCAACTCACTGTTCTTGATAAACGCAAAAGTTTCCGAAGCGATATTTTCATTGACTGCAAGCGTCTCGCTTGGCGTATAACGCAGCACAAACCTATCGTTGACTGCCCCTGTAACTGCGGTAAAGCCATAAGGCGCCGCTCTAAGATCATGAACCAGGTTGAGGTAGGTATCTTCCAAATAAATGGCTTGGGCTTGATCCACAAACACGTTGCCTTTTAGATTATCAATGGCGATTTTATAAATGCCGTTTTGTGGGACTGCAATACCTAGGGCAACCGTATCTTCTGTATCAAATGGTAACGGACGGCCTTGTATAACAATTCTCTGATCGGCGAGTTTGGTATATAAACAAAAGTCGTTATTGCCCATGTGCGGCGCATCGTATAATATGTCTTTTCCATAAGTGGCCCCTTCAGCATATCCAATTACGGCGACAGTAGCCACATTGGCCTCATTGGTTAGTGCCAACCAAAGCAATTGTTTTTCAGTATCGGCAGAAACCGAAGCTACCTCCTCGTTGGTTGTTCTATAAAAATCTGTGTTTTCGTAAGCTTCCTCAGATCCCTCTGCACCTTTATGACGCATCGCATTGTTGAATATCACATCATCATCATCGAGCGCTTTCACGAAAAACCCTTGACCTGAGGCGATATTTCCGTTGAAATTATCATCAGTTGATGTTAGACCATTGGTTACCTCATAATCGGCAGCATTATAATTATAACCGAAATTTTCGTAAAATGGATTATTGTTTGCAGAAGCAGCAGAGGATTTGTGTGACCATAAGTATACACCTCCTTCAATTGCAGCATTATTCGGATTAGTATTTTCTTGAACAATGCCAACATTAGCAAGTAAAAATTTCTCTGCACTTATGGCTGATGGATAAGGATTGCCTATTAAATTCCAATGTTTATCGCCTTCGGTCATAGCTGAAGACCCAGTTTCAGAAGTAAGTTTAATAGGTATTGATATAGGCCCATTGGTTGGTATACCAGTAAAAATTGCCCTATCATTAGGAACTGAGCTAGAGCCAACGCGCTTTATATAGCCCTTTCCTTGCGTCATAATACCCGAAGCGGACACCCAATTACCCACGGTAGAATTAGTATTCACAAGGGTCGGATTCCACAAATAGGTCGCGTTGCCAGGGATGGATCCAAGTGTACCGCCAACTACTGGAGAAGACCAATAGACGTAATCATTTGCAGCAAGATCATCAGCTATTCTTTTCACTATAATAGCATCAGTGTTTTGATTGGATGTAACTGTTTTAGTTTGGATTAAACTTGCGCTGTCTTCTAGAGTGAATGTTCCGGCCGGGAGAGCTGATATTCCTGCAGCTACATCTTCTGCAATTGCAGCACCAACGGTAAGCGAACCATAAAGTTTCAACGTTTTTTCTGGTGGAATAGTCACGCTTACTCCTGAGGCCACCTGACAATCACAAGCTTCCAAATCAATATTCGCATCTAAAGCTAATAGATCATCATTGTAATCGGAAGCGAAAACTAATCCTCGTTCCTCGACAGCAACAGTGCCATATGATGAGCTCCAACCACTACCATTCCAAGTATACGGTGTACCTCCTTGAGATAGAGTTACAGGTAAGATTATAGTCCCACCATCATTAGAAATCTTAACCTTGTAAGTAGCTAAGTCCTCGTCTATAACATCTTCAACCAGAAAAGAAGCATTTGTGTTAGCAGGTTCAGGTAAATTATACTTCAGCCATTCATATGATAGAATTTCATTTGGATCAGCTCCGGTAGCTGGCGTAGCAATTCCTCCACTCCCATTATCTACACCCGCGTTTACCTCAAATAAGACATCAGATGAACCATCAATTTTACATACAAATCTTGAAAGCAATGGGTTTGCCACTGGTGATTTAATATCAAAGGTACCTGCATTGTATGCTAGAAAAGCCATATCTGCAGTTCCTCCCGCCAATAAATTTATATTAATAATATCTTCAATATACCCAGTACTAGAGGGATCATCGTTTATATCAAAATCTTCTAGTTTGAACGCAATCATTCTTATGGGTCTATCTTCATTATCGTTACTCGTGAAACCCCTTTTATTCGGCTTTGTTGACACGATTGGTTGAGATCCAGGAAATCTAAAAAGATCCAATCGCCATTCAGCTATTTTGGTACTATTGGACTCTGCAATCGATAATTTTATAGGCGTTCCAACGACATTGCCAAATTCATCCGCATAGAAATAAATATCCGTACCGCCCGCTTGAGCGATCTGAGTAATTAATAAATCTGGTTCGATATCATTAAAAGTTCCTTGCTTACCATTACCACTATAAAATTTTACACTGTTGTCTCTGTTAAAATTCGAAATGCCTGTGCCCAACTCTAAACCATTTATACCGTCAATGATGACATCAAAAATAGTAAGTCCTGCTATTTCAGTCAAAGTTGCGAGATCATTATCCGTATCATCCTCATCAGACCCTACTTTCCCATCAATTAAATCTCCCGTCAATATGTAATGGCCTCCATTTGTTTTCCCCTCAACGCCATTGGTAGAATAGGCTTTAAATCGCGATAGAACATATCCATCAGGACCATTTTTATCTGCATCTTCTAAATTAGCGGTTAACTCTTCATCATCTACACCTGTTGAAAAAATGGGGCCATCATGCATTTTGAATCCTAATAGTTCGTGTTTGTCATTTGGCCATGTGTTTTTTATACTGGAGTTGTAATCGTCAGATCTCCAAAAATGAGTTCCGTCTCCGTCAAAATCCCAATTTGTATATATCTCTTCAACAAAGTAAGATTTTGAGTTTGTTAAGGACTCGGGTTTAGGTGCTATGTAATTGATATTATTATCAGCTCCTGTGGCAAATGTAACAGCCCCACCATTAAAAGTAAGCGACTCTGTAATGTCAGCCCCATTATCTTCACTTATTTCAAAAGTCATTACTTCAGGAGTCACTAGAGTTTGCTTGGTAATATCTATTCCTGTTAATCTAATATTATCTTTGGTAGTTGTTGTAAACCCACTACCAGTAATGGTAATTACACTTTTTGTCGTAACACGGGTCGGGAAAATATCAGTAACCGTTTGCGCAGCAAGCGAAGCGCTAGCCAACAGAAACACTGCAAAAAAAGAAAAATAAAGCGGATTTAATTTTAGAAACCTTGGAGTAATTTTCACATTCATAAGTACAAGTTATTCGGTTAATCGCCTTGCTTCGCGCTTTAGATTGCGTTAAGCTATTCAGCATGCAATAGTAAATTTGGACGAGTGCGCTGCAAAATAATCACTAAATTCCTACATGAAAAAAATATTAGTCCATTGGTGGTTTATCATCGCTAAAATGCTTTTTTAAATGCTTGTGAGACAAAGGCTTGTTCCTGTAAATGTGAGCATGTACGGTTTTGAAACCTCAATCCTTTGTGCAAAAAACAACATCGTGTCGATTTAAAATGGGACTGCGTCCGGACATGCCCGAAAAAACTGAAATGCCACTGTTGGTGCTTTTTCAACAGCCTTATATGTTACGAAAACTGTTGATGCCGCTTCCTAACAGTTGGTCCAATTGTCGTATTTGAAAGGATAGGGCTATTTGGTCTTTAGATTTCGGTCAAGAAGATTTTAACTGGATGGTTGGTGCAATACCCACAATGCCGTGAACGCTTAAACATCGTGCTAAGTTGTTGGTGGAAAACACCAACAAGGGCATAAATCCCGAATATCGTAAGCGCTTCAACATTGCGCTAGGTTGTTGGTGGAAAACACCAACAACGGCAAAATTCCTGAATAGTGGGACCGCTTCAACATTACACTAGGTTGTTGGTGGAAAACACCAACAAGGGCAAAATCCCTGAATAGCGTGAACGCATAGACATTGCGATAGGTTGTTGGTGGAAAACACCAACAACGGCAAAATTCCTGAATAGTGGGAACGCTTCAACATCGCGCTAGGTTGTTGGTGGAGAACACCGACAACGGCAAAATCCCTGAATAGTGGGAACGCATAGACATTGCACTAAGTTGTTGGTGGAAAACACCAACAACGGCAACGAACGTCGGCAATGCAATTAAAAAGACCTCACAGGTTTTGAAAACCTGTGAGGTCTAATGTGTTTTAAATTTTTTAAGATTCAATTGCAATCCAAAAAACCATTTGGGAGTACAAATCAACAAATGGACTTGAGTTCTATAGCTGCTAATTTATCAACTTCTTTTTGACCAGCAAATCAGTATCCAAAGTGATCACGGCCAAATAAACGCCTCTTGCAAATTGGAAATTTGCATTGAATGCGCTGTTGTTTCCTTTGAGCTCATAAGTTGCAATCTGTTTTCCGTTGAGATCGTAAATCTGGATGGATTCAATATTTTGGGATGATCTTACTTGCAACTCATTGTTCTTGATGAATGCAAAAGTTTCCGAAGCGATACTTTCATTGACCGCTAGGGTCTCATCTTGTGTGTAACGAAGTACAAACCTATCGTTGACTGCACCTGTAACCGCCGTAAATCCATAAGGTGTTGCTCTCAGGTCATGAACAAGGTTGAGGTAGGTGTCTTCCAGATATATCGCCTGGGCTTGATCTACAAACACGCTGCCTTGAAGGTTATCGATACCTATTTTGTAGATACCATTTTGTGGGATCTCAATTCCTAGAGGTACAGTATCACTGGTTTCAAAGGGTAAGGGACGGCCTTGAATGCTCATTTTATCATTGGCGATCATGGAATAGATTGAAAAATCGTCACTATTGGTTTGGGCGTCAAACATGCGATCTCTTGCGTAGGTTGCGTTTTCTGCATAACCTAAAAGCGTGCTTACCGCCACTGCATTGTCTGCAACCAAACTTAGCCAAATGAGTTGCTTTTCAGTGTTATCAGCTGTATTGTGTTCTGAATCTGTTCTGAAAAAATTGGTATTGTCATAACTATCTTCGTTGGTGTCATGACGCAGCTCATTTTTGAAGGTCACATTCCCATCGGAAACGGCTCTGACAAAAAAGCCCTGACCGGCTGCAATGTTTCCATTGAATGTCTCTCCCGTTGGCGCTGAAGGTGTTTCGCCCAATTCATTAAAAGTCAAATATTGATCCCCATAATTATAGACGAAGTCTTGATAAAACGGACTATCTGCAGGGTTTGGAATGCTGCTGATAGCGGCATGGTGCGTCCAGAGATATATCGCGCCTTCTATACTGTTGTTTTCAGTTAGGTTTAAGAATTTTACAGCATTGATGGCCGACGGATATGGATTACCAATCAAATTCCAATGTTGATCATCCGCAGCTGGCAGAGTTCCGTTGGACATTCTCACCACAGCAGTTACTGGACCATTATTAGGTATGCCACTGAAGGTATTTGTAAAAGCAGTAGCAGTTCCTGCAGCAGGAGTTACCTTTTTTATGTAGCCTTTACCTGCAGCCATTATAAGACCAGAAGCAGATACCCAATTTCCTGATGAGCCTTCTGGATTCCCTACGGTAGGATCCCACTCATAGGCTGAAGACCCAGGTATGCCATTGATATTGAAACCTGCAACGGGAGACGACCAATACACATAATCATTTACGTGGAGATTATCGGCTAATCTTTGCACTCTAATAGAACCGCTGTTTTCATTTCCGATTAAGCTTAGGTCTTTTGTTTGAATCAAACTGGCGTTATTTGCAAGTGTAAATTGCCCTGCTGGAATATAGGGATTTACTAAGGGCACAGCAAGGATTTCAGGTTCAACTGTAATAGTATTATATAATTTAAGTGTTTGACCCATTGGAATCGTTACTGTTCTACCGGCAACAACCCGGCAATCACAGCCTTCTAAATTTGAGTTTTCACTATAATCTTCACTAAAAATCAAGTTTCTATCAGCATCTGAAACGTTCACGCCAGCTGCGGTTAGCGCTGCAGGAAGTACCCAGTTAGCGCCATCCCAAAAAGTAGGAGTACCTCCTTCTGCCAAAGTCACAGGCAAATCCACAGCACCAAAATCATTAAATATTCTCACTTTATAAGTGCCCAAAGAGCCTCCATTGATGGCAGCTAAGTTATATGAATCTGAAGTTGCACCTGTGATAGCAGCAAAGTTTTTGTACCATTGATATTGAAGAGTTTCACCACTTGCGCCGGTCCCGCCTCCATCAATAGAGGCTGCAGCATTGAAGGTAATCCCGTCTGTATTGGGAACTTTACACACATTTCTAGAGACAGGGAATTGATCGACTTTCGGGGATTTTATATCGAAGGCAGCACGATTATAAGCCATAAAGGCAAGATCTGCCGTACCTCCTGCCTGCATGTTGATGTTGTTGATTTTGCCAATATAGTTAGGACTAGTAATTGGAGTGGCCACAATTTCAAATTCATCTAATTCTAAAGCTATCATTCTAAAAGGTCGATTTTCATTATTTCCAAAAGAAAGTTGGTTTGGCAAGGATTGATCGTAAGGCAATGATAGATCCATACGATATAAATCTAAAAACCATTTATAAAGAATCGTGTTGGATTCTTCGGGGATTGACAAATTAATGGGTCTTCCCACAACATTACCTTCTATATCGGCGTAATAATATATGTCAGAGCCTCCTGCTTGAGCGATTTGAGTTAATAACAAGTCAGGAATCGCATCCCCTAATGCGCCTACTATCGCATTACCACTAAAAAAACGAATATTAGCATTTCTATTGAAGTTAGTAATCCCTGTACCCAAATCCAAACCATTATCATTGGAGCCATCTATAATGACATCATAAACCGTTGCTTTGACAAGATCATTTAAAATTCGTGAACCCAGAACACCATCAATCTTATCTGCCATTGCCAGAAAATTAGCACCATGAGGATTCCCTTTTATCCCATTAGTGGAATAAGCCTTGAAAGTCTGTGGCGTAAATGGTATGCCTTTATCAGTCAATAACTGATCATCAACTCCAGTAGAATAGGTTGTACCGTTGTAAGTATAGGCCAATAAATCATGTCGGTCATTTGGCCAAGTGCTAGTAGTACCTGATGAATACCAAGATGATTTGTAATATCCATTTCCATTATAATCCCAATTGGTAAATACCTCTGTAATTCGCGTTACTGGATTAGTCCCTCCACTGGCTTGTAATGTTCTATCCGTAGGCCCAATGTATTCGATAAACACTTGATTATCAGGACTAAAAAAGCCCGTATAAACCAATTGAGATCCAATCATCAGTGGTGTAGGTGCTACATCGCCAGTTGCACTTGTATTAGTGCGAGTTATTTCAAAAGTAAGTTGGGTGCCTCCATTGCTTGCTGTTTTAGAGCCAAAATCAATCTCAGAAAGTATGACATTTGTAGCATTAGTAAAACTCGTGCCACCAGTTATGGTTACCTCCGTTTTGGTTGTAACTCTTCTAGGAAATACGCTACTAACAACAATTTGTGCAAAAAGACTAGTTGAGACTAAAAAAAGACCCAAACATAGCATGGGCTGTGTAATTTTTAACTTCATAATTAAAGATTTTAAATTAATCCCATGGCCACGCGCAGTAAGCTGTACGTGGCTTGAAGTAAATTGATAGTAAATTTTGTGGAGCCTATCTAAGATGCAGAAAAAATAGCATCTTAAGAAAAATATTAGTCCATAGGTGGGGTATCAACGCTAAATCACTTTTTTAAACCGCTGCTTATCAGTATTTTATTACAAATTACCCAAGCTATAATGCGATTTGCTGCTGTTTATCGAAATTAAGTTGTGATACCGCTCAGCTTAAGCTGAGATTATAGGCTTGAATGTTGTAGGACAGGATCAAGTTTTACCATGATTCATTTTGGATTTGAGCCATTGCTTCGGTTTTATTGAATTGACAATCCAATTCAAAATTTACACCAACTCAAACAGTTTTCCGGGAAGTGGTCTGGCAATGCCTTTCAACTCCATAGTGAGCAATAAACCAGCGACCTTAAAGGTGGGAAGTTCACAGGCTATGGCGATGACGTCTAGCAATTGTTTTTCGTTGTCTTTGAGGAAGTTGTAGATGCGGGTTTCATCAGGGTTCAATTCTACGAACAACTGTTTTTGAATGGCAGGTTTTTGGGCGTTCTCCAATTGCCAGTTCAAAATGTAAGGCACATCCATGGGGTCGGAAAGCAAATGGGCTTGCTGGGTTTTGATGAGGTTGATGCAACCCGTGCTTTGGCTATCGGTCACGCGACCTGGCACGGCAAATACATCCCTATCGTAGGAATTTGCAATATCGGCGGTGACGAGGCTTCCGCCCTTTTCGGCAGATTCTATCACAATCGTGGCCTCACTCATGCCCGCAATAATGCGGTTTCGTTTTAAAAAATTATTGCGATCAAAGGCATCGCTGCTCCAAAAATCGGTTAGAAAGCCACCGTGCTTTTCAACTTCTACCATGTATTTTTTGTGCGTTTTTGGGTAGATTTGGTCCAGCCCATGCGCCAAACACCCAATAGTTTGCAACTTGTGTTTGATGGCTGCTTTATGGGCGGTAATATCGGTGCCATAAGCAAATCCCGAAACAATGATGGGGTCAAAAATCGCCAGTTGCTCAATGAGCTTTTCGCAAAAGGCCACGCCAGAGGTGGTTATTTTACGAGTGCCCACAATACTGATGATGCGCTTATTATTGAGGTTGACTTTCCCGGCTTGAAAAATAAGGATGGGACTATCAATGCACTGTTTTAAACGTTCGGGATAGTCGGGCGCAGTAAAATAAAGACATTTGATATCGTTTTCCTTGATGAACTGCAGCTCCTGTTCCGCGTCTTTGAGGTGCTTCCTATCAAAAAGATTTTGAAGAATTGTGGATCCAATACCATCGATCTTTAGTAGATTGTTTTTCCGTTCGGTCAGCACGCCTTCCGCAGAACCACAATGGGAAATGAGTTTTTTGGCAGTCACATCCCCAATCTTGGGAACGTGCTGCAAGGCTAAAGTATAAAGCAACTCCCGTTCGGTCATTCCACTGCATTGGTTTTGAGACTACAAGAAACGAATTTTCCGCTGTTAATAAATAGTCTCATCAAATAAATATTCGCATTAAAAAAATTTTAACTTTGTTTTTATGCAATTAGAAACTTACATCAGCGATTTACTATACAGATACGATTGTGTGATCGTACCACAATTTGGGGCTTTTTTGGCACAGCGCATCTCTGCGCAAGTGCATGAAACCACCCATTCCTTTCATCCGCCAAAAAAGAAGGTCTCTTTTAATGAGCAACTCCAACAAAACGACGGACTCTTAGCCAATTACATTGCTGAAGTTGAGAAAATCCCATATCAGGTTGCTGTCGAGAAAATTGCAAAGAAAATTAAGACCATAAAATCATATCTCACTCAGGGCGAAACCATTGCCTTGAATAACATTGGGGATTTGACGCTCAATGCTGAAGGCCATATCTCTTTTGAGCCTTCAGAGCATATCAACTATTTGACCGATGCTTTTGGCTTGTCGCAATTTACCAGTGCCGCCGTTTCAAGAACCACACACAAAGCAACGGTGGAAGCCCTTGAGGAGCGAACGCCCATAGCGATCACGCCCGAAAGACGCCAATCACGACCTTACCTAAAATACGCTGCCATTGCCTTGATTGCACTAAGCATCACTGGTTTTGCAGGTTCAAATTGGTACCTCAACAGCATTGAGACCCAAAACCAAGTGGCCCAAGAAGAAGCCAATGATCAAATGGATGCGCGCGTACAGCAAGCAACCTTTGTCATTGAAAACCCCTTGCCTGCAGCCACGCTCCAAGTTGAAAAACCTTCTGGCAATTACCATATTGTAGCTGGCGCCTTTAGAGTTGAGGCCAACTCCGATAAAAAAGTGGAGCAACTCAGGGAAAAAGGCTATAAAGCCCGAAAGATTGGCAGTAACCGTTACGGCCTCCACGAAGTGGTCTATGCCAGTTATACAGACCGGATTGAAGCACTACAAGCCTTGAGAGCCATCAAACGCGAGCACAATGCTGCCGCATGGTTGTTGGTAAAAGCTTTGGATTGAGTTTTTTCTTCGGAAGTAATTCCAAATTTTCTAAAATTTTCTTCAGTAGACCTACTTACGATTTCAAATGGGAAAGGATGGTCTAATCTGAAATTACGCTTATCTTTGCAGCCTTAAATCAGCATTCCGTTTTTTACGGAACACAAAAACCCATTTGATGGAACCAAGAACTGCATTTCAATCCAAAACCATCATGACCGATATGGTCTTGCCTAGTGAAACCAACCCGATCAACAACCTTTTTGGTGGTGAGTTATTGGCGCGTATGGATCGAGCTGCCAGTATTGCTGCGAGACGCCATAGCCGACGTATTGTGGTGACCGCCTCTGTAAATCACGTGGCGTTTAACCGCTCAGTGCCCTTAGGCAGTGTGGTGACCATTGAGGCGAAAGTCTCTCGGGCCTTCACGAGTTCTATGGAAGTGTATATGGATGTTTGGATAGAAGACCGCGAGTCTGGAGAGTGCATCAAGGCCAACGAGGCCATCTACACCTTTGTGGCGGTTGATGATACCGGAAGACCTGTGAAAGTGCCAGATTTGCTTCCTGAGACGGAGCTAGAGAAACAACGCTACGAAGCCGCATTGCGACGCAAGCAGTTGAGCTTGGTGTTGGCGGGTAAAATGAAACCTTCTGAAGCTACGGAATTGAAGGCCTTGTTTGAGTAAATTCTGGGTTTTAGAATTAAGACCGTTAGTATTAAGACTGCTGAGCTTTTAGAATTAAGAACAAAGACTATTTCCAGTGTTGGTGTTTTCCACCAACAATCACGTTCGAGTAAGACTGAAGCTCAAGCTGAAACGCGTTTTATCCAGCTTTTGTAATTATGCCATTGTTGGTGTTTTCCACCAACAATCACGTTCGAGTTAGGCTGAAGCTCAAGCTGAAACGCGTTTTCAATCGGCTTTAAGAAGAGAAACCTATCTCCATCGGATATCATCAAATTCGGGCTGTTGGTGGAAAACACCAACATCGGCATTCTGGATCTTTTCAGAATAACGCAGATGCAAAAAAGCGAGACGGCAATCTCCTAATTCTATTGGATTTTAATGGATGAACTAAATTGTCATTGTTGGTGTTTTTTACCAACAATGACTTGCGAGTTAGGCTGAAGCTCAAACTGAAACGTGTTTTCAATCGGCTTTGGAAAGTGAACCTATGCCCATCGGATATCATCACATTCGGGCTGTTGGTGGAAAACACTAACATCGGCCTTCTGGCAGTTTGCAGAATAACGCAGACGCAAAAAAGCGAGTCGGTAATCCCTAATTCTATTGAATTCTTATCGTTGAATGCACTGTCATTGTTGGTGTTTTTTACCAACAATGACTTGCGAGTTAGGCTGAAGCTCAAGCTAAAACGTGTTTTCAATGGGCTTTTTTAATAATAACTTAAGTTAATCGGGTATCATCACATTCGAAGCTGTTGGTGGAAAACACTAACATCGGCCTTCTGGCAGTTTGCAGAATAATGTAGACGCAAAAAAGCGAGTCGGTAATCCCTAATTCTATTGAATTCTTATCGTTGAATGCACTGTCATTGTTGGTGTTTTTTACCAACAATGACTTGCGAGTTAGGCTGAAGCTCAAGCTAAAACGTGTTTTCAATCGGCTTTGGAAAGTGAACCTATGCCCAGCGGATATCATCAAATTCGGGCTGTTGGTGGAAAACACCAACATCGGCATTCTGGAACTTTTCAGAATAACGCAGATGCAAAAAAGTGAGTCGGCAATCCCCTAATTCTATTGGATTTTACTCGATCAACTAAACTGCCATTGTTGGTGTTTTTCACCAACAATCACGTTCGAGTTAGGCTGAAGCTCAAACTGAAGCTCGTTTTTATCCAGCTTTTGCGTTAATAGCTTAAGTCCATCAGATATCATCAAATTCGAAGCTGTTGGTGGAAAACACCAACATCGGCTTTCTAGAACTTTTCAGAATCACGCAGATGCAAAAACGCGAGTCGGCAATCCCCTAATTCTATTGGATTTTAATGGATGAATTGAACTGCCATTGTTGGTGTTTTCCACCAACAATCACGCCCGAGTAAGGCTGAGCTCAAACTGAAGCATGTTTTCAACCAGCTTTTACGTTAATAGCTTAAGTCCATCAGATATCATCAAATTCGAAGCTGTTGGTGGAAAACACCAACATCGGCATTCTGGAACTTTTCAGAATAATGCAGACGCAAAAAAGCGAGTCGGTAATCCCTAATTCTATTGGATTTTATCGATGAATGAGCTGCCATTGTTGGTGTTTTCCACCAACAATCACGCTCGAGTAAGACTGAAGCTCAAGCTGAAACGTGTTTTCAATCGGCTTTGGAAAGTGAACCTATGCCCAGCGGATATCATCAAATTTGGGCTGTTGGTGGAAAACACCAACATCGGCATTCTGGAACTTTTCAGAATAACGCAGATGCAAAAAAGTGAGTCGGCAATCCCCTAACTCTATTGGATTTTAATGGATGAATTGAACTGCCATTGTTGGTGTTTTCCACCAACAATCACGTTCGAGTTAGGCTGAAGCTCAAGCTGAAACGCGTTTTCAATGGGCTTTTTTAATAATAACTTAAGTTTATCGGGTATCATCACATTCGAAGCTGTTGGTGGAAAACACCAACATCGGCTTTCTGGAACTTTTCAGAATCACGCAGATGCAAAAACGCGAGTCGGCAATCCCTTAACCCTATTGGATTTTACTCGATCAACTAAACTGCCATTGTTGGTGTTTTTCACCAACAATCACGCTCGAGTAAGACTGAAGCTCAAGCTGAAACGTGTTTTCAATCGGCTTTGGAAAGTGAACCTATGCCCAGCGGATATCATCAAATTTGGGCTGTTGGTGGAAAACACCAACATCGGCATTCTGGAACTTTTCAGAATAATGCAGACGCAAAAGGTAAGCCGGATATCATCAAATTCGAAGCTGTTGGTGGAAAACACAGCATCGGCATTCTGGATCTTTTCAGAATCACGCAGACGCAAAAAAGCGAGTCGGTAATCCCTAATTCTATTGGATTTTTATCGATCAACTAAACTGCCATTGTTGGTGTTTTCCACCAACAATCACGTTCGAGTAAGGCTGAAGCTCAAACTGAAACGCGTTTTATCCAGCTTTTGTAATAATAGTTTAAGTCCATCGGGTATCATCAAATTCGGGCTGTTGGTGGAAAACACCAACATCGGCTTTCTAGAACTTTTCAGAATAAACGTGTAGAAATCGGTACTTCGCTCAAATTTATCGAATAAGCTCAATTTTAGTGTTTTATCACTTCCGCAGAAACAAATACAAATCACTTCTCACTCATCCACTTAATTTAATGTAGCACAATCACATCTTATAAATCCAATACGCCGGATTTTGAGAATTGGAATCTTTATAAATCCCGAAACCTAACATGCTCTCGCCATTGCTGTCTGTAAAGACCTCGCCAATTTCTTGATTGGTCTCTACGATATCCCCTTGCTTGACATAAATTTTTGACAGGTTTTTATAAATGGTCAAATAGTTACCATGTCTCAGCATCACAATGGGATTTGAGTTTTTAATGAGGATGATTTTAGACACCTCCCCTTTGAAGACCGCACGCACTTTAGCATTTTTTTCGGTAGCGATCCTTACGCCGTTATTTTTGATTTTTACCGTTGGGTCAATCGGCGAGGGTTGCGTGCCATAGCCTAACTTAACCACTCCTTTTTCTACTGGCCAAGGTAAATTGCCTTTATTGGCCTCAAATTTCTGGGCTACCAATTTGGCTTCTGGCGTCAAGGCAAAAGCGCTCGAAGTAGTCGATTTCCCAGCTTTTTTGTTAGATTCGGCAATGGCTTCCTTAATAATGCGATCTATTTCCTGGTCGATCTTATCGATTTCCTGTTGGGTTTTCTTGATTTTTGAGGCATAGGAACTCATGTTTTTTCTAATGGAAGCCATGAGTTTTTCCTGCTGCTTGAGTTCTATTTCCAATTCTGCCTTCGCCGTTCTGTTTTCAACAATCAATTGATCCTTATCCTTTTTTTGGCGCAATAGGTCGGTGTTGAGCTCTTGTAGCTTTACTGTTTTTACTTTGATGAGTTCGCCCTGTTCCTTTTGGTAATTGGCGTACTGCTTAATGTATTGCAAACGTTTGTAGGCCTGCTTAAAATTATCGGACGATAAGAGAAACATCACTTTACTCTGCTCAGATTTGCTCTTATACGATTTGACCACCATGGCGGCATAGGTCGCTTTAAGCTCTTTCAATTGATCCCGTAAGCTGGAGATCTCATTTTGATTGGCGTTGATTTCACGAGTCAGCAAATTGGCTTGATCGTTGGTCACTCTTATCAAGTTACGTCGCACACTCACTTTGTAGTTGAGATCCTCAACCGAAGAAAGCATCGACTTCTCTTTTTTCTTATCGGTAAACAGCAAAGTGTTCAATTGTGCCAATTCCTTTTTGAACTTGAGACGCTTGGCCTCCAAGGCTTGTTGTTTTGGGCTTTGGGCGTTCACAATACAAGTACTTGCCAGTAGGCAAACCATGATAAACAAAAGTCTCGTGTTATTTAACATCGTCTAAATTGATTTCTTTGAACCCAGAAGGGATATTGAACGGAAACCTGACTTCCTCATTTACTGAAACTGATTTATACTCCAATTCAATGATCAACTCCTCAGTGTCTTCCACCGCATAGATTTTGATCTGCTGCGGAAGGGTTTCCTTGTCCACCTTTTGATAATCGGTATAATCAATTTGCAGGATACGCTTTTTAAGTTTTTGTGCCAGTTGCTGAGAATCCATTTTGAAATGCGAAGGGTTAAACAGCAAAAACAGCTCTAACAAAGGATCTTGTGATTTGGGCTGAAGGATATAGGAACTCTCGTTATTTGAAATTTCCCAAGTATCATTCTTCAAATTAAATAGAGGTTGGCCTAACAATAGATTCTGTACTTTTTCGAAATTGAGTTCCACACCCAATAAATCGCTCAATAAGGCGTAATCACCATCAAAATATTGGTTGTTGAGACGGTCGTAAAACTGAACCTTATTAGGTGTAATCATCGCTCTTGCCAAGCCCAATGACGCATTGATCCAAATGGTTTTATCCTTTTCGATTCTGAGATTTACGGTATAACCAGATTCGTTGAGATTATCTATAATATTGATTTTAACCTTCGCTTGTAGCGTGTTGAATTTAGCTTCCTGCCTGCCATTTTCTTTGATGAGTTGTTTAGCGGTAATCTCAGGATTGACCTTACCATCACCGCTGACTAGACTTGGAGACTTACAGGCTACAAGCATCATCATCAATATACCTAAACTTAAGATTTTGTTTTTTTTCATATACTTTATTCGCCTGTAGATAGCGCCTCTGCTTTTTGTGCAAAGCTTTTGGACTTGCTCACATTGTTGGTTTGCTCATAGGCCTCACTCAATTGAAGGTAAAAATCTCTGAGCATGTTTGGGTTTTCAATCACGTAATCGATGCCTGTTTCCAAGCTCTCAATCGCCTTTTTCGGGTTTTTGAGCTTATTGTTGGCCACAGCATTGACTAAATACAAGATGGGTTGGGCGGGGAACAAATCAATCGCTTCTTCACTCATTTGCACGGCTTCCTCGTTTTTATCCAAATCGACTTTCAGCAACAGCACATCCTTGATGATGGCATAATTTTTAGGCTCTTGTTTCAGGGCTTCCAAAAAATACGGGAGCGCCTTGGCTTTTTCTTTGGCCTGCAAATGATATTGGCCAAGCTCCAACAAGGTCTTGACACTTTTCTCCTCGCTGATCATTGCTGTAATTTCAATTAAATCGGTCTCATACTCTTGATGTACTGCCACGAATTTCACAAAATCATTGAGTACTTTCGCTTTGCTTTCAGGCTTTATTATTGGGCTCGTTAAAACGATCTTCATGGAGGCGATGGCATCTTGCACTTGATTGTCATCCAGATAAAATTTATAGAGTGCCAAGTGCACCATTTGCGACTCTGGATTTAATGTTTGCAAGCGATTTGCGGCATCAAAGGCCTTCTTGCTTTCCCCAAGTTCAGAATATCTATAAATAAGCCGAAGGTAATTGGCTTCGTTTTCGGGATTGGTTTTAACGCGCTCTTCCAAATTTTCAATGCGGTCTTCGTCGTTTCCAGTGAGATTATAGATTTGGTTGCGCATGTAATCGCGATCTTCATTGAATCCGAAGTTTTTATCCATGTCATCTAGAATTTTCAAAGCATCTTTATACTTTTCCATACGAATATAGAGCGAAGCGAGATCCTGCTTATAATCTGGATGGAATTGCACCAGTTGCTTTACCGTTTTGAGTGCCCTTCTTATATCATCCTGCTGAATGTAAACACCATACAGCTCGTCTAAAAACCACTCGTTTTCAGGTTCCATGGAAACGGCTTCGTCAAAAGCTTCTTCGGCAGCCCCAAAATTTTTGAGTTGCATGTAGTTTTTTCCCAGTTCGTAATAAAGCACGGCCTTAGTATCATCCAAATCAATGCATTTTAATAATGCATCTACAGATTTTTGATAATTTTCAATGCCTTTCTGCTTTAGGGCTTCAAAGAAATATTCCTGAAATTGATCCTCAACGTTACCCAAATCATCCGTTGGGCGTTTATTGAAATCCACTTGCGCATGAGTGCTCTGCGGAAGGCAAATACTTCCGAAGAGCAATAGCAACATGTATCCTCTAATCTTCATAATCATTTCCCTTTAAAAAGGGAATTTTAGATAGTTTGATAGCCTTCTTTAGCAACAGTTCTTGTGCAGTCCTAAAAAATCTGCAACTAAGACCAATGCCATTCCTGCCCCAAACCATTGTTAGGCAAGTGCACAGGAATTTTACTCCAAAACTGAATAATCGCCAATACTTACCGCTTTGAAATTACCATCATAACGCACGTGGTTGCCAATCATGGCCTGATCTAAATGCGCATTTTTAATTGTGGTATGGGTTTGGATCAAGCTGTTTTTAATAGTACAATTTTCAATCACACAGTGCTTACCTACGGAAACGTTTGGACCGAGGGTTGTATTGTTCAAAACCACATTATCCCCTACAAAACAAGGTTCAATGATTGTTGAATTATTCAAAGTAACCGAATCAGAAATCAACTGCTCCTCGCCATCAGCCTTCAAAAAGCCCAACATTTTTGCATTGGTGTCCAGGGTAACGGCTTTGTTGCCACAGTCCATCCATTCATCAACCGTACCGGTTTTGAAGACCTTGCCTTCCGCCATCATACGTTTGATGCCATCGTTGATTTGATACTCACCACCGTTCATGACGTTTTCATCCAAGACCTCCTGTAATTTATTTTTCAGGACTTCAATATCCTTGAAATAATAAATCCCAATCACTGCTTGATCACTCACAAAGCTTTCAGGCTTTTCAACCAATTCAACAATTTCTTGTTTGTCATTGAGTTTCACGACACCGTAAGCCTCAGGGTTTTTGACATTCTTGGTCCAGATCACACTGTCGGCCTCTGGGTCCAGGTCAAATTCTGCTCGAATCAAGGTATCAGCATAAGCGACCACCGCAGGCCCAGATAAGGACGGCTCGGCACACATAATGGCATGACCGGTTCCCAAAGGTTGATCTTGGCGGTAAATGGAAGGCTTGGCACCCAAGCTTCGTGCTAATGCTTTAAGATTTTCAACCACATCGTCTCCAAACCAAGCAGGATCGCCTAAAATAAAGGCAATCTCTTCGATAGGTTGCTTTAATACTTTTGCAATGTCTTTGACCAATCTATTCACAATGGGTTCGCCAGCCACTGGAATCAGTGGTTTTGGCACGGTCAAACTATGTGGACGCAATCGAGAACCCCGACCCGCCATGGGTACAATTATTTTCATTCTTTTATGCCACGCCTTGAGCGTGGTATCTTTTGATGTTATACTTATTTTCTTATGGTATTGAGATTTAAATTCCAATTGGTGCTTAAATCAAACCAATTTGGATTCATATCTTCAATGCATTTCAATTTCCAATCTCTTTTCCAGCCTTTACGGTTTCTCTCACGCTTTACGGCTAGATCTCACTTTTCAAATTCTTCAAAATAAATTAATTTGTCGCAATTGTATGTGCAGTAAAGCATTTGGGATAAATCTTTAATTTATGCTCCTTGACGCGTTCCTCTATATCGTCTGTTACACCAGTATACAATACGCCGTGTTTTTTTATTGGTCGTAATGTAAACCTACCAATGCTCATTTTTTCTGTATGTACTGAAGCTAATTTTAACTAATTAATTTAGGATCACGCTTTACCGTTTTTGCTAAGTTAATGGATTTGATAAGGTTTTGGTTTTTCGATTATGAGATTCCTGCCTGCGCAGGGAACGTCATGTTTTTTATTGGTCGTAATGTAAACCTACCATTGCTCATTTTTTCTGTATGTACTGAAGCTAATTTTAACTAATTCATTAGGATCACGCTTTGCCGTTTTTACTAAGATAATGGATTTGATAAGGTTTTGGTTTTTCGATTATGAGATTCCTGCCTGCGCAGGAATTAAAGACCTGTACTCCCAAAACCACCCTCGCCACGATCGGTTTCAGACAATTCATCTACGTTATCCCATTGGGCACGCTCGTGTTTTGCGATGACCATTTGAGCGATACGCTCGCCATTTTGTATGGTAAACGCATCGTTGGATAGATTGACTAAGATCACGCCAATTTCGCCCCTGTAATCGGCATCAATGGTGCCTGGAGCATTCAATACCGTAATGCCATTTTTGGCAGCCAAACCGCTTCTTGGTCTTACTTGGGCCTCGTAACCCAAAGGCAGCTCTATAAACAAACCCGTACCTACAATGCTCCGTTCCAAAGGCTTTAATGTTCTTGATTCCGATAGGTTGGCGCGTAAATCCATGCCTGCTGAAGCTGCCGTTTCATATTTGGGCAACTCGTGGTTGGACTTGTTGATGATTTTGATCTTCATTTTCAATTTTTTTAGAGGTCTCAGTAAAAAACGTTCTTCCTTCGCTTAAGTTTTTCTCAATAAACGCTGAATTTGCTGCTTTTCATTATAGGCAACGATGCCCAAAAATACAATTAACATAGTGATTCCGACAAAAATTTGAGTTCTAAAATAATAAAAGGAAATGACTGATAAGCTAATAGACAGCGTTAAATACAAGCCAATTTTTTTAAGGTTGTATGGAATGGGGTAGTATTTTCTTCCGAAGTAATAAGACAGGAACATCATTAAAGCATAAGCCACCAATGTCGCTATTGCGGAAGCTCTATAACCATAAGACTTGATAAACATAAAATTAATGGCGAGTGTAACCACAGCTCCAAAAACCGAAATATAAGCTCCAAATTTAGTGCGATCGGTTATTTTATACCACACCGATAAGTTGTGGTAAATGCCCAAACAGAAATTAGCGATCAAAATAATTGGTACAATCCACATGGCCTCCCAATAGTCTTCACTACGAATGATAAACGGCTTGATGACATCGGCAAATACTACAACCGATAAAAGAATGACCGATCCAAAGGCCACGAAAAACTCCAAAATAAGTGCATAATTTTTCTGCGGATTCTCGCTTTTGGAATGGCTGAAGAAAAAAGGCTCTATCCCTAAGCGATAAGCGGTTGCAAAAAGCGTCATGAACAAGGCCAACTTATAACAGGCCGAATACATACCAATCTGCGTTTCAGCAACATCGGGTGGCAGCAGGTAATCCAATAAAATACGGTCAAAAGTCTCGTTTATGGAAAATGCAACCCCAGCGACCAAAACCGGTAAAGCATAGCGCAGCATTTTTTTCCAAAGCAGCTTGTCAAACTTAAACTTGAGCTTGGTATAAAATGGAACGAGCAAAAGTAAGGTGACCGCACTTGCGACTAAATTCGCGATAAAAATATAGCTGACCTCAAAATTGGGCTTGTAGATGGCCTCAAAAACAACATTTTGATGCGCGATTTTTTTTAGGCTCAGTAAAAAGAATAAGTTCAAACCAATATTGATGCATACGTTTATAATCTTGATAACCGCGTAACGCATGGGTTTTTGGGTAGCCCGCAACCAAGCAAATGGGATGATGACCAAGGCATCCAACAACAAAATCCAAATGACTAAGTTGATATACTTGGCATCTATGGAAATGAAATTGGCGATTTGATTTTGAAACACTAAGCCCAGTGCAAAAAAGCCGAAAGAGGATACCAATAAGGAAATGCTGGAGGTTCCCAAAACCTTGGCCTCATCATCCTCCTTATTGAAAAACCTGAAAAAGGCGGTTTCCATACCGTAGGCTAAAATGACGTTGAACATTACAAAATACGAGAATATGATGTTGACCTTGCCATATTCCGCCACCGAGGATAGCACGCCCTTTGTAGTGTAAAGTGGAACCAAAAAGAAACTCAACATTCTTGGCAAGACCGTAGCCAAACCGTAAAAGAAAGTCTGTTTGAAAAGAGATTTTAGTACGCTCAAGAAGTTGTTTTTAAAGGCTCAAAAGTACACTTTATTGCGTGATTCCCAAAAAAAACGAATTACTGAGATTTTGCCGTCATCAGTTATTTGGTGCGGTACTTGGGTAGTTGATTTGTTGCGCTTCCTCAAGGTTCGAGATTTTGTAATATACGGTTTTGGATTCCTTTTTATAGCTTACCACACATTGATCATCGTCCAATTTAAACCGCGAATTCATTGCGGCCGATGGGAGTTTGTTCTCGCGCTCCTTATTAGGATCATCACTCATAATGAGGTCTTTGGGCGCATTGATTGCCGTTTTGAAGGAACCAATGAAAAGCAATTCGTTATTTGGATTTTGTTTCAATGCTGAAACTTGACCTCTAAAATAAACGCTGTCCAATGTTACCGAAGCCTCTTCCACAGGAATATAAATATGAAGCCCCGATCCGCCACCTTGTACACCAGAGTTCCATTTTTGGAAATAGACCTTACCGAAATTGGTAGGTGCGTTCTCCTGAAGTTTTTGGGCGCTGGTACAGGCAGACAAACTGATCAGGATGATGGTCATAAAAAAACAAGCGACTGTTGAGAACTCTAGTTTCATTTGAAGCGATTTGAGCCTTCAAGTTACGACTTCAAATTGAACGAAATAAAAAAAGCCCTATGCTATTGCAAGGACTTTATTGATTATGATGGTTGGTTTGATACTAATCGGTCTCATCAACAGTAGCCATACGGGTGGTTGCATCATATTGGTATATGGACGGTGGCCCGTTTTCATAATAGGTGCCCGCACGCTCATCAAGCACTTTAACTTTCATGAATTTGGTCTGGCCGTTTTCATTGTAGCTGATGACACATTCAGAGTCCTTTAGATCAAAAGGATAGCCTTCTGGCTTATCGGCTTTTTTGAATGTATAATGTTTCGAAGGATTTTTTAAGGTCGCCACATATTTATCTTTTACTTTAGAAAGCTTCCCTTTGAGATTTCTGAAGTAAACGTCCTGAAGTTCGATACGATCATCTTTGTCAACGTTTGGAAAGAAAATATTAAAACCTGTACCGCCAACTTTGATGCCAGCAAACCATTCCTGGAAATAGACTGAATCAAATTTAATGGCAGATTGTGCTTGCAGTGACATACTGCTCTGGGCATGTGAAGTTTGACATAGACCTAACAATCCAATGGCAAAAACCGTGACGTAAAACGTCCTTGTGATTAATTTCATAATATGTAGGTTAAGATTTGGACTGTAAATATATGAAAAAAAACCAAATAGCGCTACCAATCGATAAAATTAACAGTTCATCGATGTTTTCCTACGGAAACAAAAAAATACCTGACAATTTTGCGTCAGGTATTTATTTGGTTTTTTTACGTATCTCTTTTCAAATATTGATCAGAGCGGCTGTTGCTGCGATTGAAAAATTTGCTCTTAGCCAATTGTCGCATCTGCGCGGTTGAGAAATTTGGCTCCGCTCCCGCTGCGCCTAATCACTCAACGCATCTGCGCGGTTGAGAAATTTGGCTCCGCTCACGCTGCGCCTAATCACTCAGCGCATCTGCGCGGTTGAGAAATTTGGCTCCGCTCACGCTGCGCCCAATCACTCAGCGCATCTGCGCGGTTGAGAAATTTGGCTCCGCTCACGCTGCGCCCAATCACTCAGCGCATCTGCGCGGTTGAGAAATTTGGCTCCGCTCCCGCTGCGCCTAATCACTCAGCGCATCTGCGCGGTTTAGAAATTTGGCTCCGCTCCCGCTGCGCCTAATCACTCAGCGCATCTGCGCGGTTGAGAAATTTGGCTCCGCTCCCGCTGCGCCTAATCACTCAGCGCATCTGCGCGGTTTAGAAATTTGGCTCCGCTCCCGCTGCGCCTAATCACTCAGCGCATCTGCGCCTCCTACAATTTCTAAAATCTCGTTGGTAATGGATGCTTGACGGGCTTTGTTGTAAGTGAGTTTCAATTGATCACGAAGCTCGGTAGCGTTGTCGGTTGCTTTGTGCATCGCCGTCATTCTTGCACCATGTTCTGATGCAAAACTATCTCTTATGGCCTTGTAGAGTTGTGTTTTTAAGGATTTGGGAATCAATTCCTCAACGATCTCCAGTTTTGATGGTTCAAAAATGTAATCTGTAGATAAATTGGCATCGCCTTCCAAAGGAACAATCGGCAAAAATTGCTCGATCATTAACTCTTGCGTTGCAGCGTTCTTAAAGCTGTTGTAAATGATTTCGACTCTATCATATTCGCCAGAGACGAATTTTTCCATGAGCATTTCAGCAATTTCAGCAACGTGATCAAAAGTTAAATCATCGTAAACCTCACTCTTATTCGCGATAACCTGTTTGGTTTTCTTAAACGCGTCGTAGGCTTTTTTGCCAATCGCCACATACGACACTTCTTGATTGGCGTATGCTGTGGTAGCCCGCTTGGAAACTGCTTTGATGATGTTGGAATTAAAAGCACCACACAATCCTCTATTTGAGGTAATGGCAACCAACAATACTTTATTGACCTCACGCTGTTCTGCCAACTCGCTACCTGCATCTTCTTTTAAAGTTGCGCTCAGGTTTTGCAAAAGTTCTGTAAGCTTATCTGAATAAGGTCGCATTGCCGTAATAGCATCTTGGGCTTTTTTCAGTTTTGCAGCCGATACCATTTTCATGGCACTGGTAATCTGCATCGTTGAAGACACCGATGATATTCTATTACGTATTTCTTTTAGATTTGCCATCTTGTTTTGGTATTAAGTTTTAAGCTTTGTGTATTAAGGTTGATTAGCAATAGCTCTTAATGCGTTATACTCAAAACTTCGTACTAAATTTTATTTCTATATTTCGCTGAAAGATCCTTAGCCACATCGGTCAAGGTATCGGTCACCTCATCTGTTAATTTTCCAGCTTTCAAAGTACTCAATACATCACCGTGCTTAGTTCTAAGAAACTCTAAATATTCTTGCTCAAATTCCTTGACTTTATTCACAGGAACATCTCTCAACAAGTTTTTAGAACCTGCATAAATGATAGCCACTTGATCTTCGACAGGGTATGGATCATTTTGGGCTTGTTTTAGTATTTCAACGTTACGTCTACCCTTTTCAATCACATTCAAGGTTACGGCATCCAAATCGGAACCAAACTTGGCGAAGGCTTCCAATTCACGAAACTGGGCTTGATCCAATTTCAAGGTACCTGCAACTTTCTTCATCGACTTGATTTGAGCGTTACCACCAACACGAGATACAGAAATACCAACGTTGATTGCTGGGCGAACACCAGAATTGAACAAATCACCATCCAAGAAAATCTGTCCATCTGTAATGGAAATCACGTTGGTTGGGATATATGCCGAAACATCGCCCGCCTGCGTTTCAATGATTGGCAAAGCGGTTAAAGAACCACCTCCTTTTACCATGGGTTTTAGAATGTCTGGCAAATCATTCATTTCTCTCGCAATCGCATCGTTGTTGATTATTTTAGCAGAACGCTCCAACAATCTGGAGTGCAAGTAAAAAACGTCACCTGGATAGGCCTCACGTCCTGGTGGACGACGCAATAACAAAGACACCTCACGATACGCGACCGCTTGTTTTGATAAATCATCAAATACAATCAATGCAGGACGACCAGTATCTCTAAAGTACTCACCAATCGAAGCCCCTGTAAAAGGCGCATAAACCTGCATTGCAGCAGGATCTGATGCGTTTGCAGCGACGATGACTGTATAGGCCAAAGCGCCTTTCTCTTCTAATGTTTTTGCGATATTCGCTACGGTTGAAGCCTTTTGGCCAATTGCAACATAAATACAATATACAGGGTTACCTGCATCGTAAAATTCTTTCTGATTTAAGATGGCATCAATACAAACCGTCGTTTTACCAGTTTGACGGTCACCAATGACCAATTCACGTTGCCCTCTTCCCACGGGAATCATGGCATCAATTGCCTTAATCCCTGTTTGCAATGGCTCGGTAACTGGCTCTCTATAAATAACACCCGGTGCTTTACGCTCCAATGGCATGCGATAAGTTTCTCCTGCTATGGCACCTTTGCCATCAATGGGGTTCCCCAAAGTATCCACAACACGACCAACAATACCTTCACCAACATTCACGGAGGCGATACGGCCAGTACGCTTAACTGTTGAGCCTTCTTGCACACCTACAGAGGTGCCTAGCAAAACGATACCAACGTTGTCTTCTTCCAAGTTGAGTACGATGCCTTCAAGACCGCCGTCAAACTCCACCAATTCTCCGTATTGAACGTTTGAAAGACCGTAAGCGCGCACAATACCGTCACCTACTGTTAATACTGTTCCAACTTCATCCAATGAAGCACCTGCTTCAAAACCGGAAAGTTGTTGTTTCAAGATTGCTGAAATTTCAGCTGGATTTACTTCTGCCATTTTCAAAAAAGTATTAGATATCCAGTATTAAAAAACTACTGAATCTGTATATTTAATTTAATGTAAACTCTCGTTTTAATTTGTTCAATTTATTGGCAACACTAGCATCATACTGCGTATCACCCACACGTAGGATAAAACCCCCAAGGATACTCTCGTCTATTTTGTTTGTCACCTCTGCCTGTTTGCCAGTAAGTTCCTTCACTTTCGCTAAGACCTTGGCTCTCATAACATCATCCAGAGCCACCGCAGTGGTCACTGTAGCCACTTGAATGCCTTTTAGCTCATCATACAATCGCATGTATTGGCTGGCGACCTCTCCAAGAATCGGAATACGCTTATTGGTATTCAAGATATCAACCAAATTTACAGTGAGTGCATTTGCATCTTTAAAAATCGCTAATATAGCCCCCTGTTTTTTGGACGATTGCAGCACCGGACTCTCAAGAACAAATCTTAAGTCCTTACTTTTAGAGATGGTTTCTGCCATCAAGGCCATGTCTTTATTGATGTCTTCGGAAGCATTTTTCTCCTCAGACAAACTCAATAATGCTTTAGCGTATCGTATTGCTGCTCTTTCTCCTGCCATTATAATGCCCACGGAAGCGGGTGTCTTTTAATTCAACTTAGTTGAGCCTTGCTTCTCCCAACATTTTATCCACCAATTCCAATTGCTTGCTTTTGTTGGATAGTTCTTCACGAATAACCTTCTCTGCTATATCCACAGAAAGCACTGCCACCTGGTTTTTAAGCTCGGCCATGGCATTTCGCTTTTCGCTTTCTATAGCCTCTTGCGCTTGTTTGATCATGCTATTGGCTTGTTCTTGTGCCTCTCCTTTTGCATCTTCAATCATTTTGGCTTTGATCTCGCGCGCTTCCTTAAACATAGTATCACGCTCTAGTCTAGCTTCCTGCAATAACCTTTGGTTATCTGCCTGAAGGTTCTCCATTTCTCTTCTAGCCTTGTCGGCTGCATCCAATGCACCTTGAATCCCTTCCTCTCTTTCGGTTAAAGAATTCATGATTGGTTTCCAAGCGAACTTGGCCATTAATAATATTAGCACTATGAGTAATACCGTTTGTATTGCAAATAGGCCTATCGAAAAGTCATTAAATAAATCTCCCATCGTTAAAAATAGTAAAATGTTTTTTTAATTTGAAAATGGCTCTGCAACCAACCGTTGCAGAAGCCAATTTCTTTTTTAAAATTTAGGCAAATTAACCTTGTCCTAAGATCAATGCACCAAATGCAAGACCTTCTAAAAGTGCTGCCACGATAATCATCGCTGTTTGGATTTTTCCTGATGCTTCTGGTTGACGTGCAATACCATCCATTGCTTTTCCACCAATTTGACCAAGTCCAATACCTGCTCCGATTACGATTAATCCTGCTCCAATTAAATTGTACATAATAAATAGATTTATATTAAATTAAAAAAACACTCTTTATATAAAATCGCCCCTTACATCTTCCACATCACTCCCGTCATGACCTTTTTTATCGTGATCATGATCGTGCTCTGCAACCGCCATTCCGATAAACAAGGCACTCAACATAGTGAAAATATAAGCCTGCAAAAAGGCCACTAAAAGTTCAATGAAAAACAACAATAAAGACAAAGCGACAGATAATACGCTTGATCCAACAACACCCAGTTCTGCTCTAAGCACAAACATGATCGCTATCAAGCTCATCATCACGATATGCCCCGCGGTAATGTTAGCAAACAAACGAACCATTAACGAAAAAGGTTTGATTATGAATGCGCCCACCAATTCTATAATTGCCAAAATAGGACGAATCAAAATTGGCACACCTGGCATCCATAAAATATGCATCCAGTAATCTCTATTACCACTTATGGTATAAATGATCAAGGTAAAGATAGCCAATGCTGCAGTTACGGCGATTTGGCCAGTCACATTAAAACCTAGTGGTGTTAAGCCTGCCATGTTAAGCAACCAAATAAAGAAAAATACGGTAAGCAAATAGCCTGTGAATTTTCTATAATGCTTCTCGCCAATATTTGGTCTTGCAAGCTCGTCTCTTACATATAATACCAAAGGTTCTAAAACACGACCAAAACCCGTAGGGATTTTTTTGTTTTTATACTGTCTTGCCAAGCCAAAGAACCAAACAAACATCAACAGGCCAATCAACAAAATACCAACCACACTTTTGGTAATGGAGAAATCAATGACTTTATCGCCATTAGTAGCGTGCTGCTCCTCATCAAGATTAACTGCGGTAGCTCCACCTTCCAATTCATAAATACTTCCATGGATCTTTGCAAAGCTCAAGCCCTCTTCTTCAACGATGACCTCACCATTGTCATTATGATCAAATTGAGACGACATAAAAGTCACCAAACCTTCCGAAGTCCAAACAATCACTGGCAACGGGAAGCCAAAATGCTTACGCTCACCGGCATCATTGCTGTAAGAGAATATAGTGAAATCATGAGAATCCTGTATGTGGTGCTGTATGTAATCGTCCACCTCTTTTTTAGTGTCGACTATGCCTTCTGCCTGCTCAGCATCTTGAGCAAATAAAGCACTGCCGCACAGCAAAAAAGACACTAAAAACAAAAACCTAAACCTGTATTGAAATATTCCCATTATTTAAAGTCTAAAAACAGTGTTTTAAATTCCGTGCAAAAGTACATAATTTTTAAAAATAAACAATTGCTTTTTTTGGCTTAAAATTTAGTTGTTGTTTTTAGCTAAAATTCTAGCCATTAGAATGACTTCCAAAATTAGGAAAAGGAATAGCGGAATCAATAGATTGAGACGCTCAATCAAGGTTAAATTCGCCAGCTCAAAAATGCTGTTTTTGAATAGTAAGTAGAATAAACCCACCTTAACAAAAAGGGTCGGCAAGTAAGCATAGCCCAACTGTTGCTTTAAGATTTTTTTTCCAGACAGCACATCGAATAAAACACAAATCACATAAGATGTAAGCGCAAAAAAAGCATTTACGCTAAGATAGTCATAGCGCATCGCCTCGGGGTTATCGCGCATAACTATTTTCTGGAAGGTGTAGACCACCGCAAAAGCCAATGTAAAGTAAAGTGCATATTTAAGGACGGCATTAATCATCTTCCTTTGACATTTTTAAGACTTGTGATATCACCAAATACATGGCTATAAAAACCGCGAGCAAAGTGATGGTAGGTGCCCAAAAATCTTTTTCAAATTTGAAGTCCAGCCATTTCCCCAACTCGTTTCCAAGCCAGATGGTAACGCCCATTTGAATGGCGACCGAAGTAAATTTTATGTATTTATTAGACAACTTGTCCTTTTTCTACAGTTTTCTCTTTTCCTTTTTGGTTGTTGTTAGTAGCGCTATTAGATTCTTTCAATGCACCTTTCATCTGGCAGGTCGCGTTGAAATTTGCACCGGGCTCCACAGCGATTTTACCAACTTCCACTTCGCCTTCAACATGTGCCGTGGCTTTTAGGGATAGGGTGTCTGTTAGGAACAACTTGCCAGAGAAATAGCCTTCGATATCGGCATTAGCTGCCTTCAAAGTCCCGTTGACAACACCTGTTTTACCAATTACCACTTTACCAGGGGTTTGGATGTTGCCTTCGATCTTACCTTCTATTCTAAAATCCCCTTCACTAACGATGTCGCCAGTGATTTGGGTGCCTTTGGCTATGGTGTTTTGTTGAGAGTTGGAGTTTTCTGCCATTTTTGTTGATTTTTTTTCTGAAAACATAAGTTGGAATTTTATTGAAATTCTAAATAGTTGCTTAAATTTTTATGTCGCTGAACGATTTCGTAGTTTGGGGACGAGATAGCACAAAATTGACGTTTGATCTTTTGTTTATTTTCCTTTAGTAATTCTGCAAAACCCGAAGCACCTTGGGCGCTTGTTAGCCCATGCACTACAACAAAAATTGTGTTTTGATCATACACATCGATTGATGTGGTCAAGTCGAAATAATCAACCTTAGCCACAGCCTCTTCAAGCTTTTTGATAAATTCGGGGATGTTTTCCTTTTCATCGCTGGAAAACGGATAAAGCACATTAAAGTGCTTAGCCTCATCATTAGGCTTAAATTCCTTCATTGCCAAGATTGGAATGGCTGTTTTTAAAATTTCGTCTGCCTTTTTGCCTTCTTCAGTATTGGGATAAGTCAAGGCAATGTAGTTGACCCCTGTCTTATAGGCCTCGAATCCAAAAAGCCTGCCTTTGGCCGATGCTTTTAAAATTTCAAATTTTGGAACCATAGGGTCGCCTGCGAAGCGATTGATATACTCCTCTGTTTTTGCGATGACCTCTTCATAATCTTGATCGCCGAATTTTTTGTAGAGCCCATCATACAAACGTTCGGGGCTGTTTTCATCTTGATCTAAACCAGAATTGGGGTTTAGCAATATCTGGGCATATCTTGAATCGGGGTAATTATTGATGATGTCGGTTTTGGTCATTTCTGCTTTTTGGGCAAGTCCCAGTTCCATGTAGATTTTATAGAGATTGTATTTAGACGGAAGGATTAAGCGCTCCTCAGGATCATTTTTCAGTAATTGCTCAAGCCTTTCCCTTGCCAATTGATATTCACTGAATTTTTCTTTATAAATGGCACCTAGTTGATAATAGGCAAAATTGCGTTCTCTCGCCAAACTATCCAATACTTTTTGATCGGAAGGAATCTGCGCTATATAAAATTCGGGGTCAAAACGCTTATCTTCCGAAGCATTGGTTGTTATTTCTTGCTCTTCAATGGCTTGAAAAGTGCTGCTCTTAGTATCTGATAATCTCCAATTATCCTTCAACTCACGATCGCCCCAAATTTTGACAAATTCGTTTTTGCCATAGGCCACAGTGGTGGGATTATAAAAATAAAAGGTTTGTTTCCCTGGTGCTCCTCCCCTTGTGCTAGGCTCGATCCTCGCGGTTTGGATGGTATTTGAAGCAGACTGCAAGCCGGTGTTTCGACGTACTTCGGCTTCCGCTTTTTCGGCTTCAGCTGCTGCTATCGCTTTCAACTCATTGGTGTGTTCCGTAAAAAAAGCGAGCTGATCTGCTTCCGATAAACTGACCAGATTGAGAATGCTGTCATTAGCTCTTGCAATATCCTCATAGCGAATCACATCCTCCAGGTTTTCACGTTTCCGCTCAATCACACGAAAGGGCTTAGAGTTTATCGTTAAATTGGTCATGGTGCTATCATAATAGGCACCTGCCAACTTGTACTCGGCTATGTCAAAATTCATATTGCCCAAAGTTTCGTAATCTCTGGATCTAAGCTCTTTATCCCCCAAATTGGTGCGTAAGGATTTATTGTAATAAGCAACCGCAAGGGAATCGTGTTTGTTGCCTCTGTGGTATTCGGCAATGCGGTAAAAGATTTTATCCAAAAACGGACGGTTCTCACGATCTTCTTCCAAATCGGCGAGGTACTCCTCAAACGCCATTCTATCGCCACCGATGGTGTCAAAATTGGCGGCTTTTGCCAAATGGGCATTGATATAATATGGTCTTGGGATTTTACGGTGCATATCAATGATTTTGTCAAAAGCGATATTGGCACTATCGATTTTTCCAAACTCATTGTAGAGTTGCCCAATGATGTAATTAAACCGTGCCTGTTCTCTGTTTTTCTTGGTAAATTCTGCGGCAATCACCAATTTGGTTAGGGCACTATCCTTAGATTTTGTATTGATGTAAGCTTGGGCCAAAATGGCATTGGCATCTGCCATATCCTGATCTTCCAGCACCTCGTCTTCAATAAGCTCTTTAAGATTTTGAATGGCTAGTGCATTATTTTCTAAGCGAATATTGGTTTTTTCACGCCAAACTTTTGCAGTATTGATCTTGTCGCTGGCTGGATATTTATAAAGAATGTAGTTGAAAGCCTCTAAGGCAGGCACGAAACGCTGGTCAAAATAGCGGGATTTACCCAAAAGCAAGTAAGCTTCATCAATTTGCGGATTGAACTCTTTGCCCTTGATATTCATCCCGTGTTTTTGTACCGCTTTTATGGCCTTTTCCTCAGCGCGCTCAAAATCCTGATTTTTGGCTTGTCCTGGCATAAAGGCATCCTCCTTAACCTGCATGCGCTCTATGGGAAGCAGTTCCCAATAGTTGTCTGTAGCGGCATTGTCAACGGTTTCTCGACCATTTTCTAAAGCGATGTTACCGTTGTAGAGAATGTTGTAATAGGTGCCCATTGCATGGAAATTTCTATTGATGAAGGTGTCCTTTTTACGGGAGCAACTCGCCAATAAAATCGCGACGCAACAAAATGATAGTATGGGTTTTAAAGTGGTTTTCAAGGATTGGGATTTTGTAATACCTAAACTAAAACAGACTGAATTTATTATGTAATGCTGTAAAAATAAGCATCTTTTTGAATTTAAGGTCGGTTTTTGGGGATTTCTGGGGTTATGCCACGAATTCACGAATGCTTGTGTTTAATTTTCTCACAGACCTGCCTGCCGATAGGTAGGGACACAAACCTGCCTAACGGCAGGCAGAGGGGCAGAGACCTTGGATTGCTTTAATGTTTTCTCGCAAAGACGCAAAGATCAATGATTGGAGCATTGCTCCTCACAAACCTACCCAACGGCGGGCAGGGGGGCAGAGACCTAGGATTGCCTTAATGTTTTCTCGCAAAGTCGCAAAGATCAATGATTGGAGCATAGCTCCTCACAAACCTACCCAAGGGCAGGCAGGGGGGCAGCGCCCAATTCCTAATTTCAAACTACCTACTACCTACTACCCACTACCAACTGAGGACTGAGGACTGAAAATCAAACAAGCGTCTCGCCTGAGAAATGCACTTCCAATTCTTTTAGGGTGGCTTCGTTGGTTGCTAAATCCTTTATGACTTCTCCTTTTTCCAAGACGACGATGCGCTCGCAAACATCGGTTACGTGGAGTAAGTCGTGGCTGGAAACCAAGACAGTTACCCCTTGTTTTTCGGCTAGATCCTTGATAATGCCTTTAAGTCTTATTTGGGTGGTGGGGTCGAGGTTGGCAAATGGCTCATCGAGAATGATGACTTCAGGATTACCAATCAAAGCGGCAACGATGCCCACCTTTTTCTGGTTGCCTTTACTCAAGTCACGCAAATATTTTTTCTGGTTTAAAATCTCTCCGTGGAAAAAATCGGCAAACTGTGCCACCAAAGCGTCAACATCGGCTTTGTTTTGATTGCGCAATTCACCAATAAAATAGAAGTACTCCTCAGGTGTTAAATAGCCAATCAAGAAACTTTCATCTATAAATGCCGATGTAAAGGGTTTCCAATCTTCGCTTTCACTTACAATGATGCCATTGTTGGTAATTTGACCGGTTGTAGGTTTTATTAAATCCAACAAGAGACTGAAATAAGTGGTTTTTCCCGCTCCGTTGTTTCCAACCAATCCAAAACTTTGTCCTTTTGGGATGTGAAGCTCATTGATTGTTAACACGGTTTTTGAACCGTAAGATTTAGAAAGTGCTGTGGTTTGAATCATGGTGAGTTTATTAAGTGTCTTGACTAAAAGCGTCAATCATTTTGTATTTGGAGTTGGTATATCTTTGGGTGATGTAAGTCATTAATTTGGGATGCAATACAATGCCTATAATGCCGAAGGCAGCCAATGTTGCGCAGGCAAACTCAAAATTCGCCAGGTAATAGACACCAGCAAAAATAGCCAATGGCAACAGCATCAGCGGAATCCCAATCAACCACTGCACCGCACCGGTACCCTGATAATTAAAAGCAGCCCTCTGGTTAAGGTCTATCTTTTTTCGGTTATAGGAACCTCCAATTAAAATCACATGGGTATTGACACCAATATTATAAATGGCTGCCGCAAAATGCGCCACTAGAATTTCCCATCCAAAATACACGTATGGAATACTCAACACAAAAAGCAGAATAACACTCATCGCCATTAAGGTGAATTTTGATTTCAAGTACTGCTCATATTTGATGTTCTGGCTCATGAGCATTTTGTAGTAGCCACTATCCCAAGCTGGGATGAATTGGCCAAAATTTATCAAGAAAATACCCGTCACGAAAATACCAACAAAAGCATAAAATGGGGGTGAGCTCATTTGTTCTTGCGGATAAAAAAACAGGCCGTACAGCAGCCCCAGAACCAACATCCAAACAGAGGATTTGGTACGTTTGTTACGCCATATCAATTTAAGATCCAGCTGCAAAAAAGGTGCAATGTCGCCAAAACGTTTGGTCCATTCCATTGCTGAAGCATTTACGGTCTCAACCTTGCTTTTTAAAGAACTGTCTAAATAAAGTTTGCTCTTGAGCAAGCGATGATTTAGCAGGTAAACGCCTATCAAAAGCGCCAAGGGTACTAATAGAAAAATGGGATTGTTGAAGATGGATGCATAAGCTTCCGCCACCAATCCGGAAATGGAAACTATGTTAAAAAAATCCAAGGCATATAAACCTCCCGCTATTACAATAATGGGCAAAAAAGACAGCTCTGTTTCCGAAGAAAAACTTTCAATGATAAAATTGAGAAAGTTAATGGTCAAACTCATCAAAATCGTGAGAAAAAACCAAGCTAATACCGAGCCCGTCGGATATCCATTAACCAATAACATGATGCTAAAGGGCACAAAAGCGAACAAAGGCAAAAAATTGAAAAATGAGAAAACCGATTTACGCAACACATAATGCACAACCCGGCTTCGTTTTACGGGTAGCGTAAGCAAGGGCTTAACACTCATTACCGGTAATTTTTGAAAAAAGAAGCGCAGAACAAGGTCAATAAGGATGTAATAAAACATGTAGCTGTTGACAATATTGAGCGGATCCTGATCGGGAAAAGCCTCTTTTAAGCCAGGATAGAGGGCAATCCCTAAAAATAAGAACATGACTATAAAATACAGTGCAAAAAACACCAATAAAATGTTGATCGCAATACTTTTTTGCCAATAAGACGATCTAAAATATTGTTTCCATTCTAGGTTTAAAAACTGTTTTAGAGTCATGTTCCTTTGAGATTTGGTAGTGATTAATTAGCGTACTTTTGGGCAATTTGTCCCACTTTCATGCCCCAAGTTTGGCCAACCATCATCGCCGATTGGGTCAATGTGGTTTGTTTGGATGCTAATTTTTCTCCTAAATCTGTTTTGTAGAAAACCACCAACTCTGCGATATCCTCTTCGGTGAATTCCTTCATGTACAAATCGGCGATTTTAGAGTACAATTCATCAAGTGTACCGTTCGCTTCTTTTTTAAAGTCAGCCATTTTAGCTTCTGGCACCTGGGCGCCAATTTGGGCAATGGCATTATCAAACGCATCGGCGGTACCGGTTAACTTGATAAACTCAATGGTTTGGTTTTTGAATACGGAATTTTCTTCCTGCGCCTGAACCGAGAAGGCACAAACAAAAGCAATGGCAACTAATAGTTTTTTCATGTTAAGTGTTTTTAGGTTATTTGAAATGTTAGTAGGCAAATATAAAGAATTGTTACATACTGTATTCTGGATAGGTTTGATTTAGGAGTTCTTCTGCTTTATTTGGAAGAAGCTCAAAACTTACGTACATATAAATACTGAAAACGGTAGTAAATAAAGATATCCCTATTACGAGCGTGGGATTTGACAGGTAAGCACCTGATAAATTATACCAAGTTGGTAATTGTGACATTAAGAGCAATGCAGCACCGCCAGCTTGCTTGAAGATCATTTCCTCCAGCATCCATTTTTTAGACGTATTTTCTCGACGACTCTTAAACCGTTTTCTCAAAATCACCGATTTGTAAATGCTCCATACAGCGTGATATCCAAACACAAGCACCAAAAATAATGGGACAAAAGGAGAAGAAAATGCGGTATAGAATACCAAAAATAGGCATAGCGTTATGGCTAATTTTGGTAGTGTAAGCCATTGTCTAAATTCTTGCCAAAGATAGGTCATGTACCGTTTTGTCATCGCCTTTTGACGTTCTCCCACCACATCCATAAAGCCAAAAACACCAAATTTTTTAAAGGAAGCGTCTCGCGCCTGCTCAAAACTAAGCTTTGGCTGTTTTTGCCAGATCACCTCCATATCATTCGCCAGATGGTCCACCAACTCGGTCTGTAAATCATAATATTCCACAAAATGGGCTCTTGTGAATTGGTAAAGTTGTGCGATCTCTTGGGGGTTTACTGTCCTCATGATTCCAAACTCCATTTAGGGTTTACCAATACTTGCATGGTTTTGATATACGCTTGCAGCTCTTGCAGTTTGCTGTGTGTTTCTTTCTGGCCTTGTGGGGTCAATTTGTAGTATTTTCGCAGGCGGTTACCCACTTTTTGTACATCAACATCCAATAAGCCTTGGGCTTCCAATTTATGAAGTGCAGGATATAGCGCGCCTTCCGTGATTTGCAACTCGCCTTGTGTGATTTGCTTCACTTTTTGCGTAATTTCGTAACCATACATTTTTTCGTTCTCTTTTAACAAACGCAAAATGATGGTCACCAAACTTCCCTTATACAATTTAGAGTTCGCCATAAATCAAATATACATAAAATTCTTAGGCATGGTGTTTTTCGCAGTAATTTTTCCGCAGAAATAAAAGTAGAAACCAACATCTTCCTTATTTTTACATAAAATTAATTTACATGTCACATTTCCATAAGCTTTCCATAGCGAAAGTCACTCGCGAAACCTCCAATGCAGTAACCCTAAATTTTGACGTACCTGCCCATTTAAAAGCAGACTATGCCTATAAAGCCGGACAATACATCACACTAAAAACCCATATCAATGGCATTGAAGTAAGACGTGATTATTCGCTGTGCTCTTCGCCAAAAAGCGGCCTCCTGCAGGTTGCTGTTAAAGAAGTGGCCGAAGGTATATTCTCTGCACATGCCAATACGCACCTGCAAGTAGGAGATGAATTGGAGGTGGCACCGCCTAAAGGTAGGTTTGTATTTGAGCCCAATGACAATAAAACGAAAAATATAGCACTCTTTGCAGCTGGAAGCGGGATTACTCCAATCTTGAGCATCATCAAATGTGCTTTGGAAGAAGAAGTGCTCAGTAAAGTCATCTTGGTTTATGGCAATAAAACGACCGAAGATACCATGTTCTTGAAATCGCTTTTAGCGTTGCAAAAACAATATCACGAGCGGTTTTCCATACAGTTTGTATTTAGCCAGGCCGATGAAGACAACGCCATTTTTGGACGTATTGAAAAGAGCACCGTCAATTATGTGATGAAGAACAAGCACAAGCATATTGATGTGGATGCCTACTATCTCTGCGGTCCCGAAGGCATGATTTTCGCAGTGAAAGATGTTTTGCTCGCCAACGATGTGGACGAGAATCGCGTACATTTTGAACTCTTCAAAGCGGCGAAACCCATCGAAACCAATGATACAGGCATAACCGATGGCAAAACCAAGGTCAAAGTAATGTTAGACGATGAGACTTTTGATTTCGAAATGTCGCAAAATCAAACCATTTTGGAGGCTGCCTTAGATGAGGATCTTGATGCACCCTACTCTTGCCAAGGTGGCATTTGCAGCAGTTGCATCGCCCGAATTACTGAAGGTGAAGCTACCATGCGCCAAAACAACATACTTACCGATGCCGAGTTGAAGGAAGGCCTTATTTTGACTTGCCAAGCGCAACCCACTACAGAGACGATCACGGTGGATTATGATGACGTGTGAGGTTGGGAGTTGTGGGTTGTGGGTTGTGGGTTGTGGGTTGTGGGTTGTGGGTTGTGGGTTAATTTATATTCGCAAGAATCATTCGCATTGCAATTATATTTACTGGTTTTTTTTAAGTGCTCTTCTACTTAAATCATACAACGAAGATCTAATTGCCTGTTTTAAACTGAAGGGTTTTTTTGCTAAATGAAGACTTTGTACTCATGAAGTTGGATGAGTCCCCAATTTTTAAAACCCTTTTTTTTTAACCGCGCTATTTGAAAGCTGAGTTCTCTAAAATAGAATTGATTTTCGAAACCACCTGCTCTGGCGAGATGTTTCTCATGGCCTTATCGTAGCCTTTAGGATAGTCCTTGCCATAAATGGAGGTAGGAATCTGCGGAAACTGTTTTCGATCGGCTAAAATGGCGTTGTTTTTACTTTGATTAAAAGGATAAAAGCCCGCAAACGGGTGTGTGACGCCCCAAATAGTAACCACCTCAACGCCCAACATGGCCGCGATATGTGCGTTTCCAGAGTCCATCGCAAGCATGACGTCTAAATTTGAGATCACATCCAATTCTTCACTAAAAGCCAATTGGCCCGCAAGATTTATGCTGTTTGCTTTGCCTTTGAGAAGTTTTTTTATGAGCAAGATTTCATCCTTTCCTGCACCAAAAAGAATCACTTTATAAGTTTTGGAAAGTATTTCAATCACTTTTTCAATAAGATCTATGGGATACATCTTGCCTGAAAATGCGGCAAAAGGGGCGATCCCAATCCATTTTTTGGTATCCGTGCCGAGAATTTCTAATAGTTCGGGACTTAATCTTGCCCGTTCAGGAAAACTTGGATTCGAGAGATCCAGTGGAAACCCTAGTTTTTCAAAAACATCGGCATAGCGTTCGTGCGTTGTTTTTAACTGTTCAAATTTTTGGCCAGTAACCAGCGCCTTTTTTTCGGCTCTGCCTTTATCTATTTGCACGACCTTCCTTCCGAAGAAAAAACATTTCAGAATCTTGGTTCGCAAAACGTTGTGTAAATCGGCAACTGCATCAAAACCCAAAGCCCTGAGTTCTTGTGAGAGTTTCCAGAGACCAAAGAGGCCTTTGTGCCTTCCTTTTAAATCGGCTTCAAAAACGCTCACATTTGGCAGATCCCTAAAAAAGGGTTTAAAAAATGCCCTGGTCAAAACGCTTAGTCTCACTTCGGGATATTGTGCCACCAATGCCCGCAACACAGGTACGGTCATGGCGACGTCTCCCATGGCAGAGAGACGGATGATGAGGATGTGTTTTTTTTGAGTTGGCATTATTTATCTAAGACTGCTAAAAACAATTCTATTTAAACTGTTATGCATCCGTACAAACCGGTATTTAAAAAAAATGCTGTCTATTTCCCCGACCGCAAGACAGGATTGAGTTCATCGTCGTTGTACATCTTCATTTGCTTATAGACTTTCATGTACTTATCACCTTTACCAATATCTTCCAATAAGGTATCAATTGCTGTGGATAAATCTTTGCGTTGCTCCAACAAAATGTCCAATTTTGTTTTACAAGCAGTGCGGTGTGCATCAGAAGCATCCTCACGAATGGCCTCATCATTCATGTGGTAAATCTTGAGTGCCAAAATTGAAAGGCGATCGATGCCCCAAGCCGGGCTTTCCGTATTGATCGTGGCATCTGGTTTTGGGGTAACATCTTTATATTTTTCAAGAAAATAGCTGTCAATATACTCAACCATATCTGTACGGTCTTGGTTGGAGGCGTCTATTTGGCGTTTCAGTTTTAGAGCGGCGTCAGGATCAATTTGTGGATCGCGAATAATATCCTCGTAATGCCATTGCACGGTATCGATCCAAGATTTTCTGTAGAGTAAATGTTCAATCAATTGCTTATCCTTGTCATATAAATTAGTAAAGGGTTGCCCTACATTGTTCAATTTATGATAGGTTAAAATAACGTCTTGAAAAATGGTATTGGCTTTGTCTGAAAACATAATTTCTAAATTTTGTATCACAAATATAGTGGGAATAAATAAAACAGATTGAGGCAAAGACGGGGAAGTGTAAAATTTCAATGGCTGAAACTTAGGACCAAATTGCAAAGCGCAACAAAAACCATAAAACCAAGGCTCGCTTTAAGGAATTAAGTCTGAAAAAGTTTAACTTTAGCATCTACAAAAGCAAGTCCACAGATGCACATTCACGATCTATCAAAACACAATTCCATACTTAACTCTTTCATTGCCGACCTTAGAGACGTCAACATCCAGAAAGACCGCATGCGCTTTAGACGCAACATAGAACGCATTGGTGAGGTGTTGGGTTATGAGATGAGCAAAACGCTTCAGTACAAAGACAAAACCGTTGTGAGCCCTTTGGGAGAAAAGCAAACTTCCCTATATCAAAACGAAATTGTGCTTTGTTCCATCTTAAGAGCTGGGGTGCCTTTACACAATGGGTTGCTCAATTATTTTGACGATGCCGAAAACGCCTTTATTTCAGCATATAGACATCACAAACAAACCCCTGAAACCTTCGAAATCATTGTAGAATATTTGGCCTGCCCAAGTTTGGAAGGCAAAACCTTGATTTTGGCAGACCCAATGTTAGCCACAGGCCAATCTATGGTGGCCACCTTTGAAGCCTTAAGACCCTTTGGGAAGCCCAAGAACATTCATATAGTAAGTGTTATTGGCGCACAGCCTGGTGTTGATTTGATAAGTAAGCATTTTTCCCAAGACACTCATTTATGGATCGCCGCAGTGGATGAAGACTTGAGCGACAAAGGGTATATCGTCCCTGGTTTGGGCGACGCTGGGGATTTGGCGTTTGGGAATAAGTTACAACAGTGAGATAAAAATTGGTGTGAGCACCAAAATCCATAGAAAGGTTTCCTTAAACCATTTTTCTGAAATAAGCTCCAAATAGTTCGTCATGATAATGGCCAAAGGCGCAAACAGGAATATAAACTCACTGCCATCCTTTGAAGGCGCCAAAACGATGATGACCACAGCCAACAACGCGGTAACCACAATCAATTTAAAGGTGGGCCTGTAACTTTTCGTTTTCGATTTGATATTTCTCAAATAATAGAACAAGGACCATAGGCCGAAAGAGAACAAAAGGGTGGCTCCAATAATTAGGCGCTTGGAATTTAAGGCTGTAAAATCAAAACTGAAGTCGGTTTGACTTTCATAATACGCACTCAAATCGTAACCCAAAACAAGCTGATAAGAAACAGCTAAAATCGCTACGGTGGCGATACCTGTTAGGGGAATGATGTAGTTCTTAATATCTGTGAAACTATAAACCAAAAGTGCGGTAAACAGCAATATAAAAAACAGAATACACCAGAAATAAAACAAGGTGGCCACTGCAATCCAAAATGCAGCATCAAACAATTTTTTTTTGACCATTTTGTGCGTTCTCAAACTCAACATGCGACGCAAGGCCAAAATCAAGAAAAAATTAGCCAGTAAGATTCTGGTATTTAAGATCGTCTCTGGCAAAACAGCGATAAACAGCACAAATAATAGCATCTTAAAACTATTTTTCTGTGTGAGTTTGTTTTTGGTCACAAAAAAGTCGAAAATGAAAACCGATCCCAAGCACACCAGAAATAAGCCCAATTGTTTTGATACCATTAGCAAGCTAAGGTTGGGCTCAAGCACGCTAAACTTGGCCGCTGCAAAAATAAACAACAGCGAGAACCCTAGAATTAGGTAATGAATGGGTTTTGATTTACTGAAAAAATTGGAAAGCATGTTTAATTCAAAAATTGGTTTTTATTATTCGGCTCAAAAACAAATGGTTCATTTGGGGTGTTTCATCTAATATTTACAATAAAAAAGCAAAAATTTATGTAAATTTGTGCTGTAAATATAGGGTTATACCCGTGAAGCGATTATTGCTTTCTAAAATAATATGATCATGACAGATTTTTTTTACGGTATTGAAGACTTGTTCGTTAACGTACTTTTTGCACCTTATGATTGGCTTAGAGCTTTACAATTGGACAGTTGGTGGTTGGCCAACATTTTTTCTTGGCTTTTTATCCTTGTTGGTTTTGCAGCTTTTGTCTATTGGATGTTACAGCTTAAAAAATACACAGATAGTGGTGAGGAAAACAAGAGCATCACTTCACATTCATACCTATAAATAAGGGTTCGGGTTTGGCCTGCTAAAGGTCAAAACCAATATCTTTGCGGTAATACATCTTATCAAAATGTAGTTTTTCTATATTTTGATAAGATTTTTTTATGGCCGCCTGGTAACTGTCTCCAAAAGAAGTTATCGCCATAACGCGCCCTCCAGCGGTTACAATCTTGCCCTCCTTTGAGTTGGCTCCTGCATGAAAAGCGATAGAACCTGATAGCTCATCCAATCCTGTGATTTCCTTATCTTTTTCATAAGCTTCAGGATAACCACCAGAAACCAGCATCACCGTTGCGGCAGTGCGTTCATCAATTTGAAGCTCAATCTCATGGAGACGTTCATTTGCAATGGCTTCAAAAATCTCAACCAAATCATTTTTAAGTCTAGGCAGCACCACTTCGGTCTCTGGATCGCCCATTCTTACGTTGTATTCAATCACCTTCGGCTCATCGCCAACTTTGATGATGCCGATAAAAATAAATCCTTTATAAGGCAAATTGTCTTTTTGTAAACCTAGAACTGTGGGTTTAACAATGCGTTCTTCAATTTTATTCAAAAACGATTCCGTCGCAAAAGGCACTGGTGAGATGGCACCCATTCCGCCGGTGTTCAATCCGGTGTCACCTTCGCCAATACGCTTATAATCTTTGGCCGTAGGAAGAATTTTATAGTGTTCGCCATCAGTAAGCACAAAGCAACTCAATTCAATACCATCAAGAAATTCTTCAATAACCACTTTTGAGCTCGCGGCGCCAAACTTGGCATCCACTAGCATGTTTTTGAGTTCTACTTTGGCTTCTTCAAGATCCTGAAGTATTAAAACGCCCTTTCCGCCTGCCAAACCATCGGCTTTTAAAACATAAGGTGGCTTAAGCGTTTCCAGAAACTCATAGCCATTGGCAACTGTGCTGGCATCAAAACTTTGATAAGCTGCTGTTGGGATTTTATGTTTGATCAAAAACTCTTTGGCAAATTCCTTACTGCCTTCCAACTGGGCTGCAGCTTTTTGCGGACCAATAACCGCCACATTTTTGAGTTGCTCATCGTTGAGAAAAAAATCGTGGATTCCTTGTACCAAAGGATCTTCTGGACCAACAACCACCATGTTGATCTGTTTCTCGATGACCAGTTTTTTTATGGCTTCAAAATCGGTCACCTTGAGATCCACATTGGTCGCAATTTGTGCAGTACCTGAGTTTCCCGGGGCAACATATAGTTTTTCACAGCTTGTGCTTTGAACGATTTTCCAAGCGAAAGTGTGCTCCCTTCCGCCGGAACCAAGAATAAGAATGGTCATGCTAGTTATTTAATTTGTGTAAAAATAGTCGTTTTAAGTGGCTAAGGAAAGTTCGTGAGGCGACTTTTTTTTCTTTACTTTACAACTCATTTTATAGACTTTTTATTTTTTGAACCTTTTTGACCTCACTTTAAAACTCAATGGTTTTCCGCTCAAGGCAGCGAAAGAAGCCCTTGTTGCCATACACCAAAAAAATGAGATCGATTTTGCAGCATCGCTTAAAGCCAAAAAAAAAGCAATCCTTGCACATCACTTGAAATACAATGCCTACTATAGAGATTTTGTGAGCGATGCAAATGTTTCGACTTGGGAACAACTTCCCGTGATGACCAAACGCGATCTGCAAGTCCCTTTAAAGCAGCGACTTTCCGAGGGTTATTCCACAGCATCGGTTTACGTCAATAAAACCTCTGGCTCCTCTGGAGATCCATTTGTGTTTGCCAAGGATAAATTTTGCCATGCGTTGACTTGGGCTGTGATTCAAGACCGTTTTAGTTGGTATGGGCTGGATTTCAATCACTCCAAACAAGCGCGCTTCTATGGAATTCCCCTAGATAAAAAAGGCTATTATAAGGAACGTATCAAGGATTATTTTGGCAATAGGTTTCGGTTTTCGGTATTTGATTTGAGTGATGCGGCTTTTGAAAAATGTCTGCACCAATTTAGAACCACTGCATTTGACTACATCAATGGCTACACAAGCGCTATTGTACAATTTGCTAAGTATTTACAGCGAAGAGACATCATTTTGAAAGATCTATGCCCGAGTTTGAACGTGTGTGTGGTCACTTCGGAAATGCTTTTCGAACAGGACAAAATACTTTTAGAATCCCAATTGGGACTCCCCATTGTCAATGAATACGGTGCTTCGGAATTGGACCTGATTGCCTTTCAAAACCCCAATGACCAATGGCAGGTCAACAGTGAAAGTCTGTTTGTCGAGATCCTAGACCCCAATAATCAGGTGTTACCCTACGGCGAAGAAGGGCGCATCGTGATTAGCTCACTTTATAACAAAGCACATCCTTTTATACGCTATGACATTGGAGACCTAGGAAGCCTCTCAAAAGATAGCAGTACCAAAAAACCAATCCTCCAAAAATTAGTGGGTCGCAGCAACGACATTGTGCTATTGCCTAGCGGAAAGCAGGCTGCCGGCCTTACCTTTTATTACATTACCAAGAGCATTATTGAAAACGACGGAAAAGTAAAGGAATTTGTGATTGAACAACATCAAATTGATCAATTTAAGGTAGCTTATGTGGGCACCGAAATACTTTCCGAAGCACAACAACAAAACATCATCAAAGCCATGACGCGCTACCTAGAACCTGGTTTGACCGTGATATTTGAGCGACAAGAACAATTACAACGCAGCAAAAGTGGCAAACTGAAGCAATTCACTTCGTTGTTAAATCAAGATAAGGCATGAAAGAAATTGCCATCATTACCAGTTACTTTCCACCAGAGCCGGGCGCTGCATCCAATCGAATCCATCATCTTGCCGAAGGGTTGCAGCATTTGGACTATAAGGTTTCAGTGATAACCCCTTTGCCCAATTATCCAACAGGTCGCATTTTTGAGGGTTATCGAAGCCGTTTCAAACAAGTTTCCGAAGAAAACGGGGTCACAATACATCGCTTGTGGATCTTTGCAAGTAACTCCAAAAATAAGTTCTTTCGGCTATTTGCCATGCTGTCTTACAGTTTCAGTTTAATCTGGTTTTTTCTTTGGAACAAATTACCCAAAACCGTTATTGTACAATCGCCTCCGCTTTTGGTCGCTTTTACCTGTATGCTGTTTTTACGCTCCAAAAAACGAAAACTCATCCTAAATGTAAGCGACCTGTGGCCAATTGCAGGCTTGGAACTGGGTGCTTTTAAAAAGAATTTTAGCTATCGTATTTTAGAGCGTATTGAGAAATTCAATTACGCCAATGCCGATTTGGCCATGGGTCAAAGTATGGAAATCTTAGAGCACATTGGCTCAATTTGCCCCAAGAAAGCCCTGTTTCTTTATCGGAATTTCCCAAATTTCAATTTACCCGAATTGCCCAAACAGCATTCTGAAACCCGAAAACTTAGCATAGTCTATGCAGGTCTTTTAGGCATTGCACAAGGTATTTACAGTATGTGTGAACAATTGAACTTTGAAGGCATTGAGTTGCACATTTATGGCTCTGGCGCCGAACAGTCAAAATTAGAAGCATTTATCGCCGATCACGCCTATCTCCCAATCGTGTATCACGGGCAAGTTTCGAGGCAGGAATTGCATCGTGTGCTACAAGCCTACGACGTAACCGTGATCCCATTGCTCAACCGTATCTATGGCTCAGTACCTTCCAAAATCTTCGAATACGCCAGATTGGGATTGCCCATGCTCTATTTTGGAGGTGGTGAGGGCGAAACGCTCATCAAAAAACATGAATTGGGTTGGGTTGCGAAGGCAGGAAACTATGCCCATTTAAACACTGTGATTTCAACAATACAAAAAGAGCAGATTACTGGTCAAATGAGAACAGAAATCCAAGAGACAGCGCGCATTCATTTTGATTTTGATAAACAGTTGCTTGAGCTTGAACGTGTGATTTTAGAAAAAAGCATCAAGAACCAAGAATCAAGAACAGAGACTTGATTGTGACCAAGAGATTGGCAGTTCAATAATTTATTAGGGATTCACAGGACTTATTTGAAAACATTCAGTTTTTGATTGCGCTTGAAATCTATACTAAAAACGAGCATCTTGCGTGATTAATACGCTTTATCATCGCCTTTTACTGCGCTTAGGAAGGTTCTTGTAATGATTTTGAGATCTAGAAATAGCGACCAGTTTTCAACGTAAAAAATATCGTATTTAACCCGACCTATGATGTCTTTATCGGTTTCTATCTCTCCTCTAAAGCCACTAATTTGTGCCAGACCGGTAATGCCCGGTTTTACAAAATGCCTTACCATGAATTTATCGATTCTCTTGGCGTAGATGTTGGTATGGCTTACCATGTGTGGTCTTGGACCAACAACCGACATGTCGCCAAACAGTACGTTGTAAAACTGTGGCAGCTCATCAATACTGGTCTTTCTAATAAACCCACCTATCTTGGTAATGCGTTGATCGCCTCGTGTGGCTTGATATAAATGCGCGTCTTTGTTAGGCATCATGGACCGAAACTTATAACAGTCAAACTCCCTAAAATTGAATCCATTTCTGGATTGCTTAAAAAACACAGGCCCTTTGGATTCCAGCTTTATGAAAATGGCAATGATAGGTGTGAGCCATGAAAGTATAAAGACAATGACCATACTGGCAAAAAAGATGTCAAAACTGCGTTTGATCACCATGTTGAAGGAATCTTCCAAAGCGATATTGCGCAAAGATAAAATTGGGATATAATCGTAATACTCATACTTGAGCTTTTTGGAATAGATTTCCTTATTGTCTGGCAAGAACTTGAGAATCTTTAAATTGTTATCGGCAAAACTAACGATCTCACTAATCTGCAGGTTGGTCAATTCTGAAATGGAACAGTAAATCTCATCCACGTCATTTTCTTTTATAAACCGAAAACATTCCTGTAGATTGACCAATTTTTTCTCCTTGAAATTGAAAGTTTTGCTATGCACATAGCCGTATTCTGGATTTTTATTGAAAAAATGCTCAAGTGCCATTGTTTTTTTATTGACTCCAAAAATGACGGTTCTTCTGTAATTTCCGCCGAAGGATACCCGATATTTTTGAAGCAGATAATACACCGCGAACTTGAAAAATGAAATCAACACGAAGACCAGCAGAATGTACTTGAGCACCGTGACCGGATAAATATTAAGCTCTTGGTAGAAACCTGAAAACGCAAAAATAATGAGCGCAAAGAGTATCATTTGCCTAAATGTGAGAGATAAGATCTTTATCTCCCTTGTAAAGCGATACACCTCGTAAAAACTGGAGTAGATGGACAAGATGATCCAAGAGATAGAAGCGAATGCAATAAACACCACAGGATCTATGGTTTTGAAAAAATATAGAATGGCAAACCCATTCAAGATACTTAAATCGATTAAGTATGAAATGGGTCTTAAATATCCTGAATACCGGCCTTGTTTAAATAAACTCAATGTTTTGCTTTGTAATTGTTTGATTAGTATAACACAAAATAGCCATTAGTTTCGTCTCCACATAAAAAACAGCTCACTTTTAGAGGAAATCGTTTTGAAGTTAGGCAGGCCACTTAACTCGCGACCGCTTTCTCAATGCTGCTGTAACAAAATCCTTCACCACTAATATAAGTAGTTCTGTATAATTTTCTCACATTAAAAATGACTTGTGGTTAGCAGAGCCATCTCTAGCTTCAGGTCTGGGTAGCGCAAAGAAAATGATTTCAGCATGCTCTAAACCTTCATTAAACGAGGTGGACAATTTTAATCGGCCAGCTTTAATAGTTCTTGCGGACAAAAGATGCAAGTGTGGCTCATCGATTGATCCTTCGTTTGTATTTTTGACCTTTTGCTCTTCAATAGCGATGCAAAGCACTTCGTTGCCAGTTTCTGCCAAAGCTGCTACTGTGACCAAATTTCCCTAGCCGGTGCCGATTACTGCTGTTTTCATGGATTACTATGTATTATAGTTCTTTAAATTCTTTGTATTTGGTTTCTATAAACGCTTTCATCTCACGTTCAAATCTTTCCGTAGAAAAGCGTAAGGCATTTTCTCTTATAGTGTTGGCGTCAAAGGTTAAAGACTCAAACTTCTCTACGGCCGCCTTTATGGCTTCCGTTGTTTGAGAATCGAAAAACACCCCTGTTTCACCATCCTTTACGGTTTCTCTTAAGCCACCTGCATTATAGCCGATAACGGGAGTTCCGCAGGCTTGGGCCTCGACTGGGACAATTCCGAAGTCTTCCTTCGCAGCGAAAACAAAAGCTTTTGCTTCCTGCATATATACTTTTAAATCGTCCGCTTCCATAAATCCCTTTAACTCAATATTGGACTTAGCAATTTTTTTAATATGCTTATAATCTGGCCCATCACCTAAAACAATGAGTTTTTTATTTGGCATTTCATTAAAGGTCTCAACAATAAGTTTTAACTTTTTGTAGGGTACCATTCTCGATACAGTGAGGTAATACTCTTTTTTAGTTTCCTGTAGTGTGAATCTATTGACATCAACAGGAGGGTAAATCACTGTACTCTCTCTATTATAGATCTTTTTAATGCGCCTGGCGATATATTTTGAATTAGCGACAAAAAAATCAACGCGATTTACAGTAGAAATATCCCACTGTCTCATTTTATGCAATACTTGCTTGGCGTAAAAGCCTTTAAGTCCTTTTTTAAGGTTGGAATCTTCCAGATACTGATGGTATAGATCCCAGGCATAACGCATAGGCGAATGGCAATAACAGATATGCAGCTGGTCTTGGGTTGTCAAAACACCTTTGGCAATGGAAGCTGAAGAAGACAACACTAAATCATAGTCTTGCAGATCAAATTGCTCTATGGCATATGGGAATAACTGCAAAAATTTTCTGTGATTGGACTTTGCTGTTGGTAAATTTTGTATAAAACTGGTATGAACCGAAGCTCCGTTTAAAATGAATTGCCTGTCCTTTTCATCTAAAAAATCAACCAAGGCATAGTGCTCAAAATCGTCGTACACACTATTGAAAGAATGGATTACCTTTTCTGCACCACCACTAATATAATACCAATCATGTACTAATGCTTTTTTCATTTAACGCCTTTCCTAACAACTTTAATATGAGGAGCAACACAGCTGCACTTAAAATAGCATAAATACCTGAGCCTCCAATGTAATTTAGTATGGGCAAAAATACATTAATTATAGAAAAGTAGATTAAAATGGGCGCGTAAAAGACGTTCTCTCTTGATTTAAAGGTTACAAATTTTTGAAGGCAACCTAAAAGGAACATAAACATTAAGGTAAACCATCTAAAATCTATGTACATGGCTCCAAAAGAAGATAAATAAACGTATTCTCTAGGTGAGGGGTTTTCAATTTTGGTATTATTCAAAATGCCTATTTTATTAAAGAACCTAGTTACAGGTGAAAAACTATAACCTCCATAAGTAATAGGAAGTGCTTTAAACTTAATGATATGATTAAACTCAAAAACACCGTGTGCAATGTATTGTCCTATTTGCATGGCCGCCATTGCGTAAAATTTTGTGACCTGAGAGGTTTGCTTATCTTCAAAAAAACTGATGACTGACGGTTTTGGCTCCAAAATTTCATTATATCTGCTCTCTAATAATTTCTCATAAAAAACAGTATCAAAGGCGTGTGATAAATTTTCTCTTTGGAAAACAACTAGCATTGATATACTCATTAATAGTATAACAATAACAGCAGTAATGGCAATTCTGAGTTTGGTGATTATTTTCCTGTTGTAAACCAGTGTCGTCAAAAGGATTATGAAAAATATTTCAAATAATGGTTTTCTTGTGCCCTTTAATACCGCTTCTAAAAGTGGCAAAAACAAACATAAATAAGCTAAAATAGTTGTAATTCGCTGCCGGTGTTGCTTCGTCTTTATAGAAATCACATAAGGAAAAAAATACAAGCTCTTAAGTACAGATAGCAAAATAAGTAAGAGATTGCTATTAGCAGAATTCATTTCGTTAAGCGCTCTGTTGTATTTTGGCTCGTTTGTAAAAGAGAGGTCTCTGAGGTAAAAAAGATCAATCCACCGAAATAAATAACTTATAATTATAATCCCTATCAAAATGTTTAGAATCTTGTGTACATGGCCAACCATCAGCTCCTTTGAGTTTAGTCTTGGTTTAAGTACGCTAAACCCTAGGATTAGCATTCCGTAGGATGAGATAACGAAAAAGATTGTTTCGGCATGGAAAGGTTCATTCACATAAAATGGAAGACAAACATAGCTCAAAATCCAAATTAGAATCCCAAACCCAAGGCTTCCAAAGAAAAGTGCATGATTTTTTAAATATATCATTAATTAGAAATTGATAAAATAATAAATGCTAGTCAGCATATAAATGACAGCTAAAGATAAGGCTGACTTTTGAAAATAGATACTTTTTCGGCTTAAACTAAAATACTGAATCATGCAGGCTAGAAAGATAATTGAATAGACAACATAGGTCAGCATAGAAAGCGTAATTGATGATTTTATAGTATATAACACACCCGCGCCTACGACGACTAAGACGAGAAACTTGCTATTGTTTTTCGAGGCCAAATTTTCTCTGTCTATGATATTTGAATTTAATGCTGAAGCTATCCACATGACCATTTGGGCAGATAGAATAAAGTAAATGGCTTTATGTTCTTTAAAGGTTTCGTTGAAATATCCAGAGAAATGTCCAACTACAAAAGGCGCTATAAAATAGATAATTATAGAAAGACAGAAAATGAAAATGAAAAACAAGAAATAGTATTTATCTAATATTTTTGGTTCGAACGTATAGATTTTTTTAAAAAACGCAATATTGATCACCTGATGGATCATAACCACAATAGCTGCTAGCCTAAAATAGAAGGCATAGATCCCAACCGATTCAAAATCAAAAAAGAGTTCTACCAAAATACGTCCGGAACTTGTAATTAAATAGATTAAGAAGGTAGATATTAGTAGGTGTATACTAAATTTTAATATGGTTTTATAATGCTGAAAGGAAACTTCAGTCTTATGTTTTAAGTACCTCTGTATCGCAAAAAAGACATAGATAATCGCATAAGCCAAGATGAACTTATTGATCAACTCCAAACTCGAAGTTATTATTTTGAGTTGATAAGCGATATAATAGAAGAGTAAAAAAAAATAAATTCCAGAATCTATAATTACAGCAACCGTAGACCGCTCATGAGATTTTAACTGTGTGGAGTAAAATACTTGGTTAGCGATGATATAAGATACGTTGAAGGCTAGGTAGAACGAAGCATCCAGTCCAAAACCAAAAAACAGAATTTGGTTGATCACTAACGGTATTATAAGTACAATCGCGTGAAGTCTAAAAGTTGGGGTTAAATGATCCTGACTATCTTTTAACACAAAATAAGGATAGGCTCCTGGCACACCAAGATTGATGAGCGTATTTACAATCATTCCCAATCCTGCCAAGGCATATTCTAAGATTCCAAAATCAGATTTTGACAACACATCCGCTAGCAACAACGGTACAAAATACACAGTCGCTTTCGCTAACGAAAACACCATGCCAAAGATGGCGTACTTTTTAGTATATAGCGTAAGTTTTTGTATCATATAAGTACATTCTTTATGTACACTCGAATTCAATAAGTTCTCTTTCCAAATTAATCTAAAAATCGCAAATTATAAATTCTTATTGACAGAGATACATCTACATCTTTAGAATCTACGTAATTAAAAGTTTTCTCTTTGTAACCGCTTGAAACATATTTTCGACTCAATAAAAGCTAACTAATATCTAGCTCATTGCTTATCGGTTCTTTTGATACTCTCAGCTGCTCATCATACTTTAAAAATAGAGGAATCATGAAACTGAAAATAATAATCCCGTGCTGCCTAAATAAATAGGATTCAAAAAGACAAGAAAAGGCAAAGAAAATTGTTATAAAAGAATAAAATTGATCCCTAACAGAGCCTAGTTTAATAAGGCTAAACATGAGAAATAAAAAATAGAACCCTCCAAAAATTCCCGATTTTAGAAACTCGTCTATGTATTGATTATGATTGTTGAAATTATTCCTAATGCCTTGTTTGAAATTAATTTTCTTGTAGTTTGAAAATAAAACATCTTGAGTATCGCCAATACCCACACCAAAAGGGAAGCTTTTTTTAATCTCGCTTATAGCAATATAATTAATTAATAAGCGATGCTCCAGTGTGTTTTTGGTAAAGGTTACGCTATTTTTAGTAATAATGGTTTCAATATCGAAGTCAACAGTTTTGATCATGACATCGATTCTCTTTTTCAAGTTTGGCGTCATGTAGATTACACCAACAAGAATTGTAATAATTGCAACTGCACTGAGAGACACTGTTATTTTATTGTATTGTTTTAAAGCGTTAAAAGTTTTGAATATAGTAAATGCCAACAATATCACTAATGCAGTTTTATTGGCCAATAAGAGGATGCAAAACGTAAAAAAACAACAACATGCTATATTCAAAATCAATCGTTTTCTTTGGAAAATATCATTAATACTTTTAAGAAATGGAATCAAAACAATAAACAGTATGTAAAATTGGCTAATTCCCAATCTATCATTCATTACGTAAGGAACAAAAGTGCTTAACACTCTTTCATCTATAAAAACATGTAAAATGATATAATAAGAGAATACTGCAATAACCCAATATTTAAGAATATTGAGGACGCTTTGTATCATTTTATTATTTAATTTTTCAGAAAGGATTACGGCTGGCAAGAAACTAACTGGTAGAAAAACATTTATTCTTTTTAGTCCAAATACCAAATTTTCGGAATAGGCCAAACTTATACATTGGATTAAAAAAAAAAGAAAATATAAGATGACGATTTTATTAGATTTTAACGAATTTAGCTTGCGTTTTATGTTGGTGGGTCTATCTAAAAAAAAGAATAGAAAGAATAAAAACACACAAATTGAACTTATCGCGAAAGACACCAAAAAGCTAATGAGAAGCAAAAGTATCAATGTGCTATAAACGTGCTCTCTATATTTAAAAAAAAGTTTAATCAACAAGTTCTATTTTTTTGACCAATACGTTAGTTAAGATATCATCTAGAATAAGCTCATCTTTATAGGGAACATCCATTTTTAATAGCTTGATAAATGTTGGACGACTTGCATCTCCTTCATCGAGTTTCAAAGGAAACCCTTTAGAGTTTTTAGTGTGAATTTCAACCTCATCAAACTGGCAATCGTTACATCTATTAATCCATAGACCAGATAAAACACGTTCTTCCCCACGATCTGAATCTTGCATTCCAGACATGTAAACTGTGGTGCCTTGTCCGTAGGAATTAATTTTCAGTTTCTTGATGCTATTCTGACTTCCTGTAATATAAACACCATGTCTATCTGAAGACTCAATTATTGCTTCGTCAATAGTAATATAGGTAGGGTTTTCTCTTAAACCGTCAATAGCGAGAGCAGCATGATTATTTTCATAAACCTCTGATCCTGAAGCTAAATTTTGAATCTTTAAATAATTGATGTGCAAATTATTGGTTCCTTTATAGATATGACAACCTCTACTCTTTCTTCCTTCAAGGCTCTTCCTTGTGCTTGTTTTAATAATCAAGCTATCTACAGTAATATGGTCGCTATAATAACTGCCAAAACTATCACTAAGAATCAATTTACCTTTAAAATTGATATGTTCAGATCTTGCCCCCTTTTCATTAGTGATATGGGCAAGCTTAAATTCTGAATTATTAAATTTGAAACTTAAGTTTTTTCTTGAATCCAGAATTAAATTTAAGTCATAAAAACCTTCAATAAACTCAATTTCAAATTGATTTTTCTCTGCACAATCCAATAAACTCGTTAATAAAGGCTTATTGGTTTTTGGGTTTAAGCGGTTATTGAGAGAATCTGGGAAAATCCCATACCGTCGTGAATCTCCAACTTTAAATTCCAAGTTTAGTGCAATATCCTTTTCACATTTAGCAATCTTATTATTTTTCTTTACGGATACTTTGCCATCTCCGGTTTGACAAGAACTCTGAAAAACGAAAACTAGAAGAAAGAAGATCCTAAGCATTATTTGTTTGATTTAATTCTAAGTAAAACGTATAAATTATGACCCAATATAATAAATTGGCCGATGCACCGAGATGAAAGGTTTGAATGAACATCGCAAAAATAATGAGCAAAACGAATAAGTAATGTCCTGTTTTTTTCGTTATACTCATAACAAAAATCAAAACTATTGGAATAAAATAGTATAAAAAACCCAACAGGCCATTATTTAACAATAGCATTAACCAGCCATTTTCCGCACTATTTCCAGTAATATGTCTATATAATCCACTATCGCCAAAAATCTTGTGAATGATATCATAATTCCAATAAACGTCAACAGCTTGAGCCCAATAATCTAATCGTGCACTATTTCCTGAATCTCCGGTTGTATCAAAGATATCTTTAAAACGTTTTATAGACTTTTCGGTAACAAAATAGTTGAAAGCTAAAATTAGGGATACAAATCCTAAGAGTAAAAACTTTAATCCTTTTGCACTAAAAAGAAACTTAAGAAGACTATACTTTTCAATAAAGTGAAATATTAAAACTGAAGCGCAAATAATGATGCCTAACCTACCATTTGCCAAAATCGCAAGTAGAAAAGTTAGAATTAAGATTTTGAGATCCTTTCTAAAAATTAATGCACAGCCAATCGCAAATTGTGCCAGTGCCAATGGCCCTTCAAAAAGGCCTTTGGCCCTAATAATTTTAGCATAACCTCCAAAGAATTTTGGGTCCATTGGCAATAAACCCCATTCTGTATTGCGGTAAACGATAAATAAATAAGTCTTAGTAATGTACTCATAAAGCGCAATAATCAAAATTATCAGGATGAGCCATTTGAGACCTTTTTTAAAAAACTCAAATCCTGAAATGATAACCAATGATAATGTTACTAAAGTAAAGTAAACATTAATTTCTGCAAGCGAATACCAAAACCAACAGGATATTCCAGCAACAATGAGACCGCAAAGAATGTAAGCAAAAAAATCACTTCTTATTTTAAGTCGAGGATAGAGCGCTATTTTGATAAAAAAAAACACAAAACTGCAAAGCATCATAATGTTTCTAAAACTCGTGTTTCCTGTATATCCTTCGACTAGAAACGATAAATAGAAACCTAAGAGAATCAACAAAATCGCTATTTTTCCAAAACCATCAGAAAAAGCCTCTACTGATATCCTTTTTTTAATCATTTGGGATTTGCTTTTTTGGAATAAACCTCCTCTATCAAATCGCTATCTTCTATTCTATCTAATTTAAGTTTTATAGTTTCTAAATTGTTTTCTAAATACCTCAACCCTTGACCAACATACATCCCAGGTTGATCTAAATCTTTTGATATTACTGAACCGCCACCAATGTGCACGGCATTCGCCACGTTAACTCCAGGATTAAAAATACATCCAGAGCCTATGTAAACATTGTGGCCAATATTAATTTGCCCATCAATTCTCACACGATCTTTACCCTGGTCTGCATGATAATAACCATGCGTCCATAGTTGTGATCTAATGCCCGCTAAAATCGAAAAATCGCCAAAACGTATAGACCTCGTCAAATCTAAATGATGACCTGTGGTTACTTTTGTAAGCTCGCCTAAGCTCAAATTACTCTCTCCATAAGTAATCCCTAGCCTGGCTCTGGTTAAATAGTTTTTATTCCCAATGGCAGCTTTTTCACTTAGTATCAAACCAAAGGGGCCTTTAAAGATGTTTAAATACCCTATAATCACATTGGATTGCAACGTTATACGGTCATTTAGAAACAAATTAAAATGACCAATGCGCACGTGATCGCCCAATTCAATTTTTTTGATTACTAAAAAACTGAATCCTACTTTAACGTTTTTACCAATCTTATGACCCATACATCTTAATAAAAAACGCATTAAGAAGCTTGGGCAAAAAAAAGTTATAATGCCTGTTAGGATTTTTTTCATCTAAGCAATACTAATTACAGACTCGAAAGCATTTTTAATACTATTAATATTTTCTTGAGAAACACAATTCGGGTTATGATAAGGATCTGAAATCACACCGGCAAAACTAAGCCTATTAAGCATGTTTAAAAATTCTATTTTTTCATCTTCACATATACTTGGAAAACTCTTAGTCTCTATAAGTTTAAAAACAGCTTTTAAATCATCAAAGCTTTCAATATACAAACAATTCGCTGCCTTGTTGTTAATAGTACGCACAAAGGTCACAACCGGCTTATTTGCTAAAATACATTCAATGGCTATGGTACCGGTAATCGTTGTTACCAGATCAATATCCTCAAAAATTTCGACCATAGATACATCATGTCTTAATGCGGTTACATTTTCATGAGCTTCTATAAAATCCATTAACTCAGTGGAAAGCTCGTATTTGGATTTTGGATTTGGTTTTACATACAAAATTTGACCGTTCAATAAGTTTGAATGAATTTGCTTTACCGTATCAAATTGATCTCTATAGTCTCTACCCCAAACATCGATGTTAGATTCTGGTTGCATGTGCATTGGAAACAGAATAGCAGTTTTTGAAGCATCAATGGATGGTTTAGCAAAAGTGTACCATCTTTTGATACTGTCATTACGGAAGCGTTCCAACTTCAATTTTACGATTGGAGATGGCGTATTAAACCGTTCTCCTACATAATAGGATTTCATGATTTTAAGCTTATCCTTGAAGCTTCCCTCCTTACTAATCGCAGCATTTTTCATGTAATCTGGCTTTATAGTCCGTGTTGTAATAGACTTAATAAGCTCTAAAGCAGTTGCTCTTTCTAGAGATTCATCGCTGCCTTTGTATGGATCTAAGGATGCGTAATTATAAAATGAAAAACGTCCGGTTGGATATCTACATGTTGTAGGATTTAGATACTGAATGTCAAATTTTTTGCACAATTCTATTGTCAAAAGCTCGTGAAAGGCAGTGGCCTCACCAAAAACAAAGTCTGGTTTTAATTTTAAAAGCTGTTCTCCTATTTGATTCGCATAGTAGTAAAGATAGCTCGTATCTGTTTTTTCGAAGAAATTTATTTGACGGTCCGATTGGATGATTTGATCATAATCAATATCATAATTAATATGAACCCTTTTCAGTTGCTTAGCAGAAGGGTATGGAAGAATATAGCTGTCTCCATAACTCGGTTTGAATGAATGATTTTGAACCAGCCAATAGATATCATGCGTTTGCGACAACTCTTTTGCCACTGCATCAAGTAGAAACGTTTTATATCTGTTTTCTATAAAAAGTAATTTCATATTAGCTCTTTTCTATCATTTTGTGGCTTAGCGGCGCTCCTTTCTCAACATCAATACAAAAAACCTTTCCAATGACCGCTTCAAAATGCTTTGGATGCATCCCATAACCAGGTCTAATAGACCGCACATTCTCTTTAGTTATTGACTCTCCTGCTTTTGCGTCTTTTACCACAAAAAGAGACCTTGCAAACTTTCTGTTTTTTTCCACTTTCTCTGAAACCTCGTAAGATACTTGGCCCAAAAGTCTTTCAGTGTCCCTAACCTTGTTTACCATCTCTGTAAATTCTTCGACATCTAATGAAAAATCAGCATCTGGACCTCCAACGGATTTGTCTAATATAAAATGCTTTTCTATCACTTTTGCGCCCAAAGCGGTGGCAACAGTTGGTGCTAAAGAGCCATAGGTGTGATCACTAAAGCCTGCAGTTACGCCAAAACGTTCCTTAAGGTCTGGAATGGTATTTAAATTGGCCAATTCCAACGGTGCAGGATAAGATGAGGTGCACTTTAATAAAATTATTTCCTTGTTGCCAGCATTCCTGCAGGTTTCCACAGCTAATTTTATATCTTCCTCTTGTGCAATCCCTGTGGATATAATGATAGGTTTCCCTTTTGAAGCAGCATATTCTATCAATGGAATATCTTGAATCTCAAAAGATGCAATTTTATATGCGGGTACATTTAAAGTTTCTAAAAAATCGACTGCTGTAGCATCAAAAGGAGAGGAAAAGCAAATAAGGCCTTCCTCTTTTGCTACTTCAAATAAACGCTGATGCCATTCCCATGGTGTATAAGCTTCGCCATAAAGCTCGTAAAGGGTTTTTCCATCCCAAAGTGTGCCACCATCGATTTTAAAATGCGCATTGTCACAATCAATGGTTAAGGTATCTGGCGTGTAGGTTTGAAGTTTAATCGCATCTGCTCCAGCTTTTTTAGCAGCTCTTATGGTCTCAATGGCCACATTAAGGTCGCCATTGTGGTTGGCAGATAATTCTGCAATTATAAAACATGGATGATTCTCTCCAATGCTCTTAGTACCTATTTTCATTGCTAAATAATTTTCCTTCGGCAAAAGTACAATTTTCTGGCCTTATCGTCTCTAATTGTACTGCTCCATTTTTAGTCTTTACAAGGGTCTTAGGTTTCACTTTAACAAGCGTTCCATTAGGTTGGGAATTATCAATTATTTCTTCGGAAAAGGATATTTTATCAATAATAATCTTGTCTCGGCCATAAAATGTAAATGCGCCTGGATAAGGATAGGCTTGGGCTCTTACCCAATTCCGAATAGTCTCTTTGGGCCAATTCCAATCAATCTCCCCATCGGCTGGCGTTCGTTTTCCATAAAAACTGGCCTCATCTTCATCTTGTGTTATCAGTTTTAACTGATTTGACGATAAATCTTCTAAAACTCTTTCCACCAAAGGATAATAAAGTTCTGCATATTTTAAAAGCATATTTGCTCCTGTATCTTCTATTTCAATAGGGACTTCAATTTGATGAATGATCTTCCCAGTATCGCAGCCTGCATCTATTACATGCGCAGTTATGCCAGCTTTAGTCTCTCCATTGATGATGGCCCAAACATGTGGCGTTCGCCCTCTATACTTTGGTAATAGCGATCCATGGATGTTAAATGTGAGCAAGTTGGCATGTTGAATAATATCTGCTTCGATCAAGAATAAATAATTGATAGAGGCAATAACATCAACACTGAATGTTTTAATAAAATCGGAGGCTTTTCCGTTTCTCGGGTTACCAGCATAATAAGGAATGTTATGGGTCTCACAAAATTCAATGATATCGCTAGAGTTATTGTCGGTCAATACAAAGGAAACAGACTGTTCTTTGACGATTTTAGATAATGTATCTAACCCCAAATTGCCACTACAAAGCACTCCTATTCGCAACATAATGGTCCAATTAATTTTAAATGTCGAGATGCAATTTGATCGTCAAACATGTTCTGTTGTGCTCTTATCTGTTCTTCAAATTGGCCTGAATTAAGAATTGAATGCATCAGTTCAGAAAAATCTGATTCTTGGTAGTTTGTCATATTTCCCCCTTTAAAAATCGCCTTCTTACATAAAAAACCTTTATAGATCAATTCTTGGTTATCCACATAATAACCACTCAAAATAAGCATTTTAATACAGGATAACTCATATAAAATAGTGCTCGAGGGAGCAATTGCAAAATTACAGCTTTGCATCACTTTGGCTAGTGCTTCTGCCGAAAGGTTTTTGTGTATTTTGAGCCTATCGGGATGGCTTTCCTTCAACATCAATATATTTTCATGTTGATAAGCAGCACCCAAAACAACGTGCACTATTGTAAATAGAGACATGCCTAATAATGCTTTCGTAGCTTTACCGGTTAGGTCAAACAGATCTGCACCACCAAAACAAACGAAAGCAGTATCAATTTTTTCAATACTTCGGCTTTGCTTGGCAAGTTTCAAAAAGATTGGTCTTAGCAGGGCATACTTGGTGCCTAGCGCAAAGTTTGTGTAAGTTTCGCATTTATAGTTGCTTTGAGCAATGTTTGGCGAGTGATTTACCACAACATCGGCATACATGTGCTCTGAAGCCAAATCGTCTATATATACTAGTTTATAGCCTTTACTCTTAATGGCTTTTTGATAGGCCGCATTGAACTGATAGCCATCTGCAATGATTATATGATTTTCTGCTGAAAAATTTTCTGATAACCAATTGGCTTCTTCTGAAAGACTACTATTTTCAGGTATAACTCCTAAATTATAACTTTCAGGTATTACGGAATGTGTAGAGCTCGCTTTTGTAAGAAAGACAAACTCGTAATGATCTCTCACGGTTTCCACCAAACTAAACAATCTATAAAGATGCCCCAAACCAGTTTCTCCATTTCCGTCGGCTCTAAAAATGATTTTTTTAGTCATTCTGTTGGAGTTTGAACTTAATTTCGGCCAGTCTCCAATCGGTTTCGGTGTCAATGTCTTGTGCCTCTAATTCAGAAATGATAATCGCTCCAGAGTTTTGGGTAAATAGTTTTTTGTTTGATTTAAAGGCATCTGATTTCAGCCAGTAAAACTGCCCAGCATCATGATATCGCGACTCCAAATCTTGGGATCTGGTATTCAAATGCTCCTCCCAGACCATAGAGATTTTATTGTGCTCAATTTTAAGAGCACGTTGGATAGGGAACGAAAATTCCAAAACTGGAAATACACTGTCAAAATCAAATTTCATTAATTTCTCATGCGCCTCTAGCAGGGCTTGAGCTGTTAGTAAAGGCGCTGTGGGCAAAATGCAGCAAATAGTGTTGAATGTTTTGCCAATTTTAAGATACTCGGCAATTACCTCCACAATTACATCAGCCAAGACCGCATGATCATTCGCATTGTGATCACTTCGTAAAAAAGGAACGGAAGCACCAAAATGAGTAGCTATATTGGCGATAGCCTCATCGTCAGTAGAAACCATGACTTCATCAAATAAATCACTATTTAATGCTGCCTCTATTGAATATGCGATAATGGGCTTTCCTAAAAAAGCCTTGATGTTTTTCCTTGGTATTCGCTTACTTCCTCCTCTTGCCGGTATGATTGCTAAATTAGCCATTGACGAAAGTTAAGACTTTTTCAATTACAAACCGTTGCTCATCATCGGTTAAACTTGGGTACATTGGTAAGCTGATACATTTAGAGTAATAGGTTTCTGAATTGCTTAAATCAGCACTTTCATAGCCAATTTTTTTATAATACGGAAGTGTGTGCACCGGTATATAATGAATTTGGGCAAAAATTTGTTGCGCCTTCAAAAAGTCGTAGAGTCCTTTGCGATCGTCCACCTCGATTATAAATAGATGGTGCGCATTGTAACTACCGTTTGGCAGACTTTGGTATTTTATCTTTCCTCGGAAGGCATTTTTGTACGCTTCAGCAATGTCGATTCTTCTTTTAACGCCAGCATCATTTTTCGCCAATTGTGAAATGCCCAATGCCGATTGGATATCGGTCAGCCTGTAATTATAGCCCAGCTCCTGCATCTCGTAAAACCAGCCCCCATGATTTTCGGCCATGTTCTCTTTGGTAATGCCATGGGTTCTTAGGGATGCCAATTTTTTATAAAGTGCTTCAGAATTTGTGGTCAGCATGCCACCTTCACCACAAGCGATATGTTTAACAGGATGAAAGGAAAAGATTCCCATATCGGCATAAACGCCATTTCCGCACCGTTGCTTTTGGTCTTTAGAATCTGTGAAATAAGCGCCTGGTGCATGACAGGCATCTTCAATGATCCAGAGCCCATGTGCTTCCGCCAGATCTCTAAAAGCTTCCATATTTAAAGGAAGTCCTGCAAAATCCACCGGGATGATGCCTTTGAAAAAACCCTTCGGATAACTTTCAATAAGTTCACGGGTTTTTTCAAGAGATAATAGATAAGTATCTGGATCAATATCGGCAAACCAGACCTCAGCGCCTGCATACCTAATGCAATTGGCAGAAGCCGCGAAGGTAATTGGTGTCGTAATGACCCGGTCTCCGGGTTTCAAATCTAAAGCCAAAACCGCTAAATGCAAACCGGATGTGGCATTATTCACTGCCACTGCATAGTTTGCGCCTATATAATTTGCAAAGGCGTCTTCAAACTCCTGCACTTTTGGGCCTTGAGTCAAAAAATCAGATTTTAACGCCGCAACTACTGCATCGATATCGTCCTGTTCAATATGTTGCCTTCCGTAGGGTATTGCTTTCATTACACCTCAAAATTTGGATCTACATGTTTTTTGATGAGTTCTCGTAGACCTTCAACAGTTTCCAAGTTCTCATTATCGCCAGAATTATAGCTAAAACCCATTGGTACCTTTTTCGCGTTGAAGGTCGCAATGAACTCTTCTATGCTCCACTTATGGGTTGCTGGCAGAATCGTATAATATTTTCCCAGATCATAAGTATAAAACGAATCGGAAGCCGTGATCATTTCCTCATGCACCTTTTCTCCCGGCCGAATACCAACAACTGGCTTTTCGCAGTTGGGCCCAATGGCTTCTGCGACATCGGTAATTCTATAGGATGGGATTTTTGGCACAAACAATTCGCCTCCCCAAGCATGCTCCAATGCATGCATAACCATATCAACACCACCTTGAAGCGAAATGTTGAAACGCGTCATGTTGGGATCTGTAATGGGCAAGGTATTGGATTCTTTCTTCTTATTGATAAAGAATGGAATCACTGAGCCATTCGACCCCATAACATTGCCATAGCGCACCACCGAGAATCGAATGGGATTTTCGCCTTTTATGTTATTTGCCGCAACAAAGAGTTTATCTGATGTGAGTTTGGTGGCGCCATATAAATTTATAGGTGCACAGGCCTTATCGGTAGAAAGTGCGACTACGCGTTCCACCTTGGTTTTAAAACAGGCTGCGACCACATTCTCTGCACCTCCAATGTTGGTCTTTATGCACTCATCGGGATTGTATTCAGCAATATGCACGTGTTTCATAGCGGCTGCATGAATCACGAAATCTACACCTTGAAAGGCACGCTCCAATCGATCTTTATCTCTTACATCACCAATAAAATAACGTATTTGAGGATAGGTTTCAGACGGATACTCTTGCGCCATTTGAAACTGTTTTTGCTCATCTCTTGAGTAGATGACCAAACGTCTAATATCAGGGTACTTATTTAGGATGTGCTCTGTAAGTGCCTTTCCTAAGGACCCAGTTCCACCTGTTATAAGTAGGGATTTCCCTTTTAAATTCAGCATTTTATATTTTTTTGATTTGTTCTTGCAAAAGTAAGATAAATCTAGTATTTCAGGCTCATTAACTCAGATAGTTCATGGCGAGAACAGTAATCTCAATCTTTGGATGTCACCAACCTGTGATTACACAATCATCCCAGCGGCAACGGTTTCATTGGTAGCATCATCGACTAAAATCACGCTGCCCGTTGTTCTATTTTCCCTGTAAGAATCGACTATCAAGGGTTTGGTGGTTCTAATCTTTACCTTAGAAATATCGTTCATCGTCAAGGTCTTATCGTCGTTGACACGGTCTAAAGTTTCAATATTAATCTTATAGATAACCTCCTTGATCATTGCTGTTTGCACATTACTGGTATGATGGATGCTGTACTTCGCTCTTGGTTTTGAAGGCTCGTTGTTTAACCAACATAACATGACTTCAATATCTTGAAGCGGCTCTGGCTTGTTGTTGGAGCGCACAATCATATCGCCTCTACTCACGTCTATATCGTCTTCCAAAGTGATTGAGACAGACATTGGAGCATGCGCTTCGTCCAGCACTTTGTCCATGGTATCGATGCTCTTGATTTTTGAGGTAAACCCTGAAGGCATGACCGTAACCTCATCACCTGTTCTAAACACTCCACTGGCCACGCGACCTGCATAACCTCTATAATCGCGATGGGCTTCATTTTGAGGTCTAATAACGATTTGAACCGGGAATCGGGCATCTACTTTGTTGATATCGCTACTAATGTGCATGGTCTCTAAAGTATGCAGCAAAGGTGCGCCTTGGTACCATTCCATATTCTTGGAGCGATTAACTACATTGTCGCCATTTAAGGCGCTTATGGGAATAAATCGAACATCCCTAACCAACAGTTTGGACGAAAAGTCTTCAAATTGCTCAATAACCTTATTGTAAGCGTCTTCTTTATGATCTACAAGATCCATTTTGTTGACGCACACAATGAGATGTGGGATCTGCAACAAGGATGCGATAAACGAATGGCGTTTGGTCTGTTCTATCACACCATGTCTGGCATCTACCAAAATGATGGCAGCATTTGCGGTTGAAGCTCCGGTAACCATATTACGCGTGTATTGGATATGGCCTGGTGTATCTGCAATGATGAATTTACGCTTTGGGGTTGTAAAATACCGATAGGCAACATCAATGGTGATGCCTTGCTCTCGTTCATCTCTCAAACCATCGGTAAACAAGGCCAAATCAACTCCGTCATGGCCCTTCTTTTTACTGGTGGTTTCTATAGCCTGCAGCTGGTCCTCAAAAATGGATTTGGAATCGTAGAGCAAGCGACCAATTAAGGTGCTCTTGCCGTCATCCACACTTCCTGCGGTTGTAAATCTTAATAGTTGGTTGTTATCCATAATTTACTAATTAACGCGAATTAAACCAATTAATGCGAATCCATTAACTATGTTTATCACGGTTTTTCTGAGTTTACTATTCTTTTATAAAACAGGGATGGCTGACCAAAATTAACCAACATTCCCAATTCTTTTTTAGTTGCGGCCAAGTAATTTTTAGTTTGCGCATAAAACGCAATAGGAACCTGCCTAACAGATTTTATTTCTAAAATAATTTTATCATAACAGATAAAATCGGCCTTGTAATATTTATCTAACTGCTCTCCATCATAAAACACCCGCAATTTAACCTGACTTTTAAAAGGAATATCCTGCTTGATAAACTCCTTGTTAAGCGCTTCCTCATAAACAGCTTCCAAAAAACCCGATCCTAATTCTCGATGTACCTTCATGCACGCCCCAATAATTTTATAACTTTCTTCCTTGTATAAAATATTAGATTTTTCCATTTATGGCGAATCAAATAATTCAATTTAAGTTGGTTTAATTCGCATCCTAAAAGTAGCCTTGACGTTTCCTGTCTTCCATCGCAGATTCAGATCGCTTGTCGTCCGTTCTGTTACCGCGTTCGGTTTGGCGCATGCCTGAGACCTCATCTGCAATCTTCTCCAGAGTATCGGCATCTGATTCAATACCGCCTGTTATGGTTATATCACCGAGCGTTCTAAATCTAATTTTCTTGGTCACGACTTCCTCATGGCTCTCCAAGACTAAAAATTCTGAATTTGGGATCCAGCTGTCCTGTCTCCACACCACTTCACGCTCGTGGGCAAAGTACAAGGACGGGATGGCGATGTTCTCGCGCTTGATGTAATTCCAAACGTCCATTTCGGTCCAGTTACTTATTGGGAATGCCCTAAAATGCTCACCTTCAAAATGCTTCCCATTAAAAATATTCCACAATTCTGGTCTTTGATTTTTCGGGTCCCACTGTCCAAAATCGTCACGGTGTGAAAAGAAACGCTCCTTGGCACGTGCTTTTTCTTCATCGCGTCTTCCGCCACCAATGGCACAGTCTACTTTATTGGATTCTATCGCATCTAAAAGCGTGGTGATCTGTAAAGCATTACGTGTTGCGTTTTTTCCTTTTTCTTCGGAAACCCTTCCGCCGTTAATAGCCTCCTGAACAGAACCTACAATAAGCTGAATGCCTAGCTCTGATATAATATCATCTCTAAATTTAATGGTTTCAGGGAAGTTATGACCGGTATCCACATGCATCAAGGGAAACGGAATCTTCGCAGGATAAAACGCTTTTTTAGCTAAATGTGTGATCAAGATGGAATCCTTTCCGCCGGAAAATAAGATTACAGGGTTTTCGAATTGCGCCCAAACTTCGCGTAATACAAAAATGGCCTCGCTTTCTAATTCGTCCAGATAATTTAAGAAATATTTACTCATTGTCGAGGTGTAATTTTGGTGTTATAATAGCCATGATTCTTGTTATGGAATCTTCTAAAGTTTCTTTTTCGGTCTCAATTTCAATATCAGGACGCTCTGGTGCTTCGTAAGGCGCAGAAATCCCGGTCATATTTTCGATTTCGCCAGCTCTTGCTTTTTTATAAAGTCCTTTTACGTCGCGTCGCTCACATTCTTCTACGCTGGTATTGACAAAAACTTCGACAAAGTTAACATCTTTGACTGTAGTTTTAATATTCTCGCGATCTTTTCTGTAAGGTGACACAAAAGCTGCCAACACCACTACCCCGGCATCTACCATAAGGTTTGCTACTTCGGCGATGCGCCTAATATTTTCGGTACGGTCTTTTGGCGCAAAAGAAAGGTCACTATTGATGCCTTTTCTAATGTTATCACCATCAAGCGTGTAGGTCTTGATACCTTTATTGTGCAGTTGCTGCTCTATCAAATTGGCGATAGTGGATTTCCCTGATCCCGAAAGACCTGTAAACCAAACCAAAAACGATTTGTGTTTATTGCCAATGTTGCGATCAAGCTTAGTGATTTGATAGTCGTGGTCTTTGATGTTCTTTTCCATAAATCAGTCTTTTGTTCTTGATGGGAGTCCATAATTGACTTTATACCAAGCCCGTTCGTGAACATAATACAATATCATTTTGGTAACCACTTCAGCAGCCCCAATTTTAAGCCCAGTTAATGGGTTACCGGTAATAATCCAAGCCAAAGTCATTGTGTCTATGGTGCCTATCACTCTCCAGGTTACGGTTTTAGCGAAATGGCGTTTTCTGCTTTCTAAAACCTCACCATCTTTGGATAGGTTGATCTTAAACCAAACGCGTTCATGAAAATAGTACAAAACCATTTTTGTAAGCACCTCGGCCATGCCAATCTTTAATCCCGTAAGCGGGTTTCCGGAGATGATCCAAGACAGAATGATGGTATCTATGGTGCCTACTAAGCGCCAGGTGACCGCTTTTGCAATATGTCTTTTATGCGATTGGTCATTCATGGTTTGGCAACTAAAAACCAAGGATTCAGTAAATTTTCTTTGTTGTATAACAAGGATTGATTGGTGTCTTTGGAGATAACGGCAAGGCCTACCGCATTGCAAATGGCCTGTCCTGCTGCGGTATCCCACTCCATGGTTGGGGCAAAGCGCGGGTAAACATCTGCGCTGCCCTCTGCAACCAAACAGAATTTCAAGGAGCTTCCTTTGGAAACGATTTCAACCGCTTTTCCTTTTTCTTTTAATTCATCAATATAATCCACGGTTTCCTGGCTCATGTGCGACCTGCTGCCAACGACCTCAACGGTTGCTGAATGCTCCCCTTTTGGTTTTAGCAAGGTACAGGATGCTAAAATTTCATCTATCGCGCTGTCATGGGTTTCTAAAATCGCCTTATAAGCTTCATGGCGTGTTACATCTGCAAAATATAGGATTTTTGTTGCAGGCACATAAATGACGCCCAATTCTGGTTTGCCATCCTTTACCAAGGCGATATTGACTGTAAACTCGCCATTACGTTTTATAAACTCTTTGGTGCCATCAACAGGATCAACGACCCAGCACTGGTTCCAGCTCTTTCTAATGGAAAAATCGGTTTGCTTGTTTTCCTCGCTGATGATGGGAATTTTAGTTGGCAATAAAAAGGTATTGATAATGTCGTTTGCCTGCTTATCAGCTTCCGTTAGAGGCGACTTATCCGCTTTGAGTTCTACATCAAAAGCAGTGTCATACACTTGCATGATGACTTCGCCTGCTTTTAAAGAAGCCTCAATAGCGGTCTTTAAATTATTATTGATTTTTATACCAGTCATATACTTCGGATATTCCGTTTTTGAGATTCATTTTGTGTTTCCAGCCGAGAGCGTTCAGTTTGGATACATCGGTCAATTTCCTGAGTGTCCCATCTGGTTTATTGGTGTTATATACCAATTTACCTTCAAAGCCGACGATGGTCTTTATCATTTCCGCCAAGTCCTTTATGGAAATATCCTCGCCTGTACCAATATTGATGTGGGTATTGCGTGTTTCTTTATCTGCTTCGGAATAGGTGTCCTTAAAATCCCTGTTTTCCATAATAAAGACGCAGGCATCTGCCATATCCTTAGACCACAAAAATTCTCGTTTTGGCGCTCCACTTCCCCAGATCTCAACACTTTCTGAAGACACACCAAATTCCGACAAATAGTTTTTTGCTTCCGCTAAGGTCTTAAAACCGGTATCTTTTAATATCGCATCCTCGTTGTTTTCGCTGAGTAGTTTCGCCAAATGTAACTTACGTATCAAAGCTGGAAGCACATGGGACTTCTCCAAATCAAAATTATCGTTGGGTCCATAAAGGTTGGTAGGCATTACCGAGATAAAATTGGTGCCATACTGCAAATTATAGCTCTCGCACATCTTAATGCCTGCGATCTTTGCAATAGCGTAAGGCTCGTTGGTGTATTCTAAGGTATCGGTCAACAAATAAGACTCCTTCATGGGCTGAGGCGCATTTTTTGGATAAATACAAGTACTGCCCAAAAACAAGAGTTTTTTCACATTGTGAAGATGGCTTTGATGAATCACGTTGTTCTGGATCATCATGTTTTCATAGATAAAATCGGCACGATAAACATTGTTGGCGATGATGCCTCCAACTTTTGCAGCCGCTAAAAATACGTATTCAGGGATTTCGAGTTCAAAAAATTCCTGCACCGCCATTTGATTGCTTAAATCTAGCTGTGCATGGGTTCTAGTAACTATATTGCTATACCCTTTTTGCTGAAGATTCTCAAATATGGCAGAACCTACAAGACCACGATGCCCTGCAATGTATATTTTAGACTTTTTTTCCATAGCGATTTACTCAAAGTAGTTTTTAATGCGGTAACCGCCATCTTTTAGGTACTGCTGTTTATGCATCAAATCGAGATCACTGCTCATCATATCGGTAACCAGCGCCGCCAAGTCATATTCTGGTATCCAGCCTAATTTCTCCCTGGCTTTTGTGGCGTCACCAATCAATAACTCCACTTCGGTTGGTCTAAAATACTTCTCATCTACGGCAACGATTTCCTTGCCAATTTCTAAATTGTATTCGGCATTATTACAGGTTTTTATATAGCCTTTTTCGGCTGCACCTTCGCCCTTAAACTCCAATTCAATACCCACGTGACCAAAGCACATTTTCACAAAATCCCTAACCGTGGTGGTTACCCCTGTGGCAATTACCCAATCTTCAGGTTCATCGGCTTGAAGAATCATCCACATCATGCGAATGTAATCCTTAGCGTGTCCCCAATCGCGCTGCGCATCTAAATTTCCTAAAAAGATCTTATCTTGAAGCCCTAAAACAATTTTAGAGGTCGCTCTAGTGATTTTTCTGGTCACAAAGGTTTCACCTCTTATGGGCGATTCGTGATTGAAAAGAATGCCGTTACAAGCATACATCCCGTAAGCTTCGCGATAGTTGACGGTAATCCAATAGGCATACATCTTTGCCACCGCATAGGGGCTTCTTGGATAAAAAGGGGTGGTTTCTGTTTGTGGCACTTCCTGCACTTTTCCGTAAAGCTCAGAAGTTGAGGCTTGATAGATTTTGGTTTTCTTTTCCATCCCAAGAATACGAATGGCTTCCAGCAAGCGCAACGTTCCAATCCCGTCGGCATTGGCGGTATATTCGGGCATTTCAAAAGACACGGCTACGTGACTCATGGCAGCTAAGTTGTAGATTTCGTCTGGCTGCACTTCCTGAATGACTCTTATTAGGTTGGTGCTATCGGTAAGATCACCATAATGCAGAAAGAAATTCTGGTTTTCTACATGAGGATCTTGGTAAAGGTGATCAATTCTATCGGTATTGAAGAGCGATGAGCGTCTCTTAATCCCATGTACGATATAATCTTTTTTTAAGAGGAATTCACTTAGATAAGCGCCATCCTGGCCGGTAACTCCCGTGATAAGAGCGATTTTTTTTTGCATTGGTTCTGTGTATCTGTTAAAAAGGACTTCAAAATTCAACTATGTGCACATAGCAGCACAAAGGTATTCTTTTTGTTGTTTTTAACAAGATTAATTCACTGGCAGAACACTGTTTAGTTTAATACAGTTGGTCTATAACGGCATCAACACTGTTTCGCCAATCGAAGCTTTTTTGCATTAGGTTGTTGGCTTTTTGATTATCCATCACGCTGTATCTTGGTCGTTTGGCCTTGACCGGGAAGCTATCCACAGGGCTTACCAATTCTGTTTTATTCAGTTTTTTAGCAATTTGTTGTGCAAAACCATACCAGGTTGTTTCGCCTGAAGCTGAAAAATGATACAGTCCAAAATCTTCAGTTTTATTAGTGATTAGGAAAAGGATAAATTCCGCCAAATCAGCACAACTGGTAGGAGTGCCGGTTTCTGAAGTGACAATTTTGAGGGGCTCGTTGTTCTGCAATTTGGAAGCTATGGTTTTTGCAAAATTCTTTCCGTAGGGCGAATACAGCCAAGAGGTTCTAATGATGAAATAGTTTGAAAGCAATTCGGCAATGTACTGCTCACCCTTTAATTTGGAGGCGCCATAGGCATTTAAAGGGTTGGTTTGGTCGGTTTCGTTGTAAGGGCTTGTTTTGCTTCCGTCGAAGACATAATCTGTTGAGATATGGACAAGAATTGTGTTATGGATTTCGCAGACTTCCGCTAAAGACTTAACCGCTTCCGCATTGATTTTATAGGCTTGATCGGGTTCGCTTTCCGCCAATTCTACGTTGGTGTAGGCTGCACAATTGATGCAATAGTCGAAATCATGTGTTGAAAAAAACGCGTTTATGGCTTCGGAATTTGTGATGTCCAAATCGGCTCTGGAAACAAACACAAATTCCAAATGATCTGGTGTAGCCTTACTTTTCTCCTGAAACGTTTGCCCCAATTGTCCCGTAGCTCCTGTGACCAGTATTTTAGTTGCCATCACTATAGGTTTTAAAACTTGGCAATGCCTGGTCTTTTTCTGAAAGAATCAAGGTTTCCATTGGCAATTGCCAGTCTATGTTTAAGGTAGAATCGTTATAGGCAATGCCTGCTTCGGAATTCTTGTTGTAATACTCATCACACTTATAGCTAAAAATCGTATCATCTTCCAAGACCACAAACCCATGGGCAAAACCTTTGGGCACGAAAAATTGTTTTTTATTAGCAGCTGTAAGTACCACGGAAAGGTGCTGCCCATAAGTATCGGAATCCTTACGCAGATCCACACAAACATCCAAAACAGCCCCTTCGATGACCCGAACCAACTTGGCTTGGGCAAAATCGCCAGTTTGCAAATGCAGCCCTCTTAAAACGCCTTTTGAGGACTTGGATTGGTTATCTTGAACAAAATCAACTTCCAATCCCGTAAGTTCCAAGAATTTTGCCTTATTGAAGCTTTCAAAAAAATAACCACGCGCATCCTCAAATACGGTGGGTTCAATCACAAAACAGTCTTTTAAATGGGTTTCTTTAGCAATCATGAATTTCGTTTTAGCATGCCTAACAAATTTTTTCCGTAGCCACTTTTTATCAGTGGTTCTGCCAAGGCCTTAAATTCAGCTTCAGAGATAAAGCCCATCTCATAAGCGGCTGCTTCGATAGAGCCAATCATTAAGCCTTGACGCTCTTCAATGACCTCAACAAACTGTGAAGCTTGCATGAGCGACTGAAACGTGCCGGTATCCAGCCAAGCAGTTCCTCTATCCAAGATGCTCACGCTAAGCCTGCCTTGATCCAGATAGGCTTTATTGACATCGGTAATTTCCAATTCGCCTCGATGACTGGGTTTGATGTTTTTGGCAATTTCTACAACAGTATTGTCATAGAAATAAATACCAGGGACTGCGTAATTGGACTTAGGGTTTTCAGGTTTCTCTTCCAAGGATATCACTTTACCTTCGGCATTGAATTCTGCCACGCCATAACGTTCTGGATCGTGCACGTGATAGGCGTAGATAATGCCACCGTCTGGATTGCTATTGGCTTGCAACAGTTTTGAAAGCCCCGAGCCATAAAAAATATTATCACCTAAAATGAGCGCAACCTTATCTGTACCAATAAATTTTTCGCCGATAATGAACGCTTCAGCTAAACCGTTTGGCGCATCTTGTATTTCGTATTCAAAAGTACATCCATATTTTTTTCCATCGCCCAATAAATCCTTAAACAAAGGCAGGTCTTTTGGGGTGGAGATGATCAAAATATCCTTGATACCAGCTTGCATTAAGGTGGATAAAGGATAGTAGATCATGGGTTTATCATAAACAGGCATCAATTGTTTGCTTATGGTCAAGGTCAATGGATGTAAACGTGTGCCAGATCCTCCTGCAAGTATAATTCCTTTCATATTGTTTTAATTGTACTGTTTTTGATAATAGTTTTGATAGTCGCCACTCGTCACGTTGCGCAACCAATTTTCATTGGATAAATACCAATCAATGGTCTTGCTCAATCCTTCCTCGAAAGTCACTGATGGTCTCCAGCCCAACTCGCTTTCAATTTTTGAAGCATCAATCGCGTATCTCAAATCGTGTCCTGGCCGGTCTTTGACGTAGGTGATCAATTGTTCTGAGCTTCCTTTTTCACGTCCCAACTTCTCATCCATTTGCTCACATAATATCTTGACCAGATCGATATTTTTCCACTCGTTGAAACCGCCAATATTATAGGTTTCGTGATTTTTTCCCTCACGGAATACCAGATCGATGGCTCTAGCATGATCAATAACAAACAACCAATCCCGGGTGTAATTGCCATCGCCATAAACCGGGAGAGGCTTGTTGTTGATGATGTTATTTATGAATAACGGAATCAATTTTTCTGGAAATTGATTGGGACCATAATTATTGGAGCAGTTGGTAATCACATAAGGCATTCCGTAGGTTTCGCCGTAAGCTCTTACAAAATGATCTGAGCTCGCTTTGGAAGCGGAATAAGGCGAATTTGGATCGTAAGAAGTGGTTTCCTTAAACAAGCCCGTTTTACCCAAACTGCCATAAACCTCATCGGTACTGATGTGATAGAACAGTTTATTCTTGAAATCCTCTTTCCAAATTGTTTTAAACGCGTTGAGCAAGTTCATGGTGCCAATAACATTGGTTCTCACAAACGCCAAAGGATCTATAATGGAACGATCTACGTGTGACTCGGCAGCCAAATGGATGACGCTCTCAAACTCGTATTTTGTGAACAACTCATTTATAAAAGCCTCATCGTTGATGTCTCCTTTTATAAACGTATAATTTGGTTGATGCTCTATGCTACTCAGGTTTTCAAGATTCCCAGCATAAGTGAGTGCATCTAAATTGTAGATGTGGCTATCTGGATAGGTTTCAACAAACAATTTAACAACGTGAGAGCCTATAAAACCTGCACCTCCTGTAATCAATATTTTTTTCATGCCGCTTTGTTCTTTCTTTCAAAATCACTCAAATACCTGTTGAAATTGGCCAAAATAATAAATAATACCATAACACCTAGTGAAATGAGGATATACCATTTCAAGTTTTTGTTTTTTGCCTTGATGCCAATATTAGTAAAACCAGAGACTACGTTGATGGTGCTTTCCATTTGAGCCTTGCTTTCAAACACATCTCGCAACCTGTATTGGTATTTGGTCTCAATCTCAAAAAGTTCAAGCTCCGTGTTTTTTCTTTGTCCATCGGGACCAAGATAAAAATTGTTGCTTGAACCAGATTCGTTATTGTTTTTAGAATTGTTCAACATGGCCGTTTTGTAAGCTGCCCTTAAACTGTCAATATCAGACAAGGATTGGTTGATTTCCCGTTCCATTTGGTCAAGGTTTTCGATTTCGGCTTTTTTTAAGGCTTCAACATAGGCCGTGGTAGGAATATTAATGATATTATCTTTAATTTTTCCGTAGATATCATAGGCGGTTGAGTTTACAGTAATCGCATATTGATCAAAATCTGGCTCTTCCAAGCTTTCCTTGTAAGCTTCAAATGAAACATCCTTTAACACCAACGTATCTGTTTGCTTTACGAATTGATTATAGCCCTTAATCTTCGTATTCTCATTGGTTTTAGCCTCAATGGAAATAGATGAGATTTTCGCCGCATCCGTTTCAGAAATTTTGAGCATTTTAGCCAGGTTTATGGAGTCGTTACTTTCTACCAGCTGCCCATAAAGCTCAATAGTTGTAATGAGCTGGCTATTGGCTTGAAAATTTGGCTCCACAATCATTGTAGAGGTGTAATAATCCTTCTCAAAGCGGTCTGATATAAACCCAATTACAAAGCCAACAACTATAGCAAGACCCAGTTTTACAATGTTGTTCCTGATAAAAAGTGCTAAAAGCAAAATAGTTTTGAGAATAAACTCAAAAATACTTACGATAAAATCAAATAGGGCTTTAAATGCTTTACCTATCAAATTGAAAATCTGACTGATATCGACCTCTTCCGATTTTTGCTCTGGTGTGTTTTCGTTCATATTTTTTAGTTAATTAAATATCTGTCCTAAAATGGTTCTGGTAATCAAATAAGTTGGTTTTACGCCAGAAGTGCCTAAACCACCAGATGCTAAAGTGCCCCCAGTTTCTAAAGGGTTATCACTCGCATAGTAAGCGTATCTCACTTTCACATCTGGTCTAATGCTACCACGCACCTTTGCAGCTGCCTGTATGGCTTTTTGATAGTGTGCCCCTTCCATTTCCAAACCAATCACATTCCAAGTGGAATTGAAGAAGAATTTCAAGATTTCCTTGTTTTGCAAAGAGGTCCCTAATACTGTAATCATTGTGCCTTCACAAATGGCCACACCTTGGTTGTCTAAATGGCTTTTTGAAAGTTCGTTGTGAAACGGATAATTATCGGCAGTACCCTCAAAAATGTGTGCAGACGGGATCATAATGTCGCCTTTTCCGCCTTCCAAAATACCGGCTTTTCCCATTAAGGAGACCGACTCAACATTTAAAAACACCTTTTCCTTATCAACCTTGAATGGCTTTAGCAGCTCATCCATGGTTTCATAAGCTTGTTCCCCAAAGGCATAATCCATAACAATTATTACGGGTTTTTCGCCGTCTTCAAAGGACTTTCCTACCTTAAAATCGGACTTTGAAAAATCTATTTTTTCAGTATCAAAAATCTGTACGTCAATATTGGTTCCAGAAGTGTCCTTGATGTAGATCATTCCATTTTGTAAGGCCTCCTTGGTCACTTTATTTCTAATGGTCTCACTATCACTTTTACTCAGGGCTTCGTAAACCGAAAAAATATCCTTTTTATTAGCCATGCCTTTAAGGGCATTTGGCGCAAAAATGGAATTCATCACACTGTGCATATTGGCACTAATAATGTGTATTGGTCGGTTAATGAGCTTGTTTTTATGTAAGGTTTCCTTGATATGATCGGCCCAAATCTCACCGTGTATGTGATGCCCCAAACGCTCTCTTAACACTGGGCTAAAAGTGACGGTTCGTTTATTGTTGTTGATGACCTCTTCAATGGCCAATTTGCCCAACCAATACACCACGTGAAGCAAGCGCTCTGGTTTGGTGTTGGTAGTAAATTGATGGTGCGCATTGGTAAGCTCATCAAAGGTTCTACCCAATATGTTGGCAGTATGCGTTAAGGCTATTTCCCGTTCTTTTTGAGTGAGTTTTTTTGTAGATAGCACCGCGTTTTCAAGCTTTACCCAATCCCTTGTGGTAGCGCCATTCTCATCTATAAGTACTTTTTTACTAATCTTATGAGACTCCACGAACATAAAGGTAAGGTGGGTAAGGATGTCGTATATTTCAGATCGGCCTCGGGTGACTTCAATATTCATCTGTTCATCATCAATACGGTAGCAGTTGCGTCGTCGTTTTGGAGGTATGATGGTCTTAAAATGTGAGTTTCCGTAGCCTTCATCACTAGTTAAATTGATAAAGGTACACTCCTCAATTCCCTGAGGCAATCTATCGATAACATATAATAAGCCTTCAAGCTCAGCCTTTTCATCGGCAATGGAGCCGTAAATTTCTGGTCTTAAAATTAAAAGCGACTCCCTCAAGGTTTCGCCCGAAATGCCCATTGGCTTATAAAAACCTCTATTAAAAAGGTGGCGCATCGTGATGTACATCCTTTCAATAGCATTTGAGCTTTCTTGCGCCCTGGTTCTTTCGTGATATTTCTTTTTGTTCATTTACTGTTAATTTGCGGGCAAATATAGCATTAATTAAGTAAATCCTCTTGCAGCAACGCGTCGGCTATTTTACGATCGTTCGCCAACCGTGGCAATTTGTTTTGGCCTCCCAATTTGCCGATGGATTTCATATAATCCTGAAATCCGTTCTTTTTTACTGCTGTTATTTTTAATGGCTGAAGTACCTTGCCTAAAATCAAATCCTTATAATAGCTATTTTGATTCTGTAAGGATTGGTCTATGTCTTTCGCTAATGCGGAAGGGTTTTCGGGTTCATTTTCAAATTCTATAAACCATTCGTGATAGGGCAAGCCAGCGCTCGGATTGATTTGTGGGGCAACCGTAAACTCTGAGACCTGAATCTTAGAAACTTCCGTAGCTATTTTTAGCGCCTGCTCAACCTCCGATCCTATCACGTGCTCACCAAAGGCAGATATAAAATGTTTGATACGCCCAGAAACAATGATGCGATACGGTTTTATGGAGGTAAATTGAATGGTATCGCCAATGTTGTAAGCCCATAGCCCCGCATTTGTAGAAATCAGCATCACGTAATTAACGCCCGTTTTTACATTGGCGATGGTTAATCGCTCGGGCTGCTCTTCAAAAAAGGTTTCAGCTTCAACAAATTCATAGAACATGCCAGAATTTAACTGAAGCAACATCCCTTTTTCATGTTGTTTATCTTGATAGGCAAAAAACCCTTCACTGGCAGGATAGAGTTCTATGCTATCCACCTTACGTCCAATCAAGTTCTCAAATTTTGACCGGTAAGGTTCAAAGTTGACACCTCCAAAAATAAACAAGTTGAAATTTGGGAATACCTCGCCCACTTTTTTGCCGGTTTTTTCAAGAATTTTTTCAAAATACATTTGCACCCAGGAAGGGATGCCTGAAATCACAGTCATATCCTCTGGTAAAGTTTCTTCAACAATGGCTTCCACTTTGGTTTCCCAATCTTCAATGCAGTTGGTTTCCCATGAAGGCATTCGGTTTTTTTGTAAATATTTAGGCACATAATGGGCCACAATCCCAGATAATCGCCCCAATTGAATGCCATTCTTTTCGTTTAAGATTGGGCTTCCCTGTAAAAAGATCATTTTGCCATCTACAAGACCACTATTGCCAGTTTCGGCAATGTAGAGGAGAATTGCATTTCGGGCGGCTTCTACGTGTGTGGGCATGCTCTCTTTGGTCAAGGGGATGTATTTTGCCCCTGATGTGGTACCCGATGTTTTTGCGAAATAAAGCGGCTTCCCCTTCCAAAGCACATCTTCTTCTCCAGCCACAACACGATCTACGTAAGGCTTTAAATCTTCGTAGTCCCTAATAGGTACCCTTTTTGCAAAATCTTGATAGGTCTTAATTTCTGAAAAACCATGATCTTGACCAAAAACGGTATGACTCGCTTCTTCAATGAGTTTTTCAAAAACCTTTTGCTGGGTTTCTAAAGGCGTGTTGACCCATTTTAAAACAGACCGCTTTACGCTTTTGGCAAATAGTTTGGCTAAAAAAGGTTTTATGGATAGCATTAATTAAAGTCTATAAAGTTAGTTGGGTTTAAAGGATAGCCTCTATTCCAAAGCTCAAAATGTAAGTGTGGTCCCGTGGTAAGCTCCCCTGTGTTTCCTGTCATGGCAATAACTTCGCCAGATTTTACAAGATCCCCTTGTTCTTTTGTTAAGGATGCATTGTGCTTATAAACCGAAATGAGCTCATAGCTGTGCTCGATTATAATGACGTACCCTGTTTCAATGGTCCATTCGGCAAAGATAATAGTACCATCTGCTGTGGCCTTGACTGGCGTATTATTGGGCACCACTATATCTACTGCATAATGTTTGTTCTTGATATCATAGCCTTCAGAAATCTGACCATTTACAGGTGGAAACAATACAAAATTTGAGGTGGATTTTGCTGCATCAAAAAGGTTGTACTTGTCTTCTTTGTCCACCAATTCCCTTAAAATGGAATCTTCTTTTGAGGGTGTCAAATTAATGTTGTCGGCATCAATTTTAGCAGCTTCAATCAAGGAGTCTTTATTAATATTTACCGCTTTAATATCGCCAGTAAGCACCTTTTTAATCGAACCGTAGTATTGTTCGTTGAGGTTTATGACATTTTGTAAAGAATCGGTTTTATAATTCAAAAATGTGGCTTTCTTTTTCAAAGCGGTCGAAGAATAGCCTGGTATGAATTCTTTTAAGGAAGTAAAGGCAATTAGAAAAATGGTGCCTGCAACAAGCAAAATTGAACTTATTGCAACAATGACAAACACATTTAAACGGGTTAACTTGATCGCAAAACGCTCTTCAAAGGTGTCCTCGTTCAATACCACTAAACGGTATTTGTGAAGTAACTTTTTTTTGAATTTCTTGTTTTTTTCCGTTTTCGCCATTGTGCCACAAAATTAAATAAAATATGCCCAAGTTCTGTTGAAGCTACCAAAGTTTCCTTGAATAGGTAATAAGGTTTAAATAAAACCAGATGCCTTTTTTTTTCGTAACTATGATAGAGCCTTAAAAATTCAAGGCTTCTCAATTGACTATTCGAAGTTTTACAAAGGTCAATAGTTATAATTAAAAGAGTATTAACGCATATATTGAAGTTTAATTATTAAATTTGTGCCACTAAATTCATCATTATGACAGCATCAAGTATATTCTTAGCTTTCGGGGCATGGCAAATTATTTTAATTGTCATTGTCGTGTTACTTTTATTTGGAGGTAAAAAAATTCCTGAACTCATGCGAGGCCTAGGTAGTGGCATTAAGGAATTTAAGGACGCCAGTAAGGAAGAAGATGAAAACCCCTCACCTACTCAGGCTCAGTCTTCAACCCAAACGCCAACGCCTTCTCCAGTTGATAAGAAAGAAGATCGAACGCATTAAACCTTTTTTTCTACATAAACCACAATAAAAAAGGGTCAACTTTATAAAGTTGACCCTTTTTTATTGTGGTTTATTAATGGCAAATGGCTATTTGATACTCGCACTTTTAAGGATCGACTCCAACTCAAACATGTAATCTCTTTTCTCTACTGAAGGGGCAAACACATAACCTTCAATAATCACATATCTATTATTGATCTTGTCTTCAATGGCGTAATTGATAAACGGCCCAGACATGAATGCATTCTTCACATCCCAAAGCCCTTTGGTCTCATAGGCCGGTTTATTATCTAAAATGGTTTTGGAAATAAAGGGTGTAAAGGCATCTTCCGTTGCCAAATATGAACCTTCCAAAGGCCCTTCAATGTATTTTTTACCCACACTGTCACGTACTCTAACAATATCGACCACAGTGCTGTCTCCAGATCTAATAGCAGATAAAGGCACCTCATAGACCATCATATCAATAGTGCCTGTTTTAATATCACGTCTTAACCAAAAGAAATTATCTTCGGCCTTTGCCATACGATAAGCGGTTGGAAAGTTCATAGAAACACCCAAGTCTTTTTCTAAATCCTTATCATTAAAAAGCGATTTAGAGATGCGTCTCTGCTTTTCAGTGATTTCTTGTTTATTAAAAGCGTCAATGATCTTTGCCGCGTTCATTTCTATCTGTTCAATGATTTCTTCGTTGGTTTTGCCAGAAATGACCACCACGATTTGCGGCCTAGCATAACTATCTTGTGCTATTTGGGTATTGGCTTCCTTTCCTTTTTCAATTTTGAGAACCGTTCTGTTCTTTCTTGCAAACCCTTCAAATACCTCAGGTGGCATTTGTTTCATGGCAAATAAAGGTTCTTCAACCGAAAGACCTTCTACCGGGGCTGCCAAGACTCTCCTTATGGTCTCACCAACATTGTTTTCCCATAAAAGGTTGTCGGCCACAACAACGATACTATTAATGTTTCCAGAAGAACTTGAAACAATTCTCTTGGCGTCTTCATCTTGACACGAGAAACAAAAAATTAAACTGATTAGAATTAAGAATGTACTTTTCATTATTGGTTGCGTTTACACGAGCTCATTTTGAAACAATAAGCGTGGTTCCTATTTTTAAATTGTTACCACTAATATCGTTCCATTCTTTAATATTATCTACAGAAACACCAGGAAATTTTTGGGATATGCTCCAAATCGAATCACCTTGCTTAACTTTATAGGTGGTTTTACCTGCTGAATTAACCGTTTTTTTTGGAGTTACCGTACCCACGGGCGTTTTGCTAGCAGAAGGATTATTAGGATAGATGGTTAAGCGTTGGCCGACTTTCAAATTATTGCTTCTCAACCCATTCCAACTCTTTATCTGGCTTACCCGTACTCCATACTTTCTGGCTATTTTTCCTAAATAATCTCCAGAACTTACCCGATACGTGGATTTACTATTGCTGTCAAAAAATTGAGGAAGCGGTTTTTCACGCTTATCAAACTCCAATTGGGCAAAATTGTAGATCGCATCTTCATTGCTTACAAACTTACCCACTACAGATCTGGGAAGTCTCAAAGTATAATTTTTACCTTCTATGTAAGGAATTACATCCAATTTATAGGAAGGATTTAAAAACTGAAGCTCCTCAATGGGTACCTCCAATAATTCTGAAACCTGATCTAAGGTGATCATTTTTTTAACATGAATGGTGTCTGTTTCCACATAATGATAGTTAGGTCGTTCTTTTTTGAACCCGTGCTCTTCAGCAAACTCGAAAATGTACATGGTTGCTAAAAATGCCGGTAAATAACCAGCCGTTTCACGTGGAAGATAAGGTCTAATATTCCAATAGTTCTCATAACCTCCAGATCTTCTAATCGCTTTGCTCACGTTGCCTGGGCCAGAATTATAAGCTGCAAGCGCCAAATCCCAGTCGCCAAAAATCTCGTAAAGCTTTGCCAAATATTTACTGGCTGCAACCGTTGACTTCACTGGGTCACTGCGCTCATCAACATAGCTACTTACGCTAAGGTCATATTCTTTACCAGTAGCAAACATGAATTGCCAAAGCCCAGTGGCACCAACGCGAGATTTTGCACGCGGTTTTAATGCCGACTCTACGATTGCCAAATATTTGACCTCCAAGGGAATGTCGTAATTATCTAATGATTCCTCAAATAATGGAAAATAATAATCACTCAAAGTCATTAATCGCGACAATGAATTTCTACGATGTTTTAAATAAGATTTTATCACATTCTCCAATGAGGGATTGTATGCAATGTTAAAAGGCGTTCGGGCATTGAGCTGCTCAAGTCTCAGCTTCAGGGTATCGGTAGGCAACTCTGGATAATCCACTTCAGTATAATCCATCTCAGTGACCGATTCATAAATACTATCAAACAGGTTATTGCTGTACAGTTCTTCCAACCACTTTTGGTCTATTGCGGCGGCGATTTTATGGTCTTTTAGAGCTTTCATCGCAGCAAGATCTAGTGCTTCCTCAATTTTGAATTCTTTTCTGTAAAAAGATTTGCCATCGATAATAGTATCGACAACATAGGTTTCGCCATCGATGAAATCGGCTTTGGAAATACGCGATTTTTCAGATGACTGCGGAATGGGATTCTGGGAAAAAGAAATCCTTCCGAAGCATAAAAATGCTAGACTTAGGGTAAATAGCTTAAGCTTCATTGACAACAGTAGTTTTATCTATCAACGATAGATTGACGAAAATCGTATTTTTTTTGCTCTAATGAAAGAGAGATTTAGGTTTTAACAGCCCATCTGCGCCTTAAATAGTGCTAACACTAGAGCAGGCCAAAACAATTTAGTCCAATATCGCCGCAATGCCCGGTAAGGTCTTACCTTCCAAACTCTCTAGCATGGCTCCACCTCCAGTGCTCACATAACTTACCTTATTTTCAAAGCCAAACTGTTTTACTGCAGAAACGGAATCACCACCACCTACAAGTGAAAAGGCGCCATTCTTAGTTGCTTCAGCTATAGCCTCTCCTAAAGAAATTGTGCCTTTCGCAAAGTTTTCCATTTCAAAAACACCCAAAGGTCCGTTCCATAAAATGGTTTTGCATTTCAGCACCACATCGTGGAACATTTGATTGGTTTTTGGTCCTGCGTCCAGACCTTGCCAACCATCAGGAATTTTATCGACTTCAACAATTTGAGTATTGGCATCGTTTGCAAAATCATCTGCTGCGACCACGTCCACAGGCAAGTGTATTTTAACATTTTTAGCTTTGGCTTCGTTTAAAATTTCCAGCGCTAATTCCATTTTATCATCCTCACAGATAGAATCGCCAACTTTTCCGCCTTGGGCTTTTATAAACGTGTACGTCATACCTCCGCCAATGATCAAGTGGTCCACCTTATCCAGAATGTTTTCAATAATGGTTATTTTAGAAGACACTTTTGCACCACCTAAAATTGCCAAAACCGGCTTTTCGCCAGTTTTCATGACCTTATCAATACTTTCGATCTCTTGAGCGAGTAATTTTCCGAAGCATTTTTTATCTGGAAAAAACTGAGCAATCACCGTAGTGGATGCATGCGCTCTATGTGCGGTTCCAAAGGCATCGTTGACGTAAATATCTCCTAATTTGGATAGTTTCTCAGCAAATTCAGCATCACCGCTAGTTTCCTCTTCATGAAATCGCAGGTTCTCCAACATTACAATTTCCCCTGGTTGTAGGTTTGCAACTGCTTTTTGGGCTGCTTCTCCAACACTATCAGTGGCAAACTTGACCTCTACCCCTAAGACATCCTCTACTTTTTTAACAATATGTTTCAAAGAAAATTTGTCTTGTACCCCCTTCGGTCTTCCAAGGTGTGACATCAAAATACAACTTCCGCCATCTTCAAGAATCTTCATGATGGTAGGTTTTGCAGATTCAATTCTGTTGGCATCGGTCACTTCAAATGCATCATTTAAAGGGACATTAAAATCGACGCGTATCAACGCTTTCTTATTTTTAAAATTAAAATCGTTTATTGTTTTCATTGCTCTGTATTTTGATGTTAGAACACAAATGTAAGTAATTATCATTCGTCTTTGAATTGGATTTTCAAGAAAACCATTGCAGCGCTGAGATTTGTGCTGCTTTCAAATATAATTCAGAAAATTTAAAAAACTGCTAAGCAACTCGATGCTTCATTGGTTTCGTGCTATAAAGAATCAAAAAAAATATGTAGGTTTGCTCTATGTTGTTTTCAGAAATTTTAGGACAAGAGCACATCAAAAAACACTTGACCACAAGTGCCGATTTTGGTCGGGTGCCGCATGCGCAGTTATTTGTGGGACCTGAAGGTTCAGGCACATTACCCATGGCAATTGCCTATGCCCAATACTTGCTTTGCAAGAACACAAATTCTGAAAACTCTCAGGGCAAGGAAGCTTGCAATATGAAGTTTAAAAACCTTTCACACCCTGATCTGCATTTCGCCTTCCCCGTTGCGACAACAGAGGCAGTAAAGAAACATCCAGTATCAAAACTCTTTATGCAGGAGTGGCGACAACTTATTGAAAAACAGCCCTATGGCAACTTGTTTGACTGGTATAGAACCTTAGGTATAGAAAACAAACAAGGTCAAATTGGCGTGGATGAAGCTCAAGAAATTGTGAAATCATTGTCTCTAAAAGCCTATGAAGGCGGGTTTAAGCTAATGATCGTTTGGATGGCAGAAAAAATGAATACTGCAGCCTCCAACAAGCTTTTGAAACTCATTGAAGAACCACCAGACAAAACGATTTTTATCTTAATTGCAGAAGATGAAGAACAAATTATAAATACGATTAAGTCCCGATGCCAACTTCTAAGATTTCCACGATTGGCAGAGCAGGTCATAAAGGAGGCGCTCGTTAAAAACTTTCAACTCAAAGAAGCAGATGCTTTAAAAATCGCGCTACAAAGTAACGGCAATTACAATAAAGCCTGCGATTTGGTGTATAGCGACAGTGAAGATACGCAGTTTGAGGAGTGGTTTGTATATTGGATTCGCGCTGCCTTTAAAGCCAAGGGGAATAAAAGCGCCATTCATGATTTGATGTCGTGGAGCGAAACATTGGCTAGGACAGGACGAGAGACTCAAAAGCAATTCCTAAATTTTTGTTTGGATTATTTTAGGCAAGCTTTGCTTTTGAATTACAAAGCAGATGACTTGGTGTTTATGCAGCCACAAACCGAATTTAAATTAGAGAAATTTGCCCCTTTTGTTCATGGCAACAACATCATGGAGATTTCTAGCGAGCTTCAAGATGCCATTTATCATATTGAGCGCAACGGCAATTCAAAAATCATTCTTACAGACCTATCCATAAAACTGACCCGCCTTTTACATCAAAAAGCCGACTCATGAGTCGGCTTTTTAAGATTGCTACTATAATTGTTTACTCTGCTTTTTTATAATCTGCATTGAGTGCTTCAATGATTTCTTTGGAAATGTCTTTAGCTTCCTCTCCATACATAACGCTGCCCGCTTCATTTTTACCTAAAATGAACGTGTAACCATTTTCCTTACCATAATCAGTAACGAATTGCTTCACGTGGCTCATTGCAGAATCAATTTCAACATTGAACTTTTGCCCTAATTGTTGCTGTTCTTGCTGAATTTGCTGCTGTAGACGTTGTTGTTTTTGACCCAATACTTGGTACTGCTCTTGCTGCTCTTGTTGTGACATGTTAGCTGCCTTGGTTTGAAAATCCTGAGCTTCCGTTTGAAACGCCTGTCCTATGCTATCGGTGCGTTTTTGGAAATCGGCATCCATTTTTTCATATTTTGCCTCGATTTCGATTTTCTCGGTGTAAGCATTGATTACCTCTCCATTATTCACAAAAGCGATTTTTTGTTGTTCTTGGCAAGAAGCCAAGATAAGTGCTACTGAAAATAGACCTACTAATTTTCTCATTGTTTGTTGTTTTATATTTTTTGCAAATGTATGAAAGTTGCTTCATTATCAAAATAAATCTTGGACTATTCAAATTATCTATAAAAAAGCTATAAGACATTAATAAACGCTATTAAAGACGGGTCCTAAATATTGAATCTTACAAAGTTTTGAAGATTTGCCATATAGAGACCTAAGATTGAATCCCAAGCATCCTTAAACGCGCTTATTTCGCGTTATTATTCATTTTGGCGATATAAATGAGTGATGAATACTCGCTGCTCGTCGTAGCTTTCCAATTTGATTTCAAACCCTGCCAAAATGCCTTGAATGCATTCATTGTTCCCGATTTATATTTTTCTGAAAGTAATGCCACATAAAAAGCATCAAATACCATGGGTTTGGTATTAATCACTTTCATATTATTCGCTAGCAATAATCGGTTAATGGCTTCCTGAGAAAAATGCCACAAATGTCTAGGCACATCAAATGCCGCCCAAAACTGTTTATAATGTTTCGCATCGTAACTGTTGTAATTTGGCACCGCAATGATGAGTGTTCCTTTTGGCTTCAATAAACCTACAAATAATGCCAATTGATCTTGCAAATTGGGGAGATGCTCCAAAACATGCCATAGGGTAATGACATCAAAATGCTGTGGCGGCAATTTTGAAAGTGCATCCGTATCAAGTATCGCTTTACCGCATTTATCAATGGCGATGCTTCGGGCCTTTTCGTTCGGCTCGATTCCTGTAATATGCCATTGATTGTCTTTTGCGGTTTTCAAAAAATCTCCCGTGCCACATCCAACATCCAATAATTTTTTTTCTTCCGAAGGTTGAGCATCAACCTTGAAATTAGAAACGGAATTGATCAATTTCAATTTGCGTTTTAAGGAAACCGATTTAACGATTTGGTACACTTTTTCAAGGGGATTTCGACTCGCATCGGTGTGTGAAATATAATCCTCGCTTTCATAATAGTCGGCCAATGTATCCATATCGGGTTTGGGATGGGTCTCCAAATAGTCCCACTTTGAATTGAGAACCAATTGAAAACTCTCGCCTGAAACCGAATGGTCTTTGACCTCAAGGTATGCATGGGGATGACTTTGCTTTAACACAGAAAGGATTTTTTGAAGTAAGGTTCCACGTGGAACATTTAATTTTTAAAGGTTCAATTAGCGCCCTAGATAAACTAAAAGCACAGAGACATCGCTAGGAGAGACACCTGAAATCCTAGAGGCCTGTGATATGGTCACTGGTCTAATCTTGCCCAATTTCTGAATGCCTTCTGTACTCATGGATTTCAACTTGGTGTAGTCAAAATGATCTGGAATTCTCACATCTTCCAACCTGTTTAACTTATCAGCATTGTTCTTTTCCTTCTTAATATAGCCGGCATATTTTACTTGGATTTCGGCTTGCTCAATAACTTCACGATCCAAATCATGCTCTTGAATGTAGCTTTCAACACTATTAAATTGTCGCATATCTTCGATGCTTATCTTGGGTCTCGAAAACAATTTAAACATTTTATCGGCCTGTTTGACCTCAGCCGAATCTTTAGCCACTAAAATAGGATTGGCCTCCTCCGGACTAAAACTGGTGTCTTTAAAAAAGTCAACAAAATTTTCAGATTCTGTCTGCTTTTTCTCCATACGTTTCAAACGGGCTTCGCTCGCAAGTCCCAATTCGTAACCTTTAGGGGTCAATCTGAAATCTGCATTATCCTGTCTCAATAGGGTTCGGTATTCTGCCCTAGAGGTAAACATTCGATAAGGCTCCTCTGTACCCTTTGTAATGAGATCGTCAACCAATACCCCAATGTAGGCTTCATTTCGTTTTAATATAAACTCGTCCTTTTCCTGCACTTTCAAGGCTGCATTGATACCAGCCATTAATCCTTGGGACGCCGCTTCTTCATATCCTGTGGTGCCATTAATTTGACCAGCGAAAAACAGGCCATCTACAAGCTTGGTTTCCAAAGTGTGCTTTAGTTGTGTCGGCGGAAAGTAATCGTATTCTATCGCGTACCCCGGTCTGAAGAATTTAACCTTCTCAAAACCCACAACAGATCGCAAGGCTTTAAACTGGATATCCTCAGGTAAAGATGTAGAGAAACCATTGACGTAAACCTCAACCGTTTTCCAGCCTTCTGGCTCAACGAATAATTGATGATGGTCTTTGTCTGCAAACCTATTGATCTTATCCTCAATAGAAGGACAATAGCGTGGTCCGGTACTCTGGATTTGACCATTGAACATTGGCGATCTATCAAACCCTTCACGCAGTAAATCGTGCACCTCTTTGCTTGTGTGGGTCATGTGGCAAGAACGCTGCTCAGTCAATGGTTTGATACTTTCCAAGTAAGAGAATTTTTCAGGCATTTCATCACCCGGCTGTTCTGTCATTTTAGAATAGTCCAAAGATCTACCATCTACCCGTGGCGGCGTCCCAGTTTTCATTCTACCCGATTCAAAACCTAGATTCAGCAGGTCTTCCGTAATTCCGGTAGCAGCCCTTTCCCCCGCTCTGCCTCCACCAAAATTTTTATTTCCAATGTGTATGAGTCCGTTTAGGAAAGTACCATTGGTAAGGATAACGGTTTTGGCCTTGACTTCTATTCCCAGTGAGGTTTTTACACCGACAACGCGATGATTCTCTACCAGCAAACCCGCAACCATTTCTTGATAGAAATCCAAATTTTCAGTACGCTCCAACATCAATCTCCAATCCTCGGCAAAACGCATACGGTCACTTTGCACCCTTGGGCTCCACATTGCGGGACCTTTGGATTTATTCAACATCTTAAATTGGATGGCAGAGCTGTCACTCACGATCCCGCTATAGCCTCCCAAAGCATCAATCTCTCTCAATATTTGCCCTTTCGCAATACCTCCCATCGCCGGGTTGCAAGACATTTGTGCAATATTTTGAAGGTTCATGGTGATCAGCAAGGTCTTAGCACCCATATTGGCTGCAGATGACGCGGCCTCGCTACCTGCGTGCCCAGCACCAACTACAATGACGTCATAAGTTTCGTTAAACATAATTATATCGTATTGTTCCACGTGGAACATTAAAAAATCCCGTTTTAAATTTGGGTTGCAAACATAAAGTAAATTGAGTAATGGCTACAGTCGAATTAAGTACAGATCTTCTTTGGCACGCATCGCGTTCTGTTCGCTTTCGGTCTTATCCTTGTAGCCGCAATAGTGGAGAATCCCATGAACCATAACCCGCTGTAATTCCTCTTCAAAATCCGTACTGTATTCCGAAGCATTTTCCCTTACCCGCTCTACGGAAATATAAATATCACCGTGTAGCTCCTTTCCGATGCTATAGTCAAAGCTTATGATATCGGTCAAAGTATCGTGTTCCAGAAACTCTAGGTTAAGCTTGTGCAGATAGTCATCATCGCAGAATACGTAATTGATCTCACCTTCCTTGTGCTCTTCCGAAGCTATTACCGAAGTTAACCATGCAGCCAGGTTTGTCTCATTGGTTAATTTAAATTCAGTCTCGTAATTGAAATTAATCATCGCTCTTTTTAAAATAGGCTTGCACCTTCTTTTTGTAAATTTGCTGCAAAGGTAAGGCCTGGCGATTTAATATTTCAGTGGTATTGAAATATTCCTTAGCCGTAGGGATTTGATTGGTTGTAGTATTGTCAAATTCTTGTCTGTTTGTATCTGCTTTACGTTTTTCGTCTTCGCCTTGCATGAAGCTTGCATTTTCCAACTTTAACAACTGATGCTGTAGATTCATCATTTTTTGCAAGGTTTGATTGGTAAAGCCCTTATTGATCAAATCCAGTTCAATCTGTTCCATATCCTTAAGTAATTTTTTTCCAAGGTTCTTACTTCCATTTTGGCTATTGATGTTTTTCAATTGCTCTTCAAGCTGTTGACGCAACTGCTGCTGCTTTTGGTAAATTTCATACAACTCACCATTCATTTGCTCACTTTGCCCATTGCCCTTAGCATCTTGACCAGACTCAGAATTGCCATCCTTTCCACCTTTTCCATCTTTCGGTTTACCATTCTCGCCTTCCTTCTCACCATCACCTTCGCCTTTCCCACTTTTACCTTCCGAGGGTTTCTTGCCTTTTTCGCCTCCCTTTTTCATCCCATCTTCCATCATCTTGTTTAAGGCCTCTTGGCTCATGATAATATCTGGCAATTGCTCACCCTGTCCTTTCCCTTTGCCCATGGATGGATTCATCTGCGCATTCATATTATCCAAGATATCGCTTAAGAAACTTGCCAACTCGTTTGTGGCAGTGATTGTATATTGCTGTGCCGAAACCCCTTGGTAAATTTGATTCTCGCTCAATTGCCCAAGCGATTTATCGATATTATAAAATACTTCTGTAATCTGTTTATTAACCTCCTCCGAAATTTTTGGTTGCCTTAACGACAGTGAGAACAGACTATCATCGATATGCTCAAAATGTTCCCGTAGATCATTTTGTTTCCGAAGGTATTTACCATACTCGTTGTGGTTGATGTTCATGGTTTTGAACTGTACCATCAAGGCTTCTTGATCAAAGGAAAACAATACCAAATTGTCAAGAATTTGCCGCAGGACTGTAGCATCCTCTTGCAATTGATCACCACCACCCATAGCCATCATTGAGGCCATCTTCTTACTCATCTCCTTCATTTTTTGAGCGGCCTGCTTCTGCTTTTTCTTGGCCTTCTGCTGGGGACCACTATCACTGGGCGCTTGCTCCTCTGGCTTTTGTTGTTCCTGCTCGTCTTGCTTTTGTTGTTCTTCTAAGGCTTCTTTGGCATCCTCTTGGTCTTGCTTGATAGACTCCTCTGTTGGCTTGTCTTGTGGCAGTTCCATCGGCTTTTTGAGTTCTTTATTTTCCTTTTGAAGCGCATCCAATTCCTTCTGAAAGTCTTCGAACTTTTTGTTTAGTTCTTCTTGGGCTTCTTTGGTGTTCTTTTCCTTTTCCGCTTCAGAAAGCTGCTCTTGCTCCTCTGCCAATTGCTCCAATTCTTCCATTAACTTTTCAGCTTTCTTCTGCACATAATAGCGTTTGGTCAACTCCAACAATTGTTTAAGGCTGCGCTCTTTATTTTTATTCTGCTTGGCCAACTGCTCCAACTTCTCAGTGAGTTCTTCTTTGTTCATTTTCTCCTGAAGTTTCTTCAGCTCCTCCAGAAGTTTTTCATCTTGCTTCAGTTGGGCTTCATTCTCATCCAATCGCTTTTGCAACTCTTCCTTGAACGGGTCTTTCTCCTCATTTTCCTTTTGAAATTCCTGCAGATTGTCCTTTAACTTCTTGTTGAAGTTCTTCATCAACTCCTCCTGCTCCTTTTGGCGCTGTATGAAATTCTCAAACTTTTTCTTATCGTTAAAGTTGAGTTCCTTCTTTTCTTTTTGGGTCTTAGACAATTCTTTTAATTCCTTATCCTGCTTTTGCAGCTGCTCAAAGGTTTTACTAATGTCTTTTATGGTTTCATCCTGCTGTTTGAGTTGCTTTTGCTCCTCTTCATCCTTGGTTAGTTTTCTATAGCTAAAAACCGGGCTTTTACTACTCTTGAAATTATGAATGGCATCATTATCGAACACTTGAAAATAAAGTTCGTAGTCCACACCTTCAGTCAATTCCAATTGATTTGGGAATGCACTCACAAACTCATCAAAATTTGATTTTGACAGCTTCATTCCTTTATATAACTTCTGCTCAGGGCTGTTGGACGGGTAATACACCATTTGTAATTTACTTAGGGCATAATCGTCGCTTACTTGTCCGTAAAAATACAGGCTTTGATTATCTAAGCTGTCCTTCTCCATCTTAACAGTCATCTCAGGATACTTATCTTTGATGACACTGAGTGAAAAGGCTAAATTCTCATAATTGATCAAATTGGCGTTACTGGTGGAGATATTATAATCGGTATTGCTATAAATGGTCTTGGCGGCCTCAAAATTTCCTTTGGATGTTGCTGTAAAAATTAGAGTGTCCTTGGCATACAAATTCACTTCATCTGTAGATTTTGTGCTCACGCGCCAGGTCACGTTTGTGCCCTCGGGAACGGTTGCATTTCCCGTACTTTTTAAAGTGTTATTGGTCATTTTTGTGTAAGACGGATACTCCAATACCATCTCAAAATTGACCAGCGTTGGTGTGTTTATAAGCTCCAAATCATAGGTTTTTGAGCCTACCTCATTAGCCGACAAATTAAAAGAAATCGTCTCCTTTGGTTGGGTAAAAACATACTCGAATTTACCAGGAGCGGTTTGCTGTAAAAAATAAGTTTGATTGTTGTAATGGATTTGTGCATTCTCTGGAATGATATCTCCAGCTGTGGAAACCAAGAGTTTGAAATCCTTATTTTCAATAGCTTTTAAATTCTCATTGATCACAAAAAACTGAAACGGCGCTGGAGGTTCATAGGCCGTCTTATAATTAACAACACGCTGGTAACTATCACTAAACCAATTGATTTTGCCAGTAAAATAGGCAAAGAGCAAAATAAGCACTGGAATAGCAGCATATTTTAAGTATTTAGCGTTTTTATTGAAATTGATGGCAAAATTGAATGGAATGGGGTTCAATTCGGCCGATTTCTGCTCAATACTGGCCAAAAGTAATTCCGATTGGGCCTTGTTTTGACGCAATTGCAGTACGTTGAGAAGCTTATCACTTACTTCTGGGAAATGGCTGCCAATAATATGCGACGCTTTTTCAAAATTGATGCCTTTTTGAAGTTTGAACAGTTTGGCCAACGGCAAGACAATGAATTTGATAAACAATGTTAATTCAACCGCGATAAACAGCCAAAATAGAATCGTCCTCGCCGTGGGATTGAGCCATAACACATACTCAATAAGCAACGTGGCCATGAAATACAATAAACCAATTGCAAAAAACAGGATAACCCCCTTCAACAATTCATTAATGTAAAACCGTTTGACGAACTGCTCTAATTTTTGCTGTATATTTAAAAAGTTTTGTGCCATATATTCAAGTAACTCACTAAACTACAATTTTATTTTTGTATATCCGTTTAGTGTCCATTAGCTGTAATGCTTGCTATTACTAGTCTATCAAAGATTCGCTCACCAAAATATCTTCGATTTAACTTGTAAACAAACTCGTTTAGATAAAGTTGCAGATATTTTTTCTTGATTTTATGGTACGTTCCTGTAAAATTCCGTTTAGCATTA